>JANBVI010000095.1 GCA_024239075.1 Fischerella sp. CENA71 | reverse complement strand
CAACTATTTGAAGAACAAGTTAAACGGACGCCGAATGCAGTTGCAGTAAAATATGATGGGCAGCAATTGACTTACCAAAAACTTAATGAAAGGGCTAATCAACTAGCGCACCATCTAATGAACCTGGGAGTTCGCCCCGAAACTCCAGTAGCTATTAGCGTGCAACGTTCTTTAGATCTTGTCATTGGGATGCTTGGTATTTTTAAGATAGGAGGAGTTTATGTCCCTATTGATCCTATATATCCTGATGAACGTTGTAGCTGGATACTCAATGATACTCATGCTCCGATACTGCTGACTCATGCAGCATTGAAGGGCAAATATTCCTATTATCAAGGACATCTTGTCTCCTTAGATGCTGATTGGAAGACAATTGCAACACAAAGTTCAGAAAATCCTGAGCGTGTGAGTTCATTAAATCACTTGGCTTACCTTACCTATACATCTGGTTCTACTGGGAAACCAAAAGGTGTGATGTGTACACACTTAGGATTAACAAATCGCTTGCTATGGACTTTAGAAGCTTATCCCATTACCGCTGAAGATAGTTTATTACAAGTAGCATCAATTGGTTTCGATATTTCAGTATGGGAAATGCTTTTTCCGCTGCTGGCTGGAGGGCAATTGGTAATCGCTCTACCTGAGAGACATAAAGATGCAGCATATTTGGTTGATGTGATTGTTAAAGAGCATGTTTCAGTAGTTCACTTTGTACCTTCATTACTGGACACATTTCTGGAGTACCCAAATTTGGAGGACTTGAGTCATCTCAAACAGGTGATTTGTGGTGGTGAAGCACTATCGGTGGAGTTAAAGAACAAGTTTTTCCAGAAGCTCAAGGCTAAGCTTTATCATGCCTATGGGCCAACAGAGACATCAATCAGTGTTACCCACTGGGATTGTCAACAGCAGACTTGTTTAGATAAAGTTCCTCTTGGTCGACCAATTGCAAACACAAAGATTTATATCCTTGATCATCATCAACAGCCTGTTCCAGTTGGTGTCGTTGGAGAGTTATACATTGGTGGGGCGAGTGTTGCTCGTGGATACTTAAATCGCCCTGATTTGACAGCAGAAAAATTTTTACCAGATCCATTTAGCACTCAAGAGGGTTCTCGCCTTTATAAGACAGGTGATTTAGCTCTCTTTTTACCGGATGGAAATATTGAGTTTATCGGTCGCAGTGATAATCAGGTCAAGTTGCGTGGATATCGTGTTGAATTAGGAGAGATTGAGTCTGTACTAAGCGAACATGAATTGGTTCGCCAAGCTGTGGTGTTGTGTCGTGAAGACATAACAGGTGATAAGCGCCTTATTGCTTACGTGAAGAGTGTGGATGATGTTCATGAAGGCGAGTTAGCACATCAGCGGATTCGGCTACTGAATGTGTATTTAGCAAATAAGCTTCCAGAGTACATGGTACCCAGTAGATTTGTGCTGCTTGACGCTTTCCCATTGATGGCAAATGGCAAGATAGACCAAAAGGCTCT
>JANBVI010000094.1 GCA_024239075.1 Fischerella sp. CENA71 | reverse complement strand
CGATTAAGCCAGCAACTCGTTCTAAATTAGATATAACCAGTTCGTCTGTTTATATTTATTAACAGACGAACTGGTTATATCTAATTTAGAACGAGTTGCTGGCTTAATCGAACTAGTTGAAATCCCGCATCCTGAAATGCTTGTGTGGTAAGGCTTCCAGCTTAAGCTTATCTAACTAGTTATATTGCAATAAGAACTAGTTATTGAGAATAGAACTGGATTGGATTTTGAGGGATTTTTCCCGTTTTATCTCTGCGTATTTCTATGTATTTTTTAGCACACAGAATTGCTTGCTCGAATTTGGTAATTGCAAATCTGCGTAACTCGTTATATCTGCGTAACTGGTTACATTTTAAGCTAACTGGTTATGTCTTTAAATAGAACTGGTTGGCTGTGTGTACGATCGCCACCAATCTTGCATCCAAATTGCAAACTAAAACTTTGCGAAGTATTAGCTTTTAGTTTGCCGTTCAGTGTTTGACAAGCGTTAATTGATAGTTTGCCGTTCAGTGCTTGACAAGCGTTAATTGAAAGTTTGCCGTTCAATGGTTGACACTTGTCAAACAGCAAACGTCATGTGACAAGCGTATACATGAATGTGACATTCAGATTTTTAATGTGGTGAGCGTACGCGGTGTGCGATCGCAACCAAACCACCAAGTTTTAAAGCTGCGTATTATACCACAAAGTTGAGATTGCGTCAAACAGTTGCGGTAACAGGCATTTCAGAAAGATAGAATACTTCTCCAATATAGATATTATAAAGTCTGTTACCCGTAGCATTTTTTATACTTTCAAAAGTCTGTTACCCGTAGAAAGGTTTTAAAAAGCGTGTTACCCGTAGCATTTTTTATACTTTCAAAAGTCTGTTACCCGTAGATGGATGATAAAAATCCTCTTAGAATCGCCTCTACAGATTGCGTCACCAAATACACCAGCAACCACATCACCCCGCCTTCTTGCCGCTCCTAGATGCCGGAGAATGAACAATCGCTATATCCCTTGATTGAGGGGAATTGCCAAGAATCTCGAGGCAATCCATCTAAAGAGAGCATTTATACTCTTGACAAAATACGCAAAATGTGCTGTAAAGGTTCTAAAAGTGTTGTATAAATGTTATAACTCTGTTATATTTAGTTTATGCACATTAATTGAAATTAATGCAAAGCCTGGAACCCTTACAGGCATTAATTTTGAGCAATAAAAAACCCCTATTTGTTGCGAGCAAATAGAGGTAAGTTTCAAAAAATCAATCAAATTTTCAAATAACCGTTTTGACTAACAAGACGGTTATTTGTTGTTCGGGATTAAATACCCAATGAATGCGCCTATACTAACCTTCGCGACATCTAGGAAAGCAGGGCGGCTATTCGTATCGATAATAGAAAATCCAATTAGACCTAAAAGTGAAATTACCACGACTAATCCTAAAATTAGTTCGCGGAAATTTACGTTCTCCATTTTTTCTCCTCGCTCAAAACCGAGCAATCGTGACTAAAACTAAGTGTATCAGTCTTGTCCGGTTTTTGTCTTGAGACTACACATACAATTTGTATGTAACTTGAGTGCAAAGAGAATGGATTTACCTTGCACTCGTTTCTACTTGCGGTACAACTTCCGGCTGTGGCGATCGCACTTCCACCAAAAAAAACAGAGGGAAGGTTTTTCGCCTCCCCTTGTTGTCTTCGTTATTACAATTTTGCTTAATATATATCTTCCATCCGACAGATATATAATCTTCCTTCAGAAAGAGGATAATTGTTGAGTTTGGTTACCCCAAACTACCACTTAACACCATCGCTGTCGCGTTCCAAGGAAAGCGGCAGCTTTATTAGTCTAACCACTATTTGCTGCGATCGCATCACTCCCCTCACCCCTCAACTCAAATTCCTCTCTAACCAATCAATCAAATCTGAAACTACTTTGCGATCGCTACTACGAGAGACGCCAAAAACTTTCTCATAAGCCAGCGTTTTGTGAACACTTCCATCTGGTTTTTTGGGTAGCTGTGTCCAAAGTTGGACGTATGCCTCAAATGAGAGATTTTGAAACTTTTTCGGTAGGTTGGACGCATCTTTAAAAACGTCCAATCCTTTACCCTGTGGGGTGTCCAGAGTTGGACGCAGTTGGACAGCTTTACTGTCTTCTGTCCAATTGAACGCACCATTGGACGCGTTTTGGACGGGGTTTTGGACGGTTTTGGACATTTCTGGACGCACTAAATCTTTGTCCCATTGGTAATGATTTGGCGGCGGCAGAGTTCCAAAAAATGCTTCTCCTTGGGTTGGACAGTATAACGCCGTGTATTTTAGTTGTGGGTTGGTTTTTAATGCTTTCTGCAACAGATTGCTGTTCTTAGATACCAAGTCAGCGTCTATATCTCGAACTTTATATTTTTGGCAACTTCTAATGCTGTCCCCAAAACTAATGTAGGCGCAGTTGGCTAGGTCGTTAACCATCATCCCAAAACTACCCGGCTGGAGATTTTGACCAGCAATCAAAGATTTAACTCTGAGACTTCGCCCCGTCTGCCAAATGAACAATAACAATTTCTTAGCAAACTGCTGCTTATAATTCCCTAGCTCAATTCGCATGAATTGATTGAAGTATTCCAGCTTTTCCCCTGACAATGTGTCAGCAAAGCGTTCTAACACATCCTCTAAATCTGCTTCGTTTATAGACTTCCATCTGGTAAATATTAGGTTTATTTCATCTATGAAAAATAGTATCGGGTCAAACTCGCCTATCTCCTCCCCCTTTAAGAAAGCTTGCTCGTTTATATGGATGCGGTATTGAATTTCTAGGGCCGCTTCCAGTAAGCCAAATATTGAATTGGGAACGCCTAGCCAATCAACATGAGGAAAGATTTTGGCGGTGTCAGCATCCAACTTGGGAATTGTAGTCCTAATGGTTGGCACTCCCCCCAATTCTTCAATCATGCCACCAATGACGTTAGAGATGGCGGTAGATTTCCCGCCCCCTGTCTCTGCCCACATACCAACGTGATAGGCATTTTTGACAAACTCGATTAGTGACTCTGGAGGCTGAATAAATTGCAACACATCATTTATCACCTCATCGTCTACCGTCTTTTGTGGCTTTTTTGATAACAGTAGGTACGCTGTTATCATGCCTGTTTCGCTGTCCCACTTAAAATTAATTGGGGCTAGGGTGTGGGTGAGTTGCTGTAACTTCTCCGAATGCTCGTTTAACTCTTTGGGGAGGATAACGCGGCTGTTACGGTCAATGTGGAAGGATAAGATAGCATCCCACTTCTGATAGTCACTACTAGCGCGGTCTAGGATGATTCCCAGTGACTCAAAATAAGTGATGATGACATTACCTACCCTTAGGTCATCTCGCGTCGCTGGAGTCCATCTCAATGGTTTTTTCAGTTCTGCTATCAACAGATTTTTGGACTCGATTTGGTTCAATAAGTCTTGAACTTGGTTTTTTAGCTCTTCCAGCGATTGATCATTTTCTAGTGATTTACCATAAATGTTTTCTAGTTGTTGGCGTTGGTAATCAGAGTACTGATTAATTAACTGCTGTGCTTTAGTGATTGGGGTATGAGTTCGGGAGATATTGCCCAAAATCTCAAAAGCATTGTTTAACTCCATCCGCTCATGAATATTTAGCAGATTACGAAAACGCACCCTTAAAGCTGAGATTTCATCACATATCTGGGAGTAGATATTAATTGAAAGTGTGATGATATCATCGCCCTCTAGGTCGGGAATTTCCAACAGTAAGTCACAATGGCTTTGGTACAAATTATCTAGGCTATCGCTGAAATTTTGTAGTTGCCCGTGAATAGTTTGATAATCATCACTGCCGATTTTTGATTTAACTGTTTCAGCTAACTTGTTGTATACGCGATGGACGCGATCGCTCAAATCTTCCGCCAACTGATGCTTAAACTTAGTTAGAAAGTCATCTACGCGAGTATCACGCTCACTCAGTTTTGCTTCCAATTCCTTGGTTTTAGACGCAATTTGAATTTTTAACAGCGCGATCGCGTCCTTGGCAACTCCCAATTCGGTACTAGCTTTTTCTAGTTGAACCTCGTTTTCCCTGTGAATCCGCCGTATTTCTGCTATTACTGAATCTTTCTGTTTGCTATCTGCCTCCAGTTGCTTCAAGGGTTTTGATAGTTTCTCTACCAGTTCCCCTAACTGCTCGTTGGCTAGTTGTTCGTGGTTGGTGGTTAGTAGTTGGGTTGTTGTTGCGATCGCGCCACAGGTTAACGCGATATTCAAAGCCAATGGCTTGGCGTTTTCGTCGGCACGGAAGTAACTCATTAACCCACCAGCGCAAAGCAATCCAGCAGCGATGGTTACTAGTTTTGAACTTGAAAAAGCAACTCTTTCCATGACTTAACTCTCCAACAACTTAGCTTCTAGCTCTTGGCGCTTAATCTCTGTATCTCGAATCGCCCCTTCTACCTCTAATCTCAACCCTTGATTTCGGGCTTGTTGTCGCTCAAATTTCAAATCCCATTCTTCTCTAATGCCATCAGTTAAGTTAACGGTTCCTTGGGTAGTTATTACTTGCTGTGTAAGCAGTTCCTCTGTTTGCTCAAGTTTGGATTGCTTGATGCGGTAGTTTGTATCCGCAATCTGATTACTGATAACATGACTAGCTGTTTCAATACCAGCAGTATGCAACTGAACCACATCACCAATTAGGCGACGATTTTCTGTTGCCAACTGGACTACCTTACGTCCTTGCTTAATCTTTTCTAACCGCACGTCCAAAGCATTATTCTGACGCTGGATTTTAAGCTTATGTTGGTTCGCCTCATTTGCGGTCATTTCGGGAACATTGGCATCAGCTGCATACGGGTCACTTCCCATAAGTTCTTTTGGGGAAATATCCTGTATCCCAAATCCTTGTGCTAGTTGCTGTGCCTTGGCAAAGGAATCATCACTAGGGGAGGTAACTAGCTCGCTGCCACCATCAAATGCCCGACGCACTGCTTTAGCATTGTTGGTTACTGCTCTTACACCAGAAGCAACAGATTGAGCAGTGGTAGCTGCATTTTGTACTGTGCTAGTGAAATTCTCGACAACGTTTTGAACTGTTTCTAATGGTTTCTCAAATCGCTCTTTTATCTTTTGTCGTGCTGCTTTATCCCGTGCTGCTGCTTTTTCGCCTGTAGGGTCGGTGATCGGGTTCTTTTTGGTTGCCATAATTTTTCTAAATCTGTTAACTACAAAGGGGCAAAGATGCCCCTCTTTCTTTACTTGGATATCAACTGGGTGCATTCCTCAAGTCTGTCTCCGCCTGGAGAACATTTGTCAGATGCCTCTGCAAGCACTCCATAAAGAAACAGGATTGCGCCGGAAATCATGAGGATTGTTGGCATGTAGCGGTTAGTAACAATTTGATGGATAATTTTCATATTCCTTCCTCGGTTTCAGGGTGGATTGGTGCGATCGCGTATTCTTTGGTCGGAAGGGCGATCGCATTTAAATTTCTTGAAAGGCTTCTAGTTGGGTAATGTCAAAGCTTTTGATGGGGTGGTTGGGGATTTGGGGTCGCTCCCATACCCTGTCCAACACTGCTTTTTGACTTAGCTCTACACTTACCCGTGTGTTGGGGCTTCTGTCAGAGAATTTCCAAAAAATATATTTTGGGAATGCACCGGGGATTTTATGACTGTATCGCCAGTCGCCAGATTTACTGTGAATGCGGTAGAGATTGCTTTTACTTAATTCTGTGGTGTCATGCATGTTATTTTCCGTACTTTTGATTTAATTCGCTTTTTACTTCATCTTTGAACTCTTGCCAGTCTTTATCCGAATTTTTGGATTTTTCAGAATATGTATCGTAATCTTCGGCGTAATTTTTCCCACGTACGCAATTGATTGCAAATAGCTCCATATCTTTGTCTTTAGCTTCGTTTTTCATGGTTTTTCCTTGTGTTGTATTACTTTTTGACCACAGCTAAGACGCCGCCGCCAATTGCCATTGATGCACCCATGCCTATCAATGCTGGGTTTAGATTTTTGTAATTGCTAGAGAGGTAGTAACTGCCACAAAAGAGGATAGCTACATAGGCAGAGAATGCAACGAGATTAGAATTTTTTGTTGCAAGTTTCATGGTTGTTCACCTCCTAATAAAGATTCGCGTAATTGCCGCACAGTAAGGTATTTACAGCAGTTGCCATTAAGTTGTTCAGTGAATCAAAAAGCTTAATCATATTGATATCCTTTGCCTTCAAATGGTTTTACAAGTGCTTTCAATCCAGCGTTCAGCATATCCAGAGGAGCAAGCCAACCTAGACGCTGGGACTGGTCAGTTCGCTCAACTCCCCCAATATGGTGTTAATTTCGTCTTTTACATTGACTTCATCTGGGCTAATCTCTGCCTTGGGTCTGACCATGCCAGAGAACTGCTGCAATACACCGAGATGATTAGCCTTATTTACCTGCCAGTCTTGGTTTAGGGCTTCTGTCAGTTCCGACTTACGAGCCAAATAGTTATTAACAATGACTTGGTTCTTAGCTTGTTGGATGGCATCAAGCAACTGAATTTCTTCACTGGCAGACTTAACCAGCATTTCTTGCAGGGATAGAGCATTGGGTTGCTGCTGTGGTGGTTGCTGGGTAGGTAGTTGTTGCTGTTCTGGGATTGCGGGAAGATTGGTATTTTCTTCTGTCTGCTCTGTTCCTTGTTCTGTGCGTTCTTCTGTTTCTAATTGCTCCTCCACTGCGGGGAGTGCTTTAGGTTGCAATGTCTTAGCTACAACCTCAAAATCAAGCTTGGTAACAACTTCGCAAGTATCAAAATCATCTGGACGGATATCTGCCAAAGCCAAGCGGAATGATTGCTCTGTGGTATTCAGTTCTGCTACTGCGTCAATAACAAGAATTGTTTCTTCTACTGGTTGTTGTACTGTGACTTGGTTTTTCTTGGTTCGTGCCATGATTTACGCTCCCTTTTTAACAAAAACTTGTTGTTGTGAATTTAAGAATTTGTACTTACTGAAATCGCTAGGATTGGCTTTGATGTAAGTCTTTACCCGTTCAGAACTCCGCACCTGCAACATCACCCGTCCAATCCTGCCTAGTATCCATGCCTGGTATGGTGACAACGGTGACTCTCTGTCAAACGAGCCATCTGCTTTAGCAGGGTAGGATTTACGGAAAGATTCAATTCTCCAGAAGGCTAAGTTTTCCCAGGTGAGTAGTGTTGATCTAGCGACGCCCAATAGTTGGGCTAACTGTGACTTGGTAATCGGGTATTCCAGAAAGATGTCTAGATTAGTGGAAGTATTGCTACGTCTAGGTTTCATCGCTCCATACAGTAATCAATCTAGTATCGGCATCAATCGACTAGGGGTATAGGTCACTTTGTAGCGCCAAATCGCTAAACCTCTTGATATATATGCATTAGAGGTACTCGTAGGGCGCTAATCGGTGATTTGTTGCTGTTTGATTGCTTTCTACAAACAGATTAACATAAAAGCTAACTAACTAATAAGCTATTTAGCTAATTTCGTATTTAGTTTGTTTATGAGTTACATAGTAAAATATTTACATCCTTTATAGGCTAGCCAACTAGCTAACTTCATGATTAATATAAGTGCAGATGTGTAGGGAGTATGAAATTGAACTGTAAACTGCGGGGTTTGATGGAGCAACAAAATATTAGCCAACTTGCATTGGCTGAAGCGACTGGACTAGCACCAGGGACTATTGGCAAACTATACAGAAATCAGGTAACGCGATTTGACGAAAATACAGTGAAAACCTTGTGTATTTATTTTGGATTAAATTCTATCAGTGATTTATTAGAGATCGAATGGGAGCCAAGTGATAGGGCGAAGATAGCATGAACCTAGCAACTATAGATATAAGTACTTTACCTAGCGTTGCAATTGCTGACAGAAACACACTTCCCAATGTGTCAGCTATTTATTTAGTACTTGACACCTACAAAACACCGTTATACATAGGTAAGTCTATTGATATTCGTCAAAGGTGGAATACTCATCATAGGTTAAGTCAATTAAAAGATATTCCAGGAGTTACGATCGCCTGGATTGATATTCATGATTTAACACTGCTTGATTCTATTGAGAATACGTTTATTGATTGGTTTAAACCTCCACTTAATGGAGAAAAATTTCGATTTTCAAGCAGTACAGTACGTCAGGTCAAGTTTGTACTAAAAGAAGTTAGAAAAACAAAGGGATGGAGTCAAGAGTATTTAGCACAAAAAACAGGAATATCTTTGTCATATATACAAAAGATTGAGCAAAACAAGGTAGTACAAATTGCTTTGGATTATCTAGATAAACTTTGTCATGCTTTAGATTGCGATATTTCCGATTTATTAATTTTCACTAAAGAAAATGATCACCAATCGGCTTAAACAATATGACCAACCAAGACCCTACACGACTAGACCGCATAGAGACGATTTTGGCTACAGTAGCCGAACAACAAGCCACTAATACTCAAGCGATCGCCCAGCTTGCTGAAAATACAAACCGCGTTTTAAGTCGTAGCGCTATTTTAGATGATGTGCTTTTAGAATTACGCGATAGCCACGAAGAACTCAAGCGGGAATTTCTAGAAAACCAACGAACTACCAACGCGGCATTAAACCAACTTGGGGCTATCTTGGTACAGCTAACGCGAATTGATCCCCAAAACTAGCGCGATCGCAAAAATAATAAGAAAATACCCAGATTGCTATAGAATGCGATCGCGCCCGACTTAGATAAGCAAAGATATCCCCTGTAAAATTTTACAGAAGCCAAGCCCAGTGAGCTTATGAAAAATTTTGCAGGAGTGAAAATAAAAAACGCGGCGATTTCCGAACATAGGCGGGAATGTTGATACGCACAAAAAGCTTTTTGCTTCCTCACCAATCGTCGTTAACCACCACGGCATCTCTATACTTAATATCTTCAAGCGTATCAACAATTCGTTGCAAAATCCAGGGAATCGCCGCTCCAGAAAATGAGGAGTGGGAATTTTGCTTAACAATTATTTACATTCACTAAATCTAAGTATTTATACAGAGAAATTTGCAGAACTCTTGCCACATGAGGGTTTTGGCAATTTTGGGGCATTTTGGGGGCGAAAAAATCGTGGGAACTGTAGAGGGGAACCGACTGGAAGACACTTAAAAATGCAAAAAGCGCCTCCGTTTTCCCCCAGCGACGCTCTGCTTAGTTTCGTTTCTGAAGCTAGCGATCGCGATCGCGTCCCACTTCCCTACCCATGCCGCAGCTGCAAACATACCCACGGACTAGTAATCATCAGATTTCCAAGCGATTCAGGATTCGTCAGGTGTGGCGGTTGCGATTCTCCAGTATGTTCTGTTGCTGATCTCCGGCAAATGGAGGTGCCGGCATGACATTAGCAAGTCGCCCTATTCCCAGCAATAAATTTAATCCTTGCCCAGTCTGTGAGAACAGCACCGGAGCTTGCAGAATCCTTGCAGATGAAACGGTATTTTGTCACACCCTTGCAGATGCCAAGAAATTTGAAAGGATTAATGGATATATCTGCATCAAGCCAGCAGGAGCCGGACACACTGCTACATTCAAAACGGACAACACCCAAGAGTGGGATGAAGAACAGAGGCGAGAATGGGAAGCTAGGAAGCAGATAAGGCAGCAAATAGCCCAAGAGGAGGCGCGGAAACAGCAAGAGAGAGCCTTGTCGACAGATGAACGCCACGAACTATACTCAGAAATCTGGAACAATCTAAAACTTGATGCTACAACCATCACTGATCTACGTCGGCGCGGGTTTAATGATGAAGAAATCACCCGTAGCGGATTCAAGTCGGTTCAGAAGTGGCAAAAGCTAAATAAATCGTACACTACCGAACTTCCAGGAATCGGCAAAGATGGTAAGTCATTGGTTGTCGGCGACGATGGATATCTTTGCCCAATTTATGATTTTGACGGAAAGATACAAGCTTTTCAAGTCAGGTTTCATAATCCCAAAAATGGCAATCGATATCAATACTTATCAACCCCCAATCATGCAACGCTAAGATTGCACCCAGAAAATGAATTGCCGGTGGCTGTATTTCACCCACCAGAAAGTAACCCAAAAGGAATTGCAATTGTTGAGGGTACAGGGCCAAAGCCATATTACGTGTCTCAAAAATTAAATTATCTTGTTATCGGTGCGGCTGGCGGTCAACATTTATCATCGCCACAGCTTCTAAAAAAAGCTATTGACCAAGCCACCAACAAGTATGGCGACTTGCCGATCACAATCATTCCTGATGCTGGATGGGCATTAAACAAACAGGTTAAAAATAGGTTAGAGGAGCAAATCAATTATTTCAAAGACTATCATCTATTAATTCTTGATTGGAATCAAATAGATAAAACTCAAGGCGATATCGATGAACTAAATGAAAAAAGATTGAACTCAGTTAGACCTCTAAGAGTTGATTCATTTAAAAAGAAATATCGAGCAGTATTTGAGAATGCAACATATCATCAATGGGCAGAAGAGAGAGTTAAATTAACTGCTGATATTGTCCAGAGTGAGCAATGGCTTTCTATTCCTGAAGGTATCGAGAAAGAATGTGATTTACTATTTGTTAGAAAGGCTCTAGGAGGCGGCAAAACCAACGCTTTGATTGATACCTTGAAACGATTAGATAAAGTTGCATTAGCTGTCAGCTATCGCAATTCTTTAGTTGGGAATACTGTCTGGAGGGCAAACCAAAAAGGATTGTCCGCCATGCATATCAAAAATACAGTTGATGTAATTGGAGGTAAAAGAATCGATTTTAGAGTTGATGATAGCGTCAGACTTTACGCTGGATGTGCCGACAGTTTTGAAAAGTTTGACAAGATTATCGACCATAACCCAGATTACATTTTTATTCATGATGAGATTTGCTCGATACTTAATCATTTGAAGGGAGGCGGAACGCTTAAAAATAGGCAGCAAGCGGCTATAGAATGGGATGTCAACTCTATTAGAAATTCCAAATTTGCTGTGATGATGGATGCCAACTTAAGCGACAAGGAAGTTAATTTTATTCGAGAATTGTTACCAGAAAAACGAATCAAAGTATTAGATTCTGTTTCGCCTTCAAACCCAAGAAAATTTATCTTTTTGGAGACAGAATCATCTGATAAAGATTACTCAATGAATGCCAAATATCTGCCTTCTCAACTGGTAGAAAAAGCCAAGGAAGTAAATCGAGTACTTTGGATCAGTGATTCGCAAAGAAGTTGCGAACTAGCTGATGAAATACTAACCAAAACAGGACATAAGCACTTTAGGCTAGACGGTAAAACGTCTCACGAAGATTTATCGAAGCAGATGCAGAATACTCCGAAGGAGTTTATTGTCACACAGCAGCTAGATTCGCTCAGTCTCTCACCATCAGCTGAGAGTGGTTTATCAATAGACCTGTATGGCTACTTTGATGCGATTTGCTTCGATATTCGTGGGACAGTTGGGGTCAATACCCTGCTTCAAATGTCAGCACGGTTACGTGATACCAACGTGCCAATTTATGTTGCTTGCCCAGAATTTGTGAACATGACCAACGACCCTTGCCCATACCCAATGAAAAAAGTTGAGGAGGTACTAAGGGAGCGCATCGACTGGCTATACAACCAGTGGGCGGAAACAGAGGAGCGGTTAGAGACTCCCGATTTTGTCCGCGATATGTTTGCTGAGATGGGCAACAAATTCAGCCGTGACCCTTGGTTTTTGGCGGCGCTGCAAGATGCCAAGCAGTTGAAATTTGAACACCAGAATCTAAAACTAGCCCTTAAGACTGCTTTAGCCCAGGCAGGCAACCAGATTATTGATTTGGTTGAGCAAGCCAGTGAGGAACAGCAAGAGGAAGTAAAACAAACCAAAGAAATAATTAAGGTGCGGGAGGCGCAAAAAATATTTGATTCTGCTGACATTGACTGGGAAAAAGCCCAGGAGATGATGAAAAAGGACACCAATTATGATGAAAAGTGCCAAATTGCTAAGGCACGATTAAAACACGAATTGCCAGGGATTGAGGACACCTCTAGCTGGTCGCCTGAACTTGTTAAGACCTTGCTGATTGATGAGCCACAGTTTCTCAAGGGACGCTGGCGACTAATGCAGATGCAAAATGAGGAACTAGCTAAAGCAGTTTTCAAAAATTCGCACAAGTACGGTTTTGAAAACAGTTTTACGGGTAACGATCTCTGGAAGGCTGAGACAACCAAAATTGATGCACTCAAGGTTTTAGGCGTAGGGGCAATAATTACCGCCGGAGAGTTTTCGAGTCAGGATGAGTGGGTGCAAGCCATTGTTAACGATTACTACGAGGAGCCAAGCTATTTCAATCTGATTGGGATAACCAAGGCTAAGAAGGCTAAGAAGGGACTACAGCACGTTAAGACAATGGTTAATAGGTTCTTGGGCTATTTCGGATTGGAGTGCACAGAGGTTAGGAGAGACCGTAGTAAAGGAAGATGGTATTCTGCACAGCCAATTAAGTCAGTTACAGAACGAAAGACCGTGACAACGACTCCGATTAATTCTATATATATAAACGGAAACGTTGTCACAGATATTGAACCAACTAAGCCAGAAGGGATTAAAGGCGCGAACGGGGGCGGGTTCCTTGCTGACATTGATGAATGCTTGCAGCGACGGGCACAGAAGGCAATTAGTGACGCGAGTGAAGTCTCTCTCAGCGACGCGATCGCGAAGCAGCATGAGGCAATCCAAAGTCAAACAGAGGGTGAATTCTCTAGCCAGATGGAAGATCAACGGGCAACGATTCCTTCTAATTCTTATATAAATAACGCAAACGTTGCCCGTAATATGGAAAATCAGCCAGAAGGAAACCTAGACCCGTTAGCAGAGTGGTCAGATCCTAGCTCTATCGCTGAAGTAACCGAATTTTTGTGTCAATGCGAAGATAAAGAAACTTTAGACCAGTTGCGAGAATGCAGTCTGATACCACCAGATATCTTGCGAATTGCGGCGAGAAAATTACTGCCAGACCAGAAAGCACGAATTAGGGAGTGGGTGATTGCCGCATGAACGTTTTTGATATGATTCAGCATCCGCGATTATCTTTTGAGCAGCGCATTTTCTTGCTCGACTTCGTTTTTCGACCTGCCTCCCCCGAAATTCCCTAGGCGATCGCTGCGATTTTCTCTTTGACTAAGGTTGCCAAGCTAGGGTCATCGGGAGAACCAATTAGTCGAAGATTATCGACACTTAGGTCGGCATTGGGTATGTCTTTAATTGTTGCAGTATGGGATTCATTACTATTTAGAGAACCCCAGTCTTTGATTTTTTGTATTCTACAGATAGCAAAGGGCATCGGACGATTAGTACATATTATTGCTTTGTTAGTTAAGTAGATTTTGGGATAGAATCAATGACAATTTTATCGTATTAAAATGTACATAATTTTATCTTTTTGTTCTACGTATTTTGTAATTGATAATAAGATTAGAAATTGATAAATAGAGATAATATCTATTTTTATTCTATTAACAGGAGGTAAAAAATATCCCCAAAATCATTTTTGAGACAATCACTTCGAGTAAATGTGTAGTAAGTTCACAAACTGAAAAAATCAATGCGCTTATAAGTTTGAGAAAAAAAAGGATGTTTCAAGAGATTGGTAATGATTATATTCACGAAAAAACACTGAATAAGAAGTCTATAAGTCTTATGATAAAGCTTTTTCAGCCATTGTTTAAGAATTAATTTTGGGGTGGAGCAATTTGGAGCAATTTGGAGCAATATTTGGCGAAAATTTACTCAAAAAACAATAAGCTACGCTAATGAATCGACTCCATTTTACTCCAAGTTGCTCCACGTATTTTCATACAGAAGTTCATTTTTTTATACTTTTGTAACTGACAATAGCCAAAAAATAATAACCAAAAAAATGGTTGTGTTGCAAAAACTAGGGCTGGTCTGGTAGGAAAGTAGTTATGCCAATACTTTTGTATCAAAGCTAACTCGTTAATGAACCTCAAAAAACCATTTAAACCTACCAGATGTGCAACACGGAAAGTAAAAAAAGATGAAGAGAGTAAAAAATGACTATTGTTTTGGAGCGGCGGCAAGCTTGGGGATGATGTTGCCCGTGAACACAGGTTTCCACACAGGGAAACTCAACAATGTTGCTGCCTGTGGCTGGTAATTGGTGGAGGTTCTAAGCTTCCTTTGTTGTCGGCAGCACTGAAGAAAAAAGGGTATGTCATTAGCACTGATGGTGGTTTTGACAACATAAAAGGTTTAGGCAAGGAGTAGTAGCAATGAGTGCCGACAAAATTCGGATCAGAAAAAACATTCGTTCTAAAGTCGAGATGTGGTGCAAAAGTTTGGAAGTATCTGAGAGTGAGTTTGTACATGAAGCATTAACCCACTACATAAGGTTTCTATCGGGCAAGCCCACAGGCAGCAATATTGTATATTTTCCGAGTATAGAAACTAGTGTAGAAACCTGTGTAGAACAGCTAGAAGAGATTGATGTAGATGACTTTGATGGGGGGATAGCACTTTAACAGTAAGGCCACTGGAAGATTAGCCGTTATCCAGTGGCTTTGTTAGTCCCCTTGCGGGGTAATGGCATCTCGTAGGAATTCTCGCCAGAGTAAAGCACTGGTTTATCTAATTGATGAAAAGCTAGATTTCATCTGTTCGTCCAATCCATTTCTTCTAATAATCCTTGAGTAAGGTCGATGATTTGGTTAATTTTGTTCTCATAACAATGGATTGTTTGATCAATCGCTTCCTTCAACTGCTGTACAAACTCGTCATACTCAGATGATTGAGCTTGAAACTCAACTAACACGTCATACGGATCATAGATATCATATCCGTTGGAATAACCAAGGCTCAGGAATGTCTCATGGGTATTCTGGTTTCTCAATTCAATGTCATCATCAAGAATCGATAGTAAGTCTAGATATTGACTCGATATCTCTGGATTATTTGGTAATATCTTTTCTACTTCATCTTTACGTCTTTCCTTTTGTTTGAGTTTTCCAATGTTTTTTTCTCCACAAAATGCTTCTAAAAGTTTCAAGGCTCGCTCACGCAACTCGTAAATTCGGATGAGATAGTTTTCCATGTGGTATTCCAAGCGATGTAAAGCTTCACTAATATCACTAACCTCATTAATGGTGTTAAACTGTTCACGCACGAATACAAGTCTGTGCATACTGCCGCACAACTCCGCCCAATATTGAGGCAGTTTTTCCCACTTCTCCGATTCGTACCAGTAGAAGCGCAAACCAACAGGTAATGAATTAAACGAATTGTCTTGATACATCCTTGTGTGCTACGGGATAATCACTAGGTTTTTTAGCTTAAGGTGACACCATCTCTAACTTTACGCTTATCGGTGTTTGAGTTCCAAAAAGTTCTCATTTGAGACTTAGAAACAACAGATAACTAAAAACTTAAATTCAATTTGAAAAACAAGATTTTCACTAGAAAAGACTGTTTTGATAGAGGATAATTTCCCTTATATGGTCTGGGGATTCTTGGCACTTTAATATCACACCTCTACTATTCTGATTTGAACGAACAAAGCCAAAATTATATGACAGCCCACGAAAGTACAGAGAAAAGACGTTGTGATGATTACAAGCAGATAATCGGCTATATTCCGGCAGAGTTGGCGCAGGAATTCAAAAGCTTATGTGCTAGTGAGGGTGTGTCTCAAGGTGATGCATTGTCAGAGATGATCCGTGAATGGTTAGACAAAAAAACAGCTTCCAACTCCTCAAAATCCGAACAGGCAAACCGCATGACCACAATTGTTGATGTTATTGGAGCCAACATGACAAAACTGAGGCGCTCTGGAGTAGAAAACTTGCAAGCACTGGCTAAAGGAGAAGTGCTACCTTCACCTGGGGAATTTGCCATTATCATGTCTAGTTTGTCTATCCCTGAAGAAGAACAAAAAATGATTTGGCAAAAAACTTTTATTTAACAGCTCAATTGATTGAAGTAAACAGACAATACTGATTCTTATATTTAATCTGTCGTCTGTCGCAAGAGGCGCTCCCTTCAAAACAGCTTAGGCACTTCCAAGTAATAAAATGCCCAGCCGTATTAAATATATTTTGGCCAAGCCCAAAGATGAGCGGCGCTTTCGCCGTTTAGGCGAAAGCGACGGCTGGGCATTTTATTATTTGGAGATCCCTTATCAACGCACTCTTCCAGGTCAGATCGCTTAATTCTCCAACTACGACCTATCAACGTGGCTTTTAGCTTACCCGACACAATTATTAGAAAATAATTGTTTTTTGGCAAACCAGAAAACCAGATTTATAAATCCACATTAGATAGCTGGACTGTAGCCATTTGGATGTAATATTGTCTAAACCAGAAAACCAGAATACTGGAATACCAGATGAAAATAGTCACGGTTACGGGCTACAAAGGGGGCGTAGGGAAAAGCACCACTGCTGTACATTTGGCGACTTTCTTTAGTGATTACGGTAAAACCGTTTTAGTGGATGGTGATCCTAATCGAACTGCTTTGAGTTGGGCAAGCAGAGGGGGATTTTCCTTTGAAGCTGTGGACGAACGGCAAGCAATGAAGGTGATCAATAAAGCTGAATACGTGGTGATTGACACACCTGCTAGACCTGATTCAGATGACATGAAGGAACTAGCAAAGGGCTGTGATTTACTCATCTTGCCAACCAAGCCGGATATAGTCAGCCTAGAACCAACTTTGGAAACAATACGAGATTTAAAAGATGCTAAATACCGGGTGCTGCTAACTATTGTTCCCCCATATCCCAGTAAAGAAGGGGAAAACTTACGTCAAGAGCTGCAATCTGGGGGTGTCCCCGTGTTCAAAAGCATGATTCGGCGTACAGTTGGCTTTGAGAAAGCAGCACACGCGGGTATTCCCATTAAAGACCTTGATGAAGAGCGTTTCTTAAGTGCTTGGGAAGATTATTTGAATTTTGGTAATGAGGTTATGGAGGTTTTGAGATGAGTAAGTATGGGGACTTAATAAAGAAAGCCAGAGAACCAGAAAACCAAAATTCTGGTAAACCAGAAGACCATCAAGCACCCCAAGAAGACCCAGAAGTTAACCTGTGTGTGAAAGTGCCGTTGTCACTGCGTCGTCACTGGGCATCAGAATCAAAGCGTACTGGCATCAGTATGACTTCAATTATTATTGAGGCATTGAAAGCTAAGTTCGGTGAGCCGGAGTAAAACCAGATTTCTGGTTTACCAGATAAATGGTTGTCATGTGGTAATTACAACTTTTACTAAGTTGTTTTATATCTTCAAAATTAGATAGAATCGGCTAGTATTTTTTTCTTTTGCTCAAATTCTTCATCTGTGATTATGCCAGCATTTTTAGCATTTTCAAGTTGTTTTAATTTTTCAGAAAATGCTATTTCCTTCTGAATAGCTGCTGCTTTTCTATCAAATTCTTCCTGACTCAAAATTCCTGATTCTAAAGCTACTTTTAATTGTGATAACTTATCATTTGTTATGACCTTTTCACCGAAAATAGCTTTTTGTTCTATAAAATTCCATATATCTCCTTCAATTTTTTTTGACCATCCAACTGCTATTCCGCTACCAATAAGACTAAAACCTCCTGTAATGAATAGAGCAACACCACCAGCAGCCAAGTTTGCTGTCCATGCTCCTGTTCCTACTTCAATAAAGAATTCGTTTGGCTGTCCCTGAATTAGAACATTGAAAGCTCTAGATGCTCCAACTACTTTTCGCCATGCTTCTGATTTCCTAGCCTGTATAAACCATGCCCCTTCATTTTCATTGGATTGCACTTCATATCCCTGTTCGGCAAACCAAGATTTAATAGTTTTACTTAAAGCATCTAAATCACAATTTTTATTTTGATAAGTCTTCTTTACCATAAGTTTTCCTCTGGTATAACTATTTGCATCTAATTCATATTTCGCACCCTTGATTAGACAATTGGTTTTAACTGTTACTACAAAACTAAAAAATTTGTTTAAAGTAGTGAATTCAAGTATATGTTGTTTGTAAATGCAGGCTTAAAATGTATAAATGTTAACTTTATTCGTTAAAGTACCTTAATTTTGTAAGTCCGTATCTAATTTGTAATTATTTTGTAATTTTATTTGTCAAAGAATTTAAAATTCTTGGGCTGTATCAGATGTAGGCTGTAATCTAGGTCTACAGTTGGGGCAATGAAAATCAATCGGCACGGAAAAGCCAAAATCCTTACACAAGAAGAAATACAACTACTTTTCAATCAAGGTTTTCAATCTGACCGTGACCGGGCATTGTTCGGTGTTTGCTTGTATACAGCTTGTCGCATCAATGAAGCATGTACGCTTAACACTCTGGATGTCTACGATAAGAAAATGCGTGTTAGAAGTGAAATTATCTTCCGTAGACACAACACTAAAGGCAAATTAGCAGCTAGGGCAGTCCCAGCGATTGAGGAACTAAGGGGACTTTTGGTGAAATACCAACCTGATAGCCGTGATGGTTTTCTGTTTCCCGGCAGACATGGCAGAGGACACATTAATTCTGATTCAGCCGCTAGGATATTGCGTGAAACTTGCGAGATGCTTGGTTTTGAAGGAGTTAGCACCCATAGCTTTAGACGGACTGCTTTAACTCTAATGAGTAACGCTGGTATACCGTTAAGGATCATCCAGGAAGTCTCAGGGCATAGGAATTTAGAAGTGTTGCAGAAATACTTGGAAGTTCAACCGGAACAGCTTAAGGGTGCGGTGTCAGCATTGTCAATGTTGGGGCATGTGGGTGAGGGTTACGTCGGGAAATCAACATTAGACGACGTAAACTCTATTCCTAATACAGAAAGAGTTTCTAGGGATTAACAATTACACCCAAAAATAAACTATGTGGTGTATAAAAGATAGTTATTAGCATCACTATATACGAACAATGAATAAAAAATGGGCAGTTAAGCGCATCACTTTAAATCTGGCATCATCTGAAGTTGAAAGACTTGAACAATATAGCCAGCAGACTGGAAGACCGCAAACAGATATCGTTAGAGAACTGATTCGAGAGTTACCTGAAACACCAGAAACTAATTTCTCACCAACTGCATAATATACAGTTAGTAGCACCCATATAAGATTAGACAACATTAACAAAGATGCCCAAAATGCTGATGACTGTCCAAGACTGTTGTCAGCATTTTTGTCACTACTGTTATATAGATAAGTTTCTATACTCAGGTTTTGTTGGATTAAAAAACTGTCGCGAATACTCTCCACGACAGGAATGACTCTCCAAAGGAGAGTAACAGTAATAGCATGATTAGGTTTACAGGATTAACTGCCTGTGACTCAAGCATTATCCTCTTTCAAGATAAATATGTGGATCTATCTGCTGCTTAATAATATGTTAATAGATAACTCCAGTGCGATCGCGCAGAAGGGAAAATGAGTGCAAAATATACGATATCTTTTTGCACTCGCAGACCAGCATTTATCATGTTGGTCTATTAAAATCTCAAAAATAAATAGAACTAGTCCTCGACAATATAGAACCAGTGCTTTATAGTAGAACTAGTTAAGAAGGTCAGGGGAATGAGGGTCTTCCACGTAGAAAAAACAGGCAGGCTTCTATGGGATATCTCTCTAAGGCACTTACTCGTAATAAAAGCAAGCGCCGTATTAAATATATTTTGGCCAAGCCCAAAGTAGAGCGCGCTTTCGCCCTTCTGCTCGTAGCGACGGCTGGGCATTTTATTATTTGGAGATCCCTAACCCAACGATTAATCAAAGGGTTTCTAAGCCACGGGAGCCGAAACCTAGAAATAGGCAGGCTTTTAAAGAAAAAGCGACTAGTCCTATTAGCATATCGACCATACCAAGAAGCCTGCCTATTTCTTTAGGCATCTTCCAAACCTGTTTTTTTGGGGACAATGCAAATGAGCAAAGCACTGGAAGAGAAGATTAAGGAACTATTCGACGCAACCAAGGATTTACACAGTCTTGAGGAGATTAAACCCCACTGCAATCGCTTCAACGATTGGCTGCAACAAACCAACTACAGCGAGAAATCGTTAGGCACTTTATTAAGTCGCTGCGGTTTGTACAAGCTTTTTAAATCAATCCCACTCTTTCAAGGCAAGAACGCCGAATTAATCGCCAAGCACAACGCGGACGGGAGTGTTAAGGGGTACGAACTAAAACACTATGTTCCTTTGCTCTGTGGTTTGAATAAGGAGCAATGGGAGAATCGCAATAACTCAACCCGTACCATAGACAGGTTAGAAAACGGTAAAGAAATTGACCCAGAGCGCTACATAGAAACAACTGAGAGATTGTTAACCAGCGAAGATCCTCACGAGTTAGCAGTAGGGCTAATCGCTGCAACGGGCCGCCGTCCACATGAAATATTAGCTCGTGCCAAATTTAAGCTAGTAAAAGATAAACCGTACAAAGTAACTTTTTCAGGACAAGGTAAAAAGCGTGGTGAAAAGCCAGTGTTTGAAATTGATACCCTGTTTCCTGCTGAGTACGTTGTTAAGTGCCTTAGCAAGCTTCGCTCTGAACCAGGCACAGCACAATTATTGAGAGAAGTTGAAAAACAATTCCCAAGTCTCACCCGCCAAAACGTTGAAATTGACAAACGCCGTAATGGTTCGCTCAATCGTGTAGTCCGTGCTTACTTTGGCGACACTGGGCAAGAAAACCCAGTACTGACCTTCAGACACGGGGAGAAGCAGGATAACAACAAGGCGTTAAGGGCTGCTTGTGCCGTCTTGGTAACTGAAAGAGAGTGCAAGGGTTCCTATGGTGCGAAGATTCTCTATGCTTCCAAATTCTTGGGACACATTAGCAAAGAAGTAAAGAGCGATCGCGAGTTAAGCCACCTCGTTACATCAGCCGGATATTCCGATTATTACGTCACCAAGCCAATCCCCTACCCAACTATGAGCCAAGAAAAAATAGCCAATACCAGAGTTCTAGCTTCTGACCTAGAGAAAATCAAGGAACTGCAAAAAACTTGGGAACTGCCCAACCAGCAAGAGGTTATTAATCGCTTGCTCAAATCCTCTGAACAAGTCGCCACACTGCAACGCCAGTTAATAGAAGCACAAAACCAAATTGCACAGTTAGAAGCAACCAACCAGCAACAAGCCAAGGAGATTGAACAAATGCCACAGCAAGAAGTTATCCCCCCAGAATCAACCAACCTAACCGAACGGATGGAGAAATTAGAGCAACTGGTTTATAAGTTGGTAGAAAAAATTGATAGTGGTGCGACTGCGGCGCTAGTACTTGCACCCACGCCACGACCAACACCAACACCACGTGTAACAGTTGAAAGTGATAAGGATTGGTCACAAGTGCCAAGCGAAGAATTAAAGGGTAGCAAGGCTAGGGGTGCAATTGAAGAACGAATTTATAGAGCATTTCGGGCAGTTGCCGACTACAACGATAATGTTGCCCCATCAAACTCAGAACGATGGTATATCGGTAACGTTACGCTAAGGCAGCTATCAGGCTCTAATGGTCAAGTAGTAGGGGATTGGATTAAACGGCATCAAACTCTAGTGGATGACCATAACAACAAGTATGGGTTAGGGCAGTATCACAATAAGGGACGTGGGGACGTGACTAGTGTTATCAGTTGGTAGTGCGATCGCGCTACTAACTAATTATACTTATATCCGATACAGATACTGCCGTCCACAGGTTTGGCATTTGAATCGTTGTTTTCTGTAGTGAGTGTGCCCATTTTTGACTATGTTGTTCGAGTTACATTTAGGGCAGTGCATAGCTCCTGTATTGAATGACACTACCTGATTTTATTATTACTATGCACTACCACCTGAACTTTGAGCCAATCAACAATTTCATCAATCAATTGTGTGCAAATGTATCGGATGTAGTGATTATCAAGTTCACTAATAACATATACTTCCCGATTAGCACGGTCACGAGTACGATAAAGGCGGTATCCACATTTAAACGCAACATATTGAATATCTGAAAAGTAAATATCGATTGACTTATGAGTTTGCAAGTAATTAAGTGCTTGGTTAATCAGTTTTTTTGTGTTTTCTTCTGGCTCATCCTGTTGCAGCATGTTTGCTTCAGCTATTGCAAGTAACATATGCAATGATTGTTTGGCATCATCAACACGTCCTTTTTGCAAATTTTCAAATGCATAGCTTACCCATATTGTCATTTCGTTAAGTATGGCTTTGTAGTCGTTTTGACGCATAAAAGTTGACATAAGTAAAACCCAATACTTAGGTTGTAGTACTTAATAACAGTTCAGTTAGCGGTGACTATAATTTAAACAGCAACCTTATGCCCTCGGAAGTTTACTGAAGAAAAGTGAAGAAGTTGTGAGGATACTATCGTATTTGAGAGACCATTTGTCGATTAACACGGTAGTTGTCGTCAATAGAGAAAATAGCAAGCAAAAGAGAAAGAAAGTAAAACAAGACAGGACTAAATATTTGCGTATTGAAGCCCGACCAAAAAATCACACGATATTTGTCGTCAGGGTGAACTTTGATGGTAGACCTGCAAGTCGCCATAGCCCCTCCACAGTGCCGTGTGAGGGGTATGTTATTGGTTGGTGGGTGTGTTCGTACGTGGGACTCGTTGTAGGGCATTTTGCAGGTTAGTGCGTTCACGTAGACGCGGGGACGTGACTAGTGTAATTAGTTGGTAACGCGATCGCCCCCTAGCTCTCCTTATACTCCTCCACGATGCCCTGCAACCAATCTCAGCCCACGCCCCATCAATAGCCCCTCCACATTGCCGTGTGAGGGGCTATTGATGGGGCGTGGGGGTGATTAGAGTAAGCTTATAAATTCAACAGGAGAGGTAATTTGTGCATCTTTAGAATGGATCAGGATTGTGTCCGCCAGGTGTGACACAAGTACCTTCATTGTTAGGAAGTGGTATGAATTGACCTTTACCAACTTTGGCGCAGAAACTTTTGAAAGTCTCATTACAAGGAGTAACAGTGCCAGGTGAACAAGTAAAATCTTGAACGGCTCCAGGATCTGGTGTTGTTGTCGGTTGTGGATTATTGATCTGTAATTGAGGAGTATTTGAAGGGGATTGACGAACAGTCTCAGCTTTCACTGGTGTTGAAGCCAATAGAGAGAATCCGAACAAAGCAGCTAATGTTATTGGATAAATTAAATTTTTCATAAAAAACTCTCTTTTGATGTTTATAAATCAACCAATACTTATCACTACAGTCAAAAAAAATTATTTTACGTAAGGTGATGTGGAACTTAATATTTTGTAGTCAATTTATCTAGCTTAGTTGGAATAAAATAGCCCCTCCCCTTTGCGGTGTGAGGGGTTTGTTGTTGGTTGGCGGTGTGTTTTACTATTAGTTATCTTGTCCGCAGTTTTAAAGAGGAGAAGCCAAGGGGGAATAATTAAGGGACATGAAAACGTTAAATATATAAATATATAAAAGAAGTGTCCCGCTTAGATATTTTTATACTCAAAGCAATCAAATAATACTTAGGAGCGCAATGGTCAGCTAATAGTTTGCGGTCAACAACTTGGACATCGATTTTAAAAGCCAATGGAGTAATTTGGGCATCGTTTCCATTTATTTATATATAAATAAAGAGCATCGATGCCCATTTTTGGTCGTTTCAGGCGTTGGGCATCGATGCCCATTTTTAAAGCCAACCGATAGTGTGCAAAAACTGCGGACAGTCAAGCAGATGTGGACAGTTGTAGACAATCTGTATACACTAGTATCAAGCGACGTCCGACAGTGTGCAAATCGTTAATTCATAGGGTGCGGGCGGTCGGGAAGTTGGGGCGATATGCCATCCGGCACGCTACGCGATCGCGTCCAACAGATAAATATAATTAATGTGAATCTGATGTGTTTTAGAAATTGAATTAGATTTTTGGGATATGAGGTTTTGGTTTGTGCTGTTGAAGATTTAGAAGAAAATAATTTTGAGCAAATGTGTAGTAAGTTTCACAAAGTGAAAAAATCAACACGCTCATAATTTTGTGAAAAAGGACATTTCCGAGAGGTTGATAATGGTTCTATTCACTGATAAAATTATTCTATTCAAGCGTGAAAGCTTTGTTATGAAAAGCTTATAAATTTTCGGTGCATCGATTTTAGGTGAAGCCAAATGGAGCCAACTTTCGTCAGAGAAAAATGGTAATTCCATAATTTATTTTAATAAGTAGGCTCCAAATGTCTTCAGAATCCACGTCAAAAAAATAATTGTGTATACACATTTTCAAGTTGACAAAAAATGTGTATACACAATTTGAAAAACCAAATCTGGGAAATTTTTTGAGTAGTCAAAAAATGTGTATCCACAATGGTGGGGTTAAACAACAACATTTTGAGTGAGCGATCGCCCCCCGCCCCCTGCCAGTGACGCTCGACAGTGTACGTCGTGAAAATAATCTGTGTTGCCCGTTGCCCGATAGTGTGCAAATTGTTAGTTGATGGGGTGCGGACGGTCGGAAGACTGGGGGCGATGGAATGAGGTTGAGGGGCGATATGCCATCCGGCACACTACCTGCGGAAGCCGCTGTTGCGTCTACGTGAACGCACTAACGCACACTAGAGGCTTGCAGTAGAGCAGTGCCACTATCGATATATCGAAAATATTTCCGAATTTGCACTTATCTCGGCTTCATGCCAATCCCACACTTTTTAACCGCAACGAGATTGTTGGGCGCGTCTTTTTATTTCACAAATTGAATGTTTCTGACACCTCCATATCCTGCGCTCATATTGAATCCAGCAACTTGATGAAAGTCATCACGGACAAACTGCAAAGTGATGTCCGTACCTTCGAGTAAATCTTTGTTAATTGGCTTGAGGGTTTCTCGAAGAGAATTTCTTCGATTTAGCAGCAACTCTCCGTCTTCTATACTGATTGTGTAGGTGACATCTAACTCTTTGCAATAATACTCTCCTGTAAAATCCATCCACTGTTCAGAATCAGGAGGAGCAAAGTCTAGCCGTTGGAAAACGTCGCGTGTTTTGCCATCTACACAAACGTAAAGATGGGAGGGTTCATCTAAACCTGACTCTTCAAATTCAACATCGGCATTATAAGGAATATCTATGATGACAAAATGACTTGAACTCACAGGAGCAAGTGTAAAGCTCATTCCAGCAAATTCCACGCTTAATTTCCCATCCTTGACCAATAACTGCCAAACGGTTCCTGTTTTTGGGTTTTGATAAAAGCCAGTATTTCTCTCTAAATCAACCGATGGAATTTCTCTTATTTGGGTTTGGCGGCTTACAGATTCTATGCTTGGCTCAGTAAAGTCATTAACTAAGTAGATATCTGCGACTTTTCTGGCAAGTTCTGGCGGTTCAGTGCTGCCCAAATTTGACAAGCAAATTACAGAGAATCTCTGTTTGGGGAATCGAAGCATCTGTGATCTGTAACCCATCCATCCACCACTGTGGCTGATGGTTTCTAATCCTCGGTAATGCCCTATAACTAAACCAAAGGCATAATCTATCCCTTCGCCGCTATTCAATCTTCCAGGTGTAATGATTTCTTCGATCAGGTCTTGCCCATATCCTCCTAATTTGTTTTGGTAAAAATTCTCATCCCAGATACATAGATCCTCAACTGTGGTATAGATACCACCGTCACCCACGACATCAAAAATAGACATATCAATCCGAAAGCTACCTTCGTCCCTCACAGAGTAGCCAATCGCTCTATTCCTGACAATCCTTGTGAAATCATCGTGAAAGTGAGTTGTCTTCATCCCAAGCGGACTGAAAATATGCTTATCAGCAAAAACCGCAAGAGATTCTCCACAGACACGTTTTACAATTTCTGCCAAAAGAAAATATCCTGAGTTGCTGTACAAATGCTCCTCTCCTGGCTTGAAGTTCAATTCTTTTTGACGAGCTATTAAACCAATGATTTCGTTCTCAGGATACTCATTCTCACATCGCATTCCTGCCAACCCCATGAGGGTTAGGTAATCACGAATGCCGCTTGTGTGGTGAATCAGATGCCGCACAGTAATGGGATACTCATATCTGGGTATCTCTGAAATGTAGATTTGGATCTCGTCATCTAAAGAAAGTTCCCCCTTTGTTGCAAGTAAAGCAATGCACATCGCTGTAAACTGCTTGGACGTTGAGGCAATATCAAAGACCGAATTCGGAGAAATCGTTACGTTGTGTTCTAAGTCAGCGATACCATAGCCGCGCTTATAGACAGTCTTACCATCTTTGATGATGGCTAAAGCAAAACCAGGAGAGCCTGGTTTATCCCATTCAGAAAATAATTCATCGACTTTATTTGGTGATGGGAGTGTCATTATTAAAAGCTTGAAAGATTACTTATTTACTTATTATTGTACGAAGCTCCCAACTATCCAAAATCAAGCAAATGTATACAAGTTGCCTACACTAGTATCAAATGACAGGCGACAGTGTGCGGTTGGTGCGTTCACGTAGACGCAACAGCGGCTGACGCAGGTAGTGTGCCGGATGGCATATCGCCTGCCATCCCGAATATCCACGCACCGTAAACTAGTAGTTACCCTGTCCGCAGTTTTAAAGAGGAGAAGCCAAGGGGGAATAATTAAGGGACACGAAAAAGTTAAATATATAAATATATAAAAGATGTGTCCCGCTTAGATGTTTTTATACAAATATAATCGCTTTAATACTTAACATACGTCTACAATTGTAGACGTATTGTAGACAAAATATAGGACGCAAGCAGACAGATGTAAAGCGGCGGTGTACGTCGTGAAAATAAGCTGTGTTATTTGTTATGTGATAGTGTGCAAATCGCTAGTTAATAGAGTGCGGTGAGGTTGGGGCGATATGCCATCCGGCACGCTACGCAATCGCACGGTGAGCCAACATCGGTAGACTGATAGGTATTTGTTTAATTATAATAACCAGTTAGATGAGCAACCAGTTCTGCAAATGTAACCGGATGAGGTGTATGTGGTAGAAAATTTTTCATTGCGATCGCGAAGCGTGCCGGATGGCAAATTAAGCACACTCTTAGTTTACAATTGCCTACGGTCAGCCTTAATACGGTATACCTATCAGTCTTTAAAAGATGAGCAGTCCCACATCAATAAAAGTTGATATAATCGATTAGCAGTCAAGTAGTTCTATTAATACAGCCAGTTAACATTATATAGAACTAGTACGCACATATAGAACGGGAACGCAGACATCAATTGTAGGTATCAGTAATAAGTAACTCAAAGCACATAGAAACACGTAGAATTAAATGAAGAAAACCATAGGAAATTATAATCCAGTTCTATTCTATCTAACTAGTTGAGAAACATGAAAAAATAGAACTGGATGCAGCAGGCGCGAAGCGCTATGAGCCACAACCCTTACACAGCAAGCAATCCAGGATAAACCAAAACCAACTCGTTATATAAATTTTGAGGTTAGGAGGCAAAACAAATATAACCAGTTCGTCTGTTAATA
>JANBVI010000093.1 GCA_024239075.1 Fischerella sp. CENA71 | reverse complement strand
ACTTTCACAAACTAATCAATCCCAATCGACCAGCACAGCATTATTTAGGTTTTGCAAAAGAATTAGATGAGCGCATCACCAGCATCGACAAGGTAAAGGAGCAAGGCTCACCCAAGTTGCTTAGGAAGTGATGATTTTATTACTAATTTTGAAAATATCAAATTGGATTGGTTTAGATTCCAGGTAAAGCAGTATATTTATTATTTAATTAAGCTAAATAAACCAACAAGCACAATTCAAAAGCATCTTTGTTTTTTAAGAATTTTTTCTCAGTATTTAGCCGAGAAAGATGTGGTATCAATAAAGCAAATCAATCGTCAGACTATCCTGGATTTTCTTAGCTGGGGCAGAAGTGGGAGTGAAGGGATTAAATGTCGGTTGCAAGTTTTAAGAAACTTTTTTTGGATGGGAAATCTACAAGGTTGGTTTTTTATAGAACAGGATATTATCCGCAATGAAGATTTTCCTAAACAGAAAAGAGGTAATCCAAATCCTCTGACTGATACTATTACAGAGCAAATAGAAAATAATTTACATATACTTCCAGAACCAATAGCTCGAATGTGGATAATATCCTTCTTTACGGCTATGCGTCCTGGGGAACTAGCTTTTTTAAAAAAAGATTGTTTGGTTCAAGAGGGTGAAAACTGGAAAGTTGTCTTTGAGCGAAAAAAGACAAAAGACTGGCATGAAGTTCCCATCACAAGAACTATAGCCAAAGTTATTCAGCAACAGGTTTCTTATATTCAACAACTTTGGACAGACGAGTGGGATTACTTATTCTGTCACTATCAAGGTTTATCTAAAAGTGACCCTACTCAACCCAACATCATACCAGTTCGTAAGATTATTCCTAAAAAACATAATACCTTAAAATTAGCAATTTGTTGCTTAATTAAAGCTCTTAATATCAGAGATGATAATGGTCGATTGGCAAGATTTAGTCCAAATTTAATTCGACACACACGTTTAACACAACTTTTTGAACAAGGACATGATTTAGCTGTAGTCAGTGCTTGGGCTGGACATAAATATTTAGCAACCACAAGCATTTATTACACTCATGTTAGCTGTGAACTAATTGAAAAAGAAGCTGGACATATTCAGAAATCTCTTTTCAATGCTGATGGTCAGTACCTGAGTTATGAGAATTTACCCTCATCTTTGAGATTAAATCCACGTGCCCATGAACTTGATTTAAGTGGAGACCATATAAATACTCCTATCTATGGTTATTGTGGACTACCACTTGAGCAACAATGTGACAAATTCCGTGCTTGCTATACCTGTCGTTGTTTTGTTGCTGTGGTTGAGAAATTACCTTTGTACATTAAAACTCGTGACGAACTCAGAGCTAAACACAGCAGAGCAATGTCACAAGGACAAGATGTGTTAGTTGAGCAATTTGCTGTCCAAGAAGCACAACTTGATAAAATTATTGCCTCCTTGGAGAAAGATTATGAGCAAAGAAAATACAAAGATAGCCAGAATTGAAAGGCTAAAAAATACACAGGCTGCTCGTCAAGAAAATGCTCGTCATCAAGTTAATCAGGCGATTGAAAGTATACGAAAAATGGGTGGTAAGATTAATTTCCATTCTGTCGCTAGGGTCGCTAATGTCAGTATTTCATATCTTTATAAATATCCAGACATCAAACAGTACATTACTTCTTTACGTAGCCAATCTGAAGCAATGCCTCAAGCTAAATCATCTACATCTGTTGCTCATGAGTCTGATTCTAAAGTTATCAGTCGTCTGAAACAACGTTTGATGCAGTTAGAAAATGATAAGCAAGAATTAAAACGTCAAAATGAAGCTCTTGCTGGACAGGTGTACCGAGTCCACTCTTTACAAGAGCAAGTGAAACGTCAGCAGCAAATAATTGAAGATTTACACAATAGTCTGAAATCTGCACAGTCTCAGTTATCTGAAACAAAGATTACACCTATTACTAAAGTGGTTATCAATCCAGGGCAAAATCAACAAGTTGCTTCTTCTGTTGGTAATAAAGTCAACACTCAATCCACAATTAGTGAACAAATTCAGTCTGAACTTAAGGCTTTTGGTATTTCTCTTAATAGTACTTTGAGACGTAAAATTCTATCTCATCCAGAATTAGTTGTTGTTCAAGCGATTGAAGCTCTGAAACAAGCAATTGAAAATGGCAACACTATTCACAGTCCTGGTGCTTGGTTATCAACTGCGATTGATGACCAATGGGTGAAAAATGAAAGTATTTTCTCATCAAATGATTCTCCAAATCACTCTTATTTTTCGCTGGAATTTGAACAATGGTATACAGAAGCTATTGCTATCGGATTTGTGCTTGATGTTCCAATTAATCACCTCAACTTAGACCGATATAATCAACCATTGGTTAAAGTTAACAAACCCGGCATTTTTGGTGCTCCTTATCGTGAAACTCTTTGGATAGAAGCAAAAGCTGAGATGGATTCTTTACAAAGAATTGACTGATTATTTCGTTGTAGAAAATATATACAACAATTAAAGTCTTGTATCCACTATGTTGTGGACGTTGTGTATTACATAAAATGGAAGAATTTCGTCCTCTCGTTGCTGACAATGTAGTTTTGGGCTTGTTGGGTAAACGGGAAATTCAACCCCAAGATTTTACTGAAAGTTTGGGTGCTTATCGGCTTTCTGATGCAGGCAGAA
>JANBVI010000092.1 GCA_024239075.1 Fischerella sp. CENA71 | reverse complement strand
AACAAACGGTAAACGTCGAGGTAAGCTTCCATCACATCGAAGTTAATCAAAGGTTATAAAAATTCAAATAGTCTACTGATATCTCCAATAACAGTTTTGGTAGGTAAATTAGCTTTTTTTTCTGAAATGCTTTCTAGATATGCTTTTCAGCCATTGCGTGGCGGCAAATTCTCTCTTCGCTACTTTTAGGCGATGTAGCTATATCTCTCAGATTTGGGAGGATATGTCAAAATTTTGGCAAAAATTTGAGAATTGACCTAAAGTATGGAAGTTATATCACCCAATACAATTCATTCCAGGATAATAGCTACCTCTATTCACTACCAAAAATATGAAATTGCATAACCTCAAAACCGTAGGAATTAAGAAGTAGTAGCAGACTAAGAGGGACAAACAAATGCATAGAGTGCTGATATCCAACAAATTACTCAATGACAAATAATGACAAATACATATGGTTCTTGCCTCAAAATATTGGTTATTGATAACAATTGATGCTGCTGGATTACGTAAAATCCAGGAAATTACCGCAGCTAAAAATTTTTTTATTCATAAATTTAGAGAGCCCAACACTTTCAGTAATATTTCAGATGCTGAGATCCAGCGACAACTGCTACATTTGTGTTGAGATGCTCATAGCGATAAATCTTTGCTCGCACAGCGTTGTCTACTCTGCTTCATATCCTGGCAAATTGAGCAAGTTTGTTTGCAGCTAGAGGCTAAATTTGGGCTAAATCATGGTTTTACTAGCAGAGATTTACTAGCTTATGTTTTAGATGACGACGGCTGTTTAGAACCTTCCAGTTCCTACCAATCGCTCTCTCAGGAAATATTGCACAGTTTTGACCCTCAACAGAGTAGTCTTGCAACCTGGACAAGTACAAAGGTAAAACAGCATCCAGTCCTAAATCAATTTTTGTTGGAGTGTGGAGTTTATCTTGTGAGTGATTGGGCAATTCTCAATGACACGCAACCCAAACAACTAGAGCGTATTTTAAAGGAATTCCATTCCTTAAGTTCAGGAGAAATCCAAAATTACTCACAGTTGTTGCAAAGTTACCACGCTGTCTATCGCAGCCAACGCTTACAACAACGTTTACAAGGGATAAGGGGAAAATGTATCCCCCCTACAACTCAACAACTGCAACAAATTGCTCAACAGATGTATAGTCAATCCAGTCAAATGCTGACTTGTGATTCTGTAATGGCACAACTGCAAAGACTTGCATCTGGACTGCGAGAATATCGGATTCATGTCCGAGGTGGTTCTCTACCAGCAGAGTCGTTAGATGCTGGTGAACATAATTCTCTTGCTGAACGTATTGCCTACTCTGAAATCAAAAATTCTTGGCAAAATGAAGATGAGCAGGCAGAATTTTTACAGTTCTATCGTTCCCAGTTTCAAGTTTGTTTACAGCAAGCTTTGGCTGAAGTGACTGAATCACGGATAAAAAAATTACAACGAAAAAACAGCAAGAAGGCAAGTAATTTCCTAACAGCACTCCAACTATTTCATTGTCAGCAAGTGCCAATGGCAGAAATTGCCAAAATATTAGGATTACGGGCCCAGGATGCAGTCACACGCTTGCTCAAACTCAAAGAATTTCGCGCTGATGTCCGACAGTTGTTATTATTGATGCTTTTAGCTCATGTCCATGAAAAAGCCAAAATCTACTCTCATCCAGAACGTCTCAAAACAATAGAATCCGAAATTAAAACAGCTTTAGATGAACAACCAAAGTTATAGAAGAAGCACAAACGCAATCTCGGACAGCAAAAAGCAATTTAAGTACGAATTTATTTGCCGAAAAACTCTGCCGCTATCTCGATGATAGAAATAAGGAATTATGAATAAGCTATCAAAAATGTATGACAAGATTAGGCTTGATTGTGAGGTCTTGCCCGTAGAGGCAATTTCTATCTCACCTGGAGAAATTCATAACTGCATAGAACTTGCACAGGCAATTCCTCATCAAAACAATCAATGGCAGACTTATCTAAATGCTTTAGCTCTTTTCGCTTTTCAAAAATGGTTAGAAGAACGAGCAGATGAGCTTGTGATTAATACAGAACAATGTATAATCAAAAAGCCATATCTGGCATCTATAATACCTGCTGTTGGTAATTTGCAAGTGGGTGAATTCAAACTGTGTTTGATTGCCATTGGTAACCTTACTGATGAAAAAGTTACCTTCCCTAGAGCAGTTGTAGATTTACCAGAGTTTGTTCCTCATTTTTATGTATTAGTAGAAGTTTTAGAAGAACAAGAATCAGCAATTGTGCGTGGGTTTTTATCCTATCAGCAGTTGCAAGAAAAAAGGACTAACATCAATTTACAACCTGATGTTAATTGGATTTATCAACTGCCTTTAACGTGGTTTGATTTTGAACCGAACACATTACTACTTTACTTGCGTTGCTTAAAACCAGAGTCAATACCTTTACCAAGCATATCGGCAAATCGCACTCATTTATTATCGACAATGCAAACTGAACTGACAGCATTGTTACCTCAGTTACATACCCTAGAACGTGAACTTTCGGATGTTTTGACTTGGGAGCAAGGAACTGTGGTGTTAACTCATTCAGATTTGCTTAATTGGGTGTATAAATTGCAATCAAAAACAGGAGAGACGCGAAACTGCGCGTCTCTACAAAATCACCTGAAAGATATTATGAAATTATTGACACAGCCAGCAATCAATGTGGGACGTTGGTTGTGGGATGAATTAGATCAGTTAGCGCAGGAATATTCTTGGGTTTTATTGCCGAATTTAGTGCCTGCAATGGCAATGCGAAGTCCAACCGAAGAATTTGAAGCGATTAGAAAACAACTTCAGCAGCACAGAGGTTTAGAAATTCCCAATCAGGCGCGGGGTGCTTATCAAGATTTGCTGTTGGCTGGTATTCCGTTACGGCTGTATGCTGTGACTTGGCATTTGATATCGCCAGCAGATGCGCCAAAGTGGACATTGCTCCTGATTTTAGGGACTGCTTCTCATGAGAATTTACCGTATGATTTGCAACTGCGCGTGAGTGACCAAACTGGCGTTTTAGTGGAACAGAAAGTTAAGCCAGAAAATTGTGATGCTTATTTATTTACTCGTGTTGTTGGTAGTTGGGATGAGAAGTTTGTTGTGAGTATGAGTTTAGTGGATGGTGTGGAGTTGACCTTACCTCCATTTAAATTTTATCTAGGAGTCAATAGTCAAAGGTCAACAGTCTAGAGTCCAAAGGATTTTTATTAGTCATTGAGCATTGGGCATTAATTTTTCTCCTTTGTCTTCCTTGTCTCCCTAGTTTCCACATCCTCACGTCGCCTCAATCATTGCATTATTCAGCAATACCTTCATATTGATATAAGACTGGCGGATAACTATCTCTGTTGCAGAGAACCTATCATCTAATTCACAAAACAGTATTTGTGTCAAGTGACTGCTAACTTTTTCTGCCCATGAAGCCCAAGGTTCTTGTTTTGATTGGAACTTTTGTTAATTTTAATGGAGTGGCTGTTGGTTCGTAAATCCAACTCACAAGAGAACCTTCTAATTGCTGATAGGATTTTAGACCGTCAGCAATAGCGATCGCTAGTTGTTGGATTTCTTGTTTCAGATGAGGATCTTCTTCAGCAGATAAGTAACTAAGCAGAATTAATTACACAAACAACTGATAGAATATAATCAAAGTTAAATTTGCATAAAAATTAAGGTTTTAGATGTTCTTCATCAGAGAAATAAACCCTCTTTCTTTGA
>JANBVI010000091.1 GCA_024239075.1 Fischerella sp. CENA71 | reverse complement strand
TTAAATATCAATGGATTGAGCTCGATGCTTATTCTAGCTGGCAAACGTTTGTTGAATCTCTGGAAAAAATACTCAGAGAATTTGGACAAAACTATGTAATTAATTTTGAGTAACTACTTAGCATAGAGCGGCAATGCAAAAACTCCTTTTTAATCACACAGATAGCTTGAAAGTGCAAGCCATATTTCTTGGCAAGGAGATTAACCTACAAAGATTGGAGAATTACGTCTGCTTGGCGACGATGCCACTAACTGTTAGAGCCGGTGAACACGGCTGTGCAGTGCTAATGAACTATGGTGCAGTTGTTCTGTTTAACCTTGAGGCTATGGAAAAGGTAGCCTTCTTGAGCGAATTATCTTCTCAAGTCAAAGAATCGTTTGACAATCCAGAGACGGAAGAAGTGGAAGTTTATCTCGATGTGGCACAGAGCGAGCGAGTTAAGGAAGGAAAAATTTTGCTGCATGAATTTAGTATCGAACGCTTGCAGATAGTGGCTGATATACTTGCTAAGAGTGTTGTGCTATCTCAATATGAGACTAGCCTGGCAAATGTATTTGATCAAATAGAACCATTTGCGGCTAGTCTCCAGCGTGAAAACAGGAGTAGACGACAGAGCCGGGAATTACTGCGTCAACTTGGGACTACCCTGTTAATTGAACATAAAATTGTAGGTCGAGTAGAAATCATTGATAAGCCGGAGTTGTTGTGGGAATCTCCACAGCTAGAAAACTTATATCTGCGTTTAGAGGATGAATACGAAATCCGTGAACGTCACAATGCCCTAGAACGCAAACTAGAGCTAATTTCCCGAACCGCACAAACAGTACTGGACTTTATGCAGCATAGCAGTAGCCAGCGAGTAGAGTGGTATGTAGTAATTCTGATTGTGGTGGAGATTTTGCTGTCACTGTACGACATCATTTTTAATAGAAATTGTTAATCACCAAAATTTACTTTAATTAAATAAGTGATCGCTCGATAGGATGCGAGAAACTTTTTAGAACTATACAAAGTTTTCCGAAATTGTCAGCACCTTGGTAGTACTCTTTAAGAGTTATGCCGCTTGAGAGATAAATATCAAGTGGCTGTAGTGCGAAAAATACTAAAGGTAGTTCATACTTTTTTCGCCCTACAGTAGAATCCTACTATTTGGAGGCTTTTTCTCTGTAAATAAAAAATGTCCTCATGATTACTATTAGGGTCGCATAAGAGCGATCACACTTTTAGAACTACTCTTATCAGCTCGCATTTTTGAAAATTAGCTGAGTTGGCTGGGAGATGTCGGGATTAAGCAATCTTAAATTGCAGCAAAGAGTAGAGGAGAAAAACGATGGCTTGGATTTACCTGGTGATTGCTGGTTTACTGGAGATGGGATGGGCAATTGGTCTGAAGTATACACAAGGATTTACCAAGCTTGTTCCTAGCATCGCTACTGTTAGTTGCATGGTAGTGAGTTTTGTTTTCCTGTCAATAGCACTCCGTACACTACCAGTAGGTACTGCCTATGCAGTCTGGACTGGTATAGGAGCAGCAGGTACTGCTTTGTTGGGTGTAATTTTGTTGGGAGAATCTGCTGAATTCAGGCGCTTTTTCTGCATTGGCTTAATTATCGCAGGCGTGCTGGGTCTGAGGCTTGTCTCCTCACACTAGTTGCAGCATCAGAATAATTTCAAGGGGCGACAATCGCCTCTAAGCCCCGCCAGCTAAAGAGTTAGAAGGCACAGACCCCTTGAAAAATTTGGGTGCTTATTGAGAATGAACTGTATAGAGGTAGTAGACTCTTCAGTGG
>JANBVI010000090.1 GCA_024239075.1 Fischerella sp. CENA71 | reverse complement strand
TCTTATTCACCAGAATTAAATTTAATTGAGATACTGTGGCGGTTTATTAAATATCAATGGATTGAGCTCGATGCTTATTCTAGCTGGCAAACGTTTGTTGAATCTCTGGAAAAAATACTCAAAGAATTTGGACAAAACTATGTAATTAATTTTGAGTAACTACTTACCCTGGAGGGGCGGCGAACGAAGCGCGATATGCCTTGTTGCCTCGCTGATGCCTCGCTTCGCTTCGGTCGCCGTCGCCTTGGCGATAACAGCCTGGTCAAGGGTGCGGGAGAGGGCTTTTTTGAGCCTTCACCTATTGGGGAAAGCGACAATCTTGCTGAAAGATATTTTGTTTTTTGTAGGCAAAAAGACCAGGCATTAATAATAATAGCCTTTAAATATATTTTGTATTAATATTAATTCAATTAATGCGCTGTTTCTATACATAAAAACCCGTTTCATGGGTTCAGTGCTGAATTAAATTTTTGCAAAAACAGAGGCTTGTAACCATGTTGCATATTCAAGAGTTTGGCTTTGCCGTTGAGCTTTTCGTGCTTTTATTCTGCGGAATTTGCTGTTTTTTATATACTCCTTCTCAGGTTCAAAATAACGACAAAGCCATTCAAGAGCCAGAATCTGTAGAAGAGAGGTTTGAAGAAATTCCTATTGAAGAACCTTCCCTTGAAAGCATCATTGAAACGCTTTCCTGGGCTGAGGCGAAATCAATTGTATCTGAACTCAAACAGAGAAAAGTTACATCTGTAAAATTAGTAGGAAAAGGGACAGGCGGCACTTATTTTCAAGAAGTGATCAAGACTCTTTTGGGTAATTTTGAGGGTGATGTTCGTTCTGTCATGAAAGAGGTGGTTTCTTTGAGATAAATTCCAGTTTGAGTATAAGGGATGAAGCAATATTACTTTGCTCAAACCACAAAAGGCGTCGCATGTTCCATGTCTTGCGCCCTTACAAAACTGGTTTTCCTTGAAGATTCTGAACCAGTTTTAGAAAACTGTCGGGAGCATCTGTCAAAGGCAGTGTTCTTGATGGATGCGTACGATAAAACGTGGCATTCGATTATTTGGATTCGCTCGAATAGTGCCACCAAAAAACGTACGCAACAAAGGCTTGATGAACTTGCTTTTGACGCCTTCCAACACTTCCGGCAGGCGACAGAGAATTTGAATTTGTATGTCGATGTTCTCGAAGAACGACATACAAATGGACAAGAAGTTTTAATTCCCCAATGGTGGGACGATATGTTGCTCAGTCTTTTGACTGCTGACAGCATTTTCAGGCAAGAAAACAAGCATCAGATTATCGGTAAACAACTGCGCTTGTTTTAAAGAATTCTCGCTCACGACATAATACAAAAGGAGAGAAGAGTGATGTTTGCAACCACTTTCCAACCTGACGGGGCGACAAAAATAGCTAGGATACAGACATGATAAGCTTCATAGCGCTCAGACCTCGTTGATAATACTTCTGCTTATTGCGATTTAGTTTCATTAGCTCGGTCACGAACTCTGT
>JANBVI010000089.1 GCA_024239075.1 Fischerella sp. CENA71 | reverse complement strand
GGATTCGGCTACTGAATGTGTATTTAGCAAATAAGCTTCCAGAGTACATGGTACCCAGTAGATTTGTGCTGCTTGACGCTTTCCCATTGATGGCAAATGGCAAGATAGACCAAAAGGCTCTCCCCATACCCAATGATAATCAAAGGGTGGTGATTGACGATTACGTGCCGCCTGAAACAGCACTGGAGAGAAAACTAGTTCTAGTTTGGTCGAATCTTCTAGCAGTTTCCCAAATAGGGACACAAGATAACTTTTTCGCATTAGGTGGGCATTCATTATTAGCTACTCGATTACTCTTATGGATACGTGAGAACTGTGGTGTTGAGCTACCGTTACGATCTTTATTTGAATTCCCGACTATAGCGGACTTAGCCAAGCAAATTAAAAGGGCAAAGCATAAATCAAATTCAGTTATTGCACCTCCAATTACATCAACAGTTAGACAAGTTGAATTACCATTGTCTTTTTCTCAAGAACGCTTGTGGTTTTTGGAACAATTGCTGCAAGATATTTCGTTATATAATATTCCGATCGCTCTGCATTTAAAAGGCAAGTTGGATATAACATGTCTACACAGAGCATTTGATAGATTACTGTCACGCCATGAAATTTTACGAGCAGGTATTCGTGTAAAAAACGGGCAGCCAGTACAAGTGTTTTTATCAAATATCCTATTTGCTTTAGAAGACAAAAACTTATCTGAAATTTACCTTTCTGAGCTTCCTGAAACTGAGCGGAACAAGGCAGTGCAGAGATATTTACAGATGGAGGTTACAAAAGCATTTAACTTATCTGAAGAATCTTTAATCCGAGCTTGCCTATATCATTGTAGTAATGAAGAAGAGCATATTCTTTTGATAGTGACACACCATATCATATGGGATGGTTGGTCAACAGAAATATTTTTCCGCGAACTGAGTCTTCTTTATAATGCAGAAATATCTGGTCAAGCAGCAGTTTTGCCTGAGTTACCAGTTCAATATTCAGATTTTGTCATATGGCAACGGCAGTGGTTACAGGGGGAGGTTTTAGAACGACAATTAGCCTATTGGAAAAAGCAATTGAGTGACTTGCCAGAACGTTTGCAATTATACACTGGTAAAGTTCGCCCAAAAGAACTGAGTTATCGAGGGGCAGTGTTTCGTCAACATTTGTCTGCAAATTTTCTTAGCAAAATAAAGACGCTAGCAGAAGAACGTGGTGTAACTTTGTTTATGACTTTGCTGGCAGCTTTTAAATTACTATTACATCGATATACAGGACAGAATGATATTGTTGTCGGTTCACCATTTGCTAATAGACATCATTCGGAAATCACTAATTTAATAGGTGTTTTTGTCAATACTTTGGTATTAAGAACAGATTTGAGTGGGAATCCGAGTTTTATAGAGTTGTTGGATCGCGTTCATGATACTACAGTAAGTGCATACGAGTATCAGGATTGTCCATTTGAGAAGCTAGTGGAGTGCTTACAGAGTTATCGCGATCTGAACCGACAGGCACTTTTCCAAATCATGTTTGTTTTAAACACTGATTGGAAACCAGAGGTTTGTTTGAAAGATTTGGATATAGAAGCTATTGAATTAAATAATCAAACATCAATGTTTGATTTGACATTAGCAGCACAAGAGTGTGTAAATGGGTTGGTATTAGAATGGGAATATTCAACAGATATTTTTGAAGAGAATTTCATTATTAGGTTAGCAACCCATTTTATAAGTTTATTAGAAGAGATTGTCTCAAATCCTAAATCTAGGATAAGTGCTTTTCCTCTTCTATCAGAAGAAGAAATTTACCAGCAATTGGTGAAATGGAATGAAAGTCAAAGACTACATTCCAAAGAGTTGGGGATTCATCAATTATTTGAAGAGCAGGTTGAGAAGACACCCCAGGCTATTGCAATAGTGTCTGGGAATGAGCAGGTTACTTATCAAGAGTTGAATTCAAGAGCCAATAAAATTGCTCGTTACCTACGTAAACTAGGTGTTTGTCCTGAAATTTCAGTAGCAATTTGCATTGAAAGAACACCAAATCTTATTATTGGATTGCTAGCGATATTAAAGGCTGGTGGCGCTTATATACCTTTAGATCCAAACTTTCCTGAATTTCGACTACAGTTTGTGCTTGAGGATGCTAAAGCTTCAGTGCTGCTAACACAATCGTCCTTAGAAAATAAGTTTCCAGATTATGACGGTCAAATAGTACAAATAGACCGTGATTGGAAGAATATTTTTCAAGAGTTAGAATGCAACCTTGATAGTATCACTAAACCCGAAAATCTAGCTTACGCAATCTATACTTCAGGCTCGACAGGTAGACCTAAGGGTGTACTCATCCAACATCAGTCTGTATTAAATTACACGCTATGGGCAATTAAGTCTTTTGAGTTGACGTCTGAAGATCGCGTGCTACAGTTCGCATCAATTAGTTTTGATGCAGCAGCAGAAGAAATTTATCCTACGTTGAGTACTGGGGGTACACTGGTACTGAAAGATAACAACATGTTGGGTTCTCTAGCAGAGTTCTTTCAAGGGTGTGTCAATCACTGTATAACAGTACTGGACTTACCTACAGCCTTTTGGCACCAGATGACCACTGCAATGGTAGAAGAAAATTTAGAATTCCCAAGCAAGTTACGTTTAGTAATCATAGGCGGAGAACGAGTAATGTCTGGGTGCCTCGTTATATGGCACAGATATTTCAGTTCTAAGAATATACGGGTGCGGCTGGTTAATACTTACGGTCCAACAGAAGCGACAATCGTCGCCACATTCTGCGAACTTTTGAGAAATACTACAGATCCATATCCAGAAGTACCGATAGGCACACCTATTGCTAACGTACAAGCATACGTACTCGACTCAAACTTACACCCTGTGCCAATTGGAGTAACGGGTGAATTACATATAGGCGGAGTAGGTTTGGCTCGTGGTTATTTAAATGATCCGGAATTAACATCTGAAAAATTTATTCCTAATCCTTACAATCAAGAACTAGATACAACCATATATAAAACTGGCGATCTCGTGCGTTGGCGAGAAGATGGTCAACTTGAGTATGTCGGACGAATTGACAACCAAGTAAAAGTTCGTGGCTTTCGTATAGAACTAGGAGAAATTGAAGCACTCCTTTCAAAACATCCATTGGTAAAAGAGGTTGTCGTTGTTGCGCGTAGTGAACAGTCTGGAAATCAAGGTCTGGTTGCATACATAGTTGTTTGCGATAAAGCAAATTTGCCAATAGCTAAGCTGCGTGCTTACGTCAAGCAGACATTACCCGATTATATGGTGCCTGGTGTATTTGTGTACCTTGAAACTTTGCCACTGACAACTAATGGCAAAATAGACCGTAGAGCATTACCACAGCCAAATCAAAATCAGATAGCAGCAGATGTAAATTATGTTGCTCCACGCACCACATTAGAAAAAGAACTTGCAGAAATTTGGGCAAATCTTTTATCACTAGAACAAATAGGGATTCACGATAGCTTTTTTACTATCGGTGGTCACTCACTTCTAGCGATTCAGTTGATATCGAAGATACGTCAGCATTTTGCGATTGAACTACCGTTACGTTATTTATTTTTGTCACCAACCATAGCGGAGCTAGCTACGCATATCATACAAGCACGCGAGGAATCCAAACAACCTGTTTTACCAGCACTTGAAGCGAGTTACCGAGAAGCAGAAATTCCTTTATCTTTTGCGCAGCAAAGGTTATGGTTTCTTGAGCAGCTTTCACCTAATACAGCATTATATAATATACCAGCAGCGCTGAACTTACGCGGTTCGTTAGATGTAGAGGCCTTGCAGAAGGCTTTTAATAGCTTAGTTGTTCGCCATGAGTCTTTAAGAACCAAGATTGAAGTCGTAGAGGCATGTGCTAGACAGGTGGTTGTCGAGAGTGCACCATTGACAATGGATCTTATAGAGGTTGTCGGGCTTTCTGAAGCCGAAAAAGAGCAGGCAGTGCTTCAGCATTTACAAACAGAAGCCCTTCGACCGTTTGATCTAACACGCGCTCCTTTGATACGGGCTCAGTTATTGTGTTTGAGTACAAAGCGGTATGTCTTATTTGTAAATACTCATCATATTGTTGCCGACGGCTGGTCCTTACAAATCTTATTTCGTGATTTGAATCAACTTTACTGCGCATACAAGAGTGGGCAAACCGTAGCTTTGCCGCCATTATCCGTTCAATATGCAGACTTTGCATACTGGCAACGTAATCCGCAGATGCGTCACATATTAGATGATCAGTTGAAATATTGGCAAAAGCAATTATATGGTGTGCCGGAACTATTGGATTTACCAATAGACAGACCACGTCCAAAAGAACGTAGTCATAAAGGAAGCAACTACACTTGTAAACTTTCACCAGAAACCTATGCACAGCTCAAAACTTTAGGAGAGTCTTATCAAGCAACTTTGTTTATGACGTTACTAGCCTGTTTCCAGGCACTTTTGCATCAATATACAGGACAAGATGATATTGTAGTGGGTTCTCCAATAGCTAATCGCCACTATCCAGAAGTGAAAAATACGATTGGTTTTTTTGTAAATACGCTGGCATTGCGGACAAAATTTACCAAGAATTTTAGTTTTGAGCAGCTACTTCTTGCTGTTCGAGACATAACAGTCAACGCTTATGAACACCAAGATGTACCGTTTGAGGAAGTGGTTGACTCTTTGGGTGTGAGTCGTGCATTAAATCATCATCCAATATTCCAAGTTATGTTTGCCCTAGAGGACACAAGTGCTTATAAATTTAAGCTGGATTTGCTGGAAATAGAAGAGATTCAGATACAAAGGCAAATCTCAAAATTTGATTTAGCGTTGACGGTCTATGTTAGACAGAACGGACTAATACTGGAGTTTGAATATACAACAGATATTTTTGAACAAGCAACAATCGCTCGGATAGCAAACAATTTTGTTACCTTAGTCCAGGAGGTCATTAGGAATCCAAAGAGTAAGATAGATCATCTCTCATTCCTCACAGATACAGAACAAAGTCAACTCTTAGTAGAGTGGAATAAAACTGACACATTACTTGATCAAAACCTATGTTTACATCAACTGTTTGAAAATCAAGTGAACAAGACACCTGAGCGCATTGCAGTAGTATGTAAAGATGAAAAGTTAACATACTGGGAATTGAACCAGAAAGCCAATCAACTAGCTAGCTATTTACATCAAATAGGCGTAGGAGTCGAAACATTAGTAGCTGTTCATATTGACCGCTCTCTTAATCATGTTATTAGCGTACTGGGGATTCTAAAGGCTGGTGGAGTATATGTACCACTAGATCCTGCATATCCTGAAGAGCGATTGCAGTTTATCCTGGAAGATACTAACTCATCAGTCATAATAACACTATCTAATTTTGAAGAGAAGTTTAAAAATTACAAAGGTAAATTACTTTACCTTGATAGCGATTGGGATAAATTGATACCGGAAAGCCAATTATCATCTTCCGTTACAGCAACGCCAAGCAATCTTGCCTACATTATGTATACCTCAGGATCTACAGGAAAACCTAAGGGGGTAATGTGTACACATTTAGGCATTTATAATCGTCTTCTTTGGACATTGAGTGCATATCCTATTACTGAAGAAGATAATTTATTACAAATAGCATCTATTATTTTTGATATTTCTATTTGGGAAATTTTCTTCCCACTTTTAAAAGGCGCTCGTTTAATTGTTGCCCTACCTTCAGCAACTAAAGAGCTAAAGTATCTTAGCGAAGTCATTACTCGGGAGAAAGTGACAGTTATTCATTTTGTACCTTCACTATTGAATGCCTTTCTAGACCACATTGATCTGAAAAATAGCTATAGCAAGATTAAGCAGGTAATTTCTGGTGGCGAAGCACTTTCTGTGGATTTGAAGAAGAAGTTTTTCACTAAGCTGGATGCAAAATTGTATCATGCCTACGGACCTACGGAAGCATCAATTAGTGTTACCCATTGGAACTGCGAAGATGAGAGCCATCTCAATAAGGTTCCACTAGGGCGACCGATTGCAAATACGAAAATTTATATTCTTGACAAAAATTTACAGCCAGTTCCGATTGGAGTAATCGGGGAACTGTGTATAGGTGGCATTGGTGTTGCTCGGGGATATTTAAATCGACCAGATCTAACAGCAGATAAATTTGTAGCAGATCCGTTTAGTAATGAACCAGGAGCTCGCTTGTACAGGACTGGTGACTTAGCGCGATTTTTGTCAGATGGCAACATTGAGTTCATTGGTCGAAGTGATGACCAAATCAAACTGCGCGGACATCGGATTGAATTGGGAGAGATCGAGACAACAGTACGTGAACACCCCTCTGTTCGTCAAGCTGTCGTACTCTGTCGTGAAGATACTCCAGGACATAAACGGTTGGTTAGTTATGTTGTAACCAGAGATGGGATAACTCAAGGTGATGCCGCAACTCAGCATATAAAAGCACTACGGGAATATATGGTTCGTACTTTACCAGAGTATATGGTTCCCAGTACCTTTGTGTTACTTGATGCTCTACCACTCACCACAAGTGGCAAGGTAGATCGTAAAACTTTGCCTGCACCTGATACAAGTCAGCGTTTGACAACTAACGCTTATGTTGAACCACGTAATAAGATTGAAGAGCAGTTAGCGCAGATATGGTCTGAACTATTACCGGTAGATCGTATTGGAGTTCATGATAATTTCTTTGAAATCGGTGGTGATTCTATTATCAGTATTCAAGTAATATCAAGAGCTCGTCGCCAGGGGCTGCTACTTGAGGTAAAACATATCTTCCAGTCTCCAACAATTGCTGGTTTAGCTGCACTAGCTAAAGTCGAGGTCGCTGATACTACTCCCCAAGCTTCACAGGATGTACTAGTCGGTGAAGTGCCTTTAACACCGATTCAGTATATGTTCTTCGACCAGCATCTAAGCAATTCTAACCACTACAATCAAGCATTGTTCTTGAAGACAACTGAACCACTTGAAGTTAATATGCTCAAGATGGCTCTAGAACAGTTGCTTATACATCACGACGCCCTCAGACTGCGTTATTGGCAAGATGCTGATGGTCAGTGGATACAAACATATAGTGATATTTTTACCTTGAATAGAACTGATGTATTGCTTTGTGAGTTAATTGATCTTAGTGCTACTCCTATAGAACAACAAGCTGTAATTATTGAGAGAGAAACAAACAAATTACAGGCTAGTTTAGATATTCAGCTAGGTCCTGTTTTTCGTGCTCAACTGTTTGACTGTGGCATAGACCAGCCACAACGCCTGCTACTAGTAGCGCATCATTTGGTTGTTGATGCTGTCTCCTGGAGTATTCTACTTGAGGACTTGATAACCGCTTATCGTCAATTAACTCGTGGCGAACAAGTGCAGTTACCAGCTAAAACACACTCTTACCAAGACTGGGCTATGGCTTTAAGAAAGTATGCCAATTCGCAGATATTAAGAGCAGAATTACCTTATTGGCTTACTTCTGCTGCTAGCATGTCTGTTTTGCCAGCAGACCATGAGTCAACAGAGAATACAGAGGCAACTTCTCAAATAATGACTGTTAGTCTTAGTCAAGATAAAACTGAGAAGTTGTTTCAACAAGTTCCTCGCGCATATCGTACTCAAACGCTTGACGTTTTGTTGACGGCACTCATGCAAGCTTTTAATACCTGGACAGGTCAAGATTCTCTTTCGTTAGCTCTGGAAAACTACGGACGTGTACAAGTCATTGAGGGCATTGACACTTCACGCACTTGTGGTTGGTTTACTTCTGTTTTTCCAGTACACTTGCAGTTGCAGGAACCAAAAGACATCGCTCGGTCATTGAAACAGATTAAAGAGCAAGTACGTGCTATTCCAAATAATGGTATCGGATATGGCATACTTTCTTACCTCGCTACTGTTGACCAAGACATCCAACAACTCAAAGATTTACCTCAAGCGCAACTAAGCTTTAATTATCTTGGTCAGCGTCAAAGCCAGCCTTCAACTGATGCACTGTTGCTTTACACTGATGAATCTTGTGGAGCTAGCATAAGTGAAGCTAATGAACGCCAGTATCAATTAGAAGTGACCAGCGAGGTCATTGATGGTCGTTTTCAAGTTAGTTGGAGCTACAACAAACATCAATATGAGTGCGCCACGATTCAACATTTAGCGCAGACATTCATACAACACTTAGACCAGTTAATCGAACATTGTTGTCAACCGGAGAATTTTGGATATACTCCATCCGATTTTCCTTTAGCACGAATGGAGCAATCTCTACTTGACGAACTATTTGCACATAAAAGAGGTATCAAGGATGTCTATCCTCTCGCACCAATGCAAGCAGGATTTTTATTTAGAGAGTTGTACGAGCCAGAATCAAGTGCATATTTTGTGCAAATGATTTTTGAACTGGAAGGGAATGTTAACGAAACTGCTCTCTACGATGCTTGGCAATATGTAACTGCTCATTGTGAGATTTTACGAACGGAGTTTGTATGGCAAAATGTAGTTACACCTGTACAATGTGTCTTGGAGTCTATTGAGGTTCCTTGGCAAAAGTATGATTGGCGTATGCTATCGCATGAACAGCAATTAGAGGAACTTGAGTTACTCTTACGGTCAGATCGTAATAAGGGAATAAGTTTATCAGCACCACCTCCATTATTACGGCTACATTATATTGCTTTATCAGCAGAACATTATTACCTTATTTGGAGTCACCATCATATTTTATTAGATGGTTGGAGTTTACCATTAATTTTAAAAGATGTTTTAGTTATATATGAACAATTAACAAGAGGTGAAATACCTTATTTAGGTTATAGACGACCATATCGTGATTTTATTCACTGGCTGCAACAACGCCAGCAGAGTCAAGCTGAAAAGTTTTGGCGTGATTATTTATTGGGATTTAGTGAACCAACGCTTTTGGCTTCTAAACGCTTTAATGTAATTGAAAATAAATCTACAGACAGTGAGTATGGTGCGTATGAAGTTATTTTATCTTGTACTCATACTAAACGTTTGAAGTTAATTACGCAGCATTATCAACTGACTATTAACACAATTATTCAAGGAGCTTGGAGCCTGTTATTAAGTCAGTACACTCAGAAAAACGATATTGTGTTTGGTTTATCTGTATCAGGTCGACCTACAGAAATTTCTGGAGTAGAAAATATGATAGGAGTATTTATTAATACTTTGCCATTAAGAATTCAACTGTCACCTGAAGACGATTTACTGTCACTTCTTCAAAGAATTAAAGAGCAGACTGGACGATTACATGAATTTGCATATGTGTCTTTAGCCAAAATTCAGTCTTGGTCGAAATTACCCAAAAACAAAGTTTTATTTGATACTTTGTTTGTATTTGAAAATTATCCAATGGATAATTCTTCAAGCCCAAACATTGACAACTTGGATTTTCGTAGTTTACGTGCAATTGAGAAAACTGAATATCCCTTAACTATAACTGTACTGCCTAAGGATCAGATCCGTATTGAAATGAGTTATAATATTATCTATTTTGAATATGAAGTGATACAACGCATAGCAATGCACTTTAACCATCTGATTCAACGAATAGTTGACAGTTTAATGGATAACATCTCTAACTAATTAAGCATCTCAGCCTTAGCTCAAATTTATCCAATTAAACAGGTAAACCTTGTTATCTGGCAAAAGTTCTAGGTTTGTGGCAAAAACTTTTCCTACACCACTAATTTTGCCGAGAGTCGAAAAAGTCAAAGTCTGCGTTCTATAAAGATTTTAGCGTATATGCTCGCATTGCCGGAAAATGGATAAAGTCGAGTTTAGTGGGTCATGAACTTTCAGTTCAGCACTACAGATGAAAATCTTTATTCCTTCTGTCCTCTGCTCTCAGCATAGATGTCTTATTTTCAGAGTAGACTAGACAGCCTATACTGCTCATTTTTCAGAAATAGCTAACAATTTACTGGGGAACACTTGTGATGAACCACCCTAATATTAAACTCGGTAACCTACTTCTTTTAACCCCCGAAGAAAAACACAAAATACTTGTAGATTGGAACAAAACAGATTTTCCTTTTCCTGATGATGTATGTCTACATCAGTTATTTGAGAGACAAGTAAATCAGACCCCTCATGCAATCGCTGTAGTATTTGAAGATCAAAAATACACGTATGAACAGATAAATGTTCAAGCTAATAAGCTTGCACATTATCTTTGTAGTCAAGGAGTTGGCTTGGAGACACTGGTGGGTATTAGCGTAGAGCGCTCACCAGACTTAATCATTGGGATATTAGGTATTCTTAAGACTGGTGCTGCTTATGTACCTCTAAATCCAGATCATCCAGAGATATTACTTAGATTTATACTGGAGGATACTCAAACACCTATCATACTTATTCAATCAGCATTGGAAAATCTGTATTCTAAATACCAAGGTCAGATAATAAAACTGGATGATAATTTAGACAAGATTAGAACCCAAGCTAAAGACAATTTGGATTGTGTTGCTAATCCAACAAATGCTGTGTATACAATTTATACATCTGGTTCTACTGGCAAGCCTAAGGGTGTTGTTAACATACACAGGGGTATTGTCAACCGTATCACTTGGATGCGGGACTTTTATGGAATCGAAAGCTGCGATCGTGTACTTCATAAAACCCCATTCAGCTTTGATGTATCGGTTTGGGAGTTATTTCTACCGTTAATTACAGGTGCCAGTCTTGTTATTGCTAGACCAGATGCGCATAAAGATGTTAACGAATTAGTAAGTTTGATTCAAAAGGAAGAAATTACAATTTCACATTTCGTACCTTCTCTACTCGAAATGTTTATAGATGCAGAAGTGGTTGAAAACTGTAAGTCCTTGCGACTCGTGTTTTCTAGTGGTGAGGCACTATCATATAAACTGCAACAAAAGTTTTTTGCTAAGGTTGAATCTGAACTACTAAATTTGTATGGTCCTACAGAAGCTTCGATAGATGTCACACACTGGCATTGTCTTCGTGATAGTGAAGCCTCACTTGTTCCACTAGGGCGACCGATTGCAAATACGAAAATTTATATTCTTGACAAAAATTTACAGCCAGTTCCGATTGGAGTAATCGGGGAACTGTGTATAGGTGGCATTGGTGTTGCTCGGGGATATTTAAATCGACCAGATCTAACAGCAGATAAATTTGTAGCAGATCCGTTTAGTAATGAACCAGGAGCTCGCTTGTACAGGACTGGTGACTTAGCGCGATTTTTGTCAGATGGCAACATTGAGTTCATTGGTCGAAGTGATGACCAAATCAAACTGCGCGGACATCGGATTGAATTGGGAGAGATCGAGACAACAGTACGTGAACACCCCTCTGTTCGTCAAGCTGTCGTACTCTGTCGTGAAGATACTCCAGGACATAAACGGTTGGTTAGTTATGTTGTAACCAGAGATGGGATAACTCAAGGTGATGCCGCAACTCAGCATATAAAAGCACTACGGGAATATATGGTTCGTACTTTACCAGAGTATATGGTTCCCAGTACCTTTGTGTTACTTGATGCTCTACCACTCACCACAAGTGGCAAGGTAGATCGTAAAACTTTGCCTGCACCTGATACAAGTCAGCGTTTGACAACTAACGCTTATGTTGAACCACGTAATAAGATTGAAGAGCAGTTAGCGCAGATATGGTCTGAACTATTACCGGTAGATCGTATTGGAGTTCATGATAATTTCTTTGAAATCGGTGGTGATTCTATTATCAGTATTCAAGTAATATCAAGAGCTCGTCGCCAGGGGCTGCTACTTGAGGTAAAACATATCTTCCAGTCTCCAACAATTGCTGGTTTAGCTGCACTAGCTAAAGTCGAGGTCGCTGATACTACTCCCCAAGCTTCACAGGATGTACTAGTCGGTGAAGTGCCTTTAACACCGATTCAGTATATGTTCTTCGACCAGCATCTAAGCAATTCTAACCACTACAATCAAGCATTGTTCTTGAAGACAACTGAACCACTTGAAGTTAATATGCTCAAGATGGCTCTAGAACAGTTGCTTATACATCACGACGCCCTCAGACTGCGTTATTGGCAAGATGCTGATGGTCAGTGGATACAAACATATAGTGATATTTTTACCTTGAATAGAACTGATGTATTGCTTTGTGAGTTAATTGATCTTAGTGCTACTCCTATAGAACAACAAGCTGTAATTATTGAGAGAGAAACAAACAAATTACAGGCTAGTTTAGATATTCAGCTAGGTCCTGTTTTTCGTGCTCAACTGTTTGACTGTGGCATAGACCAGCCACAACGCCTGCTACTAGTAGCGCATCATTTGGTTGTTGATGCTGTCTCCTGGAGTATTCTACTTGAGGACTTGATAACCGCTTATCGTCAATTAACTCGTGGCGAACAAGTGCAGTTACCAGCTAAAACACACTCTTACCAAGACTGGGCTATGGCTTTAAGAAAGTATGCCAATTCGCAGATATTAAGAGCAGAATTACCTTATTGGCTTACTTCTGCTGCTAGCATGTCTGTTTTGCCAGCAGACCATGAGTCAACAGAGAATACAGAGGCAACTTCTCAAATAATGACTGTTAGTCTTAGTCAAGATAAAACTGAGAAGTTGTTTCAACAAGTTCCTCGCGCATATCGTACTCAAACGCTTGACGTTTTGTTGACGGCACTCATGCAAGCTTTTAATACCTGGACAGGTCAAGATTCTCTTTCGTTAGCTCTGGAAAACTACGGACGTGTACAAGTCATTGAGGGCATTGACACTTCACGCACTTGTGGTTGGTTTACTTCTGTTTTTCCAGTACACTTGCAGTTGCAGGAACCAAAAGACATCGCTCGGTCATTGAAACAGATTAAAGAGCAAGTACGTGCTATTCCAAATAATGGTATCGGATATGGCATACTTTCTTACCTCGCTACTGTTGACCAAGACATCCAACAACTCAAAGATTTACCTCAAGCGCAACTAAGCTTTAATTATCTTGGTCAGCGTCAAAGCCAGCCTTCAACTGATGCACTGTTGCTTTACACTGATGAATCTTGTGGAGCTAGCATAAGTGAAGCTAATGAACGCCAGTATCAATTAGAAGTGACCAGCGAGGTCATTGATGGTCGTTTTCAAGTTAGTTGGAGCTACAACAAACATCAATATGAGTGCGCCACGATTCAACATTTAGCGCAGACATTCATACAACACTTAGACCAGTTAATCGAACATTGTTGTCAACCGGAGAATTTTGGATATACTCCATCCGATTTTCCTTTAGCACGAATGGAGCAATCTCTACTTGACGAACTATTTGCACATAAAAGAGGTATCGAGGATATCTATCCTCTCGCACCAATACAGGAAGGTCTCCTCTTCCGAGATGTATTTTTGCCAGGATCAGATGCGTACTTTAACCAAAACGTTCTAGAATTGATAGGAGACTTAGATGAAAATGCACTGCGAAGAGCTTGGCAGTATGTCATCGATCACTATGCTATTTTGCGCACAGGCTTTTTGTGGGAAAAAATTGTTGAGCCTTTGCAATATGTTATGAATACGGTTGAAGTGCCATGGACATCACTAGATTGGCAACACTTGTCGCTAGAACAACAACTTAGTTATTTAGACTTACTGTTACATTCAGATCGGGAGAATGGATTCAACTTATCGGAAGCAGCTTTATTCCGGTTACAGTGTATCCGACTAGCAACAGATCGTCACTATATTGTTTGGAGCCATCATCATATCTTAATAGATGGCTGGTGTTTATCATTGATCTGGGGCGGTGTATTCAATGTATATGAGCAGTTGAGAAGACGCGATCTACCCAATCTGGGTTTCACTCGTCCTTATCGAGACTATATTAGCTGGGTGGTGCGACAAGATATAGGTGGAGCAGCAGAGCAATTCTGGCGGGATTACTTAACCGGATTTTTAGCGCCAACACCCTTCTTAACCACTGAGACTTATATCGATTCTGAATTTGGAACTTTCGAGTTTAAACTATCTGTATTAGACACAAATAGGCTAAAGCTACTTGCACAACGTCACCAGGTTACACTGAATACGATCATTCAAGCTGCATGGAGTGTTCTTCTAAGTTGTTACAGTAGGCAAGAAGATATTGTCTTTGGTGTATCAGTATCTGGGCGACCTGTGGAGCTAGAAGGGATTGAGGATATGGTAGGTATATTTATTAATACCTTACCTTTACGAGTTCAGTTATCTGCCAACACAAAAATCTCTGCTCTCTTAAAGCAGTTGCAAGAAAAGATGGTGCTAATTAATGAGTACTCCTATGTCCCATTAGCCAAAGTAAAGACTTTAACTGATGCTAGATGGTCAGGCGGCAAAGCACTATTCGATAGTCTGATAGCATTTGAAAATTATCCTGAAGACAAACTTCCTGCGCAGGAAGTTGCTGGTTTACTGGTCAAAGATGTTAAGGCTGTTGAGAAAACTGAATACCCATTAGGTTTAATTGTTTTACCTGAAAAGGAATTAATTTTCCACCTAAACTACGACACAGCACAGTTTAGTTTGAAAACTATAGAAAGATTTTCAGGCCAATTACTGAATGTATTGTACGGAATACTGCAACATTCTGAAGGTAAGCTAAGCGACTTATCCCTGCTGAATGAGCAAGTAAAGCATCAAATACTTGTTGACTGGAACAAAACAGAGTTAGAGTACCCTGATGCTATCTGTACATATCAACTATTTGAAGAACAAGTTAAACGGACGCCGAATGCAGTTGCAGTAAAATATGATGGGCAGCAATTGACTTACCAAAAACTTAATGAAAGGGCTAATCAACTAGCGCACCATCTAATGA
>JANBVI010000088.1 GCA_024239075.1 Fischerella sp. CENA71 | reverse complement strand
GTTAGAGACTATGAGTTATTACCCGAAACATCAGAGACGTTTATCTACCTTGCCATGATTCGCATCATGCTGAGGCGATTAGCATAAATTTTGACCCATCAAAACTTTTCAAACACCCTCTTAGATTTACCTCTACCAAGTAATCCAAGTTCTTCAAGCTTTTTCAAGTTCCAACCTTGTGGAATACCATCAACTACCTTCACTGATTCGTACCCAGGGAAGCGCAGATGTACAAACCATTCCTTGTAAAGCAGGTGGATGGATTCTTCTAGCAGTGCTATTCGGCGGTTGTTGTTGTCGATCAGGCGATCGTAAGTTGATAAAATATCAGCTATGCGTTGTTGGGTTTTTGGTGAAGGCTTAATAATCTCCAGACCATGAATATGATTCCGATTAAGAGTTGGATTTGCTCCCCCAGAATCAAATCTCTCTAGTTCTAATGTTTTCAAAAAGTAATAAACAAACTTAGGATTATTGCCTTTAAAATCTTTGACCCATAAAGTTGTATCGTGAGGCCAAAAATCGCTTTCAATATAATGCACAGAACCCAGCGTACCTTTACGACCAATAATCACACCAGGCCCTTTAGCTTTTGCAACTGAATGGTAGCCCTGAACTCCAGAGGAAGATATAACAGGATAATTTCCATCCTCTAATTGTTTCATCGTAATATCAAAACCACGTTGAAAAAAAGCTAGTTCACCTAAAGTTGACTTTGACCGACTCATCCTAACAACTCCTCAAAATTCGCCGCAATACTCGCTGCTAACTCCACGGCTTCCTCATTCAAACTCGCCAACTCTAAATGAATTTCCCGCATTCTCTCCTCAAAATCCTCCTCATCTTCTCCATCCAAAGCCGTCACACCCACATAACGCCCAGGTGTTAAACTACTATCCTGCTGGGTTATTTCATCCCGTGTTACCACCTTACACAACCCTGGTACATCCACAAACACCGCTTCGGGAAAGCGAGATTGTAACCAGGTAACTTGTGCTTTCATATACAGCGTAGACTTAATAGCAAAAATAGCCTGATCTCGCACTATATCCAGTGCATCACGTTGTTTTTTAACTTCCTTTCCATCCCAAATATCCTGTTTCCGCGCTTCTAGCTTTTTCTCCGCCAGTTCCACAGCACGACTGGCGACTTTATGTACTTCATTGATGTGCTTTTGCAGGGTTTTCAATTGGGGAATAAAATGTACAAACTTTGCTGCACATTCTTTTTGCGCTTCGTTAGTAGAAAGTGACTCAGCTTGAGTTGCAAACCATGCAAGATGCACTTGTAACTCACTAATTAAACCTTCTCTCGCCGCCGTAAATTCTTGAATCCCCGCTTCCAACTCAGCCAAAGTAGCGCGGAAAGTCTCTATATTCTGATTAGCGATATCTTCAGCAACTAATCCCTCAACTTCCGGTAAATCTTTTAATAAAGGAAGGGAAGCTCCAAGACTATCGCTAAAAGTCTGCAATAATTGTGTCAACTTAGCTAACGGTTCTTCTAACTGTGTCAACGCATCTTCAATAGTCCCCGCTTCTTGATGCGTCTTGTTTAAATATTCCCGCACCAACCCTAAATAACGTTCTTGCTGACCGCGATACAACCAAGCGATCGCAGTGATATTCTGGAGTTGTTCTTCACTAAAATCGCGGATTTTGCGCGTCACTACCCGGTAGACATTCCGCGCATCAATCATCAACACCTTATCTTGGCGTTCTGCTGGTTTTCCCTTGTCAAAAAACCACAATGTACAAGGTAGAGATTTTGTGTAAAAAAAGTTCGTCCCAATCGAGATAATCATATCCACTGCTTGGGTAGCGATTAACTCTTCCCGAATCTCCTTTTCCCCATGTCCTGCATCTGATGCCGAACTCGCCATTACAAACCCGGCTCTACCTCGCTCATTTAAGTAACTGTAAAAATACTGTATCCACAGGTAATTTGCATTGCTCACTGCTTTAGTTTTCGCCGCAATTCCCGGTATCTTTTTCTCAGTAAACAGCCGGGGGTCAGTCTTCACCTTCTCTGGACTTACACCATCGACATTAAACGGTGGGTTAGACATGACAAAATCACATTGACCCAGCAACTCTTCCCAGCGATCGTAAAAAGTATTACCCTGGCGAATTATCCCTTCTAAAGCGTGAACCGCCAAATTCATCCGCGCTAAACGGGTGTTAGTATCGGATTTTTCCTGTCCATAAAAAGTAATTTTTGCAGATGCATCCTCACCGCGATTTTCCACAAAATGTCCCGTCTGCACAAACATACCCGCACTACCGCAAGCAGGGTCTAAGACATTTCCCCGGTCAGGTTCAATCATATTTACAATTGTGCGTACCAAAGAAGGCGGTGTAAAAAATTCTCCTCCTTCCTGTGCGCCACTCATGGCAAACTTATTTAAAAAATACTCATAAATTCGCCCAAACACATCGCCCGTAGCTGTCCGTAACTCCTCCCGGTCAAAAATTCGCACCAAACTATACAGCAAATCCGGCTCAAAACTGGTGTACTCCTTTGGTAACACCCCCTGCAACATCTTGGCTTCATTCTCAATCGCTTTCATCGCTGCATTGATAGCTTTGCCAATATCTGCGTTTTCTGCCAAATTCAAGATGCGATCGTACTGAGCCTCTTCTGGTAAGAAAATTGCTGACTTTCCTTTAAAGTCATCTTTGGTAATCGGACGTTTTTTTCCACCCCGCGAGGGTAAACCCTTTTCAATCTCCGCTTGTACAGCATTGAAGCGATTTGTCGCATGGCGAAGAAAAATTAGCCCCAGTACGGGCATACTGTATTCATTGGCATTGAGTTTTGAGTTAGCGCGGAGTTGGTCTGCGGCTTCCCACAGGGAAGATTCAAGTTGATTGATATTGAGCATAGTTTGTTAGCGATGCTTAGGCGAAATTATGACTGTCTACTTCGCCTAAAAAATTATAAGTTTACATATTAACTGTTTTGGCAACGAGGGAATCTGTTATCTTTTCGCATAGCCCAAACAAATATACTTAGCACGTTTAATTCCTATATAGGAATTTTTTAACCTAAAATAACGTCCCAACAAAGATCAGACAATTGGAGAGAGACGCGATAAACGCTGTCTCTACAGCAAATCTATTCGTTAATTATTTCTTGACACACTAGGCGATCGCAACTCAAACTCACTAAGCGTTTACACCTTATTTACCCTGACTTGGTGGAATTTTGCCCTCATTCTGAGCTTGTTTAATCGCTCGTTTCACAATTAACACCGCCATTTGAGACAAAGAACGCTCCTCTGCATCAGCTAACAATTGCAGGGCCTCTTTATCTTCTTCTTCCATATAAATAGTTACAGTTACTTTTGCCATGTCATTATCATAAGCAATTTTGATTATTTTTATGTTAAACGCATTAAAACACACTAATCAACACAAAAACACTTTATTTTAGCGTATAATTACTTATAAGTCAAAAGCCAGCCATCAACTTTCTCAGGGCGGATGCTGGCTTTTGGCCCCCATATCACAGGAGACATATACAATGTTAAAGCCTGTTAGCTACAAAACAGATGAACACAGAGCTTATCAACAAGCTTTAGGTGATTTTGGCATCACAGAATTATTGTCAAAGCTCAACAACTACTCTGATGCTGACTTTGATAGCACTTGGGTGGAACTTCAGCCGCAAGAAATAGAAAGTCTAGCTGCGATTCTGATTTCTGGATTAACTCACAGCATCAATGGTAAATTAATTGCCGCTTATCTCAATCTCATCCGGCACAGTCACCAAGATATAGCTCCAGGTTTGATTAACCTCAAATACCCAGACACATCTATTGAGCTTCCCGCTAACTTTCCTGATGTAGCCAAGACACCCAGATTTTTATATGGCGATCGCTTGCGTTGGCTTTCTCATGAAAGCGATACTGACTGGGGTATTGTCATTGGTCGATTTTATAGCTTTGCAAGCGATCGCTGCTGCTGGAGTTGGTGCTACCTGATTTGGTTGAGCAAAGATAGCCCCAGTGCTGCTTGGATATCAGCCGATATTGCTTGGGAGGAAGATTTAGAATCAATCAGCGAGGAGTCATAGTTATGAATCCTCATCCTCTCAAACAGCGAGAGCAAGATTTGATGCAATTCTACAGTTATTGCCAGTTAGGTATGACTCCCAAGCAATTTTACTGCAAGTGGCAGGTGAGTTATGAAGAAATGGCGCAGATTTGCGATCGCTCCCTGTCCACTGTTCGGCGTTGGTTTGCGAGAGGTAAAAACTACCGCCGTCCCATGCCAGCCGATTTACGCCACCTTGCACTGATGAACTTTCTGCTGGAACACTTTGAGGAGATTCCCCAAGAACTGTTGCAGAAACTGTGTTTTCCAGATAAAAGTGAGTAGAAACTGCATCTAATTTCAATATCAAAATGATATTTCTTGCCAGCCTGTGTATCAGTAGGCTGGCTTTTGTCTTGGAATTTACAGATATTACCAGGAGAACTTCATGACTTACCTTGAAAAGCTCAATCCTTGGTGTATAGTCCGACTTTCACCTAATATGCAGAACCAGATTGTCGCTCGTTTTCGTCGCCGCAACGATGCGGAAGCGCATTTACAAGTTTTGCGCCGACTCATCCCTGGCATGAGTTTTACACTAATTTTCAATGTGGCGTTAGAGCAACAAGACCTTACTGCTGTAAAGTAACATCAGGCATAAAACACTGGCTGCAAACTCCTTATCTATATAGTGACACCATTATGTCACGATGAAAATTATCTTGACATTGAGTATGCAAGTATGCAGCAAAAATAACCGGAGTTTTAAGCAGACTATTTCTTATGCTTTATAGTACATTTGTACTCTAAGTATACAGCGATCGCTGCCAATAATCAAGAATTAACATTTAAGCTCCTCAAGTTAATAACAGGCTTTTGATACGCTGCCATTTCGGCAAATGGTCTTCGACACCTATCTTCCTAAAGATTAGGGTTTTCAAACCTAGCCCCACACTTTGGACACTTGTAGAGTAAACAAAAATTATAGCGATCGCATCTTCTTTATACCTGAAACTGCTAGCGAGCGATCGCATTCATCAACAATTAAGGGATAATCTTAAGAACTTCATTAGCTAGTTTTTTGTTAAATGTAGATGTAGAGCAACTTCTCATCATTGGGAACGCATCACATGTGATGAAATTCTACACGTTTCTGGAATCTAACGTGTTGGTGTTGAATTCATTCCATGATGTTAAGTGCTACGTCTCATGACCTTACCCATGAACGAACAGCGTCAGCCAGACTATTTCAAACTCATTCAAAGCCTTTTCAATTGTCGTAGTCACGATAAAATCCAAGAAATTTTGGCAGCAAACCAAAATTTAGTTGATGCTGGCTTCTTGCAGATGGTAGAAGCGGAGGCAAAGATGACAATACAGTTGGAGGATTGACTATGCGGAAAATTGGAAAATGGCTCTGGAATGCCTCAAAGAGAGTGCTGGTTGAAGTGTTACCACCATTTCCTCTGGTGGAGAATGAAGAAAAATATTACACTCTATTACAACAAAAAGGATTAGGAGAAGAGTCAAAAGTTTATTTACAATTTTTACTCAAAGTACTGCGAGCAACAGCAGATTTACTATTTTTAGTCAAAGCACAGCGAGCAACAGTACATGGTAGATACGAGGAGGCTATTGACAGCTTGCTGGATGCAAATACCGAAAAACTAAATCTTACCCTCGCAGAGGTTTTGCGGTGTTGGGCTAGTGCAGCTTTGGCGGAAGTGGAAACATACACTGCACAAAAAACAGCAAAAGTTATTTTCAATTTCAGTAATCGTATAAGTGAGTTTTCCTTGGGTGACAAAGCCAGTAATATGGAAATTGCCATCACTGGTTATGAAATAGTGTTGACAGTCTTCACTCAGCAAGCTTCTCCCAAAGAGTGGGCAATGACCCAAAATAATCTCGCTTATGCTTACGTTGAGAGAAGATTAGGAAAGCACTCTGAGAATATAGAACAGGTCATCAATTGTTTTCAAGAAGCTCTAAAAGTTTATACTTCTGACACTGATCCCCAACAATGGGCTGTTACGCAAAATATTCTCTCTGCTTTCTACCTAGATAGGAAATTAGGGAAGCGGGCGCAGAATTTAGAACTGGCCATGAATTGTTGCCAAGAAGTTCTAAAAGTTGTTACTTTTGATGTTGATCCAAAACTATGGGCAATTACGCAAAATAATTTAGGTAATGTTTATAAGGAAAAAAAACTAGAAGAGGAGGCGATTACTTGTTATCAAAAAGCTTTGAAAGTTTTTACTTATGAAGCTTCTCCCTATGCATGGGCAGATATGCAATATAAGTTAGGTAATGCTTACAGGGAAAAAAGACTAGGGGAACAAGCGCAGAATCTAGAACTGGCGATTGATTATTACAAAGAAGCTCTGAAAGTTTTTACTTTTGAAGCTTATCGCCAACAATGGGCAGATACACAAAATGAACTCGCTAATGCTTACAGTAAGAGAATAATAGGGGATCAGGCACAGAATTTAGAGCAAGCGATCGCTTGTTGCAGAGAAGCTCTTAATGTTTATACCCTTGAAGATTTTCCTAGAAAGTGGGCATTTACGCAAAATCATTTAGGTAATGCTTACACTAAAAGAATACTAGGAAAACCGACACAGAATTTAGAGAAAGCGATCAATTGTTTCAACGATGCTCTGAAAGTTTATACTTTTGACGATGATCGCCAAGATTGGGCAGTCACTCAAAATAATTTAGGTAGTGCTTACAGAGAAAGAAGGCTAGAGGAGCAGGCGATTAAGTGTCATCAAGAAGCTCTAAAAGTTTTTACTTTTGACGATTATCCCCAACAATGGGCAGGTACGCAAAATAATCTCGCTACTGCTTACAGTGGCATAATATTAGGAGATCGATCTGAGAATTTAAAGCAGGCGATCGATTGTTGGAAAGAAGCTCTGAAAGTTTTTACTTTTGAAAATTTTCGCTATGAATGGGCGCTCACGCAAAATAATCTCGCTGCTACATACCTTGAAACAATCACAGAGAAGCAGGCTGAGAATTTAGATCAGGCCATCAATTGTTGCAAAGAAGCTCTGAAAGTTTTTACTTTTGACGGTTTTCCTCAAAATCATGCAGAATGTTGGTTGTTATTGGGATTTGCTTACCAAAAGAAAAACGAGCTTGCCTCAGCTTACGATGGCTTTAAATCTGCCATTGATACAGTAGAAACTTTGCGTTCAGAAATAGTGTCTGGGGAAGAAAGCAAACGCAAGCAAGCGGAACGCTTTAACCAAGTTTATAGCTGCATGGTAGAAGTTTGCCTAGAACTAGGTAAGGTAGAACTAGGTAAGATAACAGAAGCAATTGAATATGTTGAACGTAGCAAAACTCGCAATTTAGTTGAACAGATTCTTGAACGTGACTCTAAAACTATCTTTTCCCCAGAAGATGCCACTAAACTAGAAAAATACAGGGATGAAATAGCTACAGGACAATATCAAATCCAAAATGGCAAAGCTGAAAATCCAAAAGTCTTAGCACAACATCTACAACAGTTACGACAGCAACGTAATGAATTGCAAAACCGCTACTTAAGAGTTGGTTATGGTTTCAAATTTGATTCAGTCCATACTGCTTTGGATGAGCATACAGCCATTATCGAGTGGTATATTCTCGATGAGAAACTTATAGCATTTATTGTCACACATAAAGCAGAGGTAACAATTTGGCAATCCCAACCAAAAGACCAAGATGATTTGAGAAATTGGATAAATCAATATTTACGAAACTACTACAATCAAAAAGACCAGTGGCAGAATAGGTTAGAAGAAGAACTCAAAGAATTAGCTTCGATTCTGCATATTGATGAAATACTAACCCAGATACCAAATTGCTGTGATAAACTTATCCTCATTCCCCATCAGTTCCTACACTTATTTCCCCTTCATGCACTTCCAGTAATGGACTTCCAAGAAATAATTTACTCAATTCTTAGATCGAATATAACTATCAGATTTCTTCTCCCCCTGCTCACCACATTAATTGATTATTTTTTTATTTGGAAGTCCCTAAGTCAAAATTATGAAATTTCACCTTGTCTTATGGATTTATTTGCTGGTGGTGTTAGTTATGCACCCAGTTGTCAATTACTGCAACAAGTACAAAAGCGTGATCGCCCTGATTTTCAATCCCTGTTTGCAATTCAAAACCCCACAGGCGATTTAAACTATACAGATTTAGAAGTACAAATTATTCAAAGCTATTTTAATCCTGCCAAAGTCCTGAAAAAAACAGCAGCAACACTCACAGCAATTAATAATTCTGACGTAAATACTTACCACTGCGCCCACTTTAGCTGTCATGGGTATTTTAATTTAACCAACCCCGGTAAATCAGCCTTAATTTTGGCAGATGCACCTATCGCAGACACACCCAGAAAAACAGACTCCGAACGTTACCTGAATTTACGAGCAGGGAAAACTCACGATTTAGAAAAATGTTTGACTTTAGATAAAATCTTCAGTTTCAAATTAGAAAAATGTCGACTCGTTACCCTTTCCGCCTGTGAAACTGGATTGATTGATTTTCAAAATACCAGTGACGAGTACATTGGTTTACCTAGTGGTTTTCTGTTAGCAGGTAGTCCCAGTGTTGTTAGTTCCCTCTGGAAAGTAGATGACCTTTCTACCAGCTTTTTAATGATTAAATTCTACGAAAACTTAGTCAAACTTGATAACCTAGAAGCAGGAGATATTGCCATAGCCCTGAAGCAAGCTCAAAACTGGCTGCGAAATCTGACTATTGAAGGATTAGACCAATTTTTAGAAGAACACAAACCCCAAATTGAAACCGTCCTGGCTCAATTAAGAGTAGGAAAACGCATTAGATTTCAAGAATCTTTGAAACTAATCAAGCAACGTCAACCTTTACCTTTTGCAAATCCTTACTACTGGGCTGGATTTATAGCTTCTGGGCTTTAAGCATCAGATTCCGGTACTTTACAAAACTTTTTCGCACCCAATTTAAACACCAATATACTAAGTGCAGTCGCAGTACCTAAAGGAATACCTGCACTTGCAGCCAATGGTTCTATAATTGGAGCGATGAATCCAGATTCCAAAGCTTCTCTAACTTCCTCTTGACAAACAAATTGGCGGATTTTTTCTAACCAATCGTTTAATCCTCTATCTGCTTCCTGTGCAGTTTCCCGCATAACTAGCAGTGGAATTGCATCATCTAAATAGCCTTCACACTCTTCTATTGCATCCAAAGCGGCTAAAGCCTCTGGGCTATCTGCCAACTGGCTGCGAAACTGACTAATTTCCTCTGGTGTAAGAGTAAGCATTTAATAGTTTTAACCAGTAAATACACGAATAACTAGATAATTATACATTTCATGCCTAATTTAGAAACATGGAAATTACGCTCACACAACATCAACAGTACAAACAATGTTGCTTGCGATCGCACAAATTTTTTAGACAACCAGATTAATTCAGAAACTTGGTTAATTTCATACCTTTTTCTGGCGTTATCATTAACCTTTCTGTAGCTTTGCCATTTCCTCAAATGGCATCCTACATCTATGGCAGCACCCATCCTCCCACAGCGCAGGTATTTTGAAAGGTACTTCACAATTTGGACACTTCGCTAAAATTTTGAGTTGATGCCGATCGCATTTCCATACAGACTTATACTGCCACTCAATTCGATGGCAGGGATTTTCGCCATAACAAGCCCCACACAGGCGAATTGGCTCATGCTGCATCCCAACTCCAGCAGGTGGAAGCATTTGAGCTAACCTGTCTGCATCCACTTCTACCACAGATGCGATCGCTTCTAACTCTTTTTGGCTAGGGCGAGGATTAAAATGAAACCTTTCCCACCGTGCTACCACTGCACCAATACCTGCCAATTTACCCAACCCACTAGGAGATAAATGGTTAGCACGTCTAAATCGACCTAGAAAATGGCTCAGGCTTTCCCCTTCATAAGGCTGGATAATAAAAAGCCAAGGTTTAACATCTGGTGCTGTCATCACTTATACTCCTGGGCGACTTCCTGTAAAACAGACTTGTCAATCTTCTTTAATCCCCTTGATAAAGAACGGATTGCTGCTTCCCTAAGAATTTCATCTAGCCGACCAATGTAACCTTCTGTTGCCGAAGTCAGAATCCGCAGCATATCCTTACTAATGAGATTAGAAGGCAATGGCAACTTTAAAACTTTATCTTCCCAAGTTTGTACAGTGTCTTGGAAATCTTTTCCAGATAACTTACCGAAGCGATGACAAGCCCGAAAGCGGTTATAAACTTGTTCATCTCGCTTAATTACTGCTTCTAAACGGTCAGTTCCTACTAAAACAATAGCAATGCCTAACTTGTCATAAATATCACGCACCTCTGCAAAAGTCTCAGGCTTAAGCCGATCAGCTTCATCAACAATGATCATTTCTACGCCACAGCCTTTTAATACCTCCATTGTTCTGCCGCGAAAATCTGATACTGTTCCCTTAGTTGCCTTGAATTTGAGATACTCAATAATCTCTTGAAACAAATCCTTTGCACCGCATTTTTGGGGTGGCTGAATATAAACCACAGGGACAATTGGTGGTCTTCCCACCTCCGCCTGTACTTTTTGCCTGTATCTGTAGGCATCACAAGCAACTGTTTTCCCCGTGCGTGATTCTCCAACTACTCGGCAAGATTGCCGTGCTTTACGTTTTCCATCTAACCAATCATGCAAAGATTTTACCTGCTGTAATGGAACAATGCTCTTACCCTTGAGACGAGCAATTTCAGCTTGCAACCACTCATCATCTGGTTTCACCCCACCCAATTGCTGGGCGATCGCTTGTGCATCTGTCATTGTTTAAAATCCATATTCTTCACGCAGTTGTTCATAGTCCCAAACCTCTAGTTCTGAGGATGAAGATTGCACCTCAGTAATAGATTTCACTTCTTCTGCTTCCATAACTGGAGATGGTAGGGATTCATTTTTACTTTCATTAACCGCAGTAGAACGCAAAATTTCCTGCTCCAATTTTTGGCGTTCCTTGCGACTTTTCTTGTTTGCTACCAGAGCATCACGCTCAATTACTTCTTGTAATAAGGCTTGGTTGCTGACGGTTTTACCTGCTTTACGCAGTCTACGACTAGCAGCTTCAGCTTCATCTAATGAGAGTTGCTCAGTCTCCAAACCTTGAGCATGAGCGCGAGTCAGAAAAACTTCTTGGCTTTTCTCTTGACGATAAACCAGCACCGTTGTGATATCTCTGGGGTCATATCTTAAATTGACCGTTTCCCCAGCATATCCCGCTAGATATTCTCCTCGATACATCACATTTTGAAACTGTAAGCATCCACCTCTTTGTACTGTGCGCCGTGACTGTTTCATCAAGCAGATATCTAAATCACGTTCTTCAATTGGCACTGGTACTGAAGGCAATCCCGCTTCCCAACGCCCAAAGCGAGTTTGATCACCCATTCGCGCATCAATACTTTGGTTATAGCGGTCAACAATGTAGCGAACAAGTAGTTGTTCTAGTTCCCGCAAGGTGAGTTTTGCATCTTTCTCTGCATCTTCTGGGCGTTCCTGTACATTAGATCCGGTGTACCCTGGAAGCGTTGAAAATAGTTGGTCATTCAACGTCTTAAAAGGACGCTCAACTACTCCACCTTCTGAAGGGCGATCACGTAAATGACAAACAAACCCCAATTGCGGCCCAATCTGGCTTAAGTGGTTTGAACGAAAATCTTTACCCCCATCAGTATAAAAATGTTCTGGCTTACCGTAAGTTTCCCATTCACAGTGCAGTTTGTACTCTAAACCGTACCTTTTTGGCAAAATTGCATGGCGTAATGCTAAAGCTACTACGACTGAACTAGGCGCATCAAAACCCAAATTGATACCCATAATGCAACGAGAATAGGTATCAATTACAGTTGTTAGCCAAGGACGACCTATAAGTTCACCATGTTGATCTACTAGCAAAACATCTACACGGGTATGGTCACATTGCCAGACATGGTTGCTGTAATCAACAGATAAATCTTGTCCTTCACGAGTTTTAACGGAAAGTGTTGTTCCTCTCCAACCAGGGCTGCGGATACTCTTAGTTTTTTCTTTTTGTTCCAAAATAGGAGCTAATACCCTTAAAACTGTCCTGTAATTAGGAGGCTTGGAGTCGCCTAGTTCTCGCGCTTTAGCTTGAACTCTCAGGGCAACTTGTTTGGGAGTCATGCGTTTACTACCCTTGTTACCTTCCTTGTAAGTTTTAATGATGAAGTTTTCCCAAAACTCACCAATTCGATGTTTTCCTTTATCCGCCCTACCTGTCTGAGTGAATGCGACTAAGCCATCCTCTTCCCATTTTTTTACTAAACGCTGCACCGTTCGCACTGTCACACCCAGTTTTTCCGCAGCCTCTTTCAGTTTCTGCCCATAAGTTATGCGATCGCAAGGCTCAAGTAAAGTTTGGATGACCTCTAGCTTGAGTTGGGCTTCCTCTGAGAGTTCTGTAACAATCACATTCTTCTCAGGAGATAAGTTGTTGTTTTGTAATAAAGTTTCCGCAGTATCCACTGCGGTATGAACAGTAAAATCAGACATAGGATTTTTTGCTTATGAAACAAAATTGATTTATAAATACATTATGTTATTCTATATATAGGGAAAACGACAGTCAATTTGTCATTATGAAAATATACAAAACCTTTTTTGTAATTATTGAAGCGACAGTTAATTTGTCATTCTTACGGAAAACGACATTTATTTGGTCACGGCTAAAGAATAATGTAATAACTCTTGAGTAGCTAAAACCTTTGTATTGCAAGCATTTCTTTAACGACATTAATTTGTCATGACGACAAATAATTAGTCACTGTACAGGTTCAATTGCCAGTTTATCTAACAGTTGTGACTTTACCCATAACTTTGCCGCGACGGCAAGCTTATGGTTCGTGCGATTGTGACTTAAAGAAAAAGATTGCCGAAAATTAAAGGATAAGCTTGCCGCATCAAAGCCTGAAAACCTAATTATTACGATTTGTATCTGTGGTTGTTGACTACAGTTAAACGATAAAGTTACCACCAGTCCCAAGAATTTAAGTCAAAGCCTGCCGTGAGTCCAAACAATAGATAGAGAAAAATGCCCTCTGTATAAGAGTTTGATGACTAGCGTTGGAGCGATCGCCATTTTTGGTTCGTGACCAAATCGGCGTTCATCCTATACTGCGTAAGGGTTTAATACACTTTTCACGTTTTTGGAGAGCGTGGTTTTACCGTAAAGCTAGTCAGGTTATGGGTTCGGCAAGCTTTTACTTTAAAAAACGGCAATCTTTTCCTTTAAGTCACATGTTGAATCGCTGTATCTTGATATATAGCGATCGCACTTCCACACAGTTACCAAAAAAGTAGTGAAAGCGGCAAGCAATGCCCGCCTCTTTCTCTACTTTACGATGAGCATTATTATGTCAATAGATTTATTTACTTTCTATCTTGTTCCTCATAGTCAGTAATTAGACTTTCTGCAACCACTCAGTTTCTTGTGGTTCTTGGAAAAGTGATGTACTCAAGTAGCGCTCACCGAAACTAGGCTGAATCATCACAATCAATTTACCTTCATTTTCTGGACGCTTCGCCACTTGAATCGCTGCATACAAAGCTGCACCAGCCGAAATACCTGATAGCAGCCCTTCTTCTCTCGCTAAACGACGACCATAGGAAATCGATTGCTCATCTGTGACTTGAATCACTTCATCCACTAAGTCTGGACGGTAAATATCTGGAACAAATCCAGCACCGATACCTTGAATTTTATGCGGCCCGGGTAGACCTCCGGCTAATACAGGGCTGTTAGCTGGTTCCACTGCGATCGCTTGAAAACTTGGTTTACGTTGTTTGATTACTTCCGCTACACCAGTGATTGTTCCACCAGTACCGACTCCCGCCACCACAATATCTACCTTTCCATCAGTATCTTGCCAGATTTCTTCAGCTGTGGTTTCTCGATGCACCTTGGGATTGGCAGGATTACGAAACTGCTGTAACATCCGAGCATTAGGCGTTTGTGCTGCTATTTGTTCAGCCCGAACTATCGCACCCCGCATTCCTTCTACTCCTGGCGTTAACACCAATTTTGCACCATAAGCTCTCAGCATAGCTTGTCTTTCTTTACTCATGGTGTCAGGCATTGTCAAAATTAAATCATAGCCCTTAGCCGCTGCCACCATTGCCAAAGCAATACCCGTATTCCCAGAAGTTGGCTCAACTAAAACATTTTGTCCTGGTTTGATCAAGCCTGCTGCTTCCGCAGTCTCCACCATACTCACCCCAATTCTGTCTTTCACAGATGCAGCTGGATTCATACTTTCCAACTTCACCACAATCTGGGCTACTGCTCCCGCGCTTTGGGGAATTCTATTCAACCGAACTAAAGGAGTTCTTCCCACTAATTCTGTAATATCGTCAGCAATCCGCATCTAAATTTTCCTTTTTGGCTACAAAATACATCTAAAAGAGCTACTTTTAGTGATCTAAAGTCTCTATTCAATATACTACTGTTCGTCGGTAGACTTTTAGTTTATTATCAATAAACCAAAATTAAGTAAGTTAGTGGTTCACGGTCAATAGTCAATGGTCAATATAAAATTCTCTGGATAATTAACACTTGACTCTGGACGATTGACCCTTGACTATATAATTATGAGATTTGTATCTGATCCTGCGATCGCTGATAAAATTCGTAAAATGAACCAACGGGTAAAGTGGCAAGATCCGTTGGTTTTACAACGTAGCATAGACCAAACTCGGCTAGTATTCAATGACGACCGAGCCGAGGAACCAGAATTTTCATTCTTAGTGGTGGGTGATAGTGGTTCCGGCTCACATTATACATACAATCCCCAACGCCAAGTAGCAGAATTGATGCTTCCCTATCGTCAGGAATGCCGTTTTCTGCTGCATACAGGTGATGTGATTTACTTAGTGGGATCAAGCGAGTATTACCAAAAAAACTTCATTGAACCTTACCGAGAGTTTATCTGTGGAGGTGAGCAACCCCAACATATTGCTTACGACCAGATGATTTTCGAGTTTCCCATTCTACCCGTACCAGGAAATCACGATTACTATGATTTACCGCTGGTGTATGGATTAATCTCTTTAGTTACTCTACCTCTACGTAATATTCTCGGTAATAAATTGGATTTAGATGTTGGTTGGCATGGTTCTAGACAAGGTGACGCCTATGCACGAGCCTTCCTAGACTATTTAAAAGTTTTCATGCTTCCACCAGACCTAGCACGTCATTTAGATACACACTACACAGCCAAAACTGATACTGGTCGATGTCTGCATTACGAACCGGGAATTTTTACCCGTCTACCTAATCGTTACTATACTTTCCGCTATTCTGGCATAGATTTCTTCGCTTTAGATTCTAATACATTCAACGATCCATCACCACTGCCAGCAACACAACAAGGAGAAGTTGCTCGCCAAATTTTGGAAAAGCGCCGTGTCGAGATGGAACAGCAAAAGCAGGAAATTATGGAAACCTCGAACCAACTAGATCCCAATAATCCTAGTGAAGCAGAACATCTGGATGATTTGCGAGCAAAATTGTCACAAATAGAAGAAATTGTTGTTGATATCGACAAGCAACTTGCTGCTGACCATAAAACGGTAGTAGATACTGAACAATTAGATTGGCTAAAGCAGCGATTAATAGAATCGTGGCACACCAAAGAAGTGCGGGGAAGAGTAATTTATTTTCACCATCCCCCCTATGTCACAGAAGCTACAAAATGGAATCAGGCGCAAACTTTGGCTGTGCGCGATCGCATCCGTGATGTGCTGGATGGGGTAGCAACAAAAGTTGGTTCTCTAGCTGGAGGTCGTCCCTTAGTAGATTTAGTTTTGAACGGCCACGCCCATTGTTTAGAACACATACAAACAATGAATACAGGTCACGCTGACAGCAATATCAACTGGATTGTTTGTGGTGGTAGTGGTTACAGTTTGCGACGCCAACGGACTGAGGGAACAGATTTATTAGAAGATCAAAAATTAGTAGCGCGTTCCCAATTATTTCTAGGTCGCGCGGGACAAGGTTCCCAAAAACGCCGACCATATTCCTGTTTGCGTATTGATGTCAAAGATGGTTGTCCTCCCAAGTTCGTTGTTCGTCCTTTAGTTGTCGAACGTTATCAGCGTCAGTGGCGCGATCGCCAAATTCAACCATTTACTATTTGACTCCAACAAAAAGCGATGAGTGAGAAAATTCTCAATCATCGCGATTACCTTCCTAGACGTAAAATTCCCAACTTAGCAACACTAAAAAAACTAAATTACACCGGGACCTCTACCCCGTTGATCGCCTTCCATTGTTAATTCGCCTTGCTTATCTTCGTTAATTTCTGTTAGTTCTTCAACACGATGTTCTGTATCTTCTTCTGCTTCTTGACGTGCATCACCTGGTACTTCGTAGTACATTTCTGGTTCAACCGCATAGTTATTTAATAAACCTTCTTTATCTACAGTATAGCCATCTGTGGTACGTATACTTTCACCAGGATGAGTTTGATCATCTGTAGACGCACTGGCTTCTCTTTCTTCTGTAGGTTTTGTTTTAAATAAGTCTCCTTCTCTCTCTTGACGTGCAGCAGTTTCAGCAGGGACGATATGTGGATCGTATTTATTTTCACGAACGCGATCAGATGTATCTGCTCCTTTTTTATAAGCTTCATTAGCCATAATTTTATGTACTCCTTTAATTAATGTGTTTTAATCATTCAATCCAAGGACTATATTAGTTTTTTAATCAAACCAGCCAAACTACCTAAAGAAGTGTTTAGAAAATGCAAAAAAATAATTTTATCTGTCTACAGACATATATAATAAATATCTTGTACAAATATTTTTTACTACAGAGTTTGTAGTAAATATTTTAGTCCTCTTTGAACAAAAATATCCCTAATACCATTTCACGTTAATCACGATCCATATAAATTTGTAGAGACGCTTCAAACAGCGCGTCTCTACACAGCCTGTATTTGTACCAAGGTTTTAGTGAAATGGGATCACTATATAATTCCTAAATTTTTCGTAACAACAAGCTCCCCGAATTATTGAATAATTTGGGGAGCTTATTTTCTCAACAAAACATATTTTGATCAGATATGCAGGCATAAATAAAAATAATTAATAAATCAAAGAGAAAAATTTATTTATTGCCCACTATTACTCATGATGCAAATTTGAATTTATTTGCATCAAACTACTTAAATTAACCCAAAAATTGCTTTTTGAGAGACTCAATTTCTGCTGTTAATTCTTGGCGAGTAGATTCTTTAACGAGATAACGGAAAACAAACCAAGTTGTGTAAACAATTCCTATTAACTCCAATACTGGTTGTGCTAACGGAACATCATTGATTGCATCCAGTACAGCCAGAATAACCTTAGCAGTCACAATTGCTGCTAGTAACCAAGCCAGAATAATGAATATCTGCTTGTATGCTTGAAAAAATTTAGTAAAGTTTTGGGAAAAATCCTGCCAAAAATTAACTAATTCTCTAGTAATTAGCTGGAATTGAGTCTCTGGTTCTTGGGCTGGAGGTAACTTTGGTAAGTTTTGATTATCTGAACCTTCAATTGCTGCCACAGCTTCTGCTGAGGTAGCATCATTGTATTGTTTTTGCTGTACTTCGGTTTCCATAGGTTGATGAGATGATTTTGTTGCAATGGAAAACTATGATTGCAGTATCTCCTAATATAATTTGTGCTGTTTCATCTTAATTTTTCATCAAACTTTTGACATACTTGCTTTTTCTCTCGCGAGAAGGAAGAATTAATAGCTATTAGTCAAGGGTCAATTGTCCAGAGTCAATAGTTAATCGTCAAGTGTCAAGTATGAAAAACTATTGACATTTGACCAATGACCAATGACCAATGACTAACTTAAAAATCTACACCTCGCTTCAGTTCCACACCTTGATTAGCATAATGTTTATGGCAATACACTTCAGAGTGAATGCTAGCCAGGTCAAAATAGGCTGGTTGATTTTGGCAGCGACCAGTGATGATAATTTCGGTATGGCGAGGTTTGCGGAGTAAAGCTTGAACAATTGGTTCTACAGGTAGTAATTCTAAATCTACTGTGGGGTTGAGTTCATCTAAGATGATAGTTTTATAAAGTCCAGATGCGATCGCAGTCTTAGCAATTTCCCAACCTCGTTCTGCTTCGACATAATCTAATTCTTGGCGAGAATTACGCCAGACGATCGCATCTCTTCCGCAGCGTTGATGATCAATCACATCTGGATATGACTGTTGCAAAGCTGCTAATGCTGCATCTTCAGTGTAACCACTACCACCTTTAAGCCACTGCATAATTAATACACGGGTAGAACCTGGATGATTAATACCTCGACCGATGGCTTGTAGCGCTTTACCCAAAGCACTAGTAGACTTACCTTTACCAGCACCCGTATAAATTTCAATACCTTCAAGTAAGAGTTCGCTTGCAGTTGGGTGGTGATGGGGTTTCATTTCCGAGTGTAAATCCGCAATATCTAGCAACTTTTGCGGAGCTGCACGACCAGTAGCTATAATTTCTAACTCTTCAGGTTTGGATGTGAGTGTTCGTACTACCTCATCCACTGATAATAAACCCAAATCCAAGACAGGGTTAATTTCATCCAAGACCACAACTGAATATAAACCAGAAGCGATCGCACCTTTTGCTACATCCCAACCCCGTGCAGCTTCATATCGATCAAAGGGCGTAATTTCATCTGGACCAAAAAATTCTGCTCTTCCGGTGCGAACTTGGTCAATTAAATGGGGAAATCCGCGTTGCAAAGCTGCGATCGCTCCATCTTCATCATAATCTCGTTCTGGCCCTTTTAAAAACCGCAGCAGCAAGACGCGGTTGGAATTACTAGGTGTATGGATTCCCAAGCCAATTGAGCGCAAAACGACTCCTAAAGCTGCTTGGGATTTACCTTTACCTGCACCATCATAAACGTGAATTTGCCCTGTAACTCTTTGTTGACGCACTTGTGCTGTGCGAATTCCAATCCCGTTCCTTGTCATCTCACTCAAAGCTGTAAGTGGCAGTTTTTTATCTTACCCAAGGTTTTGTATCAGAAGGTAGGGAAAATATACCCTCTTGAAAATGGGTTTAGTGGTGTAAGGGTGTACAGGTGTAGGAGGAGTCAAACAATTTTGGATTTTAGACTTCGTCGTGAGCGCTACTTCGACAAGGCTCAGTACAAGTCAGTCGAACGATTTTGGATTTTGGATTGACTCCCATGGATAAATCCGCTTTCTTGTACCCTGCTCGGAATTATCAATCATAAACTGTATTGGAATAGAGTGGGCAGTGCTTAGTGGAGAAAAAACAAGAAATCCTAAAAAATACAAATAATGCGATAGTGACCCTCATCATTTGACTAGCTTGCAGCTATACTTTCTTAAGTCATTCGATAAAGAGTGTAAAAGAGTGAGGAAATAAAGCTATGAGAGAGAAAATTCCTAGACCATAACTCCATATTAAAGAGTTTTAATCCGAAAAGTATTGCCCCTAAACCCTGATACCCTTATAACCATAGTTAAATATCGTAACTACCTGTTTCTGCTTATGTTTGATTTACCTCTGCTTCCCAAAGTAGTACCTCTTGGTGCAATTCTATTTAGTTTTTTATTTTTGTTGATTTCTATTCCGTTAGAAGCTTATATTTTAAATTCAGTTCTTAAATTTGATAAAAAAACCTCTAGCTTTTATGCCATTTGCATGAATTTATTTTCCAATGTAGTCGGTTGGATAATCTTTTTTTGGATAGAACCATTTATACCTGTCAGATTGAGAACAGGCTTAATGAATTTGATTTTCTTTGATCAAATACTTCCTGGTATGATAAACTCAATGATTTTGACTGCATTTATAGTTTTCTTTGGAACTTTTGTAGTTAAATCATTCATTTTAAGAGCCGCGTTAATTTCACTGACTGATTTTTGGAAAAAACAAGATGAATCTGATAGTCAAAAGATTTTGTCTCGTCGGGAATTTAAGATGAGACTACAAGCAAAAAATATATTTACTAGTGTATTAATTGCTAATGCGCTTAGTTACACTGCTGTCGTCTTGATTCTATTTTTGATTATCAGAATTGTTTAATTAACAGTCAAAAATATTTGATTTATAAAGTAAATTATACATAAAATGTGAAGTAGGAATTAGGATGTGTTAAAGCTTTGTTATCACGCAATAAAGTAAAAAACTGATGATTCTAATAAAAAATTTTACTAGTCATTTAAAGGTTGCAATATGGAGTTAATTAAAGATTTATTAGGTGTTTTTGGTTTTATTGGGAATATTTACGACAATATTAAAGATTTCTTTCTTCCCAAAAGAGCTTTTGCTTGGCAAACATTAATATATTTAAGTATTTTTTCTTGGTTGATGTCTTCTTTATCAACAGGCTTTGTAAAATCGGCGATCGCTCTTTGTGGTTGGGCATTATTAATTGCAGGAACTGCTTGGTATACAACTGAAAATCCTGTAGTGATTCCTGGCACTAATATGCCTATTGGAGCATTAGTAACCGGGTTTTTAGTAAGTGCTTTTGCTTTTAGAGAGTCAGGACAAGAAATTACAACCAGAACAATTGTTTTCTGGCCAACAATTTCTGCATTAATTACAGCAATCCCAGAATTTTTTGAAGGAACAGGAACGGAGTTTAGCACTCAGGTTCCTAAAATAGAAGAACGCCAAAGAATTATTGTTTTAGTTGCTGTTTGTATGGTGATTAGTTGTTGGTTGCAGTTCGGATTTGTAGTAAATAAATGGTTAGAAGAATTTCCGAGTTTACAGACAGATAACATTAAGCGTACTTTTGTACTTAGAACAGAACCACAACTTAGTAAAACTCCAAGAAATGGTGGTTTAATTCTGGGTAAGCTTGAGCCAATAGTGAAAGAACAAATAGCTAATAGACCTTGGTCAGAAGTAGAACAGTGGTTAAAAAGTGGGAATGCGAGAGTTAATAGTTTAGGTAGAGAAGTAATAGAAACAAGCTTACGTGAATTTGATGAAAAGTCTTTGTGGCGTACAGAAGCACGTATATCTAGTCTCGATCAGAAAAATCCTGATATCTATAAATTAGATTTACTGAGTGTCTGGAGTGGCCCTACTTCTACTGGACGTGAATATTATCTGAGAAAAACTTGTCGGGTAGAACCAGTTAACGTTTCTAGCAGATCAGACCAAGTATTGAGAGTAGCAGAAATTGCATGTGGTCGCAGTAGCAACCGCATTATAGGTTCACCACCTGCGCTGTGAGGTTTTATATGAATTTTGGCAGACTCTATGTAATAGCAACAAATGTGTTTCGAGAAGTAGTGCGCGATCGCATTCTGTTTGTGATCGGCTTCTACATCATTATCCTTTCTCTTGCTATTTACTTTTTTCCTCAATTTGCTGCTACCGCAGAAGATAAACTTTTTCTCGATTTTGCTTTGGCGGCGATGAATCTGCTTGGTTTGGTTGTCGCCGTATTTGTTGGTACTGGATTAATTAATAAAGAAATTGAGAAACGTACTGTTTTGGTGTTAATTGCTAAACCTATTAGTCGTGGTGAATTGATCGTTGGGAAATATTTAGGCTTGTTGATCTTGCTAGCAGTTTTGATTACTGCTATGACAGTGATCACTCTTGTTTTTTTGCTATTTAGTCAAGTTTCCTACTCAATAGTCAGTATTCTAATAGCTGTATTTTTTCTGTTTTTGCAGTTGTCTTTAATGACTGCTGTTGCTATTACCTTGGGTGTTTTTACTAGTTCACTATTAGCAACAGTGTTAACATTTGCTGTGTATTTAATGGGGAATATAAGTCAAGACGTATTAAAACTAGGTCGTCTCGGTTCTAAACATGGGATTGAAACATTCACTCAAGCTTTGTATCTAGTATTGCCAGATTTATCTAGATTAGACGTAAAAAATGATGCTATTTACGGTCTAGCTGCATTGCCTAACTCAATGATCCTAATTAGTAACATTGGTTACGGCTTACTATATACCTTGATGCTGTTAGCGATCGCCATCCTCATTTTTTCCCAAAGAGAGTTTTAGGTACAGAGATTGGAAAAAGGGAAATGTGGGGAGACAAGGAGGATAAGGGACAGAAAAATACCAATGCTCTATATCCTCCTTGTTCGCCGTTCTCTATCTTTTCAAATCTACTTGAATCGTTCCGTCGGGCATAATTGTTTCATAGAGTTTTGCATTTTTGAAGTTGGCATTTTCAAGATTAGCTTCACTTAAATTTGTTGCCATAAGATTAGCCCATTTTAAATCTGCACCTGTTAAATTGGCTTGATTAAAATTGGCTTCTATTAAGATAGCTCCACATAACTTTGCTTCAGTGAGATTTGCTCTGACTAAATTAGCTTCAACTAACGATGCTTCTATTAATTGGGCTGTACTCAAATTAGCTTCCCTTAAATCAGCGCTGCACACAGAAGCATTCCATAATTTACTATCATTTAATTTTACTCGCCACAAACAAGCGCCACACAAATTTGCTTGGGTTAAATCAGCTTGACTTAAATCAGCATCTGAGAAATTTACTTGTTGTAGATTTGCTTCTCTGAGATTTGCACCAATCAGTATAGCTCCACTGAGATTTGCATTACGTAAGTCTGCTCCTCTAAAATTAATTCTGCTTAAATCAATTCCTCTGAGGTCAATTCCACTTAAATCACATCCACTAAAGTCTCTAGCTTCTATATTTTTATCTGTGATTTGACTTAATAATTGCTCTTGCTTGTCAGCATGATTTTTCATGTTATGTTTACCTAATTGTGCCTAGATGTAGTAAGGGGGAAGCATTTGTTGATAAATATTTTTGTCAAATAAATCAATAATCATCTAAATGCTTCGTCCGTAAAGTCCTGCAAAATTTTTTACCAATAATCAATGTTCAAAGTAATTCAGTATTCCGAATCATGAATTCCAAATTGAAGTGGTTTCATGCGTTTATTCGGAACAAGTGTTCTATTTTGCCCTGATGACATCTGTATCTTGAGATTACACCCAAAATCTTTATAAGCTAGATAGCAAATCAAGAGAAAATCCAAAAAAATCTCTGATAAATTGTGAAAACCATAATAGTACGTTCTTAATGGCAATTTTCTGTCAAAATACCCTGATAAAAATCAGGGAATGTTTATAATTCAGAACTTTCACTTTCATGCGATCGCTAGCATTGATAAATGTTTATGGTGTTCGCATTGGTAATGGTTTCCAATTAGAATATTCGCCCAGATGATTCCAGTATGTAATATAACCGACAAAAGCAAAAATGAGGGCAGCAATTACTAACAAGATTGCACCAAATAAGCGCCACTGACGATTTGTTTTTAGATACAGAGTTGGCGCTGCACAAACTCCACCTAATCCCGTTAAAATAAATCCAATTCCTGAGAGAAGTGGATTCCGTGTCAAATTTAGATTAATGATGCGTACCCCAATTACAATTGCAGCAAGTCCAGCAAAAAAGCCATAAATTGTTACTGTGAGCAAATCCCATTCCAAGGCTAAAGCTAAGGAAGCAGACAAAAATAAAATACCGAACAATACCGTCATTTCACCATAAGCAATGTTGAAAACTCCCCGTACTGGCCACGTAAAAGTCATGTGTAAACCGGTAACGAGTGCGATCGCTCCTGTCATCCCAAATCCAGGAATCCAACGTTTTTGATAAGCGTGATCTAAGCCAAAATACACGTAGCCAGCTAAGAGAAATAGTCCGGCTACCATATTAATCAACATCAAGGTGATATAGTTTACAAACATTAATCTAGATGTAGATATAGTATTTAAGTTTTATTCGAGTATAAAATCACCTTATTTAAAATCTATAGCTAGAAGCATTTTTTTATTAACTCTCATCATTCCAGGTTTGTAGCTGCAAATACACCAGCAGCAGTGTCACCGCAAATAATACCGTTGCTGCGGCGGCTGCATAACCAAAATCAAATTGAGCAAAAGCCTCTTGGTAAATGTAGTAAACCATTAAATTAGTAGAATTCAGAGGTCCGCCACCAGTCATCACATAAACTTGCTCAAAACTGCGTAATGTAAAAATCATGGTGGTAACGATCGCAAAAATTAAGGTTGATTGCAATCCAGGTAAGGTAATATACCAAAACTTTTGCCAACTATTAGCACCATCAAGTTCCGCCGCTTCGTATCGACTTTGAGGAATTGTTTGCAAGCCTGCTAAAAACACCACCATATTGAAGCCGATTTGTTTCCAAACACTCAAGATAATCAGTACTGGCATTGCCCATACAGTACTACTTAACCAGGGAATAGCTTTTATACCAATAAAATCCAATAGGGCGTTAATTGTACCATCATTTTGAAATAACCAGCGAAATCCCAAACCCGCAGCAACTAGAGAGATCATCGAGGGTAAAAAATAAAGGCTGCGGATAAATCCCCCTAAAGGCAAAGTCTGGTTTAACAACAGTGCTATTCCCAAAGGAATCACCAGACTTGGAATAACACTAGCAAGAGTAAAATAAATAGTATTAAAAATAACTTGCCAAAAATCGGAGTCAGATAACAGACGCCAGTAATTTTTCAAGCCTACCCAATGTGTACCGCCAGAACTGAAAATACCACTAGTAAAACTGAGATAAAACAAATAGGCAATTGGCCAAAGGATAAAAATACCTAATAAAATTAGTGCTGGAGCTAGAAAAAACCAAGCAGCAGCGCTATCATTATCCAACCACGACTGACTAGATTTACTATATATCTTTGGCATTTATAAAATTAACCTGTCGTTATGACACTCCGCCCTGATTCTATCTTTAGCCTGGTTTCTCCTCAAATTCAAGACGCATTTAATCAACACAAGCCCATAAAATTGGGAATCATGGCTTCAGGAAGTGGTAGTAACTTTGAAGCGATCGCCCAAGCCATCAAAGATGGGCAACTCAACGCCCAAATTCAAGTTTTAATTTACAATAACCCAGATGCCTATGCCGCAGTCCGATCTGCTAATTGGGGTGTACCTGCTGTACTTCTTAATCACCGTGATCATAGTAGCCGTGAAGAGTTTGATCGGCAAATAGTCCAGGTTCTACAGCAGTATGATGTCGAATGGGTAATTATGGCTGGTTGGATGCGACTAGTAACCCAAGTATTAATTGATGCTTTCCCAGACAAAATTATTAATATTCATCCCAGCTTGTTACCCAGTTTTAAAGGTTCTCGTGCCATAGAACAAGCTATAGCTACTGGTGTCAAAATTACTGGCTGTACAGTGCATTTAGTTGGTCTGGAAATGGACAGTGGGCCGATTTTAATGCAAGCGGCGGTTCCTGTTTTAGCTGATGACACACCTGAAACTCTCCACGCCAGAATTCAAGTACAAGAACACAAAATATTACCACAAGCGATCGCCCTAGCAGCACAACAAGCTGTTGGTGGGTAGTCCTGCGTTATTTAATTGATTTTATGCGATATATCTATGGACGGGTCAACACTTCTAAATTATGACCGTCGGGATCATAGAAATAGAAACCACGTCCCCCATTTCTATGATTAATTTGGTTTTTATTTTGGTGCATGGGATCGCTAGTATATTCCAATCCTGCTGCTTTAACTCGCTCAAAAATTGCATCAAAATCCTCATCACTGACATGAAATGCATAATGATGTGACTCAAATTCCTCTCTATCAGCAAAGTCAAGCGTCAGAGTATCATTAACATGCACAGCAGCGAAGTGACCGATAGAAGGTTCAACTTTCAGACCAAAAATTTGTGCAAAAAACTGCGCTGCTGCTTCTTTGTTATGTGCTGGTACGATGGTGTGATTCAAAGTAATTGTCATATTACACCTCCAAAGAAGAGTGAGGGAGTGTGCGGAGAATAATTATAGACTAATTCCTCCTTGTCTCCCTTCCCTTGTCCCTCGTTCCCTTACTTATTCTAACTGCTTAACAATTACACAGCTTGATCGGAAGGATTTAAAGCAGAACGCCCATTCAACGACAACATTACACGAGAAACACCAGTGAACAAAATACTAGCACCAACCAGTGTTCCAAGTAGCCAAGGTGCATTGAAAGGCCATTGGAACCAGATCATTCCACCTAAAATAAGGGTAATAATGCCATCAGTGAGTACCCAAGTCCAGTTTTGTTGTGGGCGCAACTTGAATGCGAGAATTAGCTCAAAAACGCCTTCAGTTAATAAGAAACTACCCAGTAACAGAGTTAGTGTCAGAATACCTGTGCGAGGATAAATAAACAGCATTAGACCTGTAGCGATGTAAAGACCACTCAATAATATTTTCCAAACAAAGCCGCCTTGTTCACGGGTATTATAGGCATAGAATAACTTGGCAAACCCAGCAGAAATCAGAATGACTGCAACCCAGGTTTCAGCAAAAATTGTCGAGACAACAGGTAGTGCGATCGCAATTATTCCCAAAACAGTCAGGATAATACCCATCCATAGCGATCGATTGTCATTTTTGTTGATGTTATCAGAAATGTTGGTTGTCATATAAAAATTTTTCCTTAGCTGAGAATAAACCTACAATCAGGCTAGAAAATTTCTCAGCAAGCAGGGTATAACCCTAAGATAGACTCCGGCTAATTTTTGGTACTATCTTTAACTCTACTTTTGAGTAGATGACATAGTTTATTGTTAAAACTGGTAACTGCCAGTGTTACTGTAGCGAGAGCATTCCAATTTTTGCAATATACTACTAAAGGTTTAAACCCTTAGACAATTTCACTAAACCTTGGTACAAATACAGGCGGTGTAGAGACGCTTCAAACAGCGCGTCTCTACAAATTTATATGGATCGTGATTAACGTGAAATGGTATTAGCTAATAGCACAAGTCGTCTAAAGACCAATACGGTTCAGTTAAGGATTTTTAGTACAAAAAAACTGGTCTGTAGAGACGTGCCAATAGCTCTAAGGCACGTCTCTACAAATAATTGTGGACTATGAGACTGCGATTTCAATCACAGGCGATTTTTTTTCAACATTTGAGATGCTCCCACTGTAACCAACTACAAGCCCAGCAAATTTCTTACTTTTATCACTACTTGATTGAAAGCTTCAGGTAAATAATTTCTGGTGTCTGTTACTATTTGGTCAGAATTTTGAGGTAGATAATCTCTGACGTCTGTCACTATTTGGTCAAAATTTTGAGATAGGTAATTTCTAGCGTCTGTTACTATTTGGTCAAAATTTTGAGGTAGGTAATTTCTAGCGTCTGTTACTATTTGGTCAAAATTTTGAGGTAGGTTAATGATTTCTTGCGTAAAGTTTTGGGGACTATAACCAAACAGAATCAAAACAATAAAAACTACCAAAATAATCGCTGTTGTGCTAACAACTATCTTCAATACATTGAACAAGGCTTTCAGAACAAACCATGTGATAATTAATGCAGCAATGGGAATAATTATACTAGTAGCCATAATTTCGTCTTGCTTATAAAAAAACAAAAATTTTTAATGTTTAATTGTTAATTTTTAATTGTTAATATCGTCCTACTTTCCACAAATAACTAGAAATAATGTTTGTAAAAACATGAGCAATAATTGGTACTAATAAATTACCACTGAGCAAGGCGCTATATCCCAGTATCAATCCAACAATACTTGCCCAAATCACATACGGCCATTGTTGAGAACCACTCAAATGCAAAACCCCAAAACAAAGACTGGATACAATGACAGCAGCATCATCTAATCCAAAAGCTGGCAACATTACACCACGAAATAATAATTCTTCACTTAATCCTGGTAATAATCCCAGCCAAATTAAATCAGGTAAAGCTAGAGGTTTGAGAACTATCTCTAAATAATAATTAGCACTTTTGCGATAAGGAGGGCAAAGTTGATAAGCTAAACCACTCAAACCAGTAATACTCAAGCCTAAACCTACACCTAAAAGTAAATCTCTTGAATTCCACGTTAAAGGCATTAGGGTAAAACTGCCAAAATACAACCATAGTTTGGCAATAATCCATAAGACTACAGCAGTTACTCCCATAGCCACCAGGACTTGGGTGCGTGTCAGGTATGGTACTTCAGGCTCTTGTTTTTCTGGTTGAGTCACGGAATTGGGGATTGGAGAGTAGGGGAGTCGGGGAGTAGGAAAGTGGGGGACGCGGGGGAGAACAACTATTGATAATTGACTTTTGACTATTGTACAGACGCGAGGAACATAGCGTCTCTACGACTAATGACCTAAACAACGCAATGGCGATAGTTCAGGACTAAGGGCGTAGGGGTTAATGCCAGCTTTATGGGCAACTAATACGCCCACTGCTTCTAAATATGAGTTAACCTCTACTGATTTTATCCCTAAAGGTTGGGGAGGAACTTGAAGCAGAGTATGATTTTCTCGAACTGTGACTATCAGGGATTGCGTCTGGCTAAGACTAAGTAAGGCGCTACTGCCACATGCGGTTGCTGGTACTATTACAGCGTCTACTTGATTAGCCCAAATATCTGTTGGTTCAAGTATTTGCTTAGTTTCCCTCACGATAAATTGGGGGGCGCGGCTTAAACCAACAAGAACACATGGTAAAAAAGTATAACCTAATTCTTCAGCAGCTGAACGAGGAGATAAATCGGGATCGAGGGATGGAGGTAAAAAGGCTGGTGCATGGGCGCAAGGAATCTGAAACTGTCGCACTAGTAAATGGCTAATCACAGCTTCAGCCCCAGCAATTGGATCTACGCCTTTGCCATGACGGTAGTTTTGATCTGCTTGTTCATCAATATAATCGGGGAAACGAGCCACAACTGCGATCGCTTCTGCACCAGCTTTGTTAATTAATATTTCTGCTGCTCGGAGTAAACTATCTGGATTACCAATAGTTCCCCAACTTGCACCAGAAGCCGATGTACGTAGTTCTACGTTTAGCGGTGCATCGCTAACTACATAATCTGTTAAAGACAATCCTAAAGTTGCTCTAGCTGCGTCCGCTGCTTGCAGGTGTCGCAGGCGCAATTCTGGTTCTATACCTTGATCTAAAAGTAAACCAATCCGATTTTGATGAACTGGACGCAAACCCCAGCATCCACCAGCAAACTTGTCAAGTCCATAACCTTCAACATAGAAAGCATTGGGCAGATTCCAATATAAAGTCGCACCATTCATGACATTGGGATGAGTGATCAAGCGATCGCAAACCTGGGCAATTGTTTTGGCAACGGGTAATGCATCGCCTGCATAACCACCAATTGCTGCCCCAATGCCAGTAGGTACTATTAAAATAGCAGTGTATGGACGCACAAATAATTGAATGATAAAATCGAAATCTTTTAGGATTTTAGGCAAACTTTACGCCAGATGAGTCAGATGATTGAGTATGCAACAAGTAAAAAAGAGTGGGTGACGAGGGATTTGAACCCGCAACCAATGGATTAAGAGTCCACTGCTCTACCGTTGAGCTAGTCACCCAAATCACTAATTTATAACTATAGCAAACTTTTCTTATTGCTTGCAAGAAAAATTCACGACTGGGATGCTCCTATGCAGCGCTCTTTGAGCATCGCATGAAATGACAAATGACTATTGACCATTGACTTAAATTATGTTGCAAAGTCAATCAAAATCTTAATAAATAACAAAATCGGCATACATTTGCTCGTAGAAGTACTAGGGTGGGAAGGCGTAGTGAACTAAAATTTTAAGGAGAAGAAAATGGGACAAGCCAAACTAGGTGATACTGTGAAAGTTCACTATACAGGTAAGCTAGATGATGGCACAGTATTCGATTCTTCTGCTGAACGAGATCCATTGCAGTTTGCTATTGGTGAAGGGTTAGTGATTCCCGGCTTTGAACAGGCTGTAGTTGGTATGACTCCAGGAGAATCCAAGAGGACAAATATTCCAGCAGATGAAGCTTATGGCCCTTACCGTCCAGAATTGGTGATGGTAGTTGACAAAGAACGCATTCCCACAGATATATCTGTAGAGGTGGGTCAAATGCTACAAATTTCTCAGAGTAATGGTCAAGCAATTCCAGTGGTTGTCACGGAAGTTTCAGACTCGCAAATCACTCTCGATGCTAACCATCCCTTAGCAGGACAAGAACTGATATTTGATATTCAGTTAGTCCAAATTGACTAATGAAAAGCGATCGCTCGCCAAACTCGTTCGGGTAGCATTGGTAATTGACGTAACCTGACACCTGTAGCATGAGCAACAGCATTAGCGATCGCTGCTGCTGTACAGTTGGTAGTAATTTCTCCCACTCCCTTTGCACCAAAAGGCCCATAGGGATCGGCTTTTTCAATTAGAAATATTTCCATTACTGGCACATCAGCAGCAGTGGGAATGCGATAATCCCGTAGCGTTGGATTCACAATTTTACCTTTTTGATCAAACAGCAACTCTTCCATCAACGCATAACCAACTCCCATCGCAATCCCACCTGTCGCCTGTCCCTCACAAATCCTGGGATTAATTGCTTTACCCAAATCAATCGCCTGTACACACCTCAAAACCTCAATTTTCCCCGTCTCCGTATCAACTTCCACCTCTACACCCTGCACAGCAAAAGTTAAAGTCGATTCATCCGCCGTATAAGCTACATCAACACTAATATTTTCTTCGTTTTCCTGGTGTCTTTGTAGTTTATTCTTTAACTTCTCAGCCGCCAATTTCACAGCTTGTCCAGAAATATACAACGTCGCCGACGCATAAGAACCCGCATCAAAAGGCGTTTCTTGTGTGTCTCCAGAAATAATCTTTATTTCACTTATATCTACACCCAAAACCTCCGCCGCAATTTGGCGCAGCGTCGTATCAGAACCAGTCCCCACATCTACAGCACCGGTTCTTAACTCATACTTCCCATCAGCTAAAAGCGATAACTTGACACTAGCAAGGTGGATTTTGGATAAACCACTACCTTGCATTGACACAGCAAATCCCACCCCACGCCGCCGAGAACCATTTATGATTGATGGTGTACCGGAAATATAACCAAGGGACTGCACAACTTTGGCAAAACATTCATCTACAGCATAGCTACCAATTAAATTAAAATGGTCTGCTGATGATTGACCTAAATTAATCACATCACCCGGACAAATAATATTTTTTTGTCGCAACTCTACAGGATCAATGTTGAGTTTTTCTGCGATTTCATCAACTTGATTTTCCATGGCAAAAGTGCCTTGAGTTGCGCCATAACCACGAAATGCACCCGCGGGCATGGTATTTGTATAAACAGCAAATCCTCTAAATCTTTTATTTGGACAACGATACAAACCTAAAGGAATATAACCTGCTAAAAATACTACCGTTTGTCCATGATTGCCATAAGCACCAGTGTTGGCAATTACTTCCATATCTTGTGCTACAAATGTTCCATCTTTTTTAACTCCACTTTTCAGGCGAATTGTCATTGCATGACGGCTATTTGTAGCAGTAAATTCTTCTTTTCTGGTAAACTCCCATTGTACAGGTTTGCCCGTCATCAGAGTAGCAAAAGCACATAAGTCTTCTGATAAAATCTCTTGCTTATTACCAAATCCACCACCAATTTGAGCTTTATAAACACGGATTTTATCTTGAGGAATATTGAAAACTTGAGCAAGCAAACGTTGGCAATGAAATGGTACTTGGGTACTGGAACGAACAACTAATATTCCATCTGTTTCTAACCAAGAAATTGTGACATGTGGTTCTAAATGCACATGTTGTAAAGCAGGCAAATCATAGGTATTTTCTAATATAAAATCTGCTTGTGCAAAACCGGCTTCAATATCACCAGATTCGAGAAATATTTGTCCAGCAAGATTGCGATCGCGATCAGGAATTTGTAAAGATTCTGGTTCATCATGAATAACAACACCATTATTCATGGCTGAAATCGGGTCGATAACATGAGGTAAAATTTCATAATCGACTTCTATCAAATCACAAGCTTGTTCAGCAATAACTGGTGACTCAGCAACCACAACAGCAACGCGATCGCCTACAAATCGCACTTTCTGATCTAATAAATAATGATCGAGAGGATCGGGGACTGGTTCGGCGTGTCCAGCAGTGGTGTAAGGTATTCTGGGAACATCTGCGTGGGTGAAAACAGCAACAACACCGGGGATTGCTTTGGCTGCATCGGTATGAATCTTGCGGATGCGCGCGTGCGGATGAGGCGATCGCAGTACTTTCAAGTGGAGTAAACCAGGTGGTACAAAATCTGCGGTGTAGGATGCTTTTCCGGTGACAATTGCTGTACCGTCTTGTTTGGGAATGTTTTTTCCGATCAAACTCGGTGAATCTACAACCACATGACATCTGTGTGTATCTGTGTTGATCTGCGATCGAGATTGATTAATACTCTCAACAATCGCCTGATACCCTGTACAGCGACAAAGATTACCTTTCAACGCCAAACGTAATTCTTCTGACGATGCAAAATGTGGTAGCTTGGCTGCACTCATAATCATACCCGGAGTACAGAAACCACATTGAAATCCTTGTTTGTGCAAAAATGCTTGTTGTATTGGTGCGAGTTCGCCATTTGTTGATAAACCTTCGATGGTGGTGACTGATTGATTGGCTATTCGCATTGCTGGGTAAATGCAACTATGAATTGGTGTATCATTTACCCAAACTGTGCAAGCACCACAATCACCACTATCGCAAACCCGATGAACACCAAACCAACCAAGTTGTCTGAGTAGAGTTAAAAGAGTCGTTCCAGGATGAGAAGTTACTGTAAAAGTTTGGTTGTTAATTTGGAATTTTAATGCTTGTTGCATGTTAATTGATGAAGCGATCGCTTGATTAAAATTTGTGTTATTTCTTGACGATAGATTGCACTGGCTTTGGGGTTATCAATAAAGTTGATATTTTGTAGAGAAGGTAATTTATCTAAGTTTAGATCAGCATCAGATTCGATGCGACGGGGTGCAGGAATACTTGCACCAATTACACAGCTTAATTGGGAATTATCAGGATTATAAGTACTCACGACTATTGCTAAAGCTGGATCTGTGGCTGCAATTCCAAAACGTTGATAATTGACTCGCCGTTTTAAATTTTCCACAGGAATTAAAACCCGTCTTAACACTTCTGATGGTTGTAAAATTGTCTGACGAGAACCAATTTGAAAATCTGCTGCGGCGACTAGACGTGATTCTCTTCGTAAATTCCAAATTTCATATTTTGCATCTAAGGCAATCATAATTGGCGCGAGGGTTCCTACGGATAATGCTAGGCATAAATTACCTCCCACAGTCGCCACATTAATCACTTTTAATGATGCAGCGAGGAAAGAAACTGCATTTTTTAGTCCTTCAGCAGCAGTCCATTCTAATTGCCAAGGATATTGTAATAATTTTATAAGTGGACAAGTCGCACCAATCACTAAATTATCTTTTTCTACGAGAATTTCTGACCAATCCAAAGATTGCATATCTACCAAAACATGTAAATGTGGTTGGGGTTCAGAAAATAACCATGTTCCACCAGCCAACCAAGCCCAATCTTGACTCCAGTTATCAATAGATTGGACATCATGAGGACATAAATAAGTTTCAATGTTTGGCAAATCCATTGTTGATTAATTTTGAACGCAGAGTCATCTGATTTTGGATTTTAGACTTCGTCGTGAGCGCTACTTCAACAAGGCTCAGTACAAGTCAGTCGAACGATTTTGGATTTTGGATTGCGCTTGAAATATCATACATCTAACTGAATTTCATAACCCAATCTTTGCGGGAGAGAAATTTTATAAACATCACCTTGATTCATTTCACCTGGTTCTTGCATTTGACTTAAAGCTGTGACTACTTCATCAGAATTTGCAGTTAAAATTACTACTGGTTGATCACAGGCGATAGGAAAATCATGCCAAGTACCTAAGTGTAGTAAAAGCGCATGTCCGGGAGGAAATTTTAGGGCTTTAACTTCAGTTAAATCTGGTAAATTTTTGCCTTGTTTATGATTAGGTGGTGCCATCACCATAATAAATGGGGATTGTCCTAAAGCAATAAATAATTGAGTCATATGCCTGTGGCGCTCTAGCCAAAGAATCGAAGGATAACCTGGCATAATTTTTGCAGTTCTAAAAGTTGCTGTTCCACGGTAGGTAAAATCAATATTTTCACCTTCTATAACTCGACCTTGATAAAAAGGAATTCCTAAACCTGGTTTACTGACATCATCGCCTAAAAGATATCCATATGGTTTGATGTTATCAGGATTGGCATCAATTACAGGAATTTTTAAAACTTGTGTATCTGAAGCTGCCATAAGTGTTTTTGCTATATAAAATTTGCTTTTTTAATTATTAGCTAATAAAATTATTTACATTGAGAAATTCATAAATTTCTTCACCTGTAGTGAACCAAGTATCAGGTTGATTTTTGATATGCAGTAAACACTGCTTTAAATACTTTAATCGTAATGGTTGACCAACAATAAATGGATGTAAACCTATTGCCATGATTCGTCCTTGTGTTTCTCCTTCTTGCCAAAGCTGATCAAATTGATCTTCTATAGCTTGGGCAAATTCTGCACCAGAAAAACGGTTACTTAAACATAAAGTAATATCATTTGCTTCGATGGTGTAAGGAATAGCTAGCAAGCGACCATTTGGTAATGGATACCAATAGGGTTGGTCATCATTTACCCAGTCGGCTGTGTAAGCAATCCCGGCTGAATATAATAATTCAAAAGTTGATTCTGTGATGGCAAAACCTGGTGTTAACCATCCTTTAGGACTTTTACCTGTGGCTTGTTCTAGTAAAGTTAATGTTGTATCAATTATCTCGATTTCTCTATCTCTATCCATCCCACTATGACCAGTAGAATTATTAATTCCATGTGCCATGATTTCCCAGCCATATTTCTGAATAGCTGCGATAATTTCAGGATAAAATATGCAAATTTCGCCGTTAACTGCCGCAGTTACAGGTATTTCTAACTCAGCAAATAAATCAAATAAACGCCAAATACCGACGCGATTACCATAGTCTCGCCAACCATAATTAGCAATTTCTGGATAACTATTTAAATGAGGTTGAATTGCTGTTCCTAGTTTTCCAAAGGTGAAATGTTCGACATTCATGACTACCCATACACCAACTCTGGCATGATTGGGTAATGTTAAAACTGGACGTTGTGTAATTGGTTGAAATGATGGAGGCTGCATAAGAATTATGAATTATTTTTACTTAAAAAGAATATTTATATTAAGGTAGACGCGACAGAGACTTGCCGCAGGATAACACAAAAGACACAAAAAACACAAAGTAATTAATAGATGTTTTTGTCATGAAAAAGAAGTAAAAATTTAGATTTTCATAATTTTTGTCATGTTTTTCCTAGTGATGTCGGTGCGCCTAATTGAATACGAGTGGTATTATTCCGTGAGATGATGATTAGCACTATAATAGTTGCAAGGTAAGGCAAGGAAGATAAAAGATAAGGGGAAATATCTACTCCTAAAGCTTGCAGAATTAACTGGATGGCGCTAACTCCACCAAATAAATAAGCACCTAGCAAAATTCTGATGGGTTTCCAATTTGCAAACACAACTAAAGCGATCGCAATCCATCCCCGTCCAGCTGTCATATTCTCAGCCCAAAAAGGTGTATATGCTAGGGAAAGATAAGCTCCTGCTAACCCCGCCATCGCCCCACCAAACAAAACTGCTAAATAACGGACTCTATTGACTGGTAAGCCCAAAGCATCAGCTGCTGTGCTTGATTCACCGACGCTCCGCAGGATCAGTCCTGATCGCGTTTTTTGTAAAAACCAAGCGACAAAAAATACTAAAATAATTGAAATATATACTAAAATATATTGCTGAAAAAAAGCCTTCCCAATCAAGGGTATAGATTTTAAAATTGGGATGTTTAGAGGTTGCAATCCAGTAATTGTTTGTCCAATATAATCTGCTCCTATAAAGGCACTTAGTCCAGAACCAAAGATACTAAGGGCTAAACCTGTTGCTACTTGATTGGCATTTATAGTAATAGTTAGTACAGCATGAATCAAAGCGATCGCCATACCTGTGAATAAGGCAATTAAGAATCCCAAATAGATATTATCTGTAACTGAAACGACAATAAAAGCACTAGCAGCACCAACTAACATCATTCCCTCTACACCAAGGTTTAAAATCCCTGATTTTTCTGCCACTAATTCACCTAATGCTGCCAAAATTAAAGGTGTAGCTGCGCGTAATGTGTCGTTGAGAATGTCCGTAAGAATCATTTATTAGTGGTTAGTGCTTACTTGGTTACTGGTTAGTAGTTAATCACAAATGATCTTTGATCCTTGACCATTGGCAAATGACCAATGACAAATGACCATTAATGAATGACTATTGATTCTTGATTATCCGCTGAAAAATCAATAAATCACCTGCCAAAAGAAAGAAAAACAAAATACCTTGGAAAATTCCTGCTAAAGCTAGGGGAAGTCCTAATTTGATCTGTAATAGTTCACTACCGACATAAAATAATGACATCAATAAACTTGATAAAATAATTCCCAATGGGTGTAAACGACCAATAAATGCAGCTAGGATAGCAGCATAACCATAACCAGGAGAAATAAAAGGACGCAATTGTCCAATGGGGCCGAGAACTTCACACGCACCAGCTAAACCGGCTAAAGCACCACTGATAATTAAACTTAGCCAAATAATGCGATCGCTTTTTATCCCAGCATAATTTGCAGCGCTAGGGCTTGCACCAACTAAGCGCACACTAAAACCAAAAAATGTTTGTCGCAGCATTCCCCAAATTAACAATGCTGCTACCAAGGCGAAAATTACACCCAAATGCAAGCGTGTTCCGATAATTAATGATGGTAAGCTGGCATACTCACTAAAAGGTGCAGATTCAGGAAAATTATATCCTTGTGGGTCTTTTAAAATTCCTCTGACTAAATAATTTAAGATAGAAATTGCTATATAATTTAACATCAAACTGGTGAGAATTTCATTGGTATAAAACTTCAATTTTAATACAGCAGGGATGCTAGCCCAAATTGCACCACCTACTATCCCAGCCAGTAAACAAAGTAAAAGTAAAATATAGTTATTAAAATTAGCAAATATCAAGGCGATCGCACTAGAAAAAATTGCCCCCAGAGTAAATTGTCCCTCCGCACCAATATTCCAAACTTGGGCTTGAAAACATACAGATAAACCAACAGCAATCAACAAAATTGGTGCTGCTTTAACTGCTATTTCTGTAATTCCGTGCAAACTACTTAAAGGCGAGATAAATAAAGTAGTAAATGCAGTGATGGGAGATTTACCCAACAAACGAAATAGAAAAAAACCTACAATTACCGTTCCTAGTAATGCTAGTAGGGGTGATAAAACTAACCAAATTTTTGCGGGTTGTTCACGGGGTTCTAATTTTAAATCAAACAAAACCAATTCCTCCCATCCAACGGCCAATTTGCTCGCGACTGATATCTGCAATTCTTAGAAAGGGAGAAAGTTGTCCTTTGTAAATTACGCCAATGCGATCGCACAACGTCAACAACTCATCCAAATCTTCAGAAATCACCAGCACTCCTGCACCCAAATCTCGGATTTCGATTAAAGCTTCATGAATCGTTGCAGTTGCATTCACATCTACACCCCAACTCGGATGTGCTGCAATCAATATAGTCGGGTTTTGCTGAATCTCTCGCCCGATAATAAACTTTTGCAGATTACCACCCGATAAACTACCAGCAAGAGAATTTAACCCCGCCTGTTTGACATTAAAAGCACTGCAAATTCTACTAGTCCAATTTTTTAACTTGCGCTGCCGGATTATACCACGCCGCAGTAATCCTTGTGAGTAACCAGTTAGCAAAGCATTTTCCAACAGGCTCATATTTGGCACAACACCCACTCCCAAGCGTTCTTCTGGCACATATCCCAAACCCAAACGCCGACGCTTGAGGACATCACAATCACCAATAGGCATCTCTCCCAACATAATCATATCTGCCTGAGGACAGATGACCTCACCACTCAAAACTGCTAATAGTTCGCTTTGTCCGTTCCCCGCAACTCCTGCAATACCAACAATTTCACCACTGTGAACTTCTAAATTGATGTGCTGCAACGCTGTTCCCAAAGAATGCTTTGATTCCAAGCACAAATCCCGAACTTGTAAGTAAATTGGGGATTGGGGATCGGGAAAAGAAGACGCGGAGAGCGGGAGACGCAGTGACGCGGAGATATGTTTCCCCGTGTCCCCGTGTCTCCGTGTCCCAGTCTCCCCTTGTCCCCCATGTCCCAAAATTCCCTGATCGTCGCCAACCATCATCTTTGCCAAACTTTGGGTTGTCTCTGCTTGGGGGTTACATTGTGCTACTACCTCGCCATTTCGCAATACTGTTGCGTGAGTGCATAGCGATCGCACTTCTTGTAATTTGTGACTACTAAATAAAATACTGCAACCACTAGCAGCAATTTGGCGCAAGGTCAGGAATAGCTTCTCTGTTTCTTGGGGAGTCAACACCGCTGTGGGTTCATCCAAAATTAGCAATTTGGTTGCAACACACAAACAACGGATGATTTCCACTCGCTGCTTTTCACCTACAGATAATGTATGAACTGGGCGATCAGGATTGATATCTAAACCGTATTCTTGAGATAAAACGCGAATCTTGCGCTTAATTGCTGCTAAATCCCATTTTTCGCTAGGAGGAAGTGCGAGGGCGATATTTTCTGTCACAGTCAGGGTTTCAAACACACAAAAGTGCTGAAACACCATACCAATTCCTAGCGATCGCGCTTTTGTTGGGTTATTAATATTAATCTGTTGTCCTTGCCAAAAAATTTCACCACGATCAGGGCGCACCACCCCGTAGATAATTTTCATGAGGGTACTCTTACCCGCCCCATTTTCTCCCAACAAAGCATGAATCTCACCTGGTTGAATTGCCAAATTCACCTGCTTGTTTGCGAAACAACCAAGGTAAGATTTACTAATATTGTTAACTTGCAAACGGGGAATCATAGAATTTTAGTGACTATTTTCAATTTTATCCTTGTGGCGAAGCAAAAACATTGAAAAGCATAAAGTATCTAGACAGAAATTACCCTAGTAAGCTGTGTAGTTTTTAGTAAACTCACAAAATCCTATCATTGGAAACGAATTTTTATGTCACTAGAACAAGTTAATGCTTTTTATGATCTGTTAAATTCAGATCAAGTCCTCTACGAGCAATACTACAACAAATGCTCTAATAAAGGCGTTTTTGGTATCTGGGATTGGGATAAAACCAAAATAGTTGATTTTGCTGCTTCTATTGGTTTCAATTTCACTGAAACCGAATTAGATTTTGCATGGTTTGGTGAAAATGTCAGTCTTTGTGCAGGACTTAGAGATTATTAATAAAGTAAAAATATAATTCTTTTAGGGAAGCTAGTAGGTTGAACTGCTTCCCTCTATTGTAAAACTTTATAGCCATTGACCTCCACGGAAGCGCCATCGAGGAAATATGATTCGCATTAAAGATTGCGAAGCAATAAAAACTGCTAGCCAAACAACACTGTAATGTGCAAATATCCAGAAAGGAGATAACTCTTCTTTGGGAATTAATACAGGTAAAAAGCCAAAAACTTTGATTCCACAAATTATAAATATAAATTCCCAGATACCAGCTAATACTTGATAAAGTGCTGGCCAGTCTCTATCCCAGCGTCTTTTTTGGATTTGATCATATACTATATCCCAAACAATTCCAAATATAGCGACATATATAATGATCCAAAAATAAACTATGCCAGCGGGAGAACCAACTAAACCCAATGCAAAGGGTATAGATACGAATATACCTACAGTTGCTAGTAATAATAATCGAGTTTGCCAGCGACCTAATAAAGTGGGAGTCATCTTTTCAGAATTAAAAATTAAAAATTAAAAATTAAAAATATCCTATCGGAACGTCAATGGTGTATGAGATTCCAGACTCAAAAACCAGAATGAAGAATTTTTGATCTTATTTCAGATGTTATCTTTTTTTGAGGCTGAAAAATAGGATTTATGTTGATAAGCTGCGATCGCTTCCCAATGAGTCACATCTGCTAATAAAGCTTGATAGCCTAAGGTATTAGGGTGAAGACCGTCATGACTCAGTCGTTTTGACCACCAATCTCTACCACGTTCAGTCCATTTTCGGAAAATATCAAGATAGGGGATTCCCCTTTGCAGACAAGCTAGTCGAGTTGCTTCTTTGTAAAGGTGCTGATCAGCGTGATTATAATACAAGCAATCAAGAAATGGCATTTTTGACTCATCAACAGGTGTCATACCGACAAATAATACAGGACAAAGTTGCTGGGCCATTTCCACTAAGGAAGTGATTTGCGTTTGAAAAGTTTCAAAGTCTGTATAGTTGCGCCCATTTGAACGACCTAAGCGGGCTGAATCGTTGACACCGACTGAGAGAATGATTAAATCTGGAACTTGATTGCGTAGTTCACCACGATGACGAAATTCAACTTCTAGCCTTTGGGCTACTTGTTGGACGCGATCGCCTCGGACACCCAAATTATAGATGATATGACCAGGACTATCAGGTGACATCCACTGTCGCCGTAGTCGTTCAACCCAGCCACCTCCTTCTGGATCACCGAACCCATATACCAAACTGTCCCCCAGTGCGATCATCTTTAAAGGTTGACTTTTAGTTGGTCGAGTAGACAGCTGCATTGAAGAAGGTGTTAAAAATAACTGCATTTGAACAAACTATATTTTATATCTTTACAAAATTCTATACATTTCTACACCATTTCAGAGTATCTGATTTTTAAGCAAATAACTTCTTTCACACAGTTTTTACACAAGACAATTGCTATTGCCTTGCTTTTCTCGATTGGATTGGTGAACTTTAAAATTGAGTTCATGAGCATTCTACTACTGATTGTCTTTACAATAAATTCATAAACCATAGAAGAAGATACAGAAATGGTCAATGGTCAATAGTCAATGGTCAATGGTCATTAGTCATTAGTCATTGGGAAGAGACTTGTTAAATAATTTCCCTTGTCTCCCGTGTCTTCCTTGTCCCCAGCACTCTAGGGTGATTGATTAAACACCCACTTTAACCATTGTCCAAAGGAACTGATAAAATTGAGACGATGTACACCAGGCGCACGGGCGGCGACTAGACCATCAACAGCACATAGACAGGCATATTGCAAGCCGAGGAAGCTGTCAACTGCTGCGTGAGGACCGCCGAATGTGATTGCACCAGCAGCATAAATTTTACCTTGTCCATTACGCATTTCTACTAACTCAAAGTCGTTGGCAACACTCAAACGTCCCACAGGATTAAGTGGTAAGTGGTTGTGTTCAACTAAATCTTGGAGTAGGGGGCTTTCTTTGACCTTGGCATCAAGACCAGTGGCATCAATAATAAAATCAACAGCAGGGAGTTGAATTTCGCCAAAGTCTTTATCTTGAATATAGGCAATCAGATGATTTTGACCATCCTGTTCAACTCTGGTGACGACTGCAAATTGAATTTTATACCAACCTTCTTTAAGTCCCACCTCTGTGATCAACTGCCAGTCTAAGCGATCTGCGGTGGTGGTACCGCCCCAGACTCGATTAGATATTAATTCTTTACGCTGTTCTGGATTGGCTTTTTCTAGGACTTCTCGTAGTTCTCCACCCCAACAGGCTTTGGGCCAGTTAAATGGTTGCAACTCGATATGATTTTTAACGGTACGCTGAGAAGTACCATATTTATTACCTTGGGGTTTTGGCGATCGCATTAAATGCAAAATAGAAATATTCGGGTTTCTCTTCCGTGCCTCATAGATGCGTTGCACAATGCGAGAAGCAACAATGCCTCGTCCTTGAATTAAGACTATACCCCCTTGACGTTCTAGCTGTTCATAAACATGGTTGTGATCTTCGTAAGCATTCACAACCGATCTAAAATCTTTATATCTCTCCCGATAAGCTTGTAAATGGGGAAGAAATTGCAGTGCTGGATAGCCAGTCGCTATGTGTAAATAACGAGTGACAAAAAAAGCATGGTTCCCACGTCCGCGAGAATAGGCTACGCAGTATCTGCCATCATTGGTTTTACGAATTGCCAACACTCGTCCAAACTGATAAATTTTGTCCCAACCGATGCGTTTTGCCTCCCGATCAATAGAATTAAAAACATTACCTGCACGGGGAGTATAAGTTTCAGCAAAAGTAGGTTCAGCAAAAACCTTCCACAGGTGTTTCATAGACTCATTGATTCTACCTTTGCCAAAGTCATGCCAAGCTTCTCGTAAAGCATAGCTAGGCCAACCCCAAATATTATCAGGACAAGAGTCAGAATTAGAACGCAATCTTTCATGTAAAGGAATTTGCGAATTCATACACAAAAGTTTGTAACGGGCATAGGGTTCTTTATCTATACCCAGCGCCACTATTTTGTCGCTCGAAACACCAGACAATCTCAGTAAATCTACCCAAAAAAAACTACCTAAACCTGCCCCAACAGCTAAATAATAAGTTTCATCTACTGGCATACCGGTTGCATGAAGCGCCTGGACAGGGACAACTTCTTGCTGAAATATTGGCGGCGGAAAATTGCTGCCCAGTGGTGTTACTACTTGCGGAGCTAAGGTAGGATCTGGGAGGTTAGTGTTGGGATTAAAGACAATGACCGAATTTCCACTGGGGACTGCTGGGGGAGGACTAGGTGGAATATGTGGTATTGGTGGTATTTGTGGACTGGCTGGAATTGAGGCAGCAAAAGTTACAGAAATTACGTAAGGGCCTATTTGCACAACATCGCCACTATTGATCATAGCCTGTGTCTGGCGTTGACCATTGACATAGATACCATTAACACTTCCTTGGTCTGTCACTACCAGTTGATTTTGTTCCCATTCAATCAAGGCATGAAAGCGAGAAACTTGGTCATTATTTAATACCATCCGGGCGACTTGTTGTCCCCTGAGTTCAGCAGGCATCCGGGCAAATTCTCTACCGAAAGCAACAGGTACCTTCAATTTTGGTTCTCGTCTTTCTCCTGTGACAGGATCTTGCCAAAGTAATTGAATTTCTAAAGAACCAGTATTCATAAGTATTTTTGTTTATAAGCAAATAAATATTTAAAGTAGTTAGTCATTGGTCATTTGTCAGGGGTCAATTGTTATTAGTTATTCTCCCTTGTCTCTCTTTATTTATTTACAAGTTTCTAACGATTTGGTGGTACTAATACACTGAGGGCATCTTGTAAAGAATGACCACAGTGCTGACAGCCTAGTAACAAGTGTTTATATGAGGAAAGTTTTTTACATCTGGGACATTGCAATCCATAAACACCTTGTGGTTGTGGTTGCTGCTGTACGGCGGGTGTGACTGGATGATGGTGATGTGCTGCTACTTGTGGTTGTGGTTGTGGTTGTGGTGCGGGCTGATGATAATTGGGATGTACCTGTGGTTGTGGTTGTTGATGTGGTTGTGGTGTGGGCTGGTAATAATTGGGATGTACCTGTGGTTGTGGTACAAGAATTGGCGGAGGATTGATGACTTGTGGCTGTGGGGGCGTCAAAATTGTTGGCGGTACGGTGCTACCTCCTGGAACAGAAACTTCTGTGACTTTGAGTTGTTGTTGTCCTAAATAAATAATGCTACCTTCACTCAAAGGCATTTCACCTTGTACTAATTTCTGCCCATCTACAAGAGGAGGATTTTGTTCACGTAAATTTTTAATCAAAAAACGCTGCTGTTGGGCGTTAAAAAAGATTTCTATGTGTAAGCCTGATACTGTAGGATGGCTCAAAATAATATCACACCGGACTGGGTCGCGACCAATACGGATAGTGCCAGGATTTTTACTTGGCTGTGTTTCGTGAATTTTCTGAGTTTTAGTTTGACCTGCGTCGTGCCATTGTAAAGTTAGTGCGTTCATTCTTCTCCCCCAAAACCTATATTTTAAATACAATTCCTCCCTGTGCGATTCCTAACACGATGAGGCAGGTATAAGCAACTAATTAAAACATATTTAGATGAAACTTTAAAAAGTAACTTATATTGATAGCATTTCCAAATTTAACTTGTGACAATTTTGTGCAAATTTTTACTTAGCGATCGCTTGCTAATTTATCAGCAATCCGTGTAGTTTCTGGTAAACGATATTTTGGCGTACAACGTAATACGTAGTCAATTGCCGTGGATAAACTGATGCGATGTCCGCTAGAAACATACACTGGCTTGACTCCGACACGTGTTCGCAATACTGCCCCAATTATTTCATCTTTATGGATTAAGGGTTGCCAACTACCTCGTGTTTCTGATAATTCTTCATGTTTACCTATGAGTAAGGATTTTGCTACACCAATAGTAGGTATATCTATGATGACTCCCAGGTGACAAGCTATGCCAAATCTCCGAGGATGGGCTATTCCTTGACCATCGCATAAAATCAAATCTGGTGTAATTTTTATCTTTTCCAAGGCATCTAAGACAGCAGGTATTTCCCGAAATGAAAGGAAACCAGGGATATAGGGAAAAGATGTCGGACGGCGGGCTATACTCGTCTCTTGTAATTTCAAATCTGGGAAACTCAGTACTGCTACTGCTGCTCTGCTAATAGTACCATCAGCTTCAAAACCCATATCGACGCCAGCAACATACTGTACAGGTTCTTGGAGTTGATCTGAGGTGATCACCTCGGTTTGCATTTCTTCTTGGATAGCGATCGCTTCTTCTATTGTCAGAGTCCAAGCATGACGTTGATTAATCTTCATATCTAAAATTTTATGAGTAGTCAATGACTACCATTCGATAGAAAAGAATTGTTGCGAAATAATTACAGGAAATGGTGTATCTAAAATAATGTCATTAATTTAAAACATTTAAAACAAAATTGTAACTTTTTGTGAAAGTCTGAATATCAAATTTTAGTTTTAGCAGAGTAGTAGTTAGCCACATATTAAAGTTGCGATGTTTTTAGTGAGTACTTCAGCACTCACTGACTAAGTATTTTAGATTAGGAAAATATACTTTACTGCGGAGAACACAAGTATGCATAACAACAGAAGAAACATAGAAAAAAATTCTCCTCTTGCTTTTTATTTTGGTGGAGGAGTGATGGTATTAATATTGGCATTTCTTTTCCGCCCCTTTACTATTGTAAACGCCGGAGAAAGGGGTGTTGTCATGCAATTTGGTAAAGTTCAAGACAGGGTATTAGATGAAGGTATCCATCCAATTGTGCCACTAATTACATCTGTGAGAAAATTGAATGTTAGAGTTGCTCAAAATAGTTTTAAAGCGGATGCTGCTTCTCGTGATTTGCAAAAAGTTACAACCGAACTAGCTGTCAATTGGCATATAGATCCAGCACGGACAAATAAAGTTTTTCAACAAGTTGGAGATAATGAACAAATTGTTGTGGGAATTATGACTCCCGCAGTCTCTGAAGTTTTGAAAGCAGCTACTGCTAAAAAAACAGCAGAAGAAATCATCACTAAAAGAACCGAATTAAAACAAGAAATTGATAATTATTTGAAAACTCGTCTTGCTGCTTATGGTGTAATTGTTGATGATGTTTCTTTAGTAGATTTTGCTTTTTCTCCTGAATTTAGTCGAGCGATTGAAGCTAAACAAATAGCTGAACAAGAAGCTAAACAAGCAGAATTTATTGCGAAACGAGCAACACAAGAAGCACAAGCAGACATTAACCGTGCTAAAGGCCAAGCAGAAGCACAAAAATTATTACGGCTAACTTTAACTCCAGAGTTATTGCAAAAGCAAGCAATAGAAAAATGGGATGGACATTTTCCCACAGTAATGGGTGGTAATGGCAGCTTGCCATTAATTAATATTAACCTTGCTAATTTGGACTCTCAAAAACAAGCTAATAAGTAGCTGCTTATCACTATGTTTATCGAAACACTAATTATTAGTCCAATAGTCTTTTTCAGAGTGATGATTATTGTCATCATCTCAATTAGTTTACATGAACTTGCTCATGGTTTAGTTGCTTTGAGTCAAGGAGATGATACTCCCCGCAAAGAAGGACACATAACTCTTAATCCTCTAGTACATATGGGTTGGGAATCAATATTATTTCTGTGTGTAGCTGGTATTGCTTGGGGAAAAATGCCAATTAATGCATCTAAGTTTCGCTTAAAAACCTTGAGTAATATTTTAGTATCAGTAGCAGGGCCATTATGTAATTTAGGTTTGGCTTTTTTATGTATTGCAATATTAAAATTACTTGCTGATTCTACATATGCAGAGTTTTTGAGTTTTAAATTCTTTTATATGGCAGCACATATCAATTTGATGTTGTTCTTGTTTAATCTCCTACCTATTCCACCTTTGGATGGTTTCTATATATTTAGCGAAATATTCCCCAGTTTAAAAGGTTTACAATATACACACTTTGGATTGTTTGCTTTAATGATGCTATTTTTGATTCCAGAGTTTGGTGATGGATTAAGTGCGATCGCTGTATTTATTTTACAGACTTTCTTGTAAATTTAGTTTGTAGTCTAAACTATTTGCTATAAATATTATTTACCAAGTCTTACCCAGCCTACCACGAAAACCATCAAAAGTCCCTACAATACAAGCCCATAATTTGATTAATATGAAATCTGGCTCGTAACGGATAATTCTCTCCATCATCGTCAATAAAACTTTTATTCTGTAAGCTATTGAACGATATAAGAACTGTTTTTGTACCAGCCGGGTTTCAAAAAAAGTATGATTTCTACAAGCATAGTAATAGCGAGAAGGAGAACAAATAAAAGTACTAAATGTGTTTGTATATTTTTTCAATCTATCTTTCACTTGGGAATAATTTCCGAGCCGATGTTTCATTACCGCATTTTTAACAACAACAATTTTATATTCTTTATTTCGGAAATTCATGCAGTAAGCATAGTCTACAGCATCTAAAAATAAATCTACTCTTGGTAGTTCAACATATTTAGCTGCATTGATGTTGATTAGAGAACCCGATGTAATAACAGCATCACAATAATAAATATTTTGAATTTCATCAATTCCAGATATCGGCGCAAGCTTGTAATTTGCAAACATAGAACCAGGGAATTCTTGCTTTGTATTGATATCAAATATTGCAGGAGCAATGATTCCTATATTTTGGTTTTTCGATAAATCTTGATAATTAGTTAATAATTCTTCTAGAACATCAGCATCCGGTTCACTATCTTGATCAAACAACCAAAGAAAATCATAGCCTTTTTGGATAGCCCAGCTAACGGCAATTTTTAACCCTCCAGCAACTCCAATGTTTTCAGGATGGAAATCTACAATTATATTTTCCTGGCTGTTATTAGTGATGATTTGATTTTTGGAATTATCAACTATAAATATTTCTTCAATTGGGTATGACTGTTTTGTGATAGCTGTGATAGTTTTCTGAAGTGCATCTATTTCCTGATAAGCTGTTATGTAAGCTGCTACTCTATAGTTTTTCATTTAAATTTAGACTGCTAAAGCACTCACTACGAACAACTAATGAATCTCAATATCTTTTGCCAAACTTAACATTCTCTTAACTTTAAACCATTGATTTCTCAATTTCCAAAACTTACTTGATTCCATGGCTGCAATTTGAGCATAAGCATATTGCAGTTCCTGTAAAATGAAATTAGTTTGATTTTGTTGAGGAGATAGGTTTAATTCGAGATAAATTTCACTTTTAGGAAATCCAAACCACATATCTGAGCTAGAATATTTATTAGCTAAATTTCTAAATTTATGGCAAAAATATTTAGCTAGATTAAGCGCATATTTGTTAGTTGTATGAATCATAGATTCTGAATGTACTCTATAGTAACTAAGTACTGTCGGGACAAGTTTACAAGAGTAATCTGACTGAGCGATTTTTAACCAGAGATCGTAGTCATCCCATCCAAACCAACCATATTCAATTAATTCTGTAGAATATCCACCTAGTTTAAGTAATATATTTTTATCAAACAGAGCCATAGCATCTATATATGGCTGTTTGACTAATTTATGTACATCCCAGTCATAGCAGGAGATACGATTCATTTCTTGTCTAGTTTGGTGATCAAATCTTTGTATTTCCCCATAAACCGCTGCATGTCGGGAAGATTTAATTGTTTCATAAAGAATAGATAAACAATTGGGGTAAATCCAATTATCAGCATCTAAGATAAAAATATAGGGAGAACGAGAGAGTCTCAATCCTACGTTTCTAGCATCTGCTAAACCTGTATTAAACCACTTACTAACTAAACAAATTGGTAATTGAGATTGTTGCAAATATTCTGCAACTAAATTAGCGGAATTATCTGTTGAACAGTCGTCGATAACTAAGACTTCAATACCTCCTGGGATGTTAGCTAAGTCTGTTTTAGCAATACTTTCTAAACATTCATAAATGTACTCTGAATAGTTATAAAGTGTAATGATCACAGATATAGAAGGTTTTTCACACCTATCATATGCAGAATTTGATTTCAAATTCCACGGGTAATTACCCATATTTTCACATAATTTTGCCGCTTTTAGGCGAGATATATATAATAGTCTTTTTTCATCTATAGTTAAATTTGAGTCTTGAATTTTAACAGGTTTTGGTTCTAGTTGTGTGGATTTATAAAATTTTTTTTCATATTTAGCTTGATGATAATTTGAAATTAGCTGCGGTTGTATATATTTAGTATTTAATTCTGTTTGATTTGCTAATAATTCTAAATGGCGAGAGTTCAATTTTGTTTGATTCAATGTTAATTCAGACTGTTCTTTTACTTTAATCATTGCTGAGTTCCCTTTTGCAAAATAAAAGCTTTTTAAGTTGAAACCAAGCTTGACGAAGTTTCCAAAATTTACTACTTTCCATTGCTCTGATAATGTTTTGACAATGTTCCCAAGCTGTATGAGCTTGGTGTAACTGGGTTTGTGTATTTTGCCATTGCTGTTGAATTTCTTGTAACTGAGATTGAGATTGTTGCAGTTGATTTTTTGCTTGTTCTAATTGGGTTTGAGTTTGTTCTAACTGAATTTGTTTATCTTCTAAATCAAACTGCGATCGCTTTAACTCAGCATATATTTCTTTTAGCTGATTTTGGCAATAATTATATTCCTCAGACAGTTGAGAATATTGTTGATATAAAGAGGAATATTTACCTTCTAAACTTAATGGGAATGCTCTCAGGACAAACTGCAATGTATCAGCATCTTCATCTTGTTCAATAGTATGAATGACATTAATATCAATTTTATTTTTATCTATATAGGGTATCCAGTCTGAGCCAGAAAAAATAGGTAATTTTATTTGTTCATAAGTATCAACAAAATATCCAGAACGCTCAAATAATTCTCTAACTGTTTCACGAGTAAAAAATCTTAAATGTGTATTGTCTAAAATGCCGAGTTCTGTATATTCAAATTTTCCTTGTAATAAAGCTAGTCGAATTGCTCCATGAGCAATATTAGGAATAGAAGCAACTACACATCCTCCTGGCTGCAATATTTGTCTAGTTTCTTCTAATATTCTCCAAGGGTTTCGCAGATGTTCTAGAATATCTCCAAATACAGCTACATCAAAAGTTTGCCCTGATAAAATATCTCTTAAATTCACAAAATCTAAATCAGCAACAATCACTTCTTCGCAATATTCTTCAGCGATCTTTGCAGCATTGACATTAATTTCAATTCCAGTAACTTGACAGCCTTTGCTACTTAGTAGCCTAGCAAAATAACCTGTAGCGCAGCCAAAATCAATGACACGTTTATTTTCTCCTACCCAATAAAGCATTTTTTTTAAACTACTATTTTCATCTAGTTCTTCGATAGTTATGTTTGGTAATAAAGGATAATCTTTTTCTGATTTAATAATCATACAAATACGCTCTTATTATCTGATTGCTGGTAATTTTTGAGGTGACACCCGAACACTGATTGGTAAATCTACCCAAGCATGGATACGCTTACCTGTATCAGGGGGAAGCACTTGGAATACTATTGCATTGTCAATCCAGTCAAATGTCATTGCTGTATAGTTTTCTGCACCCGCTACAGTTAAACTATAAGAGCCTGGACGTAATGGTAAATGAAATGTAAATTCTATTTTTAACTGTTCTCCTGGCTCTAATTTATCAATTGGGTAATTTTCTTCAAATGTATTACTACCAATTAGCTCATTGCCATTTTTGTCACAAATAAAAAAACCAACTATACATGTTTGTAAAGCTTCATAAATATCGAGTTCAATAATTAATTGAACTTGTTCATTAAATCCTATGGTAGGTGTATCTCCTAATTCTTCTCCAATTTTGTTAAATAATTGAATATTTTTGATTAATGCTTTCCGATTTCCTCTGCGAGTAGGCTGAGACTTTACTAAAGATTGCTGAGAATTGTGTTGATGATGAGATGGATTTTCTTCTTCCTTAGTAATTATTCCTAATTCTGTTTCTGTAACCAGCTTCATGTACTTGATAATCGCAGCATTAGGCGTTCCCGAAAAGTAATTTTTACCTTCATGAATCATGATTGCTGAGTTACATAATGTTTTAACTGCTCCAGAATCATGAGATACAAATAATGTGGTAACTCCAGAATCCATTAAACTTCGCATCCGACGCATACAGCGATGTTGAAAAACTATATCCCCCACTGCTAGCGCTTCATCAACAATTAAAATTTCTGGTTCGACATTTACTGCTACCGCAAAAGCCAAACGGACAAACATTCCACTAGAATAAGTTTTAACTGGTTGATCAATAAAATCTCCAATATCAGCAAAACTGGCTATTGAGTCAAATTTATCTTCAATTTCTTTCTGATTTAATCCTAATAATCTGGCATTAAAAAATACATTTTGTCTACCAGTAAATTCCGGGTTAAATCCACTGCCTAATTCTAACAATGCCGAAACACGGCCATTTACTATCACTTCACCTGTAGTTGGTGTCAAAGTGCCAGCAATAATTTGTAGTAAGGTACTCTTACCAGAACCATTTTTACCAACAATTCCTACAGTTTCACCCTTTGGAATCTCTAAATTAATATCTCGTAATGCCCAAAATTCACTAGCTCTGGTTTTTCCAGGTAAAAAAATTTCTTTGAGCCTATCTACAGGATGAATATAGCATTTAAAGCATTTAGAGATATTTTTTAGGGAAATTGCTATTTCTTCTCCCATATTTTTGCTTGAAATTCTGAAAAATTCCACAGCATGAAAAATCATGCTTGTGGAAGTTTGTTTGAGCCTGCGCTGCCATTTCACTGGAAAGCTTAATTACATCATAAGTAGCATCAAATTACTCTAGTTGCCATTTTGCCAAAACTGTGGATATGAAGGTTATGATTTGGATTGTAGAAATATTTGTAATAATTGCTTGAGGAGCTTCTAAATCTTGTTTGATTAGAAAGTCTATGTGCTTATACTTTCAAAAAAGTATGAAAACCTTTCATTCCCTTAATTTTACTGCCATTTTCGTAGCAGGTTTAAATGATAGTTTTTTAGAGATACCCATATACTTAGACAAAAAAGGGCAGTTTACAAAGTGGCATACTTATAGTTCATAATGACTCATGAACTACTTGCACTAGTGCAAATTCTGTGCTTTGATACAAATCACGTAAGCGGAAATACGAACCAAATTTTCTGCTTGGGTGTTCCTGAATCTTTTTTCCAACTAGGAATATAAAAATGGACGCCCATAAATTAGGCTCACAGAATAGAGGTGGAATTTTATTCCTTCTTTTTCAATATTCCTGGTATTCTTGGTTATGTATTAAAGATGAACAACTAAATGTGATACATCACAAAAAGACTGTATGAAATCTCTCATGCTTAGTCTGTAAGCCTTGATCACCTAAGCCCTATTTTTAATACCAGGTGTACTTAGTCTAACTGCTACTTTAATATTTACTAACTCCTGCGCGTTTTCTCTGACTGTACGCTCTACCTAAGTTGATGGTGTTAATTGACAATTGACAATAATTGTGATATGGGGTTAAATTCTTCAAAGAAGATAAGGCGTTAGTACATCCCCGCCAAGAGAGTGACTAACGCCCTTTGCTAAACACTTTATCGATAACCTAATCATGACACAAAATACACAATACAACGAGCCAAAGACCAGTACCCAGACTGTTGCCTACAAAAATCGACTAAATTCCTGGGTAATTGCCCGTTTGCTACCTGATACACAGCGTCAGATTATTGCTCGCTTCCGTAGTCGTTCTGACGCCGACGGACACATGCAACGTTTGCGCCAGATTTCACCTGAAGGTAACTTTGTGGTTCTGTTTGATTGTCAAGCAGATGAAAGTTTGAATTAAAGTTATGGAAAGGCGATCGCACTTCTCAAAATCGAGGTGCGATTAACTATTTTTGTACGATTTATGATTGGCTTTTGACCAAAAAGCTTATTTTAAAGTATCGAAAGTTGAAGAGCGATCGCACTTGTGGAGTTGAGGGTGTGATCGCTTTTTACTGAAATCAGAGCGGAATTAACGACGAGATAGAGACATAATACAATACGGTTCAGTTAAGACCATGATCCTTTGTAGAGACGTGCCATAGCACGTCTCTACAGGGTTTAGATGTCTAATCGATTTGTCTCATCCGAACCGTATTGAGATTAAAAGTTCCGCAGGTAATTACAGATCAGTAAATAACCCATTTTGGGTTTATCCCATATTAGGTTTTAGTATCTAATTGAATTCAGCTTCGCCTCATCCCAAGGAGGCAAATTCAAGTGCCTAAATCTGTTTTCAGCGAAAAATATAATCTATTTCGCCAACTACTTATTGAAGCTCGCAATATAGCTGGACTTACTCAAACAGAGTTATCAGTGCAGCTACGCCGCCCTCAATCTTATGTATCAAAGTATGAACGCGGTGAGCGTCGTCTGGACTTGATCGAATTCTTGGAAGTGGCTGAAGCACTCCAAATTAACCCGACAGATTTTATAGAAAAACTACTTAACTACAAACGAGAGGAGTAAATATTTTAATTCAGTCTACTGATTTCAATACGGCGGATAAGGTCATCGATACTTATTACAGCAATGAATGGGATGAGATTAGCACTGCCCTCAGTGAAATGCCTTTACACATTAAAGCTTCTGATCAAGCAGGAATTCAGGGTAATCCCATCTTTGATCCTGTAGGAACAAATGAGTATATAAAAGCTGCTTTAGTAAAACTGGAATGGAAAGCAAATATCCCTATTCCGGAGGCATACAAATTTTTGGGTACAGATATTGATTTTGGCAAAGCTGGTGTAATCGTTGAAAGTCAATTTTCTAACTATCCGTTTTTACTCAACAACACTTTGCGCTCAGAATTATTTTTCAAGGCTGGCACTATATTTGCTGGATACCCAACTCAGCTTGTAATTTTGATTACAAAAGCTCTGATGTTTCCAGCTTCAAATAGCACTCTTTACTACGAGCAAGCTGTTAGGCAGTTAACAGCCCTAACTGATCATCATGTATTTGACGTGCCAATTCGACTTGTCGGATTATTTGAACAGCAAAATGCTACTGTACCTGCTATCTGGACTGTGTATTCATCAGCAAGATACTCCAGAACAATTCAAACGAGAATTACTCGACAATGCCAAATAATATCTGGTCGTTTAGCCAGTAGTCGTTGTTTACTTCGCCTATTCTAATAAATAATTTAGCTCCATAAATTCAGTTTGATTTGTTCCCCTATTTGGTTTGGTAATATTGTCTTTTTTCCATTGCCATTTACTTTTGGATCTACAGGAGGTTCTTCTTCACGCAGATTAGCAGCAAAAGCAGCTTCTTCGTAAAGTAATCTTTCCTCCATCTCCTGCAAATGATATTCTTCTGGGAATATCTTTGCTTTGCTGCGTTCCGAAGCTCTGCTACCTATCTGCACATCAAACCGATATTTTTCGATAGATTGACCTGTTTTTTCTACATAATCTCGCAGAGTTTTTAAATTTGGAAAACAACCATTTTGATCGGGTTCGCCACTTAAACGACGTAGAGCAACTTGATAATATTTTGGATCAATTTCTGACCCTATAAAATTTCGTTCATAGTCTCTAGCAACAATTGCCACTGTGCCAGAACCTATAAAAGGATCAAAAACTATTTCACCTTTATTAGTTGTAGCTAAGATAATTCTGGCTATCAAATCTTCGGGAAATTGGCAAGGATGTATGGTTTGCTCCTCATGATTGTGTTTGACATTACGAAATAGCCAAATATCTCCAGGATTTTTTCCATCTGGATTACAAGACAGTTCACCTTTACGGCTTCCTCGATAATGCTTCTTATTTTGGTATTTTTGCGGAACTCTAATAGCATTTAAATTAAATGTATATTCATCAGATTTAGTGAACCAGAGAATTGTTTCATGTCTGCAAGAAAACTTCTTCTGGGCATGAAGACCATGTTGTCTAGCCCATATAATTCTGTTACGAGGAATTAATCCAAAAGATTCTAGAATTGGAAAAAAACGAATATCGAGGGGAATTAGCATCCCTCTATCAGAGAAAGCACCAACCTGCCAGAACAACGAACCTGTACTTTTGAGAATTCGGTTACACTCACGTAGTACAGATGTCTGTTCTTCCAAATAAATTTCAAGAGCCTTTTTTCCCTCGTACTCCTTGCCCAGATTGTAGGGAGGAGAGGAGACTACTAAATCAACGCACTCATCCGGCAAGCTTTTCAGCAGTTCCATGCAATCCCCCAAAAAAATTTCATTCATTGGGAGAAAATGTTTGTGAAGTATCACTGCCACACCTGTTCTGCCTTTTAAAAAGTCTCGTTCAACCTCTAAAAATAACCTATTTTAGGTTATCAAGCAACTGTAACTTGAATCTGTTGTAAATTAGACATAGTTAAGTGGGGTGAGCATCGCCCACCCAAATTTAACTATGGAGTACGCAAAGTACCAGCCGGAATTCCCAAAATATCCTCAATCTTAGGCATATCTTCCAACGCAATCACCCTACCTTCATCCTCAAAACCAGCAATTTGATCAAAGTTCAAATACTTATACAAATCCCCAGCAAAAGGCTGAATCTTTTTACCCACAATATCCATATATTCCTGTACTGTGGGAACGCGCCCTAATAATGCACAAACTGCTGATAATTCGGCGGAACCAAGATACACTCGCGCATCCTTACCCATGCGATTATTAAAGTTGCGGGTAGAAGTAGAAAACACCGTCGCACCATCTTCAACTCGCGCTTGATTTCCCATACATAAACTACACCCTGGAATTTCTGTTCTCGCACCCGCAGCCCCAAAAATACCGTACACACCTTCTTCTTTTAATTGGTGTTCATCCATGCGGGTGGGTGGACAAATCCACAAGCGGGTTTTGACTGCGCCTGCACCTTCCAATACTTTGGCAGTAGCACGATAATGACCAATATTCGTCATACAAGAACCAACGAATACTTCATCAACTTTGTCGCCTGCTACTTCCGATAATAGCTTTACATTATCAGGATCATTCGGTGCTGCTACAATTGGTTCTTTGATTTCGTTCAAATCAATTTCGATAATTTCCGCATACTCCGCATCGGGATCTGCTTCCATTAATACCGGGTTTGCCAACCATTCTTCCATTTTGGCGACGCGACGCATGATCGTTTTAGCATCACCATAACCCCGCGCTACCATGTTTTTCAACAAAGCAACATTAGAACGCAGATATTCAGATACAGTTTCTATACTGAGTTTGATTGTGGAACCAGCACAAGAACGTTCGGCTGTAGCATCAGTAAGTTCAAAAGCTTGCTCAACTTTCAAATCTGGTAAGCCTTCAATTTCCATTATCCGCCCAGCAAAAACATTTTTCTTGTTCTGCTTTTCTACTGTCAGTAAACCTTTTTGAATCGCAACATAGGGAATAGCGTTAACAATATCTCGCAAAGTTACACCCGGTTGCAATTCGCCTTTGAAACGTACCAAAACTGATTCTGGCATATCCAGAGGCATCACACCCAACGCCCCGGCAAATGCTACTAACCCGGAACCAGCAGGAAAGGAAATACCCAAGGGGAAACGAGTATGAGAGTCGCCACCTGTTCCCACAGTATCTGGTAACAGCATCCGGTTTAGCCAAGAGTGGATAATACCATCACCAGGGCGCAAAGCCACACCACCACGAGAAGCGAAAAAGTCTGGTAGTTCGTGGTGAGTTTTGATATCTACTGGTTTGGGGTAAGCAGCAGTGTGACAAAAGCTTTGCATTACCAAATCTGCACTGAAACCAAGACAAGCGAGTTCTTTCAATTCATCCCGTGTCATTGGCCCCGTGGTATCTTGGGAACCAACGGTAGTCATAATTGGTTCGCAGTAAGTACCGGGGCGCACACCTGGTAAACCGCAGGCTTTACCCACCATTTTTTGAGCAAGGGTATAGCCTTTACCTGTGTCAGTCGGTTGTTGGGGACGGGTAAAAATCGGACTGGGTTCTAAACCTAATGCAAGTCTGGTTTTATCGGTGAGAGTACGCCCTATTAATAAGGGAATACGTCCCCCGGCGCGGACTTCATCCAAAATGGTATCGGGTTTGAGGCTAAATGTAGAAATTACTTCCTCAGACGTGCCATGGCGCGTCTCTACATGTGTGGTGATTTCACCTTTGTAGGGGTAAATGGTAATTACCATCCCGGTTTCCATTTTGGTGACATCGCACTGGATAGGGAAAGCACCAGCATCTTCAGCAGTGTTGAAGAAAATGGGGGCGATCGCACCACCTAAAATATATCCGCCTGCCCGCTTATTAGGAACATAAGGAATATCATTACCAATGTGCCAAAGTACTGAGTTAATGGCTGATTTGCGAGAGGAACCAGTACCGACGACATCTCCGACGTAGGCGATGGGGTATCCTTTTTTCTTCAATTCGGCAATGGTATCCAACGCCCCAGGCATCCGTGATTGTAGCATTGCTAAAGCGTGTAAAGGAATATCCGGGCGAGTCATCGCTTCGGTGGCGGGAGATAAATCGTCGGTGTTAGTTTCGCCAGGAACTTTAAAGACGGTGACGGTAATCGCTTCGGGTACTTCGGGACGAACAGTAAACCACTCTGCGTCTTTCCAAGAATCAATTACTCGTTTAGCAAAGGGGTTGACTTTGGATAATTCTAAGATATCGTGGAAGGCATCGTACACCAGCAAAGTTTTGCTGAGGGCAGCGGCTGCGTAGGCTGCGATTGGTTCTTTACCTTCTCCCCCCATCACTAGGGGTGTTTCAGAAGAATCTGAGAAGGATACAGTCGGAGTTTGTAGCAGTTCGATTAAAGATTGGACGTTGTAGCCTCCTACCATTGTCCCCAGCATTTGCACTGCTGCAATTGGTGAAATTAGGGGGCTGGTGATTTCGCCTTTAGCGATTCCAGTCAAAAATCCGGCTTTGACGTAAGCTGCTGGATCGACTCCGGGAGGTACGCGATCGCGCAATAAATGTAATAATGTTTCTTCTTCACCCTTGGGCGGATTCTTCAGTAATTCACATAATTCTGAGGTTTGCTTCGCATCCAACGGTAAAGGGGGAATTCCTAATGCTGCCCTTTCTGCAACATGTTGACGGTATTGTTCTAGCATTTTTGTATTCTCCGTTGGGATGTTCTCCCCTTAATTATGAAATATTTTTAGGCAAGACTTGGCTATAAAAGCTTACCTTGTTTTATAGCTGAAAGTCTTACTGATAATTGGTTATTAACAATTTTATCTGATACTTAAAGTTTAGTTTTAAGTATCAATTCAAACTGAAAGTATTTAATTGGCACAATCTCTATTATTAAGGGATTAATTGTTGTTTACATGATATAGAAAATTGGTTATAAATTTATCTACTCATTACTTATCCTAAGTGTTGGTTTAACCAACTTTCTAAATCAGCAACACTAGAAAAATCTAACAATGCCTCTCCCAGATTTTCTAATTGTTCAATTGATAATTCTTTAATTCGCTCGATTAATGATTCATCAATCTCACCAATACGGCGATTTAGTAGACGCAGTATTAAGTCTTGTTCTCCTTCTTGTCTTCCTTCTTCTTTGGCTTGTTCCCTATCTCTTTGATAAAGTGGTTCTAAACGCATAATTAACTCCCGATCATCTGCTTCTAATTCTTGATTTACTCTCAAGTTTTCGCGCAAGTTGTAAACTAATTCGAGGGTTGCTTTTTGGTATGGATGATTTAATGGTAACGCTTGCAACTCGATAATCGCTTGTGACTGCACACTTCCTCTACCCAAAAGCCTCAACCATAATGTCTCTGGTGTGAGCGGTAGTTGGTGTATCGCCACAATTGCTGTCCGCAAGGCTTCTGGAAGAAAATGTACTCCCGATAACCAACCTGCTTTTTTTATAGTTCCAAAGCTAGACAATCTAGTTTCGGATATCGTTGGAGTCAGAACCCACAACTTGGGAATTTCTGAGTCCTGAAGTTTAGTTTTATTGGCTTTAGCTTCTCGTCGCAATAAAGCTTTGACTTCTAATAATTTTAGAATACAATCGCAGATTTCATCGCTAGCGGCTGGATTGCGGAATGGTTCTATGATGGCAGGATTTTCTGCAAATCTTCCTAGCAAACCCAGTATTTGTAAGTTAGAGTTTTGCTGTTTGGCAGGAGTGAAGAAAACATCTATTTCTTTAATCTCTCCTGAGACTTTTTCTGATGCTTTGACTTCTCCGTAATCTTTTAATAATTCTTCGAGGTAGTCTTTGGCGAATTGATCATGTATAAAACGGGTCATTCAATTTTAAGATTACGGAAATTCTAGGTTAATGCAAACCTTTATTATATAGCAGTTATGCATCTTTCTTAAGAACATAGATCCCCGACTTTTTTGAGAAGTCTGACTTTTCACGGGATCTGGAAAACCCCTTGACCTAGCTTGTTTTCCTTACGGAGGGAAGCCTACCTGTAGAATACCTCTTCCCTGCAAGGCTATGGTTTACACACAAGTCATTTGATCCCCCTAAATCCCCCTTAAAAAGGGGGACTTTCAGAAATTTCCCCCTTTTCAATAAGAGTTAGGGAGGATCAAAACGTTGTTAGACAACTTTATTAAGACCTAGAACGGCAAAATAAACTAGGGTAGGTTTTTTATTATTGAAACAGGCGTAAATAGGTAAACCAAAATTTCCAATAATAACGGATTTACTAGGTTTATATTTTTGCTCTAGCTAGCTTTGCTGCTCTAGATTAAGACTTGTGTGTATACCTTAGCTTTAAAAGGGGGACTTTAATGTTATTTCATACGTTTTCAAGGAGTTTAAAGACATAAACGCAGAAACTATGACAAACAACCTTAACAGTAGCGATTTCCATTTACCTTACAATCCAAAGCTTGTAGAAAGAGCAAAAGAACTTCGCAAAAACATGACCCCAGCAGAAAAAAAACTGTGGTGTGAGTATCTGAGAGATTTTCAATTTCGGGTTTTAAGGCAACGACCAATTGATCATTTTATAGTTGATTTCTATTGTCCCACTTTACAAGTAGTGATTGAAATTGATGGGGATAGTCATTTTACAGATGAAGGTCAAGAATATGACATAGAGAGAACAAGAATTCTAGAAGGATATGGTTTAAAGATTATTAGGTTTACAAATAGTCAAGTTTTAAATCAGTTTGATAGTGTGTGTGAGCAGATACAGGGTTTTATCCTCTCTAATCCTCCTTAAAAAGGCTATGGTGTAAACAACAAGTTCTATCAAGTTGTCTAATAACGTTTTGATCCCCTCTAACCTCCCTTTTTAAAGGGGGAAATTTCTTAAAGTCCCCCTTTGTAAGGGGGATTTAGGGGGATCGAAAACGTTTTGTTACTAACAAAAAGACTGTTCAAACATTCTCTAAAGATTATGCACTGGTTGAATTGGTATACTGCTAAGTGTTTTAACCGGATGCTCAACCATACTGGGCATTTTTGGGAAAAGCGTTATCACAGTACAGGTTTTGCTAATACAGATAAACGCCGTGCATTAAATATTCTGCGATATATCCACCCTAACCCGAAAGCAGCAGGAATACAGCAGGGTTATTTCTACGACTTTAGCAATTATGGTACTCATGAGATCCTTAAATGCTACACTTTACAAGTCTCGATGCAAGAGAAGAGACCACACCACCACCACCCCATACCCCACCACCCAACCACCACAATAGGCTGGGGAGGTGTCCCCGTGGGGCTGAGGAGTTAAAAGTTACGTCTTTATATCGTATCCAACTACTATTCACCCTCCATCCTACGCGGTCGCCAAACTTATCCCAAGCTTCTTTGTCATATTTGCCGTCAGCTTTACCGTCAACGCTCTTGCTCAAGTAAATTTCCTTCTGGACGCTAAAGCCAAAGTGTCCATTGCTGTATTTGACCCACAGTTGGTCAATTGTGCCTAAGTCAGTGCAAGGAAAATTTAAGAGTTCGTCTTTGGTGAACCAGTTGCCATCTTTCTTACCTACAGCCTGAATCATCACCCGATCAGTTTCTGCGTCAGCCTCTTTCCATTTTCCTGCTTTCAATAAATCACGCAGTCTGGTGTAGTCTATGCCTTTTTCTGAGGAGAGGTCATCAGTTTTAGTAGGTGGCTGAGTAGCAGGATATGAGTTAAGAGAGTCTAAAGTGTTCTTATGCGGTTGAGAGAAAATTGTGTTATCTATCTCCAGTTCTTCTCCAGTAATACCCCAATACAAAGTTTTAAAAGCTTCAAAGTCTTCTTCAATGTCACACTCAAAGCAAACTTGATGAAACTGCCTGAGAAAAATTAGATTATCTGGAATACACTGAACACCAGGTAGTAACACAGGAATTACCGGAATGTGTCTTTCTACGCATTGACTGATAAAACCATGAAGTTCAAGGGCTTGCCACCTTCCTAAACCTGTTGTACCAATGAAAACAGCAACACATTGGATTTGCTGGATTGCTTGCTGAATCACATCTTGGTAAAGTTGTCCTGGTCTAATTTGTTTTTCATCAAGCCAGGGATTCAAGCCTAATTTTTGAAGGTTTTTATAAATAATCCTGATTTTTGGCTTATCCTGACTATTGTGAGCCAGAAACACATCAAATGTCATTGCTTACTCTCCCACACCCACAATAGTCGCCAAAGCTTTTAGAGTACCAAAAGGCAGACTTGCGGATACAGTTTTTAATACAATGCGATCGCGCATAAATATAACTAAGCAAATTTAACTAATTCTCTGTGATTATTATAAAACTCTGGTAAAATCCCCCAACCCAAGCAAAATCCAAAGTTTATTTAATGTCTGCAATATTTTTAACTAATTCAGATAAAATAATAAATTTGTCTGTTGTATCGCATCTTTATAAGTATATGTCTAAGACTTACACCGTTGAAATTCAACATCAAGGCAAAACTCATACCTTACAAGTTCCCGAAAATCAAACAATCTTATCAGTTGCAGATGCAGAAGGGTTAGAATTACCTAGTTCCTGTCATGCAGGCGTTTGCACAACTTGTGCTGGTCAAACTCTTTCCGGTAAAGTAGACCAAACTGATGGCATGGGCGTTAGTCCAGAACTGCAAAAACAGGGTTACGTCTTACTTTGTGTTGCCTATCCTCGTTCTGATTTAAAAATTGCCACAGAAAAAGAAGATACAGTTTATCAATTACAATTCGGTAAATAATGTTAGTAGGGGCGAAGCATTTGTACGAAAATATTTCGTTTTTAATTCAAGATACCCATACAAATGCTTCGGCCGTACAGTAGTTAATTGTTTTATACTAACCACTAACCACTAACTATTCACCACTAACAACCAACAAATACAATGACAACTCATTTTATTACCGCAGAAATTAACCTCCAAGAAACCCCTACAGAATTACAAAAAACGATTGAAGCAGAATTGGAAAAACAAGGTGAACCTTTACGTTGGGCAATTACTTCTGTGGATGTTCCCCAACAAAAAGCAACTGTTGAAGCTGTCGTCACTACTGATGCTTAATTGTGAATGCTCATAGTTGTACAAACCAGCTATGAGATTAAATCTTAAAGCAAATCTTTTTCGACGATTGCGATAACGGTCAGACAAAATTTTAAATATTTTCAGTTTGCGATTGATATGCTCACCTACAACTCGGACTTTGGCTAACTCTTGATTACTTTTTTCTCTTCACGGTTGAGTTGACCGCCTAATCGGTTTATTTTTTGGTATTTGGCTCTTGGCATGAAGTTTATGAATTCTTTGATATCCTTTATCGCCCAAGAGTTCAAATGTAAGCGCACTACCTCCGTCATCTGGCTAAAAGTCAGAGGATGCACACCACACTCATAGTTTGAATTCTTCTGGTTTCAGGTTTTTTGCATTTTCGTAGCTCATAGATGTCAAGAAAGCTCTAAGCTAGTTGTCCCACGCTTATGGGACTTTTGCAAGAGGTCTAATATCCTGTACTCTTATTTGTGATACTGATGGTGTCATTCATCAAAAATACCATTGATTTCCTCGCTTACCTGCGGAATGTGGGTTCAATAGTTTTCACTGAGCAAAATATTTTTTGTCTTCACGGAATTTATCACATCGAAATTTGTAGTTAAATTTTGTTAAGATTGGACTCGATGTGAGTTAGCCTTCCCGGCTTGTTGCCTACCTTGGAGACACTCAATGCTGCGACTAGAACATATTAGTAAAATTTATCCGACTGGCGAAGTTCTCAAGGATATCAATTGGGAAGTTAAGATAGGCGATCGCGTTGGTTTAGTCGGTGTGAACGGCGCAGGTAAATCTACCCAACTCAAAATTATCACTGGTAAGATTGAGCCAACCTCTGGCGAAATCATTCGTCCTGCTAGTTTACACATAGCCTACCTCAATCAAGAATTCGATGTAGACCCCAGCCGTACCATCAGAGAAGAATTGTGGACAGTCTTCAAGGAAGCAAATCAGGTACAGTTATCTTTGCTGGAAGTGCAGCATCAGATGGAGAGCGCCTCTCCAGAAGAACTGGATAAACTAATTAATAAATTAGATAAGCTACAACGAAAATTTGAAGCCCTAGATGGTTATGGCTTAGAAGCACGCATCGGCAAGATATTACCAGAAATGGGCTTTGAACCAGAAGATGGCGATCGCCTCGTCAGCGCCTTTAGTGGCGGTTGGCAAATGCGGATCAGTTTGGGTAAAATCCTTCTGCAAGAGCCTGATTTATTATTACTCGACGAGCCAACAAACCACCTTGATTTAGAAACAATTGAATGGCTAGAAAATTACCTCAAAGGCTTAAATACGCCCATGGTCATAGTTTCCCATGACCGGGAATTTCTAGATCGTCTCTGTACGCAAATTGTAGAAACAGAACGTGGTGTTTCCACTACTTATCTCGGTAATTACTCAGCGTTTTTACAACAAAAAGCTGAAAACCAAACAGCACAAATTAATGCTTACGAACGTCAGCAAAAAGAATTAGAAAAACAACAAGCTTTTGTTGATAAATTCCGTGCTAGCGCTACCCGTAGCACCCAAGCCAAAAGCCGGGAAAAACAACTCGAAAAAATTGAACGTATAGAAGCCCCAACAGTTGGAGTTAAAACACTACAATTTCATTTTCCTCCTGCACCCCGCAGTGGCAGAGAAGTAGTAGAAATCAAAAATTTAACTCATATCTACGATGACAAAATTTTGTTTTTAGGAGCAAATCTCCTGATTGAAAGAGGCGATCGCATTGCCTTTGTTGCTCCCAATGGTGCAGGTAAATCAACTTTGCTACGCCTAATCATGGGTATGGAAAAAGCCACAGAAGGCGTTGTTAAATTAGGTGAACATAATGTCATCCCAGGATATTTTGAACAAAACCAGGCGGAAGCTTTAGACTTAGAAAAAACCGTCATGGAAACTATTCATGATGAAGTCCCCGACTGGAAAAACGAAGACGTTCGTACATTGCTAGGACGCTTTTTATTTAGTGGTGATACAGTCTTCAAAAACGTTGCGGCTTTAAGTGGTGGAGAAAAAGCACGTTTAGCATTAGCAAAAATGCTATTGTGTCCAGCCAATTTACTAATCTTAGATGAGCCAACCAACCACTTAGATATTCCAGCTAAAGAAATGCTGGAAGAAGCATTACAAAATTACGATGGCACAGCGATTATTGTTTCCCATGACCGATATTTTATTTCTCAGGTAGCCAATAAAATTGTAGAAATTCGCGATGGCGAATTCCGAGTTTATTTAGGAGACTATCATTACTATTTAGAAAAAATTGCTGAAGAAAAAGAACAAGCTAGATTAGCTGCGATCGCAGCCGAAAAAGCAGCCAAAAAAGCAGCCAAAGCAGCTAAAGCTGGTGGGAAGAAGAAGTAGAAAGGAAATCAGTGTCTTGTTTATAAACCAACTTGTGTAGTTTGAGGAGCGATCGCACAAACTCTTACTGATACCAGAAAGAACTATGGTTAGTGTTCAGGAGTGAAGCGATAGTCCACTCATATAGGTTATTAGTCAAGCGGACTACGAACAGCTTTACCATCACGATTGAGTACGTGAGTATAAATCATCGTAGTTATATGGAAAAATTCGGTATAATACCCGAATAAGGATGAAAAAAATAAGTTTTCCGTATATTTCAGACAAAAGTTCCTTATAATGCTTGATATATTAGGATTGAGATAAAGATTATACGGAAAGTTTCCGTATAATAAATAGTTCCACTGCTTCGTTTAATTCATTGAGGCGTAGTAGATGATGCTCTTTTGAAATTTAGAAGCTAGGTAAGGCCAAATTGCTGACAGAGCAGTCCTTCAGAGACACTCAGCATCTAACTAAAATAAAATTGTGCTGTTGACACTGCAAAGAACTATGACCACGAGTGATACATTAGCAACTCTGGCTTTAGTTGTCTCTATCTTCTCCTTCGTCGTCTCTTTGGTTACTTTATATTTTCAGTTTCTGCAAAAGACACAGATAATAAAACTCACTTTGCTTGATTGGTTTTCTGAGAATACCTTAAATACTGAGTCGATATTAGTGCTGAATCTAGCTTTTGCAAATTTAGGTAATCAATCCGCTGTTTTGTCAAAGGTTGGACTAGCATTTGAAGGCAGCAAGAAAAATCGTGTAACAATTCCAGAACAAAGAGTCGGGAATGATCCTCTAATTCTGGAGCCTTCAGATATTCGGCTAGAAAGTTATAAATTTACATGTTCGGAGAAGCTTTTTTCATTCATTTTGAATCAGGACTCAAGCCGTCGAGAAATTAAATCAATAATCTGTTTTGAAATCATCGATTCTAGTGGAAAACACTATGAGAAATATATTCAAGGATGTATAATCAAAGTTGAGAACTTTAAAGCGTGTGGTACATCGTATCCACGAAATGCACAGGTAACATTACTGCCGTAAACACAATTCAGGTTAGTTGTATTCGCAGTCGAACAATTCGGTTGGAGCGGACTACCTAAAGCTGCTGGTAGTGTTACAAATGTCTATCAGGTTAAAATGTAAGCGGAATAATTGCGCCTACTTCGCATTCGTCCTATGCAAATTACGCTTAACCTTGACGAAGCTCTTCTCAACGAAGCTTCCCAGCTTACCAAACTCGCCAACCAAGAAGAACTAGTAAATCTTGCTCTGCAAGAACTTGTGCGATCGCGCCGCAAGAAAAATCTTCTCGACCTCGCAGGGCAAATTCAGTTTGTCCCAGACTTTGACTATAAAGCTCTGCGCGAAACTCGTGATGTTGCTGATTGATACTTCTGTTTGGATCAGTGTCTTCCGCGATCGCAGCGGTCAAGTACGCCAGCAACTGGAAATAATGATCGCCGCATAACTACGGACATGCAACCAACCGTATCAGGCGTTTGATCTGTCACACATCCATCACATATTCGATCTGGATTGAATAGCAACTTCGTTTTTAATGCTCAAGAGTTGGTAAATACCACAAAAATCAGAAAAAATTTACTAGAATTTAAGAACATATATAAAAAATGGGGTATCTCTTATAAAAGAAGTTAATAAGCACAAATCTACTTGCGACTGTAGTTAGCAGTGGTATCATTCGGGTATTACAAAAAGTAAAGGGCGATTTTATTATGACCAAAGCACCTGTTGCTCCCGTGGTGCTAGTCATTTTAGACGGATGGGGCTACTGCGAACAGACAAAAGGAAATGCTATTGCCGCTGCTCAAACTCCGGTAATGGACAGCTTATGGGCAGCATATCCGCATACCCTTATCCGCACATCAGGAAAAGCGGTAGGCTTGCCAGAAGGTCAAATGGGCAATTCTGAAGTTGGTCATTTGAACATTGGCGCTGGTAGGGTTGTACCCCAAGAGTTAGTACGCATTTCTGATGCGGTAGAAGACGGTTCCATCCTCAAAAACTCAGCACTTGTCAGCATTTGTCAAGAAGTCCGCAGTCGCAATGGTAAATTGCACATGATTGGACTTTGTTCTGAAGGTGGCGTTCACTCACACGTTAGTCATCTGTTTGGACTACTTGACTTAGCGAAAAGTCAGGAAATATCAGATATTTGCATACATGCGATTACAGATGGCCGCGATACCACCCCCACAGACGGTGTCAACTCGATCGCACTGATTCAAGACTACATCGACCGAATAGGAGTAGGACGCATAGTCACCCTCAGTGGTCGCTACTATGCCATGGATCGCGATCGCCGTTGGGATCGGGTTCAACGTGCCTACGATGTGATGACACAAGATAGTTCTGGTAATGGACATTCTGCGGTGGAAGTTTTGCAAGCGTCCTATACAGAGGGTGTAACAGACGAGTTTATAGCCCCAGTGAGAATAGCCCCTGGAGCCATAGAACCAGGAGATGGGGTGATATTTTTCAATTTCCGTCCAGATCGTGCCAGACAACTCACCCAAGCTTTCGTTAGTCCAGAATTTAACGGTTTTGAAAGAAAGCTAATCACGCCATTGTCTTTTGTTACCTTTACACAGTACGACCCAGAATTGTCAGTAAAGGTTGCCTTTGAACCGCAAAATTTGAGTAATATCCTCGGAGAAGTTATTTCTCAGCACCATCTTAAGCAGTTTCGCACCGCCGAAACTGAAAAATATGCTCACGTTACCTACTTCTTCAATGGTGGATTAGAAGAACCCTTCCCAGGAGAAGACAGAGAACTGGTTAATAGCCCAATGGTTGCCACCTACGACAAAGCACCAAAGATGTCAGCCGAAGCGGTTACAGATGTGGCAGTCGCAGCTATTGAAAAGGGTATTTACTCGTTAATTGTAATTAATTATGCTAACCCAGACATGGTGGGACACACTGGTCAAGTTCCAGCTACAGTAGAAGCCATCGAAGCTGTAGATCACTGTTTGGCTCGCCTATTGACAAGCATAAGCAAAGCTGGAGGTACAGCAATCATTACTGCTGACCACGGCAACGCTGAATACATGATAGATGAAAATGGCAACCCCTGGACAGCTCATACTACCAATCCAGTTCCTCTGATTGTAGTGGAAGGAGAACAAGCGAAAATTCCTGGTCATGGTGGCAATGTGAGCTTGCGTAAAGATGGTAAACTAGCAGACATCGCTCCCACGATTTTGCAAATCTTAAAGTTGCCTCAGCCAGCAGAAATGACTGGGCGATCGCTTGTCCAACCCACAGAATACGATCTAGAACTTTCTCGTAAACCTGTGCCAGTGGGGCAGTAAAAAGTTAATAATAATGAATTATGAATGAGAATGTAAGTAGGTCGGCACACTGAAACTAGTGGCGAAGATAGTCATTTGTTCTTTGTCATTGGTAAGGGTTTCAATGATGTTTATGTTTCGTAATATAATTCTGCTTATTTCCGCCGACTCACTTAACATAAGTTCATCATTCATAATTCAAAATTCACAAACACATTGTTACTATGACCGTTTCTAACGTTGTACAAGGTATCTGGGTTTTTTCTGCTGTTGCTTTGACCGTCTTAGTATTGTTACATAGCCCCAAAGGTGATGGGATCGGAGCCATTGGTGGACAAGCCCAATTATTTAGCAGCACTAAAAGTGCAGAAAAAACATTAAACCAAGTTACATGGGCATTGACAGTCATTTTCCTTGGATTATCCGTGGTTTTGAGTGCTGGTTGGCTCCCTAAGTAAACATGGAGAGGGTGAGAAGTGGGGAGAAGACAGGGAGGATGAGGAGGACATGGGGGACACGGGGACACGGGGACATGGGGACACAGAGAATATTTTTGGTAGATTCTCCGCGTCACCTACTCTCCGCGTCACCGCATCTTCTCCCAATGCTCGCTCCCCAACCACCAATATCTCAAAAAGTTTTATTTGGCGGCGTTTGCTGGTATTTACAGGATTGGCTATTATTACTGGACTGCTCGTGATCTTAACTAACGTGCAGTCTTTTGCCATTTCCCCCTCCACTTCTGACACCCCCCTACCTCCCCCACAACCACATCCCCTACCGCCCACACTGGCGCAGTGGCAAGATCAGACAAATAGCGGTGACTACTTTTCTCAAGTTGTACCGACGCAAGTCGGTTATTTAGTTTGGTCACAGTTTCCCGTTAAAGTTTACATAGAAGCACCCCAAGCAATAGATGCTCAAAAAGCCCAAGCATGGGTGAATAATGTCTTGCAGGCTGTACAAGAGTGGAATGCTTATTTACCTTTACAAGTAGTCGAAAACCAGAAATTAGCCGATATTACGATTATCAGGAAAAACCCACCACTCCAAAAATTACCCAATAGCAAAATCTCCCGTGCGCGTTCCGCTCAAACTATTTACGAAGTATATAAAAAACAAGATATTTTATACCATAAATTTAGTATCCTGCTCAGTCCGAGTCAAACAGGTATATATCTTTTGGCTGCCGCTCGCCATGAACTAGGACATGCCTTGGGTATATGGGGACATAGCCAAGTGGCAAGTGACGCATTATACTTTTCGCAAGTTCGCAACCCGCCGCCCATTTCTGCAAGAGATGTGAACACACTGAAGCGAGTTTATGAACAGCCTACAAGTTTAGGATGGGCTTTACATACAGCAAGTTCAAGAAGTTTCACAAACACAAGAAAATATTGAGAACTTTATCAAGTTGTTATTTGTTTGTTTTCTCTGTGTGAGTGTGTTTGTGGTTAATATCAACATAAGCCGTTCACTCAAATTCATATGAACCCCAAAATTGCCTGTCAACTATGGGAACTTCTTTGGCGAGATTATAGCAGCAGGGTAAGGTATGCCCACACCTATGCACAAATGATTACTAAAGCGGGTGGTACTGTTGCTAATGATCACATTGCTTTTCGATCTTTACGTATGGCTGTGGATAGTCCACAAGGTAAAGTCAACTTGGGGATTGAGTATTTGGGGAAATTCGCCGAAGCTTTAGGTTATGAAGCAGCTGGAGAGTATACATTTAGTGAAACTCATCTCTATGCCCGTCATTATCGTCATCCTCAACAAGTAGAATTCAATTTACCCAAGCTGTTTATTAGTGAGTTGATTGTGGATGAGTTACCACCGAAAACTATTCAACTCATTCAACAAACGGTAAGTGGTGTCAATTTACTAAGTTATTCTGCTATTATTAATAGCTTTAAATATGATACCGAACGTCTTGCGAAGGAACTTCTGAAAATTTTTACCTGCCCTTGGCAACCTCCCCGACGTTCTGTAGTGGAAGAAGTGAATAAAGTTAGTCAATACGGTGCTTGGGTATTATTACATGGTTATGCAGTCAACCATTTTACAGGCTATGTTAACCGCCAGAATACCCCAGAGTATCCAGATATTGATGCTACAGCCCGTGGTTTAGCAAAGCTAGGCGTACCGATGAAAGCAGAAATTGAAGGGGATGTTAGCTGTGGCTTACGACAAACAGCAACACAAGCAGTAACAGAGATAGTAACAGTATTAGATGAGTTGACTGATACAGAAATTCAGATTCCCTGGACTTATGCTTACTACGAAATTGCCCAGCGCTATATAGTGGAAGAAGAACCAGGAAAGTCAGTGTTGTTTGATGGTTTCTTAGGAAGAAATGCTCAACAATTGTTTGAAATGACTCGAATACAGAATTAATTGTTGTTGGTTGTTGATTGTTGCTTGTTTGGAAAAACTACCAGCTTACAACCATCAACAATTAACTATTAACTATTAACTATTTTTATCTGCATTCTCATCTATTGATAATTGATAAGATTCTAAAATACCACTGCGAATCATTAATGGGGGCCAGATTAATAAGAAAAAGCCCATCCATGTAAGTACAGGAATCGCAATCAAAACTGTTAGCCAAACAATTTTAAATATTATCCAACTACCACTAATCAAGGTTATGCCTGTGAGCAGTATAGACCAGGGCTGACACCACCAAGGCTTGAATTTCCAAGGACTAATAGGTTTTGTTTGAGACATTTACTTCAGTTATCAGTTATTATGCTTCCCTGTTCCCTGAATTAATTTTGTTTCCATGCTTCTAAAGATACATATTCGTTCTGAATGATATCTAGAACTTGGATAGCACCACTTGGATTCAAGACACGAAACCAATAAATTGTGTCGATGTAATCTATATGATTTTCATAGATTTGCACTGTGTAGTAAGGTGTTTCTGGAGTTGGAGAACTATCAACCTTTGCTGCAACACGTATTTTTCCCTTTGAAAGTTTTTCGATTTCTCTGGCTTTACGTTGTACTTGTGGTAGTTTCCAAACTAAGTTGAGGGCTGTTTTTTCACCAAGTGCTTGGGTAGCCTGAGTAATCTTGATATTTTGAGAAGATTTTTGCTCAATCTGAACATGTTTAGTCTGAAAATATTTACTGTGACTTTGAGCAATAGTTGAGTGACACGTTAACCCGATGAGTAAGGAAGCTGTGGCAGGATAACATAGCGATCGCTTGATGAAGCTACCCATAAGCACAATTGTTTGCTCTTGTTAAAATTTGGTTTTAATTCGTAACATAACTATTTTCCTCTATTTTTCTACCATTTCCCGAACTAACTGTGCTAATTTCTCGGCACTATCAGCAGGTGCAATAGTTCTAGCTTTTTCCCCCATCGCTTTTAACTGTTGTGGTGACTGTAACAGGTGCAAAATTTCTGTTTGCAATTTCTCAAGTGTCAATTCTGTTTGCTGAAACATCAATGCTGCACCAACTGAGGTAAATACTTTGGCGTTATAGGTTTGATGATCTTCTGCTGCAAACGGATAAGGAATTAAAATTGCAGGCGTGCCACACACCGCTAATTCTGTTAGACTACCTGCACCAGAACGACTAATGGCTAAATTTGCGCGTTGCAGTAATGCTGCCATGTTGTTATAAAAAGGCAGAGATATATACTGTGGATGTTTTAAACTTTCCGCTTCCGGATCTTTATCGCCTGTCAAATGTACAACCCAAGCGCCAACATCAAACCAAGCTGTTGCACACTCACGCACCAACTTGTTAATAGCGACTGCGCCTTGACTACCACCAAAGACGACAATCACAGGTACATTTTCCGGAATACCTAAATCTAATGATGCGGCGATCCCCGGTTTGAAAAATTCTGCACGTACCGGAGTACTAGTGTAAATCGTCTTGGCACGGGCTAAATATTTGGCGGCAACTTCAAATCCTAATGCGACTGCATTACACCAAGGCCCAAAAAATCGCGTGACTTTTCCTGGGAAAGCATTTGATTCGTGGAGTATTACGGGTATACCTAGCGATCGCGCTGCAATTACTGCTGGCCCAGCAATATATCCTCCTGTGGTAAATACTCCCTGAAATTGACCATTTTGTAAAATTTTCCTAACTTTAAGAATGGAACTGATCAGTTTACTTACAGTCAGTAGCGATGAGATGCCAAAACCTTTTTGAAATCCTTCAACAGAAATAGTATTCAATTTATACTGTTGGGGGACAAGTTGAGTTTCTAACCGATTGGGTACACCCAACCATTCGATTTGATAATCTGGCAATTCTTGCGCTAATGCGATCGCTGGAAATAAGTGTCCGCCAGTTCCACTTGCTGCTATCAATAATTTTATTGGTGCGTCTGCCATTTACCCACTACCATGTCAACGCTTAGTTTCACTAAGATAAAACAATTTCCCTACCTTGTTGTAAACTGTTTCGGAACTTAATCTACAACAGCTTTACTCTATGGATTTGATTTGAAAGCGGGAATCTCTTTTGTAGTCAAACTACCAATTTAATACCAATGCGTAGACTGATTATCCTACTATTTAAACGCCAATCACACTTCTCATCCAACCGTTGGATACTTTTGTTACTACTTACTCTTGGTTTTACTGCTGGTTGGAAATGCGCTCAAGCTAGCACATCACCGAACGCACCCCCTGAACTCAATAACCTATTGACGCAAATTGATACAGCGGCAAACCAGCGTAATGTCAAAGGAGTCATGCAGTTCTACAGTCCCAACTTTACGCATGGGGATGGATTAAACTATCAAAGCATGGAACAAGCTTTAAATACATTGTGGAAACAATATCCCCAACTCAAATACAGTACGCAGCTGCAATCTTGGAAACCTCAAGGTAATGTCATCGTCGCTGATACGGTCACGAAAATAACTGGCTTACCTTCCCCGAACAATAACAATATGGCTTTATCAGCCACAATTACATCACGTCAACAAATTTCTGGGGGAAAAGTCGTTCGTCAAGATATTTTGTCAGAACGTACTCAAGTGACTGCTGGTAGTCAACCACCACAAATTGATTTTAAATTGCCACAACAGGTTAAAGTTGGTCAGCAATACAGCTTTGATGCGATTGTCCAAGAACCTCTAGGCGAAGATTATATTTTAGGAACAGCTTTGGAAGAACCAATCAAAGCAAACAAATATCTCAGTCCTACACCTGTAGATTTGGAGTTACTTTCATCTGGTGGTATTTTCAAAGTTGGTAAAGCACCCTTGACTCCTGGTAGTCAATGGGTTTCGGCAGTGATCATGCGCGGAGATGGTATGACAATGATCACTCAACGAATGCAAGTGGTGACAAAATAATTTAGTCATTTGTCCAGAGTCAAGGGTCAATTTTCCAGGTAATTTTATATTGACCCTTGACTATTGACCCCTGACTATTGACCCTTGACCATTGACTCTTGACCATTGACTCTTGACCAAAAATGCTTTCTCTACAAAATCAAATTGTTCTAATTACTGGTGCGAGTAGCGGTATTGGCGCTGCTTGTGCCAAAGTGTTTGCTAGTGCTGGCGCAAAATTGATTTTAGCGGCGCGACGTCAAGAACGTTTGCAGGAATTAGCAGATAGTCTTGTAGAGACTGATCATGGCAAGTCTGGTCAGATACATTTATTACAGTTAGATGTACGCGATCGCTCTGCTGTTGAATCTGCTCTATCTAGTCTCCCTAGTGCTTGGTCAGAAATTGATATTCTGATCAATAATGCTGGTTTAAGTCGCGGTTTAGACAAACTCCATGAGGGTAAATTTGAGGATTGGGAAGAAATGATTGATACCAATATCAAAGGTTTACTCTACCTCAGTCGCTATGTTGTCCCTGGAATGGTGAGTCGCGATCGCGGTCATGTGATCAATATCGGTTCGATAGCTGGCTATCAAACTTACCCCGGTGGTAATGTTTATTGTGGTACAAAAGCAGCAGTCAGAGCAATTTCTGAAGGCTTAAAACAAGATTTATTAGGAACTTCGGTAAAAGTCACTTCTGTTGACCCCGGTATGGTAGAAACAGAATTTAGCGAAGTGCGGTTTCACGGTGACACACAACGGGCTGAGAAAGTTTACCAAGGTCTCACCCCCCTGACTGGTGAGGATGTTGCTGATGTGGTCTTTTTTTGCGCCACCCGACCAGCCCATGTCAATATTAATCAAGTCATTTTGATGCCTGTTGATCAAGCTAGTACCACACTCGTAAATCGACGTAGTTAAAATAAATAATTGTTAAGAGTATTCAGTCGTTATCATCATGCAAAACACCACCAACGACGAAAAAACAGGCTTGACGGCACTGACAGCGATTAATATAGCAAAAGCTTTGACTATTGTCTTGTTATTTATTTTTAGCTTTGTTTTTGGTATCCAAGATTTACGACAAGTAATATATCTGTGTTTGCATGGCAGCTACTGTCTTTGGTGGTTGCTAGAACAGTGGCTTTTTCCCCAACGACGACAGATATTTAATGAACCTGTGGGATTTGGTGGGTTAATTTTGGGGTTATTATTTGTTGGTATTTTTTATTCTTTACCAGGATACCTAGCATTTATCAATCCTGTTCCCATATCAGCGATCGCCACTGCTGTAGCATTACCTTTATACATCTTTGGCAGCCTCATCAACACCACCGCTGATGTCCAAAAATTGACAGCCAAGCAATATGGTGCAGAATTAGTCAGTGATAATATCTGGCGCTTTTCCCGTAACATCAATTACTTTGGTGATTTGTTGCGGTATCTGAGTTTTGCTGTTGTAGCTGGTTCTGTTTGGGCTTATTTAGTTCCAGCAGTGATATTACTTATGTATATACAGAGGTTGTTCCAAAAAGAACAGTCAATGTCTGCTAAGTATCAAAACTATGCTGAGTATCAGAAATCTAGCAATCGCCTAATTCCATTTGTTTGGTAATCAAAACATACTTGTGTTGGCATTGGAATAACATACTTTTTACATAAGTAGATGCGGGGGTGAGTCGATAATGGATCGCTCTAATAACAGTCGTTTGAGCGCTTGACCTCGGTTTTACCATTGTTTTGGCGTACCTCAATACGCGAACACTGCTGCTGTCCTCCACTAGAACTTGACTGCTCAATTTGTGTTTGCTGTGTTTGCTGTGTTTGCTGTGTTTGCTCACTTTGTTGAGTTGCACAGCCTACTAGGGTAGCGATCAGCACATAAGCTAAAAGTTTGTTCAATAATGTATGCATGGACTAATACTTCTACGAATCAGATAGCCGTAATTCTTCTGTTTCCAGACCAAATAAAATTTACAAATGTTTTTTTGTTCACTCCTCACAGCAATTGGATTGGTCTACACAAATATCTACAACATGAGTGCTTGTCTTTCCAGAAACAAATTATTTTCCTGCTTCACTGCTATTCTCAAAAGCTTTTCGTAGATAGGCTTAGTCTTTGATAGACGGGGATCAGGCGATCTCTCGGAATTTCAACAGTGTTTTGTTTCCTCTAGCTAATGGTACTACTGCTGTAGCACTTGGCTTTATCCAATAGCTCAAGAGCGATCGCTTCACCAATCAAGTGTGAACTTATATTTTTTTGTCAAAGTTAATCAGACATTCTCCCGCCTAGTTCAAGATTGAAGTATACGACTTTATTTAGCGGCGACCTTGGGTGGATTTGGTGAAATCGCAGGAGTTAAATAACTCCATTTAAACCTGATATTTAAAGTAGGAGATAGACTTTATATGACGCAAAATCATGCAGCCCAACTTTTCAAAGCAGTTAAACAAGATCAAGCATTAAAGGAAAGACTCAAAGCAGCAGAAAACCCAGAAACCTTCATCCAGGTTGCTCAGGAACGTGGTTATAACTTCACAATTGAAGAACTAGAGACTGAACTGAGCAAATTGTCTTCTGAAGAGTTAGCAGCGATCGTCAATCCAGGGGTGAGGCCTAGACTCCATATTTATCCTAGATAATTCCTGATATGGAAGAGTAACATGCTCCCACACTTGCACTCATTTGTAAGTGTGGGCTTCAAAAGCCAATCCCTCAGATTATTGACTGAGCTTTCCAGCGCCTTTAGCGGGATTGTCTTTTGTGTTGAGATAATTGCTCTACTATGTAGTCTGCCAGTTCTTGCTTGAGAGTGCTACTTGCAGTTCTTTGATAAGTTCTTCCTGTTTCTTGCATAAACTTACGCTTCTCGCGTTCAGAAGATTTGAGTTTATTTCCTGGTTGTTTTAGCCCTTTTTGTAATTCCTCCCATGTCTTTTCACCGACAGCTTCACCTAGCTTTATAAGTGCATTCGGCAGCAATTTTTTTGCCTCTGCTTGAAAATCATCTTCTGTCTCCAGGGAAGAAAAATCAACATTACTAAAGTCAATATCGATTTGAAAGTTACTCATTGAATCGCCAAAGCTACATTAATTAATGACTATACAATAATGCAGATACACCCCTACAGTTCAGTGAAAGTTTTGAGTACTTGGAACAAAGGGTGTAAATGCTTCGCTTAATTAAAAATGAAAAATGAAAAATGTAAAATATAAAATTAAAAATCTTTACGCTTCACATATACTCTAGAAAAAAACTCGGGGAAACCAACCGAGGTGAGAGAAAAGTACGAATAACAACTAGAGATATACATATAAGAAGTAAGGAAATTAAAACTAGAGTATTGCTTTTCATTCGACACTAGAGATAAAAAGTGTCGATATTACAGCGTAACTAGCCAAAAAAATGACAGCACTAAGCATATAAAACTCCTTGATCACTCTAGAATCTAAGTAATAATTAATGCTTTCAATATATGGCTATGATTCAGTGCAAACATCTACTAAAAAGACGATTTTACTGAATATCTATTGGATGATATAGTATAAAAAAAGTTGATTTTTATTTAAAATCAAATATGTCTAGAGAATGACATCAAGCGATATGTTTTTGGAAAAAAGGTATAAGGTTATGGGGATGTAGGGGACAAGGAGGAGGGATTTCAACTCCTTGACCCGAATTTCTAGTTATTTATTTTGCTGATTGGATGTTTGAACGTCTGTATTTTCCAGCCATTTCCTTATGTATTCCATACCTTCTTCTAGAGTGATTTTTGGCTTATATCCTAGCTGGGTTTGTGCTTTTTTAATCGAATAAGCATGAGGGCTAGTGGAAAAATCTACAGCTGCGGGGAAAATCACAGGCTTTAAACCTAAAATTTTCATTCTTAACCACTCCAATCGAATCAAAAACTTGACAATTGGTGCTGGTAGAGACAAAGGTTCGGGTACGTTTCCAGCTTTAGCTAAACGCGCGTAGTATTCTTTCCAAGAGGTTTCTTGTCCATCAGAGATATTGAAAGCTTCTCCATACGCTTCTTTTTCAATAGCAAGGAAAATTCCATCAATTAAATTATCTATATATAGATGGTTCATAACTCCCCTTCCCGCATCAGGTATGACAAATCTTTTTTGATGCATCAGCGAAAGGGGACGAACAACCCAAGGGTTACTCCTTGGGCCATAAACAGCCGTTGGTCTAATAATAATGACACCAAAATTTGGTGGTGCGTTTAGCTTTAAGATTTCTTGTTCACTTTCTATTTTTGTCAAAGAGTAAGGATTATTTTCGCTACGGAGTGGCCCTTCTTCTGTAACTTGATTGGGATAGATAAAGCCATATACTATGACGCTGGAAAGATGAACAAAAGTCTTAACTCCAGCATTCATAGCTGCTTTGGCGATGTTAAGAGTACCACCAACATTAACATTACGAAACTCCTCTAGTGATCCTCCTTCTTTGACAAGGGCGGCTGTGTGCAACACAATGTCTACTCCTTGACAAGCTTTTTGTGCTACTGCTGGATCGCAGATGCTACCAACAAGTACTTTTGCGCCCAGACTCTCGGCTATTTTGGCGTTATTGGGATCATTTTCTATTCCTCGAACATGCATTCCTTGTGCGATCGCTAATTCGCTAGTGCGTAAGCCAATAAATCCACCTATTCCTGTGATCAGGATAGTTCGATCTTTAAGGTTCATAAATTTAGATATCCTTTGTGAAGCAAGATAGTTTTTGTTCCTAATCTCATGAATCAATATTTCAAGAGATTATTTATAATTATTTTGGTTGGAGTGAATGAGATAAGCAAATTTATAACTGAAGTAAAAATTTTATGCTCTAATGCTTATAGTAAAAAAACTTAATAAAAGTGAAGTTTATCATCTAGGATTTATATTAAATCAGTAGTGTAAAATATATATTCAAGAGCATTTTAATAATTTAAACAACTATTAAAAAACATATTTATACCAATTCTTCGTGAAGCTGCATAGAATTTTACTTCTTCACAACCCTTCCCAAGGCATCGGGGAGGGTGCGCGTGAGCGCCGATGGGGTCTTTCGTATGCGTCTTCATATTAAATTGGTATTACATGATTAGACTTAAAAAAAACCCGTTTAAGCGGGTTGAAAAATCAAATAATACTTGATGTTAATTAAAATTATGACAAAATAATTGTCGAGAAATTGATCACAGATGCACACCGATAGATTATCAGTATGCATTTGTAGATTTAGTTCTAAGCTACATTTAGAAAACCATTTTGCAGCAAGTAGGTAGAGTAGATCATAAACAGTTGTGTATCCAGTGGTGGACAAACGATACCACTACCAGCAAGTGCATTGAGGGTTGCCTCACAATTAATCATTGGTCTTCTACTTTGCAAGTACAAATCAGGAATAGTGATTTGTTCTTCTGACCAACGTTCTAATAAGAAAGGTCTGAGGGTATACAAAGGATTCTCTGCGGAAGAAATATCATTAATTAATTTTGTTTGCCATTCTTGATAAGAAATTGTTTGAATAGCAAAACCAAGAGAATCCATCCATGCAAGTAAATCAGAAAAGGGAATAGGTGCAGGATGCTGTAAGTGAAATGCTTTCCCTAAAGATTCTTCTTGTTTGGAGAGATAAACAATAGATTTGCTGACATAATCAACAGGTGATGCATCCAATCGATAATCTACATCTGGGAAGTATCCCATCTGGATACAACCTTTAATTACTAAGTTGATAAAATCATCTGTATTGCAAGCACCTGTTTGGCTATCTCCTGCAATTAAAGGTGGTCTATGGATAGTTACAGGAAGACCTCTGTCACGAGCAATTGTGACTAGTTTTTCTGCTACCCATTTTGTTTGCGAGTAACCCAGAAAAATTCCTTGCCAATGTTCAAAACTATCATCTTCTTTGACTATTTTACCAGCATAAAATGGTGATTCAAATACAGCGACACTGGAAACATAATGTACTGGTTTGACTTTAAACAGACACGCCAAACGCAATACTTCTTGTGTCCCTAAAACATTCGGTGTTTTGAGTGCAGAATAGGGATAAACATAATTGAGTGTTGCAGCACTGTGATAAATACTATCAAGATTAGCAGCTAACATTTCAAAGGCTTCTTTGCCAATTCCTAATAGCGGCTGAGATAAATCACCAATTACTGGCATAATTCTCGGACGGTATATTTCATTCCAAAGTCCATAACTTTGCAAGTTTTTCTTGAGTTTTTGCTTACCTTCTTCTGGATGAGCCGCACGTACTAAACAATAAATATCAGCATTAGTTTGCTGTAACAGTTCGTAGATTAAAAAAGCTCCTAAAAATCCTGTTCCACCTGTGATAAAAACATTCTTTGGTTCACTTGTGAACACAAAAGAACCAGATGCAGGACGTATATTAGGATCAAGAACAGCTTCCGCACTTAAATCTAAAATTGGAGCGACATTTTTAACTGCGACAGTGTCTTCTAAATCTGATGCTAATTCTTGTGATTCTTCGGCTAAACGCTGTGATAACGATGCAATAGTTGGGTAATGCCATAATAATGTCGGAGCTATTTTAAATCCGAGCATTTTTTCGGCTTTGGTGACAATTAACATCGCCTGAGTAGAATCCAAACCATAAGTATCTAATGGCTGTTCGATATCAACTTGATCTGGTGCTACTTGGAGAGTCTCGGCGAGATTAGATAACAACCAAGCTTGAATTTCTGCTGCTGTTAAAGATTTTTTTACTGTCATCATATTTAGGCTTCCAATGTAGAATTCACAGGTGTATATTGACTGTAGTAATTTGGAATTTGCAGCCCTTGAGTTTTCAAACTTTGAATTCGGTATAAGTAGGCAGAACCGATCATGATATGGTTAGCAACATCCACGACGCGACGATGATTTGGATCTGCAAGATAGGAACCCCGCACCCAGTCATTAAAGCTACCTATCGCTGGACCACACCAAATTTGGTAATCAACTTCTCGACCTTTTTCTCCAGCATGAGACCACCGAGAAGATAACCCTAAATACCAACGGAAAATTAACGCCATTTTCAACTTAGGATTATTCACAGCTTTACCCAATTTCTCTGGATTTTTTTGGGATAAATAAGAAGCTGTTTCTTCCCAAACTTGAGCAAGTGGCTTGCGAAAAACTTGTTTTTCTAGTTTCTCTCTTTCTGGAGTCGGAATCTCATCAATTGAGTTATAATTCCTGTATATTTCATATAACTTTTGAGCGCGGAGAGGAAACATTGTACCGCGTTTGAGGACTTGCAGTTTTACCCCCATTTCAAACATATCTGCGGCTGGAGCCATCATCACATCAGCCATATCTGCTTGTGCTAACAATTGCTTGGTATGCTGACAACTTCCAGCTTCAATACATGATTGATTAATTGAACCTGTCACCACATATGCAGCACCCATCATAAAAGCAGCAAGTGCTGATTGTGGTGTCGCAATTCCACCTGCAATTCCAACTCGGATCGGTTTTTGATAATTATATTGTGCTTGAATTTCATCCCGCAAAGCCACAATTGAAGGTAGCAAACAAACAAGTGGGCGATTATCAGTATGACCACCCGAATCTGCTTCTGCTGTAATATCATCAGCAAGAGGAATTCTAGCTGCTAAATTCGCTTGCAATTCACTGATTAATCCTTGTGTAACCAATTCTTGCAGCATTTTTTGCGGCGCTGGTTGCATAAATTTAGTTGCAACTTCACGACGGGAAATTTTAGCAATGATTTTGTTTTTTATTTCAATTTCATTCGCTGAATTAACACCCAATCCTGCGGCACGATAATAAACTATGTTGGGAGTAATATCTAAAAAAGCTGAAGCTTCTATGGTTTTTACGCCATATTTGAGGTATAAATCTACTGCACCACGTTCTAGTGCAGGTTCATTAGGACTATGAATTAAATTAAAAGCATAAGGCCCATTTGGTAAGGCGTATTGGATGCGGTTAATAGCTATTTCTAAGCGATTTGGCGGTAAACCACCCGCACCAAAGGAACCCAAAATTCCCTCTTTTCCTAAAGCAATGATCATTTCTTCTGAAGCGATTCCACCAGCCATTGCACCAGTGGTATAGGCATATTTCACACCATGAAAAGCGAGAAAATTAGGATCTCCCAATTGTTGTAATTTTATGGGTGGAATCACCATCAACAATTCAATTTGTCCCATTTTTCCATTATCAAGAGGAGACAAATAACCGTCATTGGTGACACCAATTTTGCCATCAACTTTAACAATGTAACAAGGTTGATCTAACGTCAGGAGTTTTTCTTTAATTCTACTGCTTTCAAAAGCTACGCAATCTAAAGAACCTTTCCATACTTGATTAAAGTTGCAAGGAGAACCATAAAATTCCAGACCATTATCTAGTACCACATCTACTGTTTTCACCGTAGTGATTCCTCGCAGTAAAATATCTTAATGAAAAGAGGGGAGTAAGAATGAACCGCGTTAGACGCGAAGCAGCTTCTTGTGAAGTAGGACGCGAATAAAAGAAATGAAGAGAGGATTAAATTGTCATAATGATCATTTTTATAAAATTCTTTCTTCGCCTTCTTTGCGTCTACGCAGTTCGTTATATAAATACTATCTGGGTAGTTAAAAAATATCTCCCAGCAACCTTTACTCATTCAACAAATTTTCCACACAAGCGATTTGTAGTTGAATCAATTCGCTGATTTGCTGGCTAAATTCTTGACGAGATTGTAAGAAAGCGTCATGGGTTTGATGAACTTGGAAATTATTAGCGTTCAATTGTTGATAATGAGATGGATTGAGGAGAGTAATAGGTTGGGTAATTATCTCAGGATTTGCTGTTGACTCAACAAATTGTACTTCTGCTTTTGGCTCTAAGCTGTTATCCATGATATTTTGTAGCGGCATTTTTTCTGGTTGAGTCGCAGGGGGGTTGATGGGTTGAGATTTTTTGATAGTTGTGGAGATGTTGCGGAAGAGTTGTTTGTTTTCTTCCGTCAAAATTTTGTCGGTAATGCTTTGTCCACCCAGGGTGACTTTTTTGAGGGTGAGTTTGGATTTTTTACTAATTTCTGTTACTTGGGTGTAGAGTGGCGACAAATCAACGGAAACTTGGTGACTGACGAGTTTTGCTAAGGCTTTGATGATACCAGAATGGTCGTCTAAACCTCTGCGATTGAGGGATATGGTAATGTGTTGTTTGCTGCCAAGAATTTTATCTATCCAGCGTGAACAAATGTTACCTGCACCTGTTTCGATAAAGATTCTCGCGCCATCGTCGTAGACTCGGTTGACTAGGCGGGGAAAATCTAGTTGTTGGGATAAACCTGTGGCGATACTGTTGGCGATCGCCCCACTCTCGATTCTCACTGGTCCATACTCAGCAGCAGAGTAGAGGGTGACATCTGGGAGGTTTTTCTGGATGGGTAGGGTGTTGACTCTGGCGATTTCGCTATACTCGGAATTCATCGCCTCACAATGGATCACGTGATCGAAGGGGGCGCGGAAGGCGTTACAGCCTAATATTTGAATGATTCTCTCACAAGCTGCTGGTTGACCGGCGATGACGACTTCTTCTGGGGTGTTGATTTGAGTTAAAAAGACGCGCTTCTCATGTTTGAGATATTCTCTGACTTGGGATGGGGTTGTCATGAGAACATAGTTAGCCCAGAAGTTATTATCTTGGGTTGGTGGTAGTTGCCAATACTGACGGACGGCTGTTTTTGCACCGGATAATCTGTCGGCGAATAGGGGGGAAGCGTGGAGGGCGCGGATTCCTTGGGTGAAGTTATCCCAGACACCGATAGCAGACATCATACTGGTTTCACCCAAGCTGTAACCAAAGACAAATTCGGGTTTGACTTGGAATTGATCACGGATGATTTGGGTGATGAATCTGGTAAACAGCATGTCTACGTCGAAGATTGCCAGAGGATCATCGAGAAATTGTTGTTCTTTGGTTTCGAGTTGGCGAGATGAAAGTTTGTTTAAACTTCGGGGGAAGACGACGCGGGAGATATCGGCGACGAGGTTTTGTAGTTCTTTGATGGCGATGTCGTCGAGGATGTTGGGGAATAGACGGAAGAGGTTACGCGCAATACCTAGATAAGAGTTGACTGCTGCGGGATAGACGTAAGCAACTCCCCCACGTTTACCCAGTGGTTTGGCTGTGAAGTAACTACCTAGTGGTGTTTGCCAATCTTCTTGTTTAGCAAAAGCGTTATCTATACCTTTTCTCGCGGCTGTAATTTCTCTGGTGAGTTCGTTTTGGTTGTGTGCCAGAATTACTAAAATGTAATTTGCACTCGGATCTAGTTTATAGTTGGCAAAAGCGAGATTCGCAGCGTTAGCGAGAGAAGTACCGTTGGTTACGGTGTTTTCCAGGACATCAAGTTGAGTGAGTAAATCAGTGCGATCGCGTCCAGTTATCGGGAATAAATAAAAGGGTGTTTGCTGCAAAAATCTGCTGCTACGTTCTTGCTGTTCTGGTTCTTCTGATAAAATAGCATGGGCATAACTGCCATCTATTCCTATGCTATTGATAGCAGCAATTCTTTTTGTAGCTTCTTTATCGAGAAACCAAGGTCTTGATTCTGTCGCAACGTAGAAAGGAATGTGAGGAGAATTTACTCCTCCTTGTCCCTGATCTTTAACTCCAGTCCAATTTGGTGTACCGGGAATATATCTATAGTAGAGACACAAGGAAGTTTTAATTAAACTAGCAATTCCCGATGCAGTGTACGTATGACCGATATTAGCTTTCACACTGCCAATGGCACAGTTTAAATCATTTGTACTTCCTGGATAAGCCTGAAGTAAACCTGTGATTTCGGCTACATCTTCTTGATTGTTACCACTACCGTAAACTTCTAAATAATTGACGTCAGATGGTTTGATACCCGCCATTAACAAAGCTTGTTGACAAACTTGATGAACAGCTTGAGGATTACTCTCACCCAGACGATCTTGGACAAAACTGATCGCATCAACAGCTGCGTAAATGCGATCGCGTTCTTTTTTCGCAGTTTCATGCAATTTTAAAACTACTGCACCTGCACCTTCTCCAACCATCCAGCCATTGACTTTTTGATCATAGCTGAGGGTATTTGCACCAAAATTAATTGTTGTCCTTTGATTTCGCAACAATACATTTTCCATCCCGCCAGCTAAATCAACTGCACCCACAAGTACAGCATCTGCTTCCCCAGTTGTAAGTAAATGTTGGGCGACTTCTAATACTTTGAAAGTCGAATTTTCACCCGCAGTTATTGTAAACGCAGGAGCTGTAAAATCCCACAGTGAAGAAATACGACTCGCCATAATATTGGCGATATAACTTACGTATTCGCTGCTTTCAACGGGATGGTGAATACCATCTTTAACGATAGTTTCTAATTGATCAACTTTATCAGTTGGCAGAGAAATTTCTCCAGCAATTAAACCTTCCTTAATCTGCCAATCTAAATTCCATCTTTGCTGTAAATGATGTGCCGAAAATTCCGTTTCTGCGGCAATTATTACTGCTACATTTGCACCTTCTTTAATACCTGCATCTTTTAAGGCACGTTCAGCAACTTTCAGTAATAATAATTGTTGTTGATTGAGTTTTTCGAGTTCGTTCGGTGGAATTTTACTAGAAACTGTATCAATTTCAAAATCTGTAATGTATGCGCCTAATGGTGGTTTTCCATCGGCCAAGCCGTATTTTTTCAGTAACTCTGGTTCCTTTTCTATTCCGTACCATCTCTGGGGGGGTAGAGGAATAAAATGTTGTTTACCTTCGTAAATACTGCGTTCAAAAGCATCTAAACCATCGCATCCACCAAAAAAGGCATCCATCCCGACAATAGCAAGTTTAGCTGGGTGGAGAGGTTCTGAAGAAGACGCGGAGAGTGAGAGACGCGGTGATGCGGAGAATGTATCAACAATATTCTCCGTCTCCCCGTGTCCCCGTGTCCCCGTGTCCTCTATATTTCCTTGTTCTAAAATCATATGGGCATTTGTTCCGCCCAAACCAAATGCACTGATAGCAGCGCGTTTGATAGGTTTATTTCCCGGCCAATTGGTGGTGTTGGTAACAATGCGTTGCGGTGAGACAACATTGTTGTCTGCCCCCATCGGTTCTGTAATATTGATTGTGGCTGGAATCACGCCATTAGACATGCTCATCAGCACTTTAATTAAGCTAACGCTGCCAGCAGCTGTCAGCAAGTGACCGACGTTAGATTTTACAGAACCGAGTAAAGGTGTGGCTTGGTATTTACCGAAGAAGGTTTCGATAGATTGAAATTCAGTGGTATCGCCTAACAACGTCCCAGTCGCATGGCATTCCATGTAATCTATATTACTAGGATTAATCTGTGCTTCTTCGTAGGCGCGTTCAAAAGCGAGAGTTTGTCCTTTGGAATTGGGACTGAGTAGGTGTTTACCCCGACCATCATTAGAAAGACCGTTGCCTGTGATGGTAGCATAAATGCGATCGCCATCTCTGATGGCATCACTATATCTCTTCAGTACCACCATCCCGACGCCTTCCGCAGTCAGCATTCCCCGCGATAATTTATCTAAAGGACGACTAATATCATTGTTTTCAGGATATCCTTGAATTCCAGAAAATAACATTCTAATAAATAGCGGATCTGCACAGCTGATACCACCTGCTAACATCAAATCAGCTTTATGTGTCCACAAATAATGAGATGCCAACTTGATAGAATATTGTGGTGATGAACAGGCAGCATCGATACAAAAATGTATATTTGATAATGAGAAAGCTTGGGCGATGATTGCTGCTGGTAAGCCTGAGATCATCGCATTGTAAAATGAGGCTTGCTCAGATGAATTCAAACCAGCTAAATCGAAGTCTTGCTGTTGTAATAATTCTCTGATAGCTGGTGTCAGGATTTGTTGATAAACTGGTGCGAATAATTGATTAGATGCTTTGGTAGGGAGAGAGAGTGTACCTAATATGACTCCGCATTGAGAGAGAATAGATTCTTGATTTAAATAACCACTATGTTGCAAAGCTTGTTTAGCAACATACAGTGACCATTTAAAGGTATTATCTAGTTTTTCTAGTAATTCTGCTGGTAGTTTATAACCCGTAGGATCAAATTTAAAATTGCGGATGAATCCACCTTTGAGGGAGTAGATTTTATCTGATCTTCCTTTACTTGGTTCGTAAAAGGTTTGGGGATTTACTCCGATTTCTTGAGAGGTTAAAGATGATGTGGAATCTTTTTTTTGAATGAGGTTTTGCCAAAATTCTTCGGGATTTTTGGCGTTAGGAAATAAGCATGAGAATCCGATTATGGCGATTTTTTCCACGGGGGAACTCCTAAGTCTTTATGCTTTCAACGCAGAGGTACGCAGAGGTTAGCGCAGAGGGTAAGCAGAGTTTTTATGAGTAAATATTTAATTGGTTTTTAGGATTTCGGTAGCATTAATTTGGCTGGGAAAATAATGCCTTTACCTCCGAGGAGTTGTGAGTAGATTTTTCCTTGTTTATCGTGTACAAAGAAATCGGCAATTACGCCTGTTTGGGTTTTACTTTTGACTTCACAGGAGACGTAGAAGGTTTGGTTATAGGGTGTTTTGGCAAATTGCTCGTATTTTTCTTGTTGTCCTGGTAAACAAATTTCTTGATGGTAATGATTTAGCCAAATCCACAAGGGATGGGTACTCAAATCAGTTGTGAATCCATTGATCCAATATGCTGGAAATTGTCCTTGTTTGGTTTTGTCGATTTCTTGCCAACAACATTCGACGGTGATTTTTTCGGAGTTAATATTTATGACTCTTCTGAGTTGTTGAAATGCTGGTCCATGAAATAATGCTGATTCTCCTGTTTGATAAAAGTCTTTACCTGTGGTGGTAATAATATTATCTTCTGTCAGGTTCAGTTTTTCATAGATAGGCGCTGGCGGAATATCACGTAGGAGTTTCACTTGTGTGCTGAAGTGATATATGGTTTTACCTTCGGGATTTTTACTCCAGATTTTGCACAGGAAATTTACTTCGTGATTTTCAAGATTTTTTGATGTTTCTTGTAAGTCGAGAATGTATTCATCTGCGAGGGTTTCGTTAAAGGTAATTCCTTTAAAAATTCGGAAATCTGTGCTACTAAATGCTTTATAGCCTGGATATAATTTTTCACAGACATCGGACATCCATGAAACTGCACAGGTAGCTGGTAAAACAGGATTTCCAGCGATGACATGATCCTGTAAAAAGGGATTGGCTGCAAGTGTAAGTTTGCGACGGATGCGATAGGTACGAAGTTTTGAATCTAGAGGTGCAGCTGGTGTAGGCATGGGGCTACCAATCACAACTTGTGTGGTATTGTGATTAGTATTACGCAGTTCTCTGACTAACATTTGTGTCCCTGCTTCTACTGGGATAATATCAATACCCCGACGCGCAAATTCTTTTTTCAATTCTGCTGTCACCATCCCACTATCCCAACCTCCCCAGTTGATCGCCACAACGTGAGATTGAGGATATTTTTGTTTGAATAAATGGGCTGATTTGTTGAGAATTTCGTTAGCGATCGCGTAATCAGATTGTCCGATATTACCGTAAAAACCAGTTACCGAAGAAAACAAAACTAAATGCTCAATATGACTAGGTTTGACACAAGCTAAAATATTTTCTAGCCCTTGAACTTTTGCTGTATAAACTTTTTCAAAATCCTGTTCTGTTTTCTTTTCAATTAATTTATCGGCTAAATTACCAGCACCGTGAATAATACCTGTAATTTCACCCATGCATTCAACAGTAGCAGTCAGTTTTTGATTTAAAGCTGAAGTATTAGTGACATCTACACTAATATATTCGGCTTGTCCACCTGCTTGCTGAATTGCTGCTAATGTTTCTTTAATTTCTCGACTTGATGCTAGTTGATTATATAACTTTTGCACACTCATAGGTGTGGGCTTATCTCCAGTGGAAAGAAGATATTCCATGATGCGTTTTTTTAATGTTGCTTCATCAAAACAATTTTGAGCAAAAGCAGGCTCTGTTTCTAAAAGTTCTGAACGTCCTAATAAAATAAACTTACAAGGATGTTGCTGCGCTAATCTAATTGTACACTTAGCTGTAATTCCCTTAGCACCACCACTGACCAAAAAAACAGATGTAGGGCGAATCTGAGTTGCTGTAATCATAACTTATCCTTTTGCAGAGATAAATTCAATCAATAAAGTTGAAAATACTTGGTGTCTTGGCGTCTTGGTGGTTAAAAAATATTGAAACACCAAGGCACTAAGATACTAAGTGTATTGCGCCTATTAACGGGATTTTTTTGTGGAGAAGGTTTCAACGCGATCGCCATCATTAAAAACATCACCATCATGACCGCTATGATTATTGGTAAAGGAACAAAACTGTTCTCTTGAGATTTGGAACTAGAACTTGTACTTAATTTATTATTAGCAGATGAAGTAGATACTGAGCTTAATTTGTTACTAGAACTAGAAGTAGAACTAGATTTAATATTAGAAGATGAATTCAAATTAGAATTAACCTCAACCAGTCGAACATCACCCAGGTCTTTTTGTTTTGGTGATAGTTTTATCGAAGAGTTATAACTTTTGTAGCCATTGGCTTGAATAGATAATTGTGCCTGCCAAGAATCGCTGTTATTAAAGTTAATTGTTAATCGATATATCCCTTCCAAATCTGTGTAGGTAATGACTGAATTACCTGCATATGTTAATAAAACTTTCGCCCTACTAATCGGGGCTTGTTTTTTTTGGTCAATAACGCGACCAAGAAAAGTAATTGTTTGATGCTTGGACATTTCTTCAGACGCATACGAGAAGTGGAAGTAGCTTTTAAAGACGCGGAGAGGAGGAGACGCAGTGACGCGGAGAAATAATCTGAAACTCTCTCCCTGTCCTTGTGTCTTTGCGTCCCCGTGTCCTCTTGTCAACTATCGAGTACGCTAACCAAAGTTACTCTTCCCTGGGAACCATAGGCTACTTCGGTAAGATAACGATTGGGGTCGTGAAGTTCAGCAAAAATGTGTTGTGCTGATGTTTCGGCGCTAAGATCAGGACTAAGGTCTATTGCCCGACAATATACTTTTGGCCATTCCCAAATCATGGTTTTGGTTAATCCAAATAAACCTGCACCAATCGCCCCAAAGTTAACTTTGTGTTCAACTCCAAAAGCCCCGTCTAGACGTGCTACGGTACAAAAACAACTGCGTCCGTGATCGGCTGCTGCATTGAGGGATTTTTTCAGGTGTTTCGCCATGAAGAAGACTTGCTTAATAATCGCTTTTTCGGCTGGGAAATAAGCAATCTTACTATTGTGACTAGCCTGGAAGACGGGGTGAATGTGAATAAATGTGCCAATGTTACCGTAATGAGTGGCGATCGCTGCTAGTTGTTGTTGTAGATGTTCCTCAGTAGAATCTTGTAAGGTAACGCGATTCACACCTGCTGGTAAGGGCGATTTTTCGGGAACTAGGGACGGAGGTAAGTTTAAGACTACTACTTTCCATCCCCGTTGACTCAATAACTCAGCAACTTTGGTAGTAGTGAGGGAACCATCGTCGGTGATTAGGGCGATGTGTCCCTCTGGTATGGGGAATTCCCAAAAGTCAGGAGGTGGGAGAATTTGCAGCTTGGCTGGACGACGTTGGACGTTGGGTACTAACTCATCTGGCTGGTTAACAGATTCATGTTGCTGCTTTTTTTTTTCAGCCCCAGCTAGTTTCTGGAGGTACTCAACTATTTGACCGATGGTGCGTAGTTCTGCTAGTTCTTCCACATTACTCGGTTTCGGTAAGTCGGGGTATTGTTCTTGTAAAGCCCCCATAATTTCTACCCGTTTAATCGAGTCAATCCCCAAGTCTGCTTCCATATCCATGTCGAGTTCTAGCATCTCGACTGGATAACCTGTTTTTTCGCTAGTAATAGCTAACAAGGTTTCAGCTAAGTTACTTAAGTCAACTTCTGCTGTGGGAGTCACCGTTTCGGTAACGCTGATGATTGGTTCGGCGGCGACTGCAACACTTGCGTGAACAACGGTAGAATCGTTGCTGAATTCAGGTACAGCTTCTGAGGACGCGGAGACGGGGAGATGCAAAGACGGAGAGAAATTATCAAAAATATTCCCCGTGTCACCGTGTTCCCGTGTCACTGTGTCTCCCTTGTCCTTCTCCTCTACCAACGCGGGGGTAAAAACTAACGATTGTAGATACTGGACGATTTGACCGATGGTACGTAGTTCCGCCAGTTCTTCTACATTACTTGGCTTGGGTAAGTCGGGGTATTTTTCTTGCAATGCACCCATGATTTCTACTCGTTTGATCGAGTCGATTCCCAAGTCTGCTTCCATGTCCATGTCGAGTTCTAACATCTCGATAGGATAACCAGTTTTTTCACTGGTGATGGCTAGCAGGGTTTGATCTAACTCAGATAGATCAATCGTTGGTGCTAATGTTGCTGGTGGTAGTGGTTGTTGAGTAATTACTGATTGCGGTGGTGCGCTGATGGTCGGTGTGCTGGGAGTGGGAGAGAAAGAAAGTGGGGTAGTTTCTGGTTTTACGTTTGTTGTACCGTTTTGAATAACAGTATCAGTTACAAGTTCAAGCTTGCTTTCTGATATCTTGACACTGGCTGGAAGTGGGCTGTCTTCTTTAACAGCAGGAATTTGACTTTCTTGGATTTTGGCAACCGGGGGAACAGAAATCTCAGCTTTAGCAGGTACACTTACCTGAGCAGAAATTACTGGTTGAGTAGTTCCACCCTCGGTGATGAGTTGGGAATATTCTTGCTGAACTAGTTGGAAGAAGTTTTTGGTGTATTCTACCTGATCTTTAAGATATTGTTGATGAATGCGTAGGGTTTCACCTTGTTGGGCGTGAAACTGCATCATGCTACGGTCTAAGCTTTCGATGATGCTTGGTTTCAGCTGGGCTACATCTGGTGAATTTTTACCGTTAGCAAGCAGGGAATTCTGCTGCTGCATCAGTTGGAAAAAGGTTTTAGCATATTCCATCTGATGGTTTAGGTAGTGGGAATGAACTTGTAAATTCTCGCCTTGATTTTGTTGAAACTGTGTCAGGACGTATTCTAAGCTTTCTAAAATTCTTTGGTAATTTACAAGTTTATCTGGGATTTCTGGTTGCATTGGGGATCGGGGAACGGGGATCGAGGATTGGGGATCAGGGATTGGGGATTGAGGATTGAGAATTAGGGATTGGGGATTACCGTTACCGTTGCTTTTTACCACTTCCCCTTTAAGCATTTGAACTGTGTTTTCTACCAACTGGGGTTGTTTGCTGTGTCCGTTAGTATTGTTAGTGCCGTTAGTTTGTGGCAATGCGATCGCACTATTGGAAACAGAATCATGTTGCAATTTCACTGTTTGACCGTTCTGCAATGCTTGCTCAAATGCCATTTTCGTTTTGTCTGATACGTAGTTACTACCGCATAATTTCACGTTCAAACCTTTGTTTTTCGGCGCTTCAGTGATAACTGGTGGCAGTTGGTAGGGGTCGAGGTTTTTCAGAGACATCCCTGCAACCCGCAGTTGTACGGCGGCTTCGCGCACAGAACGATCGCTGTTCTTTTGGGCGCTGGGGTTGAGTGCGATCGCCATATGGGGGCGATCGCCTAAGATATCTTTGATTAAGTTGGTGAGAATATTTCTCGGCCCAAATTCTACGAAGCAGTAACCCCCAGCCGCGTAGATATTTTCGATTTCCTGTTTGAACAGTACGGAGTTGGAGAGGTGGGTTTCCAGGGTTTTTTGAATGACTGCTGGTTCTTTAGGATATTCCTTACCTGTGACGTTGGTGTAAACAGGAATTTGGGGAATTTGGAAGTTGACGTTTTTAATGGCGATCGCAAAGGATTTTTGAGCAAAAGCAATTAACGGTGTATGGAAAGCTGCGGATACTGGTAAAGAAACAGCTGCATATCCTTGTTTGTGTAATGCATCCTTTACTTGGGTAATAGCGTTGGTGGGGCCTGCTAATACGACTTGGCGGGGTGAATTGAAGTTAGCGATCGCCACCTGGGGATAATTCCTCAGTACAGCTTCTACCTTACTCAGGTCTTCTTTGACCGCTAGCATCGCTCCTGTATCATAATTGGGATCTTGGGGCGCTGCCATTGCCTGTCCCCGTGCTTTCACGAGTAAGCAGTAATCTGCATCACTCAACACTCCCGCTGCCCACAATGCTGTGAGTTCACCAAAACTGTGTCCAGCAACGAAATCTGCCTTAAATCCAGATTGTTGCAAGATTTTATACATCCCTGCGCTTAACACCCCAATTGCAGGTTGAGCATATTGTGTCCGTTGTAATGCTGCAACTTGGGCATTCTTTTCTGTCTCTTCAAATACAGGATGGGGAAAAACTATCTCAGATAGTGGCTGCAAGTTATCTTTGCATAACAAGCTATCCATGTAGCCATATAGATTCCGCATCTCCGGGAAATTCATCACTAATTCCCGACCCATATTCAAGTATTGCGAACCCTGACCGGAAAATAAAGCTACTACTTTTCCAGCTAATTCCATACCAGACGCGCGGTAGTAAACACCTTGGGGATGTTCCCAGGATGTCGCAGTTGGTTTGTTTTTCAGCAAGTCGATACTAATCTGTAATAACTTGCAAGCTTCAGCACTATTCTCAGCCACAAAACCAACCCTAGCAGCACCCTGGGGAATTTCTTTAGTTTTGCAAGCTTCGACCAACTCTACATAATTCTTATTACCCGTTTCAGACTGCAATTGAGCTAAGGTTTCCTGACAACTGCTTAATAACTCCGCCGGAGTTTGAGCAAACAGGACTACTTCACTAGGCGCAGTGTGCAAGCGGTAAGCTTGGTTGTGTTCGCCTTCGTATTCTTCCAGAACGACATGATAGTTTGTACCACCAAAACCAAAGGAACTGACACCCGCCCGTCTTGGTGCTTCCCCTTCTGAACGAATCCAAGGTCTTGTTTCTGTATTTAAATAAAAAGGTGAATTCTTGATCTGAAGTTTGGGGTTGGGTTCAGTAACGTTAATTGTGGCTGGTAGGATCTTATGGTGGAGTGCCAAAGCAGTTTTGATCAAACTCGCCGCACCAGCAGCAGCTTTTGTATGTCCGATCTGAGATTTGACTGTACCAAGGGCGATGTGATGTCTTTTGGAGCTATTTTCTCCAAAAAATTCTCGTAAAGATCCGAATTCGGTCGGATCGCCAGCCATAGTTCCTGTACCGTGGGCTTCAATCAGAGAAACAGTTTCGGGTGTAAAGCCTGCATCTTCGTAGGCGCGGCGTAATGCTTGTACCTGTCCAGCTTGACGGGGAGCGTAAATACTTTTATAACGTCCATCGCTGGATGTACCGATACCCTTGATAACAGCATAGATTTTATCGTTGTCTCGTACCGCGTCTTCTAAGCGTTTGAGAACAACCATACCGATACCTTCACCCAACATCATGCCATCAGACTGGGTGTCGAAGGGTCTAACGACGCCACTAGGAGTCACCGCCGGAGTTTTGCTAAAACTAATATAAGCTGTGATTGAGTTGTCAGTGTCAACGCCGCCAGTCAGCATCATGTCACAACGATGTTCGACTAACTCGCTAATTGCCATTTTCAAGGCAGCGAAGGAACTAGCACAAGCAGCGTCAACTGTACAATTTATCCCACCTAAATTTAAACGGTTGGCAATCCGTCCAGAGATAACGTTCGCTAACATACCGGGGAAAGCGTTTTCATCCCACTTGACGTAAGCGCTTTTGATTTTTTCAATCACTTTTTGGGTATCTTCATCAGATAAGCCGCTACTTTTGAGGGCTTTTTCCCAAATAGGATATTGCAAACGGGCAGCTAAGGGAATCCCTAATTTTAGGGCTGCTGATCCTAAGATGACACCGACAGTCTCGCGATTAAATTCCCGGTTTTCGCTATAACCAGCATCTTCCATTGCCTGTTTAGCAATTAGCAAACCCAACAGTTGGGAGACATCTGTTACTTCTAAAATATTTGGCGGAATCCCAAAATCCATTGGGTTAAAATCAACATGAGGGAGAAATCCGCCTCTTTTACAATAAGTTTTGTCTTCTGGTGTTCTGGGATTTGGATCGTAGTAATCTTCCACACTCCAGTGGGTGGGTGGAATGTCGGTTATACAGTCGAGTTTATTAACAATATTTTGCCAATATTCCCGCAAGTTTTTCGCTTGGGGAAATAAAGAAGCCATACCAATAATAGCGATAGGATTATGCTGCAATTTTCTGTTTATTTTTTCGATTCCCATAGACTTATCCGACATCCTTTTTTTGACCTCAAGAAACCTCACCACTGCCTTTTCACAATTGTTTATCTGTTCTTCCAATTGCGCTAAGGCAATCTCAATTGAATGAGCAGACATAGAAGATGATTAATTTTTGGTAATGTGGATGATATAACTGCTACAGTTTCTGTAGCGAATTAATGCAGCAGTTATCCTATGCATAAGGGCTAAATACTTGTATTGACATCAGCACCCAATAGCAAATGTCACCCTGACTATTTTGGATTTTGGATTTTGGATTAATAGTTTTCGGAACATTAATTCTAAAATCGCAAATCTCAAATCGGTTCGTTAAGTGAAAATAATTTTGCTTGTGTCTGTTGCAATTAGATGAAAAATATTACACAACGCTCGACTCCTGAGATTGCGGTAATAAGTCGATGACGTTGTTGTAACTAGTAAAGTAATCTTGCAGTGCGTTAGCTGCCTGACCCGTAAACTCTATCCATTCGTAATTATGGAGATTGGGGGAGATGCTTTCACACTGGAATATTGAAAACTTAGGAGTAACTAAGAGAACAGAAACGCTTTTTATTTCTGAGCCAGTTTGATTATCTAGCTTAACTGCGGCAATGTAGCTGGTGTTAAGAATAACGTTCTGAATCTTGATAAATGCCATAGCAGTTTCGACTTCCAAGATAATATATTCTATGAATTCTGTCAAACAATATTTGACAAATTCGTTACAAAAGAAACCTCCTTTGATTTAAATTCATAAGCAATTACAAAAATAATTGAACTAACTAGAAGGTAGAAAGACAAAGCCGCTTGCTGATTGATTTTCAAGAATGAGCATTTTACGTTTAATTCTGTTAACTTACTCAATCATTAATGATGGCATAGAGACTTTTTTAGTGTGTAGTTAGGTACTCTCAATTAATTATTCACTAACTAATAAGCCTTGTTGCCTAAAAGAACGACAATTAATACCAAGATTAGCATAGCCAGCATTAATTGGATTGTTCGTAGGAGGCAATTTTAGAAAAAATATAAATACAAAGTTGAACAATTATTAAAAAGTAGCATTTCTTACTATTGCCTCAAGTAAAAAGTAGAAAGTGCCTATAATCCGGTAATAAATAGGCATCCTTTTGCAATTATATTAATAAATAGCCTCAATAAAAATTGATTTTGGAACTGAATTAACAATGTGATCAAAAAAATGTGCAGTCAGTAAAGCTCAGTATATTTTTCATGACAAGATAATGATTCAGCTATCACTGATGCTGATTTTTTAATAAAAATAAACTAGACATATTAAGAGGTTATTAAAGTCAATGTTTATTTACATTTTTTTGCTGGTAATTAGTCATTCTCTTGTCCCTAGTTACCCTATCCCCATACCGACGTTCGCTTTTTTCCCAGTCCACTTTTCCCAACGGATAATTTCGCGACTGATTAATTCTAGGTTATGATCTCCGATAAAACAGATACGCCCCATCTTTTCACAAGCGCTCAAAATTTCACCATTTCCCATAAATGGAGCAATTACAAATTGATCTTGATGACTTGTATAAAGGTTGATTAGGTAATTAATTATTCCTTCTATACCTTCAATATGAATTGGTGTTTGCGGCTTAGATATAGATTGATGAGAAAAAATGCCAATATACAGGTTACTAATGATTAATTCATACTGATAAGGCATCCGAGTTTGGCTGCAAAACTCATAAATTTGATCTTGGGAACGTACGACTGCAACAATTCTTGCTTCGTCAACCAAGTAATCATGATTCCAAGTAGGTGATATAGTGGCGATCGCTAAAGCTGCGTTCGATGGTAGTAATTGTCTAAAATCTTTACTACTGGTATCACCACAATAAACTAAATTCCTACCCAGGACTAATTCATCACCAACTTTTACTTGCGGTTCCTTGAGAAGAAAGTTTGGTTTGTGATCTGGCTGTTCTAAACGATTTGGCACTTTTTTAACAGCTGACTTTGCTTGTTTTTGAGCGATCGCACTTTTAAAGGCTAATAATTGTAACTCCTTTTGCTTGGCTCGTGATTCTGCTGCTAATTGTGCTTGTCGTTCAGCTTCTTGTTCTTCTCCCTTAGCTTTAGCTAATTGTGCAGCTTCTTCAGCTTGTTCTGCTAAGATACGTTCAGCAGTAGCAGTTCTGGCTATTTCTAACTGAGCCGTAGTACTTTTAGCTAATGGCGTTTCTTTAATGAGCTGTTTTACCTCCGGATGAATAGTCTTAGCAATTTGTAAACCTTGCTGCAAAGTACGTTCAGAGAAACCTGTTTGTTTTGCGATATCCTTGGTAGTTTTAGCTGGTGGTGAAATGGTTGCACTACCTTTGAGGGTATATTGGTTATCTCCTGCTTTTGCTCTCAGTCCCATCCGTTGGAGAATTTGTTCCCGTTCCAACCACAGTTCGTTACGTTCTAGAGGTTCTAGCTCATTGCGGATTAAATTTTCGTCTATTTCCGCTAGACGAGATTGTTCAGCATCTTCATAATTAACAACATTGCACTCAATTTCTTCTAAACCCAGCATCTGACAAGCCGTCAAACGGTGCAACCCAGCAATCAAGTTGTAATGTTGATCTACCGTGATTGGATTTAAAAGACCATTTGCTTGAATAGATTCTTTTAAATCCTTAACTTTCTCGCCATTTAATGGACGACGATTCACACCAATTTTAATTTTGTTTATAGATATCTTAGGCATAATTACTGTTTTTCTAAGTCGTCAGTCAGAATACCCGCAAGACGATAAACCCGATTTTATTTCACCAGTGCGATCAAAAACATTAATTTTATGAAAACTCTGATGATAATGTTTTCATGCTCTACCACTATTCGATTTTGGATTGATTGCACTGAGAAATTTGCGGGCTTCTACCTCGCTCTTACAGGCTTATTGAAGCCAATGCTCTTAAAAAAGTTCCCCGATGAGGTGTGAGGAGAGTGGAGACGCGGGGAATATAGATGAAATTCTCTCCACGTCCCCGTGTCTCCCTTATCCCCAATCCTCGATCCTCGATCCCTTATCCCCGACACTGCTTGACAACATCAAAGTTTTTTGCCATATTGGAAGGCGAGTTTTTGATGCCCATATTATTGCCGCTTCGTTTTGAACTCAGATTTTTTTTAGACGTAAAAATTTTCTAAATTAGTATTGTTATTGTTCAGGGCCTACTTTACCAGATATCTACCAAGAGTAAAATTGAGAAAATTTTAGTGTAAGGCTGCTGTTGATTGTGCGATCAATTACATTTAAGTAGGTCGGCACAAATGTAGAGACGTGCCATGGCACGTCTGGTACTAGTTAGGGTCGTTATTTGTCATTCGTAAGGATTTCTATTAATTAGTGTAGACGTGTTGGCAGCTCGCCGGAGGTTACTGTTATCAGTGAACAGTTAGAAAAACAGGTGTAATTTCTAGAACCGATTGATAAACGATTAAGTAATAACTGATAACTGTTAACTGTAATATCGAATAGTCATTGTTAATCTTTTGTTCTTTGGTATTTCAAACACCAATCATCAACAACCAACTATCAATATCAACCAATCAAAATATGACAGCAGACAAGAAAAGCTTGTTCTTCGCAAAACCTTTAACTAGGTGGGGAATTTTTTTGGCAGTTTCCATAGCTTTTACTACCGGCTTAGTGTCTTTCTTCAGTTTGTTACTGCTTCGTTCCCAAATTCAAACCGAATCACAAAAGCCTGTGAAAGCTGCGCCTGCAAGAGTTGCTGTGACTGCTTTAGGACGTATTGTACCTGATGGTGAAATTACTCAATTGTCTGCTCCGAGTTCACTAAGTGGTGTACGAGTAGAAAAGCTATTAGTGAAAGAAGGAGAGCAAGTCAAAGCAGGTAAAGTCATAGCATTGCTGGAAGGATACACACGTACTCTTGTAGCTGTACAACAAGCCTTAGACAGTGTGACAGTGGCTCAAGCTAAACTAGCACAAGTTAAAGCTGGGGCGAAAACAGGTGATATTGATGCTCAAAAAGCAGCGATCGCTCAAGTAGAATGGCAATTACAAGGAGAAGTTAATACCCAACAAGCAGCGATCGCCAGTCTCCAAGCCCAAGTCCAAAATGCCGAAACTGAAAACAACCGCTATCAACAACTATATAGAGAGGGTGCGATTTCCGCATCTACAGCAGACAGCAAAGCTTTGCAACTCAAGACCTTGCAACAGCAACTAGCTGAAGGTAAAGCAGCACTTACTCGTTCTGTTGATACTCTCCAACAACAACTCAGAGAGTCTAAAGCCAAACTCGGAAGTATCAAAGAGGTGCGCCCGACAGATGTCCGCCTAGCAGAAGCCGAACTCAAGAGTGCGATGTCTGCTGTGAAACAAGCACAAGCCCAGCATGAATTAACTTACGTAAAATCTCCAGTCAGTGGTAAAGTTTTGAAAACTCACGCCAAATCAGGAGAAGTCGTCGCCACAAACGGTATTGTAGAGATTGGTAAAACTTCTCAAATGTACGCGATCGCAGAAGTTTACCAAACAGATATTCAAAAAGTACATATAGGTCAAAAAGCGCTCATTACTAGCACCGCCTTTCCTGGCAAAAAATTAGAAGGAACCGTCAACGAAATCGGCTTACTCGTTGACAGACAAAATATTTTAAGTGTCAACCCTGGTGCAGATACAGATCGCAGAGTCATTCAAGTCAAAATTCGTCTCAATAACCCAGCAGATAGTCAACAAGTCTCTGGTTTAACCAACTTACAGGTAGATGTGGCTATTAAAATTTAGCTACTCCCAGCATAGTTAAATCATTCACAAAACAAAGTAGCTACGCTGGTTTTTTACTACTAATTACTAACCACTAACTACCAATTACCAATTACCAAATCATGGTGTTTAAAATTCCTCTAGCATGGTTGCAACTAGTCAGAAACAAAATTCGTTCTCTAGTAGCTGTAGCTGGCATTGGTTTTATTGTAATTTTGATGTTTATGCAACTTGGATTTCAAGATGCTCTTTATTCTAGTGCTACCCAGGTGCATCGCAATCTCCGAGGCGATTTATTTTTAGTCAGTTCGCAATATAAATCTTTGACCGCAATTCAAAGCTTCTTTCGGACTAGATTGTATCAAGCTTTAGGGTTTGATGGTGTAGAGTCAGTTAGTCCTATATATTTGGGATTTGCTAAATTTAAGAACCCCGAAAACGGTGAGAAATATTCAATATATGTAATTGGTTTTGAACCAGGAAGACCAATTATGAATATGCCGGAGGTTGAGAAGAATATAGATAGAATTAAAGTTCCTGATGTCGTACTTTTTGACCGCAATTCTCGCCCAGAATTTGGGCCAGTTGCCAAGAAATTTGTTCAGGAAAATACCGAACAGATACTAGAAATATTTCCCTTTGACTCCCTCAGAGGTTATAGAGTTAGAGTTGGTGGTTTATTTAGTTTAGGACCATCGTTTGGTGTGGATGGAAATTTGATTGTTAGTGACACAACTTTCTTAAGGATATTTCCTAACAGCCGTCCTTCCGAAATGATTGATGTCGGTGTGATTTCACTACAACCAGGTGCTAATCCCCAAAAAGTAATAGCAGAATTGCGAGCTAATTTACCCAACGATGTGAAACTTTTTACTCACAAAGAGTTTATTGATTTTGAGAAAGAATATTGGGCTACGAGAACACCTATTGGTTTCATACTCAATCTCATGATTTCAATGGCTTCAGTTGTTGGTGTGGTAATTGTTTATCAAATTCTTTACAGTAATATCTCCACGCAACTAGTCGCTTATGCAACCTTAAAAGCCATAGGTTATGAAAATAATTACTTATTAAATGTCGTGTTTCAACAGGCTTTAATATTGTCAGTATTAGGTTATATTCCGGGGTTTTTTATATCTATTTTCTTATATGATTTTGCTATGGGAGCAACTAAACTACCCATCATGATGACTCCTCAAAATGCAGTAATTGTTTTCACCTCAACAATATTAATGTGTATGACATCTGGGGCATTAGCTATCAATAAACTGCGCTCCACAGACCCAGCAGATATTTTTTAGCTATTAGTCATTAGTCATTGGTAATTGATATTTCATCCCTCACACTCCTCTAATAACTTGTATCCAAATATGAACTTGCAAAATAAAACTATCCTCATTACTGGAATTGGCGAATTTATCGGTTTGCGTACTGCTCAATTAGCGATCGCTAACGGAATGAAAGTCTGTGGAATGCAAAGTTCCGCAGATAAAGCTAAAAAAGCACAGAATTTAGGTGCAAAAGTTATCATTGGCAATATCACCGATTCTACTACTGCTGAATTAGCTTGTCAGGGAGTAGATATAGTTGTACACACAGACGAAATTGCCAAAGAAGGTGGTTCCCTAGAAGAATTTCGCAAAGTAAATGTTGATGGAACTATCAACATAGCTAAAGCAGCTAAAATTGCTGGTGTTAAAACCTTTGTTTATATCTCCAGTGGATTAGTTTATGGCTTTAATTATCCTAAAGACATCACAGAAGAAGGGCCACTTTCAGGAGATAATAATCCCTATTGCCAGACAAAAATAGAAGCAGAAAAAGCTCTTTTACAACTGAATAATTCACCTGATTTTGGCATCATTATTCTGAGAGCAGGTGATGTTTACGGCCCAGGTAGTATTCCTTGGATAGTCCGACCATTAATCATGATGCGGCAAAAATTATTTGCCTATGCAGGTGACGGACAGGGAATAATCAATCACGTATATATTGATAACCTAGTTACAGCTATATTTTTAGCAATAGAAAAAGAAACCTACGGCGAAACTTTCAACATCACTGACGGACAAGAAACTACTTGGAAAGAATATTTTACTTGCTTGGCAGAAATGGCAGGTTTACCAGTACCTTTTTCACTACCAAAAGACGAACTCAAACTATTTCTAAAGCTACGCTACCAGGGACAAAAACTCTTTCGTAAACAAGCTGATATCTTACCAGAAGCTGTAGATTTTATGACTCGTCCCTATGCATATTCAATTGAAAAAGCACGCAAAAATTTAAGCTATGAACCCATAGTTAGCTTAGAAGAAGGAATGCGTTTAACTCAGGAATGGGTGAAAAAGACAGACCTCAAAAAAATTGTCAATGGTTAGGTGAAAATAATGCTAACGAAAGCTTCTAAATTTTTGACATTTCTCATTCCGAGCTTGGTAAGTATTAGTTTGTCTAACACAGTTCAGGCAGAACTTACAACCACACTAACTGTAGTAGTGAATGGTATCAAACACCAAAAAGGTCAAATTTGTCTGAAAGTATATGCGAATGAAAAAGGATTTCCGATGAGTGAGACTAGTGGCATCAAAAGCGGCTGTGTCAAAATTACAGGAAGTTCTGTAACAAAAGAATTTGTTGGTTTAAAACCAGGAAAATATGCAGTTGCTGTAGTTGATGATCAAAACGGAGATTATAAACTCAATCAAGATTTTTTCGGCATTCCCCAAGAAGGTTTTGGAGTTTCTAATAACCCAACCGTATCAGTCATAACTGGTACACCAAAATTCAATAAAGCAAGTTTTCCATTGCAGAAAAATAAAATCATTAACATTGAAATGAAATATGGATTAGATCCATAAAATATTTGTTGTTAATTGTTAGTTATTCTCTGTCTCTCCTCTCTCCCTTGTCCCCTTTCTTTGCTCATCCCCCACTCCTCACACACACTCCTCACCAATGAAAGAACTGGCGATATCTCTGTCTAGAATGTTGCTAAGTTGGTTGGCAATTCAAACATTTGTGACGTTAGCTTTTTTATGGACATTAAGAACGCATCGCAGAAATTCCTTACTAGATGAACAGCTTCCGAAAACAGCAGTTATTCTTTGTTTGCGAGGAAGCGACCCGTTTCTAGCCAATTGTTTAGAATCACTTCTGCAACAAAACTATCCACAATATGATTTAAAGATAATTATTGATCATCGTGAAGATCCAGCTTGGAAAATTGTTACTGAAACTATAGCCTCACTCGGTGCAACTAACGTCCAAATTAGCCCTTTGAGTATCAGACGATATAACTGTAGCCTCAAATGCAGTTCTATAGTGCAAGCTGTCTCAGAATTGGATGAATCCTACAAAATAGTTGCATTTGTAGATGCTGATGCGGTAGTTCATCCCAACTGGTTACGCGAATTAGTTAGCCCTCTAGCCGATCCAAAAGTAGGGGCGACAACTGGTAATCGCTGGTACTTACCCACAGGTAAATATTGGGGTTCACTGGTACGGTATTTCTGGAATTCCTCTGCTGTTGTGCAAATGAGTCTCTACCGCATTCCTTGGGGGGGTAGTTTAGCACTGAAAACAGAAGTGATTCATGAAACCGAACTACTAGAGAGATGGGCAAGAAGCTATACTGACGATACTATGATCCGCAGAGTGCTAGCAAATTATGGATTCCAGGTAAAGTTTGTACCATCTCTGTTGATTCTCAATCGTGAAGAGTGCGATTTACCCAGATTATTTGACTGGACAAAGCGTCAAATGTTGTCTTCGCGCCTGTATCATCCCCAGTGGTGGGCGGTAATTGCTGATGCATTGCAAACAGTACTACTCCCGAATCTGCTGCTGGTGTTGTCTATAGCAGCATTATGGATGCAACAATGGGATGCTGCGGCTCTAGCTTTCACTAGTTATGGTGGCTATATAGTAGCATTGCTGTTGTTGGCGATCGCCCTCGAAATCGGAGTCACACCGACAATTCGCGACAACACAAAAGTCAAAACCCAATTATCACCAGCCACAATAGTCAGAATGCTATTTGGTATACCCCTCACACATTGGTTTTATGGGTTTGCACTGACATTATCTTTTTGGATGTCAAAAGTTAGCTGGCGCGGCGTCACATACCAAATCAAAGGACCTTGGCACATTCGTCTGATTGAATATCGGCCCTATCAAATCTTAGACAAACCCATTGATAGCAAAGTATCTTTGTGAACATCTAACGGAATAATTATCGTTTCATAAATTCCTACACCCTTATACCCTTACACCCTCAACCAGTATTTTTTGGGCAAAGTGTAAAAAGTCACATCTATCTTCCCATCTCCTCATCTCCACAAATCCTTAACTATGAAAAAACAACCTCTTCGCATAGCGTTAATTACAGGATTGTATGCACCATTTTTGACAGGGGTTTCCATCGCAGTACACCAACGAGTGCGCTGGTTACTACAACAGGGACACGAAGTATTTCTTATTCACCCAGAAATCAACGACCAGTATCCAGAAGAAGTTGGTAGTCGTCCGATGGCGGGACTCAAAGAACTTCAATCTTTCCCTAAATTTTCTTCTTATGCATTTCCTACCCAACCCCTAATATTTTATAAATCTCTTCCTCAACCATTACACTACCGTCACTGGAGCGATACTAAATTACTGGAGAACTTTAAACCAGACATTGTGATTGTTGAAGAAGCACCACAAATGCGAGGCTTTTATTCACTTTATTTACAAGGTTACGGTCGCCCTGTAGGTATTGAATACGCTAAAAAAACTGGCACACCAATCATATCGTTATTCCACACCGACATCGTTGCTTATATTCGCTATTACATGGGCAATCAATTTTTTAGCTTTATTCGTCCCATGTTACCCATGTTAATCAAGCAATTCAGCGAATCTTACGACTATAACTTTTTTTCTTCGCGGGAACAACTTGAAAAATACAAAAGCTTGAAATCTCAACGCAGCGAATACCTTCCCTATCAAGGTATAGATTGCCAAAAATTTAATCCTGCAAATATCTCCTACAACCCCATCCCTAACGATAATCGTCCCACACTTTTATTTGTTGGACGCATTGCTCCCGAAAAGAGTGTGATTCAACTTTTAGATATATACCCAATTGTGGCTGCCAAAATCCCTGATGTACATCTAGTGATTGTCGGTAGTGGCCCCCAACAAGAAGAAATTCGTCAACGTGCAGCCAAATTTGGCAAAGGCGTCACCGTCTGGGGAGAATCTCACGGTAAAGAACTGCTGGGATGGTACGCACGAGCCGATGTTTTTGTCAATCCGTCCGTTACTGAAAACTTCTGCACTTCCACCAACGAAGCTTTAGCTTCGGGAACTCCTGTAGTTGCAGTCAAAGCGCCTTCAACCTCAGAACAAGTAGTACCTAATCGCAACGGCTTTTTAGCTCAACCAAATAGTCCCTGGGATTTTGCTAATAAGGTAATTAGAATTCTCGAAAATCCCGAACTCAAAGAAGAAATGTCTCTCCACGCTCGCTTTTCTGTTCTCGAATATGATTGGTCTGTATGTATGCAAAAGTTTGAACAGAGATTACATCAAATAGTAGAGAAATCAAAAAATTTAGCAGCAACACCGATTTTATAATTATCTGCTTGGTGTATTTGTGGCGAAAAACAGCATTTTTTTAAACACAAAGACACTAATACCATTTCACGTTAATCACGATCCATATAAATTTGTAGAGACGCGCCATGGCACGTCTCTACACAGCCTGTATTTGTACCAAGGTTTTAGTGAAATGGTATAAGAGGTTGTTTGGAAAGTGGTTGGCTGTGACTTTAATTACTTCTAGATCCCCCCTAGCCCCCCCTTAAAAAGAGGGGAAATCGGGAATTAAAGTCCTCCTTTTTAAGTGGGATTTAGGGGGATCTAAAACTTTGCTACCAACAAGAGAACTTTTCAAACATCCTCTAAGACACAAAGTTTAATTTTCAGTTCCTAAAGTTTCAAGCACTTCAGTGCTTACTACGAACTTATCCTTTTTAGTAAATGTTCACCGACTCGCAATGCATTTGCCATAATTGTCAATGATGGATTTACAGCAGCACTGGAAGGGAAAAAACTACCATCAACAACATAAAGATTATCGACATCGTGGGTACGACAATTAAGATCAAGTACAGACTTTTTGGGGTGTTCGCCAAAACGACAAGTACCACATTGATGTCCAACCTCTTTCACAGTCAAATTTTGAGGAAAGACAACAGAAAGGTGTCCTTTGTGAGATGGTAGTTTCATTGATTGTAAAATTGAAACCCAGCGTTTCATCAAACGATTAAAGGCTTGTTCATTGTTTTTTGTATAATCAATAATAATTTGCTCACCTTTAACATAAACACGATTATTCGGATTTGGTAAATCTTCCGTGATCAGCAACCAAGAAACAGAATGGCTTGCTACTGCTTCTGCAATAAATTTAGGTGTTAAAGGTGGTGCATAAGCAGCAACTCGATTTGTCGTGAGATTACCGAGTAATTGCACGCTTCCCATAGGATAAGTAAAACTTTTTTCGCCCCAATAAAAATCATTAACAGCTATTGTTTTGTGAAAAACTGTAGGATTAAATTTTGTCGATAAAGTCATGCTCACTCCAAATTTATGAGCCATGTAATTTCGTCCTACTAAATTAGAACTATTGGCTAATCCATTTGGGTGTCGGTCATTAGCAGACTGAAGTAATAATACTGCTGAATTGACAGCGCCACAAGCGAGAACAACAATATCTCCAGAAAAAATATGTCGTTTTCCTGCAATTTCTGCTACTACTCCGGTAACTTCTCGACCAGATGCACTTGTGTGTAGACGTAGGACTTTGGCTTGAGTAATTAAAGTTACGTTTTCATTAGCAATAGCTGGACGCACACAGTTAACATCAGCATCAGATTTTGCATTCACAAAACATGGAAACCCATCACAAGTATCACAACGAATACAGGTACTTAAAAAACGATTGGTTTCATTTAATTTAATTCCAAGTGGCAAATAAAATGGATGTAAGCCTTTGTCTTTTAAACCATCATTAATTTCTTGAATATATGGTTCATGGCTAATAGGAGGAAAGGGGTAATCTTCACTAGTTTGAGGTTCTGTAGGATCTGAATTTCGCTGACCATGTACCTCGTATAGTTTTTCTGCTTCTGTATAATATGGGGCAAAATCTTGGTATTTTAATGGCCATTCGGGCGAGATACCATCTCGGTGAAAAACTTTGTTAAAGTCGTGTTCACGAAATCTAAATAATGCTCCGCCATAAAATTTAGTGTTACCACCAACATAATAGTGTGTGACTGGACGAATTACTTGACCATGTTTGTCGTACCATACTTCTTGAGGACGATAACATTCTTTCTGAAAAATGAGCCGAGAATCCCAATTTGCTTTTTCTTTGGGTACGAAAGTACCCCTTTCTAAAATTAATATTTTCTTTCCACTTGGTGCTAGTTTAGATGCTAGGGTTCCACCACCAGCACCTGTCCCAATTATGATCACATCATAATGACAATCAGCCATTTTTTCTCCGTTGGTTGAGTTTGTGGTAATGCACCAGGTATGAAGAGAGAATAATGATACTAAATGAAAAACATCATGATGAGTATAAATAGCAGCAATACAAATTACCTCAGCATGTTTATAGAAATGGCAAGCTGCTAATTATGTTTGAGAATTGTAATCTATTAAAAGAAGTAAATTTATCAAAAATCAAATAGCGAGCATTTTCAGTAATTAAATTTGCAGTTTTAATGTAATAAATATAATTTTTATACAATTTTTACTAAATACATTTATTAAGTTATTGAAAACTTGATATCAAATGTCAGTGAAAGTTTGTAGTAAGGTCTTTAGGTTTAAATTAACCACTAAAGTGCTTACTACAAACAATTTTAAAGTGAAGGTAAAAGATTACTACTGATGTGAACGTCTTTCGGCTAGCATTTGATTGTCTGCACAGGTTTGATTTAGATTGGTTAAACCAATCCAACGGTAAATCACATCTCCAAATTCTGGAAAAAGTTGGACATTAGAAAATAGAAGCTTTGTTAGTAACCCATCAAGTATCACTTCTGCTTTGTTGTTTTTGATGGCGTCTATAACTGCGATCGCAACAGTTTTTGGTTCCGAAACACGTGCTAATTTCGGCGCTGGTAAGCCAAATTTCAAAAACATCCCTGCTTTTGTGTATCCTGGACAAATTACAGAAACGCCTACGTTCGTATCAACTAATTCTTGACGCATCGCATCTGTCCACATGATTAAACCAGCTTTACTGGCAGAATAAATACTATTGTAAGGCGCTCCCTTTTTGCCAGAGCCAGAAGAAATATTGATAATGTTACCATGATTACGCTCTAACATACTCGGTAATACTAACCGAGTCAGCTCCATTGCTGCTAGTAAATTAGTTCCCAATATTGACTGGATATCCTTGAGAGAGTAATTCTGAAAAGGTCGATACTTTTCAATTGCAGCATTATTAATCAATATATCTATTTGACCCGTCAGTTGATTAATTTGCTGTACAAGTAATGGTAATTCTGCCAATTTGCTGATATCAAAAGGAATGCTGATGAATCTACCACCAGCAACTTCGATCTCAGTACGAATTTGTTCTAATTTTTCTTGCGAACGAGAAACACCAACTACAGTTGCTTTTTCTTTTGCTAGCGCGCGAGCAATAAATACTCCAATTCCACCCGCAGCGCCAGTTAAAACTACTGTCTTACCTGCAAGATTTTTCATGATTAGTTAATAATTGATGGTTGTTGATTGTTGATTGTTTTCATCAAAACAACAAGTATCCATGAACAAACAGCAAATTCATGGCTTGTTACTAATAGCTAAATTTCAAAGACGAAAAACAATCCCTGCTCTACTTCACTTGAGTAGAACATTGATAATTACTAATTACCTACACTCTGAGAGCAAACGCAATTAACAACCAATCTAGTGTTTTCTGACGCTTAATTCCCCTAAACGCTCTCAGCACACTTTATTAACTTGACACTTTTCTAGATATTAGTTGCCAATTTAATTTAATTAAAACACAAATCTCATTATTTTTACACTTTTTTATGCAGTAATTTTAAATTATTAAACATTCCAGACAATAGATGAGAGCAGCGTAAATGTGGAGGTTTAGATAATTTTAACGAGTGAAAATCATCATTAATTCCTGACAAAAAAAGATAGCAAACCTAGTATGACACTGCATAAGTAAAAACAGATAACTACTCATAGCAATCAATACGTGTAGAGACGCGAAATAACCCTGTGGGTTCTTGTTACGCGTCTCTACTTTATTGTGGAATTTGTCGAGAAAGTTTTTGAATTTGTCCAGAAAAATAATCTTCCTCGTATTTTAATTGTTGTGCTAATTCCAATCCTTTTTGAAAAGCCTGTAGTGCTTGAGGATAGTCTTTACGTTCCAAGTGCATTTTCCCGATTTGATCGTAGGCATTCATTAAACCATAAAAGTTAGAAGCTAATTGTTGAGTCTGTACAAGAATTTCACTAGCTTGCAATGCTTCTTGTATTTGTCCTTGGGAACGGTAGAGTGTGATTAATTTTTGCAAAGCTTCACCAGCACGTACATATTGCTGTGATTGCCAAGCAATTGTGTACGCTTGTTGATAGTTATTAAAGGCTTCTTGGAGAAGATTAGGATTTTTCTTGGCTAAAGATTCATAATCTGAACCGATCGCTAACTTTAAAGCTGGTAGTTGAGTTGAATTATTCTGTCTTTGATATATTTCTGCGAGCCGGTTCTGTATTTCTATTGCTTGCTGGGGTTGTCTTCCTTGTCCATAAATATAAGCTAAGGTTTGTAGGTATGCTAACTCGTTGACAGTATCGCCCCTAGCAGTAGCTAGTTTTAACAACTCCTGATACGTATCTGCTGCTTTGGTGTAATCAAACCAACTCAGATGTACTTGTGCGATCGCTTGTAAAATTTCAACCTCTTTGGCTGGATTTTGCTGTTGTCGCACCGCAGCTAGAACTTGTTGATACACTTCCACAGCATTTTGAGGCGATCGCACTTGTTGGTAAGCTAGCCCTAGTGCTTGCAATAAGTCTAAATCAGTGGTTTTTTGGGATTCTGCTTGCTTTTGAATCGCTTGCAATCGCTGAGTAATGTATTGCACCTCTGGACGATTGCTTTTTTGATAGGCTATGGCACCCACCCTTCCTAGTGCTTGTACCTCTTTGAGAGAACCCAAATACCGACGCAACCGCAGTTCTCGGTTCCAGATATCAAATGCTCCCAACTCATCACCTGCTTGCAGTTTTGCGGTAGCTTGTTGATTTAACTTATCCAAATTCGGCTCCAACCGTTGCTGTTCATTCACAGATAACGGCTGTTTGTCTTTGTCTGGATTACGTGGCAACAATGGATCAGGTGTGGTAATTTCTAACGGTGATGGCGGAAACTCATCTGGTGGTTGAGGCTTTTTAGTAGCTGCAATAGTCAAGGAACCACCAAGTAACCACAAAGCAGTAGTAGCAGTAATTGTTAGACTTAAGCGTTTGAACATAATTTTTGATTGTTGGTCATTGGTCATTGGTCATTGGGAAGAGACTTGTTAAATAATTCTCCCGTGTCCCCCTTGTCCCCATGTCTCCCTTAAATCCATAAGTTCAAAGTTGACAAATTAGCTATACTGACGATAGTCATTCAAAAATTCTCCTGCAAAATCAACAACTTTGCTTTTTTTGAAAAACTATGCACTTAACTTTAGCCAAAAAGCATTTGTTCAGGGAGGGTGAACAGCCATGACAGGTAAATTAGAAAGCAAAGTTGCAATTGTTACTGGGGCTTCTGCTGGTATTGGTGAAGCAACTGCGATCGCTCTCGCATTAGAAGGTGCAAAAGTAGTGCTTGCTGCTCGACGTGGCGATCGCTTAGAGGCGCTAGCACAACGTATTGCTGATAGTGGTGGTGAAGCACTACCCATCATTACTGACATTACAGACGAAAATCAAGTTCAAAATCTTGTTCAAAAAACCAATGCAGAATTCGGTAGGATCGATATCCTCGTCAACAATGCAGGTGTCGCCTTTGTGGGGCCGATTGATGGTGCTAACACTTCAGATTGGCGGCGCATGATTGATATCAATGTTGTGGGATTGTTGTATGCAACTCATGCCGTGTTACCAATCCTCAAAGCCCAGAGTACAGGGCATATCGTCAATATTTCATCCGTCGCAGGTCGGACAGCCAGAGAAGACATCGCTGTGTATAATGCTACCAAATGGGCTGTGAATGGTTTCTCAGAAGCTTTACGCAAAGAGGTCTACAAACATAATATCCGTGTAACTATTATCGAACCTGGTTTAGTAAATACAGAAATCAATCAAGACATCAGTGATCCTGTTGTCAAAAAACGCAGTGAAGAACGCCGTCAATCAGTTACACCTCTAGAAAGTGAGGACATCGCCGCTGCAATTGTTTATGCAGTAACACAACCACAGCGCGTTAATGTTAACGAAATTCTGATTCGACCTACACAGCAAGGGTGGTAGTGCGATCGCCACAATGAACTATATCTACTTAATGGCTCTCTAGCTTAAAACTTTTTAAGTTTTTCTCGACGATACCAATTGCGAATTTGTCGGGGGGAAATGCCGAGAAAATATGCGATGATTACTATCTGATTCATTAATGTTGTTTGCCAAATTCCTTTTTTGAGCCAGCGCCTTGCTGATGTAATAACTGGCACAGGAATAATTGTAATTTTACCCAAGTTTCTTAAATGCCGCATAAGTTCAAAGTCTTCCATAATCGGCAACTCTGGAAAGCCACCAACATGATTAAATATTTTTCTAGTTAAAAAAATTGCTTGATCTCCATAGGGCATTTGTAAAAAACGCGATCGCACGTTTACCCCCCATTCTACTAGTCGCAAACTCGGCTGTTCTGCACCAATTCGCAAGCAAAATGCACCAGCTACAACTCCAGGTTGTGTAAGTGCTTCGCGAACCATGACATCAAATCCAAGCGGTAAGCGAGTATCAGCATGGAGAAACAGCAAAATCTCGCCGCTAGCAACAGCAGCACCCACATTCATTTGTTTGGCGCGTCCAGAAGCAGATAATATAACTTTGACACCTAAAGACTCAGCGATTTGTGCTGTTTCATCTTGCGAACCACCATCAACTACAATTACTTCAACATGATTACTTGCTTGAGTACTAACTAAGGTTGCTTTGATGTTCTCCGCTTCATTCAGAGTCGGAATAATAATGGAGATTGTAGCAGGAGTAATATTTTGACTAATAATTTCTGACAATTGATCTGTTTCTCCAAACTTTGCTATTTTTTGAGAAATTATCTAACCAGATATGAAAAGTTGTAACACTTCTCCATCTCATGCAAGATGTGATTTATCTGTTGTGGTGTTAGTTTTTACTGGATAATTAGCTCAGTATGAGTTGATTAGAGATAAAGTGGTGATCAGCGATCTGTGGCGCTATGAGAAAGGGTATGAAAATGGGGTTAAAACAACTACTGCAAGAAAAACGAGAAGAAATCCTGAGCATTGCTGCTAAACGTCATTTTACAGCTTGGTTACAGTCTGTTTTATGTGTTGTGCTATTTATTTGTTTCACAGGGTTGTTGTCAATTTTAAACACTCCTGCTGTTCTCGCACAGGAAAACACGGTTAACTATACACTTTCTGACTTACGAAATCGAGATTTTGCTCATCAAGATTTACATGGAACGTCTTTTGCTGGTGCTGAAATGCAGCGAGCAAATTTTCAGGGAGCAAATTTGAGTGGAACTATTCTGACTAAAGGATCATTTTTACAAGCTGATTTGAGTGATGCTAATTTAGCAGAAGCATTTGCCGATCGCGTCATTTTTAATAAAGCTAATTTAACGAATGCGATTTTCACCGATGCGATGCTTGCTAGTAGTCGCTTTTTTGAAGCGGATATTACAGGTGCAGACTTTTCCGGTGCAATTGTTGATGCTTACCAAGTAAAATTAATGTGCGATCGCGCTGATGGTGTGAATCCCGTGACTGGTGTCTCAACCCGTGAAAGTTTGGGATGTCGGTGAATCTTTCTTCACATAGCTTACCAATCGCTTTTAATTTCCAATTTCAGCAGTAGACTTGATATAAGAAAGCCACATTAAGTCATTACTATGACGACCAAACAAGCAATTTTTGAAGTGATTGAACAACTACCAGAGCAGCAGATCGAAGATGTGTTACGCTATATTCCGAAGTCTCAAAAGATACTAAGCTGATTGAGTTTATCCATAGAGCTTTCATCCGGCGTACTTTTTAAGCGAGTCGCAGTACTCTTGCGGACGCGATCGCTCATCACAACCTCTAGTTTGAATCCGAATTATCTTCCCGGATATTCAAAAAATCCTTGAGTAGATTTAATCCTTCTCAAATCTGTGCTTTAGTTAACTTGCCAGGATATTTATCTTTCGCTGTCAGCGACTCCAATACTAATAGATCGTTTACTATTATTTGGGTCATTCTATGTCCTTATACCATTTCACAAAAATCCTGAGACATATTGGATTTACTGTAGGGGCGTACGCCCCTACTCATGTATCTGTATCATCAAAAAAGTGAAATGGTATAACTTCACAAGAGAGGTTACCTAGGTAAAATGACATAAATTGTCTCCAAAATTAAATGGTGCAGAGATTTAAATTTCGGAGACAAGTCTGTCAATAACAAAAAGCAAAAACTTGTTAATACTAAAAACAAAATTTGTGCGCGAATTTTATTATCATCTTCAACCTTAACATCAGATTCAGTCTCTCTACAGAATATCTTTCTAAAGACTTATTTGGGGTGTTAAGCAATGTTTGACCAATTGTAATTACTTATAAATAATTAATTACACACATTGTTTTTCTGTTTCCCATTCCCTGTTAAGAGTTCCCTATTTACAAGAATGAATTTAATTTTGTCCAACTACTTATCTGAATCTCAGTTCAATGCCTATCTTAATTCAACATTGTGTTCAAAAACCAAAATAAAATCATTTACAGTTTTTTTGTATTGAAAACCATAATCCAATAAAGCTTGCTTTAAAGTTTTCAAGTCATACTCTTGGAGTTGAATTTTATTGGGTGCTATCTCAATAGCTTCTTGATTGACTGTAAAACTGAAACACTCTTTAAATTGCTTATAATCCCAGTTTAACTTTCTAGCTACATTTAACTCTATGGCAGCTAATGTATTATCAAATTTGCTCGCGTCCATAATATTGATCTCTCAAATTATATTACCTAGATTGTAACAGCTATAAGATATAAAAAACCATATATTAAAATATTAATCTTGATTAAGAGTCAATAATTAAGACAAGATATTTTATAATTTTAAAAATATCAATCTTTTGGTCAATGTTTGACAAAGAGTTATCTAGTAATTATTTATAGTTAATAAATAGATGAAGTTGCTTTAACAGGGGTGGGAGTAACTTAGAATTGCTGGGCTGGGTGTTGTTTTTGTAGTCTCATACAATGCAACTATATATGCAATCAAAACAATATTTATATAAAATATTTAGGGAAATATAACTGCTATAATAACAATAAAATAACTGCGATAACGCTACACCTTAGTAAGGCGGCTAATATGGCTGCTAGTAAAGTCTTGAGATTATATGCAAATAGAGAAATGAATTTTAGTTAGGCTGATTTGCTCAGAATCAGTATAACTAAAATAAATTAGCAACCCTTTACGGACATGACCGAAACTAACCAAATAGAAATACGCTACATTAGTCCTCAAGTAAGAAAGTTGATTAAAATGTACGCCGTTGTTAATAACTGTACGCAGTCTGAAATGTTGGAGCGGATTGTTTTGGAGTGGAACGCCCAACAAAGTGGGAGCGAACGACCACCAGGAGACGAAGACGAATAGTTTTATTTTAAAACTTTTGACGCCCAAGTATATAGGATTTGGGTGAACTAATCTGTAAACTAAGATATTCGACTATATCAAAAACTACCATAGCTGAAAAACCTCTGGCTAATAGGGTGGATTCCTCTCAAAAGGACTAATACCATTTCACTTTTTTGATGATACAGATACATGAGTAGGGGCGTACGGCCGTACGCCCCTACACTAAATCCGATATGTCTCAGGATTTTTGTGAAATGGTACAAAACCCTCTGAGTGGACTTCAGCTAAAAGCCCTTGAAATTTTTTCTTGGCGGGAGATTGAGTTGGTGCCATTATTGAGCTGCAACTCAACCAAAATATCGCACATGGCAGTAATACCAATTCTTTAAAATCAAGCAACAGATCCAAACCCAGAAAACCAGGCTGCATCTAAGTTTCTTAATTGTGTAGCTTGCTTCTCGCCTGTTAGCCGTAGGCTTTCCCACAGGGTAAGGCGAGTGTTGCAAATTGCGAATTGGTATAAGCTGTTTTATTTAGAGCATTTATAGAAATTTCCAACTATGGCAACGATTAACGACAACTACCTCAAGCTGAAAGCTGGTTATCTGTTTCCGGAGATTGCCCGTCGTGTCAACGCTTTTGCAGAAGCTAACCCAGATGCCAAAATTATCCGGTTGGGTATTGGCGATGTCACCGAACCACTACCAGAAGCTTGTCGGACTGCGATGATTAAAGCAGTAGAAGAAATGGGCGATCGCGCCAGTTTCAAAGGCTATGGTCCAGAACAAGGTTACGCTTGGTTACGAGAGAAAATTGCTCAATCCGACTTCCAAGCACGGGGATGTGAAATTGATGCATCGGAAATATTTGTATCAGATGGTTCTAAGTGCGACACAGGCAATATTCTGGAAATCTTTGGACATGACAACACTATCGCCGTTACAGATCCAGTTTATCCTGTATATGTAGACACTAATGTCATGGCTGGAAATACAGGCGAAGCTAATGAGAAAGGTGAATTTGAGGGTTTAGTTTATTTGCCAATTACAGCAGACAATAATTTCACAGCCACTATTCCTGCTGGGAAAGTCGATTTAATTTACCTGTGCTTCCCCAATAACCCCACCGGAGCAGTCGCCACTAAGGAACATCTTAAAGCTTGGGTGGACTATGCGAGAGCCAATAGTTCGATCATTTTCTTCGATGCTGCTTACGAAGCCTACATTACCGATCCAGAAATTCCCCATTCCATTTATGAAATAGAAGGAGCAAGAGAGTGTGCGATCGAATTCCGCTCTTTCTCCAAAAATGCTGGTTTTACTGGTACGCGGTGTGCTTTGACAGTAGTACCCAAGACACTCACAGCCAAAGCCGCAGATGGTTCTGATGTCGAACTATGGAAACTCTGGAACCGCCGCCAGTCTACTAAGTTCAATGGCGTGTCCTACATTGTCCAACGCGGCGCTGAAGCAGTTTATTCTGAAGACGGACAAGCGCAAACCAAAGCTTTAATTAGTTTTTACCTGGAAAATGCCAAAATTATCCGTGAACAACTCACAGCCGCAGGATTAGCAGTCTACGGTGGTGTCAATGCACCTTATGTCTGGGTGAAAACACCCAATGGTCTTTCCAGTTGGGATTTCTTCGACAAGTTGCTGCACACCTGTAATGTTGTGGGTACACCGGGTTCTGGCTTTGGTGCAGCAGGTGAAGGCTATTTCCGAATTTCGGCGTTTAACAGTCGGGAGAATGTCGAAGAAGCGATGAAGCGGATTATAAGTCGTTTTACAGCATAGTCATCATTTTAGATACGTAGAGACGTTGCACTGCAACGTCTCTGGTGAGTTTAAATATCAATATATTTGTCTTATACCGTTTCTTTGTGAAGCTGCGCCAAATTCTTCTCTTCGTGTTCTTTGTGTACTTTGTGGTTCGTTTTTATTTCTTGCGCTTCAGCGCATCTTCATACAGAATTGGTATTAGGTTCGCGTCAAAATTTCGTTGTTGTCTGTTGAGCAACATTGTCTACTTTACATCCAGAAGATCATCTTCTTTTCTCCGGTTTGGAATCACTTTTGTCAGAGATATATTAGAGGACTTGCCCAAGGACTCTGGTAAATGCTTCGCAAATATTTTCGTACAATCTTCCTAGCATGGCGACAGCTAATTAAACAGAAGACTCGTTTGGCGGTGGCGGTGGTCGGTATTGCCTTTGCAAACATCATGATATGCGCTCAAATGGGATTTGAGGCTTCATTATTTACTAGTTCTACAGCACCACAAAGAAGTTTAGATACAGATTTGGTGATAGTCAGTTCCCATTTTAAAAGTGTATATGCAGTCAAAAGTTTTACTAGGGAACGATTATATCAGGCGTTAGGATTTAAAGGGGTAGAGTCGGTAAGTCCGCTTTATATGGGTTACGGAAAATGGAGAAATCCCCAAACACGGCGTTTGCAAACTATTCTAGTGTTTGGCACAGACCCAAGAACCAATGCATTTAAATTCCCAGAAGTTGAGCAAAACCGCAGTCAGTTGCAAAAATTGAATACGGTGTTGTTTGATCAAGGCTCTTTACCAGAGTTTGGCCCCATAGCTACTTTATTCCAACAACAAGCAATTCTGGAAACTGAATTAAATGATGTGAATATCCGGGTTGTGGGCTTATTTACTTTGGGTGCATCATTTGGTGCATATGGAAATGTGATTACCAGTGACTCCACTTTTTTGCATTTATTCCCCAATCATCATCCAGAGCAGATTGAGATTGGTTTAATTAAGTTACAACCAGATGCAGAACCAGAACAAGTAGCCCAAAGTTTAATTAATGATTTACCTGATGATGTGATGGTTATTACTAATGAAAAATTTGCTCACTTAGAAAAAACTTATTGGGCAAAAACAACTCCGATAGGTTTTGTTTTTGGTTTGGGTGTGATTGTCTCTTTTATTGTGGGAATTGTGATTGTTTATCAGATTATTTATGCAGATATTGCTGACCACTTGCCACAATATGCCATGCTCAAAGCAATTGGATATAGCGATCGCTATTTAATCGTAGTCCTTCTTCAAGAAGCTTTACTTCTGGCTGTATTAGGTTACGTACCAGGATTTATTGTTTCATTAGGATTGTATCAGATAGCTGCTAATGCTACGATGCTGCCGATTTTTATGACTATGAGTCGCGGCATCACTGTATTTGTTTTAACTGTAACTATGTGTATGATTTCAGCAATTACCACAATGCGAAAATTAAATTCTGTTGATCCTGCTGATGTATTTTAATAGTTGGTTATTAGTCATTTGTCATTTGTAACAACCAATGACCAATGACCAATAACAATTCAAAAAGAGTATCCTAAACATAGCGTATTATTTTTTCACTTGAAGTTTTTGAGGAAATAAAGCATGACTATTTGGGTAAATGAGCAAATCGATCCGTCAGGCTTGATTTATGCGTGCATAGCCTGCTGTAATGAGTCCCAAGCCCAAGAGTGTCATGAGTCTTTTAAGAAAAACTTGACTGAAACACAAAAAATAGCAGGTTGGGTAGCGCAGTTACGGACAGTTGATTCCTGGGATGAAGTTCCAGTCAATGCTTTGAAACTAAATTAATTTGTGAATAGATAATGGTTCGTGGTGTCTACTAACCACTAACTACTAAGCCTATTTATAAAGTTAAGAAAATATAACCATAAGATTAAGAAATAATAAATAATTAATAAAAGCTGCAAGAACGCATATTCTTTTATATATATTTGATGATTTTTTTGAAAGTTTCAGAGTTATCATCTATACAAAGGAAAAATTAAAAAACTTGAAAAAAACAAAATAAAATAAGTGAACTATCCAACGCTTAACACTTTTGTTGCAGGCTATCCTATTAATTTGGTTGGCACAAGCGGACAAGCGATTGAGATTTCAATTCATTCTCCGAGTCAGTACATTTGTGCCAACTGCGAACGGATATTACCTGATTGGAAACATCAGCTTTTTTTGTGGGTGGTGATTGTTTTACAAAAATCTCGTTACGAAATGATAGTAAGTACGCCAGAAATTGAGGCGGAAAAACAGAAATTACGAGAAAAATTTATGAGGTTTGGCTTGGATGTGGCTTTTAATCTGCGCGATCGCAGTTATTTCACAGACCTCATCGACCCTCGCACTGGCTACCCTTTACTTTCTCATCCGGGGATAATTCCTCACGATGACACAGCAGTCGTCAAAGCTTTACTCGGTTATCCAATTATAGAAAATAAATGCCGTGTCCTAGTCCATCCTGAGTGGGGCATGGCAGTTTATCCTAGTATTTTACTTTCAGTAGCCCCCCCAACCATTATCAAAAAGGCAATTCAAAATATCGCTCCCTTGCATGGTTGGAAAGAAATTGATTAGTCATTTGTCATTTGTCATTTGTCATTATAGTGATGTCCTCCTTCCGATCCCAATCCCCAATCAACTATTCTTCGGTTTCCGCAATTTCTTAGAACCAATTGGCCCAAGAAGTTGATTGAGGGCGCGTAGTTGTTCTGGTGTACCCATAGCAATTAATACATCTGCGGGCATAAATACTGTCTCAGGAGTGGGTCCGCCGATCAGGGTACCATCGTTGCGTCGCACAGCAAGTATCAATGCACCTGTTTGTCCTCTTAACCTGGCTTGTCCGAGAGTCAGTCCCACCATAGGACACACTTTGGGGTCAAGCAAAAATTCTTCCATGTATAACTGGCGGTCTGTACCTGAGATAATTCCATCTACAAAGTCCATAACTTGGGGTCTAAGAGCAGCAGAGGCCATTCTTTTACCACCAGTAATATAAGGAGAAATTACACTATCTGCACCAGCGCGTTGCAACTTTTGCAAAGCTTCTTCTGTACTGGCCCTGGCGATCGCTCGAATGCTTGGATTCAAATATTTAGCGGAAAGTACAGTGTATAAATTTTCTGCATCGGAAGGAAGGGCTGCAACCAAACAAATTGCTCTGTCAATACCTACTCTCAGAAGAGTTTCATCTAAGGTGGCATCACCTTGGTATATTGTATAACCCTGTTCTTGCGCTCTTCTTACAGATTCCGCATCAGAATCAATAATCACAAAAGAGACGCCTTCTGCTTGAAATTCTATAGCAATTTGCCGACCAGTCCGACTGAATCCACAGATGATGTAATGCCCTGATAAAGATTCCATTGCCCGCCGCACCTGCCGAAATCGAATTCTTTCTTGAAAGTATCCTTGAATAATTGCTTCTGTAAATCTATTGACTATGTAACCAATAGTAATTACACCCATTAAAATTAAGGCGATGGTGAATAGTCGTCCTCTATCTCCTAGTGGATGTGTTTCACCATAACCAACAGTAGCTAAGGTGATTACTGTCATATATGCTGCATCTTCCCATGACCAGCCTTCTACTAGGGCGTACCATAAAGTACCAATTAAAAACACACCAGCAAGAGCGATCGCTCCTAACATTAACTCTTTTTGAATGCGTTGATATTTTTGTTCCAGATTTGAGTACACAGTTATTCACCATCGCCACTCGTTTTGAGGATAACCGAGTGTCAGCTTAAGATTAAATATTAGGAACGATAAGAAATCTTGACCGATTTCTATCAGACCAGTCAATCACCCTATAATAAAAGATTTAGGGAGCCAAACAGGTGAGCCTAGAAACTCTAATTCAACAACACCCCATTACTCCAGAGTCAGGTACTGCATTATCTACCACCTTTGATGCTGATAGTTTTGATGCAGCTGTTATGTCCACCTATGGGCGGTTTCCCCTCGCTTTAGAGCGGGGTGCAGGCTGTCGCGTTTGGGATACCCAAGGACGAGAATATCTAGATTTTGTAGCAGGGATTGCTACTTGCACCTTGGGACATGCTCACCCAGCAATGGTAGAAGCGGTGACACGGCAGATCCAAAAACTGCATCACGTTTCTAATTTATACTACATTCCCGAACAGGGAGAATTGGCGAAATGGCTCGTTGATCATTCCTGTGCTGATCGCGTATTTTTCTGCAATTCGGGGGCAGAAGCAAACGAAGCTGCAATTAAGCTGGCGCGAAAATACGCACATACAGAGTTGCAAATAGAACGCCCAATTATTATCACTAGCCACTCCAGTTTCCACGGACGAACATTAGCAACGATTACTGCCACAGGGCAACCAAAGTATCAAAAACATTTCGATCCTCTAGTACCAGGATTTTACTACGTACCTTACAATGACATTTCGGCGGTAGAAGCAGCAATTAGCGAGTTAGATGAAGGTGATTACCGCGTTGCGGCAATTTTGATTGAACCATTACAGGGAGAAGGTGGGGTTCGTCCAGGGGATGTAGCCTACTTCCAAAAATTACGACAAATTTGTGATGAAACGGGCGTGCTACTAATTTTCGATGAAGTGCAAGTCGGAATGGGGCGTAGTGGCAAATTATGGGGTTATGAATATCTAGGCGTAGAACCAGATATCTTTACTAGTGCTAAAGGTTTGGGTGGTGGTATCCCCATCGGCGCAATGATGAGCAAAAAATTCTGCGACGTCTTCGCGCCAGGTGAACATGCTAGCACCTTTGGCGGCAATCCTTTTGCCTGTGGTGTGGCTTTGACTGTTTGTCAGACTTTGGAAAAAGAGAATATTTTACAGAACGTGCAACAACGGGGTGAACAGCTGAGAACTGGCTTAAGAGCGATCGCCAACAAATATCCCAATCACATTGTTGATGTACGCGGCTGGGGTTTGATCAATGGTATGGAATTAACAGCAGACATTGAACTTACCGCCGCTGATATCGTCAAAGCAGCAATTAACGAGGGTTTATTACTTGTACCAGCCGGTCCTAAAGTCATCCGGTTTGTACCACCCTTGATTGTGAGTGAAAAAGAAGTAAATACAGCACTGCAAATTGTTGACAAAGCAATGGCGACTGTAACAGCCTAATAAGTTTGTAGTAAGTGCTGTACGCCCAGCATTCCCGCAGGGTAGCGCTTACTACCAACCGCAAACCGCAACAGCAATCAGTCAATAATTTGATTAATATCGATAAAGAGAGTTGAATCATGGGAGAAAATATCTGTCTTTAGAATTTATTCAGGTTCCCCCAACAACAGGAAAAGCACCTCAAGGCTTAATTGTCGCTTTGCATGGTTGGGGTGCAAATGCTGAGGATTTAGCATCTTTAGCACCATACTTAAACTTGCCTGATTATCAATTTCTGTTTCCAAATGCACCTTTTCCTCATCCTCATTCGCCCATAGGAAGAGCTTGGTATGACCTGAGCGCAGATAAAATGTATGAGGGATTAACACAAAGTCGAGAATTACTGACAGATTGGTTGCTGAGTTTAGAAAATAGCATCGGTGTACCGCTTTCGCAGACGATTTTAAGCGGTTTTTCCCAAGGAGGGGCAATGACTTTGGATGTAGGATTAAAGTTACCCTTAGCAGGTTTAATTGTCATGAGTGGCTATTTACATCCTGGTGCTGTAGAGACATCCCTTGCAACTTCTCTACCTCCGGTTTTAATCACCCATGGCAGATATGATCAAGTAGTACCACTACGAGCCGCACTCAACGCCAAAGAAACTTTAGAGTCGCGCTTCATTACAGTGCAGTACTATGAATTTGATATGGGTCATGAAATTCAACTACCAATATTAGAGTTAATACGTAATTTTGTAATTAATACTCAACCAACTACAGAGTAGCTTGTTGCTAGATTTTGTCTCATCCCGGTTACAAAAGTTTTACAAAATCCGGTATATATCCGGAAAAATTTCACGTAATTAATGCTCTCAAATGAGTAATATATATTGGGTGGCTGCGTCGGGCGCAAACAAACCCAAGCTGGATGCAAATGCTGCTAACGGGAGGGGCGAGCATTATGAAAACTCTAAGCATTTCCAAAAAAGAAATTGCTACCATGACTCCACAAGATGTGGAAAAATTAGCTACACGCTTGGAGCAGGATAACTATAGCAATGCTTTTGAAGGTTTGAATGATTGGCACATGCTACGTGCGATCGCATTTCAACGCCCAGAGTTAATTGAACCATATATTCACCTTTTAGATTTAGAACCCTACGATGAAGCCTGACAAAAGGGTTCTAATAGGTATCGGCGGCGGGATCGCCGCCTACAAAATTTGTGAAGTTGTTTCCACGTTATTTAAAAGTGGTGTGGAAGTCAGAACTATTCTGACTCATTCTGCCCAAAAATTTGTCACACCTCTGACTTTTTCTACTCTCTCACGCCATCCTGCTTTTACAGATGAAAATTTTTGGCAACCAATTTATTCTCGTCCTTTACATATAGAATTGGGCGAATGGGCAGAAGTGTTTTTAATCGCACCTTTAACAGCTAATACATTAGCAAAATTAGCTCACGGGATGGCTGACAATTTGCTGACAAATACCGTCTTAGCTTCCACCTGTCCGATTGTGTTAGCACCAGCGATGAACACCGATATGTGGGAACAGCAGACGGTGCAGCAAAATTGGCAAAATCTCTTAAAAAATCATCGTTTTCATAGTTTGCAACCAGGATCGGGATTACTCGCGTGCGATCGCGTCGGTACAGGAAGAATGGCAGAACCGCCAGAAATCATTGCTTATATTCAATCTTTACTGCACACCAAAGGTCAGCGGGATTTAGCAGGAAAGCGAGTCTTAATCAGTGCTGGAGGAACACGAGAGCATTTTGACCCCGTAAGATTTATCGGCAATCCTGCTACAGGCAAGATGGGGTTAGCTTTAGCACAAGCAGCACTCCATCGAGGTGCAAATGTGATCTTAGTACACAGTCCTATGAATGCTGATATACCTGTGGGAATAGAAACATTCCCTGTGGTCAGCGCTGAGGAAATGTACTCTATTATACTACGCAATTATTCTAATTCAGATGTCATAATTATGTCGGCAGCAGTTGCAGATGTCAAACCACGAGAGTACCATTACGAGAAATTGCCCAAGCGATCGCTCCCAGAATCTTTAGCTTTAGAACCTGTACCCGATATAATTGCAGAATTGTCCCAGCGTAAACAACCTCATCAATTATTAATTGGATTTGCTGCTCAGACAGGAGATATTATTACTCCCGCTTCGGAAAAATTGCACAGAAAAAATTTAGACGCTATTGTTGCTAACCCAGTAGATAAACCTGATAGTGGTTTTGGCAGCGACAACAATCAAGCAGTATTTTTAGATAGACAAGGTCGTCAGCTAGAAATTTCACCATGTACTAAATTACAGCTAGCTCATTATCTATTTGATTTTGTTAATAGTTTGAGTAATTAGTTGGATAACTGCTTCACTTTAGCTGTATGGGTGTTCAAGACGAAGAAATTTCCAAATTTATATTAATCAATAATGATATAAAAGGGTGCAACCTACGGCATAATGATTGCGAGCAGAGCAGAATTGCCACAAATGATACTAACAAGGCTAACTGAAGAATTAGACAATCTAAGTAAAAATGGTAGTAACGGAGTACTCATCTTATACAACCATACAGTCGTTTGGAATCTTTACTTTAATGGCGGGAAGTTGGTGTATGCTACAGGTGGAATGCATCCTGTCAGGCGCTGGAATAGAGCTTTAAAGCAGCATTGCCCAAATTGGCAGTGGAGTGTTGAGTCTTCCGTGTTGTCCGAAAATCAATCTTGGGAATGTCATCTCCTTGCTCAAGGAATTAGCCAAAGGCAATTGAGTGCCATCCAAACCAAGTTAATAATTCGCAGTATTGTTCAAGAATGTTTTTTTGAAATAAGTAATTATAAAGAACTAAAAAATAACTGGACACCTACTCAAAAAGATATATTTGATTTACCCCAACTCATAGCCTTGTCTTCCTGGGAAATACTATCAGTTTTCACCAAAGCAACCAATACACAACAAAAATGGCAAGCTGCCGGTTTAGATCATCTTAGCCCCAGTCTCGCCCCAGTTTTGATCTCAACGGTAGATTCTCAAATCATTCCAGTTTCCGAAAAGAAGTATTTCAACAGTGATTTTACCCTATGGGATATTGCCTTAGAACAGGAAAAATCAGTAATAGATGTGGCTCTATCTTTAATACCTTGGGTTGATAAAGGTATATTAGAACTTCAGAAGATTCCAGATTTAGCATTACCAATTATCAAAAAAGTACCAGCAGTAACACCCCCCTCATTAGAAAATGAATCTATTACATCTGTTCTAAAATCTACTGATAAATCTATTCAGGAATCTATTGATAAATCTACTCATAAACAACCCTTAATTGCTTGCATTGATGATAGCCCAGTGTTGGCTTACGCTTTAAGAAAAATATTGATCCCCGCCGGATATCAAATGTTGAGTATTCCGGAGCCGATGCGAGGATTTTCTCAACTCATCGAACACAAGCCTGATTTAATCTTGTTAGACTTACTCCTACCGAATGCTGATGGTTATAGTATCTGTAAATTTTTGCGTGATACCCCTACTTTTAGGAATACACCAATTATTTTTCTGACAGAACGGAATACCCCTATTGATCGGGCCCACGCTATGTTAGTTGGTGCCACTGAATTTTTAGGTAAGCCACCACAGCCAGAAGAATTATTACAGATTGTGCAGAAGTATGTTAGGTAAAACAATTAAAAACTAAAAAGATGAATCAAACTGCTTCATCAACAATTAAGCCACCCTTCAAGAAAATTTTAGGTATATCCAGAATACTCATAATTTTTTCCTGATAGGGAGCAGCGCCTTGACAAAATTGAGCATTAATTGAATTGATTGTAATTGGTATTGCTGTTACTTTTTGTAAGTTCAGGGAAAACATCACATCGTAAATTTCTTCGACTATTACACCAGCAACTATACCCTCAACTTCGATCACCATTGCTTTAGAACCAACAATCACACCTTTTGGTAGCACATTTAGTAGTAATCCACGCAAATCAACTAGGGTAAGTATCTCACCTCGCAGATTCATGTTACCAACGATATGTGATGGACAACAAGGAATAGGAGTCACATGATAGATATCAGTAAACTCCCGTACCATCTCTAAATCAATACCAAAAAGATGGTCATTTAAAGTAATGACTGCTAAAGTTTTAAAATTCTTAAAATCTTGAGTTTTTGTTGAAAGTCTGAGATTATCTGCTCTTTGTTTAAAAACTTTTCTTTCTTCTAAAGTTGCATTCGGACAAAATATAGACTTTTGTAGCAATGAAAACTCAGAATCGTAGGTTTGAAGTTCGTCTACATGAGAATTATCTACAATATCCTGTTGCAGATAGTTTTGCAAAGACACAATTTGTTGTGTCTCGTCAACGTAGAACCAATTATTGGGATGATTTAAGATTAAAACCTCATCTGGGAAATGGGCAACACCATTAATAATATTTCTTTGTTCATCTACTACTAATTCTCGTTGCTCATTAAGCTCAGTAGCAATTTCCTCTAAAGAGATTTCTCGAATTTCATGAATTTGATTAACAAGAATACCGAGTTGTAATTCTTCAGACTTTAAAACTACTATACTATCTGACAAGCGATAATCTGGGGACAGATAGCCTAATTTCAAATTCAAATCTAAAACTGGCAAAATCTTCTCTCGGAGATTGACGAAACCAATTATTCCATGAGGAAGTTCTGGGATTGTTGTCAAATCTGGTAGATTGAAAATCTCTTCTACATAAGCCGTGTCAATGCCATAGAGATAGTTATTTAAGCTAAAAGTGAGATACAGATTTTTCTTCATTTTTTGAGGATTTACTTTTTAATATAAACAAGGGATTCTGGAAATACTTTTGTGTGAAAATTACTGAGATTTTGATTACAAAGTTCTGTATGCCCTGTAATTAAATACCCTAATGGTTGGAGAGTATGATAAAATTTTTCTAAAATTTTAGCAATTACTGTAGGCTCAAAATAAATAAACACATTCCGACAAATAACTAAATCCATATCTCGAAAATCGGAATATGGATGAATAAACAAATCTTTGACTAAATTTGTATATTGAAAGTTGACCATTTTTATTATTTGTTCATCTAGGTAATAATTATTGTTAAAATTTATAAAATACTTCTGGATTGTTTTTGCATCCAGGCTTCTTAATGACCAAGCTGTATAAATTCCCTCTCTTGCTTTTTTCAATGCTTCTTTGTTGATATCTAAACCCAGAATGAGCACATGCCATTCCTCTATATTGGGAATCAGTTCTTTTAAAAGAATAGCAATCGAATAAGGCTCATCACCTGTGGAACATCCGGCGCTACAAATACGAATACTTTTGTGATTCTGTTTGCGTTTAATTATTTCGGGAAGAATCTGATTTCGTAATAAATTAAATTGTCCCTTATCTCTAAAAAAGTAACTTTCAGTATTTGTTAAAATTGCAATAAACTTTTGCCATTCTATGTAACTATATATAGTAGAAGATGCTAAGACTTTATAATATATTTCTGGATATAATATTTTGAGAGCTTTCATACGCAAAAATATTTTTTGGATTAAATTTCCTCGATCGCGCTCTCGAATTTTGATTCCGGTATGCTTGGCAATTAATCGGATAAACGCCTTTGTTAGCTCTACACTTAAAGTCTCTGCTTCTGACACTTTGACTCCTAATTATTCTCTTCACAATTCAAGAAAATTATTTTGCAACAGAGCCAGCAATCTTGGCGCGATCGCCTGAATTGGTAAAACTTGTTGCGCGGCTCCTAACTCAACTGCTGCTTTTGGCATTCCAAAAACCACAGAAGAAGCTTCATCTTGAGCGATGGTAAAACCACCAGCTTGAGCGATCGCCTGCATTCCCTCTGCTCCGTCTCTACCCATTCCAGTTAACAAGATTCCCACACATGCTTGACCATAAAATTTGGCAACAGATGCAAATGTAACTGTCACCGACGGGCGATGTCCTGCTACTGGTGGTGAGTCAGAATAAATAAATCTGCCCTTTTGATCAAGTTCTAAATGCTGTTGTTCTGGTGGAAAATAAATTCTCCCTGGTTTTGGTGTGTCCCCTAGTTGAGCAATTTGAATTGGTAATCGACAATCAACAGCTAACCAATCAATTAATCCTTGTAAAAAACCAAGATAAATATGTTGTACACAAATCACTGGTAAGGAAAAATCTAATGGTAATTTAGTGAATATTTCTTTCAAAGCTTGAGGTCCACCTGTAGATGCTCCAATCGCTACTAATTTTGGTTTAACTAAGGATTTAGAAGATAAAGCAGCAAAACTTGCTGCTTGAAAATTCTGTGTTTTTGTACCCAGTTTTCGCTTTTTGCGAAATACTTTTACCCCAGAGAGAATTTTTATCTTGTTAATTAACTCCTGTTTAAATTCCTCATCATCTCCTACTAATCCTATGGTTGGCTTCGGAAAAATATCCACAGCCCCCGCTTCTAAAAGCTGAAAAATATTTTTGGAATCATCTGTTTGTACGGAAACACTAATTACTAAAATTGGTCGTGGATAGAGTGCCATGACTTCAGTTGTCAACTCTAAACCATTCATGTGAGGCATATGAAAATCTGTACAAATGACATCCGGTTCGACTTTAGGAATTAATTCTAAAGCTTCTAAACCAGTGCAAGCTTCTCCAACCACCTCAATTTGTGGTGATGAGGTCAAAATTCTTTTTAAAAGTACCAGAGCAATTTGTGAATCTTCAACTAATAAAACTCGAATTGGCATTGATTGGTTATTGGTGGTTGGTTGTTGGTAATATTTGTTGGTAGTTATTCAAAACAACAAACTACGAAAAATTATCAACATACATAATCAAATTAATCTTCCTAATATTTCTAAAAGAACATCTTGATTAAAATTACTTTTGAGAATGTAGGCATTTGCTCCGACATCAGCTCCCCTGGCTTTATCTGCTTCAGAAGCAAGGGTTGTCACTAAAATAATCGGCAATGTTTTATATTCTGGATGCTGACGTATCTTGGCAGTCAGTGACAATCCATCAAGATTGGGCATTTCCACATCAGAAATCATCGCATCAAATTTCCGAGTTTGGAGTTTGTTATAACCATCTAGTCCATCTTCCGCGATCACTACTTCATATCCAGCTTTTTCCAAAAGCCGTTTTTCTTGGGTGCGAACAGGAATTGAATCTTCTACTAAGAGAATCACTGGTTTTGTTTTTACTGTTTTGCTTTGTTTTGCAGAAACTACAGATGTGGTTTGCTGGTGCAAAGATTTGAGCAAATCGGAGGGATTAAGAATCATGCACACTTCTCCAGAACCGAGAACTGTGGCGCCACTAATATTACGCACCCGTTTTAATAACTGAGTTTGAGGTTTAATTACCACTTCTTGAGTTTGCATGAGGCGATCGACAAATAATCCAAATAATTCTTCTCCTACTTTGATTAAAATACAAGGTTGTTGAGTCTGGTTTGGTTGCTCAAATTTGGCAGCTTGAGCATAAGCAGGAGAGTTGGAAAGTTCCAGCAAATCAGCAAGATTCGCAACCAAAATACTTTGATCATCCAAATTAATACTTGTGCAATCTTCATTAGTTAAAATTTGTTTGGGAGAGATAAATAAAGTCCTCTGTACAAATTCAACTGGTAAAGCATGAACAATACCTTGAACTTCAAACAGGAGTACATTGTTAATCGCCAAACTTGTATTTAACTGAATGCGAAAAGTACAGCCTTGAGTGGGGATTGATTCGATTTCAATATTACCTTTAAGCCGTTCGATGCTTGTTCGTACGACATCTAAACCGATTCCTCTACCAGAAATTTCTGTAATAAAAGTTTGGGTGGAAAAACCAGGAGCCAAAATCAAAGCATGAAGTTGGCTATGAGTCATAGTTTCCAGTTCTTTATAAGTGTACAAACCACGTTTGAAGGCGGTTTGTTTGATTTTTTCAATGTTTAATCCCCGTCCATCATCTGCTACTTCGATGACAATTTTGTTAGCCATTTGATAGCCCTTCAACCAAATAGTAGCGACGGGAGATTTACCGAGTTTTTCTCGATCACTGGGAGTTTCAATGCCATGATCTATAGCATTACGAATCATGTGCATCAAAGGATCTTTAATTTCTTCGAGAATACGTTTATCTGTGGTGATTTCTCCACCGGAGATCATTAATTCGACTTGTTTAGATTGTTGTTTGGCTAAATCTCGAACGGTGCGAGGAAGCAAATCAAATACGGTGGACAGTGGTAGAAGTCGGAGGGTACGAATTTTGTCTCTTAATTCTCCAGTAACAATGTCTAATTTAGTATTATGTTCTTGAATTGTATTTCTTAAAGAATAGATAGTTTTTTCTAAGCGTTCTGTGTAGGAATCAATGTTTAATGATGAAGACTCAGCTACTTTTGTTTGGTTATAAAAAGCTTTCCACTCTTCCCAGAGGTTTGTCATTTCCTCAATTGCAGTGGCCGTATGAGCTATGGCGTTTTTAGTAAGAGTTAGTTCCTCGGTATGTGTAATTAAAGCATCTAAATGAAGAGTTTGCACCCGAATTGTATCGATGTGATAGGGTTGACTAGATCCTATAGGGGGAGGGGGTAAATCTTGAATTACTGGCTTGACAGAAATTGAGGTAGGAAGTGGCGAAAGTTCAGGAAGAAGTGGTAAAGATTCCGGGGTTGTGGATGGAGCCACAATTCCCACTAAATTGTCAAGGATTTCGGCTGTATTCACCCCTGTGACTTCACCAGTCACCGCTTCGTATACCAACAAACCGATCGCATCCAATCCTTGATAAAGGCGATCGCTAACTTGTGGAGTTAAGATCATTTCTTGGCGTTTGATTCCCAACAAAATCTCTTCGAGTTGATGGGTGAGGGTGACTACATTTTCTACTCCCAAACTGCGGGAATCTCCCTTCAAACTATGAGCTTCTCGCAGCAATTGTTGTAAAGTGGCTTCATCTTGTGGCTGCTTTTGCAAGTGTAGTATACCTGCTGCCAGGTTCTGCAAACGTTCTTCGCTAGTAGTTTGATAAATGTCTCGAAGTTCTTCGTCTTCTATAAAAGAAAATTTTGCTTGCGGAGGATTGCTGTTATTTGCTGCATCAACAGGCGATGGCGCGTCTTTTAACTCACTAGTGCTTTTTGTAGATAGATTCTCTGGTGCAACTAATTCTTGTGGAGTGACAACTAGTTGCATTTGTTCTAATTGTTCTGACTCTGGCGGTTTCGACTTAGCAACAGCTAACATTAACTGTTCGAGTATATCAGCTGTATCTACCCCAGTTGCTTCACCAGTCACAGCTTCATATACCAGCAAACCGATCACATCTAATCCTTGATAAAGGCGATCGCTCACTTCTGGAGTTAAAATCATTTCTTGGCGTTTAAGGCTCAAGAGAATCTTTTCCACCTGATCGCACAGAATTACTACATCTTCTACACCAATAATTCTGGAGTCACCTTTGAGGCTATGGACTATTCTTGCTAACTTTTCTAAAGTAGATTCAGCTTCATCCTTTGGTTTTTGTTGTAAATTTAGTAAACCATCTGTCAGTTTTTGTAAATTTTCTTCACTGGAAATTTTATACAATTCCCGCAGTTCTTCATCTTCTATAAACATGATTTAGTCATTGGTCATTGGTTATTGGTCATTGGTCATTGGTTCTTCTCCCGATCCCCCTGTCCCCCTTGTCTCCCACCTAAACGATCTCTTTGAGGGTTAAAGCAACTGCACTGAGTTGTTCAGTACCAAGTTTGGTTTGATTGATACCAGTAGCAGTTTCTTTGGCTCCTCTGTTGATATTGTCCATTGCTTGGACAACTTGTTGAATAGCATCTAGTTGTTGCTTAAGATTGAGTGAGATTTGTTGATTATTCACGACCATATAATTAATTGCGTCTGCTACTCCAGCAAAGGCTTGATCTGATTTTTGAACATTTTCTACTCCTGTTTTCACTATCTTGGTGCCTTCTTCTGTCACCATGACAGTTGAATTAATCGCTTTTTGGATGTTAGAAACGAGGATATTAATCTTGTCGGCAGATTTTTGACTTTGATCGGATAATCTGCGAATTTCATTAGCAACTACAGCAAAGCCTTTTCCGTATTCTCCGGCCCGGACTGCTTCAACTGAGGAATTGAGCGCCAACATATTAGTTTGGTTTGCTAAGTCAGAAACAATTTGCGAAATACTAGCAATTTGACTAGCTTGGGCGCTGAGATGCACAATTTGTTCAGCGATCGCAACTACTTTCTTTTCGAGAATAAACATACTTTCAAGGGTTTCCTTCACCGCTTGGCTACCATCTTCTGCGGTTGTGAGAGCCTGCTGTGCAGCAGTAGTGGCTGATTTGGCTTGTTGAGCAGACTGGCGACAAGAAGCTTCCAGCTCATCCATCGTTGTTGTAGTTTCATGTACCGAGGCTGCTTGCTGCCCAGCTATACGTGCTTGCTGATCCAAGCCAGAAAAAGTTTGTTGAATAGAAGCAGATATGACATTTACTAATTGCTTGATCAGGTGTACAACTTGACGTGTTCTAAAAATTCCCAACGATAGCACCACAGCCAGAGAAACAATAATAATCAAAATGGTGACTATTTTCAATGAATTGACAGCGGCAAAAACACTATTTTTGGGAACTCTATTGATTACTACTAAAAATTCTGGCTGATTTGGACTGGGATCAACTCGACGGAATGCAAATAGATAGTTTCCTTGCTCAACAAATCCCTTTTCACTGCCTAATATTTTTTTGGCTACATTTGGAGAATAATCTTGATCTAATTTGTCATTTTTTTTAAATTCAAATCCCCACTCTTTTGCAGCATTGGGATGGGAAATATAAAATCCCTCTTGATTAACAATGAATTTTTCTTGACCTTGATATATATTCTCTGCATTTCTCCTTTGACTGTCATCCTCTTTAAAATCTTTGATAAATTTCTCAGCAAAAATGTTAGCGACGATAATTCCTTTTTTTTGTCCAGAGGAATTCAGAATCGGTATACTATAACTAATAGTTGGTTGATAAGGTTTTTTAATCTCACCATTTTCCTGGTTGAGATTAACAGGAGAAACATATATATTGTTAGGTGAGAGTTTCATTGTTTCTGACAAAATTTGTCTATCTCTCTGTTGTTGCAATTCACCTTCGGGGACAACTTTGTTCTTAGAACCATCGGCATCAACTCGCACCACTTCTTTACCATTTTCATCTATGTAACGGAGTTTCATAAAATGAGGCTTTTGTTCCATCATGGCAACAAAATTAGCTTGTAACTGCCCAACCCAGGCGTTATAAGATAAATTACTTTGTCCGTCTAATCCACCATTGTCTTTAGCTCGGATGATTCCTTGGATTTGGGGAGATTTGCTTAAGAAAAAAACGTCATCACTAACACTATTGAAAAAGTTATTAATCTTATTAGCTTCTTTGCTTGACTCAGTTTCCATATTGTTTTTTGCAATTTCTGATAGGCTGTTGCTGGAAGCATAAATACCATACAAACCCACAATTGAGACAGGAATCATAGTGCTGAAAACAAGCAATATGATAAATTGCTCCTGAAGCTTTAGTTGATTCGGTAATTTTTTGAAAATTTTACTAAACATGGCTGATGAGTGATAGGTAGAGACTTTTGATAGATAAAACGGGGAACTCTTAACTCTTAACAGGCAATAGGAACTTACTCAATTTATAATTACCTATTACTATTCATCGTGAATTTATATTTTTATGTGTTTGGTAAATAATATGAAAAAATCAATGGAATTTGCTCTTGTTTATGTTTGTAAATACTCAGAATTTGCCGTAAAATATTTCCCATCACAAACTGATAGGTATTAGTAAATTATCTGAATTAGGTTTTACTGGGTTGCTACGTCAACCAAAAAGCACACTGAAAAATTTTAGTCATCTAGATAATTACTGACTCATGATTAGTGTCTTAGAGGCAAGCACACATTTAAAGTTTTTCGTTTAGTCAATATTAAGCAGCAAGTAGTCTTAACAAATACTTTGATATTTTAAGCACTTGTGCCAAATTACAAGGATGACATCGACGCCAAGTGCCGATTTTCCCAATAGCTTGGCAGATAATCCACAGACGCAAGTACTTAAGCTACTTTCAAAATCTGTGGCAGATTGGTAGATTCCGCAGATTATACATCAACCTGGGAGAAAGTGGTCATTTGTCATTGGTAAGTATTGGTTCCCTGTTCCCTATTGCCTATTGGCAGTTCCCTGTTTCCCGTTCTTGAGCAGCCGTATTTTTACACCAAATTCTTCAGATTCTGAACGATTTTGTTGAGATCGATAGTCGCATTTTTGACCATTGTGATACCAATGGCTGTCTCTTTTGCTCCTGAGTTGATATCATTTACGGCTGATACAACTTGTTGTACAGCAACAGCCTGTTGTTTAGCAGTGAGAAAAATTTGCTGGTTGTTGATAAATACCTTGTTGACGGCGTCAGTAATGCTTGTGAATACCTCACCCGTTTCTTCAGCTAATTTGATACCTTCTGTTGCTTTTTTAGTGCCTTCATCTGTTACCATCACAGCAGAGTTGATCGCTGCTTGTACTTGATTCACCAGGGAATTAATTTGATCTGCTGACTTGCGGCTTTGATCAGCCAGTTTACGAATTTCACTAGCTACCACTGCAAAGCCTTTACCTTGATCACCTGCACGAGCTGCTTCGACTTCAGCATTCAAAGCCAACATATTAGTTTGATTTGCCAATTCTGCGACTAAATCAGAAATTGTAGAGATTTGAGTAGTTTGTTCGCTTAAGTGTGTAGTTTGATAAGCGATCGCCATTACCTGATCTCTCAACTGCGAAATACCTTCAATCGTTAGCCCAACTGTTGTACTTCCTTCCTTCGCGAGAGTTAATGCTTGTTTGGCTCTGTTTGCAGAGCTTTCTGCTTGTTCGGCTGATTGGAGTGCGGAAGTACCAACTTCATCGATAGTAGTAGTAGTTTGATTTACGGACGCAGATTGCTGCAAAATAATACGTTCCTGCTCAAATACACTGGTAGCAATGTTTCCAGATGAAGTCGCGACTGCATAGGCGACTTCATTGATTGGCTGCATGATGCGCCGGATGACGTAAAACGAGATATAAATTCCCGCTCCAACACTAACCAGCCATCCACCCCAATTAATTACACTTGATAATAACTGAAACTGATCTGATGCCTTTTCTAGCTGCTCAAAAACTCTCTTTTCTTGTTGCTCCATTCCAGCTAGTGTAGCTCTGATGTCATTGCTAATTTGCTCACTCTTATCAGAAGCTAATACAGCAGAAATCTTTTGTTCTTGTCCAGTTTTTTTGAAACCAATAGTTTCTTCTATTTCCGCAAATTTCGTTTGAGCTAATTGTATAAATCGATTAGTATTTTGGCTTTGGGATGGATTGTTATTTACTAGCTTTTTTAATTGCTCAGTATGTTCTTTGAAATCGTTTTGTGCAGTCGCATATCTTTGTAGATAGTTTTCTTTTCCAGTGAGCAAAAATCCACGTTGTCCAGTCTCGGCACTTACTATATCTTTCTCTAATTCCTGTAATATTAGCTTGATATCATACGTACGCTTCTCCTGATTATGCATTTGTCTTAACTTCACCTTAGAAATCTCAGTAAATGTCGTGACAATACCTGTCAATATCAGAACCACACCAAAACCTACAGGTACAATTTGGTTGACCTTTAAAGGGCGTTGCACTTGCTTTTGCGTCATTTTTGTGCCTCTAAACCTACAAAAATAAGATTTTTATAAAAAGTGGCACCCTGGTTTTGCTTCTTCATTCACTCTTAACTATTTTGAGAGAAATCTTTATAGATTAAACCCAAAAATTTGCCTCATAACCAAAACTAAATTGCTAAAAATAGCAAACTTAAAAAAACATGAATATAAAATTTATCAGTCTTAATACTTCTCAATAACTAGATATCTCGCTTGACAGTAATAGGCTTTCGTGATGGCGATGCGATCGCTCTCTATGCAATTTTTATAGTTGTGTTGCCAAAAGGTTTATGCTCTGATAAATGTACTTAAGTGCCTACCGACAGTTTTTTACAATACAGCAGTAATTCTCTGGGTGCAATACCGCCAGTCTGAACATTAATTATTCCTTGAGAAATAAAATCGTATAGATTACTTAGGTGTGAAGAAGTGATATCTAGAGTTTGGTTCAATTCTTTGTTACTTAGCCCTGCGGTGATAGTAGCAAGCTTTGTTGTTTTACCCTCAACAGTTATAGCTGAAGTATCTACAAATGAACAAGTTCAGCCAGAATTTTCAGTAGTATCTGAAGTGTCTCAAAGCGATCAGGCGCAGGTCAGTTCTGTTTCTCAATTATCTGATGTACAGCCCACAGACTGGGCATTCCAAGCACTAACATCCCTTGTAGAAAAGTATGGTTGTATTGCTGGCTACCCCAATGTTACGTACAAGGGTAATCGGCCTATAACGCGATACGAATTTGCTGCTGGTTTGAATGCTTGTTTAGATCGGGTAAATGAAATCGTTGCGACTGCTACAAGTGATTTGGTGGCGAAAGAGGATTTAACCACACTGCAAAGACTGCAAGAAGAGTTTTCAGTCGAATTGGCAACACTGCGCGGTCGGGTCGATGCGTTAGAAGCACGCACAACTGAAATAGAAGCAAATCAGTTTTCTACCACTACAAAACTCAATGCAGAAGCGATCTTTACCGTAGCTAGTGTTTTTGGCGATCGCGCTGCCGATAGAGACAATAATTCCAATAACAACCCAGAGTTACAAGATAATATCATTTTTGCAGACCGCGTGCGTCTGAATTTTGATACCAGCTTTATGGGTAAAGACCGTCTGCGAGTCCGCTTGCAAGGCAGAAATATCACCGAGTTTCAGGGTAATGTTACAGGTACGAGGATGACTCGTTTAGGATTTGACGGTGATGACGATAACGATTTTGTGTTAGATGACCTGTACTATTACTTTCCTTTGGGCGATAAAGCGAGAATTGTAGTTTCTGCTGCGAATACAGAATTGAATAGCCTTGTAGAAACACTAAGTCCATTTGAAAGTTCTGGTACTGGTAGTATCTCGCGTTTTGGACGGTTTAACCCAATCTACCGAACTGCTGGTAGTACTGGGTTGGTACTCAATTATCAGTTTAGCGATCGCGCCAGTCTCGATTTAGCCTATATGGTTCGCGATCCTGAAGATCCTAGTGGTGAAAACGGACTATTCAACGGTAACTATGGCGCTTTGGCACAATTCGTCTTTGAGCCAATCAAAAATTTAAATCTAGGCTTGACTTATGTCCACTCCTACAATGCGGGAGGTAGCAATAGTGGTGTCAACCTCACAGGTAGTACGGGTAGTACCAACGCCGTCAGACCTTTTGGTAATGTTTCTACTTCCGCAGATTCCCTGGGTTTAGAAACTAGCTGGCGCATTAGTCCTAAATTTACCCTTTCCGGTTGGTTAGCCTACTCCTTTGCACAGTCAGAAGTTAGTGATGATAATGCAGATATCTTAAATTATGCTGTCACTTTAGCTTTTCCAGATTTAGGAAGAAAAGGTAATTTGGCGGGGATCGTCTTCGGTATGCCACCAAAAGTGATAGAAAGTAGCCAGGTAGAAGATGAGGATACTTCTTTACACATAGAAGGTTTTTATCGCTTCCAAGTCACCGATAATATTTCTATTACTCCTGGTGTGTTTGTGATTACCAATCCAGAACACAACGACAACAACGACAGTATATTTGTCGGCACAATCCGCACCACTTTCAGGTTTTAAGGTAAAAAAAATTACGAAAACTAGTTATGAAAACTGGGGTGCGATCGCTTTATAACTTTTTACACTTGTGCTGCAAAACTTATGTTGCCAAAAAGTGAATGCTCTGATAAATCTACTTAAGTGTCTAATTTGAGACTTTGTAAAATACAACAGTAGTCTCCTGGGTGCAATACCGTAAGTACAAACATCTACCTTAGGAGAATAATAATGAATAATGAATTTATAGTATGTAAGCATTGTGGCTATGATACCAATCCGATTACAGCTACACAATGTCTAAAATGCGGTCAAAAACTGGATGTTGCAGTAAAAAACATCAATACGGATACTAAATTAAAGCCTAAATCATTAGGAGATTGGCTATTTACACCTTGGATGATTTGGCTTGGTTGTGGTTTGTTGTTTGTGCTTGTGAGTGGGTCAATCTACTCTTTGTTCTCAAGTTCCAGCAGTGTGAACAATCCTAATGGTGTGGGAGTTGTCAATTCCGATAGCAGCAATCAGAATCTTCCCCCTGATGTTAAACTCTACGATTCGATGAAAGATGTGCCGAAAGTGCCAGAAGGTACATTTAACTACAGTCCTAGTTCCAGTTTTGCAGCTCTAAGTGCTCAAGGTTTAATCGAGACCATAAGTGCAGCTCACCCTAATTTTCGCCTGCGCTATACTCAACCGAAAGACGGTAAAAGCGGTGGCAAAAAGGGTGTAGCTATGTTGCTTAATAGTCAACTAAGCTTTACTCATTATGGAGCCTCTCTTGAAGAAGAGGATTATAACAAGGCTAAGGAACGGGGCTTTCAGTTAAAGCAAGTACCATTCGGTATAGATGCACTTGTGTTTTTTATCCACTCAGATATCTCCATTCCAGGACTTTCAGTTGATCAACTTCAAGGCATATATAAAGGAAAATTTACTAACTGGAAGCAACTGGGAGGACCAGATGTCGCAATCGTACCTTTCGTCAGGGACCCTAAAGTTGCTAACTTATTAAATGAACTTCTTGGGAAAGACACTGACCAAGTTAGTTCCAAAGTCCAGTTCGTTAGTGATTACACTGAAGCTATTCGTAAGGTCGCCTCAACTCCTGGAGGGATTTCCTTTGGTGGAAATGCAGTAATTGGCGGTCAACGAACTATTCGCCCTCTTCCTGTTGCTAAAGCTAACTCCCAAGAATACATACAACCTTTCATAGATAATGGCAACCGGATCAATGCTACTGCAATCAGAGATGGCTCTTATCCTCTCACCCGTCGCCGATTTGTTGTGTATCGTCTGGATGGTACAATCGACCAGCTAGCTGGGGAAGCCTACGTTAATATGTTACTTTCCAAAGAAGGTCAGCAAATTGTTGAAAAAGCAGGGTTTATTCCAGTGCGTTGAAAACAAACTATTCTTAGTTTGACCTACTGAAGTATTCAAGTACTCAAGCGTAACTTTAAGACTTGAACTGAATCATCTTTAATTTCGTCCATTATTCAGCAATTTTGATCTAGGAATAAACCCAAGTTGTAAATGATGAGAATATTCTGAATTTCCATCAAACCATAATCTGTTTAACTTGCGAGCTTCATTACATGGAAAAGACGTTCTACCATGTAATACACTAGTATTATCCAGTAAGATAATTTGATTGGCTTGAAGTTTAAATATCAACTGATTATTTAAACAGTTAACGTAGTGTTTAATAATGTTGAAAGCCTTTTCCAGTTGAAGTGGAATTGTAGTTGAGATAATTGAATCTGCTCTAAAAATCATTGATATTCTACCTTCTTGCTCAACAAATATCTTCTGTGTAGCTGTTTGATGGTCTCTTGTTATAGTCAATGGGTAAGTAAACAAGTCCACTAATTCTTGGAAATGGTTTTTCATTAAATATTCATAGACAGATTCAGCATAAACGATTTGAGATAAACCCCCTTCTTTAGAGGATCTTTCACATTGCATAGCAACTATTTTAGGAGGCTCGATTTCAAATGGTCCATCTGTATGCATTAGATGAGTTTGGTTAGTAGTGGCTAAATAGGTATTAGAAAGCGGAGAGTTACCTAAATTTTCAATTACACTAATACCATTTTCCAGTGAGCGTTTGTGTCTCTTTATACGACCAAAATATTTTTTTAAAGCTAACAAATTATCTTGAATATTTAGCAATGGTTCACATTCCAGTATAACAAATTTAAATTTATTGAATATTACAAATAAATTTTCTAAATCTGACTCAGAGATTTCTGAAACTTTACTAATTTTTAATGTTAGTTTACTAATATAAACTTGGGAAGCTTCAATAATTTCTTTATAATTTTTAGTTTCAAAATTTGATTCAAATTTATCTAATTCACCTATTTGACTATTATCACTTAACATAATGCAAACTCATTTTTAAGCAACTTTTCTTCATCATTAAGTTTTAAAAATTATACAAATAAAATCAATAATTACCTATTCTTATTTGGATAAGACTCTATATCATTGTAATTTTATCTGCACCATTCATTACAACCTAATAAGCCACAAAATTATTTTTTCACTACCATAGTTCAAATTTAAGGCAAGCAAGACAGCTTACCTTATATGACTGTTATTTAGATTCCTATAGTCTGCATAAATGATTCAAGTTCGGAATCATGAGGGAAAATTTTACGATACAAAGTAGCTAGTTTGTGTCGCTCTCGAAATACTTCATGAAAGAGTTTATCGTGTTGACAGGTTTTCCATCTTTCTAACACTTTCATTTTGTTCCCTTTACCATCATAAGAAGTTCCATCAAAACTACTTCCATGACCACCTGATGACTTTGGAACAACATTGATTCCATCATCTGCAAAAGAAAGACCAAATTGTGCAGATAAATCTTTACGGTATTCAATACTTGAAAACCATAAATTATAATTGATTGGTACCTTAAAGTTTAAAATATTAGTTATTCCCAAATATTCCTCAGCGTAAATTTCCCACATATCTAATGTTTTGTCATCATTCATTAACAGATTATGAGTAATGGGGCCAGGTTTGTTCCAACGGCTAGCCAGCAAATTAAATGGATCTCTTAGGATTAAAATGTTAAAGCTTTTTAAGCTTTCACCAACTGTTTTTTGACGTTCTAATATAATATCTCTCCCATCATTGAGGTTGATAATGTTAAAATCTTGAAAACCAATTACTAAACAATGCTTATGTAAATTCCGAATTTGCTCAACATTTTCACTATCAATATGAACTAACCAATCTGATTGCTTATCCCAGTTATTGTTAAATCCAGTAGTGAGATATGGATCTGTATAGGGTTTGATATTGTTCAACACAAAGATTGGTAGCTGAAAGTGGTAAGCTAGCCAAACCATGACAGCATGGTGTCCGCTACGTTTTAAGGCAAAAAACGTAAATAGATTATCGTTTCTAAATTCCATAACATTTAATTAATTGAACAACAAACCCTTAATAATTCCTACCAATAATGCCAACACTATTATCCAGCTTGTATTTACTAAGCCTCGAATTGACAAGACTAATCCTAAAAAGCAAATAACTGTGCTGAATATATCTTTAAGGAATATATCTTTGCCGAGATTCCAAACAGTTGCCAATGTCAAACCAATTGTTATTGGACTTAAAGCAGCATGGAATTTTTTGATCCAAGCAGGAGGATTTGGTTTTTTGATGAACCAAGCTACGCCTGCTAATATGCATGAAGTAGGGCCAAACATCCCTAATCCAGAAACTACTGCTCCAGGTAAACCAGCTACATGATTGCCAATCAGCAAAACATTCAGCATATTCGGTCCTGGTACTAGCAACCCTAATCCGTAGGCTTCGACGAAAGCTTGGTGACTCATCCACCCGTGGACATTGACTACTAGGCGTTCCATTTCTGTGATGACAGCCCTTGAATTCCCAATGCTGATGAGAGCTAAATAAGCAAATGTGAAAAATAGATCGAGTAAAACTTGCATCAGCAGCAAAATCAGTTATTTGGTTGAATTTTGCTATTCAAATACCAGGCAAAAGGAATGAGTAAAACCAGAACCAAGGGAATAGGAAATCTAAAAATTCCTACTAAAACAAACGTAGCGATCGCCACTAAAACTTGAATATAGTTAGTGATACTTGGTTTAGCCAACCTCCAAGTTAAATCCAAAAGTAGTCCAAGACTAGCTGCAACAACTGCGGTTAAAGATGCTTGCACAATATGTTCGGGTAGCTGTGATAGCAGCTTTGAGGCTAACAATATTGCCACAGAACCAGGTAGTACCAAAGCAAGTGTTGCCAGTATTGCTCCTGCTGTTTTTTGCCAGCAATATCCCAAATATGCAGAAAGATTAGTACCTCCAGCCCCTGGAAGAGATCGGCACCAATTTAATGCTTCTAAGCATTCACTGTCTGTTAGCCAACCGCGTTTTAAGCAAAAAGGTAAAACGTGAGTAGGAATTGATCCACCGAACGCTCTTGCTCCAATCCCTGCAAATACAGCAACTAATACACCAAGAGAAGGAGGATTGTTTTGCTGTACTTGGTTTGATGATGCACCTAACATAAACGTAAGATTTACTTGATGTTGATAAATGCTAGTCTTGCCTTTAAGTATTATGTTGTTGACTTTAAGGAACTAGATCCAGATAGCTAATACAGCTCAGTTAGAGGTAGCTGAAAATAAGGAAAGTCGATTTTTTTGAAAAACAACTGAGTTAATACGTCCCCATAGGGAAATTAATAGCCACGCAAATATACATGTAACAATAATCGTCAGCATAGTTACACCCTCCTGCTGCTTTGTATCCCTACTGATGAACTAACTATAAAGAGTTTTTATTTACTGCATAATTACAGCCCTATAAAGCCGATTCTGTGTTCTCCATTTTTCGACCCATACTGCTGTAAATAGCCAGCAAGTATTTAGCAAATAAATATTGTATATTTTTCTTCTACCAGAAGATGTACTTACAGAGCAACTGGGGCAATCTGAGCAATAAATATAAATTATTATACTTTAGCAAACCATAATCACGACCAATAGATATCTGAAAAGCTTATCCATTAATCTTTCACAACTAAAAATCTTAAAGCCTAATTTGTATTAATTTAAACTCTATCAACTTTAGGAATTTGGAATATATGTAAAATAAAAATTTACAATGAACACCATTTTGAAAGATAATGCGACAAATAAAGCAAATTCAAGATTGTAGAGACGCTTCAAACAGAACGTCTTCACATCAGGATGTATTGCAAACATTTTTGGAATTACTATAGTTACTATTCTAAAATTTGCAACCCCCAAAAGGAAGATTTATTGAGACTAAATGCCAACACAGACGTCACAAAAACAATCTCTACGAACCAAAATCGGTTGGTCTTTGGATCAGCGAGACCCACAATTTATTAAATTTTTGATGCCTTTTTGGGAGTGGCTGTATAAGTACTATTTTCGAGTCCAGACTAGTGGCTGGGAAAATATTCCCACCAATAAAAAAGTTTTATTGGTTGGTTCCCACAATGGCGGACTAGCTGCTCCTGATATGCACATGATGATGTATGACTGGTTTAGACGCTTTGGTGTGGAACGACCAATTTATGGTTTAATGCATCCGACAGTTTGGAAAGAGTGTCCAGATGTAGCACAAGCAGCGGCTAAAGTTGGAGCCATTATTGCTCATCCGAAAATGGCGATCGCAGCTTTGCATTCTGGAGCCAGCGTACTAGTGTATCCTGGTGGTGCAGAAGATGTATTTCGTCCTCACTCTTTGCGTAATCAAATTTATTTTGCTGAACGCCACGGGTTTATAAAGCTAGCACTAAGGGAAAAAGTACCGATAGTCCCGCTAATTTCGACTGGTGCCCACGATACACTGATTGTGCTGGCTGATTGTTACAAAATAGTCCAACAACTGCATGAATGGGGAATGCCTTGGTTATTTGGTATCGATCCAGTAGTCTTTCCTGTTTATTTAGGATTACCTTGGGGATTAGCGTTTGGGCCTTTACCTAACATTCCTTTACCAATACCTATCCGCACACGAGTTTGCCCACCAATTGTATTTGAACACTACGGTAGAAAAGCAGCAAGCGATCGTGATTACGTTAACGCTTGCTACGAACTCGTCCGCAGTCAAATGCAGCAAGAATTGGATGATTTGGTAATTAGGGATAGGGGATCAGGGATCGGGTGAAGACGTAGTGACGCAAAGAGGGATAAACGTGGGGACACGGAGAATTTATAAAAAATATTCTCCGCGTCCCCGCGTCCCCGTGTCTCCCATGTCTTTTCCCAATCACCTCTCCAAACTCCGGGGATCAAGGGCATCTCTGAGTCCATCTCCCAGTAAGTTGAATGCCAAGACTGTTAAGATAATTACCAATGCTGGCGGCCAAATTAACCAAGGTTGTAATACTAATATCGAAGCATTAGTTGCCAGGGATAACATATTGCCCCAAGAAGGGTCTGGTTGCTGAATTCCTAAACCAATCAGACTGAGTACTGCTTCTGCGCCAATAAAGCTGGGAACCGCAAGGGTTGCAGAGATGATAATATATGTTGCAGTTTGTGGTAAAACGTGACGAGTAATGATATATAACGGCTTACCACCCATAGCTCGTGCTGCTTGCACAAATTCGCGTTCTTTGATGGATAATACTTGACCACGAATTACTCGTGCTAAACCAGCCCAACTAATAAACGACGTAATCAAGACAATTAATAAAAATCGCTGGGTACTGCTTAAGCCTGGTGGTAAAACAGCACCTAAAGTAACTAATAAATATATGCTAGGAAAGGTCATCAGTACTTCAGCTAGGCGCATGATTGCAGCATCAATCCAGCCACCGAAATAACCAGAAATACCTCCAATGATCATTCCTAGAGGAAAAGTCAAAGCTACTCCCACAATTCCAATAAATAGACTGATACGACCTCCATACAATAAACGACTAAATTGATCCCGTCCTTGATCATCAGTACCCAAAATGTTAATTCTGGCTGGGTTCGTAGTACCAAACAAATGCCAATTTAAAGGAATTCCAGGAAAAATAGTCACTTCATCCCACTTGGGAGGTAAGGGAACACTCAACTTTAAAAGGTGATACTCTGGCCCTTGTACAAATAATCGTAAAGGAGAAGGTTTGCCTTTATCTACAATCAGTTCACGCTTGCCCGTGTCTAAATTTGTATCTCCCTGAATCGTCGGATAAACGTGAGGTCCGATAAACTTCCCTGAAGTCGAAAACCAGTAAATTTTAGTTGGTGGTAATAAGGAACCATTTGCTTGCGGAATATAAGGGTCATAAGGCGCAACAAAATCCGCAGCAATTACTGCTAAGTAAAAAATTATGAGCAAAATTGCTCCAAATTGCGCCAAAGGATTTTTCTTTAATCTTTGCCACCAATTCATAAGTTATTTGTCCTTTGTTATTAGTCATTGGTCATTAGTCTTTTGTGATTTGTGTTTTGATCAATAAGCTTTTTTATAATCACCTCTTCTCTAATGACCAATGACAAATAACAAATGACCAATGACAAATATCTAAGCACGTAGTTGTTCAACAAAATATAACTTTTCATCTTGAGGAACTTCATGTTCGACAACAAAAACATTAGAGTGGAGATTAGCGATAATTTGTTTACCTTGCTGTGTCAGAGCCAGATAACGTAATGCATCTTGGATATATGGATAAACTCCATGCCAGTAGAATTTAGCATAATTCTTGCGTAAGTCAGCAGGTGTTTGGTACCCCAAAACCTTATTCATCCCAGTTTCTTCAAATTCGTAAAATAAAGAAGTTATTTTTTTCAAGTAGCGGGGATCGCTTAATTGTCCAATTAAATCGGCAGCACGAACCAAACCTGCATAGCTATTTGTACATTGATGATCCTCAGCAGCAGGTACTGGAAAGCGAGTCAATTCAATATTGGTTTTAATAACTTCAGAATCTATCAGTTTGTGACCGCCAAAACGCTCATCAATAAAAAGTTTTGCTCTATCTACATGGTAAGGAGTCAAACTCGCATCAGAAGCCCCAGGAGGGAAAGAAATCATTTTGTGATCTTTACCTGTAGCATACAAGCCTTCTCCCTCGCGGTCTTCTCGGCACACACCTTTGACATAACCGATATCATGACACAACAAGGAAATAATAAAGTGCAGCCAGTCTTCACTGGAAACACCCCCTTCTCGAATGTGTTTGCCGCGTAAGATTTCTTGTCCTACCAAAGTCACAAGAATTGAGTGTTCGACATTATGATACAGGGCATCGCTATTGGCAATGTTTTCTAAAGCCATGTGTCCTGCCCAAGCAATTATGTCTTGATAATCGGTTTTGAAGCAGCCGTAGGTACGACGGTAGCCTTCTCGAATTTGCCCTACAAAGGCATCTATTAATATTTCTGTGGCATTGAACATACTAATTACTCAGTCGGAAAACTAAATTATTGATGCATGTATACCAAAATAGTCAAACACCTTAGCGTTAATCAAATTAAGCACAATGCTCATGTTTTATTGTAGTGAGTATCACAGATTGGACTGAGATAATATCAAACTTTTCTGATCTGACAGAAACAAATTATTTATGTATTTATAACAGGATAGGTTATTCTTCCCACAAGATGCAAAATAATATAAATGTATATAAAATTACATACATTTATATTATTAGACTTATCTTTCTCTGTGATGTGGTTTGTTTAATAAAAATGTAAGCGCATTTTGGTGACGTACTCCACACACTCCCCTTTCAGGGTGAGTGTGGGCTTCTCAATGACTCTTCTATGAAGACATTAATTGAGCTTTTAGGGCGTGCGTCCCACGCGCCTTTATGATTATAGCCGCGTTCAAATCCCTGCACAAACTTATATGACAAACAGGACAATTGTGCATTCTTTGAGATAGTGGCTTTTTAACTTTGTGACCACAGTTAGAACATTCTTGGCTTGTACCGTTTGGATTTACAGTTATTACTTTTAAACCAGCATTTTCGGCTTTGTTTGAAAGTATTGATACAAACTGTCCCCAACCAGCATCATTAATACTTTTAGCCAGTCTTGTTTTAACTAGCCCTTTTATATTCAACTTTTCAACAGCTACTACATCATACTTGTTAAGAAGTAATTTAGCTGTTTTAAAATGAAAATCTTTGCGAGTATCAGCAACTTTTTTATGTTGCTTACCTAATTTGAGAATAGCTTTTTTCTGTCTGTTGGAACCCTTTTTACGCCTTGATACCCTACGCTGTGCTGATTTTAATTTTCTCTCAGATTTACGTAAATGTTTTGGTGCTTTAATTCTAGAACCATCAGAAGCTACATAGAAATCAATTAATCCAACATCAATGCCAACAATATTATCAGGATTGAAATCAGGCTTAATCGCGGGAATTGTTTTGTCTTCAAGGCTTAAGGTTACATAATATCCATCGGCTTTTTTGGTTACAGATACAGTCTTAATATCAAAACCATCAGGTATTGGGCGATGAACAATTACTTTAATACCCCCAATTTTTGACAGCGTTATTCTATTGTTAACAAAATGATGTCTTTTGAATTGGGTATATGTGAAAGTTTTATATTGATTTTTGCCTTGAAATCTAGGTTTACCAGACTTTTTACCATTAGCATCCCCTTTTAACCATCTATCAAAAGTTAACTCAACCTTTTTAGCAACCTCTTGTAACACTTGAGAGTGAATCTCTTTGTACCAATGTCTATCTATTTTGAGTTGAACCAGAGATGCTTTTTGATTGTAGTAATTAGGCTGCTCTTTTAGCTCTGGTATATAACAGATTAACGGACACCTATCAATAGAACAGCGATTCATTTCATACCAGTCAAACCTTTGAGCAAGCAGATAATTATACTGACAACGCAGCATTTCTAGAGTTTTATCTATCTTCTTTGCTTGTTCTCTATTTGGCTTGATTTTGTACTGGTATGATGTTTTCATTACTTTATCCTTAGTTTCGACCTGTTTTCATATTAACATAAATGTAACGACTTTGTACTGGCATTTATGAAAAATAAAACATTGAATTTAAGGATATCTGAGCGTAGATTGAATAAACTACGGTTATACGCGAGTCAGAATGACAAAACCATGACTCATATAATTGAAGACTTTATAGACTCGCTCAAAGTTAAAAATGGTGATTCCTCATCGACCTCACTCCCTAATCAACCTAGCGGTTGATAGTGGTCGCAAGTCAATTTGTCATCACCCCGCCATTCATCCCACGCTGCACTTCGTGTCAGGCGTGCGGCTTCTGTCGGTTCCAGCTAAAATCAAGCCGAATTTAAACCCAAAACTCTACGTAAAACGACTTGGTCTTCTAATTTAACCTTCAAGCGACCTTTTTCAATGTCGCGAATCCAACTTTGACTTTTACCTGCGAGTTTAGCTAAGTCTCTTTGAGATAGATTGAGGTTTTTGCGCGCCCGTAAAATTTGTTCGCCCAGCAAATCACCAGTCGTTTTGATTTTTCTTTTGTTTTTTGTGATTCGTTGCTTTTTTTCTGAGTCAGGTGTTTGCTTCTCCCAATCTGGCGGTAGGCTGAAAGATAAAATTCGAGCATTCATCAACAAGTTCCATTTACCACGGGGACTGACGTCTGTCAGACGTGATGTACCGCTACCGTCATTAATCCAAAATTCTAGTGCTTCATCTGGATCTTCGGGAATATCAACCAGTCTCGCCCACAAAGGTTGGATTGTTGGTGGGTAGGTGACTGGATCAAATTCTGATTTCATCCCGTGGTGATTGAGAACCTCTAAATCATGTTCAAAAGTCCGCAGTAGGCGTTTGCGTTCTTCTCTGTGGCGACATGCTTGAGCAATTTTCTCCTCACCATAAGCGACGCGCATTAATGTCGGAACTGTGATCCTTTGAGCAGCGCCCATTTTGGTTTTAAATAGTAACCACAGCATTAATCGTGCTGTACCTTCGTGTTGTTGCCAAATACTCATTACTGTGGTTAATAAGGATTTTGGCAGGCTACCATATTGATAAAATGCAGTTCTTTCTTTACACGCTTGTTTGTTGAGGAAATATTGCGCCCAGATTCCGGCTCGAATTTTGAAGGTTAAACCAACAAGATATTTACATCCAAGATTATCTTCTTGGAAGTGGCGTTGAACTTGGACTAGTTCCCACAAACGGCTCGGTTGTAGAGAAAATCCTTTGAGCATACCTTGCTGGGGCCAGTCGATGGAAACGACAAGTGAGCAAGCTTGCTGAATTAAGTTGTTAATCAAAGTCAGCTTGACATTTTTGCTTAAGTCTTTGCGTTTTTCTAAGCCCAAGTATTTCTCAATTTGTCGTTCATCAATAGTAAACTCTTGTTCCCAAGGTCGGTCTTGGGTTGTTGCATAAGCTGCAAAAATCAGATGTAGACAAGCGGATCTGATATCTAGTGTTTCTATTGCTGCTAATTCTGTGACAAGTTCACTGCTTTGGGGTGATTTGCTTAGATTAAATGCGATCGCACCTTTTCCTTGATTAACTTGGCGACGATAACACAAATTTCCTTGTTCATCTTTTTGCCAAGGTAATGATGTCCGTTGGGAGAGCAAATTGCAAGCTTCCCAAATCACAATTGCTGAAGCAAAGGGGTTACTTTTACCGTTGGAAAATAAATCTGGACTAGTTACCTCGCGCAAATCAACTTTGCATCTTCCTCTTTTGGCGTGCCAAGGTATGGGAGAATTGGTTGGGCAAGCTACTACACATTGTGGTTCAGGATAGTAACCCTCACAGTTGTTACAAAGGCAAGGGTCAATCCAATATTCATCGTTTTCAAGTTTAATAGCACCTGTAGGACATTGAGGACGGCAGTTGTCACATCCAACGCAACTATTATTAGGTATTGTGTAAGGCATAAGGCTATTGCCAATGTACTCGTTGAGATGTCTGGCTCGGTTTTCCCCTGGATGTGTCCCCTGTTTTCACCACTCACAACCACATAATTCGGGCAACACTATAAATTGTTATTGCCGTACTAACCACCCACATCTATATTCGGACTTTGCATCCAATTGAAAGTTACTCTATGCTCATAACCTAGCCGAGCCTTATTAAATTCTTAATTATCTATACTTTTCACAGATATTGTTGTAGGTTTGTTCATCATGAGCGAAAGATAAATTTTGTTAACTTTTTGATTTTCAGTAATTTCCGCTCAGTTTATTACTCAACAAAACCTGTTGGAGAAATTTGTTTGTTGTTTGAGCAACACTCCCAAACTAATAAATACTGTATAAGCAATACAGTTCGCTTAAGCATTAAATAGTAAAGGCTAAAAGAATTTCTCTATTCGTTAAACCCTGTCCCTTTAATCTTTTCCCTGCTAGCACTCTGAGAAATTTGTATGCTTATCCAAATCATATTAGCTGTATGGAAATTTGTATAACATCTTCCTTATGGGAGGTAATTTGTGTAAGACAATTTTTATATTTGACACGAAGATACGTGTTTTAATATTTCACCTATCCTGGAAAATAGAATTATTAATAATATTAATAGTTAACAAATTTTATTATCTGTTAATTGTTTTACATTTTTTATAATTTTTCATCATATAGGGAATAGGAAACGGGAAACGAGGAATAGGGAACAGCAATTCTATTTGATCTTTGTTGGTGTGGCCCTGGGTCTGCATTTAACAACTCAGTACACTTTTTGTTCCAGAGTTCTATTTTGATGAGATTTACTGCAAATTATTATCATCTTTTTTGAAGTTAACATGCTTTAAATATAATATTTGTGGTTCATTATTCATGATTTATTTTTGATATATCAATAGCCGTTAAAAGTTATTGGCAAATAATTTCATCTAGATTAAAAGCAGAGTAAACAATCAAGGTGAAGTTGCAAAGTTATGGAATTTTAACTATGTAAATCGTTATAATTGAACATTAAAAAAAGCTAATTACAGTTATGTTAGTATGAGCGTTAAAGCGCCAATCTAGTTGTAGATAAATTCTGGAAGGTAAGTTCATGGCAGTACTCACAGGATTAACATTTGGTGGTAAAACTTGGACACCAAAATTTGCACAATCAATTGATGAACATAAATGCATCGGCTGTGGCAGATGTTTTAAAATTTGCGGACATGATGTGTTGGTATTAAGACCAATGAATGAAGAGGGTGAATTTGTAGATGATGAAGATGATGATGAAATCGAAAAGAAAGTGATGACAGTTGCTCATCCAGAAAATTGTATTGGCTGTGGAGCTTGTTCTCGAATTTGCTCGAAAAACTGTTACACTCATGTTGAATTGAATAACTAAGTACAGCTTTGCATTAATTCGTAGCGGTTTTAAACGCAGAGAGACGCAAAGGTAAACACAGAGGAGCGCTGAGTTTTGGTGTCAAAATTTCGCTATGAATTTATGCAATTCTGTACTAAGTAGGTGGAATCAATAAATGTATATCTCGTTGTGTTTGTTAGTAGTGTAAATTATCTGTGATGTGTAATGATTTAAAACTAACAATCTCTGGAGTTATGTTTATTGATACTTAGGAAATGAGATTTTGTTGTTTAGGGCGAGTTCTTTGTCAAAAAAGAACTGTTTCTAAAGGAAATTAGTTCAGTAGAGAAAGGTAAGTAGAGGGGATTTCTCTATATTTATTTGTAACTTTGTTATTAGTAATGGTTTGAGGTATGTTTAATTTTTTAAAAGCTGTAATTTATATAAGTTAACAGTATTAAAAATAGTTCCTAGTGAACAAATATGTGTAAGTAAAATGTGAATCATTAACTAATTTAATTAGGATGCTTAGATAAAATACTCTATCAATAGAATATCAAAATAAAAAGTAAAATTTATTGATGCTTTTGTCAAACACAAATTTAATTTATTAAAATATTTCGTGAATTATAAGAAGTTAAAACAAGTTTAAATTATTCCCATATATATAATTACAAGCCGACAATTAAGAAGTAACATAAATTGGGTTTTCTTAGTTTTATGATTAATATAAAACCCATGTCACAACAAGTGAAAAGTCAAAAGTAAAAAGACAAAAAATAAATTATATTTAGTCATCAAGAGGCTGGAAGTTCACTATGAACCTTTGACTCTACAAATCGGTTCAGCTAATAGTGCCATAACTATTGCCTGCTTTTTACTTTTAACTTTTAGCTTTTAACTGAAAACTTAGGGACGGTTACACCTGGAACGAAGTTATCCCAAAATGTATGCAACAAATTCCTGTTTCACTGTTAACCTTAGTTGCTGGGGTATTAATCACACTCTTCAGCCTTTGGGTAGGTCAGCACCATAGTCTACTACCAATTCAAGCATCGGAACAAGCGCCTTTGGTAGACGGTTTTTTCAATGTGATGCTGATTATTGCTACTGCTTTATTTGTAGTAGTAGAAGGAACGATTTTGATTTTTTTGGTGATGTTTCGTCGCCGTAAAGGTGATGATACAGATGGTGCGCCAATTGAAGGTAACTTACCTTTAGAAATATTTTGGACAGCAATCCCTACTGTAATAGTTCTGGGTTTGGGGATTTACAGTGTCGATGTTTATAGCAGAATGGGAGGTTTAGAACCGGGTGGTCATAGCCACACTCCAGTTCATGTTACCCACCAGATGCCAGGAAGTGCAATTGCTGCAACTCTTGACGATGCTTCTGAAATGACACAACAAACAGCCACTTCAACAAACGACTCCAATATTGGTATTGGTGCAGGTGCTAACGAAAAAGGTAAATCACCTGACTTAGTTGTTGATGTTACGGGGATGCAGTTCGCTTGGATTTTCAACTATCCTGACAGTGGTGTCACAGCTGGTGAGTTACACGTACCAGTGGGTACTGATGTACAACTCAACTTAGCCTCTACAGATGTGATTCACTCGTTTTGGGTACCACAATTCCGCCTCAAACAAGATGCTATTCCTGGTATTCCCACAAAACTACGATTTGTTGCTACTAAAGTTGGTACATATCCTGTAGTTTGTACAGAACTGTGTGGTGGTTATCACGGTTCGATGAGGTCACAGGTAGTAGTTCATACACCTGAAGAATACGAAAGCTGGTTGACAGAAAATCGCATTGCCCAACAGCAACAAGGATTACAACAAGCTGTGGCGGTTAAACCAGCAGAATTATCTGTATCAGAATATCTCGCACCTTACGCACAGAAAATGGGGATCGGGGATCGGGAGAAATGAAGTCAAAAGTTAAAAATTTTTGACTTTTGAATTGATATGTCCCCCTTGTCCCAAATCACCAATGACAAATGACAAATGACAGGACTAACAATATGACTCTTGGTATACCACCAAATCATCCACCTGGAAAGGAAGCCACAATTGTGGTAACTGAAAGTACTCATCATCATCCGCAAGCGTGGAAGTGGTATGACTACTTTACGTTTAATGTTGACCACAAAGTGATTGGTATTCAATATCTGGTGACAGCGTTTCTGTTCTATCTGATTGGTGGACTGATGGCGATCGCCATGCGTGCTGAGTTAGCAACACCAGACGCTGATTTAATCGATCCAAATCTGTATAACGCTTTCATGACCAATCACGGAACGATCATGATTTTTTTGTGGATCGTTCCCAGTGCGATTGGGGGATTTGGTAACTTCCTAGTACCGTTGATGGTGGGTGCTAGAGATATGGCTTTCCCAAAATTGAATGCGATCGCTTTTTGGTTGAATCCACCCGCAGGCTTACTAATTTTAGCTAGTTTCTTTTTCGGTGGTTCCCAATCTGGTTGGACAGCTTACCCTCCTTTAAGTTTGGTGACTGCGCCCATCGCCCAATCGATGTGGATACTTGCTATTGTTTTGGTGGGAACTTCCTCAATTTTGGGTTCCCTGAACTTTGTTGTCACCATGCTGTTTATGAAAGTTCCCAGCATGAAATGGGATCAACTTCCCCTGTTTTGCTGGGCAATTATGGCAACTTCTGTTTTAGCGCTAGTATCCACACCAGTGTTAGCAGCAGGTTTGGTACTCTTGTTGTTTGACCTCAATTTTGGGACTTCGTTCTTTAAACCAGATGCTGGTGGTAACGTAATTATTTACCAACACTTGTTCTGGTTCTACTCCCACCCGGCAGTTTATTTAATGATTCTGCCTATTTTCGGCATTATGTCCGAAGTGATTCCCGTCCATGCGCGCAAACCGATATTTGGATATAAAGCGATCGCCTATTCGAGTTTGGCGATTTGTCTTGTCGGTTTGTTCGTTTGGGTACACCATATGTTTACCAGTGGTACACCCGGTTGGATGCGGATGTTCTTCACCATCTCCACCCTAATCGTTGCTGTTCCTACTGGTGTGAAGATTTTCGGTTGGGTTGCTACCTTGTGGGGCGGTAAAATCCGTTTTACCAGCGCCATGCTGTTTGCGATCGGCTTATTAATGATGTTTGTCATGGGCGGTTTAAGTGGCGTGACGATGGGAACAGCGCCTTTTGACGTTCATGTCCACGACACATATTATGTAGTTGCCCACTTCCACTATGTCTTGTTTGGTGGTTCGGTGTTTGGTATCTACGCCGGGATTTATCACTGGTTTCCTAAAATTACCGGACGGATGCCAAATGAAGCTTTGGGTCGAATTCACTTCATTTTGACCTTTATTGGGACGAACTTGACTTTTTTACCAATGCATGAATTGGGATTACAAGGAATGCCACGGCGTGTAGCGATGTATGATCCACAATTTACTCACCTTAACGAAATTTGTACAATTGGTGCGTATATTTTGGGTCTATCAGTGGTTCCCTTCGCTATCAATATGATTTGGAGTTGGATGGCTGGGAAGCAAGCGGGTGATAATCCTTGGAATGGGTTGAGTTTGGAATGGACTACTAGTTCACCACCTGCAATTGAGAATTGGGAAGTTTTACCTGTGGTAACTCATGGGCCTTATGACTATGGTCATGATAGTGGAGTTCAGTCGGTTGCTACAACGGAAGTTGGTGCTTAATTGTTACACAACTTAAGTACAACTTTACTTGAATATTGTAGCGACCTTAAACGCAGAGGGGCGCAAAGTTAGCGCATTAGGCGCTTCGCCTTCCCGCAGGGTAGGAACGCAGAGTAATTCGCTACGAATGCAAATCTGTACTTAGTGTCTTTGTTCCTTTGTGGTTTTTTTTAACGAACCACATAGACGCGCTACCGGCTACTTGCAGAAGTACCCGCTAGGGTAGGGCGCAAAGGACGCGAAGAATGCGAAGGAAGAGAGTGAAGAAAGAAGATTTTTTTGTAGTGGAAAAGATATGGCGATCGCAACAACGACTAGTCCAAGTCATCATGAGGAACATCAGGATTTACGAGTTTGGGGATTGTTGACGTTCCTCATTTCGGAGTCTTTGATGTTTGGTGGATTTTTTGCTACTTATTTGTTTTTTCGCGGTAGCACAGAGGTATGGCCACCGGAGGGAACGGAAGTAGAGTTATTGGTACCGACAATTAACACGATTATTCTGGTTTCGAGTAGTTTCGTCATTCACTTTGGTGATACGGCGATTAAAAAGAATAATGTCCAAGGGATGCGGTTTTGGTACATTATCACCGCAATTATGGGGGCAATTTTCCTTGGTGGTCAGGTTTATGAATACATGACCTTGGGATATGGTTTGACTACTAATGTCTTTGCCAATTGTTTCTATCTCATGACTGGGTTTCACGGTTTGCATGTGTTTGTGGGACTGTTGTTGATATTGGGTGTATTGTGGCGATCGCGTCGTCCTGGTCACTATGGTGCTACTAAACATACTGGCATTGAGATGGCAGAAATTTACTGGCACTTTGTAGACATTATTTGGATTATTCTCTTCACACTGTTGTACATTCTGAGTTTGTTTTAGGAAATAGTTAGTAGGGGCAAACAGTCATTTGCCCTTACTAATATCAAGGAGATTTTTATGCAAATTGATGCAGAAAGATTTTCCTGGTTTCAAGTACCAGAGGAAATAAAAGAATTATTGATTTTGGCTGCTGACCATTGGGAAAATACGTCAAATTCGGAAAAATATATGCATCAAGCTTTAGCCAAAACAGGCGATAACATAGAAGTTTTGGTAGCAGCTTATAGATATTTTTATTACAAATATAATTATCAAATGGCACTGCAAACAGCCGTGAAAGTTATCGATAAAATTAAAGAAGCGGAAAAATTACCTGATGATTGGCAACAACTACAGCCCATATTAATCAAGAGAAAAGAAGATACTCAAATTCGTTTGTATTTAAATGCTTATGCCGCTTCGGGATTAGTATTAGCCAAACTCGGAGAACTAGAAAAAGCCAAAGAAATTAGCACTAAAGTTAAATCTATTGATGATAAAAATAACTTTGGCGCTGGAATATTACTTGATATTTTGACTCGACCCGCAGAAGAAGATGAGGAATGAGGTACTTCCTTGTTTCCTGTTCGCTGTTCCCTTGTTTATTTCAATATTAAATGTAATCCATGAAACAGAGAGATTGGCATGTCAATGGAGATGGACAGTATCAAGCTTATAATTCAGCTAGAGCATGGGACTTACTTAAAGATAATTATCGCCTTTATCGGTTCTTAACTGAACTCGAAGATATTCTGAATAATGTCGAAGATGAGACGAGTCGTCTACCAGAAATTCAAATGTTAGTGAGGCGCTTACTTGTAAATTCTTATTGGGTGCAAAGTCAATACCTAGAACCTAGCCCAAAAACAGGAACATCAGTTTTAATTCTCTACGATGAATTAGGCTTTCCGCTAACAGTACAAACAGTAACATTTGCATCAGGCACAAAATCTAATATTCATAATCATGGTACTTGGGGTATTGTAGCTTTACTAAAAGGCAAAGAGAAAAATACATTTTGGCGACGTCATCCTAACCAAGAATTTCCAGACCAAATTGAACAAACAGGAGAGTTAACTTTATTACCTGGTGATATTATCAGTTTCACATCTGATGCAATTCATTGTGTAGAATCAGTGGGTGATGAACCAACAGTTACTTTTAATATTTATGGCGAAACTGATCCAAAGCAAAGATTAGAATACAATGTACTTTCTCATACAGCAAAGAACTTTTGACGAATACATAGATTCCCGACTTCTTAAAAAAATCGGGGATCTTGCTTTTTATAATTTTTAATGCAAAATAACTTGTATTTATCATTAAAATTTAATTATGATGTGAATTTGTAGTCAGTGTTTTACCACTTATTACTAACTTTTCATCTTTTGCAGTAGAGGGGAAATATTTTTTGCGTATAAAACTACGTTAAATAAATAGGAGATACTGCAATGGCAAGAGTTATTTTTTATGAAAAACCTGGCTGTAAAAATAATACTAAACAAAAAACTTTGCTGACAGCCGCAGGTCATGAAGTGATAGCGTATAACCTACTAACAGAATCTTGGACAGCGGAACGTCTACATTCATTTTTTGGCGATCGCCCCGTAGTAGAATGGTTTAACCGCGCTGCTCCCCGTGTACAATCAGGTGAAATTATTCCCGAAAAGGTAGATCCACAAACAGCCTTAGTGATGATGCTCAAAGATCCACTATTAATTCGCCGTCCTTTGATCGAAGTAGGCGATCGCCGTGAAGTGGGTTTTGATACAGAAAAGATAGACGCTTGGATTGGCTTAAAGTCTAAGGATGAAACTCTTCAAGAAATCACCGACAAGCTGAAGAATCAAGATTTACAAACTTGTTCTCACAAGCACGGACATGGACATCGCCAAGGCCATAAACAAGGTTCCTGTCAGCATTAATTAGGACACAGGGACACTAAAGACATGGAGACACGGGAACAGGAAGACACGAGGATGTATTATTAACCATTTCTCCGCATCACCCCGTCTCCCTTTCTCGGCGTCACCGCGTCTCCCTTTCCCTATTCGCCGTTCCCCATTTATCTAAATAATTAAAGTTTTCGTTAAGAATACATAAGTATACTTGCATACTATTAAAGAAAATGGTTATTTTGTTTTAGCTTGAGCAACAAAAACCACTTGTTGGTCATTTTCCAAAAAGACTTATGAAGAACTGGGTGGTGCAGTGTCCAGTCTTGTGCAAAAAGCTGATAGTGAATATACGACGTTAGTTCGACAGCATCAATCCTATGAGCGAATTGTCTGCAATGTCATGCTGCGAATGGTTGCGGTTGATGATGGAAAGTTAAGACGCAGACAAGTTCCCTTATCTGAATTGGATTATCCAGAACCAGCAAATATCCAAGTACAAGAAGTAATTCAACGTTTTGGTGCAGCAGGTTTGTTAGCAATCTCAAAAGATGGTGAGGGTAAAGCATATGTAGAAGCAACTGATGATGCTTTGCTAAACAAATGGTGTCAATTAGTGGAGTGGAAACAAAAACATGAGGAAAGTTTAATTTTACAAAGACGGCTGACACCTGCTGCGATGAAATGGAAAAAGGAACAAAAAGCTAAATATCTCTGGAATGGCGATCGCAGTCTGAATTTGCTCAAACAGATACTTCATTCTGATGACAATTGGTTAAATCAGGTGGAAACAGAGTTTGTCCACCAAAGTATTTTGCAAAGACGCAAAAACTTAGCTTTACGTGGAAGTTTTGCATTTGGTTTTGGTTTATTGGCTATTTTTACTTTCGTTGCTTACAAGGAGTCTTTGATTGCTCAAAATTGTAATTCGGAAACATCTCAAAGTAGCAATCCACTATCTTTATTTACACCCCTGATCTCTCCAACTCCTTGTCCTCCCGCATTTGTTTCCACAACAACCACAGTTAACACCGCACAGAATCAACCAATTCAACCTCCTCTACCTCAAACAATCATCATTGAAGACTTCTACACAAGAGGAAACGAAAAAACCAACAAAAGCGAGCAACAAAAAGTTATTCAAACTTACAATCGAGTAATTAGTAAAAATCCTCGCGATATTAATGCTTATATAAATAGAGGCATTGGTTATTACAGACAAGACCAATACGACCAAGCCATTACTAATTACACTCAGGCTCTTAATATTAATCAAAATATTCATGCTTATATAAATAGAGGCATAGCCTACCACAGACAAGGCAAGTATGAATTAGCGATCGCTGATTACAATAAAGCGCTAAGTATAAACAATAATAGCGTAGATGCTTATATAAATAGAGGTATTACTTATCGTAGACAGGGTAAATATAAGCTTGCGATCGCTGATTTTAACAAAGCTATTAGTATAGATAATAACAACGGCGATGCTTATTATGCCCTTGGTCTTACTTACACCCAATTAGGAAATCAACAAGCAGCGATCACAAGTTACCGCCTTGCTGCACATCTTTACCAGCAAAAAGGAAAGATAAGTTATCAAAATAACGCATTAACGCGCATCAAAGCACTTCAGTAGAAGAAACAAGGAACGGACAAAGACAAGGGAGAGGGAGATGAAGAACAAAAATTGCCTCTATGTCCTCCGTGTCTCCTAGTCCCCAATACAGTGCATCAAATTGTAACGTTTTTAGAAGCAAAGATACTTGGAGTCTGGAGTATATTACAGTGAATTTGATACAAATAAATGAAATTTTATACTTAGGTGTGTAATGATTAAACTAATTATTGTATATAAAGCGCTAGTCCATACAGTGAGTAAAGACTAGCGCTTTGTATATATGTAATTTCTTATTATTTTTAGGGTCTTTATTTTGCTGACCCCAATGTTATCTATACTTATGATCCCCTATTTTTGTAGCAAACAAAGTTTTTTTAATTTTTTCTTTAGATTTACTTTCCTGACTATTTGTAACGCTTTGTAACTCTACGTTTTTTAGGGTTTATGGAAGCTCCCATGACTTCCGATACCCATACTTCAAAGTTGCGGATTGGATGAGAGCGCAAAGCAACATCAGGATGAACTATTGGTTCAACCAAAATGGTAAACATTCCTAGACGATTACCAGCTAAGACGTCGGTAAATAAGCGATCGCCAACCATTGCGACTTGTTTTGCAGGTAAGTTCATCGCACTGAGAGCGGCTCTAATCTTACGTCGCGACGGTTTAGCCGCGCCCAAATAGTAAGGTAAATCTAAAGAACGAGCAATATTACCAATGCGGACTTCACTTAAGTTATTGCTGACAAGGTACAGGGTTGCTACCTGACGAATTTCCTGAACCCACTGTTGTAGTTCTGCTGAAGTCGATACTACTTTGATTGGTACTAATGTTTCATCTACATCCAACACCAGCCCTTTCAGCCCATATTGTTGGATGATGTCGGGTGTGAGATTCAACACTGAACCTTCCAAAATTAAATCAGGCTGTAAGAGTTTGTTCCAGCGCATAGTTAGTTAGAAGTTAATGGTCAATGGTCAATTGTCAATGGTCAATGGTCAATTGTCATTAGTAAATATAACTCTTGACTACGGACACTGGACTATAGACACATTTCTATGCAATAACCAAAACATTTGGCAAAAATCCTGCCAAATGCTTCAGCTTGTAGCTAATAATAATTAAAAATTCCTTATGTAGAAATTAAGCATTACCTTTTTTTGTTTTGAATTTTTAATTTTATTCAACTTCATTAAACAAATGCTCTTCTAACAAAGGTTGCACTTGCCGGAATTCTTCTGGAGAGAGTAATTCAGGTTTACCAGTTTTAGATATGCGTGCAAAAAATAGCAGTGGATCGAGGGGAGTATAAATCGCATACTCCTGATCTTCATGGTAAAAGCTGGCTAGCAATTGTAATTGCTCTGGTTCTAAATCTGACTGTTCGTCTTCGATTTCTAAGGTGAACAGTTCTGATTCTTCTACTGGAGGTAATTCACCTGCAACAGTTAAAGCATAAGCTGTATTTTTGAGGACTAGATTTTGTTCTGATAGCACAGCTTGGGCAGTGCTAAAAATTTGCTCGATAGTAGTATCATCTTCTACCAGAACAGCTTCTTCTTCTTCTTCCTCACCTTGCCAAGCAAAGATTTCTACAGGTGAGTCAACCGGAAGTAGCAAAAAGTAGCCTTGTCCATCAACTTCGAGTGAATGCTCAATATAACATTCGAGCGATCGCCCTTTATCATCGCTCAAAGTAATAGTTCCAGCATGTTCGCGATCGTGTTCGTCAGAAAAATAAGAAAAAGACATAGCCGAGATATAAACTGCATGACTACCAGCTATTTTATAGATGGGGAGATAGGAATGGGATTAAGGATTAGATATTAGAGATTGAGGATTGGAGAGTAGAAAATACCCGTTCCCCCTTCTCCGTGTTCTGTTGTCCGTTCCCTGGTTCCTTCAATTCTTTCCTACCTTGGCTGGTTAACAGATTTCAGAATATCATGCGACAAGCTATGCTTACTCAGCAGATAATTCTGTTGATTGTAAGCTAGTTCGCCGTGTATCCAACCATTGCTGTAATATTAAAGCTGCGGCCTTACGGTCAATCAAAGCTTTATGGCGTGATGGAGAACGGTTTTCAGCTAAGAGCAATTGCTCTGCTTGAAAAGAAGTTAATCGCTCGTCTACATACTCCACAGGTAAGTGCAGAGCTTTGCTTAGTCGTGTTGCAAACTTTTGCACTTGTTTGGCTTGGAATCCCAAAGAACCGTCCATTGAATAAGGTAAACCGACGACTAAAACTTCTACTTCTCGTTCTTTAATTAATTTTTGTATCTGTTCTACATCTTGCTGAAAAGATGTACGCTCGACAGTGGTAATTCCAGTGGCTATTAAGCCTAAGCGATCGCACCCCGCCACACCAATTCGTTTACGACCAACATCTAATCCTAAAGCAGAAACATATTTAGAACTAGAGTAAGACACAGAAGTTAAATTCCTACTTTGTCCCCCTTGAAAGCCTTGTCTCCCTCGCTCCTGTTCAATATCCACACAACTACTCCTGCTGTCCATCCACTGCATCTGGCTGACAAAATGGCTCTACAATGTGAGAGTTTTTGCTAGAAAAAGAAATATTTTCTTTTGATGTATTAGGTGGTGTTGATCTATCTGAGGAAGTTGGCTTATGTTGGGGTAGCCATGACATTCCCCCTGGTATAGGTTTGCGTGCTGGTTGCAAACCTTGTAGTACTTCAGGTAACTGAATTCCTTCCAAGGAGACAAATTTTGACTCTCGGACTTTATGCCACACCGAGCGAGACATAATCAGAGTGTGTTCTATCCGACTAGCTCCAATTTGTTCTAAATATTCTTCTCCCTCTGGTTGATAATCTGCCGAAGCTAGTTGCAAAGGTTGCTGGGGAAAATCCTGGGAAATGCGAGCAAGTTGAGTTAACAGTTCTGGATATAGCCAAGTGTAGGCTGGGTGAACTGCCAGCGTCGCCACGTGTGGTTCTTCACCTTTACGGTCTAAAGTAATTTGAAAATAACCGATCGCGGCTTTACGTTGAGGTTCAAACACGTAACCGCTTACCACTTCGGTTTTTGTCACCCATTGCTTGACAGCGTCAACCAAAGCGCCAAATAAATTGGTTTTAAAGTCATCGGTTTGCCGATCAAATACCTGGCGTACTAAAGGCGGCATTGATGCTGTATCTAATTGATATAGCAGTTGAGCATCAGCGTTACTTATGGGTAACATGTTTGGCAAATCAGGGTTAACCTCTGCCAATGCAGCCAACAGTTCTGGTTTAATTTCCCAATAGGTCATTTCAGCCAAACGCTGAAAACCATTTTGCCGATACAGCGCCAGTGCTTCTGTATCGTTAATGTTGACTTCTAGTATCCAAGTACGAGCCTCTAAAATTGATTCAAAACAGTAACGCAAAAGCTGCGAACCAATTCCTTGCTTATCGGCAGCACGTTCTAAGATTACCCGGTCTACACACCAAGTACTACGTGTACGATTAAATGGCGAGACTTGGATCATTCCTAAGAGCGCTCGCCCCTGTTCTGCTACATATCCACAGAAAAGATACTGTAGTGGATTCGGAAACCAACTTAAAAATCTCAACAATCCATACCAGCGGCGCAGCCATTGCATTTGCCGCATAGCAAAATCGGCTCCTTTTCTGGTTTTAGCAGCGAATGAATCCATAGCTATACGTCCAATACCATCCAAGTCTCGATATTGGATAGGTCGGATGACAATGCTAAGATTCTTCTGAAGTAATGAAGTCATTTTCATTCGAGCCGCCATTGCGCCTTAGATTAACAGAAACAGAGGTACTGCTGCATTAATATTAACGGCTTTTCACCTCTTTCTATTGATCCAAAAGAGTGATTTACACAACTCAATATTAAAAAGCAGACTCGTTGATGACTACATTAGCCTGGACTCAACAAGTTCTGCTTTGATTTTAGTTAAATTTTATTGAAGATTTGTATGGATTTTAACTAGATAACTCGGCGAGAAATTTGTTTTTCAAAATTTGCTTGGGTTTGATGCAGCAATTGCTCTCGACTGTCTACCTGTGTCTGCTTCAGTGTTGGAACTAGATTGCGAGCTTGTAGAGCCATATGCATTTGGAGGTGGGCAACATATTCACTAAAGTCTTCTTCAACGACTACCCCTGTATCCTTGAGGAACTGTGATTCCATCGCCACTGTGTTCTCCTTTGTTTGTTAATCCCTATTAATCAATTCACATTTTCAAAACTTATCACATCGTTTTACTTCACTTCTTAATTTGCAATGAAGTTTAACTAAAAATAGTCATTGGGCATTGGTTATTCTCCTTTTCTCCCTGCTCCCTCCTGTCTCCCTTTTCCTCTTTGTTGCTAATATTAGTACTATTTTATACTAAAAATTTACTGAGATGACTTAAGTTTGACAGCAAAATCATTTTTGCAATATTATTTAAAACTTAATTAACTAAAGTATAAGAATTAATTTTAAAATCCATAATTTATTTAACTCAATTAAGTACTCAAGGCTACAAATTAACCCTTGTTGTACAGTAACAGTAACAAAAGCAAGGTTAAGAAAATAACAATTCAAAGAGTTGGAGTTCGGCTCTATGACTTAATAGCTCAGTGCTTACTAGTACTAATTAATACTAATATACAAATGCCATTCTTCAGCTTTTTCAACCAAAGTACTGAGCAACAATCTCACCGTCAAACAGTGGGACGTGGTGTGAAGTTGCAAGCGAGTTACTCAAAACTACCTTTGAGCCAAAGAATTATCATGCCATTTATGCTGGTGTTCTTTAGCATTATGGTGGTAGCAGTAATTAGCTTTGCTTTTTGGTTTACCAGCGTCATGGAATACCAAATGAAAAATTCTGTTGCATCAGGTGCAGCAGTTATTTTGCAGGAGTTGCAAACAGAAACACAACATTTGGGTTCTTGGGTACAGTTAATAGCAGAGCGAAATGATCTGCGTGCAGCACTGGAGCAGAAAAATACTCAGACACTGCTAAAAATATTAGTTTCACATCAGACTAAATTAAAATTAGACCTGATCAAGATTGTCAATCAAAATGGTGGAGTAGTGCTGGATTTCAGACAGCCAAAATTACAAAAGTCAAACTTAGAAGATCGAACAAGTATTTCTCAGGCACTTGCTGGGATGTATCCTTTAGATGTGGTGAATCTTCAAAAACAACGAGGACAAAAGCAGCTAGTTCTAGTGGGTACAGCTCCTATTAAGTCCAATGAAGAGGAAGTGATTGGTGCAATTGAAATTGGTATTCTCATCAATAACGAGTTACTCAAAAATCTCATCGCAGCTAAAGATGAGTACTTGATTGCGTTAAACGAAGATAAAACGGTTGTTGTTTCGACACTCACAGCAGTCACAAATAAAAATTGGCAATTACCATCTACCAAGATTCCACCTACACGTATTTTGCTGACAAATAGGCAATACATTGCCAAAAGCATTTCTATCGAAGGATTGAGCAATACTTCTTTGACAATTGTCTTGCTAAAGTCGCTTGTTGATCTTAACCATACAGTACAGTATCTATGGTTAAGACTCTGGGGTTTTTTCGTTGTGGGGTGTTTGATTTGTACCTTGATGGGTAAGAATATCGCATTGAACATTTCCGAACCTTTATTGACTGTAGCGAGAGTAGCTCAAAAAGCCACTCAAGAAGGAAATTTTGATTTACAGGCTCCTGTAACTAGAAATGATGAAGTCGGAATTTTGGCTACTTCTCTCAACAGTTTGATACGTCGAGTTGCAGAGTACACTCAAGAATTAGAACAATCTCGTACAACTTTAGAAAAGCGAGTCGAAGAACGCACTAATCAACTTTTACAGAAAAATCAGGAATTAAATCTAGCTTACGATCAACTGAGTTACGCTATTCAAGAACTCCAGCAAACTCAAGCACAGTTGATTCAAACTGAAAAAATGTCTTCATTGGGTAATATGGTTGCGGGAGTTGCTCATGAAATCAATAATCCGATTAGTTTTATCTACGGTAATATTAGCTATGCCAAAGAATACATTGAAGAATTATTAGAATTATTGAATTTATACAGAAACGAATATTCTCAACCGACTAGTGCAATTCAAAATCGTCTAGAACAGATAGAGCTAGATTATATTAGCCAAGATTTACCCAAAATTTTAACCTCCATGAAAATGGGAGCGCAGAGAATTCGAGAGATTGTTTTGTCTTTAAGAAATTTCTCGCGTTTGGATGAATCTGAGAAGAAACCTGTGAATATTCACGAAGGAATTGATAGTACTTTATTGATTCTCAATCATCGCCTGAAAGAAAAAATTCAAGTAGTTAAAGAATATGAAGTATTACCATTAGTTGAGTGTTATCCAGCACAATTAAATCAGGTACTTTTGAATATTATTAGTAATGCAATTGATGCTTTAGAAGAGGCATTTTTTAATAAATTATCCTCAGTAGATAATAAACTTAATCCCCAAATTTTAATTCATACAAACAAAGTTGCAGGCAATCGTGTTGATGTAAGAATTACAGATAATGGTTGTGGAATTGAACCAAAAAATCAAGATAAAATTTTTGAACCCTTTTTCACTACAAAAGATGTGGGTAAGGGGACTGGGCTAGGATTGTGGATTTGTTATCAGATTATTCAAAAGCATCAGGGTAAGATTGAAGTCAATTCTTTACTTGGTGAAGGAACTACTGTCACCGTGACGCTTCCGCTTGTGCAAAAAGCATAAGTAATTGGACATATCAGAATCCAAACCAATCACAATCTGTCGTGGTGTATGGTCTATACTCGTTAGGAACTATATTTTTTTGACCAGCAAACTTCCTTCCGTAATAACCATCCTCAAAACCACGTGCAAATTCACCACCAGCAGTACGTTCTTTGTACGCATTACCCTTTTTAGCACTCTCACGTCCTTGGCGGTAACCATCGGCGTAAGCTTGGGGGTGATAGGCGGGGTCTTCATCAATTAACCATTGAGTTGTGGGATAGCAATAGTTTGGTCGGTCAAAAGGATATATATGATGATAGTCGTAACGCCCATGAGCTTGAGCTGATGGATTGTTGAAGAGAAAACTAGTAGCAGCTGTCAAAGCTACTAGACTTGTCATAATAATCTTGTTCATAATCTTAGTCTCCAGAGTTATACAACTCCTGGTACTTTTAAGATATCGAGCAGAATATTTAATTGACATCACCTGTTAGGGTGAGCAAGAAAATTTTTAAAGTGTTAGGTAAGGTAATAGAAATTAGACAAAATTTTCTGTGTCATCTAGAAAGGAAATAGTCAGCTAAATAATTGTATAAGGTTAATATTTTGTAGTCTTTGCAAGCAAAATTTGCTTCCACAAAAGTCATAGGAGATTATACGGTGAGCAGTCTGGGCAAAAAAAGGTTAGATGTTGCGATCGCAATTACCACTTACGCTATTGGTAGTAGTGGTATTTCAGCAACGCCGACTCCTGGGATAGAAGTTCCCAAGCAAGTTGTTTTAACTGCTGCTGATATTGCTATGTACACTTCAATCTGGAAAACCTATTTTCAAGAAGAATTATCCAGCAAACAGCTAACAGATATGCTGACAGAGTTAGGTTTAGTCACAGTTGCAGCAGCAGGAACAGCTTATATTGTTTCTAAAGCAACTACAGCTATCTTGTGTGAAATTACAGACTGGCTTGGGCCTGTTGGTTGGGGTGTAACAGTTGCGATCGCAGGTTCTTTAACTGGTTTATTTGGTGCTACTTGGGCAGTATATTGCGATTATCTTTACCGTCAAAAAGAACCTCAAGCTGTGTAAGTTTGTCAATGGTCAATGGTCATTAAAAACGCGATTATACTCTTACGAGAGTTAGTAGTTTGGCTAATGACAAATGACAAATAACTATTTTTCTACCATAGTAGCAGTCTGCTTACTATAATACTCCTTGGTTGCATATACGCTAACAATACTGTCACCAACTAGAAAAAATCTGCCTTCTTTCTCATCTTTGGAAAACTGCAAACATGGATATTTTGTAGCCAGTTCTTCCGCAGTAATTTGCTTTGCATTCATTTTTTTTGGTAACAGTCCAGTCGAACCAATATACAATACCAAAGGACTGATTTTTTCACGGTAAATTGCTGAGGTGAATTCCTCTAATTTTTCATTAGCACTAAATAGAGCTTCTATCAGAGCATTTTTGTTTATGCTTTGACCATCCCGTTGTTCCTGCAAAATTTGTGCTAGATTATCAGCACCAATTTTTGTCAGAATACGAGCAACAATACCGTTTTTATCTAGTCCGATAAAATCATCAAAAATTGGTTTCATGAATTCATCCACTGGAGTAATTTTTATCCGGGACGATAATGGCTTGTGTCTAAAAGTAATGTTTTCATGAAACATCAGAGCAAAGCTAGGCTTGAGGATAGTTTCTCCAGTTTCTTTGTGATAAACTTCATACAACCTATCGAGGAACTTGTTGGCAGAATGTAGTTTACCTAGATTTAGAATCTCTTGACTGCCAATATCAATTTTGTAACTAATGCGTGTATTGATATTCTGTCTAGCAAGAGCTTGTTTAATGTTTATGTATTCGTTAGTTGTTGGGAAGTTGAGGTTCAAATGTTTGGAAAGATAATGCTTTCTCAACTCTTCTAATTGTTCTGGGACAAAGATATCTGATTCTTTTTTCAAAAGCGCAGAAATGATACTGATCAGTACTTTCGCTTCTGCAAGTTGATAGAATACACCATCAATACTACTGTAATGTTGATCAGCAGGTACAAGAGGTAAATTATCTAATCTGATGGTATATTCACAGCGAAAATCATACTCTTCATTTTCTAATATGCCTTTTGCTTTGAGCAAGTCAAAAGTTTTTTTGTTGCTAATTTTAACTTGTAGTGATTTGACGTTAACTTCGCCTTCACTAACAATGGTGTAATTATTAAAGCTATTGAGGTCATTTATCAATAAACCTGCAACTTCAGGAATGGGGGTTTGATCTGCTGTTTTGATCAATCTGACTTTGCGGGTAATCAGCATGTTAATATTTGCTGTATTATGGTTAAGTTCAAACGTACCCATACCAACATACTCACCATTATCGATATATTGTGTTGTTAGCCAAGGCTTAACAATATTGCCATTTTCATCTCTATAACCTTGAACTCTTTTGACACCTTTTCTTTGATAATTTGCTTGGAGATGTTTAAGGTTAATGATTATGCTATGGCGATTTGATTCTAAAAGTTTGAGCAGTTCTAATAGAGAAATACTATTGTTGATTTTTCCAGATATGCGTTTGCGGCGTTGAGAAGACATAACACGATTTTTGGCAGATGTTTTTGCCATAACTAACTTACCCTGTTTTACTTAAATATGAATTTCAATAAAATGTTATAATTGGCATAATAACAATTATTTGGGCATTGCAAAAATGAGGGAGAAATTAAGCCCACAAAGCTAATGAGTGAATTCTTTAGTTAATAGATAAAATCAATTCATCCCGTAAACATGCAACACTAATTTTTTGGTGTGCGTTTATTCAAAGAAAATGCTAGATTTCCATCACACACTCTATTTTTTCTCTTTATAGTACAATTGTATCACATAAAATTATTTGTAGCGACTGTTTTAACTGATACTGTTTCACGACAACCTTGATAGAAATACAGACAGTAGAGACGCAAAACTTTGTGTCTCTACAAATTTATATGTACTGTGATTAACGTGAAATGGTTATGATATCTTGCGGCGATCGCATTCCTCACAAAAGCCATTAAAGATTCATTTAACCAAAACGCCCTGATACATAATCGCGGGTGCGTTCATCAAGGGCTGTAGTAAAGATTTGTGATGTTGCTCCAAATTCAATCATTTGACCAATACGACTTTCATCAGTGCTGAAGAAAGCTGTAAAATCTGAAACACGAGCCGCTTGCTGCATGTTATGGGTGACAATCGCAATTGTTAATTCTCCACGCAAACTATAAATTAGTTCTTCAATTTTCATAGTTGCGATGGGGTCAAGGGCTGAACAAGGTTCATCCATGAGTAAAACTTTTGGTTTAACTGCTAAAGCACGGGCTATACAGAGTCGTTGTTGTTGACCACCTGAAAGTCCCAAAGCAGATTTGTGCAATTTATCTTTGACTTCATCCCATAAAGCAGCAGCTTTAATTGCTGATTCAACTATTTCATCTAATTCTGTTTTTGGACACCATCGAGCAATTTTAACGCCGTAAGCAACATTTTCGTAAATGCTCATGGGAAATAAATTCGGTTTTTGAAATACCATCCCAATTTGACGACGCAGGCGATTAACATTCACACGACGGTCATAAATATTTTGACCAAAAAATTCTAGCTTTCCTTCTACTCGAATTTGTCCTTCTAGTTCTGCAATTCGATTTAAAGATTTAATAAAAGTAGATTTACCACAACCGCTAGGGCCAATAATAGCTGTAATTTGATTTTGATAAATATTTATTGATATTCCTTCAAGTGCCTTAGTACTACCATAGTAGAAGCTAAGATTTTTGACTGTGATGGCTGGAATTAATTTACTCATAATTAACTAGTTTATATCTAGATATATAAATCTGATTTGGTTTATGAACTTAACTAGTTGAGCTAGGGAACAACGAACAGACAACTATCAAAATAAACTTTAGTAAGTTCTTTGAGCGCAGGCTACGCCAACAAAAATCAAATAGCAATCCTATTGTTAAGATTATTGATTTTATATTTAAACATAAAATAAATCTTTTTAATGCGTTATATATAGCTAGTCTAAAATACCCTATTTTTTCCTTGTTTTGTTAATCACCAGTCGGGAAATAATACTAGTAAATAAAACTAAAGCTAACAATACTATACATGCAGTCCAAATCAGTTGGTTTTTTTCTGGTGATGGATCATTATAAAGGTTAAAAATTAAGACAGATAGTGATGCTGTGGGACTGAAAAAATCCTGTGACCAATCTAGGCTAAATAAAGCAGTAAAAAGCAAGGGTGCTGTTTCACCTGCGGCACGAGCTATAGCTAATAATATACCAGTGGTGATACCAGGTATAGCAGCAGAAACTACAATCCAAAAAGTAGTTTGAAAACGAGTTCCTCCCAAAGCTGCTGATGCTAAACGCTGAGGAATAGGAATCAACTTTAGTGCTTCTTCAGTTGTTAAGATAACAATCGGTAGCATGATAACCGCAAGAGCAAAACCACCTGCGATCGCACTAAATGATTTTGTTAATAACACTATCACACTGTAGGCAAATACGCCCACAACAATAGAAGGAACGCCAGTCAGAATCGTGGTAATAAAGCGAACAAAATTTGCTGTTTTTTTTCCCTGGCTAAATTCTGCCAAATATATACCTGTGACAATACCAATAGGAATACTAATTAGTGCAGCAATCGCCACCATTATGAAAGTACCAACAATCGCATTAGCAAATCCATTATCAATCACTGACATAATAAACATTTCTGGTTTGAGTCCAGCAGTACCCCGGACTAGAATTTCCCATAAAACTGATAGTAAAGGCAATAATGCTAAACCTGTAAAAATAAAAGCGATCGCAGTCATACCATGATTAAATAGCTGCCGTTTTAAGGGTAAAGAAGCTAATAATTCTGTTGCTAAAGATTCATTTGTTTTCATATGAAGAATAGGGATCGGGGATCGGAAGGGGGACAATGATCAATGACAATTGACAACTAAATTTTTTTGTCACCAACTATTTGTACCAATAAGACAGCGCCGATATTTACAGCTAAAGTTAAGGCAAATAAAATTAAAGCTAAATATGTGAGAGAACCAACATGTAATCCTGTTTCTGCTTCTGCAAATTCATTAGCTAGTACCGCAGGGATTGAATATGCGGGATCAAGTAAGGAAGCGCTAATAATGGCAGAGTTTCCTATGACCATTGTGACAGCCATTGTTTCACCCAAGGCTCTCCCCAACGCCAACATTATTGCACCGATAATTCCCGAAAAACCTGCTGGTAATAATACTCTAAAAATAGTTTCCCAACGTGTACCACCTAAAGCCATAGATGCACTGCGTAATTCTTTGGGAATCACTAGCAACACCTCACGAGAAATTGCAGCCAATGTGGGTAAGATCATAATGGCAAGAATAATACCGGCAGTTAATATATTTAACCCAGAAGGTTCTACAGTATTAAATAAAGGTATCCAATTCAAATTAGCTGCTAGCCATTTTTGTAGGGGTTCAATAAAGGGAATAAAAACAAAGATTCCCCACAATCCAATAATTACACTGGGAATTGCTGCGATTAGTTCCACAACAAAAGCTAAAGTTGCTCGCAACCATTCTGGGAGAAAATCTTCGCTTGTTATTAAAGAAACTGCTAGCCCGACTGGTATCGCAAATAAAACTGCGATCGCACTACTAACTAAAGTTCCATAGATATAAGGTAAAGCACCAAAAAGTTTATTGGGTACATCCCAATCTTGGCTCAATAAAAACCCAAATCCAAATCTCACAATTGCTGGATGAGCTTGATTATAAATAACCCAACTCATCCAAAATAATACAAGTACTGTTAAAGCAGCAAAAATATAAACTATCCAAGTAAAACCTTGGTCTATTTGGTAATTCTTCCCTTCAATAATTGTGATATCAATACTAGGATCAACTTTCTTTGGTTGCTGAGGGTCATTTTGATACGCTGAACCAGATGAATTTGTCATTTATTATTGATTGCTGGTTGATAGTTTAATACTAATCAATTAAGGATTTTTAGTTATAACTTCGATATGTAGGGATGTTACACTGCAACATCCCTACAGGGTTTAAATCTCTAACTAATTATCCTAGTGAAATAGCAAATGATCAATTACTTGACACTGCTATTTACAGTATTAATGACATCATTTGCGACGTTAGAGGGAATAGAAGTGTAGTTCAAATCATCATTGAACTTTTGACCTTTAGTCAAAACCCACTTAACAAAGTTTTTCACTGCTTGGGCTTTAGCAGGATCTTTGTAGCTTTTATAAACCATAATCCAAGTTAAGCCAACGATGGGATAACCTTGACCAGGGTCGCCAACAAATACACGATAATTACTGGGAAAGCTGACGGAAGAAAGAGCAGAATTTGCAGCTTGTAAAGAAGGAGCTACAAATTCTCCTTTTTTGTTTTGTATTTGTGCTGATTTAAGCTTATTTTTATTAGCATATTCATACTCTACATAGCCAATCGAACCAGCAGTACGAGCTACCAAAGCAGCTACGCCTGGGTTTCCTTTACCTTTGAGGGCGTTGGATAGAGTCCAACTAGGAGATTTACTAGTACCAATTCTACCTTTGAAATAAGCACTGATATTGCTTAAATGGTTGGTAAAAATGAAAGTTGTACCGCTACTATCAGCACGAACCACAGATTTAATTGGCAGATTTGGAAGATTAACACCAGGGTTATCTGCTTTAATTTTCGGATCGTTCCATTTAGTAATTTGACCAGAGAAAATACCTGGTAATGTAGTACGAGATAATTTCAGATCGCTAACACCTGGAACATTATAAACAACAGAAACCGCACCACCTGCGGTAGGTACTAAAATTACTCCCTGCTTGACTTTAGCAATTTCAGCATCGGTCATTGCAGCATCACTTGCACCAAAGTCAACAGTCCCAGCAATCGTTTGATTCACACCGCCACCACTACCAATACCTTGGTAGTTAATTTTCATGTCTGGCAGGTCTTTTTTTATTTCACGAGCATATCTCTCATACAATGGAGCAGGGAAGGTTGCACCTGCACCATTCAGAGTAACAGCTTGAGCGATCGCTGCAAAAAATGGTCCAAACGCAACAGCCGCCGTTACCACTGAAGTAGTAGCTATACGATTAAAAACGCTGATAGAAAAATTCATATTTCCTCAGATTGAATGACCAAATTTATGCTGAAATTTCAACCTGAGATAAAACTACATTCTTTATAGTTAAGAACAGTTTATGAATGACTTAATTAATTGATAAAAATTAGTTAAAATTTGACTTTATTAAATCTTTTTTCAAAGAAAATTCTAATTTAGTATTGTAGTTGCGTGACACATGAATCCACCATTTTATTTGTGTCATGTCAGGAACTACAAATAGATATTATTTTTTGAATTTATAAAAGTAAATACTCCAAAAGAAACAGAAAACAAAAAACTATTCCTTATCACATCCCATTGCCAATTAAAATAAAACTTGCCCAGTAGTAGGGATGATCGTAAATGCTATCGATTAATGATAATTGGGCTTTTTGTAGGGCTGCGACTTTGCTGAGTTTATCTTGTTTGAGTGCAGCGTAGAAAGCATTCATCAGGGCTTGTGTACCATCATCGGCAACTTGCCATAATGAAGCGATCGCAGCTTTTGCACCTGCTTCTTGCATCACATAGCCAAATCCCAAAATCTCTATACCGTCGCCTAACTCTCCTCCCAAACCAGTTTCGCAGGCGCTTAGTACTACTAAATCGGTGTTAGAAAGATTCCAAAATCGTAAATTCTGAAAATTCGCTGCTTTACCATCACCAAACAAAATAAAAGATTCATTCGGCGCACCCGGCACAAAAGCAGCATGGGTGGCAAAATGAAGAATCGGATAATTGCTCATCAGCTTTAGGGTTTCTTGTTCAGTGAATTGTGAATTAATTAATTTTTCTGAACCAGGAAACGCTGACGTCACATTTTCTACTTCTTTCCCTGCAAAAGGTAATCCGCCCAACTTGAAAGTACGTTTACCAACTTTGATATCGTAATTTCCTCGTGTAAAAGCACCTGCTAATATCTTCAAATTCTGTGGACGTTCTTGTAAATCAGTGAGACTCAAAGCAGTAATATTATTTACTTGGTAATTCTGCACTAACCACTCTTTACCATCATAAAGCGCTGCCAAGGGTATGTAGCGTAATTCTTCATCCGGTGCATAAATAATAGTTTTTGTATGAGCTTCTTTAAGAGCAGGTTCAATCGGTCGGATTAGCCAATTGTAAAGTTTTTGTCCTGGGTTTTTCGCATCTTTTGGTGGATCTTCTAACGCTTTGCGAAATTCTTCAATTGTTCGGTTTAGTTCTTGGCGTTTCACAGGTACAGAACGACGGATTGGGGGTGTATAGGGAGTGACTAACACCAGTTCCAAGCGATCTTCTAGAATTAGGGGATAAAGTAAAACTGCATTTATATCTACTTGCTTAATAAAGTCTTGCAGACGTCTGAGTATTTTAGGATTCAGATTTTCGCCACCAGTAGTCCGGTTGAGTTCTTGAACATGAGCCATGACTTCTGGACTATCGCTAAATTTGAGAAAATCTTTTAAAGTTTCTCTTTGAGCAGTTTCAAGTTCTTGTCTGCGTGTCTCTTGTTGGGGAGTGCGATCTTTTTCAGGAATCTTTTGTAGTTCACTCAGTTCTTTACCTTGTTTGACTACAACAGAAATTTCCTGATTAAATTTATCTATAATCTGCTGTTCTGGTTGCAGATATTCCATTTTTTGTGGTGTTTTGGCTTTGTCTCGGACATTATTGAGATAACCATCTAGTTCTTGAACTTTGAGCGAGTCAACTGCTGCTTGTGCTTCTACTATACGGTTTTGCTTGAGTAACAAATCAGCTAGATGGCGAAAAGTATTTGTAAACCTGTTTGTATCAAACTTTTGAATTGGTTGTTGTGGGGATAGTTTGGAATCAGAGTCCATTTCCTCCAAAGCATTAATTGCTTGCTTGTAAAAAGCGATCGCTAACTCTGGCTTTTGCTGTGCTTCAAAAAGAAAAGCTATTTCGTGAAGAATTTCTGCTTGGGCTTGCATATTATCAGTTTCTTTGCCCATCACCAAAGCTTGTTGATAAAGCTCCTGTGCTTTCGTGTAAACACCTGTTTTGTAGTAAATTACACCGATGTGACTGAGAATTTCCATTTCCTCAGTCTTGTTATCAGTTTCTTTGGCGATCGCCAAAGCTTGCTGATCATATTCTAGAGCTTTGGGATACTCGCGCAATTTCTCGTAAGTCTGCCCAATATATTTAAGCGTCGTAGTCTGGTTTTGACGTTCCTCAGTTTCTTTAAAAATAGTTAAAGCCTGTTCAAAGTTTGCTAAAGCTTCGCGATAATTACCTTGATTTAACTGTTGCAGTCCTTGTTGCTGTAACTGCAAAGCTTCTTTTGTACGGCGTTGTGTTGTTGGTATTTGTGTTATCGAAGACCGCGGTATCGAAAAATCACACGCAACCAGGAAAGTGAGACAAAGTATGATCAGGACAAGACGTTGGAGAAGGTAAAGCATTGGCAAGCTCTCCAATACACAGGAGTGCTAATAATTTATTCAGTTATATACCCTTATTTTTGCGAATTTAAACCGAATTCACACAAAAACATTACTCAGTATTGCATAATGGGGCTTATATATCTAGATTTCCCTGTCCAACGCAATTTTACAGTACTTCTATAGCAATCTTATATAAATTTTGTAGTGACTGTCCAAAAAGTCAAGCGATCGCAATTACTGTTTCGGGAGTCGCCAAAATAGATTTTGCGATCGCAATTACAACCCAGCAATCACAAAATAGTGCTGATTTCTTTCAAATAAACCCTAGTCAATGGTTCATCTTCTCCCAATGTATACTCTTCAATTAAACCTTGGCGATGAATTGAAATAGTCTCTCCTTTTCTAATTACCACAGTCGAGTTTTCCAAGACATCACGCATCAACATCATCTCGGTTGGTGTAGGATTATTTAGCACTACTAAATTGCTACGGTCATAGAACATACCCTCTTTTTCTAAAATATCATCTTGGTACTCAGCAATTAATAAATCCAGTTTCGGATTACGCAACAAAGTATAGACGTTGCTATTGTAATTTTTATTCAAAAATTTTTCGGAGCGATTCACAAACACACCTTCGCGACAAACAGCTCCGATTGTCCAATTTGGATTTTGCAAAAGAATATGATCAATAGTTTCTTGTAATTCTTTCACCGAAATTTGGTTAAAGGTGAGAATTGGTATCCTGGAATCAGCATCTGTTCTAAAAAAGGTTTCCAAAATATATGTAGGTACATCCACACTTTCACCAATGGCGGGGTTCAGATGCATCAAAATACCAGGAGCTGCATTGATTTCCAAAATAGCAAATTCACTCTCTTTCCATGATTGAGAAAGATTTTCAGAAATGACATCAATCCCCAGACAAACTAACCGGAAGTGCTGGGCAATATCTTGTGCCAAAATAATATTATCGGGGTGAACATTATATGTCGCATCAATGCTCATACCACCAGCAGAAAGATTAGCAACTTTGCGAAGATAAACAGTTCTGTCTCTGTCAATCACACTATCTAATGACAAACCCTGTTCGTCTAGATATAGTTCCATCGCCTCATCGCGCTGAATTTTACTCATGGGTGAGGTGGGTGTGTCTAAACGAGCAGATTTACGATTTTCTTTTTCGATTAACTCGTCAATTGTTGAATAGCCGTCACCAATAACTGATGCTGGACGGCGTTCGGTAGCGGCGACAAATTTACCATTCACACATAGTAAGCGATAATCTTTACCGCGAATACTTTTTTCTACGATAATCCGGATTGGCTCATTTTCAGGAATCGCTTCGACTGCTCTGCCATAAGCAGCTTCTAAATCATCTTCATCTCGCACATCTGCGGTTACACCAATGCCTTTGTGACCAACTACAGGTTTGACTGCAACTGGATAACCAATCTGTCTGGCTACCGCCAAAGCTTCTTTTTTGGTAAAAACTATATCACCCTTGGGTACTGGGAAACCCAAGATTTTTAAGAATTCTTTACAGTCATCTTTGCGGGTAGTAAAGTCTGAGTCTAGGTGACTATCACTGTCAAATGTTGTGGCGATACCGCGAATTTGTTTTTTCCCATAACCGTATTGTGTTAGTCTTTCCTCCCATATATGAAAGGTAGGAATTGCTTTTTTGTAAGCTGTTCGCAATAAGGCGTAAATTGTAGGGCCACCGTAAGCAGAGAGTCGGAATTTTTTTTGCAGCGTCCGTAATTGTTCTTCAAACTCTACATCATCTTCGCGAGTAATCGCTTCAAACCAATCCCAAACAAAATAAGCTACAGATCGTGTTGTGTCTTCATGTAGGGATTGGATAGCAATTCTAGTATATCGACCATTGGGTTGAATACTCCAGCGATCAAGGTGCAAATCCATATCCAGCTTATTCACTTCTGATACGGTGCGCGCAAACAGTTGAGCGTGAGAATCATAGGTTTCGTTTTTGATCTGGGGGTAGCGATCGCCAATAATTTCCACATAATCTTCAACAGGTAGCGATCGCCAAGACTCTGTGAGAGCAAAATCAAATACTAGCGCTCCCGTATTTAAGTAAGGGTTCGGCCCAATATAGTGCTGAAAGTTGAAAATATCAAAAGCATCTGTTTTTCTAGCATTGATGCGAACTGTATCGCTGCTTCTATCTTGAACCATTGACTATATACCTTTGACGAAACACTTTGATGTCTGGATGCTAATTTGCGTTTACCGAGTATTTACTGCTAAATCAATTTGTCAAAGTTGCTGTGTATCCAGGAATCAGTCTAACGCTCTTGAGAAATATTTTGAGCTATCCCAGGGTATAAAGGTTGAGAGTGGGGACAAGGGAGACAAGGGGGACACGGGAGACAAGGGAAGAGAGAAAAACAACAAACAATAAATCAAATTATTTTATATACCCAAATATTTATAACCTTTGAAGGGTGAAATATTATCATCAAATACATATAAATAATAAATGAGCAAATAAAATCAAAAAACTTTAGGAGACAGCAGATTATGAATGTCACCAAAGCTGCTCTCAGAAAAGAAGTTCACTATCTAGCTGAGGAAGCTTTTCATCGTAAGTTAATTTCTGGCTTTGGAGATGGGCCAGATGTTAACGAATATCAAATAGTCTTCCAAGGAAAGCCTAGACATTTACCATTGGAAGAAGCACACACTTTTCTAGTAAATCTGCTGTTTAACAACCAAGTGAATTAGATTTTTGTTCAAAAATATAGCTGAGACAATTGTATGAAATAATCAAATGACTCAGTTTTGAACCGATATACTCCCGTATTATCCAGTGCGGGAGTATTATTGACCGATTCCAGATAAATAATTATTAATTTATTAAATAGAATTAGTAATTATTGGCTCATTTTTTGATATAAACTCATACTTGGAGGCGCTATGTCGGATAGCCAAAATAAACGGCAGTTGGTGATTATTGGGGGAGCAGAAGATAAAGAGGGAGACTGTCAAATTCTCCGGGAATTTGTGCGTCGTGCTGGTGGTATTAAAGCCCGAATTGTGATTATGACAGCAGCGACAGAACTACCTAGAGAAGTAGGAGAAAATTATATAAGAGTATTCGAGCGGTTAGGAGCAGAAGATGCTCGCATAATTGATACAGAAACCCGTGATGATGCTTCTTCATCTACTGCTTTGGAAGCAATTAGCAAAGCAACAGGAGTATTTTTTACTGGCGGAGATCAAGCAAGAATTACTAGTATTCTTAAAGATACTGAAATCGATGCAGCTATTCACAAACGCTTTTCTGAAGGCATAGTAGTTGGAGGGACAAGTGCTGGAGCTGCTGTCATGCCGGATGTCATGATTGTAGAAGGCGATTCGGAAACAAATCCTCGTATTGAAATTGTAGATATGGGTCCTGGTTTGGCTTTTCTACCTGGGGTAGTAATTGATCAACATTTCTCCCAAAGAGGACGTTTAGGAAGGTTAATATCAGCTTTGGCGCAACAGCCTGCTGTACTAGGATTTGGTATTGATGAAAATACTGCGATGATTGTTACTGACAGTCAAATTGAAGTGATTGGAGAAGGGTCTGTAACAATAGTAGATGAATCAGAGGTAATACATAATAATATTGATGAAATATTGAGAGATGAAGCTTTAGCAATTTGTGGAGCAAGGCTGCATATTTTGCCGCATGGATATAGATTTGATTTGAAAACTCATAGACCAATTTTAAATGGTCAATCTGTACCATTACAACCAGTAGTAAATACCCAATAAAAATTTTTTGTTTTTTATTAGTATAGGGTGCGTTATGGCTTCAGCCTAACGCACCATAATTTTTTATTTGATAGATTATTGAATTTTTTAACTTTGAAATTTTACGAAATTTTGCACTGTTTATTAATAACCATCCACTGACCAATGAGGAGGATCATTACTCAGTTTATATACTCCATAAGATTCGCCCACTTTCCATACATTTTTATTCAAAGCAGCATTACACGGTTCACCAACGCTAACCATTCTCCCGTTTTTATCCTGAATATTAATCTTGCCATCCCAGGTTACATTCCAGTCAATTGCTAATCTTTGAATATGGCGAGAATTTAAAGATACAGGATTACCACCAACACCATAAGCTTCTACCATGTCTTTAGCAGCTTGCAGTGAGACTGCATTCGTATAATGCACCCACTCAATATCAACTCCACTCATTGCTGGTACATATTGAGGAGAAATTTCTCGGCGATTAATTCTCGCAGAATAATGCATCAGGTAAGCACGTTCTTTGGGACGATGGGTAGCAGTCACAATTACCTGACAACCAGCATCAACTAAAGATTTTTGGAATGCTTCGACTTTTTGACGAAATGGAGAAGCTAAATCAGCAATTAACTTACTTGTAGGAAAATAATCAACCCAATGAGCGCCACTCAGACGAAATCTTTGTACTTTTGCATAGGCGTTCAATATATCCATTGCTTGAGTCAAATCTGTCCCCAATTTTTGCTTAGTTGCATTACTCAAAGCCTGTTCTAATTCACTACGTAGACGTACATCTCTTTTTTTATATGCTTCAGCTAAACCTTTGACACTTGTATTACCAAAATCTCCATCTATTGTTAATAATGGATTGAGTTGTGCTACTTGATTCAAACACTTTTGTAAATCCTTAACTTCTGTCTCATCAAAGCCGAGATAATTCAGCAATGTATTAGCTGAAAGCTTAGGTATCTTAGTTATAAAACCTTGAGTAGCAGCTTTACTATATGTACCATTACCAACAACTCCATCAGCTTCTAAATTATTTCTTTGTTGATAAAGACGAGTAGCTTGGTCAGTTCCTTGACCAAAGTCTCCATCAACATTTTGAATAGGATATTCAGCTTCTTTCAAAAAACTTTGCCAAGCACTCACATAAATCCCATTAGAACTAAGTCTAAGAACTGGTAATTTAAGTGCAGTGATATTAAAAGCCATAAATTTCCCCTTAAATGTTTATTGTTAGTTGTTGCTTGTTGGTTGTTGATTTTTCCAACTAACAAACAACCAACAACAAACAACATCTACTAACCAATCAATTTTTGCCAAGTGATAGGACCAATAACTCCATCACCAGTTAAACCATTTTGCTGTTGGAATTTCTTCATTGCTGCTTCTGTTTGTGGACCATAAACACCGTCAATTTCTACACCTAAGCGGAATTGTAAGTATCTAACAACTACACCACCTGCATGATTTAATCTAATAACTCGCTTCGCTAGAATTTGATTAATTGCGTTCCAGGTAGTTTCTCCAGCTATTCCCGTTTGTTGAATACCAACAATATTCTGAAATTTCTCCATTGCTGATTTTGTTGCAGCACCATTCGTGCCATCTTCCAACAAGGATCTACCATTTTTATCAGTAATTTTGAGTCGATTTAAAGCTTGTTGCAATCTTTTGATAGTTGTATCTGGATTTTCTTCTTCATCAACTACATGATTAACAGGAGCAGTAGGTAATTGACCAGTTAAACCTTTGACGATCGCATTCGCCATTGCCTCTGGATTATACAGATTCATGTCTTTTTGTGAATCCACAAAACAACCTTCTACCAAAATTGCAGGCATATTGGTATTTTTGAGGACAAAGAGGTGACTACCATTTTTAACGCCACGATTGAAAAAGCCTAATTTTACAATTTCATCTAAGACAGGTTTCGCAATTTTTCTCGATGTATCGCTAATTGCAAATACTTCTGTTCCATTAGCTTGACGGTTGAAGCTATTAAAATGAATGGATACATAAATATCTACTTTATTTGCATTTGCGGTATCACATCTTTTTCTCAGCGATTCCCCTACTGTTGAGGCTCTGTCTGGTTTACAGACTACAACTTGATGCCCTAAAGCTTTTAACTTAGATATAACTCTGTTGCCTACATCCAAAGTCAGATTATCCTCTATTTTAATTCCTCTCGCACCCGTATCTGGTGGACAATTATGTCCGCTATCTATTCCAAATTTCATTTTTTTATCCTCTACTCAATTGTTTGATAATTCTGCTGGTATTTAACTTTTAATAGATTTATTACTAATTGCCGATATAGCAAATCAAATTTAAGTATTTAGCTTGGTATAATGTATCAGCTATATATAATAATGATACTGCTTACCAGCTGTCCACGATAATAAAAGAAAAATTTAAATATTTTTACTTAAAATTATGATATCTAATCGTACATCTGGCTTTCAGCCATACCGTATTTTTAAGGCTGATGTCAGAAACCCCACGGCTAAAGCTGGAAGCTTGAAACAGAGCATCCCAAATGTTTGAGTTTATTTTGAAACGCAGAGGATCGCAGAGGTCAACGCATTAGGCGCTGAGTCGCAAAGCGACACGCTACACGAACGCCTTCCCGCAGGGTAGAAACGCAGAGTGTTCATCAAAGCTACTTCGTTTTGTGTTTTGAAAAATTTGGGATGCTCCCGCTTGAAAAAGCCCTAATCTGACAGATTAAGTGATTATCTGAGCCAGGCAAAATTCAACAACTATATGGCAAATTAATTGTATTGCATAATTCAAACGATTACTGAGTTTTGCGATCGCTTTGATATTGCTAATACTCGTCAAAATCTCATCCGTTTGGCTCATGCCAACAGCAAGCGATTAGGTTTACTTTCTTAAAGAGAGTTAGCAAAAAAACCTTTTTCTGCCGAAATTGAAAAAGAGATTATACTCTGATGTGGGAAATTATGCTGTAACATTCGCCACAGACATTTATTGTAGTTAACGTAGAATTTAGGATTAATAATCCCACGCATATCTACAGTTCACTACCTATTTTTTGGTTGGTAAGATGATAAGTAGTCGTGCAAAACAAATGATCTAGTGAGGAAAGGGAATAGATAATAGGTAAGGGATACAGCGATTGTAGTTATGTTGAAAAATAGCTAAATACTTATGCATGGTTACTTATGAAATTAGATTCATTTGTTATTATTTTTCATCATGAATTGAGCGTAGATATACTAGATATGTCTGCGCTTATCTATATTTAATATATTGAGTTTTGCTTGATAAATTAATTCTAAATGAAAGAATTCTTTGAATAGACGAACAAATTAATAATTAATTAAACCATTTGCTAGTAAATCAGTAAAAACAGAACTATATGAAAGATAAAAAATAGCTATTTTATTACTCAAGCAGCTTATAAAGAGAGAAAGCGCTTCATCAGGTAGCCACAGAATGAATAACTGGATCGCAAAGTTAATAGTATATGTATTGTTATTTTTTTACTTGCTATTTGGTACTGATTATGCATTAGCAAATCAAGTTGCAAATGTTTATGTACAGCAACTCAATACACTACCAGGTATTGAACAATTAGCAAGTACTGACTATAGTTTTAAGGAGAACAGAAAGGAAGATTTTTGGCGATTTCGTGAGGCAGTCAAAGGAACGAATAAATTCGAGGGGCTATTCACAATTTATCGTAGTGAAGAAGATGATAAAATTTATTTGGAACTGAAGCCAGAACAACTAAATAAAAATTATCTTTGTACAGTAACACTAGAATCTGGGATTGGGGAAAGTGGGATTTATAGTGGACTACCTCTGCAAGATTTTCTGTTTTACTTTCGGCGAGTGAATAATCATTTGCATTTTGTTGTTCGTAATGTCAAATTCCGTACAGAACAAGATGAACCAGAATTGCGATCGCTTGCTCGTTCATTTAGCGATTCAGTTCTTTATGCCCTCGAAATAGACAGTATTGATCCATATAGTAAAAATATTCTGATTGACCTCAATAGCCTGCTGATGCAGGATTTCCCTGGATTAAAGTCCTTATTAAAATATTATTTGCAAGCTGATTATCACCTGGAAAAAAATAGATCATATTTTGGCGATATTGACAGCTTTCCCTTGAATTTAGAGATTGAATCTATCTACAGCTTTTCATCACCAGAGGGAGCATATTTAGTTACATTACCTGATAGCAGAGCGCTGACTTTAAAAGTACACTACAGTTTTTCCCAGCTACCGGAAAATAATGGTTATATTCCTAGACTTGCCGATGATAGAGTAGGATATTTTATCACTGCTTTCCAGGATTTTTCGCATAATAATAGCAAAGAACCATTTGTACGTTACATCAATCGTTGGCATCTTGAACCATCCGATCCTAATGCACCTTTGTCTCCACCAAAAAAACAAATAGTATTTTGGATTGAAAATGCCGTGCCATTAGAATATCGCGACGCCATGCGCGAAGGCGTGCTGATGTGGAATCAAGCATTTGCCAAAGCAGGATTCCAAAATGCGATTGAAGTCCGACAAATGCCAGATGATGCTGATTGGCATCCAGCAGATGTGCGCTACAATACGATTCGCTGGTTCAATTCTTTGGATGCAGGTTTTGCTAGAGGCCCAGCCCGCGTTAATCCCCTTACAGGAGAAATTTTAGACGCAGATATTATCGTTGATGCCAGTATGGTGCGCTCGATTCAGCAAGAATATCGGGCTTTGATGGAATCAAGTACAGACGGGATTAATCGCCTCTCTACCATTGTCAATGTGAATCCAGTTGGTGAATGTACTGATCATAATTTACCCTGGAGTTTCAACACTGGAGCATTGACTTCTCAACAAAATTCTGACTTCTGCTATGGGATGGAATCTTCAACGCAAGCAGCGATGGGGGCGCTGGCGTTGTCACTGTTGCAAGATGCTACACCCAGTAGTGATGAAATGAAAAAATACGTACATCAATATATACGTTCTCTTATTGCCCACGAAGTCGGACACACGCTAGGTTTACGCCACAATTTTCACGGCAGCACTATGTTAGCGCCCCAAGAATTAAATAACACAGAAATCACTCACACCAAAGGTTTGGTCGGTTCAGTGATGGACTATTTGCCTGTGAATATAGCACCTCAAGGAACACAGCAAGGCGACTATTTTCCCACAGTTATTGGTCCTTACGATGAATGGGCAATCGAGTATGGTTACAAACTTCACCCAAAGCTGCCAACAAAAGCAGTAATTCCCGAAGCTGAAAAACCTTTTTTGGAACAGATTGCTTTGGCATCTCCACAACCAGAATTATCTTACGCTACAGATGAAGATATCTGGGATATCAACCCTCTAGCAAATGTTTGGGATATGAGTAGTGATGTGCTAGTTTATTCCCAATGGCAAATGGATAATGCCCGCGCTATGTGGCAGCGTCTTGATCAACGTTATCCGTTAAGAGGAGAAAGTTATAGTAACTTGCGGGTGTTGTTTAACAGCATTCTCAAATATTATTTTCGGAATGCGTCTTTGTTGACTCAATATATAGGTGGACAATCTTTTGGGCGTCATCATGCTGATGAAAATATGCGCCCCAGTTTTGTAGCAGTTTCTGTAGAACAGCAACGTCAGGTATTAGCAAAACTGCAAGAATATGTCTTTGCTGAGGATGCTTTCAGTTTTTCGCCACAATTGTTGAATCAGCTAGCACCTTCGCGTTGGCAACACTGGGGTAACTTTATACCTGTATCTCGCCTTGATTATCCAATTCACGAACGTATTCAGCGTTTTCAAGGTGTTATATTAAGATCACTCTTAGATAGCGATCGCCTTAATCGTCTGAGAGATATAGAATTCAAAACAACCGCCGGACAAGCGCTTTCTATGCCAGAATTGTTCAACACTCTGCAAAAAGACATTTGGACAGAAGTTGTAGATGCTAGAAAAACAAAACCAATTTCTAGTATCCGTCGTTCCTTGCAGCGAGAACATCTAAATATTTTGCTCGATATGGTGTTGCGTACTACAGATGTACCAGAAGATGGACGCACATTAGCTTGGTTTGAATTGCGCCAACTACGCCAAGCGATTGATACTAGCCTGAAGTACCAAAATGAAAACCTTGATATTTATACACTAGCTCATCTTGAAGAGACAAGCGATCGCATCACCAAAGCATTAAACGCCCGATTGCTTTCAAGATAAGTAAGTCGTCATTTGTTATTGGTCATAATCAATAAGCCCTTTAACCCACTTGAACTGGGTTTTAGCTATGAGCCAGCTGACTTAAAAAAGGGGTGTAAGGGTATAAAGGTATAGGGGTGTAGGGATGTAGGAAGAGTCTGCGCGTCATTGATTATCGGTCAACGGAGTTTAAAGACTCGACGACGAGTATCAAACACTCAGTTCCACAAATTTGTGCTGAGTCCTATAGCATTCCTAAATCATTAGTGAACAAAAAGATCCCTGATTCGCCAGGTATATCGTAAGTCGAGAATCTTGTTGTTCCGAAACCGAAGCTATCATTGATGTAGTTATTTATGGTTTGAAAGCCTTGGTAAGAAAAACAACTTTCCTTGGTTGCACTCTGATTCAAGTTTAGTTTCTATATTTTCCGTCTCAAAAGCTCAATTTTCCAAGAACTTATTCCCATAATTGGGGGACTCAGCTAATGACTGACACTATTATTAATCCTATTGAGCGTCCTCAAGTGACGCAACAACTTTCCGAAAATGTGATTCTCACAACCGTAGATGATCTTTACAACTGGGCAAAAATGTCCAGCTTGTATCCAATGATGTTTGGTACAGCTTGCTGCTTCATGGAATTCATGGCTGCTTATGCTTCTCGCTTTGATATGGAGAGATATGGGATGATTCCCCGTGCAACTCCCAGACAAGCAGACCTGTTAATTACCGCAGGTACAATTACTATGAAGTATGCTCCAAACTTAGTGCGACTCTACGAGCAAATGGCAGAACCAAAGTATGTGATCGCCATGGGAGCTTGTACAATTACCGGAGGTATGTTTAGTGCAGATTCTCCGAGTGCAGTTCGCGGTGTAGACAAGTTAATTCCAGTTGATGTTTATATACCTGGATGCCCACCTAGACCAGAAGCAGTCATAGATGCAATTATTAAATTGCGGAAGAAAATCACTGACGAAAGTATTCAAGAACGACATATTAGCCAACAAACTCACCGCTACTACAGTATTTCTCACCAAATGAAAGTTGTATCTCCTATCCTAGATGGGCAATATTTAAGAAGTTCAGAACGACAAACTATACCCAGTGAAATTAGTGAAGCATCAGGATTACCTTTGCCTTTCAAACTACAAGAAGCTACTGATAATAAAATAAAAGTATAAACTAAATGCTTGATTTACCCACCTCTTGAAAGAGGTGGGATTGTGAAGATGCTTATCTAAGTTCGTAGTGAGGACTTTAGTCCTAGACTCACAATTAGACATTTTAAAGCTAAAAAGTGATTAATGAAGTGAGATTTAACTTGAAATTCCCACCAATGGTACCTGATACTATTTAATATTTAAAATTATTTGAACAGTTGCGATCGCCTCACTGACACTCTCAACTACATGAACATTAATTGGCGATAGCTTTTTGAAAAATTTTTTACTTTCATCGTCGTCATTCAATAAAATTACTTGCTTATTTACTTTTAAAGCTAGTGCCACTTCTGAAGCTGTTCCCGCACCCATTCCACAAGCAATCACGACATCTGAGGAAAGAACATTAATATTATTGCGAGCATTGCCCATATCAGTGAAAATAGCAATATCCACTGCTTCCGAAATATCTTTTTGATTTTCGCTAGGTAAGATACCAATTGTTAAGCCATTGGCAGACTTTGCACCCTTGTTAACTGCATCCATTACTCCAGATTTTCTACCACCAGTAAGTAAAATCCATCCTTGTTGAGCAATTAATTCACCTAATTTATAGGCGTTTGTTACATCTGTTTCTGTTGCTTTTTCTCCAGCACCCATTACCCCAATAATTATTTGCCTCATCAATATAATACCTATAGATAATAAATCCCTGACTTAGGGACATTCTCCATAGACTATCAGAGATTTAGTTAAACCAAACAACTTTTCTTTGTAAAGTGTCGCTTCGGGAAACAGATTTACAAATTCTCTTTGATTTAGCAGCCTGATTGAAGTAACTATCTCTCTAGCCTCATCCTGAGGAGCCACTTTACCATACCATCCAAGAGAAAAATTAGTTAGTAGCCATACCCGAAAATTTAAGGGAAAAAACTGAAATAGAGGAAAAATAAAGTGGGGTTCAATTGGAAAGAAAAGATAAGGTGTTTGAACATAATATCTTTTCCCCACTCTCATGACTTCATTAGCCATTTGGCGCTGTTCATGATAACTTCCTACATGTTCAATTACAGAATTGGAAAAAACTATATCAAATTCATTAGAGTGAAAATTTACCATATTCCTAGCATCTCCAACAACTTGCTTGATGTTTGGGTATGTTGAGTTGATTGTGGGAAAGCTTAAATTTAGTAGAGTAATTTCTATGTTTTTATTTTCTCTATCCAGCAAACCAGTATTTTCCCAAAATTTTACTGTCCCTCCAACATCGAGTATTTTTATAGGCGAGGGTAGTGATTCTAAAATAGGTGTAAACAATGAGAAACGCTGTTTTCTTAGGTTATTAGCCCATGAGCTAGAATCACGATGATCATATACTTTACTTAAAATTCTTATCATTTTTATCCTCCGCATAATTTAAGTAAAAAATTAAATTCATGAGCAAGGAATAAAGTCAAATTATTTAAATAAGTCGGCGGTAATAAACTTAAGCATGTTACGAAAAGCAAACAAGCATAAAACCCTCAGACGCGATGCAATACGATTCAGTAAAGAATTTTTCATCATGATTTGGACATGTAGAGACGTGCCATGGCGCATCTCTACATTTGTGTCAACTTATTTATAATAATGATTTAATTGGTAAACCAAATCCCGAATAACACCTTATTATTAAAAATAAAGCTAGTACGCCAATAAAAAAGGCAGTAGTTTGCAAATCCTGAATAAAACAAGAAAGTTTTTCTCGCCAGAGTCCATAGAGATTAACTATGTATAAAGGCAAATCACTAAATGCAATGACAATAATTGCTCCTAATACACTGAATTGTTGATAGGCTAAAGGTACACCCAAAGCTATAATTCCGAATCTTGCAAAATTACTCTGGGCTGAATACAGGGGTTTACCAATTGCTAACAGAGCAGGACTAGTAGTGTAAAATAGCAAAGAAAACCAAATACCACTACACAAAATAGGCATCATCCAAGTCGCAGCAGCATATCTTCGATCATATAAAAATGAAACTACTAAATCTCCAACAGTGATTAAAGTTGCTAATATAATTGCAGATGCTAGTAGTATTAATTGCCGTTGAGGAAGAATTTTTTGCCGCAAACTAGCCCTTGGCAAGTGAGATTGTTGGGAGATTGCAGGAAAAATAACTCTAAAGCTAAGTTGCCTGATCACATCACGAGGGATACTAGCTAGAGTATATGCTACTGTATACACACCTAAGATTTCAAATGATAATAACTTTGCCAAAACAAGGCGGTCAGTTTGTTCAGCAGCAAACATTAAGGTTGATGCAATAAACATCCATTTACTAAAAGAAAGAATTTCTTTAACTGTTTTTGGCTCCCATTCAAAATGATTAGAATATTTTGGTATTAACCAGTAGCTACTAACTAATTTGTATATTCCTGAAATTACTATGGCAATACTTAAAGACCAAATATTTGGATGTAACCAAACCAAGACTATTAAAGTTGAATAATAACATACTTGAAAAAGAAGTTCATAAATGGAAAGTTTACCCAGTTTCATCTGGCGATGAAGAGTGTGTAAACTGGTAGAATTAAAGCCTTCAAGAAATGAAGTAAATACAACAATCGGAATTAGCCATAGTAGACGTTGGTCGTTGTAAAAATGTGCAATTGGAAAAGCAAGAATTATACCAATAATCCAGATAAATGCACCACGAATTACTTGGAGAGTCCAAATAGTGTTTAGAAAAGTAGGTTCATCGCCTCTTTTATTGTTAACTATATTTTGAGCAACACCAATATCTGAAAATAGTTCCAAACCCATTCTTAATGTATTTACCAAAGCCATCAAACCAAAAAATTCTGGTTGTAGGAGGCGAGTTAAAATTAAATTATTGCCAAATCGTAGGATTTGAATGCTTCCGAAACCAAGAATAGTCCAGATAGCTCCACGAATGGCAAGTTTTTTTATAGATGTCATATTTTCAATTAAGAATAGATTGTTGATCTAATATTTATTGCCTGGTTTTTTGAATTTTCAATACTAGACCGAAATAGCATTGCTAAGTAGCCAGCCTCAATCAGGGCATTGTGCTGTTGAATAATTCGCTTTCGCCCTTCGATACCCATTTGTTCTAACTTTTCTATCGGTAACTGTAATGCTTTCCGCATAGCTACCACTAATGCTTCAACTGAGCCAGATGGAACCAGCCAACCACAGACACCCGACTCAACTAGTTCAGGAATTCCGGCAATGTAAGTACTAACGACTGGACGACCGAGTGCTAAAGCCTCCATGAGTGCTACTGGCAAACCTTCAGCAAAGCTAGGTAACACCATTGCTCGCGAAGCAAGGATCTGTTGACGAACCTCAGCATTACTAGCCCAACCGATGATTTCGACAAAATCTTGCAGTCCCAATTGGGCGATCGCATTCTCGATCTCACCACGCAGGGGGCCATCGCCTACTAACACTAACTTAAACTGCAAACCCTCGGCTGCTAACTTACCTGCCGCATCTAATAATACTAGATGTCCCTTCGCTTCACCCAGTCTAGCAACACAGACTAAGCGTGGCTCTTTTGGTATACCTATTGGTGAAAGAGCTAAAAAACCATCATCTACACCACAATGAACGACATGAATTTTAGACCACTGCGATGGAGGACAGCAGCGATATAGCTGACTCTTACCGAAGGAGCTAACTGTAACTACAAAAGCAGCACGCTTGACTTTTTCTACCAAGGCGAGAGAATTAACAGCATCAAACTCTTCAGGACCGTGAATAGTAAAACTGTAGGGTGGAGCGCCAAGTACATGGCACAACATCGCTACGGTAGTGGGATTTGTCCCAAAGTGAGCATGAAGATGAGCTACACCTGTATTTATCAACCAACGTAGAAGAACACAAGCCTCAGCTAAGTAGATAACATGATACAAAACACCTCGTCGCTCTGAACGCCAACCGAGCCTGAACGTCAGCCACAAGGCTTGTTGGAAATTAATTGGTCTGGTGACAGCAACTTGAAGCAAAGCAATAAGCAAACCTATTATCCCAATTTCCAAGACAACCCGAGTCTTCCTTAACTCTAATTTGTCCGCTTCATCAACCAAATCTGTATTGCAAGAACGAATTGTAAATCGCTGGATTTTGATGCCATGTGTCTCTAAAGAGGCGATTTCGCGTCGAATGAAACTGTGGCTGATTTTAGGATACTGATTGATCAAGTAGGCGATCATTTCAACACCTCTTTATGATTCATCAGGTTTGTAGTCGGCGCTCTCTTTACTGAAGCGCTGTCACCAACTTGAAGCAGAGGTTGTTACTATTTCATATTTTTTCACGGAAACTTGATGTTCTATAAAATTGGGACGAATTGGTTCTACATGACCTTTCAAAGCACTTGTCATGAGGTGATGTAGTCGTGCAACTTCGTAGTGAATGTTGAAGTCTTTTTCTACTTTGGCTCTACCTGCCGTACTAAATGTAATCCTGAGTAAATAATTATTCAGTAGTTTTTCTATGCAATTTGCTAACACATTGGGTTCTCCAGGTGGAACTAGATAGCCATTAACACCATTTTCTACTAATTCACTGATGCCTGCTATCTGAGTGGCAACTACAGGCACACCAGCCGCCATGGCTTCCATTAACACTACTGGTATTCCTTCTGCAAAGCTAGACATTACAAAAACATCTGTTTGCTGAAAATAGCTGCGTACCTCAGCTTGAGATTTATAACCAACAAAATTGACGTTTTCAGTTAATTTCAGCAGAAAAGTTAATTGTTGCAACTTTTGACGATCTGGACCATCGCCGACGATTGTTAAGACAATATCTGGATGAGTTTGTTTTAATAAAGCTAGGCTTTCAAGTAAAATTGGTAATCCTTTTGCCTCTGCCAATCGCCCCACAAACAGTAGACGTTTTCCTGATTCCTTGTGAGAAACTACATCAAATAATCCTGGATCAACACCGCAATGAATGATATGCATTCGGTTCCACTTTTCAGTGGGCGCAAAAATCATCCCTTGGCTACGAGCATAGTAACTAATACAACAGACAAATAGCGATCGCTTGATTTTTTCATCTAGTCGCCATTGATAGGGACGCATAAAAATATACGGCCCGTGGAGCGTAAAGCTATAAGTAAAACCGCCCATTTCAGCCGCCAACATAGCAACAGTACCACTAGCTTCAGCAATGTGGTTGTGCAAATGCTCGATTTGTCTATTTTTAATTTGTTGGGCTAGAATACCCGCTTCTAAAAAGTAGAAAAATTGATATAAGCCACCCCGTAATCCTGGCTGGCTGGTTGTAAATGCAAGTTTGATTGTCTTGAGATATCTTTTGGGAGAAGCCAATAGTAAACTTAGGTGTGACAAAAGTAAATCAATTGGGTTTGGAGGCAGAATGTAGAAAGTGCGATCACGTTCTTGTTTCTGTTCTGCTCCAACCATATGTCCGTCATCCGTGCGACGAACTGAGAATGTATGTACCTGCACACCCATTTCTCGCAGGGTTGCAACTTCTCGCTGGATAAAAGTGTCTGTTGCTCTGGGATACTCCCCAGTTAGATAAGCAATACGCATAGTTCAAAGATATTAAGGGGAGTAAGGGGACAAGGGAGACACGTGGGACAAGATAGAAATAGGTGAAGCTTGGACATCTAATAAATCAATATCGCTACAACTACGTTCTAAGGCTGTAACTAGTGAATACTTTGGTTTCCAGTGCAATACTTGCTGGGCGTGAGTGTTGCTATAGCGTAGCGGTTTGAAGCGGGCGTGCAATCTTGCTGGAATGAGAATATGAGGTAGTTTGATTTTGCCAGCCAAAAGCGATTGGTTACACAACCAAATTGCATGAGCCAGTAGGCGCATGAGTGTCCAGCTAATTGTAATGGTATGAGGTGAGCGCGGCATCATTTTTACTAATTGATCAGCATATACACCCTGAGTTGGCAAATCGTCATCGATGATATTTAGAGTTTTACCAATCGCTTCATCAACTTCAGCAGCATTGACGATCGCTTCTGCACAATTTTCTACATAAGTTAGAGGTATTTGGGCATTTGTACCGATACGAATCCATAGGCGATCGCTTACCTTGACACCCAACAAAGCATTCCACAAATGCTCTCGCCCGTAAATCATCCCAGGGCGCAGAATTGTCACCTTTCCACCATTTTTTGCCTCAAAGTCACGCACGATCTGTTCTTGCATCAGCTTAGTCTGGGTATAGACATCCCGCATTGCAGGTTCACGCTCAATGGGTGAATTTTCAGTAATGGTTGCACCAGAATCAATTCGTAGATAGTCAAACACTGAAAAGCTACTAATAGCCACCAGTCGCCACACCCCAGATGCAATCATCGCTTTCAGTAAGTTCTTTGTTGCCACAACAGTGTTAGCATACTGGGTAGCAAAATCCCCCTTTGTGGCTGCTGCTATGTGCAGTACGACATTTACACCTTGCAATGCATTGATTAGGTTATCTGGTTTTTGTAGTAAATCTATGTGGACTAATTCTAATCCTGGATGATTGTACCAAGGTAGATTGGCAAAACTTGTTGATCTGACAACAGCGCATACCTGAAACCCACGTCGCAGTGCTTCAGCAACGGTATACTGTCCAAGAAAACCGGATGCTCCTGTTATTAGTAATTTCATACACAAAAAAAGACCGTATTTTTATAGTTGTCTACTTGCAAACTCAGCTAATAAATGGCTGTATCCCTGTCAATGTGGGTAAATTAAGATTTATTTTTCACCAGTAAGACACAAAGGGATTTTCTCCTTCCTTTGTCTCCCTTGTCCTCCTTGTCCTCTTTGTCCTTTTTATTTTGCCCAAGGCATTGGTTCAATTGGCTCAAATGTAGTTGTTAATTTATAGGGAGAGGCTGTGTCTAAAGATTTTTGAATCGCCAGCACGATTTCATTATTGTGCAGAGAAAACTCAGATGATAATCGACAAGGACGATTTTCAATGATTGCAGATGCCATATCTGCGACACCTCGACAGAAATCCATTTGCTGGGCGCCTTTATACTTGAAGTGGGGAGCAGGTTTTACCAATGGATAACTTTGCTTCCAAATGCCTTCAAGTCTCCTGCGGCGAATGTTGATACTGCGCCTGATGTAAACTGGCGCTCCATAATACCAACAATCATCAATGCCAAGTATACCCGTATCACCAATAATCTTTAAAGAATGGTCATGGGGTGCGACAATACTACAAGTTAATCTGGCAATTACACCAGAGGCAAATTGTATACAGGCTACAGAAAAATCTGGAGCGTTAAGAACATCCAATGGTACATCTGTTTGTTTATCTGGAATCAGACAGGATGAAAAAGCGCTTACTGACTGTGCAGGGCCAAAGAATGCAGTCAACCATGTCACATAGTAACCTGCGTGTTCTAACGTACACCCGACTTCAAACTCATCTTTATAAGGCCAGGGAGTACCTGATGCACTCACCCATTTTTGATAAGGCATGAGGTGAACTAATCCATCATCCATTTCAGCATAAACAAGTCGAACTGTGCCAATCTGATTTTCTCGCAGTGCTTTCCAAATTGTTTGAGCTGTTTCACTCAATAAACTGCATGGTGCTGAGGAAATATATAAACCTTGCCTTTGAGCCAAGTTGACTAGTTCCTCAGCTTGTGACATCTCCATTGCTAAAGGTTTCTCAGAATAAACGTGTTTACCAGCTTTTAGACAAGCTTTAGAAACAGAGTAGTGACTTCTTGGATTAGTTAAATTTAAGACGATATCAACTTGAGAATCATCAAGAAGTTCTTCTAGGGAACTATAAACACGAGGAATGCCATAATATGCAGCAAACTTGTATGCGCGATCGCTAATGCGATCCATTACTCCTGATATCTGTAATTGTGGATGCAGGGAAAGTGTTTTCAGGTAATAGTCTGCTACATAGCCACAGCCAACAATAGCGAGGGATTTTTTGGATTTTTGATATTGCTCATCAACATTTAGAGAGTTTGACTTGAGCTTTGCTTCCCCTGGTTTTATGACAAGATGAGCAGCTTTGGTTAAAGTTTTAACCAGCATTAAAATGCTCCTTTATATTCCACTATCGTTGGCTGTCGATTTGATAATTTATACAAGAAAAATTGGCTCTGACCAATTAATTGCGGGATGTTACCTAAAATACAAAATAAGGCATACGCGATCGCATATTTTTTAGCAAAACATCTATTTTGTGTATACTTATAAGCCCGATAACCAGAAAAAAGGTAAGCTAGAAGTAGTAACAAAAAGCTTAAAGCGTGAGTTGGTAAGAAAGTAGCGATCGCCAATAAAGGCAAAATCAAACTCCACACCCAAATCCGCACACTTTCTTTTACCCAATGGTGTTCGGGACTGTGACCGTGTAGCCAAGCGCCTTCAGCATAAGCATGACCACTGCGAACTGAGCGTTTCCACCATTGACCAAAATGAGTCATTTGCCCATCATGCCATGTCATGTCTGCATCAAGACGCAAAATTTTGCCGCCAGCTTGTCGCAGGCGCACACATAGTTCTGGTTCCTCACCGGCGATCAATAATGGATTGAATCCACCTACTTTTTTCAAGGCTGTTACCCTGATCATTGAATCACCACCGCAGGCTTTAGCTTCACCAACAGGAGTATTCCATTCAATGTCTAACAGGCGATTATATATAGAATTTTCGGGAAATTCCTCCTGACGCCGACCACAGACCACCACAGCTTCTGGGTTAGTATCTAATTCACGCGCTGCTGTTTCTAACCATCCGTCTACAATCCAACAGTCTCCATCTACAAACTGAACATATTCAACTTCTGGTTTGACTTGCAAGAGATACTCAAACCCTGCATTTCTAGCACGAGCTGCGGTAAAGGGAATAGATAAATCGAGTTCTACAACATGAACCCCAAGCAAACCAGCCAGCGCTACACTCGTATCTGTTGACCCAGAATCAACATAGACTACAGTTGTTTCTTTATCAATTACTGATAGCAAGCACTGTTGAAGACGCTTTCCTTCATTACGTCCAATGACAACAACTCCAATTAAGTACAAGTTATGTACCTCCTTTTTTCCTGTTCTTTATATCCTCTATGATTTGTAATTGGCTTTTTTTTGCTAATAGTAAAAGAAATCGTCATAAACAAAACCCAATAAAGATTAGGTAAATACAATAAACAACTCTCTGTAACATTATTGATAGCCAAAAATATCAGAAATATTAAAGGCCAGATATCTTCTGGTTTTTTACTCGCATATCCTAATTTTAAAGCTCTTGCAAAACTCATAAAATAACAAAATAAAAATAGCCCTAAACCAATTAAACCAACATCAAGTGCTGTATCAACAAAGCCATTATGACCATGAGGTGGAACCCAGCCTGTACCAATTGCTTGACTTGCTTCAAGTGCATAATTACTTTTAGGTGCCCAAAATGCACCACGTCCATAACCTAAGAATGGTTTTTCCATTAATCGAGTTAGTGCCACATTCCAAATTATTGTCCGCCCTGTTATAGTTGGGTCTCTACCTAAACCAGTAATTATTTCTACCCAATAAGTAAAAACTAGCAAGGAAATACATCCCAAAATTAGAATTGTAATATCTATATAAATAACGCTAACTTTTCCTCGCCAGCGAAAATTTTTATAGAATATAATAATTAACATTAGTATAAAAGAAAGAACTAGAGAAGTTCTCGAAGTTGAAAAAACCATAAATATTAATGACAAAGCAAGCCCAGATATTCTGTATAACAGTAAGGTATTTTTAGCCAAAGATAAAAAAGCCAATGAGCTTAAAACCATCATGCTACCAAGATAGTTTTTATGACCATATACTCCTTTCCAAGCTCCTGGATGATCAACCCAATGTCTACCTATACCAGGGAATGCATACACAAAAACTACGCTTAAAAACATACCTATTAATAGAGTATAGGTAATAATTTTTATTTGCTCTTTCAAACCAAATCTTATAGCAAAATATAAAGCAAAATTGGTCATCATCAAGATATCTCTGGAGTTCAGGAAGGTATAGTCTGGAAAATCTGACCAGAGAAATGAAAAATAAGCTATTGCCGTTAATATAAACAATACTTTGTTGCGATTGATGATGGCGATCGCATCCTGCCAAAAAAGAAAAACTAAAAAGGTAAATATTCCCCACAGTGAGAATCTGATGAAGGTGATTAATCCCTCAGATAGAATTATACCCATTGATTGGGTTCCAAATATCCCTGAGAAAAAGCTTAAGCCTGAAATAATCAAAACTTTTTCGCCAAACCTAAGATATTTTCCTATATTTATTTTATTCATTTTATATGCTAATAAATTACAATATTTATTTCTATACTTTATCTCTTTCGGTACGAATCCATAATTGCTCAGGTGAAAAGATAAATTGTAAATAAATAGGTATTTTCCATAAAATATAAAAAGGCATAGTTAAAATTTGGTGTAAATGTAAGTCTTGAGTAGCAAATTTCCTCCAAGCTAAAAGAATTGACACAATAAAACAAAAACCAGAAAAAGCAATAATTATTGCTGGCATCCAGGCTCCGATTAATATTCCAAAAATTAGAGAAAGTGTCATCAATACTGACCAAATGATTGCTAACAGAGATAAAGGGGGTACGCATAAATCTAGAGCAGTTACTAACAAATCCAATCTTTTTTGATAGATTGCTTCCTTCAACAAAAGAGGAACATAAGTCCGCATAGTTTGTAAAAGACCGTGTTCCCAGCGAGTTTTTTGACTTTTGGCTGCTTGTAACTGCTGTGGTAAATAGCCAGTAACTTTTGCTTCTGGACAAAATAGTGGTTTGTGTCCTGCAATAGTCAAATCCAAACCAAGTTTTAAGTCTTCGACAATATGACCACTTGCTAGATTGACTGAGCGAATGACTGACCAAGGAAACGCCATACCTGTACCATACAACAAGCAAGGCATTCCCAAGCGAGATGCTCCCAAGGGACGAACTAAGTTTTTGAGAATGATCGAAAATTGAGAGATTAGGTCTTTTGATGAGTGAGAGTTTTTTGGTCTGAGCATTAAATAAGTAGCTTGTACTGGTCGATTGCTGGCAATCGCACACTCACTCAGTTGAGCGATCGCATCTGGATAGACTGTACAATCAGCATCAATAATTACAACTACGTCTGGAGGTTCAGACTCAATAAAGCGTAAGCCGTAGTCTAGAGCGTATCCTTTACCTTTACAGATGTCATCTTGACGTTCAATTACTGTAGCACCCACGCTACGAGCAATCTCAGCCGTGGCATCATGACAATTGTCAGCAATCACAATCAAACGGTCTTGTGGTTTCAATGCACAGATCAATTTTTCCAAGGTGTCACGAATCACAACTTCTTCATTGTGTGCCGGTACTAAGACAGTAACTTTAGTATCTTGCCATTGATCTGTGCGATGCGAAGAAGCGATCGCCAACAGAGCAGCAGTACACTCTATTAGGAAAAATAAGCAGATAATCAATAAGACTGACGTGCTGATTAATAAAACAACATGAGCAGACAAAGACAAAACCTGACTAATTGACATAACACTGAATTATGTGAAGAGGTAAAAGGGTGTAGGGAACTGATACCAATTTAAAAAAAGAATGCGACAGATAGATTCATAGAACTCTTATGCACGAAGAGTTTCGCAATCCAAAATCCATAGACGCTTCTGCGGCTTCCCGTAGGGTAATCTAAAATCCAAAATGGTATGACTTCTAGTTAATAATTTTTGCGGGAATACCAATTGCTGTTGCTCCTGGTGGGACGTCGCAGAGAACCACAGCATTAGCACCGATTTTGGCATAATCACCAATGGTGACTTTGCCCAATATTTTTGCACCAGCTCCAACTTCAACTCCTTTACCTAATCGCGGTGCATCATAGGGACGATCTGCGTAACGGCTTCCTAATGTCACTCCTTGGCAAATTTGGGAGTCATCACCAATAGAAGCATAGGCGTTGATGATGATTGTTCCTTGGTGATGAACAACGACACGACGACCAAGCTTAACTGTGTAAAGTAGTTCTATCCCGTAGTGATTGCGAATTCTGCGATATAGCATGATGTAGAGAATGCTAAAAGGCAATTGTAAGATTTTGGGTTTAATTTTCTTGCGCCAAACTCCGAAGCGGTGAACAGCAACACTGCGGAATCCAGGTAAAGTCCAATCACGTCCATGGGCTATCCAGTCTTCTTTGATTTGCTGCCAAAGACTTAGATTTGAGTCTTCTGTTTGCTTTTGATTTGCGATCAAGTCTACTTGAACACTCATCGTTCATGACCTATGGTAGTTTGAACAGCTTTCAAATTCTTTGAGTCTGAAACGTTGTCAATGTGGGAGTTGAAAATACAGTGCAGTTCGATTTCGCTGTATGAAACGACTAAGTTCTGTGCGGAGGATATCTAGGAAACTAGTTGTGACATGAGCAGGGATACGATTAATCGAAACAAATCCGGCTTGTTCACACATTTTTTTCAATGTGACAGGGGTAAAAGCATTGATATGTTCGAGTGGGTGAACAGCATGAAATTCGGAAAAATTTTGAGGCTGAGTAATTCCTCGACAGTCAGGAACTTCAACGATTAAAATTCCTTTGTCTGCAATTGTCGTTGCAATTCTATGTAGGGTTGCGAGGGGGTCTTCAAGATGCTCTAATACTTGAAATAGTGAGACAGCGTGGACTTTGTTGATCTGAGCAAATTCTAGGGCTTCCCAATTATTGAAAATAGAGATACCCATTTTTGCAGCTCGTTCGCTACGCTTGCGGCTGAAATCAATTCCATAGACATCAAAACCAAAATACTTTGCTAAAGAGAGGAAGTGTCCATCACCACAGCCATAGTCGAGAATGCGAAATTGCTCTGTTGTGTTTGGTTCTACTAGCTTTTTGAGCCGCAATAGATGCTTAATATATTGTCGCCCACGTTCAAACAGAGTATCTCGCTTGTTACCTGTTTGATAGTATGCTTCCATATATTCGATTTGAGCATCATTAATCCACTCGTCATACAGCTTGTGTAACCCTTGTTGTGTAAGGATTCGTTGATGAAAAATCATGCCACAGGTTTGACAACGTACTAAAGAAAAGCTTTCTTCTGTAAGCAAGGTCACTACATCTTTGCTGTAATGACATCTCTTGAGAAAAGAATGAGTAGGTTCATCAGTAAATTTTCCTTGCCACAGAGGATAAAGATTCGAGGAACCACAACTAATGCAGTGCGATCGCTCTCTAAATACCATCTTTTGATTAGATAGTTGTTCTAAACCGTGTTTCTTTGTGGTCATGTTGATTAAGTTCCGATTGGAAAAATAAGTTTGTTTTTTTCGGAAGCCAGCTCATACCATTTCACAAAATTCTTGATATGAATCGTCTTCCTTGTCTTCTTTTTCTCCCTGATTGCCAAATTTATCAAACGTGAAACGGTATTAGTCTACTGCTATTACATTCTTGCTACTCTTTCTAAGTCTGCGGCACTCTTGCGATCGCGAATACTTGAGTAATAAAAGTAACTATTGGGTTCTTGCTTGACGTTAACCGCATTAGCAATTATGCCTAAAACATTAGCTTCAGAACGTTCTAGTAGAGACTTAGCAGCAGCAGCACTAGGCGAATCTAAAACACTGGGTCGAGTTACCAGCAAAATTCCATCTACCATTTTTCCTAAAACTGCTGCATCCGCTATACCAACAAGAGGCGGAGTGTCAAAAATAACGTAGTCATAGTTTTCTGCAAAAACATCAACTAAAGAGGTCATACCCTCAGAATCAATTAAAGCTAAAGGATTCGGAGGTATAACTCCTGCGGTCAGTACTGATAAAAATTCCGTAACTTTGTGTACTGCTTCCGAAAAAACTGCCTGACCAACAAGCAGATGACTTAAACCCACTGAGTTGATTAAACTCCATAAATGATGTTGCGTTGGTTTACGCATATCTGCATCAACTAGTAAAACTCGCTTACCTGATTGAGCGATGATCGCAGCCAAATTCGCAGATACTTCTGATTTTCCTTCAGCACTCACAGAACTGGTAACGACTATTTTACGAACTTTCCGGTGGCTAATAAATTTCAGGTTTGCTTGCAGCATTTGGTAGGCTTCATGAATTAATGTGCGAGGTGAAGTAGTAGTAATCACTTGTGGATAAACACCATCTTCTATATCTTGCACAAGATTCACCAAATTATTCGGTTTATATTTAGGAATTAACCCCAACAAAGTGTAACCAAAAAACGTTTCTGTTTCCTTAATTGTCTTCAATGATCTATCAATCAAGTCTACAAAAAATGCAGCAGCAATACTCAGTAATACACCTGCAAAAATACTCCCACTTGCTAACAGAATTTTGGTTTTGGATATTACTGGCTTTTTGGGAATTTGTGCAGGTTGGACAATTCTAGCATTCCCAATAGTCTGTTTTTCTGCTACCTGAATTTCCTGTAGTCTGCTAACAAGATTTTCATAGCCATTTTTAGCAGATTCTAACTTACGCTCTAAACTTTGTTGCTGTTTCTCCAAACTTGGCATGATCGCCAACTGTTGTTGATAATTAGCTCGAATATTAGACAAAGTTCGGAATTTTTTCTCTAATCCCTGCCGTTCTGCTTTTAACTGTACATAATTACCAACTAATCCTTCTCTAATCTTTCCTATTTGTAATTTACTAGGAGAAACTAAGGGAATTCCTGAATATTGTTGAGTTCGTTGTTGTAACAAAGAATTGAGAGTTGCTTGTTTATTTTTTAAGTCAATAACTATTGGGTTTTTCTCAGTATAAATTGCCCTGGCATTTGCTAACTTGGTTTGAACTTTTTGCAATTCAGTCAAAACTTCTTGAACACCAGGTATTTGACTCAAAGAAGCAACAGTTACTGCTTGATTTTGACTAACGTTTAGTTGACTGGCTATCTGTGTTTCTTGAGCGCTTATATCTGCTAATGCAGCCTTGATTTGATTCATTTCTTGATCAAGCTTGGAAATGATATCAATAGCTGCGGTTGATTCCTCTGCAAGCTGAATCACTCTGTTTTGGATTTTAAATTGACGTAATGCTTCAGCTGCTCTTTCTAATTCCCGACGAGAATTAGGTAGTTGTTCTTTAATAAATTCACCCGCAGCAGAGACTTGAGCACGGTTAGTTTGAATGTTGTTCTTTACATAAGACTTCATTAATTGATTGACTATTGCCGCGGCTAATTCAGGATCATTTGAGGTGTAAGAAACTTTGAGGACGTCTGTTCCTACAATTGGTTTGACATTGATTTTAAGTAATTCTGGGTCAATTAGTTTTCCTTGTTTATCTTTTAACTCTAGAGCAGTAATAACTTCTTGTAACATTGGATGGGAGTTCACAATAACAGCTTGGGTTTCTAGGGGATTGCCCTCCCGCATTAAGGCTTCTAAATCGCCAATTTTTTCCCCTACTTTTGTCAGCGATGATGTACGGTCTGATTTGAAAAGTAGTATACCATCTGCTTGGTATTCAGGTTTTTGCGTGAATAGAGCTAAACCTGATAATCCAATGGAAGCAAGAATGATTGATAGTATCAATCGCCAACGGCGTTTAAGAACAAGTATGTACTGTTGAATTTCTGTTTCTTGTGTGTAGCTATTAGTCTCCATACAACAAGTTTCCTTGTAGTGGTTATTTTATATACACATATCGCATTTAATAGGCACCCGATTTTTGCACTACGACCTTCACAGTTTCTAATAAAATTTTCAAATCAAGCCAGAGTGACCAATTCTCAATGTAATGAATATCTAGTTTCACCCCATCTTCAAAGTTATCAATATCAGAACGACCCGAAACCTGCCACAATCCGGTAATACCAGGCAAGACTTCTTGACGAATAAAGTGCCTTGTTTTAAACCTTTCAACATCCCTGCTAGGAAGAGGACGAGGACCAACTAAACTCATTTCTCCGATTAAAACATTAAATATTTGCGGCAATTCATCTAAACTGTAAAGGCGAAGAAATTTACCTATTTGGGTAATTCGAGGATCATTTTTCATTTTAAAAAGAACACCATCTTTGATTTCATTGTTTTTTTCTAAAGATGCTTGGAGTTTTTCGGCATTATTTATCATTGTCCGAAATTTCCAAATTTTAAAATTTTTCCCGTGCAATCCGACTCGATTTTGTTGGAAGAAGACTGGCCCTGGAGAGTCTAATTTAATTAGTATTGCGATCGCTAAATAAATCGGAGATAACAATAGTAATATTAAGACTGAAGAAACAAGATCAAAACACCTTTTTATCCAAAAATCACTACCTGCAATGATTGGTGCAGGAATTGTCATACAAGGTACTTGACCAAGCATCCAAAAAACTGATTTGGGGTAATAAATATCAGTTTCCATTGGTAGAATTCGTAAAAGAATACCAGTAGTCTGGAAATGCCAACAAACATAGAGACGATTTTTAATGGCATTCCAAGAAACAAAAACTTCTGTGATACCCTGTTTACGAAGATACTCAAAAGTAGCTTCTCGATTCACCAAATCTAGACAGCTAGGATCAGAAATTCCTTGCACTGTATAGCAATTTTCTTTTTCTATTAACTGAATATGATTTTTTTGGTCTTGATTATCAGTAATGAGAAAAACGGAATGACGAATTGCTCCTTGATATCGAAGTTTTTTTGTAGCCAGATCAAAGATGAAGCGATCGCAACACACAAAGACTACAGAAGAAACCCAAAATAACAGAAAAGTAGACCGTGATACATAACTATCTGGTTCGTAAAGAAAGGCTATGCATAAAAGTAAAATATCTGCTAAGGATACTGCTTGAATCAAACCAAAATAATTACGACGTTCTTTTCCCGGTTTATAGAGTCCTTTAACTGCGATTACACTTATCCCTGTGGCTAACATGAGCATTAGTAAAGATATTTGTTCCGCCAACAGAGATTCTATACTTGTTCCGTAATATGCTGCTAACATCCATGCCGCAGTTAAAGCAATAATATCCAATGAAATCAGCGTTATGACTCGCAGTATCCTAATTTTTAATCCTCTTTGGATAGTCGCACCTTTTGCTGATCTCAAATCTGGTTTAAAAGTTGTAATTGTGAGACTATTATTTATCATGATTTTGAAGAATAAATTGTTTTTTGCTAACCATAAAACACGTAAAAAGTTACATTTTTTGCATAGAAATAGAGTACAAATCTACCCGATTCTATTTGAATTTAGATTGACTGCAATATTTTTAATCTGGGAGTGATAGCATGAAATAAGTATTTATTAGGGTTTAGAAATTCCCTGTTCTCTTTCATTCAAATTTTGTGACTCCGATGCGTTGTTTTAGTACTAACCAAACAAACAGAGGATTACCCATGATATAGCGTTTCCATAGGCGTCGGGGTTCAACTAATAAGCGGAAAAACCATTCTAAGCCAAATTTTTGCATCCATAATGGCGCTCGTTGCACCATATTACTGACGAGTTCAAAACTAACTCCAATACCAATTGAAATTGGAATATTTAAAGTTTTGTAATTGTCATAAATCCAGAATTCCTGCTTAGGAGAACCCAATCCTACAAAAAGAATATCTGGTTTGGCATTTTGAATTTTAGAGTTAATAATTGCTAGTTCTTCTGGCTGTAATTCAAAACCATATGGTGGGCAGTATGTACCGACTATTTGGAGATTGGGATATCTTTTTTCTAGAACTTCCTTTGCTTTTGCAGATGCTCCGGGGCGTCCTCCTAAGAAGAAGATTTTGAGGTTTTTTTGAGATGCGATCGCACATAATTTCTCAAACAAATCTGTGCCATTGACTCGGCCCTTAAGTGATGTCTGCAAAAATTTTGCTGCCCATAATAGAGAAACCCCATCTGGTACTACCAATAAAGCTTGCCGATAGTATTCACGAAAACGAGAATTGCTTTGTAGGAGTACAACATGTTGTGCATTGGGGGTGACAACATATTTTGGCTCTTTCCCTAGTAGTACGTGTTCGACAATCTGTTCAACAACTTCATTAAAACAAAGTTGATCAATTTCCACACCACAAATATTGATCTTCATGGTTCACCCTGGATTAAAATTGTCAAGTATGCTTTTTTATATACTTGAGTAGATGCAAGTAGTTTCTAGAATTACAGATTAGTTATCTTTTGGGAGCGTGATCAAAAGCTCTGGCTATAGCATTCCAAGCTAGTTTGGATTTCATATTTGAGTCCAACGGTAAGGGACGAACTGCTGATTTATCTGAACGAGGAAAAAAATTTGATACCCAAGTGTACTTATCGCTCAATCCCCAAGTTAAAACTGCGATGACTGCTCGCTCATCTAGGACAATGTTCAAATAGTCTTCATAAATACCTGCAACAATGCGATCGCGTAGAATCGGTTCTGAAGTTAATTTCTGGTCTATTACATCTAGTTCGGTAATCAGAATTTTGAGACCAAGACTCGCCACATCTGCAAGAAAATTCCGCAATTTTTTAGCATTTAAGCCAGTTTGATGAGCCATAAGATGAGATTGCATACCAAAACCATGAATCGGTGTTCCTCTTGATTTCAGTCGCTCTAGCAGTTTTAAAACAGCAGTTCTTTTGGCTTCATCTTTGGGGTTGTCATACTCTAGTCCATAGTCGTTATAGACCAACATAGCTTTAGGATCACTAGCCGCCGCCGTCCGAAAAGCAAGTTCGATATAATCTACACCTAAAAAATCCAGCCAAGGCGACTTTCGCAAACCGTCAGTTCGTCCATCATCTGGTTCTATCGCCTCGTTGACTACATCCCAAGAGTGTATTCTCCCCCTATAATGTTTAGTCACTGTTGTAATATGTTCCAACAAAAAGTTTTCTGCATTTTTGCAGTTCACTACTTCCTGAAACCACACAGGTAAAGCTTGATGCCAAACTAAAGTATGACCACGGAAAAACATATTGTGAGATTGTGCAAACTGAGCTAACCAATCTGATTTGATAAAGTTAAATTTTTTGGGAGTAGGTCGTATATTATCCCACTTCAGTTGATAATCTGGCACCAGCATATTGCACTCCCTAATAAAGCTGGTTTTCAAATCTTTGTTTGACACCAAATCATCCTGTACAGCAGCAGCCCCATACATTAATCCCTTCGCTGTGGCACGATCTTTCAAAGAAGTTTTTCCCACAACTTTGAATTCTTTACTCGAATTATCAAGTAATTGACTGTATATTAATTTTTTATTTGTTTCAACACCAACAGCACTTGTTCCTGCTAAAACTGATAGGCTCGCATACAAAAAATAACGTCTACTCAATGATAATTTTCTGAGCATAGATACGCTAGCAAACGATGTTTGGATAAAGCAAAGCTTATGAAATTATTTTCTTGTTTTTTGAAATTCACATCTATTTATTAAATATTAAAAAACAATGTTTGAGTCAATTAGACTTTAGATATATCTCAGCAATGAGATTAAAATTAATCATCGTTTTTTGTGATTCAAATTACTTATTTTTAAAATAAAAAATAAGTAATTTGTGTTGATTGAACTGAGATCAATAAGACCATCTAAGCTCTAATCAACTATTTTAATCACAAGTTTATTAATTTGTATTTGCTCTAGAGTCACACAAAAATCAACATTTCATTACTGAAATCTCGATTCTCATTCAAGCTAAATTATTAAGTCGCTCTAAACTATGTCCTTATACCAATTTCATATGAAGATGCATAGAATCGCTGGACTCAAAACTCCTAGTATACAAAGATTTTAGACTTCAATATTCTGTGCAAGCTCACAAAGAATTGGTATTAGAAAGACAAAGGCTTTTTTTGTAGTTTCCTACACTAAGAATGCACATATATGTCTATTAATGGATTATCAAACTGTGCAGAACCGATCTGAAAATATCAGTCTTAAAAGGCAATAGATAATAGGCAATAAACACTCTTGCTATAGGAGAATCCCTACTGATGATTCGGGCAGGGTTTTACCACTAAGTAGAACAGCGTAAATAATTAAAGGTTTGTAGTGAGGACTTTAGTCCTCAAATCAGGACTAAAGTCCTTACTACGAACTAGATTTCAGTAATTTTACATTACTTCACATAGTTGTTTTCAAATCGTTCTACTTATTACCTATTGCTTGTTCATTGGCACAGCCTTACCGGAGGGTAAAGCTTGGTCAAAATAATGTAGAAATCAAAATTTATTACTGACCAGCTTTAAAAGCCAAAAATAGCATTATTTACTTGCTGCTGCAAAGTATTTTTGGTTTTCAAAGGGTTTTCCAAAAGCTATCTATATCATGCAACAATCTTACAGTAATTTTGATATTTATTTCAAGTAGCTAATTTTTAGCATAACTCGCGATAATTTGCTTTGATTGATTATATAGTTGCATGGGATGACGAATATATTGAATATTTTATAATTTTCAAATCATAGTTGCTAAAAACAAACAAAACTATTTTCAAGTTAGATATTTATACATGCATCAAGTAAGAGCTTGAGAAGAAACTTGATTATAAAAACACAAAATTAACTAATCTAAGGAGTTTGCATGAATATTATGATTTGAAAATCTCAAAAAATCAAAAACTATTTAAAGTGGTATCAATATAATGCTAAAAATACAATTTATTTGGTAAATATAACCCAATACGGTTCGGTTCTGAATTTTTCGTCATAATTTTGGGTATGTAGAGAGTTGCTTTAGCGAAGCCATGCGCTACAGTACTATTGGCACGTCTCTGGTGGGTTTAAATATCAATCGATTTGTCTTATGCAAACCGTACACCGCCAGATAACAAAAAACGAATGACAAACAACAACTCTCGCGAACGATCTACCATTCTTCAGCCCAGTAGATGATCTCTGAAGCTGATACATTAATGGCGACACCGTAACTATCACCATGATTCCACTTAAAATTAGAACTACTTCTATCGTTTGCACCCAATACTAATATTTCGTATGAGTTAGGAAAGGAATCTTGTTGAGAGTTACTAGTATAAAAAAAAGTGGTAGGAACACCATTAGGTAGGTTGGCATGGATATTAGTGTTACCACCAATGTATTTGTGTTTAGCGATCGCTTCGTATTGATTATGTAAATTTTTTATCTGTTCTTGTGAAAGTTTTAATCTAAGTTGAAAAAAATTATTGTTGTTTCCTTGTAAAAAACCACGAGAGTAAGCAAGACGAACATTCGAGGCATTAGCCGGAATTTTATAAGGAAAATGTCTGACTTGGTTTTGATTTAACCAAAGTTTTTGCCGTATTTCTTGGTAACGTGAGGTATCTTGTATAGTTTTAACTTGATTGTTACTATTAAAAGCCTGTTTGAAAACGAAACCTACCCCAACAATGCCAACACTGCCAAGAAATATGAAAACAGTGATGGCAATTTGTACAAGTTGTGCAGACGCATAGCGCCTTTTTGGCAAACTTCGTTTCATTGAGTTGGGTTTTCACACTAGTTATATACCCAACTTTTATCTAAAATCGTAGAATTTCGGAATAGATTCTAAGTGGATTTACGCAAAATTTACAGAAAATTTATTAAACCAGTATAAGAAAAGGAGGAACGGGGATCGGGGAACGGGGATTGGGGATCGGGAAGAGACGCGGTGACAAGGGAGAGTAGGAGACGCGGTGAATCAATCAAAAATAGTCTCCGTGTCCTCTTCCCTTGTCTCCTTTCCCTGCTCCCTGCTCCCCACATCCCTCACTCTCTCCTAAAAGCTACCAAAAATCATACCAGCCAGTAGGATGAAACCAATCCAAACGTTTTGTCGGAACATTTCAGCATAGGCTGAATTAGGTAAATCTTGTTGATTTAAGCGAACAGATTGCCAAATCCAACCAGCAGTAGCAACTACAAGGCTAGACCAAAAAGCTAGGTGAAGATGAATAGCTATTCCTAACCAAGCAAGACACAATATAGTACCAGCAAAGAAAATTACAATGGCGATGGCTGCATAATCACCAAAAAATAAAGCACTGGAATTTACACCAATACGCTTGTCGTCAGCGCGATCGCTCATAGCATAAACAGTATCAAATCCCAGCGTCCAAAACACAGTCGCGCCCCAAAGTAGCCAAGTCGGTTGGGAAAGATTTTGTGTGACTGCACTCCAGCTGATCAACACCGCAAAACCCCAAGCAATTGACAGCACCAATTGGGGAATAGGAAATACTCGTTTTGCAGCTGGATATAGCAAAATCACTGGCACTGCTGCTACAGATAACCAAAAAGAGATGGGGTTAAGATAGAAAGCAAGAACCGCAGCACATCCTAAAGCCACGATCGCGATCGCAATACCAACTTTTACAGAAAGCGTACGGGATGCAAGGGGGCGATCGCGCGTTCTTTCCACTTCTGGATCTATATCTCTATCCCACAAATCATTGACAACACAGCCAGCAGCGCTTGTAGCCAGCGTTCCTAAAATGATCACGCCAACCAATGCTAGAGGCGGCTTTCCAGCAGCTGCTAAAAACACAGCCCATAAGGCAGGTAGCATCAAAATTAAACGTCCTTCCGGCTTGTGCCACCGTAATAATCGGATAATCACAAGCCACGTAGGTTCCTGGTTACGTTCTGGTGTACTGAGCATAGGGAATTGGGAATTGGAAGGGGGACAAGGGGATACGGGGACACGGGGATACGGGGACACGAGGACATTTTTGATAGACTCTCCGCGTCACCGCGTCTCCCTTCCTGCCGATCCCTAATTAATTCACACATCTTCACATAAATAGAATAACTTTATTTGATATTTATAGAAGCAACAGCTAAAGTGGCAACTTTGACTCAAAAGAAATAGTCACTTTGGTTGACCTCACAGGGAAAGTCAAAAACTCAGGCATAGTCAAAAACAGAGTCAATTTGACAATCTATTTGTGAACAGACAAACTTTGTTATCGTCCGCAAGTCAGCTTTTGCCTTCTTTTACTTCATTTACTGAGAGAACAATAAATGGTCAATTTGGTTTCTGCTAGCTGGGGGAGTACGCTAACTCAAACAGACAAGCAACAGCGAATCATCGCAGCGATTGATTTGGGAACCAATTCTCTGCACATGGTCATTGTGCGGATTGAAACAACACTACCAGCATTCAGCATTATTGGTAGAGAAAAGGAAACTGTGAGATTGGGCGATCGCGATCTAGTCACAGGATGCTTAAAAGCAGAAGTGATAGAAAGAGCGATCGCTTGCTTGCGGCGTTTCCAAGAAGTTGCGAAAACTCTCAACGCTGAAACAATCATTGCTGTCGCCACCAGTGCTGTTCGAGAAGCACCCAATGGTAAAGAGTTTCTACAGAAGGTAGAAGTTGAGTTGGGTTTGAGCATTGATTTGATTTCCGGCCCTGAAGAAGCACGTCGGATCTATCTGGGTGTATTGTCGGGGATGGAATTTAATAACCAACCCCACATGATTGTTGATATTGGTGGTGGTTCCACAGAATTAATTTTGGGTGACACTCACCAAGCACGAACTCTCACCAGTACCAAAATTGGTGCAGTTCGCCTGACGAATGAATTAATTAAAAGTGATCCTATTAGTAATGCTGACTTTCAGTACCTACAAGCCTACGCACGGGGAATGTTAGAACGTTCTGTAGAAGAGGTACTGGCAAATCTAGAATATGGTGAACAACCCCGCTTAGTAGGAACATCCGGTACGATTGAAACCCTGGCGATGATCAACGCCCGTGAAAAATTAGGTTTTATTCCCTCTACCTTGAATGGTTATCAGTTTAGCCTCAAAGATTTGCGGGAGTGGGTAAATCGCTTGCGGAAAATGACTAACATCGAACGGGCGACTATTCCTGGTATGCCAGAAAAACGGTCAGAAGTGATACTGGCTGGGGCAGTAATATTACAGGAAGCCATGAATTTGTTAGGGATAGATGCGATCGCAGTCTGTGAACGCGCCCTCCGTGAGGGCGTGATTGTAGATTGGATGCTCACCCACGGCTTAATTGAAGATCGCCTACGCTATCAAAGTTCGGTGCGCCAGCGCAGTGTGCTTAAAACTGCTAAGAAGTACCATGTCAATTTAGAACATAGCGAGCGTGTTGCCATCTTTGCTCTGAGTATCTTTGAGCAAACTCAAGGCATACTCCATAATTGGGGAGCCGAAGAAAGACAGCTGTTGTGGGCTGCGGCAATACTTCACAACTGTGGTCATTTTGTCAACCATGACTCTCATCACAAACATTCATACTATTTAATTCGCAACGGCGAATTGCTTGGCTACACCGAAACCGAGATGGAAATCATCGCCAATATAGCCCGTTATCATCGTAAATCCCCACCCAAGAAAAAACATGAGAATTTTCGCAATTTGCTGCACAAAGAACACCGACAAATCGTGAGTCATTTGAGTGCAATTCTCAGATTAGCAGTTGCTTTAGATCGGCGACAAATCGGAGCAATCCAGCAATTGCAATGTGAATTTATTCCAGATATACGAGAATTACAAATGCGAATTTTCCCATCTCGTCCTGATGATGAATGCTCTTTAGAAATCTGGAATTTGGATTATAAAAAAGGAGTATTTGAGTCGGAGTTTGATGTGAAATTAGTAGCTAATTTGGAAAAGTCTGCTGTGATAGTTCAGTAAGTTGGGCATGGGACATTGGGAAGAGACGCGGAGAGAAGGAGACGCGGGGACACGGAGAGTATTTCATATGTATTCCCCGTGTCCCCGTGTCTCCGTGTCCTCCTTGTCCCCCTTCTGGGAGTTGATCAAGCAACTTCTTGGTGATCTACGCAGTCATAGGTGATCATTGATTGAAACCTATGTGAAATTTTCTACCCAGTCAATGATGAAAAAGTTTGTGAGATCGTGTAAGAAATTGTTTGTGTGGAATGCTCGTCAAAGTAGTCAACGCAACCTAGCTTTTTTTGCTGTGGTGGTGACTTTGTCTATGGTTGCTACGATGATGTTATCTTTTCCCTTACCAGCTCAGAATTTACCTAGCCGTTCACAAACAGCAGAGTTACGGGGGGTGTGGTTAACTAATATTGATAGTAATGTGCTGTTTGAACGCGATCGCCTCAAAAGTGCGTTACAAAATCTTCAACAGCTAAATTTTAACGTTGTCTATCCGACTGTCTGGAATTGGGGTTGGACGCTGTATCCTAGCAAAGTGGCTCAAACGGTGATTGGGCGATCGCTTGATCCAGAACCCGGTCTGCAAGGTCGAGATATGCTTCAAGAAGTAGTCAACGTTGGCCATCAACAAGGCTTGAAAGTCATTCCCTGGTTTGAATTTGGCTTTATGGCTCCCGCAGACTCCCAATTAGCAAAACGTCGTCCTCAATGGCTAACTAGTCGCCGAGATGGTAGCAAAATTTGGAAAGAAGGTACTCACGACCGAGTTTGGCTAAATCCGTTTCGACCGGAAGTGCAACAATTCACCCAAGATTTAATCGTAGAAATAGTAAGAAATTACGACATCGATGGTATTCAATTTGATGATCATTTTGGCTTGCCATCGGAGTTAGGATACGACGCTTATACAGTCGCTTTATACAAAAAAGAACACAATGGCAAAGCTCCCCCTGCCAACTCTAAAGACCCAGAGTGGGTAAGGTGGCGAGCAAACAAAATTACTAATTATATGAAGCGGGTATTTACTGCGATCAAAGCCGCAAACAAGAATTGTATTGTATCCGTAGCACCTAATCCGCAACGCTTTTCCTACGAATTCTTTTTGGCAGACTGGGAAAAATGGGAAAGAATGGGACTTATAGAAGACTTAGTGATTCAAGTGTATCGAGATGATCCCAATGTTTTTAAGAGTGAATTAGAGTATCCAGAAGTCAAAACAGCTAAAAGTCACATACCTGTGAGTATCGGGATTATGACAGGACTAAAACGTAAACACGTACCGATGACACAGATCGGTCAACAAGTTCAACAAGTACGCGATCGCAATTTTGCTGGTGTCTCTTTCTTTTTCTACGAAAGTTTGTGGAACATGACCAAAGAAGCACCCCAGCAACGTCAAACAGGCTTGAAAAATCTTTTCCCCACACCAACTTCTTACCCAAATTTAATCGCAGGGTGGAAACCATAAGCAAGTATGAAGTATGAAGTCAGAAGTCAGAAGTACAAAATTTTTATTTTCACCCTTCATCCTTCAGGCTTCATGCTTCATCATTTTTCTATCCAATCCCCAATCGCCCAGCTAAACCAGGAGTTAGAGGTAACAGAGTCGCAATCATTAAGAATAAAGCCAACAGACCCAAAGCGGCGCGGGCGTCGTCTGGTTCAGTGATTTCATTCAAGCTAGGGCGTTCTAAATCACGTTGTAAAAACAGAATCGCGATCGCCCAGTACATTGCTAAAGGATTACCCAAAGCTACTAATCCCAGCAAAATTAAAGTTGCAAAAGTCGCCCTACCAGCAGTTTTACGTCCGTAGATGGCTTGGACAATCCGACCACCATCAAGTTGTCCAGCAGGCATTAAATTTAAAGCTGTGATTACCAAACCCAGCCAACCAATCACCACCAAAGGATGCACATCTACCAATGGTGACTGCAAAGCCGAACCAAGCACAACTTTTGCCAAGCTACCTACCAAAATCGAACCTTGAAAAAACTGATTGGGTAATTGAAACATACTGCCTTGATGAGAAAGCAGCAATCCCGTAATCAGCACCACAATAGACACAATTCCCCCAGCAGCTGGCCCAGCCAAGGCGATATCAAATAATACCTTACGGTTAGGTAACAAAGATTCAAACCGAGTGATTGCCCCAAAAGATCCTATTTGCACAGCTGGTAGAAAATACGGCCAGCTGAGGCGGATATTGTGACGACGAGCAAGCAACCAATGACCAATTTCATGGGAAAGTAAAACTACTAAAATTCCCAGACCGATAGGTAAAGTATCTTGTAAGCGTGCAAAATTGGCAAATAAATCAAAACCTTGCAGAATTCCCGACGCTTCTAAACTTGTGACTACGGTTGCTATCAGCAGAATAATAGCAAAGACTTTTTGCGATAAGCTCATCGGGCGTGGATCATTGCGGCTGGGTAGGACAATCACCACTGGTTTTCCATCAGTGTTTTCTACTAAGTAAAGGCGATATTTGTCACCAAGAGTTTCCTGCAACTTAGTAGTCAGACGATTGTGAACCGCTTCTGCTTCTCCTCGGAGATTGCCTTTAAAAATAGCTCCTTCTTGATAGGCAATGGTTTCTGTGGCAAAAAATGTATCCACACCGAAAATACCTTTGATAGCGTTCAAATCTTCTTCTGGAATTGGCAGAACTTCCAGTTTGATCTGTATAGGTTCAACCGTCGGTGTTGTTTCTGATGTGGAAGTAGATTCTTGTTCAGCTAGCTTTTCTGTCGCCCGTTGTCTGAGAATTACATCTTGTCCAGCGGCTCGTAATTGTCTACCCAGATAGATGTAAATTGCGGTAGAAACCACAAGTAACAAGAGGATGGCTACAATATTGATGTAAATCCCGGCAGCAAATAAGCCAAAAAACACTAGCCAGGGAGCCATTAAAACCACTGACTGTAACCAGGCGAAGATTCCCAGCTTGCCATAGGGTCTAGCACGATAAAAGCCCCAACCCAAGATTCCGAAAGCGACTAATAGGATTGTCGCAATAATAGGAGTCTCTGATGCAGTAAACATTTCCAAACCCTTCGCCTCGTAAAATCAAGCCTGAATTAGTCAGGTTTTACAGATATTAATAATTTATCAATATATGTAGATGGGATGGATGCGAGGAACTGCGATCGCAAAACTTAGGTAAACATTATTAAAACCCTTACCAATGACAATAGTTAATTATTATCCTGTGGTATTACCTCGTTAGTTTCTTCTTTGACTTGTTTTCGGGGTTTCTGTTGTAACTGACTCTCAAGGTTAAGATTTTGCTTGACTTCCTGTGTTGGAACTACTACTTCTGTCGGATTTGATTGTTTTGAACTCCTGTTTGGCAAGATTGGTACAATCACAGAACTAGAATCTTTAGTTGGTGATGGTTGTGGGGCAAGTTTCAGTTTAATCGGAGATGGTGATTGAGTTTGTGAGGGTGTAGAAGAAGTTTGACGAGAGTTTCGGTATTCTCGCAGTTTTTCCACTAGAGACGGTGATGAAGAAGTATTAGGGGTAATTGGTGATAGTGTTTGTGTTGGGGACTGACCCTGTTGTGATTCTTCTGTGGTGGAATTGTTTTTGCTTGATTCTTCTATGGTGTTAGTGTTGCTAGTCGAAGTTTCTGATTGAGAAGAACGCCGACTGCGCCTGCGTCGCTTAGAGGTAGTAGAGACGGACGCAGAGTTGACTGTTGATTGAGAAGCCTCAGAAGGTGTGGGAGAAGGTGAATTTGTAGATTGTATTTCTGCTGAAGTGCTTTGATTAGGTTGTTCAAAAACTGGTTTAGGCGATGGTGACTGAGGTTTATTCAACATGGTAGTTATGCCAAAACCTGCGATCGCAGCAACAACAGCTACACCAGTACCCATAATTAGTTTAGGCGATCGCAGTTTTTTATTAACAGGAGTAATTTTGGCAAACAGTGATGAAATTCTTTTTTGGTTTGTTATTTTTTCTTTAGGTAAATTTTCTTGATGCAACTGAGCAGATAAATCAATAGTTGGCACTGCCTGTGTCACCATTGGCATTGGTATGTGATTTGTTACCTCTCCTGGTAAGAGTTTCAACCACTCTGCCACTGTTTGGGGACGAAACTTGGCTTCAATTGCCATACCACGCATCACAGCTTGATTGACTGCTGCACTTAAATGGGGTTGCAATTCGCGTGGTGTAGGCATTTGTTCGCGATCGCGCAACAATGCAGGCATGGGTACTTGTCCCGTCAAAAATGAGTACAATGTTGCTGCTAAACCGTAAACATCCGTTGCAGGCGTGCGTGTTGCTTGTGACAAGTATTGTTCAATTGGCGAATAGCCCTCAGATACCATACCTGTGTGAGTTTGTCTCACCCCACTATTAAATTCACGAGCAATACCAAAATCAATCAGTACTACTTCCTGAGTGCCTTGGCGGAGAATAATGTTATCTGGTTTGATATCCCGGTGCAGCAAACCATTTTGATGCACGACTTGCAAAGCAGACCCGATCTGACGAATATAGTGAATCGCTGTCGCCTCTGGTAGAGGAATTCCAGGTAAAATGTAAGCCTCGCCTAAAGTATCACCGGGAATGTATTCCATCACCATGTATGGCAACCCATTCTCGACAAAAAAATCACTGATCCGGACAATATTGGGGTGGACACATGTAGCCAAACGCCTCGCCTCATCCTGAAACTGACGCTCAAACTTGACAAAATCAGGATGTTGTCTGAGCTTTTCATTTAGGGTTTTAATCACCACTACATGATTTAAAAAGTGATGAGTAGCTTTGAAAGTAATACCAAAGCCACCCCGACCAATTTCCTGGTCTAAGGTATACTTGCCACCCTGCAATTTTGTACCAGCTTGCATAGTATTTTGATTTGGGATTGGAGATTTATATCTGGGCATCCATCTTTAGATTTTAGATTAGCGTCAAATATTATCCTAATAATCAAAAATGAGATCGGGGATTGGGTATGGGAAAGAGACTTGTTAAATAATTCTCCTCACACTTCCTCCACCCCACACACTCCACTCTCCCTTGTCCCCTTTCCCCGATCCCTTACAGTCACCCATTCAGGTGAAGTGAAAAATACTTGGGAAAGGTTAACATCAAGGAAAGTTAAGAAACTATAAGTTCACTCTATAAGTTGACTATTTATACTCATACTCTCTCCTACGCAAGATGAATGTTAACAGAACTTAAGCTCTATAGAAAGTTAATGATCTTGCCTACAACAGATAAAGATTTTTAATCAGTGTTTCTGCTTTACCTCCCCTTTTATCATCCTTAAATCCAAGTTATTGCTCAAGGCTGCTGTGATGAACACCTATATAGAAATTCCCGTTATTGGCAAAATAAAGCATCCCCAACGCTGGCTAATTGGGCTAGTGGCAGGTGGTATTTTGGTTGTTGGCGGCACTACAACTTATACTCTGGTAAATCGGGGAACAAGTAGAGAAGATATCGCGGCACTTACGATTCCAGTAGAAGCAAAAGATGTTACCTTGCGGATTACTGCCAGTGGTAAGGTAGTGCCAGATCAAAGCGTGAATATTAGCCCGAAACAACCGGGTATTGTTGCAGAGTTAAAGGTTGAACAAGGCGATCGCGTCCAGAAGGGACAAATTCTTGCTGTCATGGATAGTGCAAATGTCAAGACTCAAATTCTGCAATACCAAGCCAGCTTACAACAAGCCAAAGCACAGCTAGCTGAAGCCCAAGCTGGGAGTCGCCCCCAAGAAATTACTCAAGCTAGAGCGCGTTTAGCACAAGCCCAAGCACAACTTGACGAAGCCCGTGCTGGTAATCGTTCCCAGGAAATTCAACAAGCCCAAGCCCAGGTAGATGATGCTAAGGCACAGGTGAACTTGACACAGGCACGAGTTAGACGCTATCGAGAATTAGCGGCACAAGGAGCAATTTCTCAAGATCAATTAGATCAGTACGTTAGTGAAGACACAAGAGCAAAAGCCGCTTTAGAACAAGCTGAACGCCGATTATCACTGCAAGAAAGTGGCTCTCGTTCCGAAGAAATTGCTCGCCAAGAAGCTGCTGTTGCGGAAGCTAAAGCTGCATTAAAGTTGCTGGAAAACGGTACACGCCCAGAGGTAATTGTTCAACGTCAAGCAGCAGTGTCTGTTGCTGAGGCACAGTTAAAATCGGCTCAGGTAAATTTAGAAGATACAGTTATTCGCGCTCCCTTTGCAGGAATTGTCACTCAGAAATATGCTAACGACGGAGCCTATGTAGCACCAACTACTTCTGCTTCATCGAGTGCTTCGGCTACTTCCAGTTCTATCGTGGCTCTAGCCAAGGGTTTAGAAGTATTAGCCCAAGTCCCAGAAGCCGATATTGGCAGAATTAAAGAAGGACAACAGGTAGAAATTGTTAGCGATGCTTATCCAGATCAAGTATTTAAGGGTCGTGTGCGCCTGATTGCTCCCGAAGCTGTCAAAGAAGAAGGTGTGACATTATTCCAAGTGCGAGTAACGATTAATACTGGACAAGGACAATTGCGTTCTGGCTTAAATGTTGATTTGACGTTTTTAGGCGATCAAGTAAACAATGCCTTACTAGTACCAACCGTAGCAATTGTGACAGAAAAAGGTGACACTGGAGTACTTGTCCCAGATGCTCAAAATAAACCTCTGTTCCATTCAGTAACAGTAGGGGCGCAGGTAAAAGATCAGACTCAGATTCTCTCTGGTGTCAAAGAAGGCGATCGCGTATTTCTCAATCCACCCAAAGACTATAAACGTGAACAGCAAGCAAAAGAACAAAAATGAACCTAGCAGAAAGTATCAAAATGGCAGGAAAAACCCTGCTATCAAATAAGTTACGTAGCACTCTCACCATGTTAGGTATTGTTATTGGCAATGCTTCGGTAATTGCCATGATTGGTATTGGTGAAGCTGGACAAAAGTATGTAAATCAGCAATTAGAGTCTTTGGGGCCAAATGTGCTGTTTGTGTTTCCTGGAAATCGGGAAACACAACGTATCTCTCGTGATGCACCAAAAACTTTGGTGCTAGCAGATGCAGAGGCGATCGCTACTCAAGTACCAACCGTAGCAGGAGTCGCACCAGAATTAAACAGCCGACAGGTGGTAAACTACCGTAGCCGCAACACAGACGTTAATATCATTGGTACAACTCCGACTTTCCTGCAAGTGCGAGACTTTGAAACAGCAAAAGGGCGTTTTTTTACTGATATAGATATCAAACGTACTAACCAAGTTGTTGTTCTCGGTGCAAACTTAGCAGAAAGATTTTTTGGGACAAGTAATCCCATCGGTCAACAATTGCGGATCAAAAATGTTAGTTTTCAAATTGTTGGAGTATTAGCAGCTAAAGGTTCTAGCTTAGGTGCTGATTATGACGAAGCAGCATTGATACCACTCACAACTTCAGCTAGCCGACTTGTGGGAGAAAATTCTCCGTATGGGATCGGTTTAGCTTACATCGTCGTTTCTGCTCGTGATGCTAATAGTGTAGATGCAGCAGAATTTCAAATTACAAACTTGCTGCGTCAGCGACACAACATTAATACCGAAGATGATTTTACGATCCGGACTCAAAAAGATGCAATGCAAACAATCGGTCAAATCACCAGTGCATTGACAATCATGCTAGCCGCGATCGCAGCTATTTCTCTGATTGTTGGTGGTATCGGTATCATGAATATCATGCTTGTCTCCGTCACCGAACGCACTCAAGAAATTGGACTGCGGAAAGCAATTGGTGCAACCCAGCAAGATATATTGTTGCAATTCATCATTGAAGCCGTGATTCTCTCCGCCGCAGGTGGTTTGATTGGAACTGCGATCGGTGTCGGTGGTATTTTGTTAGTAGCAGCCTTAACACCATTAGATGCAGGGATTTCTGTTGTCGCAATTAGTATGACAGTCGGCGTTTCTGGTAGTATAGGTTTATTCTTTGGCGTTGTTCCTGCTCGTCGCGCTGCTCAACTCGACCCAATTGTAGCCTTAAGAAGCGCTTAATTTTGTGAAAGGTTTGTAGTAAGAGCTTTAGCGCTGAAGCGTTACTCAAGAGATCGCACTGTAAATTAAGAGCCGTAGTATGCAAAAATGTAATTTTTGCAACAACGGCAAAAGTGAAAACAGACAGTATTTTTTACCAACTATTCGCAGAATTTCCCAGTATTTTCTTTGAGTTGATTGGACGCTCTCCTAGCAATAGTCAAGATTATCAGTTCCGCTCGGTGGAAATTAAACAAACCGCTTTTCGTATTGATGGCGTATTTCTACCACCAGAAGACAGTCCAGACAAAACAGTATATTTGTGTGAAGTCCAGTTTCAAAAAGACCAATTTCTCTATCACCGGGTATTTGCTGAACTATTCCTATATTTAGACCAAAATCCATCTACCTACGACTGGTACGCTGTGATTATTTACCCTAAACGGAGCCTGGAACCAGATGAAACTAGACTTCATGACGTTTTGCTAGAAAGCTCAAAAGTCCAACGAGTTTATCTCGATGAACTAGAAACCTCAGCCAGCAGGTCTTTGGGTATTGGCGTTGTGAAGTTAGTAGTAGAATCAGAGGAAAATGCCGCTAACTACGCTAGAGAACTGATTGCACAAGCAAGACAAGAGAGAGCAGATCGTTTATCTGCAAGAGCGATAATAGATTTAATCGAAACGATCATAGTCTACAAATTTCCCCAATTAAGCCGCCAAGAGGTGGAAGATATGCTGAAATTAAAAGAATTAAAACAAACAAGAGTTTACCAAGAAGCATTAGAAGAAGGACGCGAAGAGGGACGTGAAGAAGGGCTACAACAAGGACTACAACAAGGACTACAACAAGGTAAGTTAGCTGCTGTTCCGCTATTGTTGAAAGCGGGAGTGAGTGTCGAAGAAATAGCTCAACAATTAGAAGTTGAGATTGAAGCAGTTAGGAAAATAGCACAACAGCAGTCTTGAAATAGAGCCTAATTATTTGGCAGTGAGGAATATGATTAAATTTAGCGCTCTTAAGCACACCAGAGTTTACCAAGAAGCATTGGCAGAAGGACGCGAAGAGGGACTACAAGAAGGACGACTCGAAGGTAAGTTAGCTGTTGTTCCGCTATTGTTGAAAGCGGGAGTGAGTGTCGAAGAAATAGCTCAACATTTAGAACTTGAGATTGAGGCGGTTAGACAAATAGTACAGCAACAGTCTTGAATGCAAGCGATCGCATTGTATTTTGAGTTTGAATCGTGCGATCGCATTTTGGATTCAAGTCAAAATAGGGCGATCGCATTGTATGTTGAGATTGAGTTGTGCGATCGTCTTTATTACACCATCATTCAAGCTCAGAGGTTCACTTTTCAAGCTTTGAGCTTCATTATCCGAGTTCAGAACATGAAATTTCTGACTTGAAACGAGAAATTTCTTATTTGAGACGAGAAACTTTGAGTTCAAAGCTTCAACGTTCGAGTTTAGAACTAGAAACTTATAAATACTCAGGCAAAATTAATTAAACTAATTTTTCTTACTGTTAAGAGTTCCTCGTTCCCTCTTCCCTATCTCCACGAATGAAAATAGAAAGATAATTTAGAGTCGGATCAGTAGATGAGTAGAGATAATAAAAATAGGAGGACAAATGACAAATGACAAATCATCAATTATTCAACTAGAAAATATCTTTAAAATCTACGGCAGTGGTGAAACTGAAGTCAAAGCACTTAACGATGTGAATTTAGTGATCGACAAGGGCGAATACTGTTCGATTATGGGGCCATCTGGTTCTGGTAAATCCACAGCTATGAATATTATTGGCTGTTTGGATCGCCCCACATCTGGACACTACTATTTAGATAACCTGGATGTGGCACAAATGGATGATACTGAACTTGCCCACATTCGCAACAAAAAAATCGGCTTTGTCTTTCAGCAATTCCATCTTTTGTCTCAGTTAACAGCACTAGAAAACGTGATGTTGCCGATGGTGTATGCTAGTGTGGACTCTGCGGAAAGACGCGATCGCGCCGCCGAAGCTTTGAAGCGCGTAGGTTTGGAAAAACGGATCAACAACAAACCGAATCAATTATCTGGCGGACAACAACAAAGGGTAGCGATCGCCCGTGCGATTGTCAATCGTCCAGTGTTACTCCTAGCAGACGAACCCACTGGTGCGCTTGATTCGCGTACCACCCAAGAAGTATTGGATATTTTTACCGAACTCAACACCACTGGGATTACTGTGGTCATGGTAACTCACGAACCAGATGTTGCCCGCAAAACTCAACGTATCGTTTGGTTTCGTGATGGACAAGTAGTACATTCCCACCTCACCCCGGCTGACTTGACTCAGATGACAGTATCATGATTTTTAATTAGTCGGTTAGTCGATAGTAGAAAACTACTAATCACCAGCTTTTCAAGGTGTAAATCTGGAAAATAAAAATTTCTTAATGTCTTAGTGTCTTGGTGTTTCAATAATTTTTTCAACACATAGACGCGCTAGCGGCTACTTACCCTACGGGAACCCTTTGGTGGGAACAGAAGCCACTACCTACGGAAGCCGCTCCGCGTCTACGTGTCTACCGGAACGGTAGGCACTAAGATACTAAGAGCAAATAACACTAACTACTATCTAAATTTTCAAATACATCCATTTATCTATCTTTCAATAGAGGAGAAATATCTATCTACAGATATCAAAGTTTGATTAGTTCACTTTGATAGAATCTCAACATAAACAAAAATTTATCAGAGAGTATTCTTATGTCTGAAGAAATTAAGCCAAATGTAGAGCAAGCTACTACAGAAGATGCAAAATTAGTTGCTGAAGAAATTGCCAGTGGTGAAGCAAAAGCGCCTACTGTTGATATGGACAAAGATTATCAAGCAGCACAGCAATTTAGTGTAGGTAAAGGTGCAGAAGCAGCCCAAGACGCAACCACAACAGAATATCAAATGCCTGAATCTGAGGAGAAAAAAACCGAAGCACAGCCAACAGGTGATCCCGCTCAATATAAAGCAATGGCAGACGAAATTAGCTCTAAGTTATAGGCATTTGTGGTAATAATTTTGATAATTGCCAATTGACCAATTATTCCTTGATGGTACAAGCCCCCGGATTTATCAGTGGAATAAATCGAAAATCGAAAATCCTCAAGCCCCCGGATTAATCTGTGGGGACCGCACTCAATGTGGCAACGCAGGTTGGCCACCCGTGCCTCGTCAATCCAAAATCGTTCGACTGAGCGCTCACGACGAAGTCCAAAATCCAAAATCCAAAATCGGATGACCCTTGATATTTAACTATTATTTACCACCTCTAGTAATTCACTGGGGTGGTGAATTAAATAATTAGGTTTTTGTTTAGCTAAAACTTCTGGAGAATTAAAACCCCAAGTCACTGCTACTACTTTTATATTGGATTTTTTAGAAGCTTCTATATCTCTGGTTTCATCTCCAACATAAATTACTTCTTCTACTTTAAGTTGTTTTTGTCTGAGAACATTATTAATTATTGTTGTTTTTCCAAAAATAGTTATACCTGAATAAATAAATTCAAATAAATTATTTAATTCATTAATTTTTAAGAATTCTGTGACATTATCTTTAGAATTTGAGGTGATTATTCCTAAATGATGACCTGCATTTTTCAAGTCTGTTAAAGCTTCTTTCATGCCTGCAATTGGTTTGAGTTCTGTGATTTTACTTTTTAATTCACCTTTAACTTTTTTCACTAAAAAAGGTATTCTGAATACAGAAATACCTGAATAACTAATAATTTCTCTAGAAGTTAAATTTCTCAACAAAGCTAGTTCTTCTGGAGTAATTTGCACATAACCAAAATCTTTTGCTAAACGGTTGGCTATACTTACAAGTGCGTCTACTGTATCAGCGATTGTGCCATCAAAATCAAAAATAATTACTTTCTTCTGCGTCATTCTTGTGCCTGTTGGAATGCGTTTAGATTAGCACGGGCATTCCGTCGTAACATTTCTGGCTTAATTCGCCGTAATGCCGATGCTGGAAATCGTTCATCCCACTCATAATCTGAGATTTGGGCTAATTCTACCAGCTTGGGCGCAATATTCCCAGAATATGGCTGAAATTCTTCCACGTTAGTTGGACTAGCAAAACGCTGATTCCAAGGACAAACATCTTGACAAATATCACAACCAGCAACCCAACCTTGTAAATTGGATGCGATCGCCTCTGGTAATTTTTCTTGGCGATTTTCAATTGTATGATAAGCAATGCAGCGATTGGCGTCTACCACAAATGGGCTAGTTATAGCATCTGTAGGGCAAGCGTCTAGGCAGCGAGTACAATTTCCACAATGTTGTGTATGAGGTTTATCTGGATCTAATTCCAAGTTTGTTAGCACTTCTCCCAAGAACACCCAAGAGCCATATTCCCGTGTAATCACATTACCATTTTTGGCAATCCAACCGATTCCGGCTTTTTGCGCCCAGACTTTATCTTGCACTGGTCCTGTATCTGCATAATACCGTGCTTGGATGTTTTCACCTTGTCCCTGCAACCAGTTAGAGAGTGCTTTCAATTTTTTATGCATGACTTTGTGATAATCTCGCCCCCAAGCGTAACGCGAAATTTTGGCGTACTCTTCACCTCTAGGACGTTGATGGGGGGTGTAATAGTTAAGCGCTACACAAATTAGCGATCGCACTTCACTCATCACTAATCTAATATCTTGACGCTTCGGGTAAATCATCCATTCCATGTCGGCATGATAACCAAGCCCAATCCATGCTCGCAACTGCTCTATCTGTGTATCATCTGTCCCATCAACAGCAGCTATTCCTACTTTGTGGAACCCTAACTCTACAGCTTTTTGTTTAACTTCAGCACTGTTTGTTCCTGGCAATTGATTCATTTATCTTATCTAAAAGTTGCCGTAGCTACGGCGTATTTATTCTACACTATCCAGTCAATGCATACATTTGCTATTTTTTAGGCATTGTATTTGTAAATTTTATTTGCACTTTGTAAATAAATGATACAATATGTATATCAAGAGCAAAACAATGCGCTTAACAATTCCCAGCGTATAGAACTATCGACTGAGGTGCGATCATGACATTTACTACTGATTCAGCACAAAGCCGCTTTTCCAAAACTTTTAACTATAGTAACCAAACAGGTGATGTTGTTGCATCGACTGTGGCTGTATTTACAAAACTCAGTGTAGACGATCAATTGGCAGTACTTTGGTACGCTTACACTGAAATGGGACGTTCGATCACTCCAGCAGCTACAGGTGCTGCCCGTTTACAATTAGCCGAAGGTCTGCTAAATCAAATTAAGCAGATGAATCATGCAGAACAGTTACAGGTAATGCGTGACCTCGCTGGTAAGAAAAATACCCAGTTCTGCCGCTCCTATGGTATCCTCAGTGCTAACACCAAGCTAGCTTTCTGGTACGAACTATCAGAACTGATGGTTAAAGGCTTCGTTGTTCCCATGCCATCTAATTATCAGCTTTCTCGTGATGGTGTACAAGTATTTGAAACACTTAAAGAACTCGATTTCGGTCAACAAATCACTGTGCTTCGTAAAGTCGTAACTGAAATGGGTGTTGACCCTCTAGCTGACTAAGCATATCAAGAAATCAGGAATCATTCGATTTTAGATTTTGCGGAAATTCCCACCTTTAGCTATGAGGTTTTTCCGCGTTCCTGCGTCTTATTGTCCCCATATCCTCTTCAAATCCTGCTTCAATTAATTTGTGATCTCTCCCTTATTCTCCCTTATTTCCAACTACCAAATTGCTCTTTATATCCTCATCAATCGATTGTGAGAAGTAAAGAGCATTTTTTTATATAAAAATCAGGTTTAATTACTAACCAATATAAAAAATACATCTCTAGCAGCAGGTTTTGAATTAATTTTTATTTGTAAATTAATGGAAATATAAATTGGAGTTAATGTTATGGTTTTATCACAATCAGATGCAAATACTACACAAGAATTAACTATTGAAGGAATTACAGAAGCAACGATCCTTGCTTACTTTCAAACCTTAAATTCAGGAGATTTTGATGCTACTGCTAATTTATTTGCAAATGATGGTGTTATGCATCCGCCATTTGAATCTGAGATAATGGGGCCAGAGGCGATCGCAAATTATTTAAAAAAAGAAGCTTTAGGTATTAAAGCTTATCCTCAGCAAGGAATCTCTGAAACTTTAGAAGAAGCTCTGATTCAATTTCAGGTGAGAGGAAAAGCACAAACTTCTTGGTGTGGTGTCAACGTTTTATGGCAATTTGTTCTCAATCAGCAGCGAGAAATTCTTTATACTAAAATCAAATTGTTAGCTTCTCCTCAAGAATTGCTGAAAATGCAACGAAATTAGTTAAGTAATACAGCGCAAACAACCAAAAGTTTGTAGTAAGGACTAAAGTCCTCACTACGAAATTATTTGGAGAATTTTAGGCAAATTCTTCTTGATCCGAAAAAGATACGCAGAGTTTTGTTATGCCTGAAAGTATAATTAACGCACTTGTTTAGTGAAAAAAGCTTTTAAAAGCAGCTAAAATACGTAATTTAACTGAAAAGAATAAACACTTATTTTACTTTTGAGTATAATTACAAATCTTGCTCTATATATACTTGCATTTTGGTAAGTTATTAACATACCTTAAAAAAAACTGTATTTAGGCAAATAAGGGGCGAAGTTGAGTTATCATCCACAAGGCATTCCTGCTCACGGTGGGCAGTTAGTTAATCGCATTGCTACACCTGAACAAAAAGAAATTTTTCTTTCCAAGGCCGAATTTTTGCCGTGCGTGCAGCTTGACCAAAGAGCTGTTTCTGATTTAGAAATGATTGCGATCGGTGGTTTTAGTCCGCTGACTGGTTTTATGAACCAGCAGGACTATGATCGCGTTGTTGCTGAAATGCGACTCGCTAACGGTACTGTGTGGTCAATTCCCATTACACTTTCAGTTAGCGAAGAAGTAGCGGCCTCTCTCACCGAAGGCGGTTTGGTGCGTTTGGATAATCCCGAAGGCAGATTTATCGGGGTTTTGGAACTCACTCAAAAATATCGCTACGACAAACAACGGGAAGCAATCAATGTCTATCGCACCGATGAAGAAAAACATCCCGGTGTACAGGTAGTCTACAATCAAGGGCCTGTGAATCTTGCTGGTGATGTGTGGTTATTAGAACGCGATCGCCATCCCTACTTCCCCAGCTACCAAATTGATCCCGCCGAATCACGGCAATTATTCCAGCAAAAAGGCTGGAAAACTGTTGTTGGTTTCCAAACTCGTAACCCCATCCACCGCGCCCATGAATATATCCAAAAGTGTGCGCTAGAAACCGTGGATGGTTTATTTTTGCATCCACTCGTAGGCGCAACCAAAGATGATGATATTCCTGCTGATGTGCGGATGCGTTGCTATGAAATTCTCCTAGAACATTACTATCCCGAAAATCGGGTAATTTTAGCAATTAACCCCTCAGCCATGCGTTATGCTGGTCCGCGTGAGGCAATTTTCCATGCTTTGATCCGCAAGAACTACGGCTGTACTCACTTTATCGTTGGGCGAGATCATGCAGGTGTTGGTGATTACTACGGAACCTACGACGCTCAATACATCTTCGCTGAGTTTAAACCAGAGGAAATTGGCATCACACCAATGATGTTTGAACACGCCTTCTACTGCACCCGTACTAAACAAATGGCGACAACCAAAACTAGTCCCAGCAAACCCGAAGAACGTATTCACCTATCGGGTACAAAAGTACGAGAAATGTTGCGTCGAGGCGAATTACCCCCACCAGAATTTTCTCGCCCAGAAGTAGCAGCAGAATTAGCACGGGCGATGAAAGTACCTGTTTAACAGTGAACAGTTTTCATTGATAACTGATAACTGATAACTGCTCCAAAACTTTACACTACAGCCCTCTGCCCGATAAGCTTAATAAGCTGGTGGACTAAGGGCTGATAGCAATTATGAAGCGGCGAACGTTTTTCCAACGGTTTGGCTCCATATTAGCGGTAATGGGTGTAGCAGAGGCTGAGTGGTTCCAGTTAGGAACTCGTTATCAGCAGGCGTTAGCACAACCCAGTCCGCGTAAACTGGCATTATTGGTGGGTATTAACCAATATCGCCAAATTCCAGCGCTGAATGGTTGTCTGGTAGATGTGGAACTACAAAAAGAGGTTTTGATTCACCGTTTTGGGTTCAAACCATCAGATATTTTGTCTCTGACTGACGAACAAGCCAGCAGAGAATTTATTGAATCTGCTTTTAGGGAGCATTTAATTGGACAAGCAAAACCTGGTGATGTGGTTGTTTTCCACTTCAGCGGCTATGGTAGTCGTGTCCGCTTGGGGGACTCACCAGAAGCAATGCAAAATGCTCTTGTTCCCGCAAATGGAATAGCAGCAAGCTCACAAGATGCAAAAACTGTCAACTATTTATTAGAAGAAACCCTACTATTGATGCTGCGATCGCTCCCTACAGATCGAGTTACAGCAGTATTAGATACTAGTTACTATACCCCTGATAGTTTGGTAGTTCCTTTGCGAGTTCGCGCTCACCAGACGCCACAAGAAGCAGTTTTAGTAGATGCAGAACTAGATTTGCAAAAACAACTCCAAGAAAAAGCCGCTACAGAACAGCTGGGAGTAGTATTGTCTGCAACTTCTGCTCCCAATCAAGTGGCACGAGAAATACAATATTCTGGTTTTAGTGCAGGATTATTTACCTACGCCTTGACACAATATCTATGGGAAACAACACCAAAGATCACAATTCCCGCATTTATCTCCCGTGTGGGTAGTGGAATGCAGCAGTTGGGTAGCACACAGCAACCAAGCTTATTGATCGCCAAGAAAAATCAACAACGAGTCCAATTAGTCGAAAACTTTTTCCCAGATACGGTTAGTGCAGAAGGAGTCGTCACAGCAACCGAAGAAGATGGTAAAACAGCACTGGTGTGGTTAGCAGGAATTCCACCCCACGTACTGGAACACTACAGTGCAAATTCTCGATTGACTCTGGTTAACCAAACAGGTGTAACTACAGAATTGATCTTGCGATCGCGTAGTGGTTTGACAGCAAAAACCCAAATTTCTTCTGAGAATAAAACTTTTCCTCAAGTCGGGCAACTCGTCCAAGAATCAGTACGAGTCTTACCCCGAAACATCAACTTGATAGTAGCTCTTGATGGAGAATTAGAAAGAATTGAACGAGTAGATGCTACTAGCGCCTTTGCTACCGTCGCTCATGTGACGAGTGTAGCAGCAGGAGAACAAACAGCAGACTACGTATTTGGTAAACGTCTAGATAGCAAAAACAAAGATTTCATTGCTTCTACCTCATTGATTGTCTCTCCCAGTCGCTATGGCTTGTTTTCTCCCAGCAGCGAAAAAATTCCCAATTCTTTTGGTGAAGCAGGAGAAGCAGTCAAAGTAGCAGTACAGAGGTTAAGTCCAAAACTGCAAACCCTTTTAGCAGCAAAATTATGGCGACTCACAGACAACGAAGGTTCTTCTCGCTTGAGTGTGAAGGTAAGCTTAGAGATAATTAGTGGTATTGCGCCTCGCACAGTCATGCACCGTGAAACACTGCGAACTGCTACTCCAGAATCTACTAGCAAGAAATCAACTAGTAATGAAATCGGACATATCGCCACTATACCTATCGGTAGTCGAGTCCAGTATCGTGTGCAGAACACTGGCAACAGCCCAATATACTGTATGCTTTTAGGACTAAATAGTGCGAAGAATGCGATCGCTCTCTATCCCTGGCAAAAAGTTACAGAAACTGATGAATCCTCAGAACCACAACTGACTAATATTATCATTGCTTCCGGCGAAACCCTGACTCTACCACAAACCACATCTGGCTTTGAATGGGTAATTCAAGGGCCACCTTCCTTTAGTGAAACCCAATTAATCTTTAGCACAGCTCCTTTTACCCAAACCCTCGACGCCTTAAAAGCTGCTAAACATCCCCGCGCCGATCAACAACGTATTCTCCCAATATTAAATCCGCTAGAAGTTGCCTATGGTCTTCTACAGGATTTACACAACGCCAGTACAGCAAAAGTCGATTCTAATACTATACCTGCTGACTCCTATGTATTGGATGTAAATAATTGGGCAAGTTTAGGTTTTGGATTTCAGGTAGTATGATTATCTATAAATATGTATTATTTATTATAAGTAACTATGAATGACTCAACTTTTTGAATAAACTATTCTGTGGGAGTATACTGTTGTGCGCTCCCACAAATTATTGTCGTTTAAATGCATAAAACTTGTTATGAAAACTTGGCAATCTTACACACATTTTTTCTTGGATATCCCCCTAAATGATGGATTTCATATATTTTTCATAATGAGTCATAAGTCACTAATTTATTTTAGGGGAGATTTTGGACAAAACCCTCAGCAGTATTGGATCGCCTGCTGATTCTTCATCAAATCTTAAATTTAAAATTACTGAGATTAGCGGAAAATATTATATAAAACTTTAATAAAAATTGTATAAAGAGTTTCTTCACATACTTAAAGCATTACTTAGTCAAGGTAATATCTAGCAAGTAAAGTTTTAAAGGTTTTTACTTTTGCAAGTTATAAACCTAAAAATGTTGTTAACTCTCATTCTCTTAATATAGAGAGGCTTTATATTTATGAGCTCTCGACGTACTTCACTTATTGGAAAATCTTCAGTTGCCATAGCAACTAACTCCAAAAGAATGATGTATCATTTAGCTGCTCTACGACCGCGACAATGGACAAAAAACTTAGTAGTGTTTGCAGCGCCGTTGTTTGCTTTTAGTATTAATTTGCAATCTTTACTAGGTAGCTTACTAGCATTTGTATTATTTTGTTGTGCATCAAGTGGTTTTTATTTAATCAATGATATTGCAGATGTCAAATCAGACCGTCAGCATCCTGTCAAGTGTAAGCGGCCAATTGCTGCTGGATTAGTCACCATCCCCGTTGCTATTGGAATGGCCTTGGCGTTACTAGCGATCGCTCTGATTGTTGGGTGGTTGAAATCGCCCCAATTGGGTGTAGCTATCACTGCATACGCCTTATTGCAAATCGCCTATAATCTGCGGCTAAAACGGATGGTGATTTTGGACATTGGGTCTATTGCTATGGGATTTGTGCTGCGAGCTTATGCCGGTTCTGCTGCCACCGATATTATTTTATCTTCTTGGTTTGTGCTGTGTACTGCTATGCTGGCACTCTTTTTAGCAATTGAAAAACGCAAAGCAGAATTGCGGTTGGCTCAAACAAAAGGTGCTAAACCCCGTGCTGTCCTAAAGCGTTATTCCTTACCACTACTCAACCGCATGGAGAACGTAGTAACAACAGGAACACTTGTCAGCTATGCTCTTTGGAGTTCTGGACCAATAGTACAAGGTGCTTCAACTTCCTGGATGTTAATGACTTTACCTTTTGTCTTGTATGGGATTTTTCGCTATCAATTAATCAGTGATCCACAAGAAATTGCTATTTACGTAGATCAGGACACTGAAAAAGGGGGACATAGTGAGCGCCCGGAAGAGGTTTTGTTAAAGGATATGCCACTCTTAGTAACCGTTGTTAGTTGGGTGATTACTTGTTTTGTAATTCTCTGGCTGAAACAGCAAGGGTGGATACAGTAGTTGTTTAAAAATATCAGCAAAGAGTCCGTCTAAAGAAATTTATAGATGTTTAAATTCAAGGCTTTATTGTTGCAAATACTCAGACTTTTTGCCGATAGTCTGCACTTTTTTATTCAGAAAACTAACCGACCAAGTTTAAAAGAAAATCCTTACAGATTACCAAGACAAGCTTATAAGCTTAATGACATTGACATTATCTGGCTACAAACCTGTGGCATTAAAGGAATAATTCTTGATTTAGACAACACTATTGTGTCTGAAGATGATCGCTATTTATCTCCAGGTGCAGAAGATTGGATCAGCCAAGCAAAGTCAGCTGGATTGCTATTTTTTATCCTTTCAAATGGGAAACGTCGCTATCGCGTCAAATTTTGGTCCCATCGTCTTGATATTCCAGCTCTCAGTCCAGCCAAAAAGCCATTTCCATCAGCATTTCGTCATGCAATGGGTCATATAGGACTACCAGCTAAACACGTTGTCGTCATTGGCGATAGTTTACACACTGACGCTGTGGGAGCATGGCTGTCTGGGTGTCGCTATATCCAAGTTGCTAGTTTACCCCATCCGCCCCGATGGTGGGAAAAACTCGCAGGTAAATGGGTGCAAACACCTTATCCAGATGGAGCCGAACTTTGGGAATTTGATGCTGCTGTTGGCTATGAAAAATTTTTCTAAATTTGTATTTTCTTCAAAATTTAAAGTGAGTAAATTTTCATCATGAACAACCAGTTAATTTTTAGTAATTGTTGTTGGGCTGAATTGTAATTATACACAGATGAAAAAGTATTTATTTAAAATTAAAAGTCCTTACAAAATTGTAATTAATTTTTGTAATTTGATATGGATAAATCATCCTTTATACCCAGTCAAGAGCAACAGCAAAATAATACTTGCAAATTTGAGGTTATTTTAATAATTGTATTATGCATTTTATTTTTATTGGTTGGCTTAGTAATTGCATCTAGAATAGAACCAGTATGGACAGATGAAGTTATGTTCACAGATCCACCCAACAATCTTTACTTTGGTAAAGGGTGGATATCTACAGCATGGTATTACCAAACAAAAGAAGAATTTTGGGCGGGTAATCTACCACTTCATGAAATAATTCTTTACCACTGGCTCAAAATTTTTGGCTTTAGTCTAACAGCAGTCAGATCGATGAACTATTTTCTGATAGTTGCCTCTGTGTTAATGCTCTGGCTATCTGTAATTAGACTCAAATTAATTAATTCACCTTGGAGCAGAATTGCTTTAATTTGTCTGATACTTTCAAGTTCGGGTATTAGCTTTAGTTACAGTAGTGGACGTGCAGACTCTATTGCAATTACTGTTGCTTCAGCAGCCTTACTTGCATACACAATCACATCTCCTTGGTTACGTTGCGTTACTTTGGCATGTATTGGTATTTTTATTCCCATTGCAGGACTACAACTGCTTGCTTATGTAATTGTCCTTTGTGGAGTCTTAGTATTTTATTTGAGAAAATTATTAATCAAAGAGTTAGTCTCCCTGGGAATTGGAGCAGTTTTAGGAATCATATTCCTTTATACTCTCTATTTTACAAATGGAGTTTGGTTTAAATTTATTTTATCAACCTTTGGTTCACAGCATATATTAACTGGTCAAGTTGCTCAGGCAATTGTTCAGGGTGATGACAAAGGTATACTCAAAATTTTGAGCCTACAAAAAGTTTTCATTATAGATTTTAGTACAGCATTTTTACATTTGCTGACACTAACTTTGGTTATTTATCAACTCTTGAAGCGGCAATTTAAATTTTACTCACTTATTTCCTTTGGCTTTGTAGGGGGTTTGTTTATTCCTCTAGCAATTGTGATTGCTGGTAAATATCCTCATTACTATACCTGGATGGCATTTATTCCCATGGCCATCTGCATTTGCTCAGAGCTAGATAACTTTTCTTTATCTGGTAGCAAAAAATGGATTAATTTAACAGTAGTATTAATCTTATTAATTGCTTCTTTAGGTGGATTTCCGGCTAAAGCTAGCCTAGCAATTAATGAATGGGAAACGAGGGATTATGCAAATGTAGAAGCTTTTGTTCAAAAAAATGTGAAAAAGACTGATTGGGTCTATTGTGACTACGGAGCATATTATGCTGCTTATAAAAGTGCTGAATTAGTTTTTCTTCCCAGCTATGCAAGAATGCTTTCCAAGGAAGAAAAACAGAAAATTACAACACTGATTATAAATCCAAATAACTTGAAAGAAATTACCAATAAATTGGGAGGTGATTGGAGAGATACTGGCGAAGCACTCATTAAAAAATCTCTAATTTCATTCCAAGATGATACAAATAATTATTTTTACAACTTAAGAGTTTTTAAGAGAAAAAGTGTTTCATAGATACTTAATTATCAGACTGATCTTCTTTTTTAGACTGCTTATGATCAACTGAATAATTGATCTCTAACTGTTCCGCAGCACGATAACTTCTTTCCTCACCAGTACCATAAACAACCTGTAAATTTCCTTTTCTCTTCTCCTTTCCTTGGCGATCTTGGCGTCGTGGCGGTTCATTTCTCACCCCTCTTCTCCTCGCTGAAGTTCCCTCCTCAGCAGTATCTTCTGCTACCACTTCATACAATATTGCCTGCTTATTATTGTCCTTACCTTTCCTTAATACCCTTCCCAATCTCTGGGTATATTCCCTCGCCGAACCTGTACCAGATAAAATAATTGCTATACTTGCTGCCGGCACATCTACACCCTCATTCAACACATGGGAAGCCACCAAAGTTTTATACTCACCTTCTCGAAACTTAGTTAAAACCTCATGACGTTCTTTGACAGGCGTTTGATGAGTAATTGCTGGAATTAAAAACTCCTGAGAGATTCGATAAACGGTAGTATTATCAGCAGTAAAAATTAAAGTTCTTTCTGGATAATGCTTGGCTAGTAAATTCGCTAAAATTCTTAACTTGCCATCTGTACCGACAGCAATCTCTTTGGCTTGCCGATGTGCTAACATCGCCCTACGCCCTGCTTGCGATCGCGCACTCATTTGTACGAATTTTTGCCAACCCTGAATACTCCCTAAAGAAATTTTTGCTTGCTGCAAAAAATCATTGCGGGTTTGAATCAACTCGTTGTACTTTTGGCGTTCATGCTGCGATAGCTTGACTTTAATTTGGACAATTTCATGTTCTGCTAAGGCTTTTCCTGCCAAATCCTCAGCCCTTTTGCGATAAACTTCCGGGCCAATTAGCATATTCAAATCGGTATGTTTACCATCACTGCGTTCAGGTGTCGCCGATAGTCCTAAACGATAAGGTGCGATCGCATATTCTGCAATTACCCGATTAAAATCTGTTGGTAGATGATGACATTCATCAAAAATCAACAAGCCATACTGATTTCCCAAACTTTCAGCATGAATGGCGGCGCTGTCGTAAGTTGCAACTAGTATTGCTGTTTTATCGCGCGAGCCACCCCCCAGTAACCCTACCTCTGCATCCGGGAACGCTGACATCAAATGTGCATACCACTGATGCATTAAATCCAGTGTTGGCACTACAATCAGTGTGCTACGCGGCGTCGCTTCCATCGCCATTTGCGCTAAATAAGTTTTTCCGGCTGCGGTAGGTAATACTACTACCCCTTGTCTTCCCGCCAATTTCCAAGCCGTTAACGCCTCGCTTTGATGGGGATAGGGTTCCATTTCTAAACTCGAAAGCAATTCCAGAGAATTAAAACCCTTGGCTTCGTCAACAAAATAGGTATCTTCTGCTTGTAGTGCTTCCACTAAAGGACGATATCTAATTGCTGGAATACGAAATTTTTCAACTCTATCATCCCATACGGCGTAATCAGTCCAAGCCTTGCCACGTGGTGGTGGATGTAAAATTAATGTGCCACGATCAAAAGTTAATGTTGGGGTACGAGCCATTTAATTATTCGTTCTACTAACAAAATTTGCTAAACTTACTCCCTTAACAAAAATAACTAAAAACGTGCGTGATGAAACTGATATTGCACTCCAAAATCATGCTTGAGAGATTGGAAATGGCTTTTGCTACAAGTGTGATCGCTTAAGTTTCAAACATAGCTAATCACAGAGAAATTGCACAACCAAGCATAAAATCCCCGTTCTCCGTTCTCATTCATCGCAACAAACTAACCAAATGGCTAAGTTCTGGTAAGATCAATTTTTCCATCGCTAGTCTTACTGCATTGCTAGAACCAGGAACAGAAAAGATTAACTTACTTTGATAAACACCAGCAACAGCGCGAGATGCGATCGCTCGCGAACCAATTTCTTGATAACTTAAAAAGCGGAACAACTCGCCGAATCCAGGCAAAGTTTTTTCTAATAACTTTTCTATAGCATCATAGGTAGTATCTCTCGGTGCAATACCTGTGCCACCGTTAAAAATCACAGCATCTAAATCAGAATTCTTCCCCAGCCGTTCCAACTCTGTTTGAATTTGGGCTGGTTCATCTTTAATAATCGTATAATCTCCGACTGTATGATGAGCATCGCCGAGCAATTGTTGAATTAACTGACCACTTTTATCTGTTGATTCGGAACGAGTATCGCTAACGGTAACTACAGCACAAGTTACCGTCAACACTTGAGAGTCTGAATGAGGAATATTAGTCATTAGTCATTTGTCCTACTCTGCGAGAAGACGCTTGCACGTCTATGTCATTGGTTTGTTGTCATTAGTCTTTTGTTTTTTGGGATTGATACTTATTTGATACTACACAGCAAGCAGATTTATCTATGTAATCAATCCACAATCTCAAATCCAAAATCCTGTTAGCGGATGACCAATAACTAATGACTAATGACCAATGACTCCTCAAGATTGATTAAATCCCAAGTCATTTTCTTCTGCATATCTTTGCATAAACCGCATAAAGCGATCCCATTGTTCTTTAGATTTCATTACGTAAACAGCTTCTAAAGCTTCTGGTTTACCATTGATAAATTTACCTTTGACTTCGCGGGTGACAATTTCTCCTTCTTCGTCAATCATATACATACCAGTGATCTCTTCGGTATTGCCACTATCTAACGCTTTGGGATTTTGAAAAATAAACGTTGCAGTACCACTGTCACCAGTGCGCGATCGCGTCAAACGCACTTCTGGAATTACGTCTTCGTCAATACCTTTAGAAAACTGGATTTTTGCCATGATGAGTGAATTTAAAGTTTTGTGATGTTTAAATTCATATTTTCTCATCTTTTAGTACCAATAAGTCTAGATAATAATGATGTTGATTACCTATGTGTAAATACTTATGTATTTTCTTTCTCTAGTATTAAGGTTACAGGCCCGTCATTTTCAATAGCAACTTGCATCATTGCCCCAAATTTGCCAGTTTCTACCCTTAAACCACTCTCGCGTAACTTAGCAACAAAACAGTTATATAAATTTTCAGCAGTTTGAGGAGTTGCGGAACGGTCAAAAGAAGGTCGTCGTCCTTTGCGACAATCCCCATAAAGTGTGAACTGACTGACTACCAGCAACTCACCGCCAATCTCTTGTACGGATTTTTGCCACCTGTCACCGCCTTCTTGGTCAGGAAACAGTCGTAATTCCAAACATTTACGTACCATCCAGTCAATTTGATCATCAGTATCAGTCTCAGCAATACCGACAAGCAAATTTAATCCTCGTCCAATTTTGCCGATCATTTCACCATTAACTGTTACTTGAGATGATTTAACTCGTTGGATGACGACGCGCATTTCTTAAAATGAAGTCTTAACTGTTATTAATACTGTATTCTTTATTTTTTAATTTCACTCCAGATTTATTCATGTTCGATAATCTGTCTACTAGAACAGTTACAACAGTTGGAAATTTCAGATTCTGAAGAATCGCAAGAATAAGAAAAACTAATTAAGACTTCCTTGCGTCAAAGGGACTTGGTCATTAGCCCTTAGTCATTCTAATGACCAATGACCAATGACAAATAGCTACTTCCCAAATCCTTTACCACGAGTTGTAGAAGGAATACATAGACAGTTTTCTAATTGTTGTCGCAACTTTTCATGATCTAAATTTTGACCAATCAGTACCAACTGATTTTTCTTTTCACCTTTCCATTCTTCGTCATCTAAAGTAAAGCGTTTACCGCAAAGGTGAAAAATATGCCGTTTGGGACTTTCATCAAACCACATAATTCCCTTAGCACGAAAAATATTATCAGGAAGTTGGTTATCTAAAAAATACTGGAATTTCCTGATTGCAAATGGTTTTTCACTCTCAAAAGATAGTGAGGTGAAGCCATCGTTTTCCAAATGATTGGAATGATGGTGATGATCATGATCATGGTCGTGGTGGTCGTGACCGCCTTCTGAATGATCATGGTCATGGTCGTGATGATGCTCATGACCGCATTCTGAATGATCATGATGATGGTCGTGATGATGATGGTCGTGAGTATGTGCTTCGACGCTGTCAAAATACTTGTCTGTCTCAAATAGACCAACACTGAGAATTAAAGGTAATGGTACTTGTGCTTTGTTGGTACGAATAATTCTCGCACCTTCCTTAACCTCACGAATTTTAGTTTCTATTGTTTCTAATTCTGTTTGAGAAACTAAATCTGTCTTATTCAACAGAATCACATCACCATAAGCAATTTGACTATAAGCTGCCTGAGAATTAAATAAATCTAGGCTATAATTTGCCGCATCCACAACAGTGATAATCGAATCAAGTCGAGTTAAATCTCGTAATTCTGTGCCAAGAAATGTCAAAGCAACTGGTAGCGGATCTGCTAGTCCAGTTGTTTCTACAACTAGATAATCTATGTTTTCTTGACGTTCTAAAACTTTGTAAACGGCATCGACTAAATCATTATTAATGGTGCAACATATACAACCGTTACTTAACTCCACCATATTATTATCATCGTCGGTAGAGATAATTAACTCGTTGTCGATGCCAATTTCGCCAAATTCATTTACTAAAACAGCAGTTTTTAAACCCTGCTGATTGCTCAGGATATGATTGAGTAAAGTTGTTTTGCCACTGCCAAGAAAACCAGTAATAATTGTTACTGGCAATCCTTGTTTTGGGGCTTCCATTGCATGAGATTCAGAAGTAGCTGCTTGCATAACACTGCCATTAAATGAGTCAAACTAGAGAATGTAGCGTAGAGAGTCCATAAAACACTAGCATAGGGATGCTGGATCAACGTCCCAGTTGCTTTAACCTATTATTGCGTATCTCAATTCAGTATTACTGTGTTATGACCCTAACTGTTTACAATACTCTCACTCGTCGCCAAGAACCTTTGGAAACAATTGAGCCTGGAAAAGTTAAGATGTATTGCTGCGGCGTGACGGTGTATGACTATTGCCATTTGGGTCATGCTCGTTCCTACATAGTTTGGGATACTATACGTCGTTATCTGCAATGGCGCGGTTATCAAGTGCGCTATATTCAGAATTTTACCGATATTGACGATAAGATTCTCAACCGTGCTAGAGAACAAGGTACAACGATGGAAGCGGTGTCACATCGTTTTATTGATGCTTATTTTGAAGATATCCGCCGTTTAAACGTCATGGATGCGGATGAATACCCCCGTGCAACGGAACATATTTCAGAAATCCATGAAATGATTAAAGCCCTAATAGCAAAAGATTATGCTTACGCGGCTAGTGGTGATGTGTACTACAGAGTTGAGCGCTTCCCCACTTACGGCAAACTATCTGGGCGAGAACTAGAACAGATGCAAGCTGGTGCTAGCGGCAGAGTAGATGCCGAAGATCAAGAAAGTAAAAAACAGCACCCCTTTGATTTTGCTTTATGGAAATCTGCTAAACCCGGAGAACCTGCTTGGGACTCACCTTGGGGTAAGGGTCGTCCTGGATGGCATATTGAATGTTCAGCAATGATTCGATCGCAACTGGGTGAAACAATCGATATTCATGGCGGTGGTGGCGATTTAATTTTCCCTCACCATGAAAACGAAATAGCGCAATCAGAAGGTGCTACTAATAAACCACTAGCACACTACTGGATGCATAACGGCATGGTGATGGTAGATGGTAAAAAGATGTCCAAGTCTCTGGGGAATTTTACTACCATTCGAGAATTATTAGATCGTCCAGTTGATCCAATGGCGGTGCGCTACTTTGTCTTGCAAGCCCATTATCGTAAACCATTAGATTTTACCGATGAAGCGATCGCCACTGCTGAAAGTAGTTGGAAAACCCTCAAAGAAGGTTTACTCTTTGGCTATGAACATGGTAAGAAAGTTGGCTTTGCTGATTACGGAAATCACTTAGATAAAGAAATCATCAAACGATTTGAAGAATCAGGAGATGATGACTTTAACTTCTCTGGTAGCCTAGCAGTATTATTTGAACTCGCCAAAGAATTACGGCGGGAAGGTAATTTATTGGTGCATGAAGGTAAAACTGAAATACCACCGCAAGAATTAGCGAAACAATGGCAGACTCTTGTTACCTTAGCTGGGGTTTTGGGTTTAGAAACCAAACTGACAGAAGAAACAACCCAAGGTGCTGGTATAACCGAGACAGAAATTGAGGAGTTAATTCAAAAACGGCAAGAAGCTAGAAAAGCAAAGAATTTTGCCGAAGCCGATCGCATCCGCGATGAATTGCAAGCCCAAGGTATTACTTTAATCGATAGCCGTGAAGGTACACGCTGGCATAGGAGTTAAAGTTTAAGGAAAAATCGCCAATTCTGTTTCTGGATCAAAAAAGTGGAGTTTTTCTGGTGTTAGGGATAACCATAGTTGTTCACCAATATTTACTATCCTTTCTGGTGGGACTCGCACTTGCAAAGAATTACCAGAAGAAGTCACAGGTTGTTGGAAACTAGAACCGATAATTTTTGTAGATAAATAACTATCGTTACCAAGATTTTCTACTAATTCGACTTGTACTGGGAGATTTTTGGTAGCTGCTACACTCAAAATTAAATGTTCTGGACGGATGCCTAAAATCAAAGTGCGTCCGTCGTATTTTTGTAAGGTATTACCCCAAAATCCGGGTAAAGTGAGGCGAAAATCGCCGTTAGTAATTAATAAAGGCGCATGAAATTTTATTGGAATAAAATTCATTGGTGGTGAACCAATGAATTCAGCGACAAACAGATTTGCAGGATGATTGTACAGTTCTAAAGGCTGGGCAACTTGCTGAATTTGACCTTGATTAAGAATTGTAATGCGATCGCCCATTGTCATCGCTTCTGTTTGATCGTGGGTAACGTAAATTGTCGTCGTCCCTAGCTGGCGTTGCAGTTTGACAATTTGGGCGCGGGTTTCAGCGCGCAGTTTCGCATCTAAGTTAGAAAGGGGTTCATCCATGAGAAAAACTTGGGGATTGCGTGCGATCGCCCTTCCTAAAGCTACCCGTTGTCTTTGTCCCCCAGATAATTGTTTGGGTAAACGATTTAACAAACCTTCAATTTGTAATAACTGGGCAACGTATTTTACTTGTTCATTGACTGTCCGTTCTTTCTCAGAAATATAACGTAGACCCTTGGGTAAATTTCTTGTCACACCTACAAGGAGATTTTCACCAAATTTGGAATTGTCGCCGTTCGTCAATTGTCGCCGTCTTAGTCCAAAAGCAATATTGTCATACACCGACATATGGGGATAGAGGGCGTAGTTTTGAAACACCATGGCAATATCTCGTTCTTTGGGGGGAAGATCGTTCACTAAGCGATCGCCTACCCAAATATTGCCTCCAGTCATTGCTTCCAAACCAGCAATTAACCGCAGCAAGGTGCTTTTACCACAACCAGAAGGCCCCACCAGCACCATAAATTCGCCATCTGCCACAGTGAGGTTAATTCGTCGCAAAACATTCACACTATCTCCGGCTTTCGAGGCAGTTGCTTCCTTTTTCTCCCCATTCAATACCAGTTGGGTTTGAGAAGTAACACTTTCTCCTCGACGAGGAGGAAAACTTTTATAGACGTTTTCTAAATTTACTTGCGCCACAGTTTTTCAGCAATGGTCAATGGTCACTTGTCATTTGTCGTTTGTCATTTGTCAAGAGTTAATAACTTTCAACAAAATGACAAAGCACACTTAGGCATCAGCGCTCATGATACACGCTTGTAGTGACTACGAAAAGTTAAAAAAATAGCTTTTACGATTACAGCCACACTACCTTGGAAGAAAGCATATTGGGGAATTTTGTTATGGCTTCTCATCTTACCTCAAATTCTTCTCCTCAAGAGACGCCGACTCCTACCCATGACATTTTAGACGTACAAACTACAAATTGTTGCATTGTTGGTGGTGGTCCAGCAGGTGCTGTTCTTGCCTTACTGTTAGGGCGTCAAGGTATTGACGTAATGTTATTGGAAGCACACAAAGATTTTGATCGCGACTTTCGGGGAGACACCATTCACCCATCGGTGATGGAAATTATGGAGGAATTGGGCTTGGCTGAAAGATTGCTACAACTTCCTCATGCTAAGATGCGCCAAATTAGTATTCGGACTCCAAAAACTAGTGTTACTTTAGCTGATTTTAGTCACCTAAAAACCCGTTATCCCTATATCACCATGCTTCCGCAAGTGAGATTTTTGGAGTTTATTACCGCCGAAGCTCAAAATTACCCAAATTTTCAATTAGTTATGGGTGCAAATGTCCAAGAATTGATAGAAGAAGATGGAGTAGTTCGGGGTGTGCGCTATCGTGGACATGGTGGTTGGCATGAAGTTCGAGCGATTTTGACGGTGGGTGCAGATGGACGCCACTCGCGTTTACGTCAGTTGGGTGGTTTTGAATCTATCCAAACTTCACCACCAATGGATGTGCTGTGGTTCCGTTTACCCAAGCAACCAGAAGATTTTGAAGGAGGAATAGGGCGGATCGGTCGTGGTCATATTGTTGTTATGCTCGATCGCGGTGATCAATGGCAAATGGCCTATGTGATCCCCAAAGGCGAATATCAGGAAATTCGTGCGGCTGGAATAGAAGCTTTGAGAAAGTCTATTGTTGAGATAGTACCGGAATTACAAGACCGCGTTCAATATCTCCAAGATTGGTCACAGATTGCTTTCCTTTCAGTCGAATCCAGCCGCCTAGTCCGTTGGTATCGTCCTGGATTACTGTTGATTGGTGACGCTGCCCATATTATGTCTCCTGTTGGTGGAGTTGGTATCAATTATGCAATTCAAGATGCTGTTGTGACTGCTAACGTCTTGAGTCAACCACTAAAGCAAGGACATGTGGAATTGCACCAACTAGCGAAAGTACAACGCCAAAGAGAATTACCAACCCGCGTCATCCAAGCATTTCAGTCTTTTATCCAACAGCGCATATTTGCCCGTGTTCTCAACTCAAATCAGTTATTACAGCTACCTGTTTGGTTACGCTTACCTTGGTTACGAGAATTACCAGCCAAGTTAGTCGCCTACGGTCTTTTCCCTGCCCATGTCAAAACATAAAGACATATATAGTACTTTAGTACTAAAATATTGTAGAATCAACTACTTACCCTAGTACTTTGTCACACAAAGTATGCTGAGTAAAGCAATGTAGACACGACAGCGGCTTGCCGTAGGCTACCGCGTTCGACAATTAATACTGTTTGCCGTACTTCCTTGGCTTTTATGCTAAAACAGTCTCTAAGCCAAGAGTGTGAATATGGAATTAAATTAAGTCAGGGTAGTCATTAGTAATTAATTATTAGAAATTAATTACTATTAACAATATTTTTAATTCAGACACTTGTATGTAAGTCACACAAATATTATTTAATATTCTTTCTTCCCTTTCCCCAATTCCTACTCCCCAATTCCCAAGACCTATTTTCAAGGAGAACTACGATGAACAGCTGTATTTTAATGGTGGAAATTGTTAAAGAACCAGAACTGCGTTTTACACCAGATGGATTAGAAATAACAGAAATGCTGGTGCAGTTTTCTGGATTGCGAGAAGGTGAGCCGGCAGCAAATTTAAAAGTGGTAGGCTGGGGCAATATAGCTAAAGACATCCAGCAGAACTACCATATTGGCGATCGCATTCTTGTAGAAGGACGTTTAGGTATGCATACCATTGATCGTCCAGAAGGTTTTAAAGAAAAACGTGCTGAATTGACAGTACAAAAAATTTATCCTTTAGTTGCAAATTTAAACATAGGTGAGTCTCCTGTAACCACAGCACCATCCTCAGTACCAGTTCCGACTCCCCAAAAATCAGTTTCTAGTTACGAACCACCACTTCCAACAGCAACTCCAGCAACCAGTCATGCTGGTGTCGCTTCCCAAAATAATTACTCCCAACCTGCTCCCCAAACCTCAAAACCGGAACGTACTTCCTATCCTCCCGTAACCCCAAATCCAGAACCAGATGTTGACGACATTCCGTTTTAATAGGGGATCGGAGATCGGGGATCGGGAATTGGGGATTGGGGATCGGGGATTGGGAAGAGACTTGTTAAATAATTCTCCCTTGTCTCCCTTGTCTCTCTTCCCTTGTCCCCCTCTTGTGTTTCCCTTTCCCCAATTCCCTTTACCCTTTCCCCGACCCCCGATCCCTTTCCCCGATCCCCGATCCCCTTTCCCCGACTTTGCCTAGTGAGTGTTAAAATCCTGTTTATTTTCAATCAAGTTAGCCCCAACTTCCTATGAAAGAAACAGTCCTAGATGTTCGCAATTTGCAGGTTGAATTTGCTGGCGATCGCAAAATCGTTAAAGCTGTAGATGGAATTTCTTTTCAATTGCATCAAGGTGAGACTCTAGGAATAGTAGGAGAGTCGGGGAGTGGAAAATCGGTCACAGCTTTAGCAGTGATGGGTTTGTTGCAGTCTCCGGGAAGAATAGCAGGTGGAGAAATTTGGTTTCGTGCCAACGAAAGTAGTCAGCCCATTAATTTAGTAGATTTGTCTCCGAAACAGATACAACTACATCGGGGTGGCGATATTGCCATGATTTTTCAAGAACCGATGAGTTCGCTTAATCCTGTATATACCATCGGGTTTCAACTGACAGAAGCAATTTTACGACATCAGAATATTTCTGAAACAGAAGCAAAACAAAAAGCGATCGCAGGTCTGCAAGAAGTAAAATTGCTGCCAAGCGATGAAAAGATCCGACAGCAGTATATTGACACTTGGCAAAATTCAGCTTTTGGTTCATCCAGTTTAGACGAACAAAAGCTACTTAAGTTAGTCCAGCAACACAAAGAAGCCATCCTCGAACGTTATCCTCATGAACTTTCGGGGGGTCAGTTGCAACGGGTAATGATTGCAATGGCTATTTCCTGCAACCCGTTGGTATTAATTGCTGATGAACCAACCACCGCTTTAGATGTGACAGTGCAAGCAACTATTATTGATTTGCTGCGAGAATTACAAGCTAGTCGCGACATGGCCTTGATTTTTATCAGCCACGATTTAGGTTTAATTGCCGAAGTTGCTGATACAGTTGCGGTGATGTATAGAGGTAAAATAGTTGAATTCGATGACGCCGCCACAATTTTTGCTAATCCTCAACATCCCTATACTAAAGGTTTGGTAGCTTGTCGCCCGACACTGAACCGCCATCCCCACAAACTATTGACTGTTTCCGACTACATGAACGTCGAGGAAATACCAACGACGGGAGAGCTAGTGATTCAGGGGAAAGAACCCACAGAACCGCCAGACATCACGCCTGAAGAAATAGCGCAGAGATTGGCAGATTTAGAAAACGAGCAACCTCTACTCCAAATCAAGGATCTCAAGGTTGGTTTTCCGATCAAAGGTATGTTTGGTGGTACAAAACGTTACCATATGGCCGTCAATGGAGTTTCTTTCGATGTTAAAAAAGGCGAAACTCTAGGATTGGTGGGAGAATCTGGTTGTGGCAAAACTACTTTAGGCAGAACTTTGCTACGCTTAATCGAACCGATGAGTGGTCAAATTCTCTTTGAGGAACGAGATATCACAACTCTCAAAGGAGAAGCATTGCAAAAACTGCGGCGAGAAATGCAAATAGTTTTTCAAAACCCGTTTAGTTCCCTTGATCCCCGGATGAAGATCGGGGATGCGATCATGGAACCATTGCAGATTCACTCGATTGGTAATAAAAAGCAAGAAAGACAAAAACGCGCTGCTTATCTATTAGAACGAGTCGGTTTGAGTGCAGATGCAATGAACCGCTATCCTCATCAGTTTTCTGGTGGTCAACGCCAAAGAATTTGTATTGCTCGTTCTTTGGCTTTGAATCCTAAGTTTATAATTTGCGATGAATCGGTTTCAGCATTAGATGTATCAGTACAGGCGCAGGTGCTGAATTTGCTCAAAGAATTGCAAAGTGAATTTGGTTTAACTTACATTTTTATTTCCCACGATTTAAGCGTGGTGAAATTTATGAGCGATCGCATTTTAGTCATGAATAACGGTGAAATTGTCGAGCAAGGTATCGCAGAAAAAATTTATCGCGAACCCCAACAAGAATACACCCAAAAATTAATTGCTTCGATTCCTACTGGTAGTCGCGAACGAGTGCAACAGCGTCAATTACATTGAACCTAACCAATAAATCCACTCTTAGCTAGGTGAGAAAATATTTCCATCCTATTAGGGTGAAATCAGGCAGTGTACATTAAGTAATTTCATCTGCGCTGCTACAAGGAGGAATCAATGCCTGGACACGATATAATCGTAGTCGGGACATCAGCAGGCGGAGTTGAAGCACTTACTCATCTGGTCAAAAATTTACCTCCAGACATCAAAGCTGCCATTCTCATCGTTCTTCACGTTCCCTCTCACGGTACAAGTGTATTACCCCGCATCTTGAAGCGGGCTGGAAGTTTACCAGTATCACATGTTAAAGATGGCGAAGCAATTTTAGTAGGAAAAATCTATGTTGCTCCGCCAGATTACCACCTACTCGTAAAAAAAGGACACGTTCACTTATCTCGTGGAGCTAGAGAAAATAGCCATCGTCCAGCTATCGATCCGCTATTTCGTACCGCAGCGCGGGCTTATGGAAGGCGAGTAGTTGGTGTAATCTTAACAGGTGTGCTTGATGATGGCACTGCGGGATTAAAGGCAGTAAAAATGCGAGGTGGTGTAGCGGTTGTTCAAGACCCCAATAATGCCATGTATCCAGGAATGCCAAGTAGTGCAATTGAAAATGTATATGACATTGACTATGTTCTGTCATTAGCAGAAATTCCAGGCGTACTGGTAGAGCTAGCTAACACACCTGTGGAAGAGGAAGAAAACTTCGTTCCTGAACAGATGGAATATGAATCGGAAATCGCAGAACTAGATATGGAAGCAATAAATAACGACAGCAGACCTGGAAAACCATCAGGTTTCGTCTGTCCAGAATGTGGTGGTAGTTTGTGGGAATTGCAAGAGGGAGATTTATTGCGGTTCCGATGTCGCACTGGTCATGCTTTCTCGGCGGAAACTCTGTTGGCAGAGCAATCTGATGCTTTAGAGGATGCGCTGTGGATCGCCATGAGAGCATTGAAGGAAAAATCTTCTCTGGCGCGTCGTATGGCTGCTCGTCTGAGCGATCGCAATCACATTTTATCAGCCGAGCGATTGCAACAAGAGGCTCAAGATTGTGATCAGCGTGCTGCTGTGATTCGAGAAGTCCTACTCAAAAGCAATCGTCACTCAGTAGCAGAACTGAACGAAGTTCCAAGCCCAGAGGAGCAAGAAGCGATTAATGGCGAATAACTACATAGTGGTAATCGTAGCTTCAGCTGGTGGACTCAAAGCTTTAAAGAGTATTTTATCCAACTTACCTCCAGATTTTCCTGCTCCCATCGCTGTTGTTCAGCACTTAGATCCCCACTATCCCAGCCAAATAGCCCAAATTCTCAATCGACACAGTTTTCTAACAGTTAAAGAAGCTGAAGCAGGTGATAAATTACAACCAGGGATGGTGTATATTGCCCCGCCCGACCATCACCTATTAGTCAATACTGATGCAACTTTGTCTCTCTCTCAAGAGGAAAAAGTACGTCATGTCCGCCCCGCAGGCGATGTGCTGTTTCATTCAGCAGCAGCTAGTTTCCAAGAATGGGCGATCGCTGTTGTCTTAACTGGAATGGATAGCGATGGCGCAGCTGGAATCCAAGCAATCAAAAAGATGGGTGGTACAGTCATTGCTCAAGATGAAGCGACTTCTGATTTTTTTGCGATGCCTCAAGCTGCGATTAAAACTGGGGTAGTTGATTTTATTTTGCCTTTGGAAGCGATCGCTAATACTTTAGTTAATCTAATTAAAAAGTAACTTTACAAATATTTTTTAATTTTAAAATATAGTTTATTTTTATTTTTGTCGAAATTACTTTACCAATTAACTTGTAAAATTTTGTTTTTATCAAGATGCTCTAACGCGCCCATTACTATATGAGTACCACGGATACTAACCCAGAACTAGAAAATCTTTTAGAATACATCAAACGCAACCGTGGTTTTGATTTTAGAGGATACAAGCGTACCAGTTTAAGCCGTCGGATAAAAAGACGTATGCAAACAATTGGTGTTGAAAGTTACGATGAATATCTTGACTATCTGGAGGTACATCCAGACGAGTTTGTTGAGTTGTTCAACACGATCTTAATTAATGTCACAGGTTTCTTTCGAGATGCAGAAGCATGGGAATATATAGCAAGTGAAATCATTCCTCAAATTATAAGTAAGAAACACCTCAGTCAACCCATTCGAGTATGGAGTGCGGGATGTGCTTCTGGCGAGGAAACTTACACCTTAGCTATGTTGCTGGCTGAAGCTGTTGGTATGGAACAGTACACAGCACGAGTGAAAGTCTTTGCAACTGATGTGGATGCTGAAGCGCTTGAATACGCTCGTCATGCGAACTATAGCCCCAAGGAAATCCAACCTATTTCCCCAGAGTTAGTAGAAAAGTATTTTGAGCGTGTAGGGGGTCGCTACGTTGTGCAGAAAGAATTGCGTCGCGGTGTAATTTTTGGTCGTCATGATTTAGTTCAAGATGCACCAATCTCCAGAATTGACATGCTAGTGTGTCGTAATACTCTGATGTATTTCAATTCTGAAACCCAAGCAAAAATTCTGGATCGCTTTCATTTTGCTCTGCACGATCACGGTTTTCTGTTTTTGGGTAAAGCAGAAATGCTATTTTCCCGTAATCACTTCTTTACACCCTTGGATTTGCGGCGGCGTGTATTTACAAAAGTACCAAACGGGAACCGTCGCGATCTATTGTTGAATATCACTCATTTGAGTACTCAACAATCCACATCGGAGAACGTTGACAAGATGACCCGTATTCATCAAGCAGCCTTCGAGATCGATCTGATCGCTCAGGTGATAGTGGATATTCACAATCATTTAGTGCTAGCCAACGAACAAGCCCGTAATTTATTTAATCTCAATCCTAGAGATATCGGTCGTCCCCTGCAAGATTTAGAAATTTCTTACCGACCGGTAGAATTGCGATCGCGCATTGATCAAGTTAGTACCAATCGTCGTGCTGTGGTTTTGAAAGATATCGAATGGTCAATTACCGAACAAGAAACTAGATATTTCGATGTCCAGGTCATACCATTACTAGACAAAAACGGCGATGAATTATTGGGTGTAAAAATCGTCTTTACCGATGTTAGCCGCTTCAAACAATTACAAAACGACCTAGTTCACGCCAACCAAGAACTAGAAACAGCTTACGAAGAACTTCAATCTACTAACGAAGAACTAGAAACCACCAACGAAGAACTCCAATCTACCGTCGAAGAACTAGAAACCACCAACGAAGAACTCCAATCTACCAACGAAGAATTGGAGACAATGAACGAGGAACTCCAATCTACCAACGAAGAACTCCACGCCCTCAACGACGAAATGCGTCAGCGTAGTGATGAACTTGTTCAAGTCAACACCTTTTTAGAATCAATTTTGGCTGGTTTGCACAGTGGTGTAACTGTTCTCAACCAAGACCTACACATCCAAATTTGGAACTATCGCGCCGAAGACTTCTGGGGTGTGCGTGCTGATGAAGTTAAAGATAGACACTTTCTGAATCTGGACATTGGTTTACCAGTTGAACAACTCCGTCAGCCCATCCGCGCCTGTTTACTAGGAGAGTCGCCTGAGATAGAACTGACACTAGAAGCCACAAATCGACGTGGTAAAGCAATTTTCTGCAAAGTTACCTGTACACCTCTACGTGCCTCGACCACACGAGATATTCAAGGGGTAATTTTGTTAATGGAAGAAATGGACAGAAACGAATAATTAGGGTAAAAAGTAGTCATCATTAACTGTGTACACTAGGAGAAATATGACTATTGTTACAGTTTTATCCTCTCAAATACCTACACCATTTTTTGAGTTCGAGTCGTCATTGGTCATTGGTAGAGTCTTAATCTCATACTTTAGAAGCTGTTTTTTATCACTCGCTAAGAAGATATAAAAGCAATTATATATATGTCAATCTTAATCAATTGAAAGCTGTGCATTCTATTTTATAGATGAGTTTGCTTATGAGGATGACATTGATTTCCCAACCACAATTTATGAGCCATATTTAAACTTTTGGAAGATCAAATTTTGTGGTATTTACTACGGACGGGGGGTGGTAGCCTCCCAAAAACTCATTAATATGTTAAATAAAGTGACAAAAATTAGAGCTTGCGGCTTTTAATTAAAACATCTGAATAGTTGAGTTAAAAAATACTTAAATTTTATTTACATAGTCAAGCAAAACTCAATTCAGGGACAAATTTGTTAAATAATTAGTTTAAGAAGCTATGATTTGATTATTGCAAGACATACCATCAAAAAATTCCATCCAAAATTAAACTTTTTTTAAAATTTAATTTTTTAGAACATGCCAACATTATTTCTCTCTTTCTCTCCCGACTTCATTAATCAACCAGTTTCATCAGAAAAATTTAATACCTCAGAGTTTTTGCAGTAGCTTTTATAGTGCTAATTAATCTGAGAATTTTACATAATTTAATTAAAAAATCCAGCAAGAAGCACCAGGAGTTTCAGTGTGAACGCCTCCGAATTTATACAACAAATAAAGGCTGTGCGTCAACGTGCTGATGTACTAGAAAATCATGCCAAAACTTCAGAATTACTGCCAGCAGAAATTCTGCATGATTCTCTTGAGGAACTTAACACAGCATTAGAAGAATTAAGAGTTGCAGAAGAAGAAATACGCCAACAAAATGAGGAATTAAGAAATACTCGCTATGCGTTGGATGTGGAACGCCAACGTTACAAAGAACTATTTGATTTCGCTCCAGATGCTTATTTAGTAACTAATACTGAAGGTAAAATATTAGAAGCAAATCGAACTGCTACTCACTTGTTTAAAATATCACAAAAATACATTCAAGGCAAATTACTGATCAATTTTGTCCCAGAAAATCAGCGTCGTGCGTTTCGTTCCCAGCTAATTCGTTTACAGCAGATCAAACAAATTCAAGATTGGGAAATACCTATGCAAACGCGGGAACATACTAAATTTGACACCGCCATCAGTGTAACTACAATGTGCGATCGCGAAGGTAATTCTAAAGGCTGGTGTTGGTTGATCAGGGATATTACTGCGCGCAAGCAAGCAGAAGCACAGTTACAGGCGATCAGAAATGAAAATTTGCAATTACAAGAAGCTACAAGGCTAAAATCACAATTTTTGGCGGTAATGTCTCATGAACTACGTACCCCAATGAATGCGATTTTGGGCTTTTCTCAACTCTTGCTACGCCACCCGTATGATCAGTTTCCGCCGCAGGCAAGAAGCATGGTAGAACGTATTTTATCCAGCGCGAGACGTCTGCTAATGCTGATTGAGGATATACTTGATTTCTCCAAACTGGAAGCTGGACGCTTGGAGTTGAATCTGGAAGAATTTAATTTGGCTGAATTAGTAACAACAAGTGTTCAAGAATTATATTGTTTAGCCCAGCAGAAAAATTTAACTATTAATGTTTATATTAACCTTTCAGATCCTCAGATTATTAATGATAGCGATCGCGTTCGACAAATTTTAGTTAATTTGCTTTCCAATGCGATTAAATTCACTGATATAGGTAATGTAAATGTTGAAGTCTTAGAAATTCAAGACAGAGTGATGTTAATTGTAAAAGATACAGGTATAGGCATTAGCGAAGCTGATTTAAAAAATATTTTCCAAGAATTCCGGCAAGTTAACCAATGTCTCACACGCAAACACGGTGGTACTGGTTTAGGACTAGCAATTGTAGACCAATTAGTCCGCTTGATGAAAGGCAGCGTGACTGTAGAAAGTAAACTCGGTGAAGGTTCAACTTTTCGTGTTGAGTTACCAAGAGTCGTTCATAGCAATCATTAAAGATAATTAACTCATAATTCATAAGCAAAAGTCATGAATTATGAGTATGTATTATGAATTTTAAATTATATTCGCAATTGCCCGATTGTAGTTGAGTAATTCTGTTCAATGGGGTTTAAATCAGTTTGCAATTGTATAGGTAATCCTCGAATAAGTTCCCTAATCACATCTGTTGCTGGTCTTCCAGTTTGTTGACAATATCGTTCCAGCTTCTCGGCTTCACCTGAAGCGAGATTTAGGGTGATTCGCTTGGTTGCCCATTTTTTGTTCATCATTACTGAGTATTTACCTAAATTTTTTTGGTGGGTTTAGAAATATGTAGATGAACATAAATAAACAAAAGTTTCTAGTAACGAGTAAGAGTAGGGCTTACTATAAACTAGCAATATATTTCATGTTTAATCATGTTCATATGCTGAATACATGAAGCAATGGAAGACCAGCCTCTTTTAGGGGATACCCTGGTAAAGGCGTCGCTACACCAACAAGAAATTATTGAATTTTCTCATTCAGTATTTGCACCCCAAAAAAGCAGGCTGGTTTTTATCGGAACCAATAAAGGCTTCTATGATGTTGTTCTTTTTAAGAAATTACTGTTTTGAAGGCTTGGTTTCCATATGTCTAAGGTATAAATCCCATGTTAAATTTTTCAGTAATTACCGCTACAAGTTTATAACTATAAAGTAGCAAACACTATCAATAGATACATTTTTGATCAAATTGCTAGCAAAATCAAATACATTTGATGACTTGTTTGCTTACTCAACTAGAAATCCGAGTTGGTGCGGAAGTAGATGAAGAAGATTCCCTATTATGCTTACTAATCTTCTCACGAAAGGCTTCCATGTAAGTATAAAATACTGGGGTAATGTAAAGTGTCAAAAGTTGGGAGAACAGCAACCCACCAACAACGGCTAAACCCAAAGGACGACGGGATTCGGCACCTGCACCCAAACCAAGGGCAATTGGCAAAGTACCCATCAACGCAGCCATTGTTGTCATCATAATCGGACGGAACCTTACCAAACAAGCTTCATAGATCGCATCAAAAGGATTTTTGTCGCGCTTGTGTTGGGCTTCCATAGCAAAGTCAATCATCATGATGCCGTTTTTCTTAACGATCCCTACCAGCAGAATAATCCCCACAAAGGCATAAATATTCAGGTCAACACCAAATAATATCAAAGTTAGTAAGGCACCAAATCCGGCTGATGGCAAGCTAGAGAGAATAGTCAGGGGGTGAATAAAGTCTTCGTAGAGAATCCCCAGCACAATGTAGATTACCAAAATCGCGATCGCCAACAGTAACCCTAAACTAGAAAGCGAAGATTGGAATACTTGAGCAGTTCCTTGGAAACCAGTACTGATGCTTGTAGGTAAAGTTTCTCGCGCTATTTGTTCAATCTTACCTGTGACGCTACCCAAAGACACACCTGGTTTGAGGTTAAATGAGATGGTGACAGCAGCAAGTTGTCCGGTGTGGTTGATACTCAGTGGCCCAATTGATTTAGTAATAGTTGCTACAGCATTTAGAGGTACTAACTGACCGCTAGCTGAATGAATTGACAACAGACCAAGATCATCGGGATTAAGTTGATATTCAGGATCTACGCCCATAATCACTTCATACTGACCATCAGATGCATAAATAGTCGAAACCTGCCGTGTCCCATAGGCATTATTGAGGGCGCTTTCGATTTGATTAGCAGTCAAACCCAGGGCTGAAGCTTGTTCGCGGTTTACTTGTACATTAATTTCAGGATTTTTAATTTGCAGATCACTATTAACATCTTGTAACTCTGGCATCTGACGCAGCTTGGCTTCCAAATCTGGGGCGTGTTGATACAAATCTTGCAGATTGGGGCTAGAAAGTGCAAATTGGTATAAAGCTTTCGTTTGCTGTCCACCAATCCGAATCGAGGGTGGGTTTTGGATAAATGCCCGGATACCAGGAATACCAGTTAGTTTAGGTCGTAATTCATTGACGATTTGATCCGCACTCAAATGACGTTGAGAATGGGGCTTGAGCTTGATAAACACTCGCCCGGCGTTGGCTGTAGCATTCGGGCCACCTGCACCTACACTGGAGTTGACTGCTTCCACATTCGGATCACGACGGATGATGTTGGCGACAACTTGTTGATGCTTCACCATCTCGTCAAAGGAAATATCTTGCGCCGCTTCGGTTGTCGCAGAAAGTTGTCCAGTGTCGTCATTGGGAATAAATCCCTTGGGAACAATCACAAAAAGATACACCGTTGCTAGCAAAATCATCCCAGACAAAATCATTGTTGTCAGATGATACTTCATTGCGAGTTTGAGGGTGCGATCGTAAACCCGCAGCATGGTGTCAAAAACCCATTCTGAAGCATTGTAAAGACGACGTTGCCAAATTTGGATTACAGTTCTAGGTTTGTTTGAGTGATGTTCGCCTTCGTGGTGCAGAAATCTGCTGCAAAGCATGGGCGTGAGGCTCAAGGAGATAAAACCAGACACCAAAATTGCCACGCTGATAGTGACAGCAAATTCATTGAATAGTCTGCCTAATATTCCTCCCATAAACATAATCGGTATAAACACAGCTACCAAGGAAATCGTCATTGACAAAATCGTGAAACCAATTTCTTTGGAACCGTTCAAGGCAGCTTGGAGACGACTTTCACCCATTTCCATGCGGCGAACGATGTTTTCCAACATGACAACAGCATCATCTACCACGAAACCAACGGAAAGAGTCAGCGCCATTAAAGACAGGTTATCCAAGGAATAGCCCAGTAATGCCATCACTGCAAAAGTTGCTACCAGTGACAACGGTACTGCTAAACCGGGAATGATAGTTGCCGAAATATTCCGCAAAAATAGGAAAATCACCAACACTACCAGGCAAATCGTCAGGAACAAAGTAAACTTCACATCATCTACCGACTCGCGGATCGATTGAGAACGGTCAAACAAAATTGTCATGTCTACCGCCGCCGGAATTTGTTCCCGAAAGGTCGGCAAAATTTTCTTGATGGCGTCTACAACTTCTACAGTATTGGTTCCCGGTTGACGCTGAACAGCCAAGACGATCGCTCGTGTTCCGTTAAACCAGCTGGCAACTTTATCATTTTCCACACTGTCAAATACACGCCCCACTTCTCCTAGATGGATGGGTGCGCCGTTGCGACTGGCAATTACTAGCGATCGATACGCCTCAGCATTATTGAGTTGCCCATTGGCCTCAATTGTGTAGTTCTGCTTTTGACCATAAAGTGTACCAGTCGGTTGATTGGAATTTCCCTGAGAAATTGCATCTGCAACTTCATCGATCCCCAGTCCTTTCGCACTTAAGGATTCTGGATCTAAGTAAATCCGAACTGCATACTTTTGAGAACCATAAACTTGCACCTGCGCTACACCATCCACCATAGATAGGCGTTGTGCTAGCAGTGTTTCGCCATACTTGTCCACCTCTGGCAACGGCAGCACCGCAGAACTTAAAACTACATATAAAATCGGTGAATCTGCTGGGTTGACCTTGCGATAGGATGGAGGACTGGGCATATTAGTTGGCAACTGTCGCGCCGCCTTGGAAATAGCCGCTTGCACATCTTGGGCAGCCCCATCAATCTCTCGACTCAGATTAAATTGCAGGGTAATCTGTGTTGAACCGAGAGAACTTGTAGAGGTCATGGAGTCTAGTCCCGCAACACTAGATAACTGCTGTTCTAATGGTGTTGCTACCGAGGCTGCCATTGTTTCGGGACTCGCACCAGGTAAACTAGCCGTCACCTGAATAGTAGGGAAATCTACATTCGGCAAATCGCTCACTGGTAGCCCTTGGTAACTCATTAACCCAAACACCATGATGCCCAGCATCACAAGTGTGGTCATGATTGGTCGGCGGATGAATAACTCAGGGATATTCATATTGGGGATTGGGGATTAGGAATAAGCGAGTGTGGGGAGTGTTGGAAGAGGGAGGAGTGTGGGGAGATTTCAGGTTTCAAACTAGAACTTTCGGGTTTTAAACTAGAACTTTCAGGTTCAAAGCTAGAACTTTCGGGTTCCAAACTAGAACTTTCGGGTTTCAAACGAGAACTTTCGGGTTCCAAACTAGAACTTTCGGGTTCCAAACTAGAACTTTCAGGTTTCAAACTTGAAACTTCCGAGATTGTTAATTGGTTAACCACTAACTACTTCTCAACAGCCTGTTTGATTTGCACTTTGGCTTTGGGTCTGAGGTTGAACTGTCCATCGGTGACAATTTGTTCGCCAGGGTTGAGTCCTTGTTTGATCACGGTATCATTGCCTACTGTGTTACCTACCACAACTGGGCGAACATCCACTGTTTGGTCGGAATTCAACACATAGACAAACTGTCCTTGCTGTCCTGTTTGCACTGCTGGTGTTGGTACAACGATCGCATTTGGTGTTTCTGTCAACTTTAGAACCACATTCACAAATTGCCCTGGAGATAGGCGACCATCGGTGTTAGCAAAGCGACCCTTGATTTGAATAGTGCCAGTGGATGTATCTACACCACTGTTGACAAAACTAATTTCGCCCTGTTCTGGACGATCATCATTAGGAATCAATGCATTGACTTGTAATTTGCCCTCTGCTCTATATTTATTAAGTTCTGGTAATAAGCGTTGGGGAAGAGAAAAAGTTACATAAATTGGGCGAATTTGGCTGATTGTCACCAAGGGATTGGTGTCGTTGTCTTTGATCAAATTTCCCTGATTGACGTTGAGACTACCCGTGCGTCCGTCAATGGGTGAGTAAATAGAACTGTAAGAAAGCTGAATTTTGGCGTTGTCAACATCTGCTTCGGCGGCACTCACTGCGGCTTTGGTATTATTAACATCTGCCTTAGCAGCATCTACGGCTGCAACTGAGTTAGCAATAGCTTGTTGATCTGCCATCACTGTTGCTTTTTGAGCATCTGCTGTGGTTTGATACTGGTCAACTTGCTCTTTGCTAATTGCTCCTTGAGTATACAAACCGCTATATCGTTGAGCTTGGGTGAGAGCGTTTTTTGTTTGTGCTTGGTCTTTGACTAGATTGGCCTTGTCTTGATTAACCTGAGCTATAGCTTTTGCTAAGTTAGCCTCTGATTGTTTGACTTGAGCGATCGCTTTTTCTCGGTTTGCTTGTGCTTGCATCAAAGCTGCTTGTTGCGATCGCGAATCGACCTTAAACAACAGTTGACCTTTTTTGACATCTTGACCTTCTTGAAAATAAACTCCCGTCAGTTGCCCAGCAATTTGCGACTTGACCGCTACAGTTGAGTAAGCTGTTACTGTTCCTGTCTGTTGTATCTCTATAGGTATGGTTTTACGAGTCACTGTCGCTACAACAACAGGTACTGGTCGCTGTTGATTGTTTGCTTGTTTGTTATTAGATTGTGCTTCTGAAGCTGCTGTACAACCCCATAAACTAGTCATCCCTAACAAAATTAACCCCAAAGCTCCTACTTGCTTTGGGTAGTTTGTCAACCATTGCCTAGTATTATCTGGAAAACCAGATTTGAACTCACATAATAAATATTTCATGCTCTCTACCAGGTGATAGATGAGATTTCAACTTTGATAGTTTTGCTAAAAAATAAATTTTTGGCAGGTTTTGATGTAAATAAAAAGCTCAAAAAATAAGTTAGCATAACTATTAGTTAGCATAACTAACCATTATTTTTGTATCTATCTTAAGTCACTATTTTTGACTAAAGCTACCTATATATCGCGCCTCGTACAGAGCATTAAAAAAAACAGCCGATACAGTTAGGATTTTCGATATGAACCCGAAATCAGCCACAATCGGAATAACTTCAGACCAGTGTGCTACGAAATTGATGGAGACAATTCCAACAATCATGCAGTTTTTTCGAGCAGAAATGCGACGCAATGCTTCAGTTCTTCCAGTATCGCTATCTATTCCTCAATTTCGGACACTAGCATTCCTCGATCGCCATCCTGGTGCTTCTGTTTCCCCATTGGCAGAACACTTAGGTGTGAGTCGCCCTACAGCCTCTAACCTGACAGATCGTTTGGTGCAAAAGAATTTAGTTAGTAGAACAGAACACCCCCAAGAACGCCGTCATGTGGTTTTGACATTAACCGAAGTCGGAAAATATCATCTGCAACAAGCTCGTACAATGACCAGTGCGAAAGTCGCCAAACTCTTAGCCACCCTCCCAGAAGAGCAACTTGTCAGCGTCGCAGATGGACTCACAGTTCTCAGCAGATTATTTTTGGAATAGTTGGTCAATGGTCAATCGATTTTGGATTGACCCCAGCCGCTCCCCGCTCCCCGATTCCCGCTCCCCGATCCCTAATCACCGATCCCCACCCTCTCAGCAATCCTTAATTTTGCAGAACGAGAACGAGGATTATTAATGATTTCTTCTTCTTGTGCAGTAATTGGTTTTTTTGTCAAAACTTTTAACAAGGGTGAATTCCTCAGACCATGTTTAACCAAACGATCTTCTAAGCTATGAAAACTGATAATCGCAATTCTGCCACCAGGTATAAGCGCCTGTGGTGCTTTGGCGATCAAAGTTTCCAAAGACTTTAACTCGTCATTGACCACAATTCGCAGTGCTTGGAAAACACGAGTTGCAGGGTTAATTCTGCCATAACGGTATTTAGGGGGAACGCTGTAGGCGATCGCCTCTGCTAACTGTGTGGTCGTCTCAAAGGGACGCTGCTCGACAATGCGTTTAGCAATGCGCCGTGAGAGTCTTTCTTCTCCGTATTTAAAAAAAATATCTGCTAATTCAGCTTCATCCCAATCATTAATCACATCTGCTGCTGTTAGAGATTGTTGTTTATTCATTCGCATATCCAAATTAGCTTCATGGCGAAAGCTAAAACCCCTGTTTGCTGTGTCCAGATGGTAAGAACTCACTCCCAAATCAGCGAGAATACCAGCGAAACTACTAGATGGAAATTCGTAAGCAGCAAAATTACAATGAATGAATGTGACACGTTCTCCAAACTCAGCTAATTCCTTTTGCGCCGCCGTCAAAGCATCCTCATCTTGGTCAACAGCAGTGACTTGCACATCGGTTGCAGCTTCTAAAATTAAACGAGTGTGACCTCCACCTCCCACTGTTGCATCTAAATAATGTCCACTAGGACGTACCGCTAAACCCTCAATCACTGCTTGAGGTAAGACAGAAATATGAGAAAAAGTCGGTTCTTCAATATGTATCAGTTCAGTGGAAGGAGAATTCATATGGACTGGGGCCGAAATAGGCATAAAGAGGAATAAACACAGTCGGTTTGTTGATATATTGGCCCTGACTGTCTAATTTATATGTTCAAATCAAAGCTTCATTATCTGAGGAAATGCCAAATCATCAAGAATTCATGACAAACACTTACTTTGAGTTCTTATACTTCCAAAGTTAACAATAACCATAACTTTAGCCTAAACCAATTCTTCCAAGACAGTAGATGATTTGTAATCTAACTTACATTTCATGTAAAGCTTACCTGTTCTTAAACTTTGAATACTAAATTAACCAAGTACCACATAATAACATTTGCCATCTAAAACAGTGGCTTATGTGTAATCAACTAAACTGATGATTATTACCCGTAAAAAGTTTTCGCTGTTAATAGCAGAGAGTAAAGATGCAAAAATACTGAATCATTTAGGTAATATAATACATATTTTGCAGAGTATTCTACCGTATCATTACATAAGTAAAAATTTGTATTTCAACCTACAAAACTCCTATATTGGCCTATAAACTCCTAGTTTGAAATCAAAATACCAAAAAATCATGTTTCTTTATATACAAGCTCTTGGAGAAGTCTATAGTACAAAAGTATTATTAACAAACCAATACTGCTCGGATAAGACAAATCGATTGACATTTAAACCCACCAGAGACGCGCCATGGCGCGTCTCTACATGGCCCAAATTATGACGAAAAATCCTTAACCGAGAAATCTTGATTAACAAACAAACTGTAGAAAGTAGAGAATTGTCATTAATTTGTTATTAATGAAGACAACAAGTGAAGAATCTTTGCAAACTTGTGAAGCTTCCATTTAGTCGCAATAGTTCACAAAGATGAGTTATGTATCTCCCAAATTTGTGGTTATTATCGTTACTATAGTCAAAACTAATTGATAATTATTCTCAGTTAATATAAGATGCAATAATAATTAATCAACAATTAAGCAATTAACAGTACATTTAATTAATCTGACTGCATCTTTACAAGTAAACTTTGTAGTAACCATTAATTTGAAAGTATCAAATTAACCTAACAGGTTAGTTACAAAAGTACAATTTTCCCAAAAAACCTTTGTATAAATTTTATATATGCCTGTAAATATATACGACACATCAGCCTAAAACAATGCCTGATTCATGTTTAATGAACCAAGTACATGGTTATAAGCCATATTATAAAAAGTTAATTCTGGAGTAGTGTATGTGTATTTTATTTGGCAAGCCCAACTAGTATTTCTGATTTTACAAAAATTTTCCACGCCTGACATCTATCTTTTGGTCTACATTCATGCTTTTTAACACTAACTAGTTTTACTTTCCATCACTTTAGCTACGAATTTACCCCTGTGGCAAATAAAACATGCCACAGCAATTGACTAGCTTTAGTCATCTATCCAATTTCTTCGAGTTGCTAATAATCCTACACCCAACAACACCAATGATTCATTCTAGCAGTCGCACACAAAATTCAATTACATCATATAAGTCTAGCTTATCATCAAATTTACCCCAAAGAATCTTTACTCGTAAAGAAGTGATTCCAGCTCGTAATGATGTGTTGTGGCGAATCGAGCGTGGAGCAGTGCGTACCTTGACTTGGAGCGAAGATGGAACATTCATTACTTTGGGCTATTGGGGACCAGGGGATTTAATTGGTCATCCTCTTTCAAAAGTCAAGCCTTATCAAATAGAATGTTTAACCAGTGTAGAAGTGAGTGTAGTACCCCCACATCATTGGAATCAAGATGTTAATGCTCTGATAACTCATATTCAACAAGCAGAGGAACTTTTAAGCATTGTACATAGAAAACCAATTTCTCTACGTTTGTGGCAATTTTTAGTTTGGCTAAGTGAAAAATTTGGCCGGGATGTAGAACAAGGCAAGCTGATTGAACTCAACGTTACTCATCAAGAGATGGCAGAAGTGTTAAATACAACAAGAGTGACAGTCACTCGCCTTCTTCAACAATTTGAGGAAGAAGGTAGCTTGCTACGTCACAAACGCAGAATTATTTTATGTTTACCAAATACATTAATGAAATAACAATTAAAAATAGCGGTGGGTACTTGCGTTAATCACCGCCTCTTTTGGTACAATTGTTACTGGAAATCACGGTTCAAAACTCAAGTGAATTTAATTAAAAATTTATTTGAATAAATATACCATGATTGAGCCAGTAGGTGTGAGTGAGACAAACAAAATGACAAAACCATTCTGGAACGCCCTGAAGCTGAGTCCGCTTGTTTTTGCTGCTACATTATTTGCAGCCAATAATGCTTTTGCAGCAGAAGTAAACCAAGAAATTAGTCAAGATGTGACTTCTGTAACTCAGTTATCCCAAGGATCAACTGAAGGCATGAGCCAAGTAACATCTGTTTCTCAGTTTTCTGACGTACAGCCTACAGACTGGGCATTCCAAGCATTGCAGTCTTTAGTTGAACGCTACGGTTGTATTGCAGGTTATCCCAACGGTACTTATCGTGGGAACCGTCCCATGACCCGTTATGAATTCGCCGCAGGTTTGAATGCTTGTTTGGATCGGGTTAATGAACTGATTGCTACAGCAACAGCTGAATTGGTAACAAAGGAAGACTTGGCTACCCTACAGCGTTTGCAAGAAGAGTTTTCTGCGGAACTAGCTACTTTACGCGGTCGTGTAGACGCTTTGGAAGCTCGCACTGCTGAGTTGGAAGCAAACCAGTTTTCCACTACTACAAAGTTAGTTGGGGAAGCTATCTTCAACTTCGGTGGAGCTTTTGGAGACGAGAAAGCTAACGGTACTGGCGATGATGTAGATGACAACTTTACTTTCTCAGACCGGGTTCGCTTGAGTTTGAACAGTAGCTTCGTGGGTACAGACCAACTGCAAATTCGTTTACAAGCTGGCAATGTACCTAACTTTGGAACAGCAACCGGTACTAACATGGCCCGCCTCGCCTATGACAACAATACTGGCAACAGCGTTCAAATCGATAAAATCAACTACGCTTTTAACCTCAGTGATTCTATTCGTATCAAGGTAGACGCCAATAACGGTGAATTCTACGAAAACGTTCCTAACTTTTCTGAATTTGCTAGTTCAGGAAAAGGTGCGATTTCCCGGTATGGTCGCTTCAGCCCCATCTACCGGCAAGGTTCCGGTGGTGCAGGTATAACAGTTAATTTCAAGCCTGAAGGATCTGCTTTCAGCGCATCTGTAGGTTATCTAGCTGGTGGAAATAATAACGTAGCAAGTAGCCCTCTTGATGGAGCAGGTCTATTTGATGGTAACTATGCTGCTCTTGCTCAACTTGCTTACCAACCAAATGGAGCATTCAATATTGGTCTGACTTACGCTCGCAGTTATCAAAATAGTGTTGGCGGTGTTAGCCTATTTGGAGCTACTGGTAGTGCAAATGCCAACCAACCTTTTGGTAGCGGTGTTGCTACTGCTGCAAACCACTATGGTGCAGAAGTTAACTTCAAGCCCAGTTCTAAGTTGACTGTTGGTGGTTGGGCTGGTTTCACCAACGCGGAAGCTAAGAGTGGCCCCAATGAAGGTGACAATGCGGATGCTTTCTATTGGATGGCTAACGTAGCTTTCAAAGACTTCGGTAAAGAGGGTAACTTACTTGGTTTTCAGTTTGGTCAACCACCTAAAGTTACCGATAATGACATCAGTGCGCGTGAAGATGATGACAATTCTTACCACATAGAAGCACTTTATCGTTACCAGTTGAACGACAATATTGCTTTTACTCCAGGTTTAGTGGTCATCTTAAATCCTGAGCATAATGACAACAACGAGACAGTTTATGTCGGTACACTTCGTACCACCTTCACTTTCTAATTAGCTGTTAGAGCTTTCCTAATTTATTCGTGAGATACAAGATCCCTGACTTCGTCGCAGTTGTCGGGGATCTTATCTTTGCGATTCTCACAAATTGTTTACAACCTAGAATGCGATCGCGGTAGGTTATAAGTCATTCGATTTTGAATTTTGGCGAAAGAGATCAATGTCCTTTTCCTGCTCCTAAATATAATTCTCCGACTTTAGGGTCATTTAATAATTCTTGACCGGGGCCTGTGATTGCATCCCGTCCAGATTCGAGTACGCAACCGCGATGAGCCATTTCTAAAGCTTTACGAGCGTTTTGTTCGACTAGGACAATAGCTGTACCTCCCCGGTTAATTTCTTGAATTTGTTCAAATACTTGAGTAACCAAAATCGGAGATAAGGCGGCAGAAGGTTCATCTAAAAGTAATAGACTGGGTTCTAACATTAATGCTTTACCCATTGCTAACATCTGACGTTCGCCACCAGAGAGTGTACCAGCACGTTGACGACGGCGATCGCGCAGTCGAGGAAACATGGTAAATATTTTGTCTTTGAGTGGTTGAAGATGAACATCGCGGACAAAAGCACCCATTTCTAGATTTTCTTCTACAGATAAAGAGGGAAAAACATTGGCGATTTGCGGTACATAACACATCCCTCGCTGCACAATTTGGTTTGATTTTAAGCCAGTGATATTTTCTCCTTTAAAACTGATTGTCCCTGTATGAGGTGTCAACAACCCAAAAATGGTTTTTGCCAAAGTAGATTTTCCTGCACCATTAGGGCCAATCACCGTAACTAATTCCCCAGGAGAAACACGGAAATTTACACCTTGCAGAATATCAACATCTTTAATATATCCAGCGTGGACATTATCAACTTCTAGTAAGTAGTCAATGGTCATTGGTCATTAGTCATTGGTCATTGGTCATTAGTCATTGGTCATTGGTCATTGGTCATTGGTCATTAGTCATTAGTCATTGGTTAATAGTCATGAATTATTGTTCATTCGTCAAGAGTCATTGTGATTTACAAATGACTCTTGACGAATGACATAGACGCGCAAGCGGCTTCCCGCAGGGTAGGACAAATAACTATAATGGCGTTTTTTGCAATTCGGGTCTTTCTTCTGGGACGATCGCACCTTCTACTGGGCAAACTTGGAGACATATACCGCAGTCAATACAGGTAGCGAAGTCAATCCAATACCAATCAGTACCTTTGACATTTTTGCCTGGGCCATCATGAATGCAAGCAACTGGACAAGCATCTACGCAATCGGCGACGCCTTCACAGACATCTGTAACAATTGTATGTGGCATAATTCCCCTCTTTCGGATCAAAATTACTGTAATTTAATACAGGTTTTTCTAGACTAACAACAAATCAGTTAGTTATTGGTCAAGCTTCAAACCTCAAAATTCTAGTTTCAAACCTCAAAATTCTAGTTTCAAACCTCAAAATTCTAGTTTCAAACCTCAAGATTCTAGTTTCAAACCTCAACCTTCAAACTTCAAACCTCAACATTCTCGATATGTCTTAGGTGTGACTCCTGTCATTTTACGAAATTGCTGTGTAAAGTGACTCTGACTGTTGAAGCCGCACTGTAATGCTATCTCTGAAATTGATTTATTACGCTGTTTTAACAACTTCTTTGCCAGTTCAACTCGCTGCTGCACTACATACTGCCAAGGAGCTATCCCCATCGATTGCTTAAAAAGACTAGCAAAGTAGCATTGGCTAAAGTCTGCGACTTCAGCGAGATCAGCTAACTCAATATCTTGTTCAAGATGGGCATTAATATATTCTAGTACGCGTTTTAGTCTGAATTCACCTAACCCTACTTGGTATTCTCGCAGTTTAAGAGGACTGGAAGTGTAGTTTCTCAGTAGATGAATTACTAACAAGTTTGCTAAAGAATCTAAATACAATCTGCTTCCCCATCTGTTTTGCTGGATTTCATTATGAATAGACTGCACAATAGATTCAATTTGCAGATCACGTGTGCATATAACACTGAGAAGTTCAACTTGCTCAGAGTGAGGACAATTTGCTTCCAACGATATTCGATGTAGAAAAGTTGGATCGATGAAGAATGCCAAAATTTCATCAGTAGTTTCACAAGCACCAAAAAAAGGAGCTTTAGCTGGAATCAGAAGTAGTTCGCCTTGCAGTAGAGATCCGTCATACTCTTGCTTCTCGATGCGGAAAACTTGGCGTCTCACATTCCCTAGTTCAACAACCAAAAAATTATGAGTTAGCCCGGACAATACTTCACACTCCCCGGACGGCTGAAGTTGGTGTTCCACAATTAGCCCACCCGCCTGAAGGATGTGTCTGGACAGCACCCACTCTTCTTTGATTACGTCTGCTGGACACATAGCGGTTGCTTGGGAAGACATCAATTTGACCTCACTGGCGAAATAACAAAGCGTAAAATCAAAAGATTTTTATAAATTGCATAGGAATTTGAAAGACAAGCCCCAGACAACTTATTAATAATAGATTTCTCTGGTTGAACTAGTTCTCAAAAGCGATCAAAGCTTCAGCATGGAGTTTATGTCAAAGACTAAACACTTAACAAAGTTCTTGTTGATCATTACACTTGTAAGCGTGACAAGCTGCCAATTGTTCAATAAATCCCAACTTGATCATCAATCGAGTCAAGGAAGTATCAGCAAGGTTACTCAAGCTCAGAAACAAGATGTTTCACTAGATTGGTTCACATCCTCCAGGTTGAAAGGTACAGATACTATCTCTTCTTCAGAAGCAAAGTTATTTATCCGTGACGTTTATCAAAACCTTGAGAGTAACATTTTTGACCCAAAATTCAAAAAAGATGAACGAGAACAGCATTTAAGAGAAATTTTAGCCAAAGTTGAGACAAAACCTAATTGGTCAAGATCAGAATTAACAGCACATATCAGCAATCAATTGAAGAAACTCTCAGTTTCTCACTTGCGACTGTTAGATCCTGTTGAGGGTCAAAAATTATTTCGCATTCTCGAACAGAAACCTTTACCAAATACTACCCCTGCTCCAGCCGTTTCAGGTGAAATTAGAGGCGAAATTGGGATTCTCCGAGTCAATAGCTTTCTTATTCCCCAAATTACCAAAGCTGAACTTGATCGGGCAAAAGCTCAACTATCTCAAGCCAAAGTAATTCTCATTGATCTGCGTGGAAATGGAGGCGGTGCTGGATCGAGCATTAGCTATCTTATCGAAGACATCGTTGGTTCTGACAAAGTCCTTTGGAGAGATAGAAGTCGTGAAGGCTTGCAAATAAAACAACCATATATCTTTCGAGGGTATTTTGATGATGCAATTAATGCTCAAGCCGAAGCTGAAATCAAACTGTCGAATAAACAGCCGTATGTAGAGTGGCGCACTCGCTTGGAAGCCCAAAAAGATCCAAGACCGCATTTTATTTTAGTTGATAGTCAGTGCGGCTCATCGTGTGACCTATTCACAGGAATCATCAAAGACTACCGTGCTGCCAAAATACTGGGAACCCGCACGATGGGCGCACTGTTTGGGGGCGATGCTTTTAGACTGAGATGGCAAGGCTTTGCTCTCATTGTCCCGACCCTTCAAGTAGTTTCACCCAAAGGTCATACCATTGAAGGTGTAGGAGTCCAACCAGATATTGAAATTCCCGAATGTGCAAACAGTAGTACTCAGTGTCTTGAAAAAGCAATTAAAGTTGTCGTAAGCACTGACCCATAAATACTTACCCAACAGTATATGGGCTTTTTTCTCTCTTGTCCCCCCACCTCCTTCTCCCCATCACCGCGTCTTCGTGTCTCCCCACCTCCCTCTAGGCTCGCAAACCAAAGTAGGTGATAACTAATTCGGTTGTGCCATTGTTGACAATTTCGTGTGTTTCTGATTTTTCCACAGCTACACAAGTCCCTGGCAATAAAGGATATTCCTGATTATTAATACGAATAATCCCGGAACCAGCTTCGACAAAAAACACTTCACACATATCATGATGTGCGTGTGCTGAAGCTATTTGTCCGGGAGTAAAACGTGCTTGGGAAAAGTTGGTTAAACCGGGTAATTCACCGAGCCGCAACATTACTTGTTTCTTAATTTCAGGATTATGAGAAACAGGCTCTTGTGGTATTTCGCTTAGGGATGTCAGTTTCATTCTGGTCTTAAATCGTTGGATATTTCCACAATACCCCTAGTACCATCAATCCGTACTTTCTGACCATCCTGGAAAATCCAGGTAGCGTTTCGCACATCCATAATTGCCGGGATGCCATACTCGCGAGCCAGGATTGCTCCGTGAGAGAGCCTACCACCAGCTTCGGAAATTAATCCTCCGGCTCTGACTAGTAAGGGCGCCCAACCAGAGTCTGTATAAGGAACTACTAATATTATGTCTTTATCAACTTCTGTCATTGATTGTAAATTTCGCAACACCCTCACACGTCCTACTGCTTGTCCAGGACTAGCGGGGATACCTTGTAATACCTGATCAGGAGACAGAGGTGCAATTCGCAAAGGTAGAGCCGGGGGAGTATTGCCGTAAACTAACAAAGGGACTGGATTGATTTGACCGTGTTCTGCAAGTTGCGATCGCCTCAATTTCACAATGTCAGATAACTGCTCAACTAAATCTGTGTCAATTCCCTCAATCAAACGCTTGATTTCTGCAAATTCCAGAAAAAAGATATCTCCAGGTTCATTCAACAAACTTGAATTTAACCAAATTTGTTCAAGTGCAACAAAAGACCAACGCAAATGGGCTAATAATTGAGAATATATGTCTGTGACTCGCCCTTTCAAATCTAAACGTCGTTGGACAACACCGTTATTTCTTTTCCCTTGGCGTTCTTCTCCTTTTGGTGCTTCATTTCCCTGCATGAATTGCACAAATAACTGTTTTACCGCTTGGGGTTCTTCCTTCCAAGTAGGAACCGCAATATCAGTCCCTACCTCGCTTAAATAACCATAGCGTTGCAGCAATTGGTCAAATTCAGCTAGGATCTCTTGTCCTGACTCAGACTCGGCCATGTTCGCAAACACAGTATCGGGTTTGAAATGTGGAAATTGCTGCTTGGCTTTGGCGGCTAAAGTTTGGAGCGATCGCAATGCTGCAACTTCTGGTGTGAGACTATTATCAAGTTTGCTGTCTTTAACTTTAAATATGGCTTGACGTATGGCTGCACTCAAGGGAGCCATAATACTGTAAAAAGTGGCACGGTGCAGCAAATCTAAAATATAGTTAATTCTGGCTAATAACTCCGACGAGTCCAGTTGCTCAAGTGGTTCTGAAGCCAACCGCGATAAACCAGGAGCAAACTGCTTGCGATAATCCCGCCGAAATTCCCTCCCTAACCATAACTCCCGCATTAACAGCCGCAGCAGTCCAGGCAAATTTTCTAAGGTAGAATTTAACGGCGGTTTGCTTAACTTTTCTCCCCTCGTTAAAAACTCCAGACTTTCCGGGGGTAATCCCATGCGCCGGAATATTTGCCCTAAGAGAGTAGCATTAAAATAAGCATGAGAATAGTGCAGTGTTGCTGTTTCATTGAAATTCAATCCCACGGCTTTTTCGCCTAAGACAAGAGCAAAAATTGCTCCCCACACACCACAGGTTAAAGGACGATTAATTGACCAAGTTAAAGGGCGAATTAACCCAGGAATCACCTCCGCAGCGATTTTGCGTGTCCAGATTGGCAATAAAGTACTAATTGGGCGGCTTTGCAGTACCCAAAGAGTTTGGCCGTCGTAACTCCATTCAATATCTTGGGGAACACCGTGATAACGATCTTCGAGGCGTCGGGCTAAGTATGCGACTTGTTTAATTAATGCTGCTGGTACTTGTCCTTGTCCTTCTAATTGAATCAGCGCTAAATTGTCTGTATCCACAACAAAAGCTCGATATTGTTCTGGTGTCACTCGTCCGGATACGACTTGAACTGCACTTCCTGGTAAAGCTTCAATCACGACTGCATCTTGTTCTTGCGTCATCGGATCACGGCTAAAGGCTACACCGGAAAACACTGATTGCACTTGTAGCTGTACCAAGACTGCGATCGCTGTATCTGTGACGTTGCGATCGCGTCGATATTGGACTGCTAGAGGTTCGTTGTAGGATGCTTGGACTTTAGCGATCGCATTTTCTAAGCCTTCTCTAGTAGTAACATTTAAAACAGTTTCGTACTGTCCTGCACCAGAGGCTTGTTCTGAGTCTTCACCAATCGCCGAAGAACGCACCACCAAGGGAGACAATTCTGATGGTTGTAAAAAGTCAATCAATTGTTGCGGATCTTCATAGGGCATCAGTACCCATCCTTTAGGCACAGGATAACCCCAGCGTTTCATCTGAGATAATTTTGCGGCTTTATTTCCTACAATCGCAGGATCTAATTCGTCATCTAGGGAAAGAATCCCTTGATCTCCGCGCAAAAATTGCAATACTGCTTGGGAATTGGGTTTTGCATTCTGCACTGGCAGATCCAAGTCATCAGGTATTTGTTTGTAAATCCAGCTTAGTAAAGCAGCAAGCGCAATCGCAGTGAAGATCATAAATGGATCTTCCATATGCAATATTGCCACAATGATCGGAACTGTCACCAAAACCACATATTTTGCTGACTGGCGATCGCGCAAAATCGTAAAGCTGACACCTGTCACTAATAATATAAATCCTGCTGCCAATGGGTCATGTACTATAAATCCCCAAACTACGTTTGTAGTCCCAGCACCTCTTCCCATCGAATATCTGCCCATGACTAGAGCAATTAAAGCTACCAATTCCCAAGCCGAACCATCGGGGAAGTAAGCACGAGCAATCAAAACGGCGACTATTCCTTTGGCTGCTTCTGATAAGACTGCCAAAATTCCCACCAATGTACCACCGTGATAAAAAGCCGCCGATACTCCTACATTACCAGTACCGACTTCCGATAACTGCCGTCCCGTCAAAGCTTGCGTGATCCAAGCAATTAACGGTAATGCCCCTAATAATGGGCAGATAATTACAATAATTAAGACACCCCAGAGTTCAAGCATGTTGGATATTGGATTTTAGATTCCTATTTAAATCTAAAATCTCAAATACTTAATTGTTAGTATATGCTGGGACTTTTTCTTAATACTTCATGAATGCAGATCGGGGATCGGGGATTGGGGACTGGGGATCGGGTATCGGGGGTTGGAGATCGGGGATCGGGTATCGGGGATTGGGGATCGAAGTTCGGGAAAGAGACTTGTTAAATAATTCTGCCTTGTCCCCTTTGTCTCCCTTGTCCCCCTTGTCCCCCTTTGTTCCCGATTCCGGCTCCTTGATCCTTAATTAAAAATAAGTTGATTTACCTTAGATATTCTTTGTTGCTGCTATGGAAATTAATTTACTGCATAGGCTGCTTGCAGTGACCAAATGATGAGGGCTGCGATCGCTCCTAAAATTACCACGGTGGAAATAGTAACTATTTTAGGAGAGTCTGCTCCCTCAAATTTCATGATTCCTCGATTTAAGTCAGACATAGCTTTGTAATCTTCCTTTGTTAGAGTTGACTGTTTGACCCGTCTCGATTGTAATCTTCGGTTCGCAACTGGTACGCGATTTTTAACTAATATTTTGTTTAAGCTTTGTTAATGAAGCATCCTCAATCTTACTTATACCAAAATATATACTATCTAAATTTTATACAAAAATTTACTTATCATTTTTTATAAGCATGTATAACCTATAACAATATTAACCAATATTATCAGTTGGTAATTGATAGATACTAGTGGCAAAAACCAAGTATGGATGATGTGTGAGGTATTTGTCGGTGAAAGAAACAATAGTTTTAATTTTTACACTTATATTTTGTCTAATTTTGGTAATAGAAATAGGAATGCGATCGCTTTTTGGTTTTGGCAATCCTTTGATTTACATTGCGGACGAGAAAATTGGCTATTTACTGGCTCCCAATCAGCGTACCCGTCGTTACGGTAATCGGATTGAAATTAATCAATACTCTATGCGAAGTGAAGATATAGAACCAACACCTTCGTTTTCTACACTGCGCGTGTTGCTGTTAGGAGATTCAATTACCAATGGTGGTTGGTGGACAGATCAGGATAATACTATTTCCAGCCTAATTCAACGCTCTTTGATATCAAAAAATATTAGTAAATACCCACAAGTTCAAGTATTAAATGCTTCTGCTAATTCTTGGGGGCCGAGAAATGAACTAGCGTATTTGGAGAAGTTTGGTGGTTTTCAGGCTCAAGTAGTAGTGTTATTAATTAATACTGATGACTTATTTGCTACTGCTCCGACATCTTTACCAGTGGGACGCGATCGCAACTATCCAGATCGCAAACCACCTTTCGCACTGGTGGAAGTATTTCGCAATTATATTTTGAAGCCGAAGTCGATAGCAGAACTAAAAACCATATATAAAGAAGATGGCGATCGCGTCGCGAGAAATCTGGAAGCTATTGGTAAAATTCAAGCACTGACACGTCAAAATAATAGTCAATTTCTACTCGTTATGACTCCCTTACTCCGCGAAATTGGTTCGCCAGGTTCCCGCGATTATGAACTTCAAGCACGTCAACGCCTGAGTGAATTTACTAAAACCCAGAAAATAGCTTATATAGATTTTTTACCGGAATTTAATACTATTAAAAATCCAAAAGCTCTATATCACGACCACATTCACCTCAACTTACAAGGAAACCAATTGGTGAGTGAGGTAATTAAACAAAAGCTAGTTGAGATTTTAAGAATTATGAATTAGAACTCTATGCCTAGTATAACCCATCCAGAAATAAATTTCCGGGCTAACAGCAAAACTTCACTTAAAGTAGACTAAAAGACTTTGGAGTCGTCTAAAAACGACTTAAGGTATTAAGCCAAGAATTAAAATTATTGGTGGACTAGACGACGAGAATTAAATAATCGTTATCATTTATTCATAGATAATTGCTTAGTGTTAACTGTTCACTGTCAACTGTTAACTGATTAGTGGAAGTATTTCTATATGCATATTTCCATTAAGCAAGTGTGTCATTTCCGAAAAATTCTAGCAAAATAATAGAACAAGATATAGCTAAAACAATTTCAGTTGCTAGCAACTCAATACTTGCGTGGTTTGGATGGAGTGCAACTCGTAACTAAACTTGCTCACTAGTAAACATTGCGAGGCAAAAAATATGGATATTAATATCCTCCTGAGTCGCTATAAAACAGGAGAACGGGATTTCGTTGGTGTAAATCTCCATAAAGCCAACCTTCATGAAACAGATTTGAGTGGAGCAAATTTTTGTGGAGCAGATTTAAGTGGAGCAGACCTCAGCCAAGCTAACTTAAGCGGATGTAATTTTACCAGAGCAAATCTGACTGATGCTGATCTAACTGGAGCAGATTTGAGCGGTTCAAACATGAGTGAGATTAACTTGATTGGAGCAGACTTAATTAATGTTAACCTCAAGCAAACTAATTTAAGTCGTGCAGATTTGCGAAGTGCAAATTTAATCAGAGCTAACTTGACAAAATCAAATTTAAGTGAAGCAGAATTGAGTGGAGCAGATTTAAGTGGTGCTAATCTCAATCAAGCTAATCTGACTGATACAAATCTAAATGAAGCTGAACTCAATGGTGTAAATATAACTGGAGCAACCGTCACTGAAAGAGAAATGAGTGGGATAGTTATGCACACTGGTTTATCACATAAATGGGTAACTTGGGCTGGTGGTTGTTGATAACTTTCAGAAGCTAAAGCAGGGGAAATTTTTCCCCTGCTTTTTCAATTAGTTAACACTACTGGATCTTTTTCATTGCAAGTTCGGTTTTAGAATCAACGACTCCATTAGCAGGTAACTTTTGTGAACGTTGAAAAGCTATTACTGCTGAACGTGTTTGCTTACCGAAAACACCATCAACATTACCTTTAAAGTATCCTTGATTTTTCAAAAAAGCTTGCAGATTTTTAACATTCTGTCCTCGACTACCGACATGAAGACTTGCAATTTTTGCTGAAGAAGTGTTCTTCGCTTGATTCAGATGCGAAGTTGTTTTCGATGAAGCATGTTGAGCAGTTGTATGCATAGATTGCTGATTTTTGTGATTAGCAGCAGTCATAGCAGTCTTAGCATTAGCGGGAATCCCAGACAACAGTAATGGTGTGATTCCTATCAAAGTTATAGTGCTGAAAAAAAGCTTATTCATCATAAAATTAACTTCCTGCAATATTTATTCATGACACAAACAATGACGCACTCATCAAAAATATGAACTAATCTTTAATTAGCTCTTTTAAGATGTCTGAAACTGAGTGAATACATTGATTCCTTTCTTTTGGTGATCAAACTATAATCAAAACTTGTGAATAAGTTATGTCTAAGTTATTTCATTGTTGTGAAATAGTTTTTTAAATATATTGACTCTTCTTACACCCCTATACCCTTTTTTCAAGCCACTTAGCTAATCAAAATTTTTAAAGTGCTGCGTTTTTATGATATATATTGAAATACACAAACCCCATCAAACAACCGTAGATTAGTTGTAGAGGTTCCTAGCAGTGGGCATAGTAGTTGAAAACGTATCCAAACAGTTTGGCAGTTTCCAAGCGGTTGATCAGGTGAGTCTGGAAATTAAAAGTGGCTCTTTGGTTGCTTTATTGGGGCCGTCAGGATCAGGAAAGTCAACTTTGCTACGGCTCATTGCTGGTTTGGAAATGCCAGATAGTGGCAAAATCATTTTGACTGGCAAGGATGCTACTAATCAAAGTGTGCAAGAACGCAATATTGGGTTTGTATTTCAGCACTATGCTTTATTTAAGCACATGACAGTGCGCCAAAACGTTGCTTTTGGTATGGAGATTCGTAAGTTACCAAAAGCAAAAGTGAAAGCGCGAGTAGAACAATTATTAGAATTAGTACAACTGAGTGGATTAGGCGATCGCTATCCATCACAATTATCAGGTGGTCAACGCCAGAGAGTCGCCTTAGCAAGAGCTTTAGCAGCAGAACCAAATGTTTTGTTACTAGATGAACCTTTTGGAGCGCTGGATGCAAAAGTCCGTAAAGACCTACGTGCTTGGTTGCGACGTTTGCATGATGAGGTACATGTGACGACTGTTTTTGTTACCCATGATCAAGAAGAAGCGATGGAAGTTTCTGATGAAATCGTGGTGATGAATAAAGGACGTGTCGAACAAGTCGGAACACCAGCAGATATTTACGATCATCCCGCGACAGCATTTGTGATGAGTTTTATCGGGCCTGTAAACGTATTACCGAGTACTTCAAATATTTTCCAAAATAATGGGTTCGATTCGGCAAATCCAGAAATGTTCCTGCGTCCTCAAGACGTGATTATCGAAACATCTGCTAACGGTACTACCGTACCTGCAAGGGTGAGCCGATTGATACATTTGGGTTGGGAAATTCAAGCAGAATTGACTTTAGATGATGGACAAGTGGTGACAGCACATTTGACACGCGATCGCTTTGATGAATTGAATTTAGAACCACAACAAAAGGTGTATGTCAAGCCGAAGGATGCTAAGTCTTTTCCGCTTTATTATTCGATTTGAGAAACGCTTATAATCGTTTCACTTTTTGAACTTTTTTGATCATACAAATACATGATTAGGGGCGTAGAGCTAGTCTTACGCCCCTAAACTCATTAACAACGCCAATTTATAGCATAAGTATTTGAGCAGACACAATATAACTCCTCCACTTCGTTAAACTAAGATCAATTTCATCACTATTATTACCTCAAGTTACGATTTTTCTATCGAAAAGCTTGTCTAAGGCTAAATGAACAAGATTCCCAGAGGAGAGATTTTTATGACTTATGATTCGGAAGACGTACAACAAATTCTCCAAATGGCACTTGCTCAAAAACAGGAGGGTGAATTTTCACGAGAACAACTTGTAGAAATGGCATCCGAATTAAATATTTCTCCGAATATGCTGGAAAAAGCTGAACAACAATGGCTGACTCAGCGATCAGAACAACACCAACGACGAACATTTAATAATTTTCGCCGCAAAGGTTTCTCCGCACATCTGATTTCTTTTTTAGCAGTTAATTCCTTCCTATTTTTGTTAAATTTATTCACTACACCTAGTTATTTTTGGGCAATATTTCCATTATTGGGATGGGGTTTAGGTTTGTTTTTTCACGGTTTGAGCGTTTATCGAAATGAAGGAAAAGTCTATGATAAAGCCTTTCAAAAATGGCGTAGCCAACAACATCTTAAAGGTAAAGATTTTTGAGTATATAAATTGTTAGGTTTACAGTTACTGTAATTGCAAATTTGAAACACGATGCTTGAGTAGAACTCAGAAAGGGATGAATATCGATGAATATCCTTCCCTTTCTCTTTTTCATATTTAACCGAAAACTATTGGTGTCAATTTAACTTTACTAGCGGCTGTTGTGGCTTTTTCTCGTGCTTGTTGAATATTGTTACCTTTTGCTAAAGCAACTCCCATCCGGCGATAAGGATGAGCAGTAGGTTTACCAAATAACTTAATATCTACATCTTTTTGTGACAGCGCCTCAGCTACACCTGTGTAAGCGGGAGCATCCAATTTTTCGCAAGCCAAGATTACTGCACTTGCTGAAGGCCCCAACTGTTCTATGTGGGGAATTGGTAAGCCTAGAATTGCTCGCAGATGCAGTTCAAATTCATTCAAATTTTGCGATATCAGAGTCACCATTCCCGTATCATGAGGTCTGGGTGAAAGTTCTGAAAAAATTACCTCGTCTTTGGTAATAAAAAATTCCACACCAAAAATTCCCGCACCACCCAAAGCATCAGTAACTTTTTTGGCGATTTCTTGGGCTTGTGCTGTCATGCTTTCTGAAATTCCCGCAGGTTGCCAAGATTCTTGATAATCTCCTCTTTCTTGACGATGACCAATTGGAGAACAGAAAATTGTCGGTGCATTCCATTGTTTAATAGTTAGTAAAGTAATCTCTATTTCAAAATCAATAAATTCTTCTACGATGACTTTTTGAGTGTCACCCCTAGAACCTGCGATCGCATAATTCCATGCTTTCTCAACTTCTCCTTTATCTTTGACAACTGACTGGCCTTTACCAGAAGAAGACATGACAGGTTTGACGACATTCGGAAAACCAATTTCATCAGAAATTGTAATTAACTCTTCTAGGGTAGAAGCATAGCCATATTTTGCAGTTCTAATCCCTAATTTTTGGTGTGCTAGTTCCCGGATGCGATCGCGATTCATTGTATAGTTAGTTGCTGCTGCGGTTGGAATAACTTTCATTCCCCTTTCTTCAAATTCCAGCAACTTTTCGGTTCTAATTGCTTCAATTTCCGGTATGATAAAATCCGGCTGATACTTACTAACTATTCTTTCTAAATCATCAGCACTCAACATTGAAATTACTTCTGCACAATCGGCAACTTGCATTGCTGGAGCATTTTCATAGCGATCAACAGCAATTACAAAATTACCAAGACGTTGAGCAGCAATCACAAATTCTTTTCCCAGTTCTCCCGAACCAAGTAACATTAGTTTTTGTGGCAATTTAATATTACTATCCATAACACTCTGCATTTATTTTTAATATACTTTTTAACAATTAATAACTGCTCCAAGCATTCGTAAATCTTGACGTTGTTGATTGCTTAAACCAACTCCTTCACCAAAATTGCATTTTTTTACTAAAGCTTTTAACCATATAGTCTCATTGAGAGTAGCTCCTCTGAAATCTGCATCTGTGACATCTGCACCTGTAAAATTAGCAAAAATTAGATCAGCATTAACTAAAGTACTTCCTTTCAAATTTGCCCCTGATAAATTTCCGCGAATCAAGTTTACTCCTTCTAATTCTAAGTTAGATAAATCTGCTCCCATCAAATTAGGGAATTTTAGCTGACTAGGATTAGCAAAAAAACGGCTGACGCAAACAATATTTGTTTCATTTAAGCGCATTTTCGCTAAAAAACCATAACGTGCTATTCCTAATTTTTTGAGTATTTGCAAACGTTGATCATGATTTTTCTCTAAAAAATAGATAGTTTGCTCACGGAGTTCTAGGTTGGGATTATTTAGCATTTATATCAAAATCTGGAAAGTATTTAGATTTCCAAATCAATCAAAATATATCACGAAAATTACTAACTTTACTTGGTATCTACATTATCATTTGTGAATTAAGTCATGTGTCGTCGTATTTTTTAGATACAGGACTAATTTTATCGGTGTGCATCGGTGTATCCTGCACTTAGACACGTAGTAGCTACTTGTACCAAGTTGCTGTAGGTCTAGGTTTTTTCTACACTAAACCTCATTGCAAACCGCTATTATTAACTATGAAAAGCAAAAATTTCCCGATTTATTTTCAAAGTAGCTTACTGATACTAACTATATTCTTATTGGCAGTTTCGATTATATTGACAGGTTTCTTTTCACTTGATATTTTTAGAGCCAGAGTTATAGATATCGATAAAGCTAATCAACTTATAGAAGCAAAAAAGCAAAAAGAAAATAATTATTTAGGGACTACTAAAGTAATTTTTTCTCAAGGATTTAGTGACAAAGGAATAGATCCCAGATGTCTAACTTGGCCGTCAAAATTGTCATATAGCGGTTGGAGTAATGATCCTAAAGACCATGACTTTTTTATCGATCATTACATACCTCCTGGGAAAAAAGCCATTATTTGTGCGACACCTGCATTATCAGCCGCACTCGCCATACATCCTCGCAAGAGATTTCTATATGAAGTGTCAAAAATTGATTTAGATGATGGATTATATGTTCGGGTTGTAGTTGGACTATCTGAAGTCAGAGAACCTTGTAAATTATTCACAGGTAGCGTAGATTGTGTGAACTCAATTTTGGCACGACAAGCTGTAGTTAAATATGAACCGTAGTATTGGGGAGCGGGAATCGGAAGCGAGCGGAAAGACAAAGGAGAATAACCAATGACAAATGATTATTGTACAGATGCGATTAATCGGGTGTAGAGACGCGATTAACCGGGTGTAGAGACGCGATTAATTGCGTCTCTACTATATGTTGTTTTGGTAGGCAAACTGTAACTTTAGTACCTTGGTCAGGTTCACTATCTAAAGTAATACTGCCACCATGTAATTCTACACAAGCTTTTGTAATCGCTAATCCTAAACCTATTCCAGGAAGCGTGTCAACATTACTTCCACGACAGAAGGGTTGAAACAGGTGGGTTTGGTCTGTTATTGGTATACCTATACCTTGGTCTTGAATAAAAAATATAATTTCAGATTCTTTGCCAATTAAATGAAATTCTATATTGCCTCCTTTTGGAGAATATTTAATAGCATTGGATATTAAATTACTAAATATTAAGCGCAAAAGTCCTTGATCGCCCCAGAAGCCTCTAATATTTCCAGTACTCTGAAAAATGAATTCATGGCGATCGCTAACTAATTGTTGTTGTTCGTTGATGAGGTTAGAGAAAAATTGTTCTAAATCGAGGGGAATTGTTTTAAATTTGGTCTTGTTAAGTTCAAATTGATTCATGACTAGCATGTCATCTATCAATTTGGACATGTGTCTTGCTTTCTGCTCGATGATATGCAAAAACTTTTGTTTTTTTAATTCCTCAAGATGTTCGCCATATTGCTTGAGTGTAGATGCAGCAGCTAAAATTGAAGCCAGTGGTGTGCGATACTCGTGGGAAATAGTCGTGATAATTTGAGATTTAAAGGCATTTAGTTGTTTTTCTTTTTCTAGAGCAGCTTGAGTTTTTGTGAGTAATTCTGATTGTTGAATTGCGATCGCTAATTGTACAGACACTTCACAAAGTATCTCTAGTTCGTCAGATTGCCATTCTCGTTTTTCTGTACACTGATGAGCAATCAAAAAACCCCAAGGTTTTGATACTGGTTGTTGATCCCTCAAAGTAATGGGAACCATTAGATTTGCCTTATTATCTAATAGCTCTAGCGGGTTGAGGTTGCAATCATCCGAGCCTGCCCAATAACATAATAAAGAATTATTTTGATCTGTAGTATTGTCTTGAGCAGTTTGTTCCGAATCTGTTTCTGGAGAAGACTGACATACTATGACGCGATCGCACTTGAGCATTTGTTGCACTTCTCTGACAGCCGTGTATAAAATTTCTTCTAAATCAAGAGACTGGCGAATTCGTAGCAACATCGTAGCAATCAACCGCTGTCGTTCCTGAGTCTTTTGTAACTGAGTTTGCAGATATAATTGCTTGATCACATTACGAACTGCTAATTGCAAAACATCCGGCTTCAGGTGTTGCTTAACTAGATAATCTTGAACACCCTTTTTCATCGCTTCCACAGCAATTTCTTCGTCACCCCGTCCAGTTAGCATAATCACAGGTACGGAAGAACCAAAGGTTTTCTGTCTAAGCTTATCTAGAAATTCGATTCCGCTCATATCTGGCAAACAAAAATCCAGCAGAATCAAATCACAAGGCATATTTTGGCATAAGCCAAGTGCAACTTCTGCTGAATCGGCTTCCAGAATTTGGTAATAATTATGAGGATCTTTCAAAAGAAAGCGGCGATAGATTTTCCGATCCGTTGCACAATCATCAATGATGAGCAGCTTCCAGGCATTCGGCATAAAAAAAAGGGGCAGGGGTGCAAAACTCCTTCCTTAACATTGACATAAATTACGAAAACATTAAGAAAAACTAAAAAAAATGTAAAAAAAATATAAGTCTTGGGATTGGGGATCGGGGATTGGGGATCGGTGTTTATTCTTCTCGTGTCCCATCTTGTCCCTCTTTCTTTCTCTTGTCTCCCGTGTCCCTCTTTCCTTGTCCCCGATCCCCGTTACCCCTTATCCCCAGAGGGGACCCCACCTTCCCCAATCCCCGATCACCCAGAAATTGGTGAAATATTAACTTGTAACCAATAATCGACAAAGGCTTGAATCGTCTTTTGCAGTTCTTGGACATCCATTGGCTTCACAAGATAGCCATTTGCACCCTTTTGATAACAAAATTCAATATCCTTGGGGTTGGATGAAGTTGTGAAGATAACTATGGGAATTTCTTTAAAAGTTTTATCTTGCTTAAGTTGCTCTAGGATGTCACGACCATCAATTCCTGGTAGATTTAGGTCTAGCAGAATCACCGAAGGTCGCGATAATCCATCGATGTTTTTCCCTTCTTGGTAAAGATAGTTTAAAACTTCATCCCCACTAGTACAACGATGGATGGGGTTTTGGACAGCCATCCGGCGCATCAGACGTTGGAGAATCCGAAAATCCTCGTTGCTGTCCTCAACAACCAATAGTGGTTCATTAAGTTTTGTTGCCATTAGTTCATCTATGTGAGCAAATTATGTTTATTAAAAAGTTTTGTAATATATCTTAACTTATCATAGTGTCAAATAAAATGTTGATCCTTCGCCTGCGGTAGATTCAACCCAAATTTGACCACCGTGACGTTCAATTATTTTCTTGGCGATCGCCAGTCCAGCACCTGTTCCACCACCATATTTTTCTTGAGTATGCAGCCGTTTGAACAGTTTGAAAATGGTTTGGTGGTGATGGACTGGAATTCCAATACCGTTATCCCGTACGTAAAAAGTGATTGCGGGCTGGGAATCGAGAAAAGACGTGGAGAGGGAGGGATGCGGTGATGCGGAGAGTCTTTCATTTAAATTCTCGGTCTCCCCTTGTCTTTGTGTCTCCTGATTCCCCGCGTCCTCCCTGTCCAAATAACCAATTTCTACCCATTTTTCTGCTTTATCATTATATTTAAAAGCATTAGTAATCAAGTTACTAAAGACCTCGTTAACAAGAACTGGGTCACACTGAATTGTTGGTAAAGCTTTGGGTATACGAATTTCGAGATTATGTTGTTGATGGCTAGCATCAAAGACATTGATCACTTGCTCAAGCAATTCGTTTAAATTTACTGCTTGTAAATGTAGTGCTGCTTGCCCTAATTGCGATAGTCGTAGTAAACCATTAATTAGGGTTTCCATGCGTACCGACAAGGAAATAACTGTCTGTAAGTAATCTGTAGCATCTTCATCTAGGACGGATGCATAGTCTTCTAGTAAAATTATTGAGTAATTATATATACCTCGTAAGGGTTCCTTGAGATCATGAGAAGCTGCATAAGCAAAAGAAGCTAATTCGCGGTTAATGGTTTCTAACTCTTGATTGATTTTGGCTAATTCTTCTGCTTTTTTAAGAACAATTCCCACGATCGCATTTCGCAAACTCAAAGCACTATCAAGTTCGCATTTTTGCCAAGGTACAGATGTTAATCTCACAAGTTCTTGCCATTTTTCAAAGGACTTTCTGGGACAAAGGGTAATAGTACCATCTGAGTTAACTTGAATCGATTCGTTGGGATTACCTGCCCAGTTTACCGTGCGGATGACTTCGGGGCGAAACCAGAGTATATAATAATGTCGCAATTTAGAAATCCGCAATAGCAATAAACCACTAGCGGTATCTTTAAATGTCTCAGCCTCTGGGTAAAGCTTGGGCAGAGAATCAGTATAAAATATATTGTCTTTCTCCTGAGCATCTGCCCAAGTAATTAGCGATCGCACATTTTCAATATCTGGTGTTGCTCCCAGCAGAGAAATTTCACTATCCAAACAAACTGCTGCCCCTGTCGCACCTACAATACCTAGTAAGCGGGGTTCTGGCTGGATTAGTGCATCTCTGAAGTTATCTGCTTGAGAAATAGATTCGACAACACTAGACCGCAGAGATTCCAATCTAATTTTATAATCTACTTCCTCTTGAATGACTTTATTTGCCAACTCCGATGACACAATTTGTCCCAAAAATTCGCAACCAGCCCGGATTTCATAGGGGACATATCTAGGAGTTTGATGATGACAGGAAATTAATCCCCACAGCTTTTCATCTTTAATTAGGGGAATGACCATCAAAGCAGCCACACCCATATTTTGATGATATTCCACACAACAAGGATCAACACTCCGCAGCACAGACAGACTTAAATCAAGGGTAGTATCATCTGCTGTAGGAATTAATTCTACAGGTTGGGCATGAATACATGGTATAATCCGCAACGGATTTCGTTTGTATAAATCCTTAGCTCCTCGTGGTATATCTGTAGCTGGATAGTGTAGTCCCAAATAGGGTGATAACTCTTCTGTTTTGACTTCAGCAATCACTACCCCCGCGCCTTGATGGTCAAATTGGTAAACCATCACCCGATCAAATCCTGTAATATTGCGTACTTGCTGGGCTGTAAGTTGTAAGAAATCTATTAGGTTATTTGTGCGTTTAAGTTTGGCGATCGCTCCTTTGATTAAGGTGTGAATGTTCAAGAAATTGACTGGAACTGGCGATTGTGTTGGTTCTAGCTCTAAAATGATCGTGTTTTCTACTCGATGCACAAAACCATCAAAGTCTCGCTTACCTTCATTTGTACGGACTGATAGCTTCAGGTAATTAATAGTGTCAATTTCGTTTATTGGAAGTTGAGCGATCGCTTCTAAACACAAAGCATCGAGCAAAGAACTCAGAGGTTGACCAAGCAACTCTTGTGGTCGTTTACCCAAATAGTCTTGGGTATTGCTGCTAACTTGTAATATCACCAATTGTGTACTTAGTGCTAAAAGTACACCATGAGGCTGAATCGAGCCAGGGTTAAAACTGAGATCGTCGTGACTAGTTAATAACAACTCCAAACAATGAGATTTTCAAAAAGGTGCTAGTTAAACTGCATGATTGGGGCTAGTGTTTTTGATTACCCCAAAATATGGTTATTGTTTTTTATTTTAATATTTTTTAAAGATTTTGGATAGATAGCAATCTAAATAGAACAGATAAATTAGCTTGATATAAATAATTTAAGGCTCTTAGTAAGCGCTTCAGCCCTGAATTTATAAGGAAAGCAGGCTGAAAACCCTTGAGAAAGAGCAACGCATCGAAGCGGTATTGGAACGTATTATAGTGAAAATTCATACCCTGATTCAGCAACACCGCATTTTTACTGCTTTTTTATTTGCATCTTTGTATAGCCTATTACTAGTATTTTCTTACTTAAAAAGTTTAAATTAAGATTAAAAAATATTAATTAAGGGTTACAATAAACACATAGGTAAATAAATTTACCTTAAAAATTTTATTTCTCAAAAAAATAAAATGGTAGTAAAATTGACATTACATATTTCCCCTAAAAAGGTTGCTTTCGTCTTAAGTATCGTAATTATATGTTTAAGTTTTGTCAGTATTGCTGGACAGTTTTCTAAGTATATTCTCGGTCATGGTAGTCTTTTTGGATTAGTAAGGTTGTTCAACGTGGGTGATGATTCTAACATTCCTACATGGTACTCATCCATTACACTATTATTTTGTTCGCTCCTGTTGGCATTTATTGCCACATCTCAAAAGATCGCTCGCGCTCGCTACATTCTCCATTGGAAAGTTTTATCAGGTATTTTTTTGTATCTATCTATAGACGAAGTAGCGATGATTCATGAGAATGCAGACGCAATATTAGGCTCAAGCATCAACAGAACGGGTTTTTTTCACTACGGTTGGGTTGCTATTGGCATTCCCCTGACACTGATCTTTGTGCTGTCGTATCTCAAATTTTTGGCTCATCTTCCAAGAAAGATAAGACTTTTATTTTTTGTTGCTGGTACTATCTTCGTTAGCGGTGCAATCGGTGCGGAAATGTTTGCTGGACGCTATGACGATCTCTACAGTTATGAGAATATGACCTATGCAATGATTACAGCGTTTGAAGAGTTCTGCGAGATGTTTGGTATCGTCATCTTCATATATGCCTTGCTCTCATACATGAATTTACATTTAACAGAAGTTCAGTTTTGTATCCAAAAAGCAGCAATGCAACCAAAACGGAGAATCATTGATGATGCTGAACTACAACGGTAGTATTCTAAATTTTTGCAATCATCCCAAGTCTTAAAGAGGCGATCGCGACGTATCAAGCTTGATATAATGTGGCATCTAGCTATGACTGGGGAAACTCAGAGAAAAATTGCCTCCTTGTCCCCCTTCTAGGTTTTAACTAACTGCGATCGCCACTCCTACACTTTCATTCGCTAGTCTATCTACTGCACATATGGCATAAGTTCCCGGTTCAACGGTTGCAAAGGTAGTATTGGCAGGCAAAACTCGCTGGAGAGTCCAAGTATCGCCGCTTTGTCTATAAACCGTCCAAGAACGAATCTGGCTGTTATCACCTGGCTTCCAAGTCAGTTTACGGTTACTCACTTGTAGGGCTGTGGGTGGTGCTGGTTGTGTGGTGTTCTGCCAAGACAAAGTCGGAGGTAAGGCAGGTTTGTTGTAAAGCAACTGTAATTTATCGGCAATGCCCTGACTATTGTCAATTAAAACACCGACATTAAAGAAAATATTTCCTAGTGAAAACTGTCCAGCTTGGCTACGACTAATTTTCACCTGCTTTTCAATTTCGCCACTCTCCCGACTCTTGTTGCTTGGTTCTGTAAGATTGTTACCTGCATATACGTGTCTTTGTTTGGTGTTAACCTCTGTCCACCACTTCAATAGGGCAGAATAACTTTGTTGTGTTTGGTCGGTGCGCCAGTAAAGCTGGGGAGCAATATAATCAATCCAACCTTGTTCTAGCCATTTCTTCGAGTCGGCATACAGCACATTATAAGCGTCTAACCCGGTAATTCCAGGGGGTTGTCCGGGGCGATAGATACCAAAGGGACTAATGCCAAATTTAACGTAGGGTTTGGTTGCTTTAATTCCTTGCCATAGACGCTGTACCATTTTGTTCACATTGTCGCGACGCCAATCACTAACGCCGAGAGTACCACCAGCAGCTTTGTAGGCAGCGTAAGTTTTATCATCGGGGAAAGACTGACCCTCTATGGGATAGGGATAAAAATAATCATCTAAGTGAATGCCGTCAACATCGTAGCGCTTCACCACGTCTAAGATCACATTGTAAGCTCGATCCTGAACGATTTTCAGTCCTGGGTCCATCCAGCGTTGAGTCTTCCAAACATAGACGCATTCTGGATTAGTAGCTGCGATGTGGGGGCGAACAGTTTTCGCTGGATTTGTGGAAGTACTAGCCCGGTAAGGATTAAACCAAGCATGAAGTTCAATATTGCGCTTGTGACATTCAGCGATCGCAAACTCCAAAGGGTCATAAAATGGATCTGGTGCTTTGCCCTGAGTTCCTGTTAACCAAGCACTCCACGGTTCCAGTTGGGAAGCATACATAGCATCGCCCTCTGGTCGTACCTGAAATATCAAGGCATTAAAATTGAGAGCATCTAATTTTTCAATTATTTTGATTAACTCGGCTTTTTGCTGTGCAACAGAAAGTCCTGTTTTAGAAGGCCAATCACTATTCCACACACAAGCAACCCAAGCCCCACGAAACTCCCGGCTATGACTGACAATTGCAGGAGGTGTTGACGGTGACGGTAGATTTCCCGATTCATTTCCTGGTTCCGGAGCAACCACTATATAGTTAGAGAGAATTTTCTCGGCCTTACCCTCATATACCAATGCTTGATAAACTATTGCTGCGACGTCAGCACGGGTTGCTGCTCCAGTGGGATTCAGTATTTTCACGTTAGGAAAATTAGCCACTATACCAGCACGAGTGGCGATCGCCACTGCATTCTTGGCATATTCAGGAATACTACTTGCATCGTTATAGATGAGGGGAAGTTTTGGTAATACATCAGCCTTCACATCAGCACCTAGACCTAAGCCACCGACTAAAGAGACCAAAACATCACCTTTAGCAATTCTATTATTGGGACGGAAACTGCGATCAGGATAGCCAGACAAAAATCCGATTTCGTAAGCTTTTTGAATGGCATTTACTGCCCAGTGGTTAGCAGGAACATCAGTAAACGGCACATACTCCCGCTTCCCAGGTAGGTTAAAAACTGTGGTAATGATGGCAGCAAACTCTGCACGAGTGACTGAGTTATCGGGACGAAACGTGCCATTGGGATACCCATTTAAAATTTTACGCTGGGCTAAAGCTTCAATAAAAGCACGGGCCCAATGATTTTGAATATCCGAAAAGCGAGTAGAAGTTGATACCATATTCAATCCCAGCTAGCTAGATTGATTTTAGTCAGCTTTGTGATTTTTTCGCTGATTTTGTTATGACTTTTTAGGTTTATCCAAACATTGTGCGATCGCAAAATAATTTGTCTGCTCTTAGTTCCCAAAAAATGTTATTTAAATTACAGTACCTTTTTAACATCATAGAAAGATACAATTTCTTTGGGAATGGAATTGCGTTTGTATTTTTGACTTATGACTGATTGCTCTGTAGCATTAAGGAATGATTGGTCAATTTACCCAATATTTAGCCCGTTCTACCGCCTTTTGCCAAATGATGAAATTAGCTGTTGCATATTCACTTCCTATCCCAGGCGAAAAGTAACGATCAATGTGTCGTTGTTGCACCAGCGTTTCATAACTATCCCAAAATCCCGCCGCCAAACCAGCGGCCATGGCGATACCCTGCACAGTAGTATCACGCATCACTGGACGTTCAACTGATATATTTAACACATCTGCTTGGAACTGCATGAGGAAGTTATTTTCACAGGCTCCACCATCTACTGTTAATTTATTTACCGTCGTGCTGCAAGTCCCGCTGATGGCTAGCACAACTTCTTTGACTTGGTAGGCGATCGCTTCTAAGACAGCCCTAACTAAATGCTGTGGCTGGACGGCGGCGGTAATGCCAAAAAAGGCTCCCCTGGCGCTCATATCCCAGTGAGGTGCGCCCAATCCGCTAAATGCTGGAACAAAATATACACCACCGTTATCTGTAACTTGATTAGCGATCGCTTCTGTCTCGGCAGCCGTTTGAATCAGCTTCATGCTATCCCGCAACCATTGGATACAGGCCCCACTGGTAAACATGCTACCTTCCAAGGCATAGCCCACATCTAAACTACCATTACGAATTTGCGTCCATGCCACAGTAGAAATAAGCCGATTTTGAGAACGGACAATTTCTGAGCCAGTGTGAGCAACTAAAAAACTACCAGTGCCGTAAGTACATTTCATTAAACCAGGGCGATCGCATCCATGACCAAATAAAGCTGCTTGTTGATCTCCCAAAATAGCAGTGATCGGAATTTCCGCACCGAGTAAAGTGCTATCAGTCACACCAAATTTTCCTAAACTGGGTTGGATCTGGGGCAAGATATGAGCGGGTATTTGCAATAATTCTAGTAAGGTGTCATCCCATGTACAGCTTGTCAGATTCATCAGCATTGTCCGACTGGCGTTGCTGTGATCCGTAGCGTGAACTTTTCCACCTGTGAGTTTCCACAATACCCAGGTATCAATTGTCCCAGCTAAAACATTTTTGAGCTCAATACCTGTGACATGATCGAGCAGCCATCTGAGCTTTGTAGCGGAAAAATAAGCATCGATAACTAAACCAGTGCGATCGTAAATCTCATCACCATAACCTTGGGTTTGTAATTGATTACACAAAGGAGCAGTGCGGCGATCTTGCCAAACAATCGCTTGATGTAGAGGTTTGCCAGTGGTTTTGTCCCAAATTAAACAGGTTTCGCGCTGAACGGTTACTCCCATCGCCACAATTTCACTAGGGATAATTTTGGCATTGGCGATCGCAGTTTGTATCACCCAACAAGTATCTTGCCAAATCTCCTCGGCGTCATGTTCTAACCATCCGGGTTGGGGATAATACTGTGTGAGTTCTTTGTATGCTTGCCCAACAATTTTGCCAAGAGCATCAAACACAAAAGCACGGTTGCCTGTTGTCCCTAAATCTAATGCCAAAATGTAACTCATATTTCAGGATGTATAGGTATATCATTAGTGGCTAATAATTTACCATTAGGACTAAAGGCGACTAAATCAAAATCAAAAAATCATCTTAAAGATAAGTACTATGGTGAGGAAATTACAGTAAAAACAGCAACTAGTGTCACCAAACCAAATAAAATCACAGAAACGACAAAGACAGATAGATTGACAATATAAGTTGATTTATATGAGTATTCCTCTTGCTCTAATGATTTGACTTTGATTAAGTATCCAATTGTTGCTAAAACTAACAGAAAAATGCCTAAAGCGATCGCGCTCAAACCAATAATGTGAGCCAGTTGCATAGCAATGTGTGGATTATGTTTGGGAATCAACTCATTCAGCGCATTAAAAATGCGATCAAAGGCGATACCAAAACCAATCAATGATAAGCAATTTTGAATCCAACTTGTCAATGTGCGTTCAGCAGCAGCGCGATTACGCTCTTTTGCTAATTCGTTAGTGGTAATAGTCGGTTTTTTAAAGGGACTCAAACTCACGCAAATTCACATATTGATGAGTAACATATTACGTTAATCATCATAAATATAAATTTGTACCAAATGCCTAGCAACATTCTCCAGGGTAATTTTGCGTTTCTACTCGGACACAATTAATTACACCTGAAACAACCTACATGCTATTTTTGTGAGTGAATGCACTTACCAAAATGCCAATAAATGCAAAGACAGCAATGCAAACTAGAGCGATCGCAACTGTCAATGCTAGAGAATGACGGGGAGTGTAGAGATATTCCTCGTCGCGTCGGATATGATACAATTCTCGCTGGTGTTGGATCATTGCCATAATCATTGCATAAATACCCAAGGCAATGAAAGCAAGACCTAGAATGCGAGAAAGACGTACAGGATTAATGTCTCGAACAACTTGAAAGCTACGGATAGCGCTGACGATGACATCAATCCCAAAACCAAAGCTGATCAGGGTAAGGCTAGTGCGAATCCACGCCATGAGTGTGCGTTCAGCGGCAGCTCGGTTACGCTCTTTGGCAAGTTCGATTTGGATATTAGGTGTTTTGGGAGCAGGAATATCATCCTTCATCTATTTACTACTGTCAGGTTCTCAAAATCAGCATCTATAGCGATCGCCACAGCAACTTCATCCCTTAGACGCTGGCAAGTAATTTTAGCTCCTAATTTGGTAAGGGTATCAACCAGTTCTCTGACCCACTTGTGTTCAACAATAGCAATGATGGCAGAACTACTAGTACCCAGAGAGTGACCGATTTCCCTAAGTTCTTGTTCGTCAAAACCCAAATCGATGAATTTTCCACTGAGAGTGCTAGATGCGTTACCCAACACAATACCTGTAATCGGTCCACCAGCCAAGATACCAATAATAGCCCCTAATACCCCACAAATACCTACACTCCGTTTGATTCCTACTGTCTGAACCGTTTGTTTGAAGAACAGCTTACCGTTTTCATCCTTAGTTATAACTGCTGCATTCCAAAGCCCGATCATTCTTTCCTGCTTAAGATACTTTAGTTCCTCAAGCACTTCAACAGCCCGTTCTTGATTTCCAAATCTAGCAACAATTAGGTCAATAGGATTTTCAGCAGAATTTTTCATAACGTATGACAACCATACTAAGGGTGTTGATTGAGAGGTTTAATTGCTCCTCACGGCTCACTCCAGACATCAAAACCTATGGCTCATTGACTCAAATTCATGCCAAATAAGACAATGAAGCTGAAATATTATTTGCTGATATTACATTAGTTGTATAGCTGGATAATAACCAATCAAATTATAGTCATAATTTTTTTTAATGCTTATCATTGATCAGGCTCTTTGTTTCTAAATAAAATGTAGATTAAACTACATTGATGATTGATTTTCTATTTAATTTTAACTTACAAAAATAAGAGCAAAATAATAAATCTATAAGAGCAAAATAACATGAGATTTTTGTTAAAAAATAGAAAAATCTGACTGATAAGTATTTGGTTAATATTCTGAGAAGATTTTCAAATTGATGAGGGGTATCACCCTACAAGTCAGAAAGAGATCCTCATGCTCATCACTTTAGTATTAAAAATTAACAATCTTCTGCGTTAAATCTCAATACGCTTCATTTAAAAATTTTCGCTTTTATCAAAAACGGTATAGAGATACAATCTTCAGTCAAGATTTAAATGAATAATAGATGTTGGTGGTGAAGTGATGACACGGAGAAAAATAATCACTCACAACTAAATTGACAGATTAATAGGTAGGAGGAGTTGCTGGGTGTAGATAAAAATTAGGAGTACTTTAATTTTTAAAGATATAAAATTTATAAAAATTCTTCTTCCCTCTTAGAGGCTGTTTGAAAAGTTGGAAAAGGTATAATTTGTCATTCTGTAGACGCTTCTGCGGCTTCCCGCAGGGTGTGGAACAAAGTGGAACGTAGATGCGTAGCGGCTTCTCGCAGAGTAGAATCTAGGGTTGGAGCGATTACTCGGAGATGCTTCACTACGCTGCGCTACGTACCCTTTCAGGGAAGCAAGCTACAGCATGACTTTTCAAACATCCTCTTATACCAATTCTCTATAATCTCGCAACAGAATCAATCTTGGCATCTTGGCGTCATCATCTGTAGTACTCTTTTGGAAAATTGGTATTACACCCTCACATCTTTATACCCATCTTTCCTTTTCCATTCCCACCCCTTCACACCCTTACATCTCTCCTACAACCTCCAAACATTGATTTGTCTACCTTTGTTGATTTCGCTGTTGTCTCGGTTGTGTACGATAATCATATCCTATACTTTGTCATTTTTTCGTGTTGAGATTTTATTGAAAAATGACAAAAAAATATGTGATACACCTCAAATCTGTGCTTCAAAATGCTGTTCTATCCTCTGCTAGTAACTCTTTTTGAAACTAGTCTCACAATTAACCCCGGTATGACCGGGGTTAATTTTTACCCATCTTCATGGGTGAAATTCACTGTTTCGGAATAATCACTACGTGATTATAGTGACATAGGAAACGTTCAACCCAGCCCCAGTGTAACTGGGGTTTTTCTTATGAAAGCATTAATAGTAGCGCTAATCTGTAATATCGTCAATCTGTTAGCTTGTTTGTTAGGTTTTACTTCAAACTGATTTTGGTTCGGGAGTTTGCTAAACACTTTCAAGTTACTTATCAGCAAAGTATCTCTTATAAGAAAAAATTTTACTAGTGAAGATCACCATTTTAATATTCAACTTAAATTTTTAATTATCAAGGTATTAATTTCAATCAAGTTTGCAATTTAATACAGCAAATATTATGATACTTAATGTTGAGATAATGTTAAACTAAACTAGGGATTAATCACAAAATAATTAACAGTTTAATAACATGATAAAAAATCCCTAGTTTGAAAATAGCTAACAGCAATTTTCCTCAAAGAGATGCATTCGCATTCGGGAGAAGACTAGGAAAACATCAAAGACCTAGTGACGGGGGCGATCTCTCAGAAATCTCCCAATATCCCCATCACTCACCCAACTCTCAGTCTTTTTATTGCTTGAACTAGTGAATGTTGCTTTTATCAACAATCTTGTTTGTGTTGCGTATTCGCGTAAGCACCGCCTGCTGAAAAATATTTAATAACTCAGCATCATCCTTATATTCTTGAATAAGATCAACCGTTACCTGTTGAGCATAGTAATCACAGTCATTAATATTCTCTTTATTTAGGGAATCATGGATAAATTGTATTTGCGTTTCGTCATTGTTACAAAGCAATTTTCCAGTTAGTTTCTTAAAAGATGAAATTAGCTTGTCCATTGCAGATACCCCTAATGAAAAGTAATGTATTAAATGTATGTCTGATTTTGCATGAAAAAAGTCATCTCTAAACTGTCATAAATCAGGTTAATTACACCTAGCAAACCAATTAACCAAAAGACAGATTAAAAAGATGATCACCCCAAATCCATGATCAATTTATCAGCCAAAAATAAGCAGTAAATAAGTAATTAATAAAAAAATAGTCAAAAATAGTGTTATTCTAAAATAATCAAAAATTTTAATTTTACTCAAATTTCCATTTAAGTAGTTCAGCTATTTGTTTTGGTAGTTTAGTTGGATTAAAAGGCTTGGCGATCGCTCCTGCAATATTCATCTCTTGCAGCTGTTGACGCGAAAACCAACTTGCTTTTGCGGTAATCAAAATAATTGGAATATCATTAATTTGTGGATGTGTGATAAATTCTTGAATAATCCCAAGACTATCTGTTTCCAACATTGGTACATCCAAAACAATCGCATCAGGTTTTCTGAGCAATAATGCTTCTTTAATCGTTAAAACTTCAAGCCCTTGATGAAGAGAAGAAACTGACAGCACATCCCAGCCACCAAGACGATTTAAGCAAACTTGTAAAATCGCTCGAATAGAAACTTCGTGATCGATAAGCAAAATCAGCTTGCGGGGCATGATTAAATTAATTTTGGGGCGTTCAAGAGCGCACCTAAAAGCAGATTGGGAATATAGATTACACTCTGACACTGGGTTTTTCCAAGATTTAACTCACTCAAGACAGAGCATAAAACTGAAAAGTAAGATACTTATAAGCACCGTATAAGAGTACTTGACATCCTCCCCCTTCCCTTGTCCTCCTTGTTTCCCTCCTCCTGTCTCATACTTCTTCTACCAGCCCAAAATTTCAGTTACTTGTTTCCAAATAGTCATGGGATCAAACGGTTTGGTGATGACACCAGCAACTCCCATCTTAGAAAAGCGTTGGCGATCGCTCGGTAACACTTTAGCTGTAAGTAGTATCACTGGAATGAATTGTGTTGCTATATTCGAGCGAAGACGATCAATAACCTGAAATCCATCCATATCTGGCATAGATACATCTAAGAGAATAGCGTCTATAGGTTTACTAGTCCTGACTTTGAGTAATCCTTCCTCTCCTGACTCAGCTAGGATTGCTTTCCAGCCTGCAAAATTTTCCAGGGAGATTTGAACCACTCTACGGATGTCTCTTTCGTCGTCTACAACTAGGATACGTTTGCTCATGCCTCCTCCCTAGTGATTGGCAATGTGAAATAAAATGTACTTCCTTCTCCCAGCAGACTCTCTACCCAAATGTGTCCACCGTGTTGCTGAACAATATTCTTACAAATGGCCAATCCTAGACCACTTCCTCTTTTTTGACGACGATCAGAGACATCAACTTGCTGAAAGCGTTCAAAAATGCTTTGTAGCTTTTCTGGAGGAATACCACGTCCCTGATCGCGGACTTTAAATAGAATTTTGGGAGATTGGGAAGACACAGGGGACAAGGGAGAGTGGGGGAGTGGCAAACGTAGGGACGCGGCGAGTAATTGATCGAAATTTCCTGTGTCTTCGTGTCTCCGTGTCTCCGTGTCTCCGTGTCCTCCCATCTCCGCTTCCTCTTTTGGACTCAGCAACTCTGCACTCAACCAAACAGTACCACCCGTAGGTGAGAATTTAATAGCATTACTTAACAAATTGATTAATGTTTGAATAATTGAGTCTGCTGCTGCCGAAATTTGCATATTTGGAACCATGACGGAAATTTTAATCCCGGCTTCGTTAGCGATCGCTTGCACAGTCTCAATTGCTTGATGTACTAAATTAGTGATCTCGCATGTTTTCATTTCAAGTTGAATTCTGCCAGACTCTAGTCGTTCGAGATCAAGAATTTCCTCAACAAAACGCACAAGGCGAACGCTATTATTAAAAGCTATTTGCAACATTTCTCTAGCTTTTTCGGGTTCATTAAGTAACTAAGCAGAATTAATTACACAAACAACTGATAGAATATAATCAAAGTTAAATTTGCATAAAAATTAAGGTTTTAGATGTTCTTCATCAGAGAAATAAACCCTCTTTCTTTGAAACTACTAGAACGTATATATCGCCAGAGCCGACATCATCAGGTACGGCAAAGAGCGCATTTTTTAATATTAGCCTCACAAAAAATCAAAGTCGAGGAACTCATGACTATTTTCAACGTGAGTTACAAGACAATCTATAACTGGCTAAATCGCTGGGAATCAGAGGGGATGTTAGGGCTATATAACAAACCCGGCAGAGGTAGTAAGAAAATATTTGATCGCGAACAAGAATCCAAAATTAGAGAATGGGCGAGACAGGAACCAAGGCAATTAAAAAAAGTATTGCAAAAAGTAAAATCCGAATGGAATGTTGTAGTTAGTACTGACACAATTAAAAGGATACTTAAAACTTTCTCTATGAGTTGGCATCGCATGAGAAGAGATGTATTCGGTCAACCAGACCCCATAGAATACAAGGAAAAGAAGGAACAGCTATCAGAGCTAAAACGCTTAGAATCCGAAGGTAAAATTAACTTATATTACTTAGATGAAACAGGATT
>JANBVI010000087.1 GCA_024239075.1 Fischerella sp. CENA71 | reverse complement strand
ATTTTGTGATGAAGTAGCTAGTAGGTGGGGGTATTTGGCTTCTAAATCTCTTACCTTGCTCTTTGCTCCCCAGCGTCCATAGCAATAGTGAGCTTCTTTCATATACGTAGAGGCAAACTTTGACAAGCCACGCGATTGATAAAACTTGGCTGCTAATTCATAAGCTAATGCTTCTTCTTGGATATATTCGTTTTTATTGGCTCCAGCAATTGCTCGTTCATAAAATTCTTCAGCTTCAACAATATTACCCAATACTCGGGCTTTCTCTGCTTGAACTAAATCGTATTTGTGCTGAAAGTTCATCGGCGCATATTCTGCCCATTTTTGCATTTTCTCCTGGTTAGTTGTCACTTTAAAGAGCAGATATTCTTGTTCTGAATTTGAAACCGATGAATATGTTGCTAGTCGCGGCAGAGAATCGTAAAAATGGAATATAGGAACAGTTATCATTCCTGTCGCGCCTTCTAAATTCTGTTCAGCAAAGTTTGCATTTTCTACGGCTTCAGTAAACTCCTCAAACAGATAGCAAAGAATTAGCTTGTGAAGATAAAGGTAATGAAGTGCAGTTCTGCCATTAACAGCCAAATAAAACGGTAGTGATTCTTCTTCGTTGTAGACAACACCAAGTAAACGACACGGATTTTCAACTTCTCCAAGCAAGTTAAGGACTACCTGGCGGTGCATTTGGTTTTGACCTAAGTTATTTTCTTGCTCCAGTTGAGCGATGGCATGACACCACAAGTCCATCTCTTGTTCGAGTTCTGTCAAGTCTAGACCACTAAAATATAAGTTAAGGCATTTAATCATTGCAGCATAGCTAGCATATTCAAAATCTCCATTTTCTATGCCACTAGAGTACGCTTCTTGCAAAACTGTAATGGTGTCCCTAAGATGATTTTTACCGTGAATTATGCACAGTGCAACTATCAGGAGTATTTTACATTTGATGTCCCTGATATTAAACTTTTCAACTAGACTTATAGCCAATTGACTAAATTGATCAGCTCTCTCAATATCGTTAGCTACCCCTTTTAAAATCATTCCATAATTAGCATAAGCAAAAGCAGAAAAAGGCGAATTTCCATGTTTTATAGATAAATTTAACTGTTCGCACACAATCAGTGGCAATAATGTAGGTACAGCTTGATAGGCAGGACAAATCATATTCGATAAGATACGCATGGTTGCCGACTTGTCTGCTTCTGTCATGGTACGCAAGTTTGTCAGCTCCTCTATGCTCCTCCCACTCAAAGCAGTCTTTGCTTCCTCTAGTTTCTGCTGAACATCCAACGCTGTTGGCAACTCTGGTAAATTGACCCCCATTAGCTCTAATGCTTGTAGCCCTATTTTGACAGCTTCGACTAGTTTTGTTTGCAGCACACAAGTTGCAATTCTGACCTCATAAGCTTTCACTTGCTCCAGAGAGGTTTTGGCTTCTTTTAAAACAACCAAGCTCCATCTTTCCATTCCATTAAAGTCTCTGCAAAGGTATGCTGCTTCTGCCGCTTCTAAATGCAAAGTTAAACTGAGGTCATAATCACGCTGCCAACTATCACTTTTAAGCAATTGTATTCCTGTAGTTAAATATTTCAAAGCCACAGCATAGGCTGCCGCCGCTTTCGCTTTCCTTGCTGCCATTAAATTGAGTTTGGCGATTTGAGAACGTTCTTGTTCATCACTGACAATTTCAACGCCAATATTTAGATGATCTACTATCTCGAAGAGATTGTCTGCTAACGTCTTATCTGTAGTTTTCTGTAATAAATTGCGACCAATTTGTAGGTGAATGATTTGTTTTTGATTCTCATCAATTAGGGCATAAGCCGCTTGCTGAACTCGGTCATGCAAGAATTTATAATCTTGAATTAATAGTTGAGCATCTAACTCGGATGTGGGTAGGATGACTCCTGCATGAATTGCTTCGACCAATTCAGGGT
>JANBVI010000086.1 GCA_024239075.1 Fischerella sp. CENA71 | reverse complement strand
CTGACGGGGCGACAAAATAGCCTGAAAAGCTCATGAGATAAAGTATGTAGCAATTTATGGTAAGAAAAGATAGGTCTCATGAGTGTCAATAAGACCTATCTAATGACAATATTGCCTGAATTCTACCAAAAACACTTTAAAAGTCAACTTAGCTTTGCAGATTACATTTTTCTCAAAATTCTGATTACTCTGTTGCAATCAATTAAAAAAGTTAATTTGGAAGCCTTGGCTACAATTCTACCAATTCCAATTACATTTGAAAGCAGAAGAAAGAGAATACAGAGATTTTTGTCATTACCAAATCTCTCAGTTGAAAAAATTTGGTTCCCGATTGTTACCGCATGGTTAGAAACAAACTTCAGCTCCGAAAAAATAATTTATATAGTCATTGATCGTACGAATTGGGCTGGAGTAAATTTATTCATGGTTAGTGTTGTTTGGGATAAAAGAGCCTTCCCTGTATACTTTGAATTATTACCCAAGTTAGGTAGTAGCAATCTGGATGATCAGACAACTATTCTGTCTAAAGTTTTACCAATTTTTGAGAATTATAAAATCTGCGTATTAGCAGACCGAGAATTTTGCTCAGTCAAACTTGCAAACTGGCTTAGAGAAAGGGAAATATCCTTCTGTTTACGTCTCAAAAGGAATCATTTTGTTGAGATGCACTCCCAAATTTGGTTAGAATTAAAGGATTTGGGATTATCACCTGGTATTTCCTTCTTTTTACAAGGTGTTAAAGTTACGAAAACTCAAGGCTTTTTCATTTTTAATGTTGCCTGTAAATGGAAACGCAAAATCTTGGGAGTCGCTCCAGAAGAAGGATGGTTTATTTTAACAAATCTAGATACTCTTGAGTCGGCTATTGCAGCCTATAAAAGAAGGTTTGATATAGAAGAAATGTTCCGAGACTTTAAGGGCGGCGGTTATAATTTGGAAGGCACTAATGTATCTGGTAAACGCTTAATTAATCTAATTTTGTTGATAGCGATCGCATATACATCTGCCACGATTGCTGGACAACAAATTAAACGTAAAGGAGTACAAAAATATGTTGGTCGTGTTAAAGAGTATGGGCGTACACAAAGACGACACAGTAGTTTTTATATTGGATTATATGGTCAAAATTGGGTCAATTTTATGGAACCTTGTACAGAGTTCGTGACCGAGCTAATGAAACTAAATCGCAATAAGCAGAAGTATTATCAACGAGGTCTGAGCGCTATGAAGCTTATCATGTCTGTATCCTAGCTATTTTTGTCGCCCCGTCAG
>JANBVI010000085.1 GCA_024239075.1 Fischerella sp. CENA71 | reverse complement strand
TGTCCAACTGATAGATGGGTAACAGATTGAACCGGATACATAGGTTACAGTTCCGGTGTGATTTGAGCCGCAGGATTTTGCCCCTTAAGGGGCAAAATGCTGCGGCGGCGCAGTTCCATGCGGCGGGTATCGATGACGCCGAGAGGATGGGCATAGATACGCACCGTCCACTCGCCGCTGTCAGCCTCTTCGATCGCCACCTGCTCGCCGGCCAGCGTTTGCGAGATGTAGATGAAGGTGCCGCCCCACTTGATCTCGCCATTGTGCCTGACCCGGCGCACCGTAGCCTCGCTGGGATAGTCCGGCTGCGGGACCTGCCTGGGCATAGCCCGCGGGCTCTTGGCATAGTGCGCCGCTGGCGGTGTCTGCTGCAGCGCCTCATGCGGGCGCTCCTCATTGTATTCGTGCCGGAAGTCCTCAAAAGCCGTCTGCTGCCTCCGGCGGTCCGGCTGAGGCTTCTGTGCCAAAGGCAGCAAGGTCAGATGGAAGCGCTCGTGCTTGCCATTCTGCTGCGGCTTGCCGGGCGTGATCCGCTCCAGCCCGATGCCCAGCTTGACGAAGCGCAACGCCAGAGGCGTCAGCCCGGTGACGCCGGCGCTGGCGAACGGCGCCCCATTGTCGCTGCGCAGCCGCTCAGGCAATCCGAACTCCTCGAAAAGCCGCTCAAATACGGGCCAAGCCTCACTCTCGGACGTCGAAGACACCGCCTCCACCGCCAGCATATAGCGGCTCTTGGCATCCATCACCGTCAACGGCTCGCAGCGTTTGCCGTCACCGGTGCGGAACCATCCTTTGTGGTCCGCCGTCCACACCGCATTCGGCTCACAAGCCTCAGGCCAGGGGCCGTTGCCGCTGGCCTTCCAGCGCGCCCGCCGGCGGCCCTTCACCAGGCCGTGCCGCTTCAGGATCTCGCCAGCTGTCGAGGCCGCAGGCCAGGCCTCGCCAGGGTGCTTGCCCCTCAGCCACGCTATGATCTTCTTCGGACCCCAAAGAAGATGCGCTTCCTTCACCGCGACGATGCGCTCAACCAGATCCTGGGCCGTTGCCCGACCGTGCAGCAACGGCGCTCGCGATATATCCTCAAGGCCTGCCGCTCCATACCGCTTATAGCGATCAAGCCATTTGTAGCCGATCCGACGCGACACAGAATATTGCGCACACAAATCCGTCATCGTCTCTTCGCCTTCAAGGCAGGCGGCCACAAACTTCAACCGCTCATCCATCTTGCCAGTCTCTCTCCAAGCCATCAGCCGGTTCCTCCCGGCCTTGAGAGAACTGTTACCTATCTAAACGGTCCGTTCTGTTACCCTTCTATCCGGTTCGGACA
>JANBVI010000084.1 GCA_024239075.1 Fischerella sp. CENA71 | reverse complement strand
GGTTTTTTAACTTTACCTAAAAGGATATAAACTAGGCAATGTTTAACGATTGCTAGAATGCTTGCTCTGTCTTCTTTATAGCCAAGTGCGTAAGTTTCTGTATGGATGCTACCAAAACGCCTAAAATTACTGGCAATAGCAACAGTGACAGCAAGTCAGTAGCACCAGCAACAGTGTCATCACCCGCCGTCGTTACTAATAGCAATGGAAACATCTCTGTTGCAGCGCCCGGACTACCAGACCTAAGACCAGAGGGGATTGCAGCACTAACACCACGCTTTGAACTCAGCCAATATCATGTTGACGATCCATTAAATCCTCCTGAATCGTTGCCCCAGGCGACACAAAGTCAGTTCGACAAAGGCATGACCATTTATGAGGGAGCAAGTCGAGCGCTCAAGCTAACAGGCGCAGCAATGGATCTGACTAAAGAAAAATTCACTGTCTTAAAGAAAAAGGCTTCTGCTGTTGGCGCTGGCATCCAAGCAGCAACGGAAATTGAGAAAGTCAAAGGTGATTATCTCGGTTATCTATCTCAAAGCGAAATTACCCAGCAAAAAGGAACCGGATATGTTGTAGAGCAGGCTAGAACGCAAGTTATCCAACAAACTGCAACATACACCCAAGTAGAGCTACAAGAAAAGCTGAAGCAGGCAGAGATAAAATCCCAAGATGCTCAGTATAAGACCATCCAGGCGCAAGGCAAGTTAAACGAATTCAAGAATCAACTAGGCGAATATCTACCCCAAGGTAAGTAAGGAGCAATAGTAATGAAAGATAGTTTAGGCGTTGCATTGGGTAGCTCTGCTGTTTCTCTGTGTGCTGGCATTGTTCTGGCTTCTGGAGGCTTCAGCGGTGATTGGGGTAGGAATCTATCGTTAATGGGTTTAGGGGCATTGCCAGTCGGGTTTGTTGCTCATTTGGTTGCCGATACCAGAGCGACACGCAAAGCTAATGAAGCGGAAGACTTATTAGGTAAGTCAAGAAATGAATTAGCCGAAATTAAGCGTTTGTATGGTGTATGTGAAAAAAATCTCAACAAGTCTGTTGATGAGTTACAAACACAGAAACAGCAAAATATTCAGATTTCCTCAGAGCTAGAAAAATTACAACGAATTGGCGTGGTAATTCAGCGCGATCGCGACATTGCCCAAGCAAAAGTTGAACAACTACAAAAAGCAGTTTCGGTGTTAAACACCAAGGTTGAGCAATTGCAGCAGTCGGAGGAAGAATGGCAGCGAGATTTTGAAACTCTGGTAGAAGAAAAATCGCATCAATTGTTTGAGGAGGCTAAATCTAAAGAAATTCAGCGAATATTTGACGAACACGACGAAATTACCAGAGAAGCCATGCAACTGTTTCGTGAATTGCAGGATTGGGGTGTTAAGGTTGCCCACGGTCGCGAGTCAAAGAGCTGGCGGGGTGACAAAAAAGCCTATAATGTAGCTAAAATAAGCGACATAGCCCTTAGACCTCGTTGATAGTACTGACACTTATTGCGAGATAATTTTATTAAAGCTGTAACTAAATCTTGACATGATTTCATAAAGTTTACCCAGTTATCACCGTATAATCCGATATAAAAACTGCTATGACGCCTTTCTATACGCCCGAA
>JANBVI010000083.1 GCA_024239075.1 Fischerella sp. CENA71 | reverse complement strand
ATTGAAACTTTAGAACACGAGGTTTCAATTTGGGAATGCGATCGCAATCTTAATCAGGTTTGTGTAGATTGGCGTTTTCGTACAGAAGATGCAAGAGTTAAGCTTTCAAAGATTTATCCAACCCCTCAAAATTAATGGGACAGACCACTAGTCAGTGCCTTAGAAATAGCTGTTACTTGTGAAGATGCTTTTTGAGATATGGCTGCTGTATCAATTATCTATCTTAAGACATAGTTTTATACAAATGCATTGTTAATGGTACACTTCGCATGATGGATTGACTGAAAAGAATTTACATATGTTATGATATATATGATTTTCTTGTTACAATTTGTAATGGCACTCTAAGTTAATAACCAATAAATTATTAGCTGGTTTAAGCCAAAACAGCTTAATACTTAGATCTAAAAAGTCAATTTAACTTGGTTAAATCCTTGAACACAAAATTTTCCTTAATAAGTTAATGTTTTGTTAACTAGGAACTCAGATATATTACAATTCGGCGTTTTCAGGAGTTAGTGAGAGAAATATGTTGAGTACTGAGTATTAAATTCACTAAATGAAAAAGGAATTATACTGTCATTCTGAATAGAATGTATTGAGTCATCTAAGTAATTAGCCATTTTATGGTTTGGGACTAATGGTAAAAAACAGCGAACTTAAGGTAAATCAAGGTTCTAATCTCAAATTAAAGCTTGGAGAACAACGATACGAACTTTTCTCCAGGACAGAAGTTTTACGAAATCGCACAATTGGCAAGCCACTAAACTTAAACATGGTGGAATAAATCTGAATTCAGATGAATTTCCCTTTCATTGAAGTCAACAATCCCAAAGCAGAGAATACAAGTATTGTGGCAAGATATTGCTAGTGGGACTAGTTGAATAGTTTAGAGGTTCTCTTGAATAAAAGGTTAACCCACCTACAAAATTTACTCAAATGCCTGATTTTGTTTCATAACATTGCCAGATAGTAATAAAAACAAGCTTTTGTAATGAAAGCTTATTTTGTGATGCCTTTAATCTCAAACGTTAAAGAGCATTATTTCCGCTTGGCTTGCATGAGGATAAATCAGAATTCTTACCAAAATCCCACAGTCTCTTAGTTTGAATAAAGGTGAACAGACATGAATAAAGTTCAAGCAACATTTGAAGCTACAGAAACTGCGTTTCACGTGCAAGGTTACGAAAAAATCGATTTTAGTCTTGTCTATGTCAACGGTGCATTTGACATTGAAAACAGAGAAATCGCAGATAGCTATGTGAAATTCGGTCGCTGTTTAACTGTAATTGATGCCATTGTCTATGAACTTTATGGCAAGCAGATCAGATCATATTTTAGCCACTATGGCATTCAACTGACAGTATTTCCCATTATCATTACTGAGCCAGCTAAAACCCTTGCAACTTTTGAAAAAATTGTTGACGCTTTTTCAGACTTCGGCTTAGTTCGTAAGGAACCAGTCTTAGTAGTTGGTGGCGGTCTAATTACTGATGTAGCAGGGTTTGCTTGCGCTGCTTACCGTCGCAAGAGTAACTACATTCGTATTCCTACTACTTTGATTGGTTTAATCGATGCAGGTGTAGCGATTAAGGTAGCAGTTAATCATCGTAAGTTGAAAAATCGCTTGGGAGCATATCATGCACCTTTGAAAGTGATTCTCGATTTCTCGTTTTTGAAAACCTTGCCTACGGCTCAAGTTCGCAATGGGATGGCAGAGTTAGTGAAAATTGCTGTAGTTGCTAACTCCCAAGTCTTTGAATTGCTATACAAATATGGTGAAGAACTGCTTGACACTCACTTTGGGCATGTGAATGGTACACCAGAAATCAAAGAGATTGCCCATAAAGTCAACTACAAAGCAATCAAAACTATGTTGGAGTTAGAAACTCCAAACTTACATGAGATAGATCTTGATCGCGTCATTGCTTACGGTCATACCTGGAGTCCTACCCTAGAATTAGCGCCGCGTGTACCTCTATATCATGGTCATGCCGTCAATATAGACATGGCTTTGTCTGCAACCATTGCGGCACAACGAGGTTATATTCCCACACAGGAGCGCGATCGCATCTTAGATCTAATGAGTCGTATAGGTCTATCACTGGATCATCCTTTACTAGATGGGGATTTACTTTGGTATGCAACCCAGTCTATTAGCCTGACACGAGATGGCAAACAACGTGCAGCCATGCCTCGTCCGATTGGTGAATGCTTCTTTGTCAACGATTTGACTCGTGAAGAACTTAATGCTGCCTTAGCTGAACACAAACGTCTTTGTACTAGATACCCTCGTGATGGGGAAGGTATTGACGCATACGTTGAAACTCAAGAAGCTCAATTATTGGGGGTGTAAAAATATGACAAGTGTTGTAGAACTCCAAACAGCTAAACCAATCACTCCACTCAGCATCTTAGTAGCACAGCTACAGCAAACCCTCAAATTAGCACAACAGAACAACATTCCCGCAGGGATATTAAATTCTTTAGAGCAAGCGCTTCAATTAGCAGCGGGTTTAGATCCCTACTTAGATGATTACACCACTCCAGAATCGAGCGCATTAGCAGCATTGGCCCAAAAAACCAGTAAAGAAGACTGGAGCAAACGCTTTAGTGATGGGGAAACAGTGCGACAACTAGAGCAGGAGATGCTCTCAGGACATCTTGAAGGACAGACACTAAAAATGTTTGTTCACATGATCAAGGCAAAGCGCATTCTAGAAGTGGGAATGTTCACAGGGTATTCAGCCTTGGCAATGGCAGAAGCATTACCCAGCGATGGACAACTCATAGCTTGCGAAGTAGATTCTTATGTTGCCCAATTTGCTCAAGCTTGCTTTGATGCATCTCCCGATGGCAGCAAAATCATCGTCGAAGTAGCACCTGCTCTAGAGACACTCCACAAGCTTGCAGCAAGGAAAGAATCATTTGATTTAATCTTCATAGATGCTGATAAAAAGGAGTATGTAGAGTACTTTCAGATCATTTTGGATAATGGCTTACTAGCTCCTGACGGGTTAATCTGCGTGGATAACACTTTGTTGCAAGGACAAGTTTACCTACCACCAGAACAACGCACTGCTAATGGTGAAGCGATCGCTCAGTTCAACTGTGTTGTCGCTGCTGATCCTCGTGTAGAGCAAGTTCTGTTACCCATACGAGATGGTGTGACTTTGATCAGACATGTAGCATAACGAAGACTAGGAATTGGATTGTAGAGAGGTTGCATTGCAACATCTCTACAATCAACACAAAGGAAAGACTTATGACACAATCAATCCAATCAATCTCCTTATCTGTGCCTCAATCTACAACACCCTCAACGGGCACAAGGGTAAAGATAGCAGCTCTATTTAAGACTCTGGGTACTCTGACATTATTACTAATAGCCTTGCCATTCAATGCTTTGATCGTGCTGATATCTTTGCTGTGGGACATTTTAGCAGCACCGTTTACGAAAAAAGTCGTAGCTGCTTACCCTCAGACTATCTTGGTCAGTGGAGGCAAGATGACCAAAGCATTGCAACTTGCGCGTTGCTTCCATGCAGCTGGACACAAAGTTATTCTGATTGAAAGTCATAAATACTGGTTGTCTGGGCATAAATTTTCTAAAGCTGTGAGTCGTTTTTATACAGTTCCTGCTCCGCAATCAGACCCACAAGGTTATATTCAGGCGCTAGTAGAAATCGTCAAGAAAGAAAAAGTTGATGTTTTCGTACCTGTATGCAGTCCTGTCGCAAGTTACTACGACTCTTTAGCAAAGCCTGCACTATCAGAATACTGCGAAGTTTTTCACTTTGATGCAGATATTACCTCCATGCTAGATGATAAATTTGCTTTCACAGATAAGGCGCGATCACTTGGTTTATCTGTCCCCAAATCGTTTAAAATTACAGACCCTCAACAAGTTATCAATTTTGATTTTAGTCAAGAAAATCGCAAATATATTCTTAAAAGTATTGATTACGACTCGGTTCGCCGCTTAAATTTAATTAAACTTCCCTGCAACACACCAGAACAGACAGCAACCTTTGTTAACTCTTTACCCATCACTCCAGAAAAACCTTGGATTATGCAAGAGTTTATTCCTGGTAAGGAGTTATGCACACATAGTACAGTACGGGATGGAGAATTAAGATTGCATTGCTGTTCAAACTCTTCCGCATTTCAAATTAACTATGAAAACGTCGAAAATCCCCAAATCCGTGAATGGGTACAACACTTTGTCAAGAGTTTGCGACTGACTGGGCAAGTTTCTTTCGACTTTATCCAAGCCCAAGATGGTAAAGTTTACGCCATTGAATGCAATCCCCGTACCCATTCGGCAATTACAATGTTCTACAATCATCCTGGTGTGGCAGATGCTTATTTTGGTAAAACTCCCCTAGCTGCACCTCTGGAACCCCTAGCAAGTAGCAAGCCCACTTACTGGATATATCACGAAATATGGCGGCTAAGTGGGATTCGTTCCTTCAAACAATTACAAACATGGGTTAATACCTTATTGCAAGGCACTGATGCCATTTACCGGCTGGATGACCCTGTACCATTTTTGACTTTGCATCATTGGCAGATTCCCTTACTTTTGTTAAAGAATCTGCAACAACTCAAAGGATGGGTAAAAATAGACTTCAATATTGGCAAACTGGTGGAATTAGATGGCGATTAGAAGAGTGTTTCATCTTGTCTTAGGGTTAGTAAAAAAATCCAGGCTTTTGGATATTGCCGTGACCTTAAGCATTAAAGGTTTAAGATCCTCACTGTTGCGCTAGCTTTTCGCAGGCTATAAGATCTTCTGCCCTCTGCCTTATATGAGCCAGTAAGGTAGGTAAATCATTATCCCAGCCAACACGGCTAGTAGCTTTCGGCTGTTTCATAAAGAAGCCGTCAGCCAAAAAGTTGAGTTTTTCCGATTTCAAGACTTGAGCAGCAAGGATTGCTAGCGGAGATTCAAAAACTAAAGCGCGGAAATCAGCATCAACCAGCCATAAGCTTAGGAAGATTAATTATGTCAGTACTTCGTATCCTTCATTTAGTTGGATCTGCACAGGATGATTTTTACTGTGATTTATCACGCCTTTATGCCCAAGACTGTCTAGCAGCAACAGCAGAGCGATCGCGCTATGATTTTCAGATTGCATATATCACACCTGATCGCCTCTGGCGATTTCCTGCTTCCCTCAATCCAGAAGATATCACTGTTGCCAAACCGATGACTCTGTTTGAAGCCATACAGTTTATCACAGCGCAAAACATAGACCTTGTGTTACCACAAATGTTTTGTATTCCTGGAATGACTCACTACCGGGCTTTATTTGACCTACTGAAGATACCTTACATCGGCAATACTCCAGACCTGATGGCGATCGCAGCCCACAAAGCCAAAGCCAAAGCAATTGTCGAAGTAGTAGGAGTGAAAGTGCCTCGTGGAGAACTGCTTTGCCAAGGAGACATTCCGACAATTCCACCACCAGCAGTTGTCAAACCCGCAACTTCCGATAACTCTTTAGGGGTAGTATTAGTTAAAGATGTTACTGAATATGACACTGCCTTGAAAAAAGCATTTGAATATGGTTCGGAGGTCATCGTAGAAACATTCATCGAACTCGGTCGAGAAGTCAGATGCGGGATCATTGTTAAAAACGGGGAGCTAATGGGTTTACCTCTTGAAGAGTATCTGGTAGACCCTTACAAAAAACCTATTCGCAACTATGCTGATAAACTCCAAAAAATGGACGATGGTAACTTGCATTTGACGGCTAAAGATAATACTAAGGCTTGGATTGTAGATCCTAACGACCCGATCACCCAAAAAGTTCAGCAAGTGGCTAAAAAGTGTCATCAGGCTTTAGGCTGCCGCCACTACAGTTTATTTGATTTTCGGATTGACCCACAAGGACAACCTTGGTTCTTAGAAGCCGGGTTGTATTGTTCTTTTGCTCCTAAAAGTGTAATTTCCACTATGGCAAAAGCAGCAGGAATTCCTTTAAATGAGTTATTAATGACGGTGATTAATGAAACTTTAGGTAATAGTAGAATGTCACGCTTTTGACACTCCCCAAATTTCAAATTTGGGGATTCTCGCATCAATAAGCCTACGGTGGTGTAAGTCCCAAACTAGCTGACAGATAGCAAGCCGCCTGGCACGGCTTTTTGATGCTGAATTGAGCGCCTGTTGTTCACGGCTTGGTCGTGGTACTCGCACAACTACAGTACCGTCAGTTTGGGTTACGGATGAAAGATTGTATGCTTCATCGATTACTGTGAGAGCTTGGTCATGTGTACCAAATACTTGGCAAAGAGTTTCAGCTAAGTTCTGCAATAAGTGAAAACGGTCTGCAACGCGAATGCCTTTTGGCGCTTCCTTAGCGAATACCACTCTCATAAGTTTTTGATCTGTCTTGTGAGACGATTTTGATACCAGGGTGAGCTTTTAACTATTCCGCTAAGGTTTCAGCTTTTGCGTCTTTGAGTAGAGCAATTGGTTGGCTGCGTTCCAAGTTCTTATTATAAGAGAATATTTATTTATTAATAAGTATATGAATGTAGTATAGAAAATTTAAATGATTATACTAATAAATATCTTATAGTTACAGTAAAAATTCAGTAAATAAATACAGAAGATAATATTTACTCTATATCAATGAAATAAGAGTTAACTGCAAAAAAAGCTAAACACTTTAGTTTGTACTTTATAACACCTTTGCTATCTCTACTCTTGTTGGCGAAATAGCTACTACAGGTCGCTATGTTATAGCGATCGCATAAATTTTTGTTCTACTGATTGTAACAATTTTGTATCGAAGTGGTGCAAAAACTCAGTGTTTACAAGTAAGCTTTAAAAAAATTAACCTTTTCTTTACCTTACTTACGGAGGATTAAGTAAGCATATTAACTCTCTCTATTAGGAGATGGGTCAACAGAAATGTCAAATTATATTGATATTTGACTAAATTTTCTTTATTTAACGAAATTTGCACTGCTCTAAAAATGGTAACTTTTTGCCTTTACCTAACATTATGAATTGTATAAGAAGAAAGTATGGGTTATCAAAAATAATGTCAAAGCATTTTAGTAAGTCTAAAGAATTTGAAAAGTACGATTTTACTTATAGTAAGTATTTAACCTCTTTTCAGAGGAAGGTACTATTGAAGCATCTACAAGATGATTTGCAACCAGAGTACCGTCGCAGATTAGAAATAATGCTACTGGCAGATATGGGTAAATCTCAAACTCAAATCTGTCAAATATTAGGTTGTTCTCAAGAAATGGCACGGTATTGGATTGCTGTAGCACAAGCTGGTATGGCGCACACATGGAATGAACGACCTATAGGCAGACCCAAGACTGTTAATGCTGAATATATTGAACGTTTGCAGAAATTGGTAAGTCATCATCCCCATGAGTATGGCTATCCTTTTCGGTGCTGGACAGCTCAATGGTTAAGCAAACATTTAGCTAAAGAATTTGGTGTAGAAATCAGCGTTCGTCATATGTACCGCTTACTCAAACAACTGGGACTTTCGACAAAACAGAAACATTCCTCTAGTAAAAAATCAACTAAGAATAAAGATACAGGCATTACCATCTGCGATTTGCAATCTAACTCTGAGGCTAGTTTTGATTGGTCATTGGATTTGAACCTAACTAAATAACTAATTCTTGGGTGGAGGAGAAGCAATGGTATCGGTGTTTTCAAAGCAACAGGTCAGTGAATTTATTACCCAGACCTTGGGAGAGAGATTTTCATCACAAGAACTGCAAAGTACCTTAGCAGTGGCAGAAATAGCAGAGCCACCAATTGCAAAGCAGTTTTGGCAAGCAGCAGAAGCACAAAGGGGCATCTACATAATATTAGAGGGTAAAGTCAGACTGTTGGATAATGACAACTTAATTGCCACCATTACAGCAGGGTCATCATTTGGTGAAGTAACGCTGTTTCCAGAAGATGACTTCGGCTATTACACTGCTAGAGCTTCTACAAATTTAAAGCTTTGCTTTCTTAAGGAAGAAATATTACAACCTTTAATCAATAAATATCCTGCAATCCGCGATCGCCTATATCATCAAGCAGAAGTTTTTGACTTATTGCTGTTGTGTTGCCAAAATTCTCAATTACCTCGCAATACTAATACCCAGTCCATACTGAAAGCCTTATCACTATTTGAGCGCCACTATCTAGAAATTGGCTCCGTTCCCACCACACTATACAAAGAATCTAAACTGTGGTTGCTGCATCGAGGTGAACTATTAGATTCGGACGGCCACAGATTGACTCCAGGGAACATCTATCCTGCTAGAAAACGGGGTAGTTGGCAAACGACGCAACCAACAATTGTGTATTGTCTGCGGACTTCTAATTGGCAAGTAGCAAGGCAGTTATGGCCTCTATTGACAGAGTTTCTTGGTTTAGATTCAGACTCAAAAGTTATTACTCATGAAGACTTCAAGACCTTCCATAAAAAGTCTTCTCCAAAAAAATTCGTCAACGAAAGAAAGACCATTCCATTTCGCCCGCGAACTTCGCCAAAAAAACAAAAGCAAGAGTTCGGCCGAGCTTACTTTCCCAGCCCCAAGGTCAAAGTAGGGCAACTATGGGGACACATCAGCAAGCGTTATCCATACTTTGCTCAACAAAGTGCTTCTGACTGTGGCGCAGCTTGCCTAGTTATGATTGGTCGCTATTGGGGTAAGCACTTCAGCGTCAATCGCTTGCGGGATACAGCTAATGTTGGTCGCAGTGGCGCATCACTACGAGGTTTAACAGCAGCCGCAGAAAGCATTGGTTTTACTACCCGACCAGTTAAAGCCAGTCTCGATAAATTAGCACAACAACCTCTACCAGCGATCGCACATTGGGAAGGCAAACATTACATAGTTGTTTACGAAATCACACCTAAAAGGGTAATTATAGGCGACCCTGCTATAGGGCAACTTAGCCTCACTCATGCTGAATTTAAAGCTGGTTGGACAGGTAATGCCTTATTATTGCAACCCACAGCTTTACTTGAAGAAACTCCAGAAGAAAGAACCCCATTGTGGCAGTTTCTAGAGTTAGTAAAACCTCACTGGAAAGTACTGTTAGAAGTCTTTATTGCTAGTGTATTTATTCAGGTTTTTGGGTTAATAACACCGTTATTCACCCAGCTACTTTTAGACCGAGTAATTGTCCAAGGTAGTATCTTAACTTTAAATGCAGTTGGGTTAGGGTTAGTGCTATTTGGATTATTCCGCGTTGCCATGACTGGATTGCGGCAATATCTGTTAGATCACACTGCCAACCGCGTGGGAGTGGCGCTAATGGTAGGTTTTATTAAACATACCTACCGTCTACCTTTAGCATTTTTTGAGTCGCGTTATGTTGGCGATATTGTTTCTCGTGTCCAAGAAAATCAAAAAATTCAACGTTTTCTTACTGGTGAAGCACTGTCAATCATTTTGGATTTGCTGACAGTATTTATCTATGTGGGATTGATGTTTTGGTATAGCTGGCAAATGGCTTTGTTAGCACTGTTGATTGTGCCGCCATTTGTTTTATTAGCGTTGTTCGCTACACCTTTCTTTCGCCGCATTAACCAAGAGATTTTTAATGCTTTAGCCAACGAGAGTAGTTATTTGATTCAATCTCTAAATGGGATTCGCTCAATTCGCTCAATGGCAGTAGAACAAACTGTTCGTTGGCATTGGGAAGAGTTGCTAAATAATTTTATTAAAAAAATGTTTAGCGCTCAGGTAATTGGTAATCAATTTCAAATTTTTAGCTCTACCATCCAAACGCTAATTACTACAGTATTACTGTGGTATGGAGCATGGTTGGTAATTCAAAATCAACTCACAATTGGACAATTAGTTGCTTTCAATATGTTGTTAGGCAACATTATTCAGCCTTTCCAACGCCTCACTGTACTTTGGAATCAGGTACAAGAAGTTATTGTTTCTACAGAACGCATTAATGATGTCTTAGAAGCAGAACCAGAAGAAGATTTACAACATCAACCGCGCCAGTTTTTATCCAATCTCCGAGGTTATATTCGCTTTGAGAACGTCACTTTTCGCTATCACCCGGAAAGTGAAACTAATGTTTTAGAAAACTTGAGCTTTGAAATTAAGCCTGAACAAGCAGTAGCAGTTGTCGGGCGGAGTGGTTCCGGAAAAACTACACTTTCCAAGCTCATTTTAGGTTTATATCCAGCAACAGAAGGCAACATATTAATTGATGGTCATGATGTCAGTAGTATTGCCTTGCGATCGCTCCGAGAGCAAATAGGGGTAGTCGATCAAGATACTTTTTTGTTTGGTGGTACGATTCGAGAAAACATCAGTATGGCTCATCCAGAAGCCACTCTCGAAGAAATTATCGAGGCGGCACGTTTGGCTGGGGCAGACGAATTTATTCAGCAATTACCTTTGGGTTACGAAACTCAAATTGGTGAGGGCGGCGGTATGCTTTCTGGTGGACAACGCCAACGTCTAGCTATTGCCCGTGCTTTGTTGGGTAATCCCCGCTTATTGATTTTTGATGAAGCCACCAGCCATCTAGATACTGAATCAGAACGCATCATTCAGAAAAACTTGAAAACTATTCTTAAAGGGCGTACCAGCCTCATCATTGCCCATCGTTTATCTACTGTCCGCAACGCCGATCTAATCCTAGTTTTGGATCGTGGCGTTTTAGTGGAAAGTGGAACTCATGACGAACTAATTGCTAAAAAAGGACATTATTACTATCTCAATCAACAACAATTAACACAAGCAAGTTGATTGTTTCGATGATTTGGTAACTATTAATCACTATTAAATACTCTGCATTGAGAATTGCTTATGCCAAACCAATATCGCAATTCATCATCGGCGATCGCCAATATTGAAGATGAAAAAACTACAGTTACTAAAACTGATGATACTAATAATTGGTCATACAGTACCGAAGAACTGTTAGATGCTTTACCCAAAGCTTGGACGCGCTCTTTGTTGTATGCCCTTGTAGGTTTTACGGTAATCGCTTTACCTTGGGCAATGTTCTCAAAAGTAGATGAGACAGGTACTGCTAGAGGCAGTATCGAACCGCAAGGAGCAACCCTAAAATTAGACTCTCAAGCAGATGGGAGAGTTACATCTGTCAGGGTGAAAGAGGGAGACAAAGTAAAAGCAGGACAAATTCTGTTGGATATCGAATCTAATATTTTGCAAACACAACTCCAGCAAGCTGAAGCAAAACTCTCTGGACTACAAAATCAGCGATCGCAATTTGATGTCCTCAAAAATCAACTACAGTTATCACTTAATGTTCAAGAGCAGCAAAACCAATCTCAAGCTTTAGAAAAAATGTCTCAAGTCAACCAGGCGAAACAAAACCTGGATGCAAAACAAAGTACATATAACTTACAGAAATTAGAAAAACAAGCTTTAGTTAATCAAGCACAACAACAAATCAAAGGATCTCAAGATGCTCAAAAATCTGCTAGAAGTCGTTTAAATATAGATTCAAGACAAGTTGAACGTTTTAGCAAACTGATAAATGAGGGTGCAGTTTCCGCAACCCAAGTCGATCAACTCCAAAAAGCAAAAGAAGAAAGTAAACTACTTTACGAAAAAGCCATATCAGATGTTAAACAATCGCAACTGCGCTTAACTGAAGAACAGAATCGTTATCAAACAACTATGAATCAGTTAGAGTCGGATATTAAACAAGCCAGACTCCGACTGCAAGAAGAGGAAAATAGTTATCGGAGCTTGCAGCAAGCAGGTACACTGGCGCTGCTGAGAAATCAGCAACAACTCAAAGACTTACAAACAAAAATTGCTGCTCTAGAATCTCAAATTGCTCAAGCTAAAAGCCAAATTGTATCGTTAAAGCTTCAGTTGCAGCAGAGAATAGTGCGATCGCCTGTTGATGGTATGATTTTTGACTTACCCATTGACAAACCCGGTTCTGTAGTCCAACCAGGTCAAAGAATTGCTCAAATTGCACCTGAGAATACTCCCTTAATCCTCAAAGCTGAAATGCCCAGCACTCAAAGCGGTTTTTTAAAGGTGGGAATGCCAGTAAAAATCAAGTTTGATGCTTATCCTTTCCAAGATTATGGAGTAGTACCAGGGCGGGTAAATTGGATTTCACCAGACTCTAAAGTTACTCAAAGCAATCGAGGCAATATTCAAAATTTTGAATTGAAAATATCTCTGGATCGCCCTTATATCGAATCTGGAAATAAACATATTCCTCTGACTCCAGGGCAAACAGCAACAGCAGAAGTAATTATTCGCCAGCGCCGCGTGATTGACTACATTTTAGACCCATTTAAAAAATTGCAAACTGGGGGTATAGAACTTTAGTTATTAGTAATGGCTAATAACTAGTAAACAACTAAATAATTGGAGAAAATCCTGATGGAAAAATATTTGACTATCTTGAGTAAAGACATTCTTGAACAAGTAAAATTATCCTGCCAAATTCCTACTGTAGTTGAAGCGATCGCTACTCGTAAAATTATTAAAGCGGCGGCTAATCAAGTAGGAATTAAAACTGAGGCTGAAGAACTCCAACAAGCTGCGAATGGTTTGCGTCTAAATAATAAGCTCCTCAAAGCCGAAGATACTTGGGAATGGTTAGAGAAACATCATCTTTCTCTAGATGATTTTGAAGAGTTAGCATATACTAACCTAATTTCTAAGAAATTGGCAATACATTTATTTGGCAACGAAGTTGAACGAATATTTTACGAACACCAACTTGATTATGCCGGAGCAGTTATCTATCAAGTTATTTTAGATGATGAAGACTTGGCTTTAGAACTATTTTATGCTCTACAAGAAGGTGAAATAAATTTTCAAGAACTGGCTCGACAATACATTCAAGAACCCGAACTTAGACGGGCTGGAGGGTATTTAGGAATCCAGCGTCGGACTGACATGAAACCAGAAATTGCAGCAGCAGTTTTTGCTGCGACACCACCACAAATTCTGAAGCCAATTATGACACAAAAAGGTGTGCATTTAATTCAAGTTGAAGAAATAATTCAACCACAATTAGATGAGCAACTGCGTGTAAAGATATTAGGTGATTTGTTTACCAATTGGTTAAAACAACAAATAGCCGAACTAAAAATTGTAGTTCAAATGGAAGATAACAATATTCAAACTGGGGTTGATGAACCTAAACTAGCAAATGCAAATTAAGGTAATCTAACAAATAGTGGGGTGAGAAATTCTCACCCTATCAAAACATATAGCTGTAGGGTAGACATTGTCTACCACCTGTTTATTGAAAAGGTGAAAAGTAAAATTTGAGTATCAAAACATATAGCCATAGTCGCACCCTTTAGGACACAGTTGAACACTCAAAGTCTTCCAATCATAAAGTTGATACTCAGCACTCTGTACAGTTAATCTTGATATACAATGTTGTTCAACTTATTCTGCAACCAAGACTGAAACAAAGTCTCCATGATTTGCTCTCTAACTGCTAGGGTTAATTGCAGAGGAAACCACTTTTCAACCTTGACAACGTGATAACCTAATTTAGTTTGAATGGGGCCTAAAATTTCACCTTCTTCGACATTCTTAATAGCTTCAGCCACTTCCGGCATCAGTTCTACTAAAAAGCGAATCCCAACAAATCCACCTTTTTCTTGAGATATCTTGCCTTTAGAGTATTCTAATGCTAAGGCACAGAATGAAGCGTGTCCCTCGCGTAGCAACTGGACAATTTTCCAAGCTGTTGCTAAGTCTACAACAAGAATCTGCGATATCGCCACTCGTTTATAGCGATCGCGATTTCTCATATATTCACCGTCTACACTGGGGCCAAACAAAAATTCTTTGAGTTGTTTTTCTAAAAGCCCTATTCTAATTCCTTGTACCCAGTCTTCTACACTCATACCCTGCTGGTCTAACCACGCCATCGTTTCCTGCATTCCCCATAATTTATGTTTTTGGCGAAAATCATCTCCAGCAGCTTGTACTTCCTCTTCCGATACAGTAATTTCAAACTGTTCGCAAGCAGCTAAAATTTGTGCTTCCCTTTCAGCTAAAGCCGAAAATTCGGCAAACTTAGCCGAACGGCGCAGATATGCAATTACATCTGCATCTGTCGCTGTAGGAATAGATAATGGAGCAAATTCGTGAGCTTTTCCATTAAGAGTGCTTTCTGATAAATGTTTTTGCATGGCTGTTGTTTGATATAGATGTGTTTCTCATGTGAAAAACATTGAGAGGATGTCTCTTAAGTGCTAAATATATCTTTTGATCCCCCCTCCTTAAAAAGGGGGAAAACTTCTCAAAGTCCCCCTTAAAAAGGGGGATTTAGGGGGATCTAGTAGTCTTAAACACAACACGAAAAAGTTTTCAGACATCCTCTTAGTTTGCATATTAAATGACTACATAATTTTGTGGGGTGGGCCGGAAAGCCCGCCCTAATTATGCAATCTTTATGTGGAACAACTTATAACTATTTAGAACTACTAACTAATAGTCTTTCTAGTGGAATGTCTTGGATTTTTACCCGTCTGCGATGCAAATCTCCATAGAGGTTAAGGTAGTCCAATTCTTCAGGTGTTAGTTTTCCTTTTTGGACACTCGCAACTGCTGCATCAACTTCCTGACGATTTCGTAAACCTGTTAATGCTACATCCACACAGTTCTGGCTTAAAGAATAGCGATATAAATCTGGGACTGAAGGTAGCCAGCATCCAGAAGGTAGTCCAACAGGGGGGTTCCACAGTGGCGGCCCAGACATACCAGCCGATTTAAAGGTGACGATACCAGGTCGATGCGGGTCGTTGGCATCTAAATGAGGAAAAACCTTAGTCTGGGCTGTGCGGTGTGCAACGTTGTGCCTGACCATCGCAACATCTAACCAAGGACTATTCAACCACTGTCTTGCCAAATCGTGGTCGTGGAAAGAAGCACCAATGTAGCGCACAGCACCCATTTTTTTGAGCCTTTCTGAAACACCAAACACTCTTTCTATAGTTCGTTGACAGACTGTATTTGGCCCGCGAATATCGTCAGAAGCACTAATACATTTTTCAAAAGCATTAGCATTATGCTGGTCAATCCAACCCCAATAAAACACATCAATATAATCAATTCCCAAGTCTGAAAACTGATCGAATAAATAACTAAATATTGTCTCTGGCGACCTAACAATATAAGTAACAGTTGCCAAAACTACCTTTTCTCGCACCGAAGATTTACGCCCACATAATTTACGCAGCGTCTCAGCCATCGTACTGTAAAAATATTGATGCAAATCGCTGGAGTAGAAGAAGTAATTAATTCCTTGCTCAAAGGCGTAAAGAGTATCTTCGCTAGAAATACGACCGCCACCACCTAATCCCAGACAACTAACTGTTAAGTCTGTCCGTCCAAGTTTACGGTAAAAAGGCAAGTCAGACTGAGGAAATTTACTGTTAGCTAGGGCAATTTCAGCTTCTAAATTTACAGGTTGTGGTTCAACTATAGGTGAAAGATTAGTAATTTTCATAATTCTAAAACTGTATATATATCTTCAGAGTTGGCATTGAGATAAGGACGTTGTAATTCTATTTGTAATAGAGAAAATTGTTGCAAAATCTCTGCCAGCCGGACTGAGGGCGAGTTATCTCCTTTAGCCCAAGCTTCTAACAATCCCTTGGCGACTATTTGACAGCGATTTGTGCCAAAACTTTCTTTTTGAGCGAACTTATGGTTTGGTTCTTCGGCGATCGCTAACCCTGGTGCTATTTGCTTGGTAAATAAAGGTACTTCAGGTTGAAAATCAGATTGGTATTCTACATACAGCTTTTGTAATACTGAGTGAACAGCTTGATAGTTATTTTTATTAAAGTAAAGTACCGCCGAATCATAACGCCCGTAGTCTTTTGGGTTATATAAAGCTTTAAATTTGAAGGGAATGAAAATATTATTTAATTGGGTAGTTAAGCTACCTATGATTGCCACTGCGCCTGCTGGAGTTAAGTTAAAGTAGACACGTACAACATCTTCTGATTTGCATGGCCCGGCATTACCAACCGCCATATAAAAGCCATTTTGAACTAAATTCTTGGGCATTTTGATAGCAACTACATCACCAAGAGAAGGGTTTTGTACATCTGGTTGAAGATGCTTTGCTGGGTTAATATGTAGTGTCAAACCTCCTTGTTGTACAGCTAATGCACCATCTGTTTCTTGTTTAATTACCTGCCAACCAGGGTTAAAGTAGCCTTCTGTCGTGTTACTTTCGTGCAGGCGATCGTAAAATGTTAAGTCTACTCCTAAATAAGTGTCGTTTTCTAAATTCTGATTTAAAGCTAAATCGCTGCCATTACTATCATTTGCTAAGGCAACTTTTAGGGAAGCATTGTAATATATGCCATAGAGAAAAGTAGATAATCGCTGAGTAAGCAATTTATTTTGTAGATTTAACGGCAAGTTTTGAAAACGTGTAACTACTTCAGGTGGTAATTCTAAAGATTTATAGCTTGGGTGACTAATACAAAAGTGTGAGTGAATTTGCAACTGATTAACAATGTCATTCAGTGCGGTCTGCAATGACTCTGGAATAGCTTCTGTGTCAATTTGAGGCGAATCTAATAGTTGCATAATATCTTTTTTCACTACAAATAAATTAATTCTTCTCATCCACCCTTAAACGGCTATAGCCTTAGACTCTATGCCTAAAGCTGATGCTTCCATACCAAAGATTGTAGAAATAGATTGTTCTGGACGACATAACAAAGATTTAGCAACCTGAAGCATACAGATATCCATATTCCCAAAGGACTTTTGATATTGAAGCCTTGACTGAATAGCAGTAATTAACATCCAGCCAGAATATTGCACGACTCGCCGTATGAAATCAGGACGAAGCTGTAAGATTTTAGGGAACTCAGCAGTATAAGCGATCGCCAAAGCAGCAAGCGAAGGTTGCAGAAGTTCCAAAGGTGTAGTCGCCATTCGTAAAGACTCATCAATACTCATCGTCTTACTGGTAATCAAGCTTTTCATCCACATCAGCAAATAACTACCGATGAGCGTACCTAAATCAAAAGCTGGATCTCCCCAACCGCATCGTTCCCAATCAATGAAACGCACTTCAGGAGATTTAACTTGCTGCCAATCATTAGATAATAAAATATTGTTTAGCTTCAAGTCATTATGGGTTAAACAACAAGGAGCTAAAGAAGAACCAAGTTCAGCAATTGCTTGTCCTAAACTTTCATAGCGTTGATAGAGAGTAAAGAATTTTAACCCATCAGCAGGAACCGAACCGAAAATTTCCGGGCCTATCCGTTCTAATTTCCGCACCAAATAAGAAACTGTATCGAGGCTTTGATTATCCTGGTTTTGCGAAAAAAAGTCTTGATAATCTTGCCTATTTAGAGTCAGTCGATGAATTTTAGCTAGAATCGTGCCGATAGAAGTAGCTATTTGTGGGGGAAAGACATTTTCCGTAGCATAAAAGTTCATCAAGTCATGATAGTTATCTAAGTAATTTAAAACAATAATTGAATATTCAGGATGAAAGTAGATTCCCTCTGACAGCCATAATCGCATTTCGCTAAGTTCTGGGAATTGATGTAAAAATTCATGAATCTGCCATTCACATAAAAATTCGCCAGTTGTATTACCGTCTCGTTTGCGGCGTTCTTGTTTAACCAGAAGTTTGCGATCGCTCGGCAAGGTCAGTAATAAGTTAAAGTTTTTAGCAGATTTGTGTTCGATTTCACATTGAGCTTTATCTTCTACGTTACATATACCCTGCTCAACCAAAAAATTGAAAACATTTTGAGAACCTAATACAAATGCCATGATCCAAAACTTTAATCTAAATCAATTTATATTTTTATTTCAATAGCCACTTGACAATTTTGTAAAACATTCCTCTCAACCTCTCTTCTTTATTAGAAGAGAGGCTTTTAACATTGCCAACTAAAACTTTATTCTTTGTTATCACCCTTTTATGGTATGAAAGCTAGGAAAAAGTTAAGTAGGAAGTAAGAAATTTTGAGAAGCGGGTTCTCAGTTAACTGAGAACCGCTATAATTGGATTTAAGAATTGATCCTCAGTCGGAGTTTGAATAACTCCGATTGAGCTTATTTGTCCCATGCGCTTAGACAAATAACAACAGTGTTTACCGATGAGGGTTCAAACATTGAACAACCCTACTTCGAGATGGAGACATCACCACCTACGCTGATGAAAGACTTATCAACTGTGTCAGCAGATATCGAGAGGAGACTGTCGCCACCGCCTAAAGTTACTGTCATTTCATCATCGTTAAGTTCTTTGAGAAAGGTTTCAGAATCTTCAAACAATTCAGAACCAGTAGGACGTAGTTCGGTAATTTTGATTTCAGCCATGATTTTTTCTCCTTAAAAAATCTTGTGTTTGATTTTCTGGTTTGCAATTAAAATTGCTTGCCAATTAGAGTCAAATACTTCAAGACTCTACTTGGAGATGGAAACATCGCCACCAACGCTGATGAAAGACTTATCAACTGTGTCAGCAGAAATGGAGACGAGACTGTCACCACCGCCTAAAGTTACTGTCATTTCGTCATCGTTGAGTTCTTTGAGAAAGGTTTCAGAATCTTCAAACAATTCAGAACCGGTAGGACGTAGTTCGGTAATTTTGATTTCAGCCATGATTTTTTCTCCTTAAAAAATCTTGTGTTTGATTTTCTGGTTTGCAATTAAAATTGGTTCCCAATTAGAGTCAAATACTTCAAGACTCTACTTGGAGATGGAAACATCGCCACCAACGCTGATGAAAGATTTATCAACGGTGTCAAGAGAAATAGATAATAGGCTATCACCACCGCCTAAAGTTACTGTCATTTCGTCATCGTTGAGTTCTTTGAGAAAGGTTTCAGAATCTTCAAACAATTCAGAACCAGTAGGACGCAGTTCGGTAATTTTGATTTCAGCCATGATTTTTTCTCCTTAAAAGAAGTGTTTGTTGGTTTTCTTTGTTGAGGATTAAATTTGCTCTTGGCTTAACCCTTGATTTCATTTTTAACCAAAAAATAGGTAAGAACAAGGCTTGTTACTAGATTTCTCTTGTCATAACTATTGTTTTTATGTCATAAAATAAATAATCATAAAATTTAAAAAATATGTAAAAAGATAGGAGCCTTATATGAGCATTAGTGGTAATTCAGTCTGATGACGTATTAATCTATCCAAAGATATACGACATTTGATATACAGGTTTAAACAACTTGATATTAGCTAAATAATGGATACCATTTTCACAATCTCGAAAGTCTAAACATCTGCATTATTTATCCCAGCATCAGTTTGTTTATGAAGGCTCTAGCAGCGTTTTATAAGTATCAAACAGCACCTTCATGTACTTTTGGGATTTTGATAATATCCTTGTATTTTTTAAAAGTAGTTTCTTGTGAATAACTTGAATTGAATAGAGATTAACTATACTTTATCTTCCTAGAGTTAGAAAATTAATTATTTAAGGTAAGATTTTGTAAAAGCTTTTAGTAAAGACATTATTAAAGGAGTTTTGTCAGGAATTTTGTCTTTGTTTTCTTCTGCATTCCATATTTGATTACACTACCTCTAGCATTCGTCCAAATGACGTGAAGCCGAAATACGTGTAAGTGCGATTCGTTCTGGATAAACCCATTCTTATGGGGGATTCCAGGCTTTGATAGAGTAACCAATCCTCCCTGGGGACAAGCTGCACAAACTGCCTTGGAATCTATTTTTCCTCATTTAGTTCTGTATCTTCTTTTACTTAATATTGAACGCCTTGCTCACCTTGCACGTAGTTCTGGTTTTGCCATTCATATTTCCAGGTGCAAGTTAGGAGTATTGCAGCAGTTGATGCAATATTTCTCGGTTAAGGATTTTTCGTCATAATTTGGCCCATGTAGAGACGCGCCATGGCGCGTCTCTGGTGGGTTTAAATGTCAATCGATTTGTCTTATCCGAGCAGTATTGGCAGTTGATGGAGATTCCTTGTACTCCACAGTTTCGGCTCAATTCCGAGATTCAGCGCACAGTTAGACGATGCTGGGAAAATGTACCTTTTGAGGCTGCGTTAGCACCAGTTAGTTCCCTTGATGAAGCAATAAACTACTGGCGCTATTTTAAATCCTATACTTTATTACCTGTTGTTAAAAATAATAATCTCAAAATGCTTGGTTATGGTAATCAGCCAATTTCAGGACAGTTTTTTGGGGGGCTGATGGCTGACTTTTCAGGGGATTTGGAGTTTACCCCTATTAGCACCAGCCCAATGCTTGACTGATTTGCATTGCCAATTTCAAGGGACGAAAAGGCTTGGCAAAGACAGCAGCTACATCTAACTCAGTAAAACTGTTTTGATCTGACTCTTGGACTTTAGCAGTAAGTAAGATTACAGGAATTGATTTAGTAACCGGGTTAGCCTTGAGTTTTTGCAAGGTGGCACGCCCATCCATATCAGGCATCATCATATCTAGTAAAATCACATCAACTGAAGAGTTAGCAGCTACATTCAATGCTTGCTGACCAGAATAAGCAGTCAACACATTCCAACCTGCACCCATTTCTAATCCCAATTTTGCGATCGCCTGCACATCTTCTTCATCATCGACAATCAAGATTGTTCTGCTCATAGTGTCATTTTTATACAATTATATGATGTTGATTAGCTTGCTTGATAGTTTTGAGCTATTTTAGAATGCAATCGGCGAAATGTGGGGGAGAATAGAGCTGATAAAAGCAGCTATTGAGAGTTTATTAAAGGTAGTAGTACATAAAACGTACTACCCTCACCTAAAACGCTCTCAACCCAGATTTTTCCGTTATGTTGCTGTACTATATTCCGGCAAATAGCAAGCCCTAAACCTGTTCCTCCTTTATTGCGAGAATCGGATGCATCTACCTGTTGAAAGCGCTCGAAGATTATTTGTAATTTATCTTCAGGAATTCCTCGCCCTTGATCTTGGATGGTAATCAAAAGGTAGTTTGGTGATGAGCTATCTTTTATGAGGGAATGTTGATTTTCTTCACACTCAACGCCTCGATATTCTGAAATTGTGGCACTAATCGACACGGTATCTCCTGGTTCAGAAAACTTAATTGCGTTGCTTAGTAAATTGGTCAATGTTTGTAGCAGGCGATCAGGATCTGCCCAAAGTTCAATCGCCAAAGGATTCACAATCAGTTTGACTTGTAATTTATCTGCCATTGCCTGCATCGCCTCCGTTGCCATGATTAACAGTTCAGCAACGTTGCACTTCGCCTTCCGCATGAAAATTTTGCCCGATTTCATCCGTTCTAAATCGAGAATATCGTTCACCAAACGAATTAGACGTTCAGTGTTATTAGTAGCGATGCTCAAAATTTTTTGTCCTTGTGCGCTCAAAGTTCCTAATTGTCCTGCACCCAATAAATCTAATGCTCCCATTGTGGAAGTCAAGGGCGTACGCAACTCATGACTAACTAAAGAGATAAACTCGTTTTCTAAGCGTTTGCGTTCGGTGATGTCATTGGCGATTAATAAAGCACATGGTACTCCAGCTAAAACAATTAACTCAATAGATATTAGTGTGGTTTTAACTTCTCCAGATTTAGTAGAAAATTCAAATTCTTGATTGTACAGTGACCCACTATCAGGTAAACATTGAATTATTTGAGTGTAGACGCATGGCGGCTTGTCGTTAGATATTGCTACTGTATCTTTACCCAAATCAAGCTCCGCAAAGGTGTGTCCAATCACTTCCTCTTGAGAATACCCACTCATTTGCAAAAAACTGGGATTTACATCAATAAAACGAGCTTCTGAAACTGTGGCGATCGCGATCGGATTGGGACTGGAACGAAAAACTTTAGCAAACTTCTCTTCGGCTTTGGTGCGATCATGAATTTCCTGCTGCAACCGCTCATTTTGCGCTTGGAGTTGTTTTTGCAGTTGGCGAATCATCAAGTGATTTTCAATTCGTGCTAAAACCTCTTCTATTTGAAAAGGCTTGGTGATATAGTCCACTCCCCCAACTGCAAACGCTTTGACTTTATCTAGTACATCACCCAAAGCACTGATAAAAATTACCGGAATTTCGCGGGTGCGATCATTTACCTTCAATTGTTGGCAAACTTCATAACCATTCATTTCTGGCATATTTACATCCAGCAAAATCAAGTCAGGAGGAACTGCATTGGCTCCCCGCAATCCTGTAGAACCTTTAATCACACTGCGAACTTTATATCCTTGCTCTGTCAGCATTGCGGATAGAAGATTTAGGTTTTCTGGAGTGTCATCAATTACCAAAATGTCTGCTTTGAATGAGGTGAGTAATTGGTTAGGCATTGCAATATCAACTTGAGCCAGAAGAGGCTACTAAATTATTTATAGAAATTTTAGCGTTAGTTTAATGACTTAATAATCCTTTACAAATAATTTTTCAAACTCCCAATTATCTCCCCTATTCCTCCCCGATTAATTACTAATCTTAAAAACATCAAGTTTTGCTTCACACGGATAAAATCACCAACCAGGAGTAAATAATATGCAAAACTCAATCATGCATAAACATAAACCAACTGTTGTCACGCCAGGAGAAGGTAAGAAATTCTCAGTTTTGGGTGGACAATTCACAACCAAGGCAACCGGAGAAACCAGCAATGGAGCTTGGACAGTTTATGAAATAGAAGATACAGAGAATAATGGCCCACCTCTGCACACTCACCCTTGGGAAGAAGCATTTTATATTCTAGAAGGAGAATTAGAATTACAAGTTGGTACAGAAACAATTGTGGCAACAACAGGATTTTTTGTAAATATTCCTGAAAATACTGCCCATGCCTTCAAGGTTCGTTCTGCTGTTGCTAAATTCTTAGTTTTAATTGCACCTAAAACAGCAAAAGACTTTTATGAAAAACTAGGCGGTTTAGCAGATAGTTTAACCATAGATATAGAAAAAGCACAGCCTATTCTGGATGATTATGGATTGCGGTTTGTGTAAAGTAGAAAAAGAGAAAATAATTACTATTTTGTGCTGTTTTTCTATGGGGTTACTCTTTCAATAACATAAAAAGCGAGTAGATTTTATTCAATAAAAAATATAAGCTATTTGCTATATATATTTCATTTGCCAGCATTTGCATAGAATGCTGGCAAATTTGCATAAATTTAAAGTCCAGACTTTTCAAAAATTTGTGCGATCGCATGATTGAACTACCCAAAAGACATCTTCAAGGCGAAAATGACCAAGAAGGGGTGTAGGGGTTAGCCTTTCAGAATACTAAAGATGCAGTATTTTGTTGCATTGCTGCTGCTTATGCAGAACTGGATGTACAACTGGTAATTGCACATGTGGGTGGAATGAGTGCAGAAATAGGGCGATTGCTACCTGGTTGTTCATTAGTAGTAGAGTATGCACCTCAACCAGATGTGCTGGCATTAATATAGCAACTGCTAAATTTGACTATGAATTGTTTTTTTAGCCTCAAGCAAAGGTTCTATAAATCATGATTCATACTCTTATTCAGCAATCCTAATACTTTTATTATAAAAAATTCTTCCGAAATTGAAATTCTCTCCCCTAATTCTCCCCGATTTATCTCTACATTAAAAGCAGTTCAGCAGAGAAAGCTGCACCGGACAAATGCAAATTCCCTGCTGTAACTGTCTAAATCAATTGAAATGTAGCTAAATACTAGGTCAACAAAAAAGGAGAATACTCTTATGCTATCACAAATCAAAGAACTACTTGCAAATCCTCAACTGCAACAAAAGATTGAAGAAGCTACTAACCTAGCAGAATCCATCAAGTTGATTATGACTGCGGGTGCAGAAAAGGGCTATAACTTCACAACCGAAGCCATCTCTCAAATGCTGACAGATTTAAATTCTGTAGAATCCTATGAATTGAGTGAAGAAGAATTACTCAGTGTGAGTGGGGCTATGATGTCTGGCAACCATACCAATCCAGATATTGACTGGCATTGTACAGCAGCTTGCCCTAGCTAAAATTAGACAATTTTCATACCTTGTACCAAGAATCAATACACAGGCTTGGTAACAGATCCCCCTTTCCTTACTCTCTGCAAGAGGGGTTGGGGGGATTACATTTATATGCATCTATATAAATGTGGCAAATATTTATTGACATTTAAACTTAAAACTTATTTCAGCTACTGGTATTTATTCCATTGTTTCTGCCCAAGTCTCGCCACTACCATGAAGAACTCAGCTACAGCCCAACGACTTGTTCCATCTTGCCAGCAGGTTACACCAGACGACCTAGCAATTATTGTTGCCAATGCTAGCTTTCTGTGTGATCGCCTCGATACAGAAAGATTTGTGATTGATGCTGATCATGTCAATGAACAGGAAATTCACGATCGGCTTGATCGCTGGTGTCAAGTTGTGGCACAAGGCAATTGGGACACGTTACACAAACGCTTACAGTGGGAGGGGATAGAGCTTGATAGCATTCGTCCCCGATTGGGAAGTGTGCGGTTTGTTGCCAACCAATTGTTGCCAGACTGGGCAGATACTTTGGGACAAATCATGCAAACCGCTAGAGAATTTATACCAGCAACAGAAACATTTCTACCAATCGAATCACAAAATTCTATCCCCTTTGAAGACGTTCTGTTACCAGCTATTCGGGTTGCCAGACAGCAATTATTGTCTCGCTTGGGTTGTCTGCAACTTACACAGGACTCTCTTCCTTTATCGATTTTCACAGAAGCAGCTTACCGCTCTTTGGAACACAGCTTGCTGCAACAACTAGCGAAACTTTGTAGCAAAACACTGGATTTTGAATTTTCCCGGGTACGCCCGTTTGGCAGGAATTTGCTTAATTTGTTGGAACTGAAAACAAAGAATAGCAATGAGAATTCACATTACACAAACTTTGTCAATCAACTGCTCCAAGATGGATTGCTGACATTCTTCCACAAGTATCCAGTCCTTGGTCGGTTAGTTGCAACGGCGGTAAATTTCTGGGTAGAGTCCACTGTCGAATTTATCCAACGCCTAGCTCGAGACAGAAGAGATATTCAACGAATTTTTGGCTCAACATCACCCAATGGCAAAGTCGCTACCATCCAAACCTCTCTTTCTGATCCCCACAAGCGAGGACGAAGCGTTGTTTTGCTGACCTTTGAATCTGGGTTAAAACTTGTTTACAAACCCAAGGATTTAGGACTAGAGACAGCCTTTAACAAATTTTTGACTTGGTGCAATTACCATAGCCAACTTTTGGATTTCAAAGTGATCCAGGTTCTCAACCGAGATGATTACGGTTGGGTAGAATATGTCGAGCATCAGCCCTGTATCGATGAAGCTGCTGCTGCACGCTTTTATCAACGAGCTGGAATGTTGTTGTGTGTGATCTATGTTTTACGGGGAACAGATTGCCACTACGAAAACTTAATTGCCAGTGGCGAACATCTGGTGTTACTTGACATGGAAACGCTATTACATCATGAAGCGAACGTAATCGAAAATTCGCCCGATGCTCAAGAGTGGGAAACAATGGCGATGCAGCAGTTTTGGAACTCAGTGCTACGCACAGGACTTTTACCGCGTTGGGACTTTAGTGGCGATCGCACTGTTGCTTACGATATTAGTGGTTTGGGTAGTACGGCTCTCCAGCAGTCACCCCGGAAAGCTCCTCGTTGGCAGCTCATTAATACCGATAATATGTACTTGCGTTATGAGTCTGTCACTTTACCTGTGGAGAAGAACGTCCCCCGCTTAGGTGATACCGTCTTATCTCCTCATGATTATCAGGCGCAAATTGTCGCAGGGTTCGAGCAGATGTATCGCTTCCTGATGGCGCACAAGTATATTTTACTAGCGCCAAATAGTCCACTAGCAGCTATGCAAAAGCAGCAGGTACGTTTTGTCTTCCGCCACACTCGGCTCTACGGCACAATTTTGCAAAAAGTATTGGCACCGGATTATCTCAAGTGTGGGATTGACTACAGTATTGAACTAGAGCAACTCAGTCGCGCATTTTTGGTGGCTCAAGAAAAACCGGATGCATGGCCTATCTTCAATGCAGAAGTGCAAGCGATGGAACAATTAGATATTCCTTATTTTAGTGCCAGTGCTGCTAGTGATGAGTTGAGTGTGGCAGAGCATCTATCGATTCCTGGTTATTTTAAGCAACCTAGTTACCAACAAACCCTAGCTCAGTTGCAGGCTATGGATGAAACCGACTTGGCTCGACAAGTGGCAATCATTCAAGGTTCCTTCTATGCCAAGTTAGCACAAACCTCAACTGGAGAGATTGAGAAATGGCAAGCCAAGTCACTACCGTTACTCACCCCAGAACAACTGATTGCAGAAGCACAAGCGATCGCCACTCAATTAGAAACCAGAGCAATTACAGATTTTGATGGTAGTATCAACTGGATTGGTTTAGGCTGTGTGCCGGAAGCAGAGCGATTTCGGCTGCAAGTGTTAGACTACAGTCTTTATGAAGGACGCTGTGGAGTTGCTCTGTTTCTTGCAGCACTCGATCAAATCACTGGTGATCCATACTCGCACAAGTTGGCATTAAGAACCTTACAACCCTTGCGTCAGCAAATCCAAACCCTTGATTTAGAATCTCGGCAACGAATGGCTCGCTTCGTGGGAATCGGTGGTGCAACGGGTTTGGGTTCGATGATCTATGCCTTCGTGAAAATTAGTCAATTTCTGGATGATCAAGCGCTATTAGAAGATGCCCAAGCATTAGCCAGTTGGATAACACCAGAACTGATTGCTGGGGATAAAAAATTGGATATTATTGGCGGATCTGCTGGAGCTATTTTAGGGCTATTGTCCCTTTATCAAGCAACAGGTCACGAAAATGTTTTGCTCAAGGCGATCGCTTGCGGACAATATTTACTTTCTCATCGCTACAGTGACACAGGTGCCGCAAAAGCCTGGCAAACTCTTGGTAAAATCCCCTCGGCGGGTTTTTCTCACGGAGCCGCAGGAATTGCCTATGCTCTGCTGCGACTCTATGCAGTTGTCGAAGATCAAGCCTATTTGGCAGCTGCTCGAGAAGGTATTGAGTATGAGCGTAGTGTCTTTTGTGAGTCTAAAGCCAACTGGCCAGTTTCTCACAAAGCAGAACGAACAGGGGGACAGTTCTCCTTTCCTAGCCAATGGTGTCATGGTGCAGCGGGAATTGGCTTGGCGCGGTTAGGTAGTTTGGAAATTTTGAACACACCAGAAATTCAACGAGAAATTGAAATTGCATTGCGAACCACCGAGAGCTTTGGCTTACAAGCGATTGATCATCTCTGCTGTGGCAATATGGGTAGAATTGAGGTGTTGTTAGTTGGCGCTCAACGTTGCGATCGCGCTGATTGGCATCAAATTGCGCTCCAAAATGCTACAAATGTCGTAGCTAGAGCCAAACGAACTGGAGCTTATCAACTATTTGCCAACTTGCCAAGTTCCGTATTCAACCCCGGTTTCTTTCAGGGAACTGCTGGTATTGGCTACGAGTTGTTACGTTTAGCTGCTAATGACTTACCCTGTGTGTTGTTGTGGGAGTAAGTGTGTTGTTTATTAGACCTCTTGCACAAATCAAAACTTGCCCTCATCCCCAACCCCTTCTCCAAAAATTGGGAGAAGGGGAGCCACAGCGCTGTTTCATTCCCTAAAAGATGTAAAATTACAAGCATCATCAAACCCACCGCTCGGCTTTAGTCAAGCCGAGCAAGTGGAAAGACTAGCCAGGTAGTGGTGCAACTTCCTAGCCGTGCGATCGCTTTTATTCTAAATCTGCAATTAAATTCTGAAGGTAGTCGCGTGTTTGTGACAACGTTAAATACAAAAAATTACGATTTTTATCAATACTCATCAATAACGACATGGTTGGCATCTTTACCCCATACCAGACCGTGAATAAGCCCATTAGCATAAGCTTTTTCTCCAAGCTCAGTTATTTATAATAGTATAGATTTATACGCTGGCTTGAGTTTGCCTGTTCTAATCATCTCATCAAGTCTAGTGTATGATTCATTTGTAAGGGACATTTCTTTGAAATTATTCTTGGGGGATAAAAGCGATCGCATACCGCACTCCCGGAAACCTTACTGGAAGGAACGCCCTAAGCCCTAGTGATAAAACCATTAGCTTTTTCATCTAATTCAGAAATCAGGTATTTATAGTGAAAATTTCAAAATGATTCAGATTCCAGTTATTAATTTTTCTCTCTTTGGCGATAGTAATGCTACAAATAGACAAACTGTCGTTAAGCAAATATATCAATCTTGCCATGAAATTGGCTTTATATATTTGCAAAATCATGGCATATCTCCAAATTTATTCAAGCAAGTTCTGACAAAAAGCAAAGACTTTTTCAACTTACCTTTAGAACTTAAACAGCAATTAACTTGGAGTAATGAATTTAGTAATCAAGGTTATGTTGGAATTGAAAGAGAACGACTGGATGCTAGCAAACCTGGTGATTTGAAAGAGGCGTTTAATGTCGGACAAAAGGACCGGGAAAATTTTTCTATGTCATCGGTGAATTCTCCTGCAAAAGATTCTTGTATTTTCACTTTTTATCAAGCTTGCACACAATTAGCTAACACAATATTACAAGCGTTGGCTTTAGGTTTACAATTGCCAGAAGATTTTTTTACAACTAGACATACCGAACAAAATCATACCCTGCGACTGCTGCATTATCCGCCAGTGCAACACCTATCTCAACCAGGACAGATACGTGCTGGCGAACATTCAGACTATGGCAGCATTACCTTACTATTTCAAGACCAAATAGGGGGTTTGGAAATACAAACAGCAGCTGGCAAGTGGATTGCTGCGCCAGTAATTGCTGATACTGTCATAGTCAATACTGGGGACTTAATGCAACGATGGACTAATCATATTTTTTGCTCAACTAAACATCGGGTGATCATTCCCAGTGACGAGAGAGTCAAACAATCTCGCTATTCTGTAGCATTTTTCTGTCATCCCAATGACGATACGGAAATTGCTTGTCTTGAGAGCTGTCAAAAACAATATCCTCCCATTTATCCACCGATTCTGGCAGGAGAATATCTCTTGAGCCGTTTACGAGCAACTTACTAACCAATGCTCGAAGGTGGGTCTGGCGAAAATATATTTAATACAGCACTGGCATTTGATTACGATGCTTTATCGCTCCCACCGAAAACGACGATTACAAAAGCTCAAAGACCCGTCTCAAGTCTCGTTGTAGTACTAGGCTTCGACCTTGTTGCTCAGCCTACTAGCACTTAGTGTTTTTTCAGAGAGCGTTAGTCATTACGAGCGTGTTCAAACTCATAGATTTCAAGGGGCGACAATCGAGCTAAAGTGCTTGCTGTATAAGCTCCATAGCCCTTAAACCTCGCTGATAATATGCCTGCTTATTGCGAATGAAACCGACCATTTCCTCGACCCACGCTT
>JANBVI010000082.1 GCA_024239075.1 Fischerella sp. CENA71 | reverse complement strand
CTAGATACAACACGCCGATGAGCTTGCTTTGATTGAGCAGTGGCAAACAAAAGACTGATTGAGTCTGGTGGTGTTGAATATAGGGATCATTGATAAAATTACCTTCACGAGTAGCATCATTGAGAATGACCGACTCATGAGTCCGAATCACATAATGAACGATCGATTCAGCTAAACGATTTGCAATGGGAATGGATTGCAACACTCGCGTAGCACAAACGCTCTCACCATCATTGGGTTCACAAGCAGCTTCGATTCTCCATTCGCCTGCGTTCTCCAAAAGCAAACATCCGGTTTGTGCGCCCGCATTCTCGATTAGGATCTGCATTAACGAACTGAGCAACTGCTCCAGTTCAATCTCACTTGAAATTGCTTGAGCTGCTTTCATCACTGTCGCTAAATCGAAAGCAACCTGTGAGGTATTCGAGGTGGTTCCAGTAGTGGTGCGAATTGAAGGAGCGTTCACACCCGACGACTGAGAAAAAAACTGTGGATAGCGCGTTTCTAAATCTTTGACTTTTGCCGTTGCTCCCCAGCGTTCGTAGCAGTAATGGGCTTCTTTCATATAGAGTTGAGCAATCTTTTCTCGACCCCGCCCTCGATAGAACTTGGCAGCCAATTCATAGGCTAATGCTTCTTCTTGGATATATCCGTTTTCTCTAGCTCCTTCAATCGCTTGTTCGTAGAACTCCTCTGCCTCAAGCAACTGACCTAAAACTCGTGCCGTCTCTGCTTTCATCAGATGATATTTATGCAAATAGTTCATAGGCGCATATTGTGCCCATTGCCGCATTTTCTCCTGACTAAAAGCAACTTTTTTGAGAATTTCTTCCTGCCCTTGAGTGCTGCTATCGAAATAGGTTGCAAGTCTTGCTAGAGAATCATACAGATAGTACAAAGATTCAAGAGGGGTGCCTATTAATCGGATCAAATAACTTCCTGCTAGGGCTGCATTTTCAACAGCTTGTGCATATTCAGAAAATAGGTAGCAGAGAAAAAGTTTATTGAAATATACAGCAAAGATTGTACTTCCATCATTTGCTGCTTCGTATTGTGGCAGTTCATTCTCTTCGTTGTACGATTCACCAATGAGATGAGTTGGATTGACCGAGTGTCCTATCAAGTTTATGATCGCCTGTCGAAATATCTGATTCCAAGTGTGTGCTACTTTCTGTTTAATTTGATGAATTGCTTTACCATAAATCCCCATATTGCGTTCAACTTCTACGAGTTCTTCGCCATTAACATAGGATTGAAAGCAGTAAGTATAAGCACAATAGGCAGCAAACTCTAAATCCCCAGTTTCCAACCCACTTTGATAACCCTCTAGTAATGGCTTTAGTAGTTGTCTAGCATGTTCTTTTCGGTGGATGATGAAGTTATTTACAATGTTCAAAGTCCTAGCTTTAAGTGGATGGGAATTCATCTGTGACAACATCGCTAAAGCAAGTTGTCCAAACTGGTAGCCAGCCTCGATATTACCGACGATGCCACAAAGAATTAACCCAAAGTTGGCATATGCAAAAGGAGACACGAACGCATTACCATACTGAATAGACAAGTTGACCTGTTTAGATACAAGCAAAGGCATCAGATTAGGAGCAGCAATATAGGCAGAAATCGCTATCTTTGATAGAATTCGCATCACTGCCAACTTTTCCAACTCACTCATTTCTGGTAGATGAATCAAGTCTGTAATCTGCTTATCACTCAAGAGCGATGTAATTGCATCTAGCTCAAGTAAAATATCTGCTTGACTGGGCGTATTAGGAAAACTAACTCCCAGTTTTTGCAAAGCTTTCAATGCGGTATTGATTGCCTCTAATAACTGGCTTTGTGCAATTTCAGTTTGAATTTTGATTTCATAAATTTTCACGCTGTCGAGAACTGTTTTAGCCTCTTGCAGAACGATCGCTGTCCAGTGGTCTACCTGCTCAAACTCACCACATAGATAGGCGACTTCTGTAGTTTCTAGATATAACTCTAAGGTCAGGTTATAGTTAGTTCGCCAGCTAGAAACTGCCAGCCACGCTCTGCCTGTGGTTAAATAGTTTTTTGCCAAGCTGTAGGCGATCGCAGCTTTTGCTCTCTGACCTGCCATCAAATTCAATTTAGCGATCTCATCTCGCTCTGATCGATCAGTGACCTGTTCAATCCCATGATTGAGATGATCGACAATTTCAAATAACTGTTCTAATAGTCGCTCTGGCAACGTTTTTTCCAGTAAATTACGACCAATTTGCAGATGAACCACCTGTTTGTGCGATTCATCAATTAGGGCATAAGCAGCTTGCTGGACGCGATCATGCAAGAACTTATACTCTTGAATTAACAAGTTTTCATCTAATTCAGATAGTGGTTGAATTAAGCCAACTTGTATGGCTGCTAGTAAATCTTGAAAAACCGTTTCAGGTGGTTGATCACAAACGATCGCTAACGTATCTAAATTAAATTCAGCACCGATACAAGCTGCTAACTGGAGAATTTGCTGTGTGTTTGCTGGTAATTTATTTAACTGGAGCAGTAGCAACTCCACCACATTATCGGTAATATCCTGGGCTTGAATATCAGCTATGTTCCATTGCCAGCATAAGTGTTCAGCATCAAATGTCAGCAGATTTTCGCTATACAGCATTCTCAAAAATCCATTGACAAAGAACGGATTGCCTTCAGTTTTACGCAAAACTAACTCAGCTAGGGGACGAACGATGTCTGCATTGCGATGCAGCGTCTCGGCAATTAACTGACTCAACGGCTCAAGGGTTAATGGTGTTAGGTTAATTTCCTGAAGTACTACCCCTTGTTTTCGCAGCCTCTCCAGCATTAATGCTAATGGATGCGTTGGCTTGACTTCATTATCTCGATAAGCTCCAATCAAAAATAGCGATCGGGCTTGCTCATCCAGCAGCATCAACTCAATTAAATTCAGCGTTGCTGAGTCTATCCATTGCAAATTATCTAAGAATATCACCAGAGGATGTTTTTTTGCACAAAACACCCGCACAAATTGCCCAAAAATCCGATGAAAGCGATTCTGAGCTTCTGTTGCGCCAACTTCCGGTACAGGTGGCTGCTTGCCGATAATTAATTCAACTTCGGGAATAATATCAATGATGATTTGTGCGTTGTTTCCTAAAGCTTTTAGAAGTTGCGATCGCCACTGTTGCACATACTCGTCTGGCTCACTCAGTAATTGCCGTACCAATTTTTGCAGGGCAACCGCGATCGCACTGTAGGGAATATTGCGCTGAAATTGATCGAATTTACCAGAGATAAAATAGCCTGTCTCTTGATCACAAGTCTCGACGTCAGC
>JANBVI010000081.1 GCA_024239075.1 Fischerella sp. CENA71 | reverse complement strand
TTCACCAGCGTCATGTTGCTGCGTTAAGTCCCTACGTGAATAGGCATATCAAGCGATACGGTGATTATGTAGTGAATTTACGTAATATTCCTCAACCTTTGGAAGTGGCGATTTCTTTACCACCTGAAATCTTTGAAACCTAGATATAGCAAGCATTTCCAGACCATCTTGCCGAAAATTACACGTATCTCGGCTCAATACCAAGAAAACTTCCATAAGCCAAGTCAGCAACTCGACAATACACACAAGCCTGCCCAATTTTTCTCTTTCAATGAGATGAATCAACACCACCAAGGATCTGACACATACGACTCGCCAACAGGCACGGGTAGCAATTTGGCGCTAGCTTCAACATCTGGTGTTTCATCTAGACGTGAGTTCTCTGAGCAACCGTATCAAGAATCTATGCATCCAACGAGTAGATCCAACTGCCAAACCATAGCCGAGGAATTAGTTGCGAATTTGCAATCCCGCTCTGAATTCAACATGGCTGCAACTCAAGCAGAGGATTTACTAGATAATATTCTTACTTACACTCCTGCCATACCAACAGACCGCTACAAGCAGGGTTGGAAAGTAGGAGATATGGCGATCGCTAATACAGTCAGCATGGATTTCTGTAACAAATGCAGTGGTAAACCTGTCAGGATAGATGAGGTTAAGGGAGACGTTGGTACTATCCAATTTCTCGTCGTCACGCGCCGCGATGGCAAAAATGGCATGAGCTTTGGTAACTGGTTAGAGGAGATTCCACCCTTTCGAGACGAAACTTAAAACAAGGTCACTCACTTCGCTCGAAGTTTTGGGCAGGCTTCTTTTGGCACAAGCCCGCGAATAAATGATGCTGTGGGCGAATTAATTGGGGGGTAAAACCCAGCACAGAAAAAAGCAGCCAAATATTAAAGATGAAATAGAACAACAATTCGAGACGTGAAGACTAGCTCGCGTCAGTAAGGGATCTCGGTGAAAATAAAATGTGCCGCCCTATCAAATATATTTTGGGTTCACCCAAGGACTGGTGAGCGTTCCCACCACGTGGGAACGCTCAGGCGGCACATTTTATTAATTGGAAAGGCCTAAAAAGCTCATAGTCCAAAGCGCTGCACCCAATCCGGGGCAATCGCTAGCAACTGACCAAATTTATCTGGGTAAGCCGATTCAAACTCAAATATCACACCCCAACGCTCATCGAGAGTTAGTCCACTGAGTAGTTCTAGTACTGTTTCAACTCCATATTGCAGTCCTTCAGCCACAAGAGTTGCAAACCCTTTGATCAACTCCTTCCAAGAATCTGACCGTTGGGAGTCGGTGTCCACATCCTCCCCTAAATGTTCTCCAGTTAAATTAGGGGGGGATGTGGACACGGAAGAGGCAGGGAGCAGGGGGCAGGGTGCAGGGTGCAGGGAGTAGGGCGCAGGGAGTTCTGAGCAGGGGGATAAAAT
>JANBVI010000080.1 GCA_024239075.1 Fischerella sp. CENA71 | reverse complement strand
CCAAAAAGCACTATGTCGGCGATGTAATCGCTTTAATTCTTTGAGACGACCAACATATTTTTGGAGTCCCATTTTCCGAGAACTACGACCAGATAAAACAGCACAAGTATAGGCAATAGCAATTAATAAAATCAGTGCGATTAAGCGTTGATTATCAGCATAAGTAGATTCAAGATTATAGCCACCAGTTTTGCAATCTTTGAACATAGCCTCAATGCCACTCCGCAATTTGAATACTTTAATGGCATCGGTCAGATTCTCAAGATTAGTCAGTAAAAACCAGCCAGCAGGCTCAAGCTTTCCACGGTATTTGCGTTTGTAATATCCAGCAAGATTAAATTTAGCAAAACCTTTCTGTTTAGTAGTTTGAATGCCTGTCAAAAAGAACGATATACCAGGAGTTAATTCCAAAGATTGTAACCGTTGGTATGACTGATTTTCTTGGCATATATAAGTGCCTTGCTTTTGTCTTAGGACAAAGCTGATTCCTTTGCTATGTAACCAATTCGCCAGTTTTATACTATGGAATTCTCTATCTCCTATGACCAAAATTCGATATCCTTTAAACAACCGCAATCATGGACGAATTAACTTTTTCTGCTCTCCCAAATTGCTACATCCTCTTTTTGGTAACAATAGCCAGTACACAGGTATGGCTCTTTTTTGTTCAATTAAACTAATTACAAACACATTTTGCGCTCTCCACTGTGTTCTATCAATGGCGAATATCAGTTGTTTCTCTTTGCCACAAATACTGTTTTTTACCCATCGTTTTATTAGGGGAAACCACAGGTATTCAATTGACAACTGGGGAATTAGTAAAAATCTTTGGATACTCCTACGGCGACTTTCAAATTTTATTGGTTGTGGAAATACAGATGAGAGCTTCTCCATCGTCACAGTTTTATGAAACTGTAATAACATTATCAAGATTTCCAACATCTTGTACTGCCTGGGTGTCAGTAGATTTTCAAAGCAGCTTTGGTAGAATTTAGGTAGTATTATCATTTGATAGGTCTTGTTGAGAATACCTGACCTATCTTTTTTACCCCAAAACTGTCATACTCCTCTACTGACTTTGCTTCACCCGCTTTGTCACCCCGTCAGCT
>JANBVI010000079.1 GCA_024239075.1 Fischerella sp. CENA71 | reverse complement strand
TCAGTCCTAAATCACAAATTTTTATCTGGAGAATTTCTGTAAGAACTTGGAGATTTATATAGAGGTAGACAGTATACAGTTGTGTGCTATCAACCTCAAATATGACTTTATACACGATTAAGTTCCAGGAAGATCAATGATCAACCGTGTTTTGGATTTGATTTTTATAGATTCCTTTGCGTTTGTCATTAATACGATGTTTGGTAAATTGCTTAAAACTAAAATATGCAATTATGCGAGTGAGGGACAAGATAAACACTCTACTGAAGATGATTCTGCGTAATGCCAAAATCTTTGTAGAGACCCGATGTATCGCGTCTCTACATCCGAATTCATACCACAATTCAGCAATTCCCTGATTTGAACCTATTGTGATCGCCCCTACGAACCACTAACTCAATTGTGCTACGAGTTGATTTTCCAACAGAGTTTCATTTGTGAGTAAATCCTCAACGGTGATTCGTAAAAATCGTTGTTCATCAACTAAAAATAGGATTTTAATGCGATCGCTTCCGGGAAATCCTAGTGGTGTCAGATTCGCAATTGTCCTCGCCCCATCTCGATCATTGAGGGGTTTGACAGTCGTCACACCACTATCAAGACGATGGGTAATCATGCGATCGCCATCAAAATAAACTTCTGTTGCACCTGTGTCTGTCCCCAGTTCGCCCATGATTAACTCAATGCTAGGCTGATTCTCTACAGAAGCACCCAAAACTAGCTGTACTGGTTGAGTCATCGGATAAGGTTGTCCCTCTTTAATAATTGGATGCCAACTGTGTTTATTATTACGCCGATCCCAGTAACGAATACCGTAACTGTGGTAAAGAAAGTCTTTGATTTCGACGCCTTGAGTGATTTGCAAAGCACCTTGAGCAATAGCTTCAAACGGGCGATCGCACCGAATTTTGTCTGGTGCAAAATATTGCTTCACCCATGTCTGTACTGCTGGTATTTGTACTGTTCCACCAACTAACAGCACAGCGTTAATATCCCCGACTTCAATACCTTGGCGTCGTGCTTGTTGTAGTAGGTGAGTCATCGATTCATCAAGTCGTTCAAAAAACGAATGTTCTCTGAGGATACCTTCCAACGTATCCCGATTTAATTCCAACTCATAACTTTCAAAGGTTTCATCGTTGAAATAAACTTCACTTGCTTGGGTTTGAGTTGAGAGTTGAATTTTTACCTTTTCCGCCAGTCGCATTGTCAAAGGACTGACTGATAAACCTTGAGTTGTGGCAAAATGATCAACTATCCAATTGTCTAAATCCGAACCACCTAAATTTTGTCCAGCTTTCGCCAAGACACGAGCGGTTTTCACCTTTTGTTTGGAGTCTTCTGCTAAAGATTTATTGCCAAACTTGAGTAAAAACCCAATCGGCTTATTCGCGACTTTGGTATTTTGATTCAACTGCACCAAGGATAAATCTAACGTACCACCACCAAAGTCAATTACCAAGAGAATTTCTTGGTCTGCCATACCATAACCTAAAGCGGCGGCTGTTGGTTCATCGAGCATCCGCACCTGTTCTACTGGTAGTGCTTGACAAACTTTGCCCAACCAGTAACGATAAGCTTCAAAACTATCTACAGGTACGGTTAATACCAGTGATTCTAATCCCCCTTGCATCGGTTCTAATTGGGTAATCACCTGGTTGAGGAACCATTGTCCCACTTGTTCAAAAGTAACTATTTGTCCATCTAATTCCGGTAAGAAACCTTGGATATCTGTACCGATACCGCGTTTGAAAGTACGGAAAAAGCGGGGGTCATTTTTCAAGTCTAAACCGCGATCGCGCACTTGTTGCCCGACCAAAACTTGCCCTTTCGCAGCATCTTCCACATAAAGTAAACTGGGGATGAGTGGCGGATTCAGACTTTGTTGAACTGATAAACCAGGTAGATTAAGAGTTTCTGACTCTTGGGTAACAGGATTCCAACGAGTGATAACTGTGTTGCTTGTACCAAAATCGATTGCGATCGCCATATCTAGTAATTTTGCGCTTTTGTTGCCAAGACGCAAATAGCTACTTCTCTTTTATTAAAAATTATTCTCCAACAGCCACCAAGAACGCAAATAGGCGATCGCTTCTTCTTTGTGCTTCGCTTCTACTTCAATCCAAGGTGCTTGGTGATAAACACTCGGCATAGCAGTAATTAAATCACTATGCTTTCTGTCATTAAAAGCTTCTTCACCATTAGAAATATGAACTAATTGCCACTCAGGGTTAGTCCAAGTTTGTTGAGCAGCATAAAACATTTCTGTCACACTGGGATGATCATAACTATCTAAATTCTCGTGACAGATATGATGATGAGCATCGAATACCAATGGCACACCAGCACGTTGGCAAACCTCTAAAATTTCGCTAGCACTATAAGCATACTCATCATTTTCCAAAGTCAAGCGACTTTTGATATTTTCTGGTAGCAGGGAAATTACTTCTACTAACTGTTCGACTCGTTGAGATTTCCCACCGTGAATATTCATCAACGACCAAGAAGAACGAGGTAAGCCCAACAAATCTAGTGTTCTAGCATGTCGTTCTAAAATTTTAATACTTGTTGTCACTACTTGCGGCGAATCAGAACTTAACACCACATATTGATCAGGGTGCAGCACCATTCTGATCCCCAGTTGATTTGCCCGTTGTCCAATTTTACTTAAATCACCACTCATTTCTTCAAGTACACCAGCTCCGACTTCATCCTCCCAATCACTCAACGGGAATAAACCAGAAGACATGCGATAAAGTCGAATATTATACTGTTGACAAAAAGTTAATGCCCCATCCAGACGCTGTAAGTTATCTCGATATAATTCTTTGAGGGTACTAACGCGTTGTTCCTCACTTAGTTGTAAATACCGAGTGCGCGTAATCGTCCGAAAGCGCACCTGTTTAGAAAAGGTGATGCAAACCAATCCTAAATACGGCGGGGTATCTTTAGGTTTGGGCTGTACAACTTGGAAATTGTCTAACTCAACTGGGGTCATTCGATTTTGGATTTTGGATTTTGGATTTTGGATTGACTAATAGACCTCTTGCATGAATATTTAAAACACCTCCATTTAAGGTGTAACCCAAAAAAACAAGTCTTCTCAGTGTCTTAGTATCTTGGTGAGACCAAGACACTAAGCAACATTAACCTAGAACGGGGTTTTGAGGATTTATGCAAGAGGTCTAATAATTTTTTGATTTATGTCATCATCTCTTCGATTTAACAAATTTTTACCCGTGAATGATGAGTATCTGAAGGTAGAAACTTTCCTGAGACTAATGGAAATAACGTTTCCCTACAACAGTGGATAATTAAATACGGTTCACTTCAGCCCATAATCCTTTTTAGAGACGTGCCATAGCGCGTCTCTACCAATGACAAATAACCAATGACCAATTTATGTTACATTCTTTCATTCCCCCATCCAGATTTTTTCCCTATCTGACTTGGCAAGAAATTGAAAACATGCCAAACAAACAAAATGTTGTCATCATTCAACCCATTGGTGCAATTGAACAACATGGTTTGCACTTACCATTAATTGTTGATTCTGCAATTAGTATAGCCGTTTTAGGCAAAGCATTATCTAAGTTAGATGCCGAAATTCCAGCCTACGCCTTACCTAATATTTATTATGGAAAATCAAACGAACATTGGCATTTCTCCGGTACTATTACCCTAAGTTCCCAAACATTAATTTCTTTACTAATGGAAATTGGCGAAAGTATTTATCGAGCAGGTTTTCGGAAATTAGTATTTATGAATTCTCATGGTGGACAACCGCAAATTCTAGAACTAGTCGCCAGGGATTTACATGTAAAATATGATGACTTTTGTATCTTTCCTTTATTTACTTGGCGAGTACCAAATATAGCCAAAGAATTACTCACACCCAAAGAACTAGAATTAGGGATTCACGCCGGAGATGCAGAAACTTCTTTAATGTTAGCAATTTTACCCGAACAAGTAAAAATGGCAAACGCAGTTACTGAGTATCCGCAAAATCTACCTAAAGATAGCGTTTTGAGCATGGAAGGAAAGCTACCATTTGCTTGGGCAACACAAGACTTATCCCAAAGTGGCGTTATCGGAGATCCAAGCACAGCAACAAAAGCAAAAGGCGATCGCATCTGGGAATCATTAGCCGATGGTTGGGTACAAACCATTAAAGACATCTACAAATTTCAACAACCAAAGACAACAAATTAATTCACAAACACTCCGCGTTACTCAGCGACTCCTCAGCGTTCCTCTGCGTTTAAAAACATTTATTTTCGGAAAATTGTGTACCAAAACACAAAAATCCCAGCATATAAATGATCCATATTTCCAACCAGGCACAGAGGATTAGTTGAGATTAATCTTTATTTACAAAATAAATATCGCAATATAGCACTTTCTAGCTTTATTGAGTTTCAGAATCAATAAAGTTAGTTAAAATTTTTGCATTAAAACTAAGTTAAGACTAGAATAAAAACTACAATAGAAAATTCTAAGTGAAATAGTTTTTCTCACAACTGAATGAAGAAATGAACAATCACTGCAACATCTCCCGTCGCAGTCGGGATGCTTTTGTGCGTGCATTGCATACTGCTGTGAAGGGGAGGGCTAGGTATAAGATCAATGGCTTGCAAGGCTCAGAAGCTTTCAAGAAATACCTAGAGTTGAAGTTGTCAGAGGTGCAGGGCATTACAAAAGTAAGTGCCAATCCCTCTAGTGGTAATGTTCTGGTACTCTACCAACCAGAACATAGTGTTTTAGCGCTTGCTGCACAGATTGAACGCCTGGTTATAGAGTATGCTAAACAAAGTCAGCACTCCATAGTCGGGGCAACAAAAAAAATCAACCGATTTCAGAAAAAGGCGAAAAAATTACCTGCAAGCAACAAAAAATCCAATCAGCTGACAGCTAATACTCATCAACAAGAAATAGCTACTTGGCATCTGAAAGAAACTGATGCAATCATTACGGAGTTAAAAACTTCCCAAGAATCAGGATTAACAACCAAGAAAGCACAGAAAAAGCTGAAAAAATACGGGCCCAATGCTTTACCGGAAGCCGATCCCCGCTCCGGGTTAAGTATGTTTATTGACCAGTTTAAATCGTTACCCGTAGGACTTTTAGCTGTAGCGGCTGGTGTTTCAGTTGCTACCGGGGGACTGGTTGATGCTGTGGTAATTATGGGGGTTGTCGTGATCAATGCTGCCATTGGTTATGCCACAGAAAGCAATTCCGAAAAGGTGATTCGCTCCCTGAAGAATCTAGTTAATCCCACAGCCTTTGTACTTCGCGATCGCAACATTCTAGAAATTAGCGCTCAAGAAATCGTCATCGGGGATATTCTGATTCTCAAACCCGGTAGTTATGTACCAGCAGATGCCAGACTCTTAGAAGCACGTCGCCTCAGTATAGATGAGTCGGCACTGACTGGTGAGAGTATGCCCGTGACTAAATCGGCTCAGACTCTAGTTGGTAAAAATATTGCCTTGGGCGATCGCACCAACATGGTTTACATGGGAACGCTAGTTACTGGTGGACAAGGAACAGCGGTAGTAGTTGCCACAGGTAAATACACAGAGATGGGCAATATCCAAATGATGGTCAGTGAGGCCACATTGCCCGAAACGCCGATGGAGAAACAGCTAGACCGAGCCGGGAGCCAACTAGTGATGGTATCGGGCGCTGTTTGTGCCTTATTCTTTGGTATCGGCATCCTGCGTGGTAATAGTTTGCTGCAAATGCTCAAGTCATCAATTTCTCTAGCAGTCGCAGCAGTTCCCGAAGGTTTACCCACAGTAGCAACTACAACTCTGGCTTTGGGGATCGCGAACATGAGGAAACACAACGTCCTCATTCGGCGTTTGGATGCGGTAGAAACTCTTGGTTCCGTGCAGACAATCTGTATGGATAAAACTGGAACGATTACTGCTAACCGGATGACAGTTGTAGAACTATGTACAGATAACAAATGTATCCAAGCATCTGCTGACCAATTGCTTTTAGGCAACGAAGCGGTTAATCCCTATGAAAACGAACAGCTCTTAAAGTTGATTCATGTCCTAACGCTGTGCAACGAAAGCGAAGTTGAAAAAGAAGGCGATGAGTACACCGTCAGAGGTTCTGCGACTGAAAATGCTCTGATCGATGTTGCGATTAAAGGAGGAGTGGATGTCCCCAGTCTGCGAGCCAATTATCCGCGACTGAAGATCAATCACCGTTCCCAAGAACGCAATTACATGGCGACACTGCACGCCACCCCAGACGAACAGCAAAAGCTAATCGCCGTTAAAGGTAGTCCGTCGGAAGTTTTGAGTTTGTGCAGTTGGCAAATCAAGAACGGCGAAAAAGTTCCCCTCACCGAAGCAGACAGACAAGCCATTGAAAACGACAACGATGATATGGCTGGTAAGGCGCTGCGGGTATTGGGAGTTGCTTATCAACTTGATGAAACCGAAAAGATCCATACTCACGACTTAATCTGGTTGGGATTGGTCGGTATGATCGATCCCATCAGAAATGGCGTCCAAGGATTGATGGGAGATTTCCATCAAGCGGGGATCGATACAGTGATGATTACTGGCGATCAAAGCCCAACAGCTTACGCGATTGGTAAAGAACTGAATCTGAGCAAAGGTGAACAACTGCAAATTCTCGATTCGACCCACCTGAACAACCTCGAACCAGAGGTAATGAAAGGACTCTTGCACCGCGTCCATGTTTTTGCCAGAATCAGCCCTGCCAACAAATTGCAAGTTGTGCAAGCATTGCAGAGTAGTGGCAAAGTAGTGGCAATGACAGGCGATGGTATTAACGACGCTCCAGCGTTGAAAGCTGCTGATGTTGGGATTGCTATGGGACATACTGGTACAGATGTTGCCCGTGAAGTTGCAGATGTCATCCTGGAAGACGATAATCTGGAAACCATGATTATTGCTGTCAGCCACGGACGGACAATCTACAACAACATCCGCAAATCTGTCCATTACCTGCTGTCCACCAACGCTAGCGAAATCATGGTAATGTTAGCAGCAACCACAGCTGGTATTGGTCATCCCCTGACAGCTATACAACTATTATGGGTGAACTTGGTATCAGACATCTTCCCAGCTCTCGCTTTGGCAATGGAAGCACCGGAACCGGATGTGTTGCTCACACCACCCCGCGATCCCAACGAACCAATCATTAAAAATTCAGACTTTGGTAGAATCCTACTGGAATCAGCAGCATTGTCTGCTAGCACCTTAGCAGCCTACTGGTATGGAATCAGCCGTTATGGTTTCGGCCCGCAAGCCAGCACCATCGGGTTCATGAGTTTGACAATGGCTCAACTGTTGCATACCTTTACCTGTCGTTCCCAGACTCATACAATCTTCAGCAAGGAAAAATTGCCGCCGAACAAATACTTAAATATAGCGATAGGTGGCTCTTTAGCTCTCCAGATTGTAGCTGCGATCGCACCTGGACTGAAAGGTCTGCTGCAAATCTCGCCGATCAACCTTGTTGATACTGCGGTGATCGGTAGTAGTGCTGTATTACCATTCCTGTTTAATGAGGGTAGAAAGGAAATAGCGACTAGATATTTGCGAGGAGATCACAACTCCCCTCGTCTGCTTTCTGGTAGTAAAGATGACTCTACTGTGACTCGGCAACTGGAAGCAGCAGAACAACAAGAAGTTGAGTTACAAACTATTGCTGTTGTTGTCTCTTAATTCGGATAATCAACAAGTGATTTAGTAGAGGTACGGCATGACCGTACCTTTACTTTTAAGGTTAATTCCTTGAGTCTGGTTTGGCGTCAGAATTTATGATTAATTTGAAACGCAGAGGGACGCAAAGGGAAGCGCAGAGGAACGCAGAGTTTTGGTTGTGAATTAAGAACAAAATTAAATATATGAAAAAATATGAAAAAAGACTTTATGTTTAGTTCAGAATCTGTCACGGAGGGACATCCGGATAAACTTTGCGATCAAATCAGTGATGCAATTGTTGATAAGTTCCTGCAAAAAGATCCTTATTCTCATGTAATTGCAGAATGTGCGGTAGCAACGGCGCTGGTATTTATTGCTGCGAGATTTGAATCGGATGCAGTTGTAGATTTTACGAAAATTGCTAGAAAGGTAATTGAGCAAGTTGGTTATGATGAACCTGACTTTAATGCGAAAACTTGCAGTATTATCACTAGTGTTAAGGAATTGCAGTCTAACAACTACCGTTATTGGGATGCGAAGAAATTATCAGATGATGAAATTGAGTTGATTCCAGCTACGGATCAGGTGACAGTATTTGGTTTTGCTTGTAATCAAACTCCTGCTTTGATCCCACTTCCGATATGGTTGGCGCACCAATTAGCTAGGCGATTAACTACTGTACGACACGAGAAAATACTTCCTTATATTGCACCGGATGGTAAAACTCAAGTCGGGATTGAATATCGCGATCGCAAACCCTATAGAATCCACAGTATCTCTATTCTGGCTAGTAAAAAGTCTAGTTCAAATATTGCTGATGAGAAGACACTCCAGCAAGAAGTTAAAGAGATGATTATTGATCATGTCTTTGCAAAAGCCCAATTTCAGCCTGATCAAAAGACGAGAATCTTTATTGACTTTGATCAACCTTTTGCTATTGGTGGCCCATCTGTACATTCGGGGTTAACTGGAAGAAAGAATGCGATTGATACCTACGGAGAATATTCTCGCCACAGTGGTGCTGCTTTAAGTGGTAAAGATCCCACCCGGATAGATAGAGTTGGTGCTTATGCAGCACGTTATGCAGCGAAAAATGTTGTTGCAGCAGGTCTGGCTGAAGAATGTGAAGTGCAGCTGACTTATTCAATGGGATTGGCTAGACCTGTTAGCATTCAGGTAGAAACTTTTGGTACAGGTAAGATTTCTGATGAAGAAATTACGGTACTTCTGGAAAAGAATTTTGATTTTCGATTGGCGGGAATTATCAAGAAATTTAATTTACGGTTGTTGAGTGCGATCGCCAAAGGCGGATTTTATCGCAAACTAGCCGTCTATGGTCATGTTGGTAGGACGGATTTAGGAAATGTGCCGTGGGAAGAGACAGATATGGTTAAGGCTTTACTAAGATAAAATCGTTAAAATGGCGCTATTTATCTGTGTTCTTTTCTTTCTTGGCTGTTATCAAGAAATGCCAGCCCATAGCATAGGATAAATGAGAGCTACATTCGTCTGTTAGTGAAATAGGTAAAAGGCTGAATGTAGAATCTCATAAGCGTAAATCAATATTCTATGTTAGGGTTAAAGCATCGAGAATTATGTTCGGCTATGTGATTGACCACAATTAGCACCTCTCCGAATCTAAATCTCTACACCCAATTAGATGTTGGAGATTCTTATGTCAATCTATGTCGGTAGTATCTCTGAAGAGGTTCAAGAAGATGACCTCAAACAGATATTTTCACACTCCGCGTTTGCTTTAGAAAAAATGGTGAGTTTGTGGCAAAAGTAAATTATAAACTAACAGGAAAATATCTCCCACCTCAGATATTTATTTTAGGAATACGTTTTGTTCCTGGAGTAACTGAAGTTAGCAGCGAACAGTTAACTGAAATACGGCAATTTATCAAGAGTGATCGTTTGCTTCAGCATTATTTGGAGCAAAAAATTTTGATTATCCAAGACTGAATATCTCACTCATTAAACTTGCTTCGCTTGAGCCTAAACTGTTGCTGGCCATACCATAAAAGGTTTACCCCTATACCAGATATGGTGCAAGGGAAAAGCCAGTACTAGGAACGGTGGTCTTAGTCATCGATGAAATTAAACCTGAATAAAAATTGAGGCATTGCCTGCTCATGAGTTTTAAGTACAAATGGAAAAACGGCTCTGTCCCTCCTCGTGACAAGGCAGCACGCAGCAAATATCTACTGGAAGAAGGGCAGTTTAACAACCAAAAAGATCGAAATCTAGCAGAACAAGAAGCTCGCAAACACTTGGGTGTACCAACGCGAATTCCAGACGATGATCGCTCTATACTAGGGCGTTCGCAAGACTGGTAACGATCACTTACTAAATCGTCCCTCCAGAATGAGAGAACTTATATTTAGTTACACCACTAACCCTTTGATATAGAGAGATAAGCCGAGTGGTGGGACTAAATTTTTGTGTTGCGATCGCCCAGCCATAAGTAATCTTCGCAAATATTAAGTTAGAAGCATAGATAAATTATGTTAGATACGGCAGAAAGGCACTTACTAAAAGTTTGACCTCCGCAGCCACCTTTCATGCACAAAAACCAACATAACTATGAACCTACTAATAATGACATATGATGAAGATGAATTGAACTATATTAATTGCACTTTTCAAATTTATGTAATGTAGCGATCGCATTCAATGAATCAAGCTATTATCAAGCACAAATTTACCTCTCGGATGGAGGCAGTGCAGTCGCCTATTATACCTGTGGTAGGCGAATTGATTAACAACAATCCCGGAACAATTTCTTTGGGACAAGGTGTTGTTGCTTACACGCCACCAGCAGAAGCTACCGAATTTTTAGCAAAATTTTTAGCGGAACCAACTAATCATCTCTACAAAGCTGTAGAAGGGATTCCCCCTTTACTAACAGTAATTGCAGCCAAATTACAAGCTTTTAATAGTATCAAAATTAATACAGACAATTGTATTGTTGTGACTGCTGGTAGCAACATGGCATTTATGAATGCCATTCTTGCTATTACTAATCTAGGGGATGAAATAATTCTGAATACTCCCTACTATTTCAATCATGAAATGGCAATTACCATGGCGGGTTGTCATCCAGTATTAGTAGAAACCGATGAAAATTATCAACTACGTCCCGATGCGATCGCTAAAGCTATCACTTCAAAAACAAAAGCTGTAGTGACAATTTCCCCTAATAATCCGACAGGAGTTGTATATAGCCAAGCAGCCTTGCAAGAAGTAAATCAAATTTGTCGCGATCGCGGTATCTATCACATCAGCGATGAAACCTATGAATACTTTACTTATAAAGGAGTTAAACATACTTCTCCGGCTGCATTTCCTGATAGTAGTGAATATACTATTTCTCTATATAGTCTTTCCAAAGCTTATGGTTTTGCTAGCTGGCGTATCGGTTATATGGTGATCCCTAAACACCTACTTGTCGCTGTGAAAAAAGTCCAAGATACAAATTTGATTTGTCCGCCTGTGATTTCCCAATATGCAGCCTTGGGTGCTTTGCAGACAAAACCAGATTATTTGAGAAATAATATTCAAGCGATCGCTCTAGTGCGAGAATTGGTAATTGATTCTCTCCAAACTTTAGAAGGATTATGCAAAATTGCTCACGCTGAAGGTGCTTTCTACTTCTTTCTCAAAGTTAATACCGACATAGATACTTTTGAATTAGTTAAAAGATTAATTCAGGAGTATCAAATTGCAGTCATCCCTGGAACTACTTTTGGTATGAATAACGGATGTTACCTGCGTGTTGCTTACGGTGCATTGCAACAAGAAACAGCAAAAGAAGGGATAGAAAGATTAGTTAGAGGTTTAAAAAAGATTGTTAAGACTTAAAGTTTGGGTAATTAAACACAAAGACACATAGACGCGGAGCGGCTACTTGCAGAAGTCGCTTACGCGCCTACCCGTAAGGATAGACACAAAGAATGATTTTCTTGGAGCCTTGGAGCCTTTGTGGTTAACTATATATAGTGTGAAGATTAATTGTTGATTCTAAAAATTTATAAGAAATGCCAATTATTAGTAAATTTATTGAAGTAGAAACGACTCTGGGAATTAATATTCATAATATTACTCATCAAATTGAGGCTTTGATTTCTTCAACTTCAATTCAAAATGGTCAAGTCTTAGTATTTTCTCGTCATACGACAACTGCTTTAGCTATCAATGAATATGAAGAGAGATTACTAGCAGATATCAAAGTATTTTTACAAAAGATAGCACCAGAATCAGACCGCTACTTACATAATGATTTGCATCTGAGAAAAAACATTCCACCAGATGAACCAATGAATGCTCATTCTCATCTAATGGCAATGATGCTGAATAATAGTGAACTCATCCCTATTGTTGATGGAAAATTAGGATTGGGAACTTATCAGTCAGTTTTATTTTTTGAATTAGATGGGCCGCGTAAAAGAACTGTATTATGTCAAGTATCTGGAGAGTAGATGTTAATCCAGTTTTAAATCATTACTCAAAGAAAATATACAAAAAAATTTTATAATCCTCAATTGATTTAACTATTTACTTTGCCATGATTGAATCAAAGTATTAGAATTATTCAATAATGGATTTAATTTATGAAATGCTTCTGTTTGATGGCGAACATGGGCATCAATAAATAAACCAATGATATCCGCCATTAATAACCGCAATGCTTCTGGACTTTGAGTAGTTGGAAAGTCAAGAAATGCTCTACCTGTGGTGAAGTCGAAAGGATCAGCAATGACAAAATGATTTGCTCCCTCTAGAAACACCAAATAGCTATCATTTCGTCCCCCAGCAATTGCTTCTTGAAATGTACGCATTACAGCAGTGGTTGCATCACCTGAAGTAATCCCATAGCGATCGCTACTATTTGCAATTACTCCGTCACGAGTTCCCCCAATCAATAACATCGGTAGAGAATCCGGTAATGGCAAAATCGTACCTGGTTCGTACCCCATAATTGTCCCTCCCATAGAATGGGCAGCATAAGCAAAAGATGCTGCTAACTGTGGGAAAAAACTAGGGTTAGCATTTTCGATCGCCACTCTCCCACCTGCTGAGTGTCCACCCAAAATCACCCGTTCTAAGTCAAGCATCCCAGCTAGGATTCCTTCTGCTTGCAACTGTTCAAGTTTTGCTAGCAATGTCGGTAAAGCAGAAGCAGTGGGAACAGTACCATAAATTCTAGGTTTACCCGCAGTGATATCCACTCCAGGAGTCATAGTTACTAATCCTGGAAGATTTTCTGCAATCCAGTTAAATGTAACCACCACCAGTCCACGTTCAACCAGTTTTACTGCTAACCATTGATATATATGGGCTTCACAGTTAAACCCGTTAAAAAAAATCACCACTGGAAAGGGGGCTTTTTGGCGATCGGCAGGCACAATTCCCAGGTTATTTTCTGTATGGCTGCCTGACATTTGTGCTGGATACAAGATTTTAAGATAAATCGTATCGTAAGGAGGCTTTGCACTTTCGACTTTTGCTGTTTGAAAGAAAGCACGGACAGTCATGTCACATAGTATCTTACGGTACTAACATCAAATCATAACTGCCAAGTAGAATTTTCTCAAATCAATCCAGATTAAATTTTTCAAACTCTGGTTTTCCAAACAACATATTTGCATCTATTGCTGATAAAACTTTATTGTTAGCAGTATCAGAATTTAAACAACGGCAAACTAACTGTGCTACATCTGCGCGATTAATCATACCAGCAATAGCAGGATTTTCGGTTAAGACTCCATTTCCAGTTGCAGGTTCAGACTGCAATCCACCAGGGCGAATAATAGTATAATTAAGCCCACTGGCAATTAAATATTGTTCGGCTTTTTCCTTGTCAATTAAAACTGGCTGTAATGCTTCTAAGATTTGTGGAGATAAAGCCACAACACTATTACCACTACCAATAGAAGTTACCAAAATAAACTTTTTGACTCCTGCTTTGAGTGCCACATCAATGAGATGTTTATTTCCGATATAATCTGCTCTACTGTTATCTTTAGCTAAACCACCAATCGTTGTGATCACAGCATCAATGGGTTCATCTCCCAGCATTGCACGTTCGACATCCTCAACATTCATCGCATCTCCTAGAACCACTTTTATTCCTAGTGCTTCTAGTTGATCACGAGTTGCATCAGTTCTTAAGAGTGCTTTTACTTGAGATTTTTGTGAGATTAAGCTTTGGGCTATTTCTCGCCCCACGCCTCGACTTGCCCCAGCTAGAAAAATGGATGATACTGCTGTCATAGATATTGCTTACAAAGTTTCTCAAGATTCAACAAATATTAACTATATCTTTTTTTAGTGAGCCAATTACTGAAAATAGTGCGTTGTGCTTCTTTTTATTGATAGCTTATTCAATTTCTAGCCAAAATCTCATAATATCTTGAATATAGCGCTTCTGTTGATTGAGCAACTACAGGAATTGATGCGATCGCTATTTTGATCTAACTACCGTTATTTTGATCTAACTACATGTCCGTTGATAGAGGTTGACAGCTATTTACCCACTCTATAAGTGATGTATAAAACAATCTCAACGAAGTAAAAACTTTATGGCTGATATTGTAGAGACTGCTGTTAACATCGGTGATTTCAATACCCTAATCAAAGCTGTTGAAGCTAGTGGATTATTAGAAACTTTTAAAAGTGAAGGCCCTTATACGCTGTTTGCACCCACTGATGATGCTTTTGCTAATCTACCAGAAGGAATATTAGATGCTTTACTAGTAAATACTGCAAAATTGAAGAGGATTGTTGCTTATCATATCGCTTTTGGGGATGTTAGATCCGATGATTTGGCGCAAATTGATGAAGCACAGACAGTAGAAGGATCGGTAGTGGCGATCGCATCGGTTGATGGTAAATTCCAGGTAAATAACGCCAATGTTCTCAAAACAGATATTTTAGCTGACAATGGCGTCATCCATATTATTGATCAAGTTTTGATGCCTGCACTAGTTGTTGCGGAGTAGGAAGTTGAGATAAGATTGCCTGCGGTTTAAATCGCAGGCTGATAGCAAAATTAATCTCAAAGAGAATTATTCTAACCCATACCCAAAATACAACCACTGCGGGGAGGAAGATTTAAACTTAATTGTTTCGTTTCTCCCTGATTGTGCCACTCGATTTCAGCATTACCATATAAAAGCTTGTTGGGTTGGCTATGCAAGTTAATATCTATATTTGCTTTTGCCGATGCAGTACCAGCATTGACTCCTACTATGATTTCTTCCTGATTTAAACTACGGGCAAATACATAAATCTGACCATGAGCGTGTAATACTTGATAGCTACCTGTACGCAAGCAGGGATAAGCATGGCGCAGAGCAATTAATTGGCGGTGGGTATCGAGAATTTCTTGGTTCCAGTTTGCTTCCAGAGGAAAACCACGCCGAGAATCGGGATCAAGACGACCTGGTAAACCCACTTCATCCCCATAATAGATACTACTAGCACCAGGAAAAGTTAGTAATAGTAGAGTAGCCAGTTCCACGCTGGGAATATCGCCTCCAGCAATAGAAATCAACCTAGCGGTATCATGACTTGCTAGCAAGTTTAATTGGGTAAGTTGAATTTCCCAGGGGTAAAGTTGTAGCAGTTCCTGCATTTTGGTAGCATATTCAGCCGCAAATAACGGTGGGTAAGGATGATAGGAACGATCTTGTACTTGTTCCATATCGACGCGATCGCCTGCGGTAAATGCAATTGTTGGTGCAGCAAATAAATAATTCATCACGCCGTCGAACTGTGTACCATCCAACCATTCGCGGGAATCTCCCCAAACTTCACCCACAATATAAGCTTCCGGATTAATTGCTTTGACGCGATCGCGAAACTCTTGCCAAAAACCAGGAGTTTTTATTTCAAACGGTACATCTAACCGCCAACCATCAATGCCAAATTTAATCCAAAACTCGGCAATTTCCATAATATACTCGCGTACTTCTGGGTTGTCGTGGTTAAATACTGGTAGCGCCCGATTGTCAGCCCAACCTACATAGTTCGCGGGAAATTCGCCGTTGTAGGGAGAAAGAGGCCAGCCTTCAATTTTGAACCAATCCACCCAAGGCGAATGGGGGCCGTTCTCCAAAATATCATGGAAAAAGAAAAAACCACGACTGGAATGATTAAACACTCCATCTAAAACAACTTTAATATTGCGGGCATGGGCTGCGTCTAGCAATTCCCTAAAAGCCGGATTACCGCCCAACATTGGATCAACTTGATAATAATCGTGGGTATGATAACGGTGATTACTTGCAGATTGGAAAATCGGCGTAAAGTAAATAGCATTAATTCCCAAATCCTGAATGTAATCTAACTGTTCCAGCACACCCCACAGATCCCCTCCCTTGTAACCTTGGAGTGTAGGTATCGCATCCCAATCTTCCCAACTCGCATTACGTAACAATCGCTTGCGTGGTTGCTTGCTTCTAGCAAAGCGATCAGGAAAAATTTGATAGAAAACAGCATGTTTAACCCAGTCTGGTGTGCAAATTTCCATGTGTTACCCTCTTTGTCTACATCGCGATCGTTGCAGATACTGGGTTAATTGTGTCTCACACCTGTGGTAGAAAAATTTGGTGTAATTGCAGAGTGCGATCGCTATTCTCCAACAAGCGGTCGTTAGATCACAACAAGCTGTCGTTAGATCACAACAAACGGTCGTTAGATCACAACAAACGGTCGTTAGATCACAACAAGCGGTCGTTAGATCACAACAAGCTGTCGTTAGATCACAACAAGCTGTCGTAACGACACGATAATTTGACGCATCTGCTCAAAAACTTTCACACAAAAAGCGATCGCACTTCTGTATTGATCAGCGTTATTTTTTGGAGAACATCGATACCCAACTTTTTAGAAAAATTGGGGATCTGAGGAAAATCTAAGGAAATAGTTAAGAAATTTAGACGGACGGTTATTGTACAGATAAATAAAAATAATTGCACAAGTAATATTTATGCCAATGAATTAGGAAAATTTACTTTTATATGCCTAACTAAGTATATATTAATCAAATCGTATCTATAAAGAGTACCGGGGGTAAATATATCTTAAGAAGTCAAAAAACAAATAACCATAATGGTCAAATTATATACCTGATTTAAAAAGAATAAATTTTTGAGCAAACTCATTTAGGCTTGAAAGTATTAAATTTAAACGCTTAATAGATGGCTAATACAGTTACAATATATTGGTATCAACTGTTTATTCTTTTGATAAATAAAAGTGATGCAAATCTTAAATTTTGAACAAAATCATCTATTGTGCGATCGCACAGCACATCCAGCCACTATGTACATTTGTAGGATTACAAAGCAATTTAGCGCTTTTTTGACCACAGGAATCTACATCAATCTAATTTGTATGAGTTTATACAAAAAATTGTGTACGTAGATTGTGCTGCTATAACTGCGAGTGTAAGATAATTTTGTGTTTGTTATTGAAATTCCCTTGTTGACGAAAGGCTGAAAAATCAAGGCTAGAGATTTTTTCTATCAAAAATTAATCAAGTATAGGGTTGTCTAGTTAGCGCATGGAAAGATCTAAAGCTACACGCAGACGGGGAGTTATGCTAACCTCCGTGGGATTGAAGCGCCTGCAAGCAGCGATTTCAAGAGTAGAAATAGCAGAAAATAATGGTAATCGGTTTAGTTTAGAACAGTTAAGCGATCGCATTAAAATTTCTACTAAAACGTTGACTCGGTTGTGGTCGTCGAATGCAAGTGTGGATCGCAAAACCCTCAAACTCTGCTTTAATGCCTTTAATCTGGAGTTACATCGGGAAGATTACACCATCTTGAGTGAACTGAATAACACTGACAGTTTTTCAGGATTAATAACAAATTTAGACAAGGAAGACATATCTGCATTTGAATTGCCATCGATCAAAGAACTGTATGGCAATTCTGAATATAGTTGGTCATATCCAGATGGCCCAGTTCCCCTAGATTCTCCCTTATATATTGAACGTCCACCAATTGAGAAACTAGCCTATCAGGAAATTACCCAACCAGGGTGTGTAATCAGGATTCGCTCTCCAAAAAATATGGGTAAAAGTTCTCTAGTACTCCGGTTGCTTGCTTTCGCACAAAAGCAGCGATATCACACAGTCAAATTGGATTGCCATCAAATCGATTCGCTGTGCATGATTAATTCAAGCCACTTTTTCCGTTTTTTTTGCTGGCGAGTAGCAAAAGAATTAGGTATTAGTCCAGATATAGATACCTACTGGGATGAAGACATGGGTAGGAAAATAAGTTGTAGTTTCTACTTTAAGAACTATTTGCTCAAGCAAATCAAACGTCCTGTACTTATCGTATTAGAGCAAGTAGATCGCTTTTTTGAACATCTAGAAATAGCCCAAGAGTTTTTCACTTTGTTGCGTTCATGGCAAGAGGAAGGACGCAGAGATCCCATCTGGCAAAAACTAAGACTAGTGGTAGTTTACTCGACAGAAGTGTATGTCTCTTTGGATATTAACCGTTCCCCATTCAATATTGGATTACCCTTACGTTTACCAGAATTTACTGAGGAACAGGTAAGAGAGTTAGCTAAAAGGCATGGACTAAACTGGAATTATGGTAACGAAGTGACGCGGTTGATGTCACTGATAGGGGGACATCCAGCCCTAGTTCAGATTTCTCTGTATAATCTTTGCTCTCAAAAAATGACTCTGGAACAGATGATACAGGAGGCGATCGCTAACGGTGGTATCTATCGTCATCATTTGTGGCGAAATTGGACAATCCTACGAGAGCAACCCAGATTGATGGACACATACACTAAAATTTTAGCGGGTAGGCAAAGTACTTCTCTTGATTCTGTTGAGATTTGCAAGCTTGATAACTTGGGAGTGATCAGCTACGAAGGCGATCGCATTAAACCACGTTGTGAACTCTACCGCGCTTACTTTGAAAAGCAACTCTCTGTAATTAGTTAATCAATATTTTCGTTAATAAGTAAGTCGGGGATCGTCATTGGTCATTTGTCATTCAATACGGTTCGGATAAGACAAATCGATTAGACATCTAATACCCTGTAGAGACGTGCCTTAGCGAAGCCATGCGCTATAGCGCTATTGGCACGTCTCTACATCCCAAAGCATGACGAAAAATTCTTAACCGAACCGTATTGATTTGTCATTGGTAACTCGCGTTCTATTTATTCCTATCGACTTACTTATTAACTTACTTAATTTAAAATATTCATTTCGTTTTTGATAAACACGACATTCCATGAGATACCAAGTTGGTGGGAGTCTGCAAGGTAACGATCCCACCTATGTCATCCGTCAAGCAGACAAACAACTTTACGCGGGGCTAAAAGCAGGTGATTTTTGTTACGTGTTAAACTCTCGCCAAATGGGCAAGTCATCTCTACTACAGCGAACCAGCCATCGTCTAGAACAAGAAGGTTATACCTGTGTTTATCTGGATTTATCCCGATTGGGCAGCGAGGAAACAACATCTGTACAATGGTACAAAGGCATTATTATCAGCTTGTTTTATGAGTTAAATTTAGTACAGCAAATTAACTTTCAAGATTGGTGGAAACAACAAGCAGAATTTTCTTTAATACAACGACTGCATCAATTTGTAGAAGAGGTGTTGCTGCCAAATGTACAAAAAAAAGGTATTTTTATTTTTATTGATGAGATTGATAGTCTGTTAAGTTTAAGTTTCCCAATCAACGACTTTTTCGTCTGGATACGTCATTGTTATAATCTGCGATCGCACAATTCAGAGTTTGAACGTCTGGGATTTGCGATATTTGGTGTCGCTAGTCCATCTGATTTGATCACAGACAAACGTCGAACACCTTTTAATATTGGTAAAGCAATAGAATTATACGGCTTTCAACTAGATGAAGCCAAACCATTGCTCAAGGGGTTAAAGAAATCAGTTAGTCAGCCAGAAACAGTGCTGCGGGAGATCATCTACTGGACAAAGGGACAACCGTTTTTGACTCAAAAACTTTGTCGCCTAGTCTTTCAACAGGCTTGTGAACATGCTACAGGAATGATCAACCTGGCTCCAGGTACAGAAGCATCGTGGGTAGAACAATTAGTGCGATCGCACATCATCTATAATTGGGAATCACAAGATGAACCCGAACATTTGCGTACCATTCGCGATCGTTTATTCTTCAAAGAAGAACGAACAGGACGTTTGTTAGGACTCTATCAATTGATATTGCAAGCACCCGTACCAACTGATGACAGCCAAGAACAGACAGAACTATTATTATCTGGATTGGTCGAAAAGCGTGATGGTGATTTAAAAATCAAAAATCCCATCTACCGCAGTGTCTTCAATACGCAATGGGTAGCAAAGCAGTTAGATGCTTTGCGTCCCTATTCCCAAGCATTAAATGCATGGGTAGCATCGAAGTACGAAGATCAATCGCGTCTATTGCGGGGACGAGCGTTGCAAGATGCTCAACAATGGAGCCAAGGCAAAAGTTTAAGCGATGTTGATTATCAATTTTTAGCCGCCAGTCACGAAGCTGAACAGCAAGAAATTCAAATTTTATGGGAAGTTGCACGAGCAAAAGAAGTAGAAGCACGACTAGTACAAGAAAGAAAAACCGCTAGATTACAAAGATTTTTACTGGTGACAGTGGCTATAGCGTTGCTCATCTCTAGCGGATTGGGAGTAGGAACTTTTATTTTGTACCGCCAAGCAGTCAACAGCGAACATCAAGCAAGGATGAGTGAAATTGCAGCCCTGGTATCTTCTTCTGAGGGATTATTTGCTTCAAATCGGAAATTGGATGCACTTGTAGAAGCAATCAAAGCTACACACAAACTCCAAAAGCTGAAAGAAACTAATACAAATATAGAGCCTCAAGTCAAACATGTATTACGGCAAGCAGTTTATGGAGCAGATGAATACAATCGTTTTTCTGGACATACATCTGCGATTCTTACAGTAGCTATTAGTCCTGATAGTTCCTTAATTGCATCCGCAGGTATAGATAAAACAATTAAGTTATGGCGTCGTGATGGAACAGAAGTCGCTACACTCAAAGAGCATCAAGCACCCATAAGAGTATTAGATTTTAGCTTTGATGGTCGAATGCTTGTCTCAGCGAGTGATGATGGAGTCATTAAACTTTGGCAGCGAGATCCTAAAAACGGCGCATATCATCTATTTAATAGTTTCGTTGCTCATAATGCTGCGGTCTGGGGACTTGCCTTGAGCCGGGATGGTCAAACTATTGCATCGGCTAGTCTTGACAAAACGGTGAAATTGTGGGGGAATGACGGTTCCTTGCTCAACACTTTTACAGGTGATAATGTCGGTTTTCGGGGTGTAGCATTTAGTCCTGATGGCCGGGTTTTAGCTGCTGCGACTCTGAACAAAGCAATAAAGTTGTGGAAACAAGATGGTACGAGTTGGAATCAAGCCAAGCCGCTACAAACCCTTTTAAATCATACAGGCTGGGTTTCCGCAGTTGCTTTTAGCCCAGATGGTCAAACTATAGCTTCGTCGAGTGAAGACACAACCGTCAAACTTTGGCGAAAAGACAGCACAGATGGTAACTATAACTTGTGGAAAACTCTTCCAGGTCATAGTGCAGCGACTTGGCAAGTTGCTTTTAGTCCGGATGGTCAAACTATAGCCTCCGCCAGCCTCGACAAAACAATTAAACTTTGGGATATTAATGGCACAGAACTGAGAACGCTAAAAGGACACAGCGCGTCGGTATGGGGAGTGAAGTTTAGCCCTGACGGTAGTTTTATCGCCTCAGCTGGTGCGGAAAACATTGTCAGATTGTGGCAGACTCACAATCCATTCCAAAAGAGAATTGTTGCTCACAGTGCTGGAATTTGGTCAATTGCGATCAGTCCTGACAGTGGAGCGATCGCCACAGCAGGTCACGACAACACAGCGAAACTTTGGAGTCCCCAAGGTAAATTACTCCAAACTTTTTCTGAATCTAAGCGTCCAATTTCTACGGTTTCATTCAGTCACGATGGCAAATTTGTTGTTCTCGGCTCGGAAGATGATACAGTAAAAATTTGGCAGCCAAATAGTTCTTTCGTTACTACTTACAAAAATCCCAACGGTAAACTTTTTGCCACAACCTTGAGTCCTAACGATCAAGCGATCGCCATGGCAAATAGTGATAAAACTATTAGGTTATGGTTGCGCGATCGCCAAGCATCTTGGCAAGACTTTCAGCTTTCACCCAATATCCTCAAAGGACATCAAGCAGAAATTTGGCAACTTAGATTTAGTCCAGACAGTCGGCTTTTAGCTTCAGCCAGTAGCGATGAAACCGTAAAGTTGTGGACACTTGATGGCAAATTGCACAGAACTCTTAAAGGTCATACCGCACCTGTATGGAGACTTGCTATTAGCCCTGATGGGAAAATGATAGCCTCTGGAAGTGGAGACAATACCGTCAAATTGTGGACAGTTGATGGCAAATTACTCAGAACTCTTAAAGGTCACACCGCCGCAATTTGGGGAGTCGCCTTCAGTCCCGACAGTCGAATAGTAGCATCTGGAAGCGTGGATACTACTATCAAACTTTGGCGAGTTGATGGTACAGAAATCGCAACTCTCACAGGACATACTGCTGCAATTCGAGGACTAGCTATCAGTCGTGATGGGAAAATTTTGGCTTCAACAGGTGATGACAACACACTTATGGTGTGGAACTTACAGCAAATTCTCAATCAAGATGTATTATCGTATGGCTGTGCCTTGGTGCAGAATTATTTGCAGACTAATACAACAGTAACAAAGAGCGATCGCCACCTTTGTGAACAAAACTGAAAACTGTAAAGGCGTTTGTCCTGAATTTTTAAGCACTAAAGTGCTTACTACAAACACTCAAAACTAGCTTGATAGAGTGGAATTTATAACCTATGCATTATTCAAAAAAGTATAATTTTATTGCCTCAATACTTTTTATTTCAGTAATTATCTGTACTTCCTTCATTTCCCCAACCCACACAACAATTGCAGCTACAAACTCTTCTCCCGTTTACGAACAACGAAAAACTCATAACCAAGATGGTATCGGCAAATACTACATGGGTAGAGAAATAGCTAAAGTCATGGGACATACGGGTGCAGCTTGGCTAGAACGTCCCAGCCGTGAAACAGAAGAAAAGCCAAGTAAAATCGTAGACGCTCTTAACCTCAAATCAACGGACGTAGTAGCAGATATTGGCGCGGGTACTGGTTACTTGAGTTTTCGTATCGCTCCCAAAGTACCACAGGGAAAAGTTCTAGCTGTAGATATTCAGCCAGAAATGCTGGATATTATTAACTTTTTCAAGCAAGAGCTAAATGTTACCAACGTTGAACCAATATTGGCAACTCTTACTAATCCCAACTTACCAAATACAAGTATTGACTTAGCATTGATGGTAGATGCATATCACGAATTTGCTTATCCCCAAGAAGTGATGCAAGCAATTGTCAAAGCATTAAAACCAGGCGGTAGGGTGGTGTTAGTTGAATACCGAGGTGAAAATCCTTTTATTATGATTAAAGGCTTGCATAAAATGACTCAAAAACAGGTGAAAAAAGAAATGCAAGCTGTTGGTTTAACGTGGCGTGAAACTAAAAACCTATTACCGCAGCAGCATCTAATGATATTTGAAAAACAATCATGAAAAATTTGAAAAGTTACTTAAGTCAGTGAATGGAAATAAACCCAACTATAACCAATGACAAACAACTTAACCTGCATTAAAAGCCATTTGCCAAAAATTATGTTCAAATTTTGCCACTTTTACAAAAGCTTCTTCGGCTTGCTGTTGAATATCATCATCAGCAGTTTCTAATACTTCATCAGCTTGTTGTTCCAAAATTTTTACATATTCCATAAAACCAGGATTTCCCCATCTGTTGGCAAATTCATTGTAAGGTATAGGCATTTCACCAGGCAATTGCCAACCTTGATTGTAGGCTAATTCAATTGCCCAAAATGCAGTTGCTTGTACTGGGTAAGGTTTGGTTCCAAGACTATGCATATATTCACAGTATTCTTGACATGTTGGTTGTTTTTTTGTATCTAAATGTAGTTGTCTTTGTGCGGCTTTTTGTTTAAACCAAGTCAATTCGTCTTGAAGTGCTGCTAATCCACCAAGTATCACATCAAAATGATGCAGAGGAGCGCTGGCTAATACTCTTCCTAACATCCGCGTAAATTCAACAACAAACAAATAATCTTGTACTAACCACGTATTAAATTGCTCAGATTTGATTGTACCTAAGTGACATTGTTGTAGGAAAGGATGTATGGTGGCAGCGTGCCAAATTTGAGAATGAGTTAGTAATAGTTTGTTGCAGGTGATTGACATTTGAGATTTTGTTTAATCAGTACACAATTAATATTAATTGAAAGATTGTGTCTGATGTAAAAAGTATAAAATTGCTATGGCAATACTATAAATCGCAAAGTAAATCTTGTTAATGCAGCGCCTTGCATTACGATTGTATCGACTTACATCGTTAATGCATCGGCTTACATTGCGAATGCATCAACTTCCAAAAATTAACCCAATCCTCTTTGAAACAACTCTGCGTCCCTCAGCGTTGACTTTGCGTTCCTCTGCGTTTAATAAACATTACAATTTTACGCAAAGCTCTACTAAGACTCAATCTCCGCCAATTCTAACCACCGCTCTGTCGCCTGATCAATTGCTTGCTTGAGTGCTTCCACCTGTTCATACAACTTTTGCACCTGCGTATAATTTCCTGCGGGAACATTCGCCATAGCTTTTTCTGCTTCTGCTTTCTCAGTTTCTAATTGAGCAATTTTATCTTCCAACTGTTCAAACTCCCGTCTTTCCCAAGTTGATAAACGCTTTTTCTTGGCTGTTTCTTTGGGTTGAGTCTCTGTTGGTTGTGTCTGTTGATTTTTTGGCTTTTCCTTTGTATTAACAGTTGCTTGTTGCTTTTCTTCTTCGGCTTTTTTGTAATCGAGATAAACTGAGTAGTTACCAGGATACTGGCGGATATTACCACCTTCTTCCAAAGCAAAGATAGTATCTACAGTCCGATCTAGAAAATAGCGATCGTGAGAGACTACAATTACACAACCGTTAAAATCTTCTAGATATTCTTCCAGTACCGCCAAAGTTTGCACATCTAAATCATTAGTCGGTTCATCTAAAATCAAAACATTCGGCGCACTCATCAGCACACGCAACAAAAACAACCGCCGCTTTTCTCCACCAGAAAGTTTATAAATCGGTGCATACTGCTGGTTTCCCGGAAACAAAAATCGCTCTAACATCTGGGAAGCACTGATTGTTGTTCCGTCAGCTATTTTGACGTGTTCTCCTTCTTCTTTGATGTAATCAATCACGCGCTGATTTTCATTTAAAGCAGTGAGTAATTCTTCAGAATGCTGATCAAAATAGCCAATGTGAATTGTCGTTCCAATATCTACACTACCTGTATCTGGCTCTACCCGTCCGGTAATTATATCCATTAAAGTAGATTTACCCGCACCATTACCGCCAATAATCCCAATCCGATCTTCAGGACTAAATTCGTAGGTAAAATCTTTAATTAAAGTGCGTACACCGAAGGGGTTGCCGAAGGCATCGCCATAACCTTTCGAGATATTATTCACTTCAATAACTTTTTTGCCAATCCGACGGCTAGCTGTAGCAATATCAACTTTACCCTGAGCTTGTTTAAACTCCGTCGCTTGCATGTCTGTAATCCGGTCTATTCTGGCTTTTTGCTTGGTACTTCTGGCTTTTGGCCCCCTCTTTAACCATTCCAACTCCCGACGCAATACTCCTTGAAACTTACGCTGACTGCTAACAGCACTTTCTTCAGCATCAGCTTTCTTTTCCAAGTAGTATGAATAATTGCCAGAATAGGTGTAAATATCACCTCTGTCTATTTCTATAATTCTATTAGTGACACGATCTAAAAAGTAGCGATCGTGAGTGATTAATAAAAGTGCGCCGCGATAGCGATTCAAATAACTTTGCAACCACTCCACCGAATTTGCATCCAGATGGTTTGTCGGTTCATCCATCAGTAACAAATCTGGTTCTGATAGCAAAGCTGTAGCTAAAGCAATACGTTTACGATAGCCTCCAGATAAAGTTCCAACAATCGCATCAAAATCTGTAATTCCTAATTTAGAAAGAATAATCTTCGCATTAGTTTCCAACTCCCAAGCACCAGTTGCATCCATACGTTGCATCACCACCGAAAGCCGGGACATTAGTTGATTATTTTCTGGATAATGAGCCAGTTTATCAGATATTTCTTCATACTCACGCACCAAAGCCATATTTTCGCCACTATCAGCAAAAACCTGCTCTAAAACAGTATGATTATCATCTAAATCTGGCTGTTGGGGTAAATAAATAATCTTCGCACCAGAATTAACTAAAATTTGACCTTCATCAATTGGTTCTAAACCAGCAATCATTTTTAAGAGAGTTGATTTACCAGAACCATTTGTACCAATTAAACCGACCTTATCATTAGCATCTAAACTAAAATTGGCATCTTTGAGAATTTCTTTAATGCCAAAATCTTTTTTAACTGATTGTAGTGTGATTAAACTCATAAATTTTTGTGTAACTAACTTGGTGTCTTGGTGTCTTAGTGAGTCCACTTGCCGTCTTGGCGGTTCCCGTTACGTTCGCGTAGCGTCCCGGAGGGAACTTGGCAAGGTGGCGTAGACGCGTAAGCGGTTTCTCGTAGAGTACCCGTAGACGCAAAGCGGCTTCTCTTAGAGTAGGGTGGTTAAGAAAATTTTGACTTCAACCACTAAGACACTAAGACACAAAAAAATTTTGTCGAAAGCTGACAATCTATTTATTTAAACAAATAAATCTAAGGGTAAATGACCATACATCTCATTAATTCCCTCTGAAGAGTAACATTGGCAAGATACCAACACACCGCGATGATGTCCAAAATAAGAATCTATGTGACACACGCCATTTTTACCATTTAATTTAATGTATACAGGCCCATCAATTTTGGGTAAATTACTTGGTGGCTCATACCCCAAAGCAAGGGAATAAGTTTTCATTGCGAGCATTCCTTCCTCTTCAGTGTCCGCACAAATCCCTAAAATTTGGTAATCAGATAATTTTGCCAGAAAAAGTAAAGCTTCTCTGATTACAGGCTTTTCTGATGGTTTAATTTTTGGTGCTATGTCTACACAGTTGAATTTATTCAGAACTTTTTTAGCTTCAGCAATTGTAAAGTTGGTTTGATTTGTGCTTGACATATCTCGGTTTATTATCTGTGTTGATGTGCGCTTTTGTTCAAGAACAATTTAGGTCTAATCCTGTATGTTACTCACATTGAAGAGAAAGGGAACACTACTTTGTGAGTCTTTACCCATGACGAGAACTTTTGGCATTTGAGCACCGCCATTTTTCCATGCTTCAATTGCTTCTTTTTGCAGAACTAGTTGTCCTCCTGGAGCTTTTAAGGTTTCTGCCAAAAGTCTTTGAGCTTCTGATTTCCCTTTGGCACGATTAATTTCTGCTTGTGCTTCTTGTTCAGCTTCTTTTGCTATGTAAACTGCTCTTTGTGCTCTTTGTTCAGCAATTTGTTTTTCCTCTACGGCTTTAGCAAACTCTGGGGAAAAAGTCAAGTCAATGACGCTAGTATCCAAAACTATTATTCCATATTTTTCTAAGCGTTGACCTAATGCTGTGTCAAAATCATCCTTAAGTTCATTTCTTTTGGTGATCGACTCTTCTACTGTTCTCCTTGCAGCTGCGATTTTGAATGATTCCTGAGTTTGAGGAGCAATGATTTTGGCAACAATATTTTCTAAGCTTCCCTGTTTTCTTCTAATTTCAACTACTTGTTGCGGATCTATAAGAAAATTGATCGCAAATTTTGCGGTTAGTTCTTGTAAATCTTTGGTAGCACTTTGAGCTGGTATTTCATATTTTTGTACCGTCACATCGTATACATCTACTTTAGATATAAATGGCGGTTTGAAATGAATACCTTCTATTAAGGCTCCATCTCTCGCTTTACCTAGTATACTCAGAACTCCTGCTTCACCTGGATTAATAATGATAAAAGAGTTTAGACTCAAGATCACAAGTATTGCTATTGCAACCCCTGCTACTGTATTTTGCCAACTACCTAATTGCTGATTTTTCAAATTTCATCTCCTTTGTGTGTTGTATCTATAGTTATGTTTTTACAGCTGAATGCTGACGCCGCCATCCTGGCAAACGTGGTAGTATCGGTTTCCTTACACAATTGCACAGGGCTGTGACTACAGTAATAAAATCTCGTCGGGTGGATAGAAAACGCCGGGGTTCAGCTCATCCCCTCAAACGCCTGCTGAACTACGGACACAAGTATCGCAAACAAATTTGGTGGGCTACTATTTGTTCTATCCTAAATAAACTTTTTGACTTAGCACCACCAGCGTTAATCGGTATTGCGGTAGATGTGGTAGTCAAGCAGCAAGATTCTATCATTGCACAGTTGGGAGTCAGAGATATCTTTGGACAATTTTTAATTCTTTCTGCCTTAACTGTGATTATTTGGATTTTAGAATCGGTATTGGAGTACGCTTACGAAAGATTTTGGCGCAATTTAGCACAAAATGTTCAGCATGATTTGCGTCTTGATGCTTATGAGCATTTACAAGATTTAGAATTAGCATATTTTGAAGAACGCAGCACTGGTGGTTTGATGTCTATTCTGAGTGATGATATCAACCAACTTGAACGCTTTTTGGATGTCGGCGCTAATGACATTATCCAGGTAGTGGTGACAGTATTAATTATTGGTGGGGCTTTCTTTATTTTGGCTCCAGGTGTAGCATGGATGGCAATGTTACCTATTCCTTTTATCCTTTGGGGAACATTTGCTTATCAGAATGTATTAGCACCCCGCTATGCTGATGTGCGAGAAAAGGTAGGTTTATTAAATTCTCGCTTGGCTAATAATTTAACTGGTATTACTACTATTAAAAGTTTCACGGCTGAAGATTATGAAATCTCCCGTTTAGGTTTAGAAAGTGAAGCTTATCGTCGTAGTAATTCCAAAGCTATTCAACTTTCTGCTGCTTATATTCCTTTAATTCGGATGTTGATTTTAGGAGGATTTACCGCATTACTGTTTTATGGTGGATTGGCAGCAGTTAATGGCAAAATTTCTGTCGGTACATATAGTGTTTTAGTATTTTTGATTCAACGATTATTGTGGCCTTTAACGAGATTAGGCGATACTTTTGACCAATATCAACGAGCAATGGCTTCTACAAATCGTGTCATGAATTTATTAGATACGCCGATCGCAATCCATCCAGGAGATATATCTTTACCTGTTGAACATGTGCGTGGGGAAGTAAAATTTCAAGATGTCACTTTTAACTATCAAGATCGCCAAGCGGTAATTAAAAATTTATCGCTAGACATTCCCGCAGGTAAAACGATCGCCATTGTTGGTTCGACTGGTTCTGGTAAAAGTACTCTCGTAAAATTATTACTCCGCTTCTACGAGGTGCAATCTGGAACAATCACTCTCGATGGAATTGATATCCAAAATCTGCAATTACGAGACTTACGCCGTTGTATGGGTTTGGTGAGTCAAGATGTGTTTTTATTTCATGGTACTGTCGCCGAAAATATCGCCTACGGAACTTTTGACGCCACCCAACAAGAAATTATCACGGCGGCGAAGATCGCAGAAGCGCACGATTTTATTATGCAATTACCCCAAGGTTATGAGACAATTGTCGGGGAACGAGGGCAAAAGTTATCTGGTGGACAACGCCAACGAATTGCGATCGCTCGTGCTGTATTAAAAAATCCACCGATTCTCATATTAGATGAAGCCACCTCGGCAGTAGATAATGAAACAGAAGCAGCAATTCAAAAATCGCTAGAACGAATTACTGTTAATCGAACAACGATTGCGATCGCTCACCGTCTCTCTACTATCCGCAATGCTGATCGTATTTACGTTATGGAATATGGACAGTTTGTTGAATCTGGAACCCATGAACAACTGCTAGAACAAAACGGAGTGTATGCAAGTCTCTGGCGTGTGCAGTCGGGTTTAAGATAGGGGATCGGGAACAGACAAGGGAGAACTGAGAGTGGGAGACGCGGTGAATCAATCAAAAATATTCTCCGTTTCCCCGTGTCTCCCTTGTCCCCTTTGTCTCCCTTCCCTTTTTGCTTTGCTCTGACTTCTGCAAGAAGTCAAAAAACTTTGCACTTTTGTGCTTGTGGGTGAGATTATGTTTTTTGAGAATTCAAAATCCAAATCCAAAATCCAGAATTAATATGATCTTCGCTACTACCCAACCAGAATCACCTGATAATAAATGGCGTCGCCAATTAGATCAATTTGTGAAAGCACATCAGCAAGAATTAGGCGCGCTGGCTTGGGGTTTATGGTTAGAAAATGGTAACAGTCAGGGTACTATCGGTATTGATTTGCAACCTCAACCGCATTTTGTTTATTGTCCCAAAGAAGCGATAGAAAAATTAAATGATAATGTTGAAAATAGGCTTCAGGAAGTTCTTGGAATTATAGAACATTATCAACCAGAAGTTGAAGTTGTGATGGTTGGTATTGGTAAAGATCAAATCAAGCTGATTCATTTTGAACCACAACCAGCACCACCAAATTGTTTTCAACAAATTGGTCAGGATGTTGATAGTTTATTGAATCTTTTGGAAAAACTTTTAGCACAACAATTGCAAGAATAAAAAATATAATTCTTCAGTACTTAGTATGTCAAATGGTATAAAATGCTGATGCTATAGATCAGTCGGTAGATTGATTCTTATTTGGGATGAGGTTGGCGATCGCGGCTAGGATTTTACCCCTAGCCTATATTCTCTGTCTAATCTTCATGATCCTCAAACGGGTCGCTCAACTGCTTAGAGGGAGGCCCAAAAGCAGTGTAAATAGATAGAGCTGTGATGACGATCACAACTGCACCAACGGAAATGCTAAGAACTGTTGCGGGTTCCATAATTTAGGGATGGATTATGAGTGCTATTCTTATAGAATATTACAGAAGATTAAAAAATGCTTTGGCAACTATCTTAAGGTGAGATATGGCACAACGGACGCGGTTAGGAGATATCCTCAGACCCTTGAACTCTGAATACGGTAAAGTTGCCCCAGGTTGGGGTACTACTCCTGTGATGGCTGTTTTTATGGGCCTGTTTTTCGTGTTTCTGCTGATTATTCTGCAACTTTATAACAAGTCAATTATTATCCAAGATGTCAGAGTCGGTTGGTAGAGCTTTGTCTATTAACTGATACATAAGCTTTACGCTTCCGTACCCGGTTAGTCCGGGTTTTTTTGTCAACGCTACACGGAGTCAGACAATTTTGGATTTTAGATTTTGGATTTTAGATTTTGGATTTTGGATTTTGAATTGGCTCCACTTAAACTAAATTTGTAGGACTTTGGGTTCTTCAACTTACAGGAGAAAGCACAAATGAACGTATTTGGTATTGGTTTACCGGAAATGGCTGTAATTATGGTTGTGGCGCTGTTAATATTTGGTCCAAAGAAATTGCCAGAAATTGGTCGGAGTATGGGAAAAGCGATTCGCGGTTTCCAAGACGCTTCTAAGGAATTTCAAAATGAGTTTCAAAAAGAAGCCGCTCAGATAGAAGCAGCCGTCAAAACTACTGCTGAACTCGAACCAAAGCAATTAGAAGCGCCTAAAAAGGAAGAAGCGTAAAGCCAGTTATCAGTTATCAGTTATCAGTTATCAGTTAATAACTGTTTACTGTTTGCTCATTTTACACTTCATACTTGATATTCCCAATGACAGAAGCTACTGCCAAAACAACTTTGGTGATTCCCCAATTAATTGTTGGGTTGGGGAATCCAGAGCCAAAGTATGATCAAACACGCCATAATATTGGTTTTGCCGCTTTAGATGTTCTATCCCGTTCTTGGCAGATTCCTCTGGCTGAAAATCGCAAGTTTCAAGGTGAGTACGGTGAAGGTATCGCACCAACAAAAGACAAAATCCGCTTGCTGAAGCCACTCACTTATATGAATCGTTCTGGACAGGCTATACAAGCTGTCACGAGTTGGTACAAGTTACCGCCTGAGTCTGTGTTAGTTATTTATGATGAGATGGATTTACCTCTTGGGAAAACTCGTCTGCGGTTGTCTGGTTCTGCTGGCGGACATAACGGAATGAAGAGTGCGATCGCACATTTGGGAACACAAAATTTTCCTCGCCTACGTATCGGTATTGGTAGACCTAAAAATGGTACTAACGGCGATGAAGAAAACACTGTGTCTTATGTATTAGGAAAGTTTTCCACAAATGAAACTAAGTTTGTTTCTGAGGTATTAAACTTTGTCTGTGAATGCGTAGAATTATGCCTCAAACAAGGAGTAGAAAAAGCGATGAACCGTTGTAACAGCAATGGGCTTGTCTATCCTGAGCCTGATCATGTTAAGTAATAGGTAATAAGGGAATATTTCTTCTTAAATTGAGTTCTTAAAATATGAGGCTGTGCTAAATACTAGCCCTTACACAGTCTTTTGTTGTCTTGTTTGATGATTGGGTTGATGGGCAGCAATTAGCTTGCTCCATCTAACCGCGATCGGACACTCGGCGCGCTCCGTAACTTGGCAAGTCTATATACTTTACACCCCTATTTCAGGGGTGATTTTTCTTGCTTATTTTTTTTCAAAATGATAACGGAGGCTCTGTAGCTGTTTTAACATTAATCTTGTCAAGCAACGTCAGTGCCGATTTTTTATTTAAAACGCCGCTTACGTCTAGCAGCTACTGCTTTGCGTTTGCGTTTTTCTAAAGGTGTTTCAAAATGCCGATGATATTTTACATCAGCCAAAATGCCAGCTTTGGAAACCTGGCGCTTAAAGCGCCGCAGAGCTGACTCTATTCCTTCATTCTCTCCTAAAACCACCTGGGTCATTCTTTGTCCTCATTCTCATTATCAATATTTATCCCATTGTAATGGCTATTGGGAATTGGGGATTGGGGATTGGGCATGGGACATTGGGCATAATTAAGAAATTTTTAAATTTTGACTTTTGACTTTTTCCCCTTCCCCGTTCCCTAATTAATCTCTATAGCAAGAGCTAGTTGATAAAGTTGACGGCGGGGTAGGGAAGTTGCTTTTGCTAACTCTCGGCTAGCTTGCGATCGCGACATTCCCTGTACAATGAGTTTTGTTAATTCAGCTTTTAATTCTACTTCCGATAGCACCAGTTCGGTGGCTGGGTTTCCTGCTACAACTAAAGTGTATTCTCCTTGAGGTTCCTTTTCATCATAATTAGAAAGGGCCTGGGCTAGGGTTCCCCGCCAGAATTCCTCATACAATTTAGTTAACTCCCGCGCTAAAACGATTTGGCGATCGCTGCCAAAAATATCTGCTAAATCTTGTAAAGTATCTAGTAACCGATGGGGAGATTCATAGAAAATTAAAGTGCGGGGTTCTGTCTTCAAAAATTCTAAATGCTCTCGTCGCCCTTGAGTTTTCGCTGGTAAAAATCCTTCAAACACAAACTTATCTGTTGGTAATCCTGCTGCGCTCAATGCCGTAATAGCAGCATTTGCACCGGGAATTGGTACTACAGAGATTTGAGCGTCAATACAGGCTTTAACTAATTCAAACCCAGGATCAGAAATACTTGGCATACCCGCATCTGTCACCAAAGCGATCGCTTTACCCTCACCCAAATGCTGTAATAATTCTGGAATACGGCTATTACGATTATGTTCGTGGTAACTAATTTGTGGTGTCTTAATTTGAAAATGCTGTAGCAACTTTCCCGTATGGCGTGTATCTTCAGCCGCAATCAGATCCACCATTTGTAAAATTCGCACTCCCCGAAAAGTCATATCTTCCAAATTGCCAATCGGTGTAGCGACGATGTAGAGTATTCCTGGTTTTGGATCAGTTTGCATGAAAAAACTTTGTTGATGATTGATGGTTGATGGTTGATGCTTGGTTGGAACAAACAACTAATAACAAATGACAAATGACCAATTATGCCTTATTTGTAGGTTTAATAACCCTCGATCTAATTTACCTTGCTCAATCTCCCCCTCAAAATAATCAAAAAATAGTTGCTGCTGATTATACTGTTGCCGCAGGTGGCCCTGCTACCAATGCTGCTGTTGCTTTTAGCTATTTGGGAAATCAATCTAAAGTGTTGGGTATAGTAGGTTGTCACCCGATGACACATTTGATTCGTGGAGACTTACAAAAATATCAAGTAGAAATCACTGATCTTGATTCCACAACAACTAATCCACCGCCAGTTTCTTCTATTATTGTTACGCAAGCTAGTGGCGAACGGGCGGTAGTTTCGATCAATGCTGTCAAAACTCAAGCTAATAGCCAAGCTATCCCAGCAGATATTTTACAAAATGTTGATATTGTCCTCATTGACGGACATCAAATGACAGTCGGAATAGAAATAGCTCAAATAGCAAAAGCTAACAATATTCCTGTTGTCGTAGATGGTGGTAGTTGGAAACCTGGTTTTGACAAACTTTTACCTTTTGTAGATTACGCCATTTGTTCTGCTAATTTTCATCCTCCCAATTGTCAGACTGAGGAGGAAGTCTTTAACTATCTGCTTCAACTTGGTATTCCTCACATCGCCATTACCCACGGTGAAAAACCAATTCAGTATCTTATACAGGAAACAGGTGTAAGTGGTTTGATAGACGTGCCAAAAACTGCTGCTGTTGATACACTGGGGGCTGGAGATATTTTCCACGGTGCTTTTTGTCATTACCTATTGCGAGAAAATTTTCCTGATGCACTAGCATCAGCAGCGAAAATAGCTGCTTTTTCCTGTCAATTTTTTGGCACACGTCGCTGGATGGAATCTTTTCAATAATATGGTTTAGGGGAGAATGTCAAACCCCCAAAGAATATAGGACAAAATTAATGCCAGACTTAAAACAAATACTTGAACTCACTCGTTCTGTTGGTTGGGATGCAGCAGATATACTGCGGACTTACTACCATGGAACTCACAAAAATTTAGACGTACAGTATAAAGATAGTGATCCTGTTACTGCTGCTGATTTAGCTGTCAATCACTTCATTTTGGAAAAGTTGCAAGCAGCTTTGGGGAATGAAGATTTTGCCTATATTAGTGAAGAAACTTATAAAAAGCAACAAACCAAGCACTCAAATTCTCAATGGTCATGGATCATTGATCCTTTGGATGGTACAAGAGATTTTATCGAAAAGACTGGCGAGTATGCCATTCACCTTGCCCTAGTGCAGGAACATCGCCCAATGTTAGCAGTGGTAGTAGTTCCAGAGCAAGAAAAATTATACTATGCGACTAAAGGAGGCGGAGCATTTGTAGAAAATCGCGATCGCCAAACTACCCCTTTAAAAGTATCATCACGAGAACGCATCGAAGATTTAACCCTAGTTGTCAGTCGTTCCCATCGCAACGACAGACTAGAATATTTGCTACAAAATTTACCTTGCCAAAATCAAAAAGCTGTCGGTAGTGTCGGCTGCAAAATTTCAACTATTGTAGAACAACAGGCAGATATTTATATTTCTCTTTCTGGCAAATCTGCACCCAAAGATTGGGACATGGCTGCACCCGAATTAATCTTAACAGAAGCAGGTGGTCAGTTCACTCACTTCGATGGCAGACCATTACAATACAACACTGGAGATATTAATCAATGGGGTGGATTATTAGCTAGTAACGGTCAATTTCATGAAATACTTTGTCGCGAAGGAGAAAGGATATTAGCAGAGTGGGAAAAAATCAAAAGTTAAGGTGATGGGGATTGGGGACAAAACAATTAAAAATTATGATTATTGTAGAGACGCGTAGACGCTCGCAAGAGTATAATCGCGTCTCTACCATTGACCAATGACAAATGACTCGTAAGAGTATAATCGCGTCTAATCATTCATTAATTGAGTCACAATTTTCATAATATGGGCATGATATTCAAAAGGTAAATTATCAACAGAAAGGCTAGGAACTCCTTTAATACCGTCAATTGCAGGGCCATACTTAACAATTGATTCCAAAATATAAAACTCGGTTTCTGAATTTAACCCAGAATTAATTGCAAATTTCCAATCAGCACGAAGTAAAGATAAAGCAGTTAATAAACCAGTTGCTCCCCAATTAGACACACCACAAACTATTAAATAATCACAATTAACAATACAAGCTATTTTTTCACCATGCCGAATATGTTGACGAATCACATCTTTAGGAATATTGCCCATTCCTAACTCATTTCCACCATCCCCAATCCCCACTGTAATGATGTTTTTTGATGCAAATAGAAGGTGTAGAGGTGCTGTATAAGCTGTGATATCTTGTCCTCGCATGTTGCGGACAATACCATCATAACTAGGGCCTGGTCTTTCGATAGAAATAAGATGAGAAACAGGTGTTTCTAAAGATTCCCACAAGTTCAGCAGTGAAGAAACCGCTTGCTGATTTTTTGTCGCCTCTACTGGCACAATATCAAAGGGAATTTCAGCAGTAACTCCAGCTGCTTGCACTGCTATTTTGATGGTACGAAAACAAAGAGAGTCAGTGACAATTCTTACGGATATACCCACTCTCATTAATCCTGCTGCTAACAATGCACAGCCAATTGGGCCATCCGTTTCGGGTGCAGGAGGATTACCATAAGGAAGAAAAAAACCTGTAAGAATTGCTACGTGAGGTTTTGGATGTTCTGCGATCGAACGAGCGGTTTTGAGTAGTCCTCCCCTAGTTGCTTCCACTAGAGGTTGAATTCCTCTACCAACATCTTGCCCACAAATAGATTCTAGTTGAGCAATTTTATTGATGATTTCTTTTTCTTTAATCTTTAGCCTTTCTCCCATTTTTATAGAAGATTCATTCATCTTTCATATCGGTGATAAACATATGTCCAGGAGCATGAGTGATTGCGATCTCTGGTTTCGCTTGAACTATTGCTGTTTGCGTTGTCACACCACAAGCCCAGAATACAGGAATTTCGCCTTCTCGAATGGTAACAGGATCACCAAAATCAGGAGAATTGATATCTGCGATCGCGATCGCACTCGGATCGCCTAAATGTACTGGCGCACCATGTGATTTTGGAAAACGACTAGTAATGTTTACCGCACGAATAGCATCAGCAGGCGACAAAGGACGCATGGAAACTACTAAAGGCCCAGAAAATACCCCAGCTGACATACAATTCAGACTAGTTTTATACATCGGTACATTTTTGCCTTCCTCAATATGTCTCACAGGTACACCCGCACTCAACAGGGCCGCTTCAAAGGAAAACGAACAACCAATCAAAAAACTGACAAAATCATCACGCCACAATTCTTTGATATCTGTAACTTCTTCTACTAGTTCACCATTACGAAACACATGGTAACGAGGTAAATCTGATCTAATATCAGCACCAGGCGCAATCATGCGGGGTTCAGGATTTCCAACTTCCGTGACATCCAATAAAGGACAAGGTTTGGGGTTGCGATGACAGAACAACATAAAGTCAAAAGCAACAGACTTAGGTAAGATGACTAAATTAGCCTGCACGTATCCAGATGCAAGTCCAGGAGTTGGAGCTTGATATTTTCCATGGCGGCAAAGTTGGCGAACTTCGTTTGCTGTTAATAATTGATTCATAAGCTTAAGACAAATGCAGGTTTCATATCAAATTCTCATTTTCTGTTTGTAGTGAGTATTTTAGTCCTCACTACAAACTTAATCGCTCAATTCATTATTTTTGTTACTTTAATTTTCTTATTTTATCGGTATAGTTAGAATTTGATTTTATTAATAAAGGAAACAAGACATGAAAAATAAAAAAATCTTTTTAATCATAATAACAGCAATGCTTATAGCAATTTTTAGCTGTACTATTAATACTAATGGAAATATCTCTAATTTTGCCATATCCAATCAACCAGAGCAAGAAATTAAAATCTCTGGTTACAGTAGCGTTTATCCAGCATTAAAAGTGTTAGTTAATGCTTACGAAGCAAAAAATCCTACTACCAAAGTCTCCATCCTTACACCTACTAAATCAGAAGTAAGTATTGCAGGAGTTAAAGACGGATTGTTAGACATTGGAACTCTGAGTCGGGAATTGAAGCCAGAGGAAAAAGAAGACAAACTAGAATATTACTTGTTAGCAAAAGATGCTCTTTTAGTTGCCACTCATCCTAGCGTCACAAATATAATGAATGTGACTACAGAGCAACTAAAAGGAATATATAGTGGTCAGATAAAAAACTGGAAAGACTTAGGCGGTTCTGATGCTAAGATTGTTGTTTTAGATAGAGCAGAAAACGAACCCGCTAAGAATTTATTGCGTAAATATTATCTTGGTCAAAACCTAAAAATTTCCTTAGAAGCAGTAGTTCTGCGTAATGAAGACGAATTAATTGCAGCTATTCAAAATATACCTTATAGTATTGGTGTTTTTTCTTTAGCCTATGCAATTTCTAACAACTTACCAGTAAACCGCCTCAGCCTGAATGGTGTGGAACCTAGCATTAAAAATATCCAAAATAATAAATATCAAATGGTCAGACCAATTGGAATTATGTTCAAAAAATCACCTGCAAAACCTGTGCAAGAGTTTGTCAATTTTGCCATGAGTAAAGCTGGAAAAGAAGAATTAGTAAAGTATAACTTTGTTGTATCTACAGAGTAAAAATAGGATTCGTCATTTGTCATTAGTCATTAGAGACGCGATTATACTCTTACCTTGAAGCCGCTCTTACGAGCGTCGACACGTCTGTAAGGAATTCAATGATATCTTTAAGCTGACGATATGATATCAAAGGTAAGGTTAAACAGTCGCTGTAAACTTACCGTAAGGAGGTTGCAAATTTCATTTCTTATTCCCCAGAGATTTTATTTAGTGGCAAATACCGGGAAAAACCACGTATTCATAAGAATTGGAACAACCATAATTTTTTATAACCAAGCTCTGACTTTCGTTAGAGGGATAATTATTTTTTGAAAGTTAGTCTTATATTTGTGTTCAAAAAACTCTCTTGGTTCGCAAATAGGTTATAGGTTGGTTTTAATTAGAATTCAACACCAACCTATAGTTCCAATGTCTTAGCTAATTGCACTTAGAAGCTAAGTTCAGTTTCTAACAGTATTAGCTGACTTTGGAGTGAAGTGAGCTAATTGTAGCTATCTCAAAATTATGTAAAATTAACTTACGGAGTATACTCATGACCAATTTGATTTCTAATGCGATCGCTCGTGTCAGTTCTTTGTTGAAGGGACTCCAAGTTAAGCGTTTTTTGGCTGTTGTGATGCTTGGTGTTCTCTTGCTGACAACCAATACCTACATCACTCCTGGTGATAATAAAGCTTTGGGTAAGGAAGTTCGCGATCGCGCCCATCTAAATGATACCCAAAGACCAAGAACAACAGGCGAATGGCAAAAAGAAGCTGAGGAAGTAAAAGGTAATCCTGGTGAAAGACTGAAGAGAATTGGAGAAGATTCAGCCGAAGCTTTTAGAGATTTTGGCTCAGGTTATGTACAAGGCGCTAAGAAAACCGCCAATCAAGCAAAAGATAACGCAGTAGACGCAGGTAAAGATATTTCTAACCAAGTTCGACGTTAAGTGTCTGCTGAGATCATATAGTTCCAACCAGCTATTGAATCTGCACTGTGTAAACTCAGTGCAGATTTTGGTGTACAATGCACAAACTTATTACCATCCATTGTCACCATGATCATACAAGTTCTCACACTCATCAAGGCTACTGCAACTGAGTTGTAAGTTATCAGTAGCACGAGACTCAATGACTTTTCCGTTCTTAATTTCTACATGAATCTCTTGTTCATACACGGAACCAAAGCCCATGTGAACATAACGAAGCAGTTTCCCTTGAGGAATTTTGATCACCCCAGTGAACCAATTGGCAGGAATTGGAGCTTTGCCAAGCATTTTATAAAAGCCAAATACATCTACAAGATATAATTGACCATTTTTGATTTCCCAAGTTCCGATGTGGAACCGCCAGCAAGTCGTTGAGAATGTTAAGGGGCTGTCATTATCTATATTTATATCTTGATCATTTAACTTCATCACTCTAGGCTTTTGCTCAAGCAATTGTTGACGAAATGTCATTGGGATTATTTCGCCATTAAAGATTAGTCTCTCACAAACCTGAGCTGCCATAATCAATCTCCTCTTTATTATCTCTGCGTGCTTATAGTTAAAGCTACACGCCCATCTGCGAGATTTCCTGATTTCGATGGAAATTTCCGCAAAAATTTTTCAGAATGCCATTATAGTTATAGTACGAACATACTGGAGATAGAACTACGGTTTACGCACGTCCTCTAGCACGCCTAATAGAACAATTGCAACGCTTACCTGGAGTGGGACCAAAAACTGCCCAAAGACTAGCGTTGCACATTTTGAAACGTCCAGAAGCAGAAGTAGAAGCTTTAGCACAAGCATTAATTGAAGCCAAAAAGCAAATTGGCTTGTGTAAAGAGTGTTTTCACCTTTCAGCTGAACCTGTTTGTGAAATCTGCCGTAATCCTAGTCGGGACAACACTACTATTTGTATAGTGGCAGACTCTCGTGATGTAATTGCTTTAGAAAAAACTAGAGAGTACAAAGGTAAATATCATGTCTTGGGTGGAGTCATTTCGCCGATTGATGGTATCGGACCAGAACAGTTAACAGTTCAACCTTTGGTGCGGCGAGTCAGTCAACAAAAACCCAAAGAAGTCATTTTAGCAATTAGTCCGAGTGTAGAAGGAGAGACGACGACACTATATGTCGGTCAATTACTCAAGCCATTTACCAAGGTGACACGGATTGCCTTTGGTTTACCAGTAGGTGGTGATTTAGAGTATGCTGACGAGGTGACGCTAGCGCGAGCTTTGGAAGGACGACGAGAGTTGGATTAGGTTTATTTAGTTATCAGTTATCAGTTATCAGTTATCAGTTATCAGTTATCAGTTTTCTAACTATTCACTGATAACTGATTCGCTCAAGCTCCTCGGCTTAGTTGTAGGCTTTGTTGTTGAACAACTTCTTCATATAACAGCTCTAACTGAGCAATATTACCGCTAAGGGTGTAGCGTTCTAACACTCGTTTTCTGGCTTTTAGCCCCAGCAAAGTTGTTAGCTCAGGGTGATCTTGGAATAATGGTAGTAAGGTTTTCAGTTGCGATCGCACTGATTTAGGGTTAATAATTACACCTGCTCCCTTTTCTAAGACTTCTCCATCAGCTCCAACATCAGTGGCTAAACAAGCAACTCCACAAGCCATTGCTTCTAATAAAGATAAAGATAAACCTTCTACTAATGAAGGTAAAATATATACATCTGCACTCCGTAGAATATCGATGCGCCGCTCTTCATCAGCAACAAATCCTAACCAGTGAATGCCATTCTCGGAGTTATAAAAAGGTTCTAAAGAAGACTTGAGGGGGCCATCCCCAACTATCAGTAACTTGCTTGTTGGTGCCATTTCTGATTGCTTCCAAGCACGCAGTAGAGCTTCAACGTTTTTTTCTGGAGCTAATCGTCCTTGGTAAACAAACAAGCGATCGGCATCAAATTCTGCTTTAACTTGAGAAATACCAGGAGAGTATTTATTAACATCCACGCCATTGGGTATGACAACAATATTTTTTGACGGCACACCCATGCGTGCTAATAATTCGCGCTGAATTTGGGAAAATACAATTACACGATGGTAATTGCCTAAAAAGGGCGCGTAGAGTTGATAAGCCAATAGTTGGGTTCCTGATACCAGCTTTGCTCCTTTACCTGCAAAGGGTGTGTGGAAAGTCGCAACTAATGGTAAGTTTAGCTCCTCACAAATTTCTGGCAAAACAAAGTCTAGGGGAGATAAGGTGAGAGAAGCATGAACAATGTCGGGCTTAATCCGTCGCAGCGATTGAGTTAAAACTTTAGTCGCTTTGAAAGTGGGAATAGTGTAAACCTGGGACTTATAAATGAAGGGCAAAGGGACTTCTGGACAGTTTGGCCAGTTGTCGGGCTTGGACTCTTCTTGAGCGAAATGCAGGAAGCTAACTTGGTGTCCCTGCTCTAGTAAAGCATTCGTAATCTCTCGACTGTAGGTAACATTGCCACAAAAGGGCGATTTTTTTCCAATCCAAGCTATACGCATTCTTTAATTTATTAATTTATGAGAAAAGCGGGTTTCATTGATCAGTTTTTTACCATTATTCTGCTGCTGTTTGTGATTTTACTTTTTTTTTGGCTTGTTGATTTATCATAAATCACAGCTAGCACCCACTTAACACACAAAGTTTTATGTTTTTTATCAAAAAACCCTTGGATTTATTTATTTTGTTTATGAGTCGCTTTTGAGATATAAAATGAATACAAGTTAACTAGACGCTAAAACTGCGCCTAGCTGATGTAGACATGATCTTTTTTGCTAATATCCAAGATTTTATTATGCATTTAAGCATAACACAAAAGCGTTAATCCTCATTAGAGAGTGAAATATACCAGTTTAATAAACCACCTAAGAAAACGATCGCTGCTAATCCTAAAAACACAGCTTGCAAACCAACAAAAGTTTCTGCTACACCTGCTAATGCTAAAGGCAAAGTTAGGGCTATATTGATGACATTATTTTGTAGACCAAAAACTTTACCACGCATTTCTATAGGCGTTTCTGTTTGAATAGCTGTTTGCATGGGTATACCCACTAACGCCCCAAAAATACCCAAAGACATTACTAAAGACAAGACAGCCCATAGCTGTTGTGTAAATATCGATAAACCAATTAAGGACGCAACCATCCCAACACAGCCAATTAGACTTAACTGAGTATAAGAGAAGCGTTGCCCAAATTGACCTAAAAGTACTGCTCCCAGAGCTATTCCAACACCACCAGATGCTAGTAAAAAGCCAAATTGTTGTGGTTTTAAGTTAGGAATTACTTCTGCCATACGGACAGCTAGGACTGTTAAGGCTGCAAATACAGAAAATAAGATAATTAATTGAATTAAAGCGTTGCGAAGGCGATGATTTTTTCCTAGATAACGTAAACCATCCCGCAGATCGGCAAAAATGTGGGGAGATTCCTGTGTGGGTGCGTGGGGTTTTTCGTTAGTTACTAGTAGTAGTAAGATGAGTCCAGCGATCGCATAACTACCACCGACAACTATTTCTTTCCCAAGTCCGTCACTACCACCAAGAAGTAACCACAACTGATCAGCTGCTGCTAAAAGTGGTTCACCAATAGCAAAACCAACAATCACCGATGCCATCATTGTTGTGGTGTAAAGAGAATTAGCTGAGAGTAGATCCTTCTGTTTTACCACTAAAGGAATTGCTGCTTGTTCAGCTGGTGCAAAAAACTGTGTGAGTGTGGAGACTAAAAAAGTAATCCCCAGAATAATCACAAAACCTACAGGTAACATAGCGATCGGTTGCCAATCCTGAGTTAACCACAGTAGGGAGGGAATAACCAAAACGAGGATACCGCGCCAAATATTTGTTCCTACCAGTACCATCTTTTTTGACCAACGGTCTACAAACGCACCAGCTAGGGAACCAAACAACACAGCAGGTATGGTAAAAGTCATCATCAATGCTGACACCCAAGCGCTAATAGTTTGAGCGCCTGTCTGAAAATGAGTATTAATCAAGGCGATCATCAGCACTAGATATACTTTATCTGCTAGTTGACAAAAGACTTGACCACCCCAAAGAGCTAAAAAATTAGGGTTTTTCAATACTGGCCAAAATCCATATTCTTGGGTATCTTTGGAAGTTGGTTCTGTGTCTATAGGTTTATTTTCCCCATCTGGCTTTTGAGACACAGCTGCATTTGGTTGATGAAAGTTGCTTTCCCCTGGTACATGGGTTTTGGCTACTGACGATGTACAGTTTTTATTGTGATCGTCTTGAGAAACGTCTTTTGCAGACATTTCTTGGCGATGAATTTGACTAGGACTCGATGTGGTATCGCGAACCACACTCAGGTGATTTTGTGATCTAGGGGTTGATGTTGTATTGTGTTTTTTAACATGGCTTGGTGATAGTGGCAGGATTTTTTTATCCAAATCAGACGATTGCATCATGGTTAGCAGCAAAATAAGAGTCAATCAAGGCAGCAGAGCGAATAGGACGACCAAAATGATACTGAGCATACTGACGCAAAATTTGCTCAACAGATAACCAGCTATTTTTTTCGGCTGCATTTAGCATTATCTCTGATTGCGACAGCTGCTGGAGTATGGTCAATTCTTCAGCATCCAAACGCTTAGAAAGGGTTGGTATTTCTTGGCGATGGGTGATAGTTTCGTAGGCTTGGGAGGAAGACGCAACTTTTGCAGACGCGGAGAGTTTGGGAGGTGGTGACGCTTGTGAGGACGCACAGAGTTTAGGACGCGGGGAGGCGGAGAATCTATCAACAGTACTCTCCGTGTCCCCGCGTCCCCGCGTCCCCATGTCTCCATGTCCCCATGTCTCCGTGTCCTTCTTCAGGCGTTCCCAAGCAGCTAAACAAACAGTTCCACCAGCACTTACACTAAATCCGACTCGCGAGTTGGGATCTTGAAAATCTGGTTTCAAAGTGCGTCCAGTTAAACAACAAATTTGTACTTGTGGCGTCAATCCCGCCAAAGCTAAAAGCTGAAATACACCATGTGTTAGATAGGCTACAACACCAGATGTATCTGTGTTAGGTAAATTCTCTATGCGTTCGAGATGTTCATTTAGTAAATCATATAATTCTACTTGGGGTTGTTCACTTAATGCCTGACAGAGTGCAATTTCGGCTAAGTATTGGCTGGATACTAATTTTACCAGATCCTGAGCTAGACGTGGGTAAGATTTTATAGTTTGTGCTTGTGTAATTTTATCGAGCGATCGCCCCTTGGCAATCAATAATTCATTAACTACAAACATTGCACTCCTACCACCCAAGCTAGAGTTGTGTTTGCGAGAACCAGGAGCGATCGCACGAATCAGCCCAAATTCTTGTGTCAAAACTGTCACAAGTCGATCCGATTCACCAAAAGCCTGAGTTTTAAGATTAATACCAGTTGCTTTATATGTCTTACTCATTTGTCATTTGTTATTTGTCCTTTGTCCTTTGTCCCTTGTCATTTGTAACAACTAGTAACTCTTAATCAATGACCATTGACTAATGACCAATGACTAATGACCAATGACCAATGACTAATGACTACTCTTTTCCAGGGTATCGCGCTGTTTTAGTAAATCGACACTATAAGATGTTCCTAATCTCGTAGCACCCGCTAAAATTAGGTCTAAGGCTTGGTCAATGGTACGAATACCACCCGAAGCTTTAATTCCAACTCTTTCCCGTGCTACCTCTTTAATCAGACGCACATCAGCCACTGTTACACCTCCATTCCAACCTGTACAGGTTTTGATGAAAGCTGCTCCTGCATCCATACATATTTCCGTAGCTAGCCTTTTCTCGGCATCCGTCAGTAGGTTGGTTTCTATTATTACCTTGACTACTTGCCCTGTTTCTTCGCAAATCTCAGCAATTTCTCGATGCACTTCATCACTTTTACCAGCTTTTAACCAACTCAAATTGATTACTACGTCTAATTCAGTAGCACCATTTTCCACCGCTTCTTGAGCTTCATACAATTTCACTGCTGAAGTCGTCGCTCCAGTAGGAAACCCTATTACGGTACAGATTTTCGGCGTTTTATTATGGAGTAATTCGCCCGCTAGGCGTACATAGCAGGGGTAGACACAAACCGCTGCAAAGTTAAACCTTTGTGCTTCTTCACACCATTGTTCAATATGCTCTGTCGTAGCTGTGGGTATCAGCAGAGTGTGATCTATATATGGCGCAATATCAATATCATGATCTGGATATTCTGCTGCCATTGCTTTATTACCAGTAATTAGTTCTAAAAGATTTATAAAACTTTAAGACTATTTTAATAAATAAATCTACAATTCTTAGCATTTTGCCGAAAAACCAGTACTGCTTTGTCAAAACTATAGTAGAGACACAATTAATTACATTTCTACTGTTGACAATTGTAATGGTCTTGTGAAGGTCCTAAAAATTCCAAGATAGTTTGAGCTAAGGCTTTCGATGCTAAGTAAGGTACACCATTACCAATAGTTTTAAACATATTAGTTAATGACATACTTTCTGGAAGTACAAAACTAGCAGGTAAAGATTGTATCGCTAAAGCTTCAGCCACAGATATTCGCCGTATTTTATAAGGATGTAAATGTACTTCATTATTGCCATAGCAAGCAGTAGGAGAATAACGCCATCGGTGCAGACGTTTATACGATTTTTTGGAATTATCTCCTTCGTCAATCGTAGCAATTTTTTTGATTCCTGCTCTTGGTTGAAAATAATGTTGAGCGTTGGGATGATAAACAACATTGTTTTTCTCAAACCAATATTCGACTGTTAATTCTTTGGGGATATTATTAGGACAAGGTGAGATAGAATTCTCTCGAAATGGTTCACATTTTATCCAAGGATAGGCAAAAACTTTTTCTTTAGTAAATACAGAATATTTGTTCCAAGGAAAATTAATTTTAGAGATAGAGATTCCCATGTCAATAATAAGCTTGCTATGAAAACCAATCATGATTATTCTATCTCTATCTTGGGGTACTCTGTATTCAAAAGAATTAATCAAACGCTCTGTTAATACATATCCAAATTGTTTTAATTTATTCTTCAATGATTCATAGAATAAACAATGTTTTTTAGTCTTCAACAAACCCTTAACATTTTCAAACAAGAAAAATTCTGGTTGTTGTTGGCAAATTAATTCAACATAAAAGGCTGAAAGTTTACCGTTATCGCCTACATAGCCCCTATTTTTACCACCTATAGAAAAATCTGGGCATGGAGGGCCACCAATAAAGCCAATAATATTAGTAGATTTGCGGCAGTCTTTTACTAATTGCTGTAAGCGTAGAGATTGTGAATCTTCAGTGAGTTTAGCAACATCTGCTTCTTCCCCACAATGATAACCATATTCTGCTAATGGTAGATTCAAACAAGAGCGTGCATAGCGGTATGCTTCCATAAAGGAAGAATTAATTTCATTAACATAAACAATATTAAAACCGCTATTTTCAAAACCTAAATCTAGAAAACCAGAACCCGCAAAAAAGGAGAAAACAGAAGGGCGATCGCTCATTTATTCATCAATGTTTAAATTAATTAAAAGTAGCTAGGTAAAATGAAAATTTGTGAAGCACTTCTATAAATTCTTAACTTAATATTTTCAGGTAATGGATTAGAAAGCAGTTGAAAGATATTATTGTGGAGAAATGTAATATGCTTGAACCCTTCATTGATTTAGAAGCAATTTTTAAACTTGCTGTAAGAGAAACCGAAGAATTGGTGAAACTCGGTATTGATATTAGTGATCCTTCTGTTGTGACATCACTTGAATGGTATGCCAATAAATATCCAGAGATTGCGGAACTTTGCAACAATGCTCTCATGGAACTGATTGATAAACAAGCAGCGACTACTCCTGAATTAGTAGCCGCTTACTGTGATGTTGATATGGATGGTTTCTAATGTAAGCTGTTAACTTCTGGTGAAATTACCCCACCGCTTTCTCAGCAGCAACAAGTTCACCCTCAGCAACTTCTGGTAACAAACGCTTGACGCCTTGCTTCACAAACCCTTGCAAAAATCCCATTTGTTGGTTCTGCTGAAATACTTTTTGCAAAGTTTGTCCTAGTATCTCAACATTAAATCCATTGGCTGAATTTACTGCTATTTCTTGTTGTTGGAAATATTCTATCAAGCTAAGTCCAGCCAACCGCGTGAGATAGGCTGCACTGACGCCTTGAACTGCACCACCAGCAACGTAGGTGACAGCGTGACTCTTGAGAACTGTACCAATAACTTTACTAGAAAGTTCAACTAAACCGAGTTTTAGCATCAAGCTACCCATTTCCCCGGCTACGGTTTTTGCTTGTTCGAGGGAGAATTTTTGCTGATAAATATTACCTAAATCTACAATCATTTGGGCATTAATTGCCGCAGTCGCCAAAATATCCAAAGCGGGAACTGGGTTAGCAAAAGCAGCAGCAGCAGCAATCCACTGATATTGTTCAATCACTGGGTTAGCGCGATCGCATCTTACCTCATTCAACCAGTTTTTAGCTTCAGCTTTGAGCAATAGCGCTTTTCTCATCGTAGTCGCCCATACCAGCTGCTGTCCTTGCTGTGCTAAAGTTTCACCTAATTGTTGTGTCAGTTGTTCAATTTCTGGCGCTGGTTGTTCCATCCACTCTTGCACAGAACCATCATCGTTGTGCTTACGGACTTTCACAGGAACAGGAGAAGTTGAAATCGCTACTATGTTCTCCTGCATTCGCTGTTTTAAAGCCAGCAATATGCTAGCGCGTTCATCTGCCAAATACTGATCCTGTTTATTGAAAACCAGCATCAGGCGGTGTTTTTCTGCTTGTAGTTGCTGGATAGTTTGAAATTCTGTATCTGTCAAATCACCGTTTGTCAGGAACAGAATAAGATCAGTTGCTTTTGCTTGTGTTAATGCAGCTGCGTCTGAATTTTCGCCTGCTTCTCTAAATAAAGGCGCTATCTCTTGCAGACAAATTTTACGTCCAATTCCTGGACGCCAGTTAGATGTTAATACTTGAATTAAGGTGGTTTTACCCACCGACTTACCGCCAGTCACAGCTAGATGAATTTCCTGTCTATCTAACTCGGTATAAAGTTGAGGAATGCTTTCTCGCAATTTTGCTAAGGCATGATGATTTTCAGCTTCACCTGCGAGATGATTAATTACAGTTTCAGTTTTAGCGATCGCACTTTCTACAGTTTCTCGATCAACAGGTAGACTATCGAGTATATGCGAATCTTTTTTAGTGCGATTTTGCTTTAACAACAACAAACCACCCCCAACCAATAACAAACTGAGGACACTATATTCTCCCAGTTGCACTATCGAGTCGTGCCAACTTTGTAAAATCCAGAGGGAGAAGGATAGTCCTAGTCCTCCTACTAATATTGGTCGCTGCAACTTCACAACCATGATTCACCGCGCTTTTTGGATTATTTCTACTCCAGAATAGATCAAAACTTGCTTCTGGGAATTGAACTGGTAGTACAACACAATTTTCTTTACCAACACAAGCTTCCAAAATTTATACCGATTCAAAAAAATGTTTGTGACACATTCAGAATATGAGACGCGATAAATCGCGTCTCTACAAACTTTTCGCTGCTTCCTCTGCGGTTCGTTATTGCTTAAACTGCTACTGCTGTGTTTACACGCTTCACCCGCGACGTTGCAATCATCCGCATCCCCGCAGGTGTAGCTACAGTTAAACCCCGACGTACTGGACGCACTAGACGTTTATCAACTAAAGAAACTTGATACTGAGACACAATAGTTGCTAATACTAATTTCATTTCATACATTGCAAACGCCATACCTACGCAGCGACGATTTCCACCACCGAAAGGTAAAAATTCATAGGGAGAAAATTGTCTTTCTAAAAAGCGTTCTGGTTTAAATTGCTTTGGCTGTGGGTAGACTTGTTCGCGATGATGCGCCATGTAAATACTAGGAACAATAACTGTACCCACTGGCAATTTATAACCGATAATTTCAATAGGAGATTTGACAACCCGAAAGAAAGCAGTCATGACAATTGGATAAATTCGTAAAGTTTCTTGACAGACTGCTGTGAGATAGGGTAGTTTGGCGATCGCATTTGGTTCTGGACTATCTCCCAGGCTATCTAATTCTTTCAGTAATTTTGAGCGTACTTCTGGTAAATAATCAAGCCAATAAAAAGCCCAAGTCAAAGCCGAAGCTGTAGTTTCATGACCTGCAATTAACAGCGTCATCAATTCATCGTGTAATTCTTCATCTGACAGCGCTTTTCCGTCAGTATCACGCGCAGACATCAATAAACTCAGGATATCTTGGCGATTTTGTTCAGATTCAGTCCGACGTTGCCGAATTAAAGCATAAATAATTTCATCAATTTGTTGTTTGCGCCTTTCCATTATTGCCCAAGGACTCCACGGGCCGTAATCTTTTTGCAGAAACGGAAAAAAGAAACCAGCTGACATTAAGGGAGCGCTAACAAATTCCAAAAAATCAGAAACCAATTGCTGGAGTTCTTCTAAACGTTGTCCTTCTTCCAAACCAAATACTACCCGTAAAATCACGCGCAAGGTGATTTCTTGCATGGAAGCGCGGATATTAAATGGTTTACCAATTTGCCATTTATTACTTACTTGTTGAGCAATTTCATGGATAGTTTCACCATAAGCACGCATCCGATCACCGTGAAAAGGAGGCGCTAAAAGTTGACGTTGGCGCAGGTGGCGATCGCCATCTTGTAAAAGTACAGAGTAATCGCCAAACATAAATCTTAACACTCGATTTCCTCTGCCTACTTCAAAATGGCTAGGATTGGCAGTAAAAATCTGCTCTAGTGCTTCGGGTTGACTGAAGTAGATTAGAGGAGGATTATTTTTGTTCTTACCCCACAGAGTAAAATTATCTCCATAGACTTTGGCAAAATCTTCAACGTATTTGACAGGTTGAAAAAGCAATTTCAGTCGTCGCTGTAATTGGGATATGTTGGGGCTAACTGGGAAATTTTGAGTTACTGTCATAGCTACTTTTTGATCCAGCTTTCTCATCTATTGTGACAATTTCTCTTCCCACACTCCCCACACTTCCCCTAATTCCCATTTTCAAAACAGTCTACTCTCGTGTCACACAACGCGGTATATTCAGGTGAAGAGAGCATCGTAAAATTAATTTGTGCCTAGAATTATTGCTATCCTCAACGGTAAAGGGGGAGTTGGGAAAACAACCACCTCAGTCAACCTAGCTGCAACTTTTGCAGAAGCACAAAAAGTTCTTCTGGTAGATGCAGATGTCCAAGGATCTGCTAGTTGGTGGTATAGGCGTAGTCAAAACGGTATGGGATTTGATCTATCTCAGGCGACAGATCCCCAAAACTTAGCTCGTCTGCGTAAGATAGAAGGATACGATTTAGTGGTGGTCGATACACCTCCAGCGTTACAGTCTACAAGCTTAAAAGCGGTAGTTGCGATCGCAGACTATTTAGTTTTGCCCACACCGCCAGCACCGATGGATTTAGCTGTTCTCATTGATACAGTTAGAGACGCAGTCATTCCTGCTGAAATTGCCCATCGTGTGCTTCTGACTAAAGTAGACACGAGGAGTTTGGGGGAAGCGTTGGAAGCACAAAATACACTCATGCAGTTGGGAATTCCAGTTTGTAATGCCTTTATCCGTACTTACAAAGCTCACGAACGAGCAGCACTAGAGGGTGTGGCAATTACTAAATGGCGAGGGAAAAATGCAAAAGAAGCACATTCAGACTACCGCCGCGTAGCTGAAGAATTACAACGTGACTGGAGAAAATAGAAATATCATGGCTAGTAGAAAACGTGTTGCTGAAGTATTACAAGAAGAAGCACATAAAATATCATCACCAGAAATTGAACCAGTAATTGATGTTACTGCTGAAGAAATACCAGAAGAAACTGACCCAACCACAGAAGAATCTGCTGCTAAAAATAAACGCACAACTCCAACTAAAGCTGATTTAGAAGCTACCATCAACCAATTACAAACTTCTCTGGAACAGACACGCCAAAATGAAGAAAAATTACAACAACAACTGAATGAATTACAATCAGCTTTATCTGAAAAAAATACAGCTATCAAGCAGTTGCAGAATTCTTTAAAAGAAACACAGCAAAATCAAAAAAATCTGCAAACAGAAATTAGTGACTTACAATCAGCCTTATCTGAAAAAGATAAATTAGTGGAACGTCTCACAAAAGACCTTGAAGAAGCCAAGCAAGCTGCTGTACAACTTGCACAAGCTAATTCTCAGCTTACAGAAGAGATTAATAATTTAAACAAATCTAAAAAAGAAAAAGAAATTCCTAAGGCATTGACTTATAGAAAATCATACCGCCCACCCACACCAGAAAAACTACCGCCTCAAGTACCTTCTGAACCCGCAGATAATTCTAATCAAATGTGGTTGCTTGATTGAAGGTAAGCATCCCAATTTTGTAAATGCTTTGTACTTAAGGTTGTGCCTACAGCATGACAACATATTTACACATTTGGGATGCTCTTGATTAAAGTTAATTAAGTTAAGAACAAAAACATCAATGGCACAAATCAAAATATATGGCACTGCTTGCTTTATTCGTCAATATCGCAGTGCTATATCTGATGCAATTCATTCTTCTATAGTGAATGCTTTAGCCTACCCCCAAGATAAACGCGCTCATCGCTTTTTTCCTCTTGAACCAGAAGACTTTATTTATCCATCAGGACGTTCCGATAGATATCTCATTATAGAGATAAGTATGTTTGAAGGGCGCACAACCGCAACCAAGAAAAAACTGATATATATGTTGTTCGACAGCTTATTAGAAAAAGTTGGAATAACAGCAAACGATGTAGAAATCACAATTACAGAAACCCCAAAACATAACTGGGGTATCAGAGGAAAAACAGGAGATGAATTGGAACTAAATTATAAAGTAGAATTGTAAGTCTACTTGACAATAAAATCTTATTTTTTCAAGTATACTCTAAGACTAAGTATTTTTCCAGATCAACTGGGGTTGCATAGTTGAAAATAACAGGAAAATTTGTTTATGTACAATTTCTTACCTTTTGCTTACTTTCAAGATAAATTAGTACCTTTTCAAGAAGCAACTATTTCCATTGCGACTCACGCTTTACATTATGGAACTCTCGCTTTTGGTGGAATGCGTGGTATTCCCGATCCTGAAAATCCCGCACAAATTTTGTTATTTAGATTAGATCGTCACTGTCAAAGATTAAGTCAAAGTGCTAAATTCTTACACTATGATATCTCAGCCGAAAAAATCAAAACAGGTATAGTCGAATTCGTTCAAAAGAATCAACCTACCAATTCTTTCTATATTCGTCCCTTTGTCTTCACTTCTGATTTAGGTATTGCTCCCAGGTTGCATAATATAGATAAAAGCTTCGCTATTTATGGATTAGAATTAGGAGATTATTTATCACCTGAAGGAGTTAGTTGTCGAATTAGTTCCTGGTGTAGACAAGAAGATATTAGCTTCCCATTACGAGGGAAAATTAGCGCAGCTTACATTACTTCTTCTCTCGCCAAAACCGAAGCAATTGAATCTGGTTTTGACGAAGCAATTTTAATGAATTCCCAGGGGAAAGTTAGTGAAGCTTCTGGTATGAATATTTTTATTGTGAGAAATGGCAAAATTATTACCCCTGGCTTTGAACAGGATATTTTAGAGGGAATTACAAGAGATAGTGTGATCAAATTAGCCGAGGATTTTGGTATTCCAGTAGTGGAACGTCCTGTAGATAAATCTGAGCTTTTTATTGCTGATGAAGTATTTTTATGTGGTACAGCAGCTAAAATTGTACCAGTCAAAAGAATTGAGAATTATTACTTGTCAGAACATCGACCAATTGCTGAAAAACTCCGAGATAAATTAACAGCAATTACAGAAAATAGAGATCCTAATTATCGCGATTGGGTATATCCAATTTCTCTGAAATAGGGTAAAAAACCATCAATATAATAAGCATTGCAATCAGGCTTTTTCTACTTTTACGCCTATCTCTGGGTAGGCGCTAAAATACATGATTAATCTGCAAGTTTCAGTCAATTTTTACTTACTTAAATTTGACTACTAAATTCTAAAATATGCTGTGCAGTAACTTGCGGTTGTTCTAAATGAGGGATATGACCACAATCTTGAATCCAAATTAAATTACTCTTAGGAATCGCCCTGTTAAATCTTTGAGCATCTTTAGTACCTAAAATTCGATCAGAATCACCCCATAAAATTAGTGTAGGGCTTTGAATTTCTCCCAATTTTTTAAATCTAAAAGCAGTATAACCACCACTTTTAGTAAAAGAAATTAAAGCTTGTTGCCAATTGGGACATTCTAAATGTAAAGCTGTACATAATTGAGCATCTATGGTAGCAAGGCTTTTATTTTTATAGGCAGCACGACTAATACTTTGACGTACTTTAGGATGACGCAAAAATTGAGCAGCTAAATAATCTAACGGTGGAAACATATATTTAGCTAACGGTGAACTACCTATCAAACCAGCACTATCAATTAATACTAATTTTTTGACTATATCTGGATAGGTGAGTGTAAAGTCAATAGCCGCAGCACCGCCCATAGAAGCACCAACTAAAATTATCGGTTGGTCAATCAAGGTTTTCCAGAAATGATAAAGATGAGTTTTGATTTCTGCTGTACTAAACCTGATACCTGCGGGTCGATTTGTAAACCCAAAACCTAGCAAATCTACTGCCCAAGTTTGATGTTTTTCTGCCAATAATGGGAATAGACGCCGATATTCCAACACAGAACTATCAAAGCCGTGAATTAATAGCAATGGCGTCCCACCAGTCCCACTTTGCACATAAGTTGTGAGAATTGGTTGGGAACTTAAGGGAGTGGCGATCGCTATCTGTTTGATACTTTCAGCCAGAGTAATGGAGGTAGATTCTGTAAGTTGCCTAATTCGAGCAATTTCAATCCCTGATAGGGACTCAGACTGAATCATCTTAACCTCCAATTTATCTCAAATTACAAGCGATCGCAGACTAGAGACTGGAAGTCAGTAAATAATCTGCTTAAGTTTTTAGTCTCCAGTAGTAGACTTCATTACAATTCATAAAGATATCATAAGAAAACTACTACTGTTGTTAGTCATTGGTCATTGGGAAGAGACTTGTTAAATAATTCCCCCCACACTTCCCACACTCCCCACACTCCCCCAGCATCGTAGAATAAATATCACATCTGCCCAAACATTTGGAGAGTCGAGCCATGCCATTAGCGGTTGGAGTAATCGAAACTTTAGGTTTTCCCCCTGTATTAGCAGCAGCAGACGCAATGGTCAAAACTGCTGAAGTTACCCTTGTATACTATGGTTTAGCAGAAAGCGCTCGGTTTTTAGTCGCAGTGCGAGGACAAGTTGCTGAAGTAAAAAGAGCAATTGCAGCAGGTATAGAAGCTTGCGATCAGGCTCAAGGTGATGGTGGTCAGCTAATTACTCACTATATTGTTCCCAACCCACCAGAGAATGTAGAATCTGTTTTACCCATACATTTCACGAGAAAATCAGAGCCATTTCGGATTTTTTGAATAAGTTCCCAAATTATCCAGTTTACTTATTAGTCGGAACAATAAAGATGATAGATTTAACTCTATAAATTATGTATGAACCTTCGTACAATTAATTGGTAGCGCCACATACTTTTACTGATATAGGAGACAACCAATGCCACTACAGGCAGTTGGATCAATTGAAACTAAGGGTTTTCCTGCCGTGTTAGCCGCGGCAGATGCGATGGTGAAAGCAGGTCGAGTCACCCTCGTAGGTTATATAAGAGCTGGTAGTGCTCGCTTTACTGTGAATGTGCGAGGTGATATTCAAGAAGTGAAAACTGCTGTCGCTGCTGGTGTAGAAGCAGTAGAAAACGTTTACGGCGGTGTTTTAGAAACCTGGGTCATTATCCCTCGTCCTCACGAAAACGTGGAAGCTGTTCTACCAATAGGCTATACAGAAGAAGTCGAGCAGTATAGACTCGCAGTGGAAAATCCCATAGTATCCAGACGTAGCAATCTTTAATCTAATCACTATAGAGGTAAAGCAACTTCTACTGCTACACGGTGGGGTTCTTTTACAATTCAACATCTAAAGTCAACAGTCCACAGTCCTAGTTCTGGTTACTGTTGACTAATTTTATGGTTAATGAATAGTTCTATATACCGCTACAAAAGTTCAAAACTTTTATAAAGACATTCAGTAGTTTTAAGTTTTTACCATTCAATTAAAAGTACCCTAAAGGGTACTAGGAAACTTTTAATCGCTTTTTGACAATAACTTTGTATGGTTTTTTCTCTCAAATTATTTTGAGCGACAATTTATGCTGCTTTGACTGTGTTTATGTATTTTTACTAAATATATTGTTGCTAAAAATACATATTTTGTGGTTTTTCGCTAAAGTAAAATTTCTCATATCTGAAAAATACTAGAGTATACTCTACAAGAATGAAACTAAATGAGCAAAAATGACGTCTAGGCATTAGAGCAAATATAGTTGCTAATGGTAAATAAGGTTAAAGAAAGCTGGAATATCAGTCTTAAAATAAGCATTTATCAGCATGATGTATGAGTTGAGAAATAAGTTAAGTTTACAAAAATTAAATATTCGAGTGACGGGGGAAATTGCTAAAAGAGCAGGATTTCCGAGAATATGAAAATGAAAATATTATGAAAAAGCAGAAATAACTGCATAAAACCAGTGAGGCAAAACGTAATAAAGGTAGAAGCACGTAGATGTTCAATCAGGACATCTTGCTATTGGGAGCAACTATCAATCACAAAGTTGAGTGAGGTAAAAAATGGAGGTTGTGATGCAGCAAACTTTAAAACAGGGTTTCGGAGGGCGCAATCTCACTATGGCTTCTGAAGCGGATAAAATAGCACAGTTTTGGCGTAAACGGCTGGAAGTTGAGTGTCCAGAACAACCCACAGCTAGTAAAGAAAGCATTGTTCGCTGGCTATTAGGCAGCAATCAACAGCGATTTGAAGATCCAAAACAATCAGATATTCTCAAACAAGCAATGGAATATCGCTGGAAGATTTTAAATCAGCGTTATTTGGGTAAAGGACGAGAAGTTGCTTATAAGAATTTACTGACTCGCTTGGGAAGTCTAGTCACATTACGCAATAAAATTCAGACATGGGTGGCTCTGAGTCGCGATCGCCAACGCTCAGTTTTGGATGTCTTGCAAGAAGTTATTCAAGAACTGCTGCAAAGCGATAACTACATGCAACAGCAAATGGCTTTTATCTCAGAATTTACCACCGATCCCCGCTTACGCAGCGCCCTGCTATTTGCCAGTGTAGAGGAATATTGCCTACGACCAGTACGTAATCAACCTCTGCTAGTTTACCGATTTGTGAATTATTTACGTCGTACCCAGCGCGGTGGCTTAACTCAAGTACCTGGTGGGGATATGGTGAGACTAGTCTCAGAAGAGATCCTCACTGATGACAGCGATAACCGGGTAAACTTAGTAGACACCCAAGCGATCGCAGAATATCAAGAAGCACAAGAACAAGAAGAACAACAAACCCTGCGACAATCAGTACAAAATGACTTTGAAAGTTATTTACTAGAAAACCTTGGACAAGAAGCAGTAGATTGGTTACGGCTATACTTACAAGGTCAATCCCAAGATGCGATCGCCAGAAAATTAGGTAAGCCAATCAATGTAATTTATCGGTTACGAGAAAAAGTTAGCTACCACGCAGTGCGTGTGTTTGCTCTCAAAGACAAACCAGAACTAGTCGAATCTTGGCTACAAACATCATTAAAAGAGCATAATCTGGGACTGACACCAACTCAACTTCAGCAATTGCATGAAAAATTGACCCCAACTCAGCGACAGGTTCTAGAACTACGACGAGCAGGCAACAGTATAGAAGAGATAGCGAAAAAATTAAAACTCAAAACCCATCAAGCAATGGGTGAATGGACTAAAGTCTACTTGATAGCTCAGACCTTGAGAAGCGAAGATTAGAATATGCATGATTGTTGGTTGTTAATTGCACAATAGGGAGTTTCCCACTACTACACAACTGTAGAGTTAGTTACTCCCAACGATAAGCAAGAAAGACTACCAACTGCTAGCCATTTATACAGTTAAGTGTTTTCGATGTTGAATCCAGATTAAGTTTTGGCTGATTTGTAGCTAATTTAACTTTTATTTATCTAAATATTATGATTTGTTTACTGCCAAAACGTTTAGGGGCAGAATAGGATATAGAAATACCAAGCAATCTAAGCCTATGTTGTCTTCAAAGGGCAAATCAACCGATACTGAGTTTACTGAACAACAACAAGTGTCATCTGATACAAAAATACTATGGAAGCAAGGAATAGAACGCGAGCAAGTATTCCAGCTGATCGAGAGTTTTCTGTCCTTTGAAGCTTGCTTATACCACCAAGTTGTGCCATTGAAAATGGAAGATAACAGCTTGTTGTTAGGTATGGTTAATCAAGAAGATAGTGCGGCATTAGATTACATTCATCGCATCTTGTCTTACATCAACTGTACATTAGTACCTGAAACGATTACAGGCGATATTCACCGCAAAATACTTTCATCTTACCTAAACTATAAAAATACATCTCACTCAGCAACTCAAGAACAGCCTGAACAGCAATCAATATCCACTCAGCAATCATCAACAAATTCAAACCCGACTTATACCGAAAATAACAACCTGCAATTAAATTCTTTACCTAACTCAGAAGCAAATAGTACAAGTAAAAATACTCTTCAGTTGCATCCTGTAGTTATTACAAATCCCAATACAACAGAAGCACAACAAACAGAACAAAATAATTCTCATGTTCTAACCAGTGGTAACTTGCCGATTTTATCAGTACCAATAACAGCAGAATTCTCTCCTGTAGAAATACTGTTAACCTTACCACCAAAAAAATTATTAGAAGAATTATTAGGTAGGGTTTTAGCAGGAGGAATTGGTCGGTTGTATTTAGAAAGACTACCTTACACAGGCAGAATTTTGTGGAGTGAAAATGGAGTTTTGCAATCTGTATTAGAGAAAGTACCTCTCTCAGTCTTTCAGGGAGTCATGAATGAGTTGAAAAGATTTGGTTCGCTCCCTATAAGCACACTTGCAGAACCTAAACAAGTGGAAAGAGAATGTCTACATCAGCAAGACCGTTTATTATTGCGCTTGCGAGTTATGCCAGGTATGTACGGTGAAGAAGCTACCCTTCAAGTACTGCGAGGAGCAGCATTAAAGTTTTATCAACAACAACAGTTAACCCGTCTTAGTCGTGATGCCTTAAGTATATCTCAACAACTCAGCTATAAATTGCATGAGTTACAAGAGAGAATTTTAGTTAACCGCAATGTTAACTCTAGTCAGCTAGAGACTTTTAACGCTCTCAATAACCTGTTGCAAAGTTTAGACCAGCATATCAAAAGGCTCACTATCGAAAACTCTGAACCACAAACAAAATAAATTGTAGTGTTGTGATACCAATTCTCTATAATCTCGCAACAGATCAATCTCCGCGTCTTTGCGTCATCATCTGTAGCCGTCTTTTGAAGAATTGATAAATTGATATGAGATCCCCATGTAGACGCCGTTTGGGTGCAACTGCGTTCGCGTATACGCGCTAGCGGTGAGCCAGTGCAGTGGACGGGTACTTACCATAAAGCACCAGGCGAACTCGTTCGTTGTTGCGTTAGCTTCCCGCAGGGTAGACATTCCCAAAGGATAGGGTTTCTCGCAGATTTATTTATACCAACAACCAACAACTCAAGTACAACCTCTTCTCACCATCGCCAAATCCCTAATTAACGGGAGTCTAGAGCTAATATAGGCACGGATGACTTTCATCTCTTCACTACTGAGTAGTTTTTGGTTTTCCAGTCGCCTTAGCAACTGTTGAATTAGTTCCGCGTCGTTGACTTCTAAAAGAATATTGGTCTGAGTGTCTTCTATTAAAGACCAAAGTTGACGTAATGTTGATGCGTTCACAGCACTTACCCCATTGCGACAGCTTACAGCAAAATTACAATAGCTGACATTGACAAAAGCCCCGGTTTACAACCGGGGTTTCATTTGTGTCGGTTATCGTGAACAATCTAAAGAAAATATTAAATTTAAAAGCTTAAGAAAATATTAAAGATTACAAAATTTAACTAATTTGATGAGAATCTAAATAGCAGTTTACTTTTTGTAACAAAACGAGGTCAGCTTATATAAAGACCTTGAATATAAAATAAAATCTAACCCTCAAAGTGCTTATGCTTTGGGGTTTTATCTTTTATACAAATTATACTGGTGGGTTGCACTTGCATCGGAAACCAAAAAAGCAGGTTTTAGCTTAACTTAAAAAAACCGCCCCTGTAAAATCTAAGCAAAGGACGGATTACAAGGAAACTTTCAATTTTTCAACTTACTGAAATTGGTGTACCGCTAGACAGAATCAGTGGGAAATGATGGGTATTAGGAGCGTGCATTGCTTGTATGCCAAGATTAGCTCGATTGAGGATATCAGCATTTGTGGGAATCACTGCACCCCCACTATCCAAGATAGAGTGATTGAAGTTAAAGCCATTTAAGTTAAAAGCTACAGAACAAAGACCTAATGCAGCAAACCAAATACCTATTGTTGGCAAGGCAGCTAGCAGGAAATAAAAACTGCGGTGATTTCGACTAGCAAAAGGGGGAATGAGCAGGCGACCTAAAAAACCATAATGCCCTGCCAAGTAGCTGTGAGTCCTTTGCTGTTGACCAAGTTGATACCCAGCGTTGATAGATTCATTTTCGTCGGTATTGCGAATCAGGGTTGAGGTGACTAAAGAACCATGCAAGGCACTTAAAAATGCGCCACCAAAGACTCCAGCAACCCCCAACATATGAAACGGATGCATCAGGATATTATGATTTGCTTGCACAGCCATCATAAAGTGGAATGTCCCTGCAATTCCCAAAGGTAAACCGTCAGCAAAGCTACCTTGACCAATGGGGTAAACTAGCAAAACAGCTGTTGCGGCGGCGGCATTTGCAGAAAAAGCAACGGCAATCCAAGGACGCATACCAAGGCGATAGCTTAGTTCCCAAAGTCTTCCCAAATAGCACCAAATACCAATTAAAAAGTGCAGTACGATCAACTGATAGGGACCGCCGTTATAAAGCCATTCATCTAAGGAAGCAGCTTCCCAAATAGGATAAAAATGCAAGCCAACCGCAGCAGAAGTTGGCACAACACCAGCGCTAATCAAATTGTTGCCATCTATCAAAGAACCTTTAATTGGCTCTCTAATACCTTCCATATCTACACCAGGGGCAACAATAAAAGCGAGAATGAAACAAATAGTAGCAGCAAGCAAAGTAGGAATCATCAGCACCCCAAACCAGCCAATGTAAACCCGATTGTTAGTGCTGGTAATCCACGCGCAAAATCGATCCCATAGATTGGAAAAATCAAATTCTTTTCGACGTTGAATGATTGTCGTCATCGTTTATGCCTCCTCTGAAAAGAGAATGTACTTAATTAATTTTTGAAAATGAGTTAAACACGCAATATTCCAGTTTTTTTGTGCAGTTAAATCTGTATATTTCGTATTGGCAAATTCTGGTACCAGTTAGTGTTTTAATGGCTGAGATTCAGAGTTATTAAATCTTGAGAATATTCTCTATATATTCTAAAAAAAATTGTTAGTAATACTTACGAATGAGTCAAATATCTTTGCAATCCTTTGTGGATGTTTACTTAAGATTTATAGTATATTTGTATTATCAAAAGCGATCGCTCTCTTTTTCTCAGAGGAAACAAGCGCCACAGGCATACACATCTTTCTGCTTCCTGCCCTCACTCCACAGGTCGTATAATTGTCGGTGAAGCTGGTTTCTCTGGCTGAAAGATAGCAGCAAATGCTTGTTCTAAAGTTTCTGCCATCACAATTTTATTTTCGTAGGCAACAATGACTGCGACAAATGTTGGCAAACTATTTTGTTCTGCTTCCAAATATAAGGGTTCAACATATAAAAGAGATTGCTCAATAGGAATAACTAAAAGATTTCCTTGAACTACTTTTGAACCTTCACGGTTCCAGAGAGTAATCTGTTGAGAAATTACCGGATCTTGGTTTATTAATGCTTCAATTTGTTGAGTTCCGTAGACTAATAATTGTTTAGGAAATTCATATAGTAACAATTTGCCGTAGTTATCGCCATCAGAACGTGCTGCTAACCAAGCAATTAAATTTGCACGTTGGTTGGGCTTAAAAGGTAACAGTAAAATAAACTCTTCTGTTTGTGCTTGTGGCAATTTCATGATTAGGTAGTATGGTTCTACCGATTGCTGTTCGCTCCCATAAATTTCTGTCGGTATTTCCCATAAATCTTCCCGATTATAAAACACCTGTGGATCGATCATGTGATATGTCAGCAGGCGTTCTGATTGAATGCTAAAAAAATCTCCTGGGTAACGAATATGACTACGCAGTGCAGCTGGCATAGCTTCCAGAGGTTTGAGCATCTGAGGAAAAATGTTCCCCAGAGTTGTGATGACTGGATCTGTGGGATCAGCAATATAGAAATCTACTGTGCCATTGTAGGCATCAACAACAACTTTGACGGAATTACGAATGTAATTAAATGGATTTTTCCCAGCATCAGAGTAGGGATAGCGATCGCTTGTGGTGTAAGCATCAATTATCCAGTAAAGGTCTGTTGATTTACCTGTAAGAGTTGTCCCTCCCCCATCCGCAGCAACTAAGTAGGGATCACTGTCAAAATGTAAAAAAGGCGCGATCGCTTGTACCCTTTCTCGAATGTTGCGACGAAATAATAATCTGGTTTGAGAATTAAAGTTGCGCGTCAGTAGCATTTGCCAATCTTTGAGATATTGAGCAAACAGCAACCGCCGCCACATCGCACCAATAGAAATTCCGCCCCCCCCATCGTAGACGTTATAGACATTCTCGTTACCACTGGGATAATCTAATTCTTGGGTTCTTGTTCCAGTCATCACGTAAGTGTCAGTAATTTCCCCGTAATAAATGCGTGGTTGGGTAATGGGAACACTGACACGAATTTCTTCTGTGGTAATTTGTAAAGCTCCTTGACTAGGTGTATCTTCAACACCAATATCTTTAACGTAGTAATAGGGTAATCCACCGGGGCCAACAAGATTTACTGGACTAAGTGTAAAACCGTAACCGTGAGTGTAAACTAAATGTTGGTTTATCCAAGTTTGCGCCTGCTGCGGAACATCACCATAATCTAGTTCCCTTGCTGCAATAATGGTTTGTTGATATTCTGTTGTTTTATTTTGAAGGTTTCGCAATAAAGTATAGCGGTCAATATCAGCACCAGGAAACTTATAATACGGTCGAATTTGTTGCAACTGACGATTAGTTTCTAACAAAGGACGGGTATCCCACAAACGGATATTACCAATTGTTTGCTGATTTTCCTTTAAGTCAGCTGCTGTCAATTGACCTCGTGGATCAAAAGTTTCCGCGTCGATCGCATCTAATTTAAATGCTTTGCGGGTGAAAGCAATTGTACGAGCAATATAAGGTCTTTCCTGGGCTAATTCATTGGGTTGGACAAAAAAGCGCTGTACAATTGTGGGCAAGATTTCGCCAGAAACCCCTGCTACTACTAGGTACAATACGAGCAAGTAGACTAGTTGGCGGGGGAAGGGAATTGGTCTTAATCTGACTTTTTTCCGTCTAGATAAAATATATATTCGCCACAGTAAGTAAAATGCGATCGCTACCGCCAATAAACTCAGTCCAGTATAAATTGGTAACTGTACCTTGACTTCTGTGTAGCTAGCACCAAAATTAAAGCCACGCTTAGAATATAAAAGTTCGTAGCGCAACAACCAATAATGCCAGCCGATTACCAGCATCAGCAAACTTGTTAAGGCGTTTAAATGGAGTCGCTGCCGTACAGAAAAGCCTGGAAACCAACCCTCACTCAAGCTATTAGACGAACGCAAATAAATTAATGTTACAGAGACTAGACTGTATAAAAAAAGTCCTAGCAACCAAAATTTTAATAGCTCCCAAATTGGTAGAGAGAATATATAAAAACTAATATCTTTGTGAAAAAGAGGGTCTGTACTGTTAAAACTTGTAGGTTGGAAATACTGCAAAACCAGCACCCAACGTGCTGATAGTAAAAACGCTAATAGCAAGCTAATCAATAGGGCGATCGCTTTTAAAAAAAACTGATGATTAATCAAAATTGCGATCACCAAAACCACCAGCAAACCTGTATTGACAATCGGTAAACGTATTTCTGCGGTGTTAAAAAGTTGTAAAAATAACTGTAATGCGGGTGGTAGTTGCCAAGATAAAGTGAAGAGTTTGATATTGCCAAACCACAAATCAAAAGCCGTTTGAGTGTAATAAATCAGAATAAATCCTGCTAACGCACTCAGTCCTAGAACTGTTGGGAAGAGTAGGTGTAGCTTCAGATGAGAAGACGCGCTTTCAGAAGACGCGGAGATATTCTGACGCGGTGACGCTTGAGAAGACACGGAGATATTCTGACGCGGTGACACGGAGAATCTTTCATTTATACTCCCAGCGTCCCCGCGTCCCCATCTCCCCGCGTCCTCATCTCCCCCCATCCCCCCATCCCCGCGTCCCTGCGTCCCTATCTTCCCAAAGTGGTACTTGAGACGATTGGCTATAACTAAATTCCCTAGTAAAAAACTGATTGAGATCAAAAAAGCGATCACCCACAAACCCGCTTGTGTCTGTAAACGCAACAGAAATTCTTGTAAATATCCAACTTCATCAAACCAAAGAATTTCCGCAACCAGACGTGAGGCTAATTCCAACAATAGCCACAAACCAAATAACAGTGCAATGACTCGAAAAAGGCGGTTCATACAGGGATCGGGGATCGGGGATCAGGAAGAGACGTAGTGACGCAGTGACGCGGTGAGTGGAAGACGCGGAGAGATTCTTAATTACATCCCCGTGTCCCCGTGTCCACGTGTCTCCTTGTCCCTGATCCCCGATCCCCAATTCCTAACTAAATTGCTCTCCTACATCCAGGTTAAACAACATTTGTAGGGATTGCATACAACGGCGTCTGGCATCAACATCTTGCTGCGCTCGCAGTTGTACCATCGGGTCATGTAAAATTTTGTTAACAATCCCTCGTGTTAAAGCCTCGATTACTTCTTGGTGTTTTTCGCCAAATTCTGAACCCAAACGGGATAAAGCTTTTTCTAGTTCTTGTTCTCGAATAGTTTCGATTTTATTGCGTAGACAACTAATTGTAGTTACTGTTTCGAGCGATCGCCACCAAACATCAAAAGCTTCTACTTCTTCTTCTAAAAGTCCTTCGGCTTCTTGAGCCATCTTACGACGGCTTTCATGGTTTTGGGCTACCACCGCTTTCAAATCATCGACGTTAAACGCTTTGACGTTTGCGAGTTCGTTAACGTCTGCATGAACGTTGCGCGGCACAGAAATATCAATTAACATCAGCGCCCGACTGGCTTCTAACACAATTTCTAACTTGGCACGATCCAAAATTGGCTCAGTGGCAGACGTACTTGTAAATACTAAATCACTTTCACAAATTACTGACATCATTTTTGAAAGTGGATGAGTTTGGATATTATGTTCGGCGAAAGTTTTCGCTAATTCTTCTGCTCTACTAACAGAGCGATTTAAAATACAAATTTTGCTGGCACCTTTAGAAACTAGGTGTTGCACCAACAAGCGCGACATTTTGCCAGCACCTAGTATAGCCACTCGACAAGCTGCGAGATTTTCTATCTTCATCTGCGCTAATTCTACAGCCGCAGAACTAATAGAAACGGCACCAGTACCAATACTAGTTTCAGTACGTACCCGTTTACCAGCCGTAATCGCTTGTTTGAATAATCGATTCAAAATAGTTTTTATACCGTTGTATTGCTGTCCTAGCTTATGAGTATTTTTTACCTGCGCGAGAATTTGACCTTCACCAAGTACCAAGCTATCTAAACCAGCAGCAACCCGCATCAAATGCATCACAGCATCTTGATGAAGTAAAACAAATAGGTGTTGGCGTAGAGATGTTACAGCTATTTTGCTGTGTTCCGAGAGAAATTGTGTGACTTCTCGAACACCCTGCTCACTTTCTTCAGTGACAATGTAAATTTCTAAACGGTTACAAGTGCTGAGGATGGTAACTTCATCAATATGAGGATAGCTAAGTAGTTGCGCGATCGCACTTTCGGTTTGTGGTTCTGGAATACTCAGCTTTTCCCGGACTTCAACTGGGGCCGTTTTATGGCTTAACCCCACTACTGCTATATTCATTTGCTAAATCGTATTTACTAATTGGGAATAAGAGATAGGGGATCGGGGATTGGGGAAGGTAGGGGTCCCCTTTGGGGATAAGGGGCAGGTGGGGCCCCCTCTGGGGAACTCGGGGCCCCCACTCCCCCAAGGGAGTGGGGATTAGGGGCGAAGGGGTAATGGGGACAAGGAGGACAAGAGGGACAAGGCAGACAAGGAGGACAAGGCAGACAAAAGAGAATTATTTAACAAGTCTTTTCCCAATGCCTCATGCTTCATGTCCAATGCCCAATGCCCAATACCCAATGCCCAACGCCCGATCCCTGCTTCCCTATCCCCGATCCCTAAAATTTAGTACAACTGCAATGTCTTGGGTTCTTCAAACATGTGGATGGTGTCCACAAAGCGAGCTGTTTTCGACTGGTTGGAAATTACCAAGCTTTGGGTTCTTGCACCTCCGTTGAAGAAGCGGACGCCTTGCATGAGATTACCAGAAGTAATACCACAAGCTGCGAACAAAACGGTTTCACCGGATGCTAGTTCATGAGCATCATAGACCTTGTCAGGGTCGTTAATATTCATAGACTTCAACCGTTCGATGTTAGCTTCTTTGCTTTCGCCAATCAAACCAGTCTTGACTATTTCCGGATCATAGATGAGCTGACCTTGGAAGTGTCCACCCAAGGCGCGCATAGCCGCAGCAGAAATCACACCTTCAGGAGCCGCACCAATGCCCATCAGAGCATGAATATTGGTTCCAGCAAAACCACAGGATAAGGCTGCACCCACATCACCATCAGAAATGAGTTGGACTCTCGCTCCTGCTTCTCGGATTTCTTTGATCAGGTCGTTGTGGCGTTCACGCTTCATTACCACTACAACAAGTTCTTCAATGGATCTATCTAAACATTCAGATAGGATTTTTAAATTTTCAGTGGCAGACTTATTTATGTCCACTTTGCCCTTAGCAGCTGGGGGAGCAGCTAGCTTCTTCATGTAGAAGTCAGGAGCCGCAAACAAACCACCTTTTTGGGAAATTGCCAATACTGCCATTGAGCCTGGTTGACCATAAGCCACAAGGTTAGTACCTTCACAAGGGTCAACAGCGATGTCAATTTCAATTAATTCATCTGGGTTACAAAAATCTTTAGCATCTGGACGGCTACAGATACCGACTTCTTCTCCAATGTAAAGCATGGGAGCATCATCGCGTTCGCCTTCCCCAATTACAATACGACCGCGCATGTAGATTTTATTCATCCGCTCCCGCATGGCTTCTACAGCCACTTGGTCAGCAATATTCTTTTCGCCCTTACCCATCCAACGAGCAGAAGCGATCGCGGCTTGCTCAACTACCTCAATAATCTCTAACCCAAGAGTATTTTCCACAGAGTCTGCCCTCTCGATAGCTTGATTTTGCGACTTTTCATCAGGTGATTTCAGTTTTACAGTCTACCAAAGGGCGGATACCCGTGGAAAATACTCTCTGACGCAGCATTTGTTAATTTTTGTAATTTGTGTATAAAAAGTAGTATCATTGCTCCTAATTAACACTTAAATATTGCTAGTGTGTAGATTAGTAAAACTAAAAGTTGAAGTATCTAACTAAAAATAAAATTTTCTCATCTTCAAATTCCATTTTGACACTTAGATTATGTATTGCTTTTAAAGCACTAAAAAATACAACTAATTAAAATGAAACATAATGCCAGTTACGAAAAGTAAACATGCCTAAAACCTCTACCAATGACAAAGGACAAATGACCAATGACAAAAAACAATTGAGAAATAATGTTTAAACTAGAGATTAATTACAAATCTCTTTAAACGTCAAATTATGTTCAACTTCATCAACTCTCTTTTAAACCGCAACCCAGAAAATGTGAAAGCCAATGTAGAGATATATACTTGGCAAACTTGCCCTTACTGCATTCGTGCCAAAATGTTGTTGTGGTGGAAAGGCGTTAATTTCACTGAATATAAAATCGATGGTGACGAAACAGCTAGAGCAAAAATGGCAGAACGTGCCAATGGACGCCGCACTGTACCACAAATTTTCATTAATAATCAACACATTGGCGGCTGTGATGACCTCTACGAATTAGATACAAAAGCTCAACTCGACACTCTTTTAGCCCAACCAGCGCTTTAGTCTAAAAGTGTTTTGATAAGTTTGTAGTAAGGACTTTAGTGCTTGATTATTTGAAGACTAAAGTCATTACTACAAACTTTATTTTTCCGGTTAACTGAGGAAGAGTTAGCACATCTTGAAAATTACTGCCAAGCAACTGGGAGAACGAAATCTGATGTGCTTAGAGATTTGATTAGAAAACTGAAAATCAATAAAAAGCCGCTCCTTTAGGACGGGGCTTGTATCCCATCTTTTTGGTCATTAGCCCGTGTAGACGGGCTTTGTTTTGTAATCCTAGACTTCTAGTCTGAGGTGATTCAATTTTGGTGAGCATATGTCACACACATACTCGGAATATCTTATACATCGCCAGTGGATGGATAACGCCCTAAAATTAGCAAAAAAAGCAGGGAATGCAGGTGAAGTCCCTGTAGGTGCTGTTATTATTGATTCATCAGGCAACTTGCTTGCTGAAGGGGAAAATCGTAAAGAACGCGACCAAAACCCAACAGCCCATGCAGAAATAATTGCCCTGAAAGCAGCAGCTAACAAGTTACAAACTTGGCGTTTGAACCAATGTACTCTCTATGTTACTCTCGAACCTTGTCCGATGTGTGCGGGTGCAATTGTCCAAGCCCGTGTTGGACTTCTTGTCTATGGCGTGGACGACCCAAAAACTGGTGCCATTCGTACTGTTATTAATATCCCCGATAGTGCGGCTTCTAATCACCGTCTGCGTGTCATTGGAGGCATTTTGGAAACTGCTTGTCGTCAGCAGTTACAAATGTGGTTTGCAAATCGGCGACACCGCACCGAATAACGGACAGAGCTAAAACTGTCCAGCTGGTGCAACACAACTCTAGGAAGAAAATCTACGGTGTATCTAATTCCTCTTTTTATTACTTTTCTAACCTACAGTCAGTTGCCCCGTCATCATGGAACTTCACTCTTACGACGATCAAATCTGCCACGGAAAACTAGCCCAGACTTCAGTTAATGCTGAGACAGCGATTTCTACTAATACCTCATGGTTATCTCCTTGGTTAACCCCTCTGGCGTATTTGTTGGGAGGTCAGCTTCTACCTTTATTTTTTGGACAGATTAGAATTACCGGACAAGAAAATATCCCTGCAACAGGCCCTGTGATTCTTGCCCCTACCCATCGCGCTCGTTGGGATTCATTACTGTTACCCTACGCCAGTGGTCGTTATGTCACAGGTAGAGACTTGCGATTTATGGTGACTATTGATGAATGTCAAGGTTTGCAGGGTTGGTTTGTACGGCGCTTAGGAGGTTTTCCTGTAGATCCTCAACGCCCATCGATCGCTACTCTTCGCCATACAATGGAATTACTTCAGCGTGGAGAAATGTTAGTTATTTATCCTGAAGGCAACATTTTTCGTGATGGTGAACTTCATCCTCTCAAGTCTGGAATTGCTCGTTTAGCTTTAACTGCTGAATCTAGTCACCCAGATTTAGGAGTCAAAATTTTGCCAGTTGGTATCAACTATAGTCAACCTTATCCTGATTGGGGAACTGATGTTAGCATTCATATCGGATCTGTCATTAAAGTAGCTGATTATATTAAGGATTCTGTAAAAAAAGATGCTAAATGTTTGACTGTTGATTTAGCAAATGCACTTGAACAATTAAGTCATCAAGAATCAACAATTAATACTCATGCGTTTGCAGAAATGGCAAATTCGTAATTTGTTATTTGTCCTTTGTCCTTTTTCCTACCCTGCGGGTAGACACGGAGTGGCTTCCAAAGGTAGCCGCTTGCGCGTCTATGTCATTTGTCATTTGCAATCAACCAATGACCAATGACCAATAATTAAATTCCCAAAATTAATTCCCAACTATTGAGTTTCCCTATATCTTGTAGTGCGTAGTCAATTATCCATAATTGCCAACTTCCTTTGGCTGGTAAAGATAATAGCTGTCTGAGGATTGGATGCGATCGCACGGTGTAAGTTGCTTGCAGTTGACTGCGACGACCTAAGGTGCGACTTTGCAATAATACTAGGTGATTATTAGGAGCTATTAAGTAAATTTCTAAATCACCTAAAAAATCATGGGTAATGTTGACATTGATTTGAATATCTTTGACTAGGCTAGAATCAGAAATCGCGATCGCACTTCTAATTCCCTGTTTGTCATTGTCTGGAATCGCGACTTTGTTGTTATTCTCTCCTCTGACAAGCCCAGTAGTAGTTAATGTGGCTGTACGAAGTTTTTGGGCTACTTGTACCGCCCGTAAAGCATTCACTTTTCCATAACCAAACCATTGCGAATGGCCATTCTCATCATAAGTGCCATAACTCATCTTCAATTGGGGGTCTGGTTCGAGATCAACAATTTTATCGGCGGTTTCTTCTAAAATACGTTTGACTTCTTGGGCGCTTAAGTCTGGATTCACTGACAAAACCAATGCTGCTACGCCTGCAACTACCGGGGTCGCGCTGGAAGTTCCACCAAAATTGCTAGTAAAATCACCTGGGTTGTAGCCAGCAGCCCCTACTTGATCTGTTGTTAATATTCCTCGTCCAGACAATGCAGTGGCGATGCTTGGTTGGGTGTACACATAACCTTGGTCTTGAAACCACATTCCTGGTAAAGCGTTGTTACTAGGCGCACACACAGAAATATTAGTTCCCCAATTACTATAAGCGGCTTTTTTATTTAAACTTGTAGAAGCGGATACTGTAATTACATCAGGATGTACCGCAAATCCACTTAACCACTTAGTACTACCTTTAACTAAATCTTTCTGCCATCCCTGCTCATTGACAGTACCACTTACCGGACGATTGGCATTACCTGCGGAAAAGAAAATTACACAACCTTTACCATTACGTCCTTGAGTGGCGGCGCGGGTAATAGCAGCGCGTTGGCGTAAGGAGAGGGGAAAGTAAACAGCTGATGCCCCCCAACTGCAAGAAATTATACTTGCTCCCTTATCAATCGCCCAATTAAAAATTTCTTCGATTGACTGATCATCTAAAAACCCTGGACTCCGAATTGGCATAAAAGCACAACCAGGAGCAACCCCAGCAATACCCGTACCATTTTCTTCTGCTATGATTATGCCTGCACAAGCTGTACCGTGACTGGCTTGTTTTTCATTTGGTAAAGGTAAAAAATCGTTTTCTTTTAAATCTCTAGGGGCGACAATTTTGCCACTACCTTGAAAATCTGGATGATTTAAATCAAAAGAATCATCTACCACCGCCACGACAACCGAACGAATACCGCGAGTGATATCCCAGGCTTGTTCCACAGCAATATGAGAACCATTAGCTAATTGATTACCGCCGTTGTGGTTAAGATACCATTGCTGCGGGTAGAGTGGGTCACGGGGTTGATAATGGGGTTGCTGCTCGGTGATGATGTTGGGTTCAGCAACTACAACTTCTGGTAATGCAATTAATTGATTAGAAATTTTAATCGGATTTGCCTGTGCTTGTTCACCAACAATGAAAACAAAAGTATTGGGAAGACTGGGAACCGATTTTTGTAGGACTAAGCCAAATTTGGTGGCGATCGCATTAATTGTGGCACTATCTACCCAAGCCGCAAATTGAATGGTGATCAGATCACTCAGATAAACTTTGGTGCTAGGACTATCTTTGATTTGATAAACATGACTGGCAAACGCCACATAGTTAGAGTTCCGCGCTACAGACATCGCCCCTTCTAACTGGGAAGGTGGAACAGTAAATAAGGCTAGCTGTGCTTTGGGAATATTGTGACGCCAATTGCCCCAATTTGCCTGAGATAATGTTTGGGGTGAGAGATCATCATGAGGACGAACGGTGAAGCGATCGCTCACCTTTTCTAAGATTAATTCTTCACCACCACGTTGTAAGATAAATCCCTGGCTACTTGCAGCTATTTCTGTGGGAGGATAATCAGAGGAATTTAGGCGATCGTTCATAGCAGTGATTTAAGCTACTGTAAGAAAGCAATGGGAACATGATTTCACCGATTTTCGTTTTAGATCGGAGAAACTATATTCGGTCTCGTGACCATCGTACCTTTTGCAATATGTGGAAAAAGCTAAAGAGTTAAAGGAAAAAAGAGTTTTTAAATTTTCTTTTTGAAAAAAATAACTCTATCCTTGATTCTCATCTTTTGAAGGAGTCAAGATCCTCAGTTCCTCCTTACCCTTCTTTCCTCATTTCTGTAAGCAGTTTATTATTTAGCTTTGTTTTGTTAAAGTCCAAAACAAAGTTAAGATATCCGAAGTTTCTATCCTTTTTTGTTGAGTTGTTGCATAAATTTATCCCATGAAGTCTTTAGCTAATGTTCCCTTAATTCGCTTCACTTCTTTATCAGTCATAACAGCCTTGAGTCTGCTGTTACCTATTCAGGCAGGGAAAGCACAGATTATAAATATCCCTAACCAAGCACAACCTATTGACCCCAATAATCCTAATAACTTGCGTCCAACAGCCCAGAATAATAGCATTTTAAGCGTTGATGGTGGCAAGCGGTTAATGTCAGATGCAAGTCAAGCTGTCAATTCCCAAAACTATGATGCAGCAGCGAAAAAACTTCAGGAAGCAAGATTAGTTTTTAATCAGCTATCGAATTTTTATCAAGAACTCAACTCCAGCTTTTCTGGAATTGACAATAGAGTTGCTGATTCCCAGCGTAAATTGGCGCTAGAAACTGCACAATTACGTGATGAAGCCACTTATCAACTAGCATTAGTCCATCGAGCGCAAAATAAACCGGAATTAGCAGTTCCTTTACTAGTTCAAATCATCAAGAGTCAAAATCCCACACGAGATTTAGGTAAGAAAGCTTACCAGCAACTGTTGGAGTTGGGTTTTGTCAATGCGCCTTTCTCAGCAGGAGGAAGCAACACCTCTTCTTCGTCCCAGCCAAAAAAATAATCCAAAAATAATATCTACCATAAGTTCATCCAATATACCGCCGCCATCAGGTGAGCGGATTTTTGAATGTAAATGTTTAAATGATAGAATGTCTGGGTTTGTAAAAAGTATTTATACTTAGCCTCCCAAACTCGCAGATTGGCAATGTCTTAGTCTCATTGTTGATAATAATATATAAAGAAGTTTGATTAGGAATCGCGATGATTAGTCCGCAACAGATTGAAGAAATGATCAAGGCGGAACTGCCCGATGCCCAAGTTCAAGTACAAGACTTGACTGGTGGTGGTGATCACTACCAGGTGACAGTAGTTTCATCGCAGTTCGCAGGTAAAGGGTTGGTGCAGCAACACCAGTTAATTTATAGGGCTTTAGGACAGGCTATGTCCAGTGAAGCAATCCATGCTTTAGCACTAAAAACATATACTCCCGAAGCATTTGCTAGTAATAGTTAATAGTCATTAGTCATTAGTCATTTGTTCTAAGTAAATGACTAATGACTAATGACCAATAACAACTAAAGAGTAGGAACACAAAAATTATGACACCTGAACTTAAAGAACGTATTGACAATTTAGTCAAAGAAAACAAAATTTTGGTTTTTATGAAGGGAACCAAATTAATGCCCATGTGTGGCTTTTCCAACAATGTTGTGCAAATTTTGAACACATTAGGAGTTCCCTTTGAGACTGTTAATATTTTGGACGACTACGAACTTCGCCAAGGGATAAAAGAATATTCAAATTGGCCAACAATTCCCCAAGTTTATATCAATGGGGAATTTGTTGGTGGTTCAGACATCTTGATCGAACTTTATCAAAAAGGTGAATTACAGCAAAAGGTTGAAGTTGCTTTAGCTTCTTAGTCATTAGTCATTTGGCCTTTGTCCTTTGTCCTTTGTTCTCCGTAATCACTAATGACTGACTAATGACTAATGACTAATGACCAAGGACAAAATTACCAAAAATCCCCCCTATCGAAAAGCTAAAACGTCACAGGGGGGATTGATCACTAAAAAAAATTAAAAATCTCCAAAATTTCCACCACCACCATCATTGACGGGGATAGACAACGTGCTATAATTGTCTGCGTCAATCAGGAGTGAGCATCTTGTGACTCATCGAAAGTCACCTGTAGTAATCTGGCTCTGGTTCTGGTAGTGTCATGGTAAAATTCGATACATCGTATAAATAGCGGGTAGCTTCCTCCTCTAAGCGATGGATCAAATATGGCTCAATGGCGTTACCATGTCGCAGCGCGGCTAGATAACCATCCAAATACATCCGCATATCATCAGTACGATAACCGCGATTCCATAACTCGACGAAGGCGTCGGTTAGTCTTTGGTAATAGCGGATGGTTTGTGTGTCTTGGAGCATACTGCTGTAAAAATCTCTTTGGAATGAGAATTGTAAATTATTCAAGCTGAAATGTGAAGTACATTTCAGTTTGACACCTATTTAAAATCCCTATCTTCTGCTATAGGGAGTAGTCTTGCATGAGCTACAACCTAAACTGATCCTATTCCAGAAAAACATGATTTTGAAGGGTTGGTAAGTTATTGTTATATTTGACCCTCATAACAACGTCGTCTTCACATTTGTTGACGCATTTGGTGGTTATTTGTGCCTGACAGTATCTGTTTTGCTCAAACAGATCGGATTGTCATTGGCTATCAACAAGTTACCACAATTGCTTTTTTGGTAAATAACAATCTATATTTGGAACGGAAGACTTGACTAAAAAAAGATTTAGCAATTATAACAAAAATTTAATAATCTTGCTAATTCCTTTCTGAATAAGGCTTTTGATAAAATTTATTGCCAGACTGTGCATGAGTAAATTAAAAATTATTAGCAATTGAAGTAACAAGGGTTACAAAACCTAAGACATAGGCTTTGTTACTTTGAAATTCATGCACGCTAAGGGGTCTTGCCACCGTGGGTTCGGTTTGTATTGAAATCGTAGAGGGAAATCCCCATCTGAGGTCGTTGCTTGGCTGGCACTTGCAACAGCTGGACTATCGGGTGCATCAAGCTGCAAGCATTTATCAGGCCAGGGAAGTTTTTTTAACTCACCATCCAACACTAGTTATTTTAGATGCGGATTTGCCTGATGGAGATGGCATTGAGTTTTGCCGATGGTTGCATCGTCAGCAGCAGCCATTAATCTTAATGTTATCTGCGCGCAGTAATGAAGCTGATATTGTTGCCGGCTTGAAAGCGGGGGCGGATGATTACCTGACTAAGCCATTTGGAATGCAGGAATTTTTAGCACGAGTAGAGGCGCTAATACGCCGCAACCGTACACCTGTAGCCCCAGCTTATTTGGATTATGGAACTTTGCAAATTGATTTAGTGCAGCGCCGTGTCCGTTTTCAAGGAGAATTTATAGATTTAACACCGCAGGAATTTAGTTTGTTATATGTTTTAGCACAAGCAGGAGGAGTACCTTTGAGTAGGTCAGAATTGCTGCGGCGTGCTTGGCCTGATGCGATCGATAATCCTCGTACCATTGATACTCACGTTTTATCGCTGCGGAAAAAAGTAGAACTTGATCCGCGACAACCTAGCTTAATTCAAACCATCCGTAACGTAGGATATCGGTTTAATATGGAGATTTTGAATATCAATTTGCCACAATCACTGACAAAGTTAACGGCAGAAAAATTCAACAATCAACATTCAACAATCAGTAGTCAAAGGTAATAATAGTTAGTTGTTAGTTGTTAGTTGTTAGTTCTTTACTACTATCCACTAACTAACAAATAACTAACTCCATTCTTCAGCAATTTGTGTTTGTGCCTGTATCAAGCTTTCTCGTAATTTAGCCCAGTCTGTATCAGTCGCACTTTGATTTGCTATTAGCCGTCCCTGTTGTAAGTGCAACAGCCGATCGCAAAAAATTTCAGCCATTTCTAGCTGATGATTGACCATTAAAACTGTAGTTTGACGACTTTGGGCTAATTGAGTCAGAATTGCCATCACACGGGAAGCAGTACCTACATCTAAGGCAGAAGTAGGCTCATCTAATAACAAAATTTGTGGTTCAATGATTAATGCTCGTGCGATCGCAATTAATTGGCGTTGTCCACCAGAAAGTTGCACTTCCGTTTTTCCTAGCCAGTCATCGGGTATGTGCAGCTGTTCAATCCAGTGACTCAGTCTTTGCTGAATAGTCTGTTTAGGCAAACCACGCAAAACCAAAGGATATGCTAAAGCATCTTTAACAGTCATTCCTAACAGTTTTGACTCTTGCTGTACAAGTGTGACACAAGCGCGTAGCTGTAAAACTGGTATTTGAATGTATTCTTGATTATCTAAATAAATTTTGCCGCTAGTAGGTTCACTCAAACGGTTGAGGAGGCGTAATAAATAACTTTTTCCAGCACCAGATGCACCAACAATCGCAACACGATCGCCCTCAAATACCTCAAAGGAAATATCCTGTAAAATCGGGTATCCTTGCTGTTGACCTTGTAAAGTTGTGTATAAATTAACTTTTTCCAGTCTGAGTTTTGCTTTTGGCAAATTTTCCAATTTCAACCTTTAGTTAATTATTAATGATGAATGATGAATTATGAATAATGAAAAGTCTGACTTTCAACATTCATAATTCATAGTACTTAACTAATCACTAGCTCCTAAATTATTTTTTTCTACATAAAACCTTAACTGAAATTACCTTGTGTTATGGCGGTAGCAATTGTCCAACCATCTACCAAGAAAAGTAATAACGTAAAACCAAATAAAATCAAATACATCCATGGCTGGGCTAAAGGATAAACATCATTGGTATCAATACCTGTTTTTTCTTGTACCAGTTTTACCATTTGAGCAAAACCCGCTACACGCATCGGCAATAAATAAGCTTTTCCGTCTTTACTAAGAAAATAATAAACTAGTCCTCCCTGTCCAGTAGTGCGGGGTTTTAACTGTTTTACCTCTGACCAAGGTAACGACCAGCCTTTACGAAAAAAACGTGGAACCCAATTTGGATAACTTACTTGAATTCCTTGCTCATCTAAAATTACACGTTCTGTTAAAACTGCATACAAGCCAATAAAACCAATACTTATTCCTAGCCAAAATAACGTTGATGGAATCGGCGCATTTGTGACTTCAGCTAAAAAAGGTAAAGGTAGGGTTAGTGCTAGATATAAGCTTAAAAGTGTAATCCGAATTAGAGGAGAGAGGCGAAAAATTGCAGGCGAGGTATTCACTAAGTTTGCTGTCACGGCTTCATTACAATTCTTAACTTTCAACTATATACTAGCTAGAATTAAGCAAAGAGCGCTTCATCTGTTAAATTACTCTCCTTGGGGACACTCATCCCACAAAGTTGTAATTTCCCGTAAACTCTGATAATTGCCATTACCTAAAATCACATGATCAAGTAAGGGAATAGCTAAAAATTTTGCTCCTGCTAACAACTGGCGAGTGAGTTCGATATCTTCACTACTGGGTTCAAGATTACCGGAAGGATGATTGTGTGCTACTATCAAGCGCGTTGCACCTTGGCGAATCACTTCTCGAAAAATCTCACCAGGAGGTGCAAGGGTTTCGGTAGCAGTTCCAATTGTGATTACCTGTGTTCCTAACAAACGATTTTTGATATCTAATAGGACAACTGCAAAACGTTCTTGATTTTGCCACATCAAATCTTGACTCAAAGCAGCAGCAGCTGCTGCTGGGCTATCTATAACTGTACGATCCGCAGGGCGAGATTGAAAGGCACGTTTGCCTAATTCAATAGCAGCTAAGATCGTTGTTGCTTTAGCTGGGCCAATACCAGGTATTCGCATGAGTTCAGCAGCGCTGATGTCTCGCAGCACAGCTAAGGGTTCGCGATCGCATTTACTCAATTCATGCAAAATATATTGTCCCAAACCCACAGCCGAAAGTTTCCCTGGCCCTTGACCAGTGCCGAGCAAAATTGCTAATAACTCAGCAGTAGATAAAATTTTGGCACCATGAGCCATCAAGCGTTCCCGTGGACGCTCTGTCTCTGGCATATCAGCAATTCTGAGGCTATAGGTCATAGATCAAGGAATAATAACAAAAGAGTATATATACTCTAGTAATCCCTTGTGTGCCCTCAAAATCTATGTCTATTTGCTAAAATTTTCCAAATTTTGTTGTTTATTTGGAATAACCAACCATTATTGATACATCTGTGTTGCTTTAAGCATATGATAAGTTGTGAGTAGCTGAGTGATTGCGAGGGGATAACTCTGGATTGTTTCGCCAGTTGTACCAGCGACTTTGCCTATTTCTGGATTACTTTCGCGATCGCATATGTTCTTTAAATGAGGCATATCAGAACAAATCAAATGTTCTAATTTGTTAACTTGTTCTAGAGTTGTATGACCATCAACTTCTAACACATCGACTGGTTTTCCCATATCCCGATCTAGCCCTAGACGAATGGCAGACATGGTACTATCACCAATATCGAGAATTTGAGTTAAATCTGGGTGAGGAATTGTAGGACGCAATACCAAACGCACGTTTAGATGTCCGTTGGTATTATTAGTATCATCGCTGGGCGGGTAGAAACTCACCACGATATCTGACCATTGCCGTTGCGGTCGGATAAACTGTTCTGAGTCTGGTTCTCGTTTTTCTAACTCTGCTAATACTTGTTCTTCTGTATATCCGCGCTTTTGCGTATCTCGCTTGACTTTCCAAGTAGCGCGTATAGATTCGGGAGGTGCAAGATAAACTCTCACATCATAACAATCACGAGCATTACGGGTAGAATAGCCAAGTAATCCTTCTACAATTACAAATTTGTTGGGTTTGATATATACTGGAGCTTCAAAAGTACCACTTTTGTGACTGTAAACTGGCTTGAGAATAGGTTGGCCAGTCCGTAACAACGAGAGATGCTGCTGCATAATATCCAGATAGTTGCAGTCAGGATGGAGAGCCGTAATCCCAATTTCTGCACGTTGCTTGCGATCGTACTTGTGGTAATCATCTGTACAGATGATCGTGACATTTTCTGGGCCAAGTACCTGAGCAATCCCTTTTGTCAGCGTAGTTTTACCAGCAGCACTGTCACCAACAATACCAAGAAGAATTGGACGGCTCATGGTTTCTTCCCCCTGAAAATAGCAAATACAGCAAAGCGTAATTTTGAATTGTATGCCAGTTTACTAATTCTAGAAATGAATGAAATATAACTCAAGCTCTAAAAGAGATTTTGCTATCAAGATAAGTAACTAAAATATTGATTAAATCACCAACCATCAAGCTTATTTACTCTTTTCAACGATTTGTATAGATTGTTGTCGATTAATGAAATGGAGGGATTGGGGATTCTCCAGAGGAGACGCTTCGCGAACGGGGAATGAGGATCAGGGATCGGGGATTGGGTATAAATCAGTTAACAGTTTAATTTGATAACTGATAACTGATAACTGATAACTGATAACTGAGAAGTTGTCCCAACTAAACCGTAGTAGTCTGAACCTTAGAAATGGCCAGTGCGTTTCGTACAGCCGCATCAGCATTGACAACGCCGTAGCCGTAGACTGTATCGTAACCGGAAGTACCAAGATCGTAAGCAGTGGTTGAAAGAATAGAGCGTATCTGTGTTGCTGTTAAGCTTCGATTAGCACTCCACACTAACGATGCTACTCCTGTAACATTTGCTGTTGCAGCAGAAGTGCCGTTGAAATTGCTTGCGTAGTCTAATTTATTGTAGAAGAGTTCGGATGGGTTGCGGCTAGCACTGGTAGAGGTAAACTCTGTTGGTGCCACTAAAGTTAAACCATCCCCATAATTAGAACCCCACCACTGTATACCTTGACTAGGATAATCAACTCTTGTACCTGGTGTTTTCGCATTACCGTAGTAGTCTTGAGTTCCCCAACAAGCGCCTACCGCGATCACATTTTGGTATTTCTTAGCTAAATCCGCAGGGCTAGAAATAGTATTTTGATTACCGTTACCAGCAGCGATGACGAACAAGACGTCATTTTGGTTCTTAGCAATTAGTTCTTCAAAGGCTGTTGAGTAACCACCAGCCAGACTAAGGTTAATGACTAGAGGCTTATTCTGACTATCTGCCCAATTGATTAATGCCTGTGTAGCTTCGGCTAAACTATAGTCGCCAGGATTACCACCAATAACATCGATCTGCATCACTGAAGAATTCCAGTTGATACCAGCTATACCAATATTGTTGTTACTACTAGCAGCGATCGTTCCCTGGACTAAAGTTCCATGAGAAGAAGATGATGAATACTCATCAAAAGAGTTAGAACTAATACTATTGGTAAATCGTAAATCTGGGTGAAGATAACCATTGATGTCAAGTGCTAGCCCTGTATCTTCAATCCCTACTAATACCTGATTTGAACCTGTGGTGAACCGCCAAGCTTTCTGCACATCCATCATGTGCAAGTTCCATTGTTGGTTAAATAGCGGATCATTTGGTGTTACTGATAAATTGATGACAGTGTCTGCAAACTTAATAGTGTCAATACCCTCAAATAAAATTTGCTTACCGTCAGAGAAGGCGATCGCATCAAAGACACGGGCTACTGAATCACCAGGATCGTAAATGACGCCACCATTCACACTATTAGCGTAGTTAAACGATAGGACTTGTGTAGACACAAAAGCAGAGAGGTCTAGTGTGTCTCGCCCTCCACTACCAAAGTCAATATTACCTTTGCCAGAAAAGACTGTTTGTGTAGAATTTGGCGTATATATAAATGTATCTGCCCTGAGTGTACCTTGTTGATTACTGTTGGCATTTGTCGGTATTGTAGCTGTAGTGTTGCTGTTATTTACCGAGTTTTGTTGATCTGAATTTTGAATGACTGCTGTAGAATCTGGCGATGTTAATGATAAATGCAGATTGTAAAAAGTTTGATTACCGTTGTAGGAATAAATCTCTATATAATATGTTCCTGCTGTCAAACTACTAGTAATAAATTCATCAGTATTACCAATATTGGCAGAACCAGCGAGTATATCACCCTGCCAATTTAACAGTCGCATATCTGCATCAGCACCCAAATCTTTGAGTGATAAACTGACATCAGTAGTACTATTGATGTTGAACTTATAATAGTCGTAGTTGTCAGATTCACCTACCCAATCCGTATAACTAATAGTTTGGGAATTGGTAGAGAGTTCACCGATATCTCTAGCTGTATCTAGAGTGTTACCTGCATTGTCAATCGGTATTGCCGAAACGCTCAATTCATACTTGGTTTTGGCTTTGCCTGTAGAGTTGACTTGAATGTAATAAGTACCAGCTTCTAAGGTAGTGTTGATTGATTCAGCTTTTTTGCCAGTACGGTTAGAAGCAGCAATAACTTCTCCCTGGTCTAATATACCATTGCCATTCGTATCTTGAATCAACTGCAAATCGGCATTGGCACTTAAGTGAGTTAAGTCAAGTTGAAAACTACTCTTGCCTTCAAGTGTGAATTTATAACAATCGATTGGATCTTTAAGAGAGACTTGATCACTTAATGTGTAGGAATTATTTGTAAATGTAAGACTTCTAGCTTGATCTAGGGAATTGCCTGCGAGGTCTGATGACATTTTTAACTTAGTATTTCAAACTACAAGAAATTTTTCTTACCATCCATCATCTGCTTCTCTCGCGAAAAAATAATGCTAATATGCATCACTTTAATGAATAAGCATCAAAAATTTACTGAAACTTCAAAAAATAACTGCGTGATTTCACTAGATTACAAGCCTATGGGGGTTTGGGGGTGTAGCGGAAATTAGATATCCTGTTGGTGATTTGAATAAAATACCCAAACGCAGAAACAATGTTTTCTTTTATTAACTCTGTAAATCCCTGGGTTGTGGGAGCAGCATTAAATTCTATGTTGTTGGTTGTAGCTTGGATAGCTCCTAAAAAGCTGCTCACTCCTGCTGGTTACTTCCATGCTGGGCTACTTGGTGTCCTGACTTGGGGGACATTAGGTTGGCAAGGATACATAGTTGTGATGTTCTATTTTTTAGTTGGTTCTTTTGTCACACGTATTGGGATGGCTCAGAAGGAAGCTGAAGGTATTGCTGAAAAGCGTTCTGGTGCAAGAGGTCCAGAAAATGTCTGGGGTTCAGCTTTGATTGGGACACTGTGCGCTTTGGGAGTAGGGATGCTAGACTTGAAAATCTTTGGCGTTACCCAATTCCTGCTCGCTGATCTCCAATCCCTACTACTTCTGGGTTATGTCGCAAGTTTTAGTACAAAGCTGTCTGATACCTGTGCAAGTGAAGTGGGGAAAGCTTATGGCAAGAGTACTTTCTTGATCACTACCTTACAACCAGTTCCCCGTGGAACTGAAGGAGCAGTCAGTTTAGAAGGAACTTTGGCTGGTGTGGTGGCTTCAGTGGCGATCGCTTTTTTGGGTTGGGTTATTGGTTTAGTTCAACCTTTAGGTATAGTTTGGTGCGTAGTAGCTGCTTTTATTGCCACAAATATAGAAAGCGTAATTGGAGCAACATTGCAATCAAAGTACACTTGGTTAACTAATGAATTAGTGAATATTTTAAATACATTAATCGGTGCGATCGCAGCGATTTTTTTAGCTTGGTTTTGGGCAATTACAGTTGCATAATGTAAATCAGCAGAAATGATGAATTTGTAATTATAATCACTTGGCATTTTCCTGAAATTTTGAATGCGTAGTTATTTTTTCTAAAACAATCTAGTTGTTTGTGCGAGACTATCCTAATTATTTTCCGATACTAGGTAGATATTTTTACGAATAATTTACAAGATAGAGTTGCCACTCTGTCTTGTAAGTCTTAACATGGCAATATAAACTTGGCATGAGAATGTCAACTCAATTACGAATTTCCTCTGAGGGGAAAATGTATAATTACTCTTCTTCGTAGCTCTGCGTATTTATCCTATGGAATCTTCTTCCTTTTTAACTGTTAATGAGCAACAAATTTCGATTGGACAAGTAGTAAAATATTTGCAAAACTCTGGAAAACTAGGACAATTTATTGGGGATATTCTGCGTCAATATGTAATAGAAAAAGAATTAGAAACTCGCGAAGATATAGCTATTAGCCCAGCTCTCACTGAACAGGCAATTATCGATTTTCGACTCAAAAATCAATTAACAGATCCAAAAACTTTTCAAGAATGGCTACAAAATAATGGCAAAGACTATGATTCTTTCCACTCTGGTGTTGCTCTAGGCTTCAAGTTAGAAAAACTCAAAGCAGTCATCACAGAACCCAAACTCCCAGAATATTTCATCGAAAGGAAAATTTTCCTGGATCGGGTGGTAATTTCGCGAATTATTGTAGACAATCGAGAATTAGCCGAGGAATTACAAGCCCAAATAGAGGAAGGAGCTAGCTTTGAAGGATTAGCTAGAGAATATTCACTCACAGAGGATCGAATCGTCAACGGAATGATGGGCCCAGTCAGCCGAGGAACATTGCCTGATACACTCAGAGCAGCAATTGATGTGGCAAGCCCAATGGAAATAGTAGGGCCAATTGAGCTGGAAGAACGTTATGGTTTGTTTCGTGTAGAACAAATTTTGCCAGCTTCATTGGAAGATACTCAACTAAAACAAGCACTACAGAATGAGTTGTTTGAGAAATGGCTAGCAGAGAAAATTCAGAAGCTAACGGTAAAACTGCAAGTGAATTAAACCTAATAGATGATGAGTCTTCACATACAAGGGTGCTAGCCTCTCTACCTTGGACACAAGCACCGCTATGTTGGTTAAGTTCACAACAGCAAACCCTATTGCAACAAAAGTCAGAAACTCTACGCTTCGGTTTAGGCAAAAAAATTTGGCCAAAAGATGGGGTAGGTTATCAATTTTTGATTGTCAGTGGTAAAGTCCGCCTGCGGGAAGAAGGAGTTGGTAAACCACTAGCAACTTTAACTGCGGGTGATTGGTTTGGTAGCTTGCAGAAATTACCCCTCGAATGCAAAGCTGTAGCTGCTAGCAAAGATGTAGTAGTTGTACGTTGGCCTATAACAATATGGACAGAAATTTCCACACCACAAATTGAGGAGTTTTGGGGAGGAAATGAAGAAGACACGGAGACGGGGAGACGCGGGGACGCGGAGATATCTTCTTCATTCCCCGCGTCCCCGCGTCATGATATCTCCGCGTCTTCATTCTCCGCGTCCCCGCGTCCCCGTGTCCCCGTGTCTCCCACTTCCACCCAGCAGGTTTACCCATTTGTTGCTAGCCGGAATACGGCTGCTGCTTGTTTAACAATGGTGGCGCAACAGTTAGATCAACCTGTGAAGTTGGAATGGGTACAACGCCAAGTCAGAGGACAGCAACCAAAACATGTTGTAGAAGCAGGAGAAAAGTTAGGCTTTGTACTGCGACGATTGCAAGTGAATTGGATTGATTTGCAACAGTTGTCATTTCCGGCTTTATTGCAGTGGGGTGAATCACCGGAAGCTGATGGTAACTGGGTGGTAGTTTATGCTGTCAGGGGCGATCGCTTACTCATAGCCAATCCTCTCAATGGCGATCGCACTTGTGAAGTTTTGTCGCAATCATTGGTAGAAGAGTATTGGAATGGGCAACTGTGGCAAGTAGAGTTAATTCAAAAGCAGGAGAAATTTAATCTTAATTGGTTTTTACCAGCTGTATGGCAATATCGGGGACTATTAGGGGAAGTGTTGCTCGCGTCTTTGACGTTACAAATGCTGGGGTTAGCAACGCCACTCATTACCCAAGTTGTGATCGATAAAGTCATGGTACAAGAGAGTTTGGCAACTCTTGATGTCATGGCCCTTGCTTTATTTTTAGTGGCAATTTTTGAGGCTACACTTGGTATTCTGCGGCTATTTGTCTTTACTCACACCGCCCGACGCTTAGATTTAAGTTTGTCCGCCCAGCTATTTCGCCACTTGATGCGCTTACCTTTGGCTTACTTTGAATCACGCCGGGTAGGAGACACAGTTGCACGGGTGCAGGAACTGGAACAAATTCGTCAGTTTCTCACTGGTACGGCTTTGACTGTGGTGTTAGACAGTGTTTTTGCTGTGGTGTATCTGGTATTGATGTTCTACTACAGCATTCCCCTCACCTTCACGGCGTTGGCGGTACTACCTTTATTTGCAATTCTGACACTAGTAGCTACACCAATTCTTCGCAACTGGCTCAACGAAACCTTTAACCGCAGTGCTGATAGCCAGTCATTTTTGGTAGAGACAGTCACAGGAATTCATTCAGTTAAAGCCCACGCAGCCGAAGCAGTCGCACGCGATCGCTGGGAAGGTTTATTTGCTCGTTTTATCCGCACAGGTTTTAAAGCTTCCACCACTTCTAATATCAGCAGTAATATCGGTGACTTCCTGACTAATTTCTCTAGCCTACTCATCCTCTGGTTTGGTGCTAAGTTAGTCATTGAAAACAAACTTACAGTTGGTCAACTTGTCGCTTTTCAAATGCTTTCTGGTAGAGTGACTGGCCCATTGTTAAGATTAGTACAACTATGGCAAAATCTGCAACAAGTTCTGCTTTCCGTAGACAGAATTGGTGATATTCTCAACGTCTCCCCAGAAGCAGAACCAGGCACAGGTTTAGTTTTACCACCCCTGAAAGGACAAGTCGCTTTTGATCAAGTATTTTTCCGCTACCGCCAAAATACTGAACCTGTGCTGCGGGGTATTTCCTTTAACGTGCAGCCAGGGCAATTTGTTGGTATTGTCGGACGTAGTGGTTCTGGTAAGAGTACCCTTTCTAAACTTTTGCAACGCCTTTATCAAATCGAATCAGGACGCATCCTGATTGATGGTTTTGATATTAAAAGTGCTGACTTAACTTCCTTGCGTCAACAGATTAGCGTTGTTCTCCAAGAAGACTTTTTATTCAACGGTTCGATTTTGGATAACATCACCCTTGGGAATCCAGAAATCACCGCAGAACAAGTAGTAGAAGCTGCTAGACTTGCTGTTGCTCATGACTTTATCAGTGAATTACCTCACGGTTACGAAACCAATGTTGGTGAACGGGGTACAGCTTTATCTGGGGGACAACGCCAACGCATCGCCCTAGCACGGTTATTTCTTTCCCAAGCGCCAATTTTGATATTAGATGAAGCTACCAGCGCCCTAGATAGTGAAACCGAACAACAGGTACTGCAAAACTTGCAAGCAGTTTCTCAAGGACGGACTGTGTTTTTAATTGCTCACCGCTTTGCACCTTTAAAACGTGCTGATTTAATTTTGGTGTTAGAAAAAGGAGTTCTGATCGAACGCGGTACACATACAGATTTGTTGCAGCAAAAAGGTTTGTATTGGTCGCTGTATCAACGGCAACAGTTTAATATTTAGCTATAACCAAAGTTGTACGTGCGTTGCGCTGTTGCTAAGGCACGCTACTAGCTCAAAAGTTACACTTACCTTCCAAAGCTAGGCTATTATTTGCTGCATCTTCCAATTTATGGTCAAAATACAAAAAGGAGACTTTTGAAATACCCATCACTGGAACTACATAATGCAATCAGAATTCAACTTTTTCCAGCACTGGTATCCCCTTTCACCCGTTGAAGACCTAGACCCCAAAAGACCAACATCAGTTACACTTTTGGGACTGCGCTTAGTTATTTGGAAGCCCCACTCATCACAGACTTATCGCGTATTTTTGGATAAATGTCCTCATCGGCTTGCACCCTTAAGTGAGGGACGGATTGACGAGAAAACGGGTAATTTGATGTGTAGCTATCATGGATGGCAATTTGATCAGCAAGGAATTTGTACTCACATTCCCCAAGCAGAAAATCCAGAACTTGTGAGTAAGAATAAAGAAAACCTGTGTGCAGTTACCTTACCAGTTTGTCAAGCACAGGATCTGCTTTGGGTGTGGCCTGATGCTAAATCAGCGGATCTCGCAGCGACTACAGATTTACCTCTGTCACCGCAAGTAGATGCAAGCAAAGGTTTTGTTTGGTCTTCTTTTGTACGTGACTTAGAATATGATTGGGAAATTCTGGTTGAAAACGTTGCAGATCCTAGTCATGTTCCTTTTGCTCATCATGGAGTTCAGGGCGATCGCGCACAAGCAAAACCTATACCCATTGAAATTCTGCAATCAACAGCAAATTTGATTGAAGCAGGTACTATCGGACGATACCAAACAACAATTACTTTTGAACCACCTTGTCGGTTGGAATATGCAATCAAGTTTGGCGACGCTGGAAAGCAGATTGGACTTGTGACTTATTGTGTACCAGTATCTCCTGGTAAATCTCGGATTATTGCTCAGTTTCCTCGTAACTTTGCCAAAACAGCTCATCGTCTCATACCCCGTTGGTGGAATCACGTTAGCGAACGTAATGAAGTTCTTGATGGAGATATGGTGCTTCTACAACAGCAAGAGTATTTTCTCCAACAGACAGAATCATCGCAAAGTTGGAAAACTGCCTATAAACTTCCTGCAAGCGCAGATAGGCTAGTAATTGAGTATAGGAACTGGCTTGATAAGTATTGTCATGGACAGTTACCCTGGAGTGAAGTGGGGATAAGTGTTCCAAAAATCAGGAATATCAATGAAAATCGCGAGCAAGTTTTGGATCGTTACAAACAACACACGCAGCATTGCAGTAGCTGTCGGGGTGCGCTGAAAGTTGTGCGACGCTTACAAGTATCACTTTTAGCATACTTTGCGATTACAGTTGCTGGAGTTGCTGTTCTTCCCGATGCACTTCGAGTCCAGCTTGGCTTACCGCTGGTGATCACAGCCCTACTGGGACTTACTGCTTATGCTTGGTTAAAATTCTGGCTTAGTCCTAAATTTTACTTTGTGAATTATGTTCATGCGGATAGATAGGGGAACTTATCTATTTATAAAATCTTTTCCATGAACACAGTACACGGGCTATCATTATACCGTTCAATCGAGTAAAAACCAAGTTTTCTGTAAAGTTTGAGTGCTTGTGGTTGTCGCTCTTCGTTAGCTAGGTCAAGTCTGACTTTGTGATACCCTGCTTGCCGTGCAAAATCAAAGAGCATTTGAGCCATTTTCCAGCCGAAACCCTGTCCTCGATATTCTTTGAGAAACCACATTCGCTTGAGTTCACAGATTTCATCGTCGAGTCGTCGAATCGCCCCAGTACCTACAACTTGTTCATCATCAACCAAAACTAAGAATGTACCGCCATTGTCAAAGTAGTGTGACTGCACATTCTCGATATCAGACATGGAATCAATTCGCCTAAAATCTGCTTCGGTGAGTACACCTTGCCAAATTTCTAAGCAAATTCCCATAACTATTTGCTTGGCTTGTTCGATTTGATGTCCCTGGATTGGTCTAATCTCAACCACTGGCTTTGCTCTGATTGTACAAATATCTACCAACCAAAAGCGCCAGCAAGAAGCTGACGCTCGTTATCATAGCTAAATCACAAATATTAAATCAACAAACTGCTGGGAATTCTCCCAACATCTTAACTTCTGGTTCTAATAAAATTGACCAGCGATCCTGTACTTGATACTGCACATGACGAATGAGATTGAAAATATCCCAGGCACTCGCACCACCGCAGTTGACGATAAAATTAGCGTGGCGTTGTGCTACCTGTGCGTTACCAATTTGGAAGCCTTTTAAACCAGTTTGTTCGATTAACCAACCTGCGGAGTAGGGTTTGGGGTTGCGGAAAACACTACCGCAACTAGGTTTGTCGTAGGGTTGGGTTGTCAGTCGGTGTTGTTTATGTTGCTTGGTAGTTGCAATGACGCGGGCGGGGTCAGCACCGGGTTGCATTCGGAACGTGGCTTGGGTAACAATGCGATTGCTACCTTGTAAAATAGAAGTACGATAGCTATAACCCAGTTGCTCACTGGTAAGGGTTTCTACTGTGCCATCAGGTGAAAGTACTTGAGCGCTGACTAAGATATCTGCAATACAGCTATTATGCGCTCCTGCATTCATCACCACCGCACCACCAACGGTTCCAGGTATACCTACAGACCATTCTAAGCCCTGCCATCCTTGCTCTGCGGCTGCCATTGCCAAACCGGGAATAGGTTCCCCAGCAGCTACGGTTAATAGACCTGTTTCTAAGTCAAAATGAGTTTGACGAAGGCGACGAGTAGCAATGACTAAGCCTGGAATTCCGCGATCGCTTACTAGCAAGTTAGAACCTGCTCCCAGTACTGTTACTGGTAAACCTTCCTCTTTTGCATACCTTAAACTAGCGTGCATTGCTTCGATGTTACGTGGAGCAACATACCATTCTGCTGGTCCTCCTACTCTGTAAGAGGTATATGCTGACAGAGGAACTTGCGGTTTGATCGCGCAGTCAGTACCAAGTAAGGGAATTTCCTTAATATCGGAATTTGTCGTTTGTTGTTTATTTACAGTCACACCAGAATTTGTGCAGACATCTACAGCTGCCTGGGAAATTACCATATTTACCAGAATCTGTTTTATTTTGATGTTTATCCACCGTAGGAACACGGTTATTTTTTGATGCAATTAAAGAAATTTACAAAACTGACACTATGCCAGAAAACTAGTTTGTGAAACTTTTAGGATGTTGCTGTAGCTGGCTGACGAAGTGTAGCAATTACCTCCGGAATTACCTGATTTAAATTTCCAGCTCCTAAAAACAACGCTAAGTCTCCAGAACGTAGTGTTTGCTGTAAGAAATCACACATAGAACTGAGGTTTGCTTGATACTTAACTTGCGGATGATGTTTGGCAACTTCCTGTGCTAGTTGTTCACCGCTTACCTGTCCTAAGTTGACTTCCCCAGCGCTGTAAATGTCAGTGAGTATAACTACATCAGCATGGGTAAAAGATTCGGCAAATTCTTCTAAAAATGCCAGTGTACGGCTGTAGCGATGAGGTTGGAAGATGGCGACTACTCTTTGTCCTGGTCTTGCTTGCAGACGCGCAGCGGCCAAAGTTGCCCGGATTTCGCTGGGATGATGAGCATAGTCATCAATAAATGTGATACCATGAGCTTCACCCCGAAACTCAAAGCGACGTCTTGCACCTTCAAAAGTTGCGAGACCCTTGGCAATTTCACCAAATTCTAATCCCAAAACGCGACCAACGGCCACTGCTGCCAGAGCATTGCTAAGGTTGTGGCGACTGAGCAAACGTAACTTTAACACACCCAAGGTTTTGCCCCGCTCCCAAACTAAAGCGGTAGTGCCATCAGCACGATAATCTATATTTGTAACGGTATAATCTGCACCTGTGTCTGAATATAAGCTATAACTTATTGTTGGTTGAAAGCGATCGCGCACCGTTGCACAATCAATGCTAGCCACTAGAGTCTTACAACTTTTAGCAAAGGTATGGAAAATCTCCACTACTTCTTCTAAATTGTCGTAGTGATCAGGATGGTCTAGTTCAATATTCGTGATTACACCGATTTCTGGGGCATGTTTGACTAATGAACCATCTGATTCATCTGCTTCTGCTACTAAATAGCGACTTTGCCCTAATCTAGCGTTGCCTTCCCAAGCATTAACTTCACCACCAATTAAAATTGTGGGATCAAGACCCGCTTCCAGCAACATATATCCAATCATGCTACTAGTGGTGGTTTTGCCATGAGTTCCAGCAACTGCAATGCTGTCATATTCAGAAATTAGATTTGCCAATACATCTGAACGATGGAAAATTGGGCAGCCTAATTCTAGTGCTGCTTTATATTCCAAATTATTAGTATTTATTGCTGTTGAACAAATTACTTGTGGTAATTGTGCCACTTTCTCAGTTGACACATGATTTTGAGTATTTAAGACTACTTTATTTTCATTCTCTTGGGGACGAAAGAATTCCAAATTGCTTGCTTCTTGCTTGGCAAAAATATGAGCGCCGATAGATTCCAATTTACAAGTTATATGATTTGGACGAAGATCCGAACCAGAAACTGGCAATTGTCGTTTTGCTAGCACGTATGCCAAAGCAGACATGCCTATGCCACCAATCCCAATAAAATGAAAAGGTCTACCGCTAAAGTCTACAGAATTTTTCATCGATTACTCCTCTAACACCACACCACACCATCATCACAAATAACACGCGTATCATAACAGGATTTTGTTTTTTATCGATACTACCTATGTGTAAATTTCATACTCATGATTAGTTGATTTTGATGCTCAGATGACATTACTTTAGGATGATTTTAACCTTGTTAGTGGTTTTTCTCTTCCTGAACTAATATTATGTTTATTCTGTAAATTTCTGCATCTTCGGGAAATATAGAACTGTATTTTCAAACACATAATTTTGGTTTTATTCCTGGAATTGGCTATAATAATAGACTGAGGTTAATTACTTTGATATCGACTCAAGAGAAATTAAAGAGAGTGGATGCAACAAATCGCAATTTTTGGTGGCACATTTGACCCTGTTCATTGCGGACATCTCATCGTAGCCGAAGCTGCTCTCAATCAAATATCCCTAGAAAAGATTATTTGGGTGCCATCAGCAGATCCTCCTCATAAAAAAGCGGCTTCGTTTCAACATCGTTTAGCAATGCTGCAAGCAGCGACAACAGACAATTCAGCATTTGCTGTTTCACCAATTGAGCAATTGCAATCTGGTACTTCTTATGCAATCAATACTCTGATTGATTTATCCACGTTCTATCCCAATACTCATTGGTATTGGATTGTTGGCCTAGATACCTTCCAAACGTTACCTCGGTGGTATCGCGGACAGGAATTAGCGCAATTATGTGATTGGTTAATTGCACCCCGACCTGTTGGTAGTGAATGCATAACTCAAACTGATTTAATTTGCAAGGAGGTGGAGCAAAAACTGGCAAAGCAGTTTTATAGCATAAAATGGCGCTTATTGCATACCCCTTTGGTTGGAATTTCATCAAGTATGATTCGTAACTTGTGTCGCGGTCGCCAATCGATTCGTTATTTAGTCCCGGAATCAGTCCGAAGTTACATAGCTGATCACAATCTCTATGCTTGAAGTAGGGGATTGGGGATCGGGGACAAGGGGGACAAGGGAGACAAGGGAGACAAGGGGGATACGGGGACACGGTGACACGGGGAATATCTCCGCCACCGCGTCTTCCCCTCCACGCATTCTCTCCGCGTCTCCCACTCACCGCGTCGCCGCGTCTTCTCCTAATCCCCCTCAACCCTAATTAAAAAAATTTAAAAATTTTTTTGGGATCTCACATTTTATAGTTATATATACTCCCCCCTTTGCGATATGATCGGGGTCAACCATAAGATTTAATTAGGCATATATAACAGAGGGCAAGACGCTGTGATTAGAGTTGCTATCAACGGTTTCGGGCGCATCGGTCGTAACTTTATGCGCTGTTGGTTGGGTAGAGAGAATAGCAATATTGACTTGGTTGCTATCAATGACACCTCAGACCCTAGAACCAACGCTCACCTGCTCAAGTATGACTCGATGCTAGGGAAGTTAAAAAATGCTGACATTACTGCTGATGATAACTCGATTATCGCCAACGGCAAGACCGTAAAATGTGTATCTGATCGCAACCCAGAAAACTTGCCCTGGAAAGAGTGGGAAATTGACCTAATTATCGAAGCGACAGGTGTATTTACCGCTAAAGAAGGGGCTATGAAGCATGTGAATGCTGGAGCTAAAAAGGTTCTAATCACCGCCCCTGGCAAAAACGAAGATGGTACTTTCGTAGTTGGCGTAAACCATCACGATTACGATCACGACAAACACCACATCATCAGTAACGCCAGCTGTACCACCAACTGCTTGGCTCCGATCGCTAAGGTGCTGCATGAGAAATTCGGCATCATCAAAGGTACAATGACCACCACCCACAGCTACACAGGTGATCAGCGCTTACTTGATGCTTCTCACCGTGATGTACGTCGTGCGCGTGCTGCGGCTATTAACATTGTGCCTACTTCCACTGGTGCAGCAAAAGCTGTCGCGTTGGTACTGCCAGCTCTCAAAGGCAAGCTGAATGGTGTAGCATTGCGTGTACCTACCCCCAATGTTTCAATGGTGGATTTTGTAATACAAGTTGAGAAGTCAACTATTACTGAAGAAGTCAACGCAGCCCTCAAGAGTGCTTCTGAAAATGAGCTTAAAGGCATTTTAGACTACAGCGAACTACAATTAGTATCCTCTGACTATCAAGGTACTGATGCTTCTTCCATTATTGATGCCAGCTTGACACTGGTTATGGGCGGTGACATGGTGAAAGTCATGGCATGGTACGACAACGAATGGGGTTACAGCCAACGCGTTCTCGACCTGGCAGAATTAGTAGCTACGAAGTGGAAGTAATGATCAATAGAGACGCAATTAATCGCGTCTATTGACCAAAATGCTGAAATCCCTGACTGAGAGTCAAAACTTGGTCGGGGAATTCTTTTTTTTGGTCTTGTAGGATTACGGTTGAAGTGTCTGTAATTTCTCCGATAATAGCAGCACCTGGACCAAGCATTTGTACTAATTTCTCGGCTGGCTGTTTGGGTAAACACAAGACTAATTCAAAATCTTCCCCACCGTAGAGGCTATATTGTAGAGCTTGTTCTTTGGTCAGCCAGTAATCAAATACTTGTGGAATAGGTATTTGTGTACGTTCTACAACAGCACCAACTTTACTAGCACGGCAAATTTGTACTACTGCATCTGCTAAACCGTCGCTACTATCCATCCCAGCGATCGCAAATTGGGAAGAATCAAGAATTTGCCAAAGGATGGGTAAGACATCTAATCGGGGTTTTGGACGTTGGTGAGCGCGGATTAAAGCCTTTGTTTCCTCTTGGCTGAGGTTTTTTGCCTTTTCGGGATGCAAAAGCAATTCTAAGCCAGCCTGGGACGCTCCGTGAACACCAGTGACAACAATTGCGTTTCCAACTTGAGCTTGATTGCGGCGGATGATTCGCTGGGGGTAAGCTTGACCAAAAGCAGTAATCGCTACGGTAATTACTGGCGATCGCACAACATCACCACCCACAATCGGAGTATTGTATTGTTGTAGGCATTGTGTCATACCTGCATACATTTGTTCTATCCAACTGACAACAACATCACCAGGTAGTCCCAATCCCACAGTAATTCCCAAGGTCGAAGCACCCATTGCTGCAAGATCCGACAAATTAGCAGCAGCAGCGCGCCAACCAACATCTTCTGCGGAAGTTGTAATCTCACTAAAGTGAATTTTATCAACTAAAACATCGGTAGTAACTACCAAAGATTGCTCTGGTTCAGTAGCAATAACTGCTGCATCATCCCCAATAATTTCTGCGGGACAGAAACGCTGCAAAATTTGTAAAAGTCCTTGTTCGCCAATATCTTTAACTAGCAAAGAAGATGATTGATTGTTCATAATACCAATTTAATTTTTTTTAGGATATTGTTTGAAGATAATCAAACCAGATTGAGGTAAATTGCTTCTTCCACATAGGGTAAATTAAATACCCTTGTAACATCATGTTATTTCGCTTTTGAATTGCAGAATTCCATGTCTATCAAAACTACCTAAACGAATAATTTAGGTAATCAAAAAGTGATGAGATACTAAACATGAAAAAAGCAATTACTTTCTTAGTGGCTTTTCCTTTTTTGAGCTTGACAGCTTGTCAGCCAAATTCTACTCAGAATGCAAATGCTGAATTTTGTGGAAATTTAGCTAAATTGGAACAGGCTGTTAACCAAATGTCAAATTTAACTCCCGCTTCCACAGTTGGAGAACTTAGAGCCGCTGATAGAGCAGTTGATCAAGCGATCGCAAATGTTAGAGAATCAGCTAAGAGGGTAAAGGAAGCCAGAATAGACGATCTCAACCAAGCCTACAATAACCTTGACAAAACGGTTAATCGTCTTTCTAACAGACAAACTCTTGCTTCTGCTGCAACTTCTGTTCAGCAAGCATCTGCAAAAGTTAAAACTGCAAAAGCACAGCTAGATTCTAGTATTAATTGTCCTCGATAATTGTCTGAAGCTGAATAAGCTTTATTAATGAGTGGGGCGGACGGAACATCCGCCCATTATTATTGATAGAAATTTGGAGTCTGAAAATTTTTATCAATGTCAAAGCAAATACACGTAGATGAGCAAAATCTACGCATATTTTCCCGGCTTGCTCCTTTTATTCAAGAATATATTTACAATCACAGTTGGACAGAATTACGTCCGGTTCAAATCGCAGCATGTCAAGCAATTTTTGATACGGATGCTCATTTATTAATTGCTGCTGCTACAGCTGCTGGAAAAACAGAAGCAGCGTTTTTGCCAGTTTTAACTTTATTACATGAAAATCCTGCGAGTACGATTGGTGTATTATATATTGGACCAATTAAAGCTTTAATTAACGATCAATTTGAACGTTTGAATGGCTTACTCAAAGAAGCAGATATTCCGGTTTGGTATTGGCACGGTGATGTTTCTCAGAGTCATAAAAAGCAACTTCTCAAAAAGCCTTTAGGTATTTTACAAATTACACCGGAATCTTTGGAAAGTTTATTAATTAATAAATATCATGACCTGATGCGTTTGTTTGGTGATTTACGATTTGTTGTGATTGATGAAATTCATGCTTTTATGGGTACGGAAAGGGGTTGTCAGATTCTTTGTCAATTGGCTCGGTTAGAAGATTTGACGCAAAAGCAACCCCGAAGAATTGGCTTGTCGGCTACTCTTGGTGATTATGGGCTGGCTGAGGAGTGGTTATCTTCTGGGAGTAATAAATTAGTTATTACACCGAGGATTGAGGGGGTAAATAGGCAGGTTAGATTGGCTTTGGAGCATTTTTGGGTTGCTCATGATGATGAGGTTATTGATTTAACGAACCACAAAGCTCGCAAAGTTCACAAAGGAAGAAAAGAAGGTGAATTAGTAGGAGGAAGTCGTTATGAGAGATATATTTTTAATTTGAGTAAGAATCGTAAGTGTTTGATTTTTGCTAATAATAAATCAGAAACTGAAGCGGTGATTGGAAGTTTGCGAAAGATTGCGGCTCAGGAAGGGGAAGTGGATATATATTATGTACATCATGGTAGTATATCTGCTAGTTTGCGACAAGTTGCAGAAAGTGCGATGCGGGAAGCTAATCGACCTGCGGTGACTGCTGCAACTTTGACTTTAGAATTAGGTGTTGATATTGGTTATCTTGAGAGGGTGATTCAGTTGGAAGCACCGCTTTCTGTAGCGAGTTTTTTACAACGTTTGGGACGTACAGGTAGAAGAGGTGAAGCTGCTGATATGCGCTTTATTTGTGCTGAAGAGGAAAGATTATCAGAAGCACCTCTACCAGAACAAATTCCTTGGCAATTGTTGCAATGTATTGCGATTATTCAACTTTATTTAGAGGAAAAATGGATTGAACCGATTAAGCCTTTGAGATATCCATTCAGTTTGTTATATCACCAAACTATGAGTATTTTAGTAGCGGTTGGGGAAATTTCGCCAGCGGTTCTTGCTCAAAAAGTTTTGGGTTTACCTGTGTTTGCGGCTGTCTCTAAGGATGATTTTAAGTTGTTATTGCGCTATTTAATTGATATCGATCATTTGCAATTGACTGAGCAAGGTAAACTGATTTTAGGTTTGATTGGTGAAAGGGTGGTGGGTAAGTTTCAATTTTATGCTGTTTTCCCAGATAATGAAGAATTTGCTGTGAAACAAGGAGCTACTGAAATTGGTAGTATATCTATGCCGCCACCTGTTGGTAATCAGTTTGCTTTGGCTGGGAGAAGTTGGGAAGTTGTAGAAGTTGATTTTAAAAAGAAGATTATTTTAGTCAAACAGGTTGAAGGTCAAGCAAGTATTTTTTGGCGGGGTGGTAGTGGTATGATTCATACACGGATTCTCCAAAGAATGCGGCAAGTTTTAGTTGAAGATATTGAATATCCTTATTTACAAACTAATGCAATTCAACGTTTACGATTGGTTCGTGAACTCACACGCAATTCTGGTTTAGATCAAAAAAATATTTTACTTTTGGCTAAAGATAAGTGTTGCATTTTTCCTTGGATGGGTACGATCGCTTACCGAACTTTGGAAAGATTGCTGAATATGTTTTGTCGTGAATCTCTGGGAATTAAAAATATTGGTGGTGTGAATCCGTATTATTTGATTGTGAAATTAGATAAAACAAAAGTTAAGTCTCTATACCCAGAAATTGTTTCTTTATGTGAGCAAAGAATTACGGCTGAAAATTTATTGAGTGATGCGGAAGCGCCAGAAATTCAAAAGTATGACAAGTTTATTCCCCATCCACTGTTACGCAAAGCTTTTGCAAGTGATCATTTAGATATGGAAGAATTGAGACAGCAAGTGGAGTTGTGGTGAAGAAATTTTGCATCGCTTTGATTATTCTGTTGACGCTGTTGCTGTTTTCATTTCCCCAAAGCGCTTTTGCACAAGCAGAACGCACACCTTTAACTTTAGAATTATTGCAGGAAAGATTGCGTACACCAATTGTTCGTGAAGGTACTTTATCAGTAGATTTACGACAGATGGTGATTGATTTGCGCCTAGAAAACGCAGGTTTTCGTGATGCTTTTTATCAACTGCTACGAAAAGAATTACAAAAAACTGGTTCTAAACCTTTGGGATTAGACTTAAGTAATTCTTTGATTCAAGGAGATTTTATTGGTAGTGATTTGGGTTTAAGAACTCCTCTTTACGCCCAGGCGATCGCACCAATTTTCACTGCTGCTGAACAAGAACAACTCGAACGCTTACGGGAAGTTTGCTTACAATCACTTACTGTTGCTTTACCGAGTTCCAAAGACTGTCGATCACTCTTAGCAACTCCAGCTACAGCATCCAGCGAAATCAGTGTTTTTCGTGGTTCGCTGGTTTTAGAAAAAACTCATTTTACTGGTACAGTTCAGTTTAATAATACATTTTTTTTGCAATCTGTCAATGCTCAAGGTGCGATTTTTAACCAACTAGCCAATTGGCAAGAAACACGTTTTAGTCGTTCTGCTAGCTTTAACAATGCGACTTTTCGACGGGAAAGTCAGTGGCAAAATAGTATATTCTTTGATAAAGCTAATTTCAAGCAAACGCAATTTCAAGAAAACGCATTTTTTCAGGAAAGCTTTTTTGAGGACATCACTTATTTCAATCAAGCCAATTTTAAACAATTGGCTAAATTTAATCACGTCCAGTGGCAAAATAATGTAGATTTTTCTGGGGTACGTTTTATTAACTCGGCACAGTTTACCAAAACTATTTTTCATCAGTTTTTATTCTTAACAGAAGCAACTTTTGAACAAGCAGTCACTTTTCGAGAAGCACAGTTTAATCAACCTGTGAATCTGCGGGGTGCTAACATTCTCAATCAAGCAGATTTTAGTGATACTAGCTTTGCGAAAACTGCGTTTTTAAATGTATCTGGACTAGCTTTTAACTCAAATCAAGCCAAAATTTTAGGAAATTCAGGACAAATAGGTGAGAAATTATTTGTAAATACACTGCAAGGAAATCAAAACGTCTTGCGAAATTTAGGACAAAATTTCCGCCAGTTGCAGCAAATTGCTGATGCGAATCAAATTGAGTATACGAAACAGCAACTGCGACTAGCAGAATTAACCCGTCGTTTGATTACGATTAATATTAATGATGCTTCGCAAACAAGTTTAATTAAACTGGGTTTCTCTCCAACTCAAGCAGAAGCGATCGCACATCGCCGATTAACTAAACCGTTTCGTAATATAAGTGAATTACTGACTCTTGCAGATATTGATTTAGAAACTTACACCAAACTGAGTTCACAAGTAGTAGTTAGTGAACCATTGTTTTTAGGTGGATGGTTACTATTAGCTTGGAATTGGCTGATTTTGAGTGTACTACTATTGCTTTCTGGTTACGGTACAGATTTTCGCTTAGTCTTTGGTGTTGGAACAATCGCGATCGCCTATTTTGGCTTATTATTTTGGCTGATAGATCGGCTGCGTCGTCTGTATCCTAACGTCATTATTCCTACAATCGACGAAAGTATATGGATGTTGACAAGTTTTAGCGTTTTAACACTGTTGGGACTATTTGCGATATTTCGCAGTGCTGAACAACCCTGGTTGACACTCGCCTGTCTTGTGATCATTATTGTTCCCGTACCAGTAATTTTATTATTGCGACTATATCAACAAGGACGGTATCACGACTTAATGGACACTTCCTACTTCACAGAAGATGGAAGTATGCGACAGTTAAGATTATTAATTGGACGCTTACCTGTGATTCCCAGATACGAAGTATTTCGCGATCGCTACATGGCATTATTATGGGATCGTCATTGGAATTGGCTGAACTACTACGACTTTAGCCTCAACAATCTTTTGAGATTAGGCTTTAACGACGTTCGCTTACGAGACAAACACCTCCCCGGTATCATCTCCACATTAGCTTGGTATCAGTGGAGCCTGGGAATACTTTATATCACCTTACTGTTGTGGACTTTATCTCGTACCATTCCAGGGTTGAATTTGTTGATTTATTTAAAATAGCTGTTGAGAGAACGGTAAATAAGAAATATTACGAATTTATAACTTTGTATACACCCAAAAGACCGGAGTTCAAATTTGATACTGAGTCAAGGACTGATGAGTATTTGTGTACAAATCGCTAGTGACCCTGCTTAGAAAATTCTGTCATTTATTTGATGATTGGTAGAGATTAATACAAATTACTTACCAATATTGTCCTCTGCAATAATTCGCTCGACGCAGCGTTCGGCAAGTGCAGCGATTGTCAGGGATGGATTGACACATCCAGCATAGCCTGGAATCATTGCCCCATCGACAACATATAGACCCTCATAGCCTTTGACTCTGCCGTAAAAGTCACAAGTTTTTCCGAGTACAGCACCACCAAGCGGATGTAATGTTACCTCATCTAATACTTTGGCAGTCTTAGGTTGATACGTGCTGTTTGTATTGCCTTGGTTAAGTGTTTGGTATGTTTTTAGGGTTGCTTTACGCAGCTGAACTATCTCTGGGTCGAGTATCGGCCAGGTCAACTGCACGCTATCGGTGAGTGGATTAAACTGGAACCTCCCCTTGGAGGAACCAATTCCAAATCCTAAGAGATAAAGATGATCTTGCCGTGTTTCCTTCCAGACCGGAAATGGCTGAAGCGCTATCGGTGCAAGTGGGTTGGCGTGATCTTCAACAACAGCGCTTAATGGACCACCTTGACTAGGATTAGTAGGTGGTAGACCGACCTGAAGACCAAGAGTATCACCATTATTTCCCCAGAAATTTCCTACAGTGTCATTGAGCTTTGGTAGCGTTCCTTTAGCTTTCGCTTTCACTAAAAGCTTAGTTGTTCCCATCGAACCAGCCGCCAAAAAAACATGCTTACTGGTAAAAATGAGCTTTTGCAGGACATTGGCGTCTTCGTCGATTTGCTTGCAAACTACTGCATAGCCAGAGTCAGGCATCTCATAGATATCCGTGACTATGTGCAATGGTAGGATTTCAACAAACCCAGTCTGTTCTGCTTGCAGCAGATAGTTGCGATCTACGCTGTTCTTGCAACCGCTATTGTTCCCATACAAAAATTCACCCGCGATCGCAGACGGAACACGCTCTCCAGTTATCTCCTGACGAACTACATCCCAGTCGAGGTTCATGTCCAATAGCTTTCCGGGTAATCCCGCATTTGCTGCTTCTTCTAGGAAGACACGTGTTAGACGGTAGTAGTCTGACGCCAATATATCTGCTGGAATCGGACTAGGCTTGAGGATGGAACGCACTCTGGGATAATACACCTGGGCCATTTCATCGTAAGAGATTGCTCCTTGGAAGACCCGATCAAAATTAGCACGTGTTGGTTGGTAGGTAGCTGCGGAGTAGACGAGAGAACCACCACCCACACCTGCACCTGCTAATACTGCGATGCCTTTTTCCGCTAAAATCTCTACTATTCCGGTATGCGCGTAGATCGGGAGAGGCTCGATATTACCAAAGATCGGAACAGAAGAGGAGTTCAGCCACCAAGAACGGCTATCTGGAGCACGCAAGGTGGAGAAAGTGTTCTGTTCTTCAGTCAGAATCCAACGACGACCGCGTTCTAGTAGAAGAGTGTGTATTCCAGCTTGTGCCAATCGTAGCGCCGCAACCGCACCGCCAAAACCACTCCCAATCACAATCGCATCTATAGGCTCACTCCGAGTGGCTAAAGAACAAAGGAAATCAGCATTACTAATTGCATAACCTCCTAGAGCAAAAGCCGCAGTTTTGAGGAAACGCCGTCGAGGAATGCGGTGATGATTCATAGCGTTTCTTGTCACATTTAGTAGAAATCAAGCTTCAGATATAGCACGGAAATCTTTCAAGCAGGAATTCATATGCAACTACTTCGGTTTGCTAATTACTCAAAGGCTTCAGATAAGCGATCGCCTGTTTCCAAATAATCACCTGTTGATTATGATCATCTACAAGACACATACTGCATTGGTCTTGCCACATTACTCTTCCGGTCAATATATCACCTGTCAGCAATTTTATCTCAGTCGGTACTGCTTCCTTAATCAGGTTTTGTAATTGGCGAGTGCTAGGTAAAGAAGTGTCAAATTCGGTAATCATAATTTAATAGTCAATGGTCAATGGTCAATGGTCAAGAGTTATGACTATGGACGATGGACAAATGACCAATGACAAAACACAAATATAGTTCATGGATTTTGGGAATGGCAATAGAATTTACTAAGTATCACGGTTTGGGTAACGATTTTATTTTGATAGATAATCGCTCTGATTCTGAGCCTGTAATTACTCCTGAACAAGCAGTACAGCTGTGCGATCGCCATTTTGGTATTGGTGCAGATGGTGTAATTTTTGCATTGTCCGGTGATAATAATACTGATTACACCATGCGGATTTTTAATTCCGATGGTTCCGAACCCGAAATGTGTGGTAATGGTATTCGTTGTTTAGCTGCATTTTTGGCTGAATTAGAGGGTGACTCACGTCAGAGTAATCAATATCGGATTCATACCCTTGCTGGTGTCATTACACCCGAACTGATGTCGGATGGACAAGTAAAAGTTGATATGGGTATTCCCAGATTACTTGCTGGTGAGATTCCTACTACTTTATGTCCTGCTGATGAGAAAGTTATTAACCAACCCTTAGAAGTAGCAGGAAAAACTTGGGATGTCACCTGTGTCAGCATGGGAAATCCCCACTGCATAACTTTTGTTGAAGATGTCGCTGCAATTCCCCTAGAGCATATCGGCCCGCAGTTTGAACATCATTCAGTTTTTCCCCAACGAACAAATACTGAATTTATTCAAGTTGTCCGCCCAGATTACCTCAAAATGCGCGTTTGGGAACGTGGCGCTGGAATTACTTTAGCTTGTGGTACAGGAGCTTGTGCTTCTTTAGTAGCTGGAGTACTAACAGGAAGATGCGATCGCACTGCAACTATAGAATTACCAGGAGGTTGTTTGCAAATCGCTTGGTCAGAAATTGACCAAAGAATTTATATGACAGGCCCAGCAGAACAAGTCTTTCAAGGAAAGTACAAAATTTAGGAAGATCAGTTTTTCTTAGTGTCTTTGTGCCTACCGTTCCGGTAGACACAAAGACGCGGAGCGGCTTCCGTAGGTAGTGGCTTCTGTTCCCACCAAAGGGTTCCCGTAGGGTAAGTAGCCGCTAGGGCGTCTATGTGTTTCAAAAATAATTATTTCACAAAGACACTAAGAGGAATGGTTTAATCTGGGAAAGCTAAACCAGTTTTTGGATCGCGAATATACAACCCTAGCGTGAGACTACGCATCACTTCATCCCAAACTGGTGTTAGCTGTTCTACTTGATCTGCCCAATAATCAAATGTAATTAAGCATTGCACATTCGACCCCAAACCAATGCAAGTTCGCGAAAAAGCTTCTCGTGGTTCTTCCTGAGTGTCGATAAACTTAATCTCTGCCCACATAATTCTGGCTGTTTGGCGCTTGACAGTAACAATTTCTCCCTTCTCAATAACGTTGCGTTCGTCGTTGTCTATGACTTTCTTTAAAGTGGGTTTGAGTGGAAACAGACTCCAGTCATTGGGTGGAAGGCGATTAAAAGATACTTCTAAGCAACAATCATCGTTAGGCGGTTTTTGATCGAGGAACTTAAATGATTTTTCTTGTGGCTCCAAAACCCAATCTTGGGGAACATTAAAGCGAACAGCCCCCCTACCTGCAACAAAAATTTTGTAGCCAGATGGAGATTCCCAATGATGATCGGGTTTTAGTTCAAGCGTTTCTTTAATCCATTGAAGATTGCTTTTTTTACGCTTTGCCATAGTGTTTTTGCAAAATCTGCTCCAGAGGTGCGATCGCCCACTTTGTTAATGGTATCAAATTCCTAGTAGGGTGCGTTTTTGCAAAACACAATGGCAGGTTACAGCAATAATCGGTAGATGCATAATTGGTAATTTCTTGTCAATATTCATCACCACTTAGTCAGAATTCCAAGACGTTTTTGTGTTTTCATTGTGGCTTAACCTCAAACATTCCTCTGCAACCAGTCAAAAATACGATCCAGCTGGTTCAATGTTACCAGTCCGTATTGCCACAGAATTATTGGTAACAAATTTGGAGTCTGTTCAGGGTGTCGTAATGCTAACTGTAGGTCAGCGTTAGGAATTGCTAAATCTTCTTGCAAAAAGTTAAGGAATTGTGCAAGTCTTCTCGGCTCCATATTCGCCACCTATCCTTACGGCAATATGTTGAGGTTATGTTTATTGAATCGATCTTTTTGCTCTAACATCCTTTAGGTTTGCAAGAGCTGCTGTCTATGTTCTTTACTTAACTTTATAGATTTCTCAGTTTGAGTTATTTTTACTTTGAGAAAATAATATCAGTAACAGCGAGGTGTGTAAACTATGTTGTTATTAGCATGGATAAAATATACTAATACACATGCTTTAGTGCTAGTTCGAGAAAAATCCTTGAACCTGGTTTCACAATCAAATTAGTTTAGTTGGGATGACGCGAATTCATTTTTTACCTGATTTTCGAGGTTTGTTAATCGGACGCATTGCCTCTCGCCCTAGAATGAACATGCCAGTTACGCCTAAGCAAACAAACCAAACATATTGATGCCAATATTTTCCGATCTGCTCAATTGGACTTAATTGTGAGTGCAGAGTATTGAGGTAAAGTAGCAGCAAAACGGTCATCAGCGCTCCAAACCCAACAAAACTTAACCCAATCCGTATCCGTAAAGGCCGTAGTTCCCAATCGCTGATCGTCTCTAAGTCGATTTCTGCTAATTCATATAATGATTCTTCTGCTACCGAAGAGGCAATTTGTAAGTTATCTCCTAACTTTGGTGGCAGTAGTGGTACTAATGTTGCTACTGTTGGACGCCGTAGTAAAGCCTCAGTATCTCTGAGTAATTCCAATGGTTTACGGGTGATAGTGGGCTGAGAAAAATTTAAGTTTTGTGTATTATCTTTAAGATTTACTTCGCTTTTAAAATTCATAGTTATTAGTCCAGAAGTAAAAGTTCAAATTAAGAGGGAACAGGTGAGATCAGCCCCCTTCTTGGCTTCTATCGAGATGGGGGACTAGCGGAGGGAACCACCATAAATAAATTTAGAGGATTGCTCATCAATAACTAATGATCAATGACTCTTACTAATAAGTCTAAAGCTAATTATCAATAACTATTGATTGCTGTGTAGAGACGCGAAATTACCCTGTGGGATCTTGCTACACGTCTGCTACACAGCCGAAAAAGTTCGTACCACTCAGCTAAAAGCTGACTTTACTCTAGTTGAATGCTAGGAGGTGGTTTGTTGCAATTCCTCTAGTCGGACTAGCACTTCTTGGCTATGAATGGCTGGATTAACTTTGACAAAAGTCTCTCGCACAATACCCTGGGGATCGATGATAAATGTATGACGCACAGAAATAAAGCTCATCCAAGAACCGTAAGCTTTGCTAACTGCGCCTGTTGTATCTGCCAACAGAGGAAATTTTAGTCCTTCGGAATCACAAAATTCGGCATGAGAATTTATATCGTCCGCACTAATACCAATTACTTGTGCATTTTTTTCCAGATATTTGGGTAAATCTTGCTGAAACCGACGGGCCTCTATAGTACAACCTGGGGTGAAATCTTTGGGATAAAAGTAAAGAACTACCCATTGACCACGATAATCAGAAAGGGAAATTTTACCTTCGCCAGAGTTGGTTGGTAAAGAAAACTCTGGTGCAGGTTGATTAATAGCGGGAAGTTTTCCACCCAAGGCGTTAGCTACTGGGACAAAATTTAACCAACTGATGAGTGTCAAACAACTAGCGAATAATATAGTTAAAAAATGGCGGCGAGAAGTCATTGTGCTGACCAGAATCACAACTTAACACAAGTTTACAATTACTCGTCGCTATTCTCAGCTTTGCTAGCTTCTACACTTTCAATATATTGGCTTTCCATTAAAAAAGCCCCTTTACTAAAACGGACACCCCAGTATCCAGCAGGACGACGATCCAATACCACACCTTCTTCGCCAATACGAATCACATCAGGCGGACGTAACATAGGCATGGGATCGGCTGTTTTGACGTAGGGCGGTAAGGCGATGACGCGGACTTTGCTACCTATGGGAAATTCTTGAGACATGATCAAAATAATGAATTATCAATGGTGAATTATGAAAAAGCATAGTTCATCATTCATCATTGTTGGAGCGATCGCATAAATTTACAATTAATAATAATTCTCAATATATATTGAATTAATAATTTTTACTTAGAAAACTCCAGAAAATAAATAACCCAAATCCTGCACTCAATAAAATCCCTTCTTCCTTATACCTCTTCCCAATTTTTAATTTTTAATTGTTTTCTCCCCTCCCCTTTGTGAGGTGAGGAGGGTTAGAGAAATTTTCAACGATAAGCTACTTGCGGGCCAGGCCAGACTTCTTTGACTTTTTCACCAAAAGTTACTGCTTTATCTGTGTCTGTGGCTATAGCTGTACTACCATCGTAAGAAACTGCCAATACAGGCCATTCTTCTTCGCCCATTTCACCACTACGGAATAGAATCTTATTAGGTTGGGTTTTACTCCAGCCTAAGAGTACGGCAATTTTTTCATGTTCTTGCTCATCATAAGCAGGAGAGATGGTGTTAATGCGATCGCTTTGTCGATCCCAAATTACCGCTCTATCTGTAGCGTCAGACGTATTAAATACAGCTTCAAATTTGCGTGCTAGGAAGCGATCGCCTTTTTCTGACCAACTGACGGGAACTAATACCCCAATTGTCCCTTCGCCATTTGCATCATTGGTAACTTTGGCATTAATTAAAGTATCCATGTTGCGAGAGGTGGAAGATACTACCCGCAATTTCCCAGTTTGTCTGTCTTCTAAGAACAAAACGCTGCTGACACGGCTGTTATAGAGTTCTGGTTTTACTTCTAATTGGACACGGCTGTAAGCAGCATATCTACCATCTGGAGAAACTACAGGTAGACTGCGATAATAGCGAACTCCAGAACCGTTTTTAGAACTAACAGTTTGATGTGTAGTCATGATCCAATTCCAAGGAATTGGATGCGGACTGGCGATCGGATCTTGCTGTTCTTGTTGTGCTTGCTCAGATTGTTCAACTACAGGTAATTCTTTGTACTCTGGAGTTACTATCGCAGCAGCTTGAGGTGATGAACTAGCAGACTTATCCATTGATAGATAAATCTTATCGTCATTTAAAGACTGTAGTTTTGCAGCCTTTAATTTTTCCACTAAACTGATTTGACTAGTAGACAGTTCTCCAGATACAGAGTCTGGTTGCACCTTGGCTGGTGCGAGTTCTACCGCCGCCAATGAGTTGTTGTCTGGTATTTCAATCACCGATAGAGAATCGCCTTCTCCTGCCCAAGACTCTACTTTATCCACTATTAGTATTTGTGGTTCAGTAGCTGTAGACACTTGTAAGGAGTGGTGTTTGCCTGCCAAAGAGTCAATATTAGCTAGTTTTGATACTTGAGTCTGACTAGAGATATTTCTAGCATCTGTTGGCGTTGAAGCAGATGCTAACTCCGTCATCATCGAAGTACTTTTAGCTGTTTGTGATTGCGCTGAGGAAGAGTGACTAGATGCATCCACTAGGGGCGCGATCAGCATCAAGACAACAACATACTTGAAGAATGGTTGTACGCGAAACCATCCTGACAGCAAAAGATGTTTAAGCATTGGTTGACTCTACTAGAGGGCGGTTGCTGTGTGAGAAATGACGCCAGTTATAGTTACGGGGCAGACTTTCGATTATATGTATAACAGGAAACTAACTGTATTCACTAGATAAATCACTAAAATTTGCCATAATTTTACAAACTCTCCTGTAAGAATTCTTACAAAAGACTACCAGCCAATACAAGCTAGCAAAATATACTAGCACGACACTGACTGCTCATTAAGTTGACGCTTGTCACTATCGGACAAAATTTTTGCTGACGCTAAAACCCAGTTTAATCAGCATCTAAGCATCACTCTGTAGTCATTACTTAATTTGTAATTAATTTGTGATATTGACTACTAGAGGTATCAAAGATGAGTAGGTTGAAATTGGCAGAGCAAACCTGTATATTTTGTTCCTACCAGATTAAACTTTATCGATAGGGACTATGTGCAGTTAGACTCAGGAATTTAGCAAAAGTAAAGTATTGTTCTAATTCAACGAACTCAAGCCATAACTAATTAAAGTTTAGCTAAAAGAAATCTATATTGAGAACAACTTCAACAACAGAACCTTTTGCCGATAGTAATCTTGGTAACACACCCTAGCCTAGAAGCTCGGCGAAAGCAGATGGCTTCTTGGAAAAATTTATAAAAATAGATGTTGATTATAGTAGACGCTGGTTGGCTTGCTGCTAGACGAAGCCGAAGAGTAGAGCTTGGTTGTAACAGATACAGTTTATACTGACTGGGTACTCAGTTCATATATTATAACTCTACTGGTCTAAATCCGCACAAATTAAAACTAACTGGTGAGGATCGTCATTTATCATTTGTCATTGGTAAGGCTTGTAAAGAGAATAAATACTAACAAAGTACTATTGACTCTTGAGCATTGACCATTAACCATTGTACAGACGCGATGTTCCTCGCGTCTCTATCTCTACTAATGATCCTTGAGCATTGACAAACCATGAAAGTTGTATTCTTTGGTACTCCCCAATTTGCGGTTCCGACTCTGGAAAAATTGCTGAATCATCCAGAGTTTGAGGTATTAGCAGTTGTTACCCAGCCTGACAAGCGCCGAGGTAGAGGAAATCAGCTAATACCTTCGCCGATAAAAACTGTTGCGACTACTCACACTTTACCAGTATGGCAACCCCAGCGAGTCAAAAAAGATGCTGAAACTCTCACTCAACTTAGAGAAATAGGCGCTGATGTATTTGTGGTGATCGCCTATGGGCAAATTCTCTCTCAAGAAATTTTGGATATGCCTAAATTAGGTTGTGTGAATGTACATGGCTCGATTTTACCCAAGTACCGGGGTGCAGCTCCAATTCAGTGGTGTTTGTATGACGGGGAAAAAGAAACAGGGATCACGACTATGTTGATGGATGCGGGTATGGATACTGGCGCCATGCTATTAAAAGCTACTACACCAATCAACTTATTAGATAATGCTCAAGATTTAGCGGAAAAACTAGCCACAACAGGTGCAGATTTACTAGTACAAACTTTGCTCGGTTTAAAACGTGGAGAGATTGAGCCAATTCCTCAAGATAATTCTGAGGCTACCTATGCACCTTTGATTAAAAAGGAAGATTACCAATTGGATTGGTCAAAGAGCGCGCTCCAATTACACAATCAAATCAGAGGCTTTTACCCCAACTGTATCACTAGCTTTCGCAACCAACCAATAAAAATTACTGCAACCGCTCCCCTTGACTCTACTTACTGGCAGGAACTACCATTGGAGCTTCAGGAATATCTCCAAGAAGAATCTAATTCGTCAACAGTATTAGGTAATCCAGGGGAAGTAGTAAGCATTTGCAAGGGGATAGGAGCGATCGCGCAAACAGGAGATGGTTTGTTAGTTTTACGAGAAGTTCAGCTAGCTGGGAAACGTCCCCAGTCGGGATGGGATTTTGTAAATGGTATGCGTTTAAAAGTAGGAGAAGTATTTGAAAATATTCAAGGATAAAGCCAGAAGGCTGATTCAGCTACTAGTTACTATTTACCAGCAAACAGCTACCAACTGATAACTGATAAGTGATTACTGTTCACTGATTTCATAGTAGCGGCAAGATTCGCATGGACCTTCTGGATTAACCGCACAGCGAATAATTTCTGAATGAGCATTGTAGCGGCAATTAGCATTGCCGACAATCCAACGTCCATTTAACCAGCTTTTTTCTTCTGGTCGTTTAGCAGATTGCACATACAAAGCTATTTTATACAAACGGTAACGCCCCGACTTAAGCTGATAACGGTGACGACGTTCTAAAACAGCATACGTTTTTCCCTCTAGATCAAGATAATTTCCCGGTTGCGGTATCCAATCAAGTTTCACACTACCGAGGGATTGACGCGGATGCGTCAAAATTACCTCGGTTGGTAAAGTTTCTGGCTCCATATGTTCTGGTAATGTCACATTATTTAGGATAGTAACGCACTCAATGGCGCGAACATACGGAGTTTATGTTATAGTTAACGATTCTCTAAAAAAATGTAAAAAAGAATATAGTTTTAATTTGCATAGATGAGTCGGGATGTTACTTATCTTGAAAGTAGGGATCGGGAGTCGGAATCAACTGATACCAATCATGTATAAAGTATAAAATCAAATATTAAAATCTCAGTAACATAACATTTCTAAATCATTCGTGAGAAACAAGATCCCCGACTTCTTAAGAGAAGTCGGGGATCTAAGCTCTGCGATTATCACAAATTATAAGGATTGCTATATATCCGAAATCAGCAATCAAAGATTTGTATTTAAATTATGTCAATTTCAATCAATATAGGTTTCTAAAATATTTTGGAACTTAAATAAAATCTCATCTGTACCACAGGTTTTTGGTTTGTGGTTGCGCTTCAGCACGACTATGAACGAATTTTGAATTTGTATTCAAATTAATTCAAAATCAAATTTTTCAAATAAATTAAGTTACTATGACCGCTTTCACAGATTTACTACTAAATTCAAAAGATAATCTTAAATACCGTTCTTGTCAGCAAGCAGATTTCTTGCAAGAAGTTATGGAAAGCTTGCAAGATGGATTACTAATTATTAGTGAAGCGGGTGAACTTATTTATGCTAATGCATCAGCACATCATATTTTTCATCAGCTGCAACAAGATAGCTATGAATATCACAAATTACCACAAGCTATTTGGCATATTTGTGAGTTATTACTTGTCAATCGTAATCATTCCCTGAATAAAGTATTTTTTTTGTCTGATGAAATTTCAATTAATAAGACAAAAATCTTTCGAGTCCGTGTGAGATGGCTTGATTTAACTAAATGCAAATATTCTGGTTTTTTAGTTACGATTGAAAATCGTTATGAGTCAATGAGAAACTTAGCGATCGCAGAAGTTGCACAATATAATCTCACACAGCGAGAAACTGATATTTGGTGTCTATATAGAGCTAATTATAGTTATAAAGAAATTGCATCTTATCTTTACATAAGTATCAACACTGTTAAAAAACATATGAAGAATATTCATGCTAAACGACGGCAAAACTTCTTAGAAAGTCAATTTTCTACAAGCACTCTATATAGTATCTAAATATAAAATGTCAGTAGCTTTTATCTATTGATCATTAGGTCTTTTTTGTAAACGAATTAAATTATTATAAATCTGTCGTTTTAAGTCTTCATTATTTTGTAGCTGGAGAGTAATCTGGTTAAATTCATCAATGCTAAGACCATTGGATTCAACGATTTGCTGGGAACGATTGCAGTAATTGACTGCTATATCTTTAGCCTGTGATGGTAGAGAGTTGAAGCTACTGGGTTCACTACAAACAATCTTAGGAATCTCTCGATCACCAATAATTTTCTTAATTTGATCAAAAGCTTGCTGTCGTTCTGGTTCAATGCGTAATAAAACTCTAGAGTAGTTGAGTATATCTTTATTGTTGCTGGGAGAATTTTGAGCATGAACTGTTGAGCTAAATATCAAAACCGTAGAGAAAAAACTAGCTATAGTCAAAGAGCGAAACAACACACTTTGAGAAAGCATTTGAGTTAGCTTAGGTCGGCACAATAGTTGATACAGTCTGTTCATTTGATGTGTTCAAAACAACTACAAATATCATTATGTTAATTAGAATGAATAATTTTTGGAGAGAGAAGTTCCAAGAAAAAAGTCAATTTCGGCTACATTCAGATTTTTACTCATTTTCTTTGACATACCTGACAAATTTCGATAATTTTTGTCTGGAGTACTAACATTTCTGCTGCTCCTTGTTTGAGACTTACTTCTAATTCTAGTAATAGGGGTAAACAGTTAATAAGTTGCTGTACAGAAAGTGATTTAACTTCTTGCTGTAAAAAATAGATACGCTTGGGGTTGCTGACTTCAGCAGCTTTGGCGATCGCTTGTGGATCGCGTTCACCACTTTCCACCATGATTTTTACCCATAACCAGGTACGAAATTGACCAATCAGTGTCGCAATGATCCGTAACGATGGTTCACAAGCATTAATGAGATTAGCCAATATAGCTAAAGCTTTGGCTGTATCTCCCGCCTTCATGGCTGCTGCTAGTTGTAAACTATTCTGATTTGTATTTCTAACTAGCTGAGTAACAACATCTATATCTTGTGGTTTGTTTGTGCCACCAGCATAAAGCTGTATTTTCTCTAACTCATTGTACAGTAGTCGTGTATCGTTGCCTACAGCTTCCGCTAAAATTTCTGCTGCTTGAGAAGTCAATTTTACACCAACAGCCTGAGCAGTAGTTTGGACAGATTGCACCAATAGTTCTGTTTTCCAAGGTGGAATCAACGGAAATTCACGATATTCAGCCGCAAATTGTTTTAAAAGTTTCGTAGACTTGAGCCGTTCATCAGGCTTATTACGGCTAGTCAATAATAAAAATGAATCTTCGGGAATTACTGGTAAAGTTCGTCCTAGTTCTGATAACACATTATCTGGACAGTGTTGGCAAATAGTTGTATTGACAAGCCATACCAAACGGCCACCAGCACCAAAAGGTGGTGTCATCACTTGATTTAAGCCAGCGATCGCAGCATCAGCTTGATCTGGCGAAAGAGTAGTATAGTTAAAACTTGTCCATGAAGAGTCAAGGATGCGATCGCGTAAAAGTGCAACTGCTTTTTCAATAGCAAAATCGTCCTCACCCCAGTAAACATAAATTGGCATGAGAAACCTCCTATTGTTAATCATTAAATATTAAGATTCCCCTATACCCCTAAACCCCTATTTCTTGACAATTGACCAACAATCAACAATACAACAACCAACCACTAACAAATTAAAATCAAGGACAGAGTGCGAGGATATGAAACGTGGACGACAATTATCAAACCTACCTCAATCGGGTAGCACGGATGACACTACCAGAAGCCTATGGAACTCAAGTCCAGCATATCCTGGAATCTTCCAAATTTCAGCTGACACAAAATGGCAATAGACAAGCTGTGGGTTTTCCAGGTTATACGGTTATTACCCCGCCCTACCAAGAAGAGACACAAAACTCTAATTTCTACGCTCAATTGCAGAGTTATCAAGAGGAACTGTTACAGTTACCGATTGGTAATGATTTGATTGTACCCGTACCACCTGCTAGCTTCCATTTAACTTTGGCAGATGTAATTTGGGATAGTACTTTTCGTGATGCTTGTGAAAAAGATCCTAACTACGAACAACAATTGCGTTCTTGTTTTGCTGACATTTTTCAGCAATATCAAACATCTTTGACAAAACGTGTTGTTCATCCTATCCGTTGGCAAATGCTAGGACTGATGGTAATGACAAGGGCTGTAGCTGTTTGTTTAGTACCCCAAGATCAAAATTCTTACGAAGAGATAATTAACTTTCGTCGGGCAATTTATCAAAATCCTAACATTATGAGCTTAGGCATCGAACAACAGTATCACTTTACTGCCCACGTAACTTTAGGCTATTTTGGGGAAATTTCACCAAATTTAGATCGCGATCGCCTTGCTACTCTATTTTCACAGTTGAATCAACAATGGTTATTAAATACACCAGAATTTGTGATTAATCGTGCGGAATTGCGAAAATTTGACGATATGACCGATTATTACCGCCAAGTAGATTGGCCTGTTTTAGATTTTAATTAGTCATTGGGGATTGGGGACTTGTCAATTAAAAATTAAAAATTAAAAATTGAGAAGAGGGAGCAGCGAGCAGGGAGACGCGGTGAATCAATCAAAAATATTCGACCTGTCCCCATGTCTCCCTTGTCCCTTTTTCCCCCGTGTCCCCGTGTCCCTTCTTCTAACTCTGCCATGCGTTCAGGAATTTATTGACGACTCTGTTAATAGTTTGTTTAACCTGATTCTGGCGATACCATTTTTGGAAAGCCATTTCGTAATCTTCGCCTTTAGTTTGAAAGGTGTTCCAAGCATCAAGGGCTACACCCAGTCCCCAAAATAGCAAAACATACAGTGACCAAGATAGACCAGCACCACCTACTAAATCAACTAAAAGCAACACACCATTGACAATAGTAAATTTGCCAAAGCGTTTTTTAAATCTGCTGATACGATAGTTGTTAAAAGCTTGTCTTTGCTGTATTTCTCCTTGGGTAACTTGCCAATCACGTTCTGCTAATTGGAGGGTTTCTGGGGGAATTTCTAATTCTCCAGCAATTTCTAAGAGTTGTTCATAGGAAAATTCTTTTTCTTGGTCTTTGGCTTGGCGGGCGATCGCCAAGTGTAGAATTTTCTGGATATCTTCTTGAGTGTAGAAACGAGAGGGTTGATCTTCTGGTGCTGTCATAGTAATTTCTCTGTTATTAGTTTGTATATTAAGTTTCTTTAGTTGATAAAGATTACGTACTTATGCGATCGCCAGCAATGCACTTGCCAATATCCCTAGACTAGCAAATCTACGGTTGATTGTTGGTGGTTGGTGGTTAGTGAGTAGTTGACTAAATATAAGATTATCCTGTTGGTCTCAATCTAACAGCATACTCACTAACAGATTTTGTTTCTGCTAGCTTCAGAAACTCTTCTCTTCCAAAGTTATGCTTTTTGCAGGTGTCTGTACCATATGCGATCGCTTCAACTAACTTTAGTTCCACCAAATATCCTACATCCGCTCTAACACTTGAATTCCTAACAAAGACAATCCCAATTTCAAAGTTCTAGCTGTTAAATAACACAGTGCTAACCGTGATGTCCTGATTGGTTCTTCTGATTTGAGAACCGGACAATTTTCGTAGAACTTATTAAACTTATCGCTGAGTTGATACAAGTATTCACATAACCTATTTGGCAACAAATCTTGCTCAACTTCACTAATAATTTCGTCGATTTGTAACAAATGCTTGGCTAAAGTTAATTCTGTGTCTTCCTTGAGCATAATTTTGGCATCTGTACCCAATTTTTCAAAATCAACATTACCTTCGCGGCTAATTCCTTGGGTACGGACGTAAGCATAAAGCATGTAAGGTGCGGTGTTACCTTTGAGAGACAGCATTTTGTCATAGCTGAAGACATAGTTGCTGGTACGATTTTGGCTCAAATCTGCATACTTCACCGCACTAATACCAACTACTTTAGCAACGTTGGCTTTGAACTCTTCGGTTTCTTGTCGTCCTTCTTCTGCTAATCTATTTTCTAAATCTGTACGAGAGCGAGCGATCGCTTCATCCAATAAATCCCGTAACCGTACTGTATCACCAGAACGAGTTTTGAATTTCTTACCATCTTCACCCAGAACCAAACCGAAAGGAACGTGAACGAGTTCGACATCATCGGGAACCCACCCGGCTTTACGGACTACCTGAAACACCTGGGTAAAATGATTTGCTTGTCCAGCATCTGTAATATAAATTATGCGTTTAGCATGATCTTCTTGAATTCGGTAGCGGACAGCGGCTAAGTCTGTGGTTGCGTAGTTGTAACCACCATCGGATTTTTGCACAATTAAGGGTAGTGGTTCACCTTCTTTGTTAGTGAATCCTTCCAAGAAAACACATTTTGCGCCTTGATCTTCTACCAGCAATCCAGTCTGTTCTAAATTTTCTACAACTTTTGGCAATAGGGGATTATAAAAAGACTCTCCCCGTTCTTGCACTTTAATATCTAGCAAGTCGTAAATAACTTGAAACTCTTTCCTTGATTGTTCACACAACAATTTCCAAGCATGAATTGTATCTTCTGCGCCTGCTTGTAACCTGACAACTTCTTTGCGTGCTTGTTCTTGGAAAGCTTCATCCTCATCAAACCGCTTTTTAGCTTGTCGATAAAAAGTGACTAAATCACCAATCTCTAAAGCATTAGCAGTTGTCAAAGCTTCCGGATAAACTTCCCGCAGATACGTAATCAACATCCCAAACTGCGTTCCCCAATCACCAACGTGATTCAAGCGCAGTACGTCATGTCCTTGAAATTCTAAAATTCGAGCAATGCTATCGCCAATAATTGTGGAACGCAAGTGTCCGACGTGCATTTCTTTAGCGATGTTGGGACTGGAAAAATCCACAATTTCGCGCTTTGGTGTTTTCGCCTTCGCAACTCCTAATCTGGAATCTGCTTGCATTGTAGCTATTTGCGCTTCCAGATATTCTGTAGTGAGTTTGAGATTGATAAAACCAGGGCCAGCCACTTCTGGTGGTTTGCAGATATCAGCTACATCCAGTTGATCTACAATAGCTTGAGCGATCGCTCGTGGTTGTTGTCCTAAACGCTTGGCTAAAGATAAAGCCACATTCGCCTGATAATCACCAAATTTCGGATTACTTGCTGGAACCAACACCGGATCTACTCCAGTTAACTCCGCGCCAAAAGCTGCAACTAAAGCTTGCTGTAGTTTTTCTTTTAATAGTTCTTGTGTAGCGTTCATATATATTGTTGGGAAGCAGGCGGTAAGTGACGATATATCTTTAAAGACCTGATTATTTTAGCTTTAAAAAGCGATCATATGTATTTTTTTGAATAAACATGATGTTTTATAACTTACTAAAATCTATGTTGGCATAGAACAACACTTAGCTTATATATTTCTTTTTTAAGAACCGCGAAATAAATTTGATGTTCATTTTACTTTTACTTAATAAAGAACCTCTAACTAAATTAATAAAAAATATACCTAACAGTTTTCTGGTTAAACAAATTTAGTGATATTTATCACAATATTATTTAATATAAATCATTCACTACAAACATTGTGATTAGTGTAGTTGAGAAAAAAATCGATCTTAGCTACAACTAAAAGTAGATTTTATTTTATTAATTTTATAAGTGTGGGGAAGACTATGCTAGAAAAAATTTTGCTGGCTATAGTACTAACATTGACTTTAAGCCTTTTTACCGAGCTGAAATCGCCTTCTTTGGCTCAGAATCGCAGGATCTTGAATAGCGAAAATAGGCTTGTTTTCAATTTCAAGCACAACAATTAAAAAATCTATCTAATGGTAGACTTGGGGATTTACAGCAGCAATCAAAGCACCTGACAAGTGTAGGTTTTTTCAACAACACTTGAAACTGAACATGCGGGATAAGGAGGACATGGAGAACAAAGAGAAAAACCAATGACAAATAACAAATGACAAATGACTTAATTATTTTTGTTTCATTTGGCGTTGTAATTGTTTGAATGTTTGATACATATCAGGTAGGCGATTCAAAATCCCAGATACTTTAATAAACTGTTTGTGAGGTACGGCGGGAAGTCCAGAGACAATTTCTCCTGGTGCTACATCACTATGAATACCAGCTTTAGCAGAGGCGATCGCACCATCACCGATTTTCACTTGGTTAGCTATTCCTGATTGTCCTGCCAAAATGACGCGGTTACCAAGGGTTACACCTCCTGCAATCCCGGCTTGACCTGCTAATGCACAACCTGCACCAATTCGGCAACCGTGACCAACTTGTACTAAATTATCAATAATTGTATAGCGACCAACCCGTGTTTCGCCGACTGCGGGACGATCAATGGCGCTATTACAGCCAACAACAACACCATCTTCCAAAACCGTATAACCTGATTGTTCAACTTTCAGCCAACCAGTAGCAGTTGGTACAAAGCCAAAGCCTTCCGCGCCAATGACAGCACCACTGTGAATTTCACAATCTGCACCAATGAGAGTACGTTCGTGGATTGTGCAGTTAGCATGTAAAGTTGTGCGATCGCCTATCTTCACATCAGGATAAATGACAACATTGGCATGAATATATGCACCATGACCAATTTCTACTCCTTCATGAACTACAACATGAGGGCCAATGTAAACATCATTGCCAATTTTCGCATTCGGACTAATTACAGCAGTCGGATGAATCTCTGGAGTCGGACGCCAAGGTTGATAGAAAAATTTGAGCGCTCTTGCAAAGATGAGCTTTGGTTCTGGAGTAGCAATCCAAGCTATACCACGTTCTTGTGCTTGTGTCTGTAGTGCTTCACTTTGGGGCAAAATTAAAGCGCTTGCACTAGTCTTACCTACCATTGAGGCAAATTTTGCCCCTTCAATGTAGCTAAGAGTTCCGCTTGTTGCTTGCTCAACTGCTGCTATCCCAGCAATTTCTGGATTATTGTCTTTGTCGAAATTAAGACTATTACAGGCAGCAGCATCACCAAGTTTCGCCAGTATATCGCTAAATTTCATAGTGTTAAATAAATCCTCATATTAAAACAACGGGGAAAAGGGGATTGGGGATCAGGGATCAGGGATCAGGGGACGCGGGGGACACAGGAGACAAGGGAGCAGGGAAAATAACCAATCCCCTTTTCCCGATCCCTGTTCCCCGATTCCCGATCCCCTATTACTCCTTCAATAGCAAATAATATAGAGTACCATTACCACCTGTAATTCCGGCGCGATCGCCTGCTAATTTACCAGTTCCCATAAAATAATCTACCCGTCCTGGGCCTTGAATAGCGCTACCTGTATCTTGATCGAGAACGAAGCGACTGACTTGGCGTTTAACCAGTTTTCCTTTACCAGCAGGATAAGGAAACGAGTTATTAATTATTGCTAATGCGCCCGGTGGCATGAGAGATTTATCTGTGGCGATGGAACGTTCTGGTGTCACTGGTACGCCAATACTGCCAGTTGCAGGTGTACCGCCAGTTTCTTTGAAAAAGACGAAGCGTTCCCACCGTGGTAGATAACTATTCATCTCTTTAGGATTTTGGCGGAAGTATGTAATCAAGGTAGGCATTGTTAAACCTTGTAAAGGTAACTTGCCATCTTTCACTAGTTCTTTGCCGATACTAGTCCAAGGATAATCAGTCCCTCCGGCGTAGCCAACAGAGGTTCTTTTACCATTTGTTAATCTTAGTTGTGCAGAACCTTGGATATGTACTAGATATGCATCTAGGCGATCGCGCAACCAAAATAATTCCAAGCCGTGTAATTGACTTTTATCACCCAATAAACCATCTTTTCCTTCTAAATCTAGACGTTTGGGATGTGGTTTTATCCATGTGTCAATATCGGGCGGTAGTCGATAAAGAGGATATTTATATACTGAAGTGCGAACTCTACTGGCAGTATAAACTGGTTCATAATAGGCAGTGAACTTGACAGTACCATTGCCGTCATTGCCAACTGATTGATAAAAATCAAATTCTCGACGCACAGCAGCTTGTAGTTGAGCTGGTGATTTAGAGCTAACCACCAACTCGCGAAAACGCAGCAAGCTACGACGGACGCGAGCCAGAGTAATTTCAGAAATAGGATAATTTTGATACGCTGCTCGTGCTTTCTCTGTTGTCAGGTAACGTAAACTGTTGTCAATAGATGCCAACATTGCTTTGCGATCGCCTTGTTTGCTCTTTCCACTCCAAAGTTGTTCATCCCAACCCAAGCATTGACGAATGGGTTTACAATCAGTGCCTAAAGTTACCAGTTTGAGTGGCGGTGATAACTCTGGTGGTGGTAATGGTTCGGTGGAGTTGGTCGGTGGTGATGGCAAAGGTGGTATGTTAATCGGAATAGATACCTGAGCTAACCCAGAGAAAACAGGATTTACAAAGCTAATTCCTAAACTCAAGGAAACCAAAGCAAGCGTTTTTCTCATGATTTATGTAAATCTATCTTTCCACACTAGAGCTAAAAAGTGGTTCCACACGAATAGCCACAATCCGCGAGGGACGCACAACCATGTATTCACCTTGAATATTTTTGATCGGCACGTTTATAAAATCATCGGAAGCAGATTTTGGCATCAGTTCGCCACTATACCACTTTTGAAAATCCTGAATCGTTGGAAACCGCACCTCTTCTCGATGACCACTTGTCATTAGTAAGTGTACTGCGTATTCATTAGGTGTTCTAGGCATACTATTTGAATCATTTGAAACACATGCAACCCATTTTGGACTACGCACTGCCCGAATGGGAAGAGTGAATAAAACACAGTTGAGACTATGACGGTTCTTATGCTAGCGAGGGTTCCCGGTTGGGGACAAGGGAGTGTGGGGAGACATATCAATTCAAAAGTCAAAATAAAGAACTTTTTGCCCAATGCCCAATTACCATTAGTTTTGTTTTTATAACTTCATATTTTATGAGTCAATACTCATAAAATATAAAAAAACTAAGACTTGTAAACTGTATTTTTCTCTAAATTTTGTATATCTCATCTTTAATCAAGATGTTCTATTAACAAGCTCATGATTAATCGCGTCTCTATTGACTATTGACTTTTTCTGGTAAAAGTAAAGTTTAGTTTCAAACAAATACACTCTTCTCTCAATAGTGCTAATTTAATAGTTGAAGCAAACAAAGCTTCCCTGGCAGATAAAACAGCTAGATGAGTAAATAAAAAAAGAGGTAAAGACGCTGTTGAAACTCAATCTGTCTCGTTATAAAACAACAACACCTAACTCTAAAAGCGATATTTCCTCATAGTGAGAAAGAGGGGGCGCTGTAACTGATTGACTTCAGTGAAGTCAAAAGGTGATTCACCCAGTACATCCCCGGCTAGAATTAACGATGAGAGGAAATAACTCAGCTATTAGTTGCTTAGGTGTTGTTGTTTTTTAAATATAGCTAGTATTTCATTAACCCAAAAATAGACTGGTATTGACTCAGAAAAGGGCAAGGGTAAGAGAGTACAGTTAATCAGTCTTTTTTTCTACCCTTAATACCAATTTGAAAAAAGAATGCGACAGATAGACTGACATAACTCTTATGCACCAAAGAGTTACCCAATCCAAAATCTAAAATCCAAAATCCAAAATGGTATAACCTTTCCCCATTTTGAACTACTGGGTGTAAGCTGGTACGAAGTGGAATAGCACGAGATATTTTAAATATTGAAATAGCGCCTTATGTCAATAATTGCTCTGAGAGCATGGTATCTTGAAAATTACGAGCCGATACAAGAACTGGAAAAACGTCCACCGGATATTCGCCTCAACAAAAAGAGTCTGCTGAAATCGGGGCTAAGAGCAGATTTTTTAGAAGACAGCGAAGATATCAGGAAATCAACTTGGTTTGGTCGTTATCTAGAAGGGGAAAATATTGAATTTTATATAGAAGGTAGTGGTGGCTATTGTGTTGCTAATATTGACTTGATTAGTCACGAGATTTATTTCACCAAACAGCAGATTTTAGCACAATTAGAACCGACAATATTTTTTTGTTATCAAACAGAATATGCACCAGCAACGGATGCATTGCGGGAAGCATTATTGGTGAGTTTGGAAAAATTGAACTTGCGATCGCGTTTGCCTTTAAAATTAATAGAATCTCACCGTCCTCAAGAAACTCCTCTACGACTAGGAAGCACTATGATGCGAAAAATTCGTAGAAGTTTGTTGTTCATTGCAGATACCACGCCTATTGCCAAGATAGAAGGTAAACAAACTGCTCAATTAATTCCTAGTCCGAGCGTTTGTGTGGAAATTGGCTATGCAATTAGCAGCAAAAGGTCTGAGCAAATTTTACTAGCGCAAATGCAGCGTCCTGATTTTCCAGGAGAGTTTCCTTTTGATTTACCACCTACACAAATTTTAAAATTTCAAGATACTCTAGAACTAGATAAAATTTTGCTACCAACAATTGAAAGTCTAATGGCGCGATTTAAATTGTTTTTCTAAAAGTAGGGGCGAATGGCTGTACTCTAGAAGAAGCTGCTCTGCATCTACGCCCCTACAATAGTTATTAAGAGCTTACTCTACCTTCAAACAGCGTTATACAAAACATGAATTATTTTCTAAATAATTCAAAAAATCTGTATAAAGACAGATTCTAAAAAATCCAATATATTCACATATTACATTAGTAATCTATTGCATCTTGTTGGAAATATACAATTAGAAAGAGAACTTGCATTCAACACCAAATCCAATAATTTTCAGTTGAGTGGAGACTTACAGCAGATTTGATCTTAATTGAGGTATAGAAGAACCCCACCCGCGCTACGCGCACCCTCCCCGCGTGCAGGGAGGGTTGGGGAACTCAGGGGGTGTACTCCATTTAGATGCAAAGTGCTGTATAACCCTCTCTGGTTGATATCACCTTTAACTTTTTCCCACAGCACTAGTATTGTTTTGTAATCCGTTTTCAAATTTACTGCTATCGATAAACGCAGTCGAAACACCTTCAATGCTAAAAGTCAACCGCTTACACCAGCACGGTTTTTACTCAGTCTTTTCACCTTCAGTGATTACACGAACTGGAAGCATAATCGCAATAGTGATCGGCTGCTCAGTCATGCTTGGCTGGTGGTTCGATATTGACTTTTTGAAAAACTGCTTTTACCTCAGCACAGTAAGTATGAAAGGTAACACAGCCCTGTGCTTTTTTCTATCAGGTCTATCGCTATTTTTGTCTGTTAATGTTGATGGGGAGATAGAGAAATTGGGAAGTAGGGAAAGAAGTTCTTCCTATCACCACAACCCTACGAATCGAAACGTAGACAGAAAGCGAATACTGACTTCACCACGCTATCTCAAAATAATTGCTCGAGTCTGCACGTTTACTGTTTTGACAATTGCCTCACTTACATTAATTCAATATTTATTTGGTTGGGATTTTGGTATTGATCAGTTGCTATTTCACCAAGAAGCAAACACCACACTGACTTCTCAGCCAGGACGGATGGGTCTGAATACAGCACTGAGCTTTCTGTTGATAGGTTGGTCTTTAGAGCTTTTAGAGAAACCAAAAAGCCGTCGTAGTTATTGGTTTGCTCAGATTCTCACCTTGATCACAGTTTTGATTGCTTTACTGGATTTGATTGGTTATGCCTATCAAGTAAAGATTTTTTACAAGATGTTCCCTCATGTCACACCAATGGCATTACACACGGTCATTGGGTTGATTGTACTTTGTGTGGGTATTCTGTGGAGTCAGCCAGAACAAGGAGTGATGAAAGTTATCACCAGCCAAACAGATGGTGGTTTGCTGGCACGTCGTTTATTGATAGCCGCGATCGCTCTACCTCTAATCACAGGCTGGTTAATTCTGCAAGGAGAAAGGGCTGGACGATACGAGTCAGGATTTGCAATTTCCCTGTTTGCAATTTTTTTAGTCACAATTTTGACAATTGTGATTTGGGAAAATGCAGCAGCGATTCAAAAGCTTAGTCATCAACGCGATCGCGCCAAATTAGCACTAAAAGAAAATACAGAAAAACTCAGAAGTTTTGTAGACTCAAACGTCATCGGCATTTTATATGGTGACATTTACGGTGGTATCAACCAAGCCAATGACAAATTTCTGCACATGATTGGCTACACACGGGAAGATTTACAAGCGGGTAGTATTAATTGGAGGGATATTACACCACCAGAGTATTTGCCTTTGGATGCACAAGGTATTGCTGAAGCCCAAGCAACAGGCGCTTGCATACCCTACGAAAAAGAATATATTCGGCGTGATGGCAGCCGCATACCTGTTTTAGTAGGTTATACGTTAGTAGGAGAAAAACAACAAGAGTCAGTAGCCTTTATCCTAGATTTGAGCGATCGCAAGCAAACAGAAGCAACCCTACTCCAAACAGAACAGCGATTTCGATTGGCGGTTGATAACATGCCAGATGTTTTTGCCATATATGACGCCCAACTAAGGTTTCAATTTGTTAATGCGGCGGCTTTGCAGCGTCTTGGTAAGGCGAAAGAGGAAGTTATCGGACACACTGACGAAGAAATCTTTCCGGCTGAGATCACACAACTTTATCTTCCGATTCTGTTGAAAGCGGTTGAAACGCGCACCACTCAAACAACAGAAACCACAATTAATTTTCCTGAAGATGGTAGATTGACCACACTGATTAAATATGTGCCAATCGTGGATGACAAAGGGGAAATTTATCAAATTTTGGCATTTGCTGAAGATATCACAATCCGCAAACAGGCAGAAGAAGCACTCTGCAATCAACAAAAATGGTTGGAAGACTTACTCGATCTCATGCCCACACCCCTGTTATTAATCGAACCAGGAACAGCGCGAGTTACTTTTACCAATAAAGCTGCTGACGAAGTTGCTGGAGGGAAATTTCCCAAAGCAGATTCAGCAGCAGATTATCAAGCTCTTTATTATTCAACTGACGCCGCAGGTAATCACATTCCCGATGAACAAGCACCAGGAATCAGAGTAGCCCGTGGTGAACGCTTAGACGGAGTAGAGTTAGACTGGCATACACCAGCAGGTGTCCGCTCTTTGCTGATCTACGCTGATACTTTACCAGCGATGCACGGTTATCCAACTACTTGTGTATTGACATTTCAAGATATCACCAATCTCAAACGCGTAGAAAAAGCTCTATCTTTGGGTTACAAACGCCTACAACTCTTATTTGGTACAGCCAGCGATCTACTTTCTAGCAAAGAGCCTGTGGCATTAATTGAAAGTTTGTTTCGCAAACTTGCAGATCAAATTGGTTTAGATGTTTACTTTAATTTTTTAGTTACTGAAAATCCCCAAGTAATGCATTTAGCCTCCTGGCATGGCATTGATGAAGAAACCGCTCAAGCAGCAAAATTGCTAGAGGTTGGTCAAGGGATGTGTGGTACTGTTGCCCAAGAACGCCGTCCCATTTCTATTGAGAATATCCAGGAATCAAGTGATCCGAAAATAGAATTCTTGCGGGCAATTGGCATTAAAGTTTATTACGGTTATCCATTAATCGCCCAAGGACAATTATTAGGTACTCTCTGTTTTTGCAGTCGCAGTCGCTGGCGATTTAGTCAAAATGAAATTGGGATGATGCAAGCAGTTTGCGATCAAATTGCGATCGCTATGGAACGAGCGCGTTTAATAGCTTCTTTGCAACAACAAACCGAACAGTTGCAAGAAGCAAACCGGATGAAAGATGAGTTCTTAGCGATATTGTCCCACGAATTGCGATCGCCCCTCAATGCCATTCTGGGATGGTCACAGTTGCTACGTTCTCGCAAACTGAACGAAACTCAAATTGCTAAAGCCCTAGAAACTATAGAGAGAAACGTCAAAACCCAAACCCAGTTAATCGAAGACTTACTAGATATCTCGCGCATTATCAGAGGCAAATTACGTTTGAATGTACGTACTTGCAACTTAATAAATATTATAGAAGCCGCTCTCGATACAGTAAATCTAGCAGCTCAAGCAAAAGATATTCATATCCAAACTATGTTTGATCCTAAGGCAGCATTAGTTTCTGGTGATGCCGAACGCTTACAACAGGTAGTCTGGAATTTACTATCCAATGCCATCAAATTTACACCTGCTGGCGGTAGAGTAGAGGTAGGATTATCCCTGTTAAAAGAAAAAGAAACAGGGAAACGGGAAGATAAAAATACGGAGAGCCTATTTGATAGATTCTCTGCCTCACCTCGTCTTAATATTACTCCCTCTTTACAAACATCACCGCCTCTTTCCCTATCCGCATCTTCGGAAACTACTTATGCCCAGATTACAGTGAAAGATACTGGCATCGGTATCAGCCCTGAATTTCTACCTTATGTATTTGATCGTTTTCGGCAAGCAGACAGTTCTAGTACTAGATCCCATGGTGGTTTAGGATTAGGTTTAGCGATCGTGCGTCATTTAATAGAAATGCATGGCGGTAGTATTAATGTCGCAAGTCTGGGAAAAGAGCAAGGTACAACATTTACAGTCAAACTACCACTCCTTAAGGGTCAACAGTCAGTACTCAACACTCAAGAGTCAACACTCAATACTCAAGAGACTGTGGGAAATTGTCTTTCTGTCTCACCCTCGCTTCTAGATAATGTACGTGTATTAGTCGTAGATGATGAAGCTGATACACGTGAATATTTGACCACTTTACTCAAACAGTATCAGGCAGAGGTGCTAGCAGTAGCCTCAGCGCCAGCAGCACTAGAAGCTGTTGAGCAGTGGAAACCAGATGTTTTAGTTAGTGACATTGGAATGCCACAGGAAGACGGTTACTCCTTAGTTCGCAAATTGCGATCGCGATCGCCAGAACAAGGAGGAAAAATACCAGCAGCAGCATTAACAGCCTATGCGAGAGCAGAAGATCGACGTCGAGCCATACAGGCAGGTTTCCAGTTACATTTACCTAAACCTGTTGATCCTTCTGAGTTAATTACAGTCGTCGCTAGCCTCGTGGGACGTACATAAATTAAGTTTCTGAGTCCTAAATTAGGTTTTTGAGTTCTAAATTAGGTTTCTGAGTCCTAAATTAAGTTTCTGAGTTCTAAATTAAGTTTCTGAGTTCTAAATTAGGTTTCTGAGTTCTAAATTAAGTTTCTGAGTCCTAAATTAAGGTTAACAGCACTTTAGTCGCGATCGCCCAACTGGTAAAAATTAAATTCGCAATTATTTTTGCTCAAAATCTCAACTTCTACGAAAAGTCCGAGTCCGGTAGCTGCTACCACAGATAAAATAGTTAACAAATGATGCTTGCTAGCTAAATCATGACGCCTTCACAAGACGCAAACACTGCAACTGCTCCGGCTGCTTCTGGTATCGACTTTGAAACCGACGAGCAAAAAGAAACCAATCCTTTAGATGAACTACCAGGAGAGGTCGAAATGACCCTTTTTGAGCATCTGGAGGAGTTACGACTGCGGATTTTTTATGCGCTGATTGCTGTAGCAGTAGGTGTTATTGGCTGCTTTTTTGCTGTCAAGCCAATAGTTCAGTTATTGGAAGTACCAGCCCAAGGAGTAAAATTTCTTCAACTTGCACCCGGCGAATACTTTTTTGTCTCTCTTAAAGTAGCAGGCTATACAGGCTTGCTTCTTGCCAGTCCTTTTATCCTGTACCAAATCATCCAGTTTGTATTACCAGGATTAACTCGCCGAGAACGCCGCTTGCTGGGGCCTATAGTTCTAGGATCAAGTGTGCTATTTGCAGCAGGTTTAGTATTTGCCTATTTTCTACTGATTCCAGCTGCTTTAAAATTCTTCATTAGCTACGGTGCAGATGTCGTAGAACAGTTATGGTCAATCGACAAATATTTTGAATTTGTTTTATTACTACTGTTCAGTACAGGGCTAGCATTCCAAGTACCAATAATTCAACTTTTACTTGGTACTTTAGGAATTGTCTCGTCAAAACAAATGCTTTCTGGCTGGCGTTATGTCATTTTAGGTGCAGTAGTTCTAGGTGCTGTCATTACACCTTCTACAGATCCTCTCACCCAAAGTCTCTTAGCAGGAGCCGTATTAGGTCTGTACTTTAGTGGAATTGGATTAGTCAAGCTTATTGGCAAGTAAAATATTAGGGACAAGGGGGACAAGGAGAACAAGAGGGACAGAGAGATACGGAGATACGAGGACATGGAAAATATCTCTTTTACACTCCTACTCCGTTTAGTAGCTTTGTAATTTTGAATTTTGAATAATTTTTACTTTAGTGCAAATAGATATTCTTAACCAATTTGATGTTTTAGTAATCGGTGCTGGTGCTGCTGGACTGTATACAGCACTTTGTCTACCACAATCCTTACGAGTCGGTCTGATTACCAAAGAAACAGTGAGTTTGTCTGCTAGTGATTGGGCGCAGGGTGGTATTGCTGCTGCGATCGCTCCAGATGATTCACCACGTTTACACATTGACGATACAATCAAAGCTGGTGCAGGTTTATGCGATCGCCCCGCAGTTGAATTCCTGGCTGAACACGCCCCCAGCTGCATTAAATCTCTGGTAAAATTAGGGGTTGCTTTTGATCGCCACGGTAGTGATTTAGCTTTAACTTTAGAAGCAGCCCACTCTAAGCACCGAGTTCTCCACGCTGCTGATACTACAGGAAGAGAAGTAATCACCACTCTCACAGCCCAGGTACTACAACGTAAAAATATTCACGTCATTCAACAAGCTTTAGCATTGAGTTTGTGGATAGATTCTCAAACCCAAGCTTGTCAGGGAATTAGCTTGTTTTATCAAGGTAAAATCACATGGGTAAGAGCTGGTGCAGTCGTGCTAGCAACAGGTGGTGGTGGTCAGGTATTTGCTCAAACTACTAACCCAGCTGTGAGTACAGGAGATGGAGTTGCGATCGCGGCTCGTGCTGGAGTAATTCTGAGAGATTTAGAATTTGTCCAATTCCACCCCACTGCTTTAACTAAACCAGGAGCAGAACGCTTTTTAATTAGTGAAGCTGTACGTGGCGAGGGAGCGCACTTAATAGATAATGAAGGACGACGTTTTACCTTTGATTATCATCCGGATGGTGAACTAGCACCCAGAGATATCGTCAGTCGGGCAATTTTTAGTCACTTACAGAATACCACCACTGACCCCGCAACAGCCCACGTGTGGTTAGATATGCGCCCTATCCCTGCTGACAAAATTCGTCACCGTTTCCCCAATATTATTAATGTTTGTCAACGTTGGGGTATTGATGTTTTTTCGGAACCAATTCCCGTTGCCCCTGCTGCCCATTACTGGATGGGTGGTATTCTCACAGATATGATGAACCGTACTAATATTCTCAACTTATATGCTGTGGGAGAAACTGCGAGTACAGGGGTTCATGGTGCTAATCGCCTTGCTAGTAATTCTTTACTTGAATGTATTGTTTTCGGCGCACAAATGGCCCATGTGGAAATTAAGAATGAGTTCATCAGTGAAGAAGCAATTTCAACAGCAGAGGAATTTACTATAAATGTGGATGATTGGCAAAAACAACAAGTATATTTAGAAGATTTACGCCAAAAAATTCCCCGTTTAGTGTGGCAATATGCTGGTATCTGTCGAGAACAGTCAGGATTAGAAATTGCGATCGCCACTGTAGAATCTTGGCAGCAAGAATTTGCAAATCTGCAACTAAGTCAATTTTTACTTTATTTACTCCCAAAACAAAACGTTACTCTCAAGTTGCCAGATGTAGAACGGCAATTAAGACTGTGGGCAGAAACTCATAATTTATTAGATGTAGCTTATTTAATCCTCAAAAGTGCTGCTTTTAGAAAAGAAAGTAGAGGAGGACATTATCGCCTAGATTATCCTCAATCAGATCCTAACTGGCAAGTTCATACACTGGTACAGGACCAAAATTGGTGGAAAGCATCGGTATTGTAATAGGTAGAGACACGTTGCAATGCAACGTCTCTACATGGCCAAATGATGACGAAAAATTCTTAACTGAACCGTATTGTGTTATGGCATTGCTAGATTATCTGTGAACAACAAAATCCCCGACTTTTTCCCTCTGGGAAGCCACCCTACGGGTGTCTACAAAAAGTCGGGGAGCTGATTTTCTCATTGGATAAAGGAACAATTATTGTCGTATTAAAGTATACTTAAAATTACGTGCGCCTGTGTAATTACTAATGTTTGCTAACTCCTCTAGGGTTTGTACTCCTGCGTAGGTTTTACCATTGATAATCCAAGTCGGATAGCTCTGAATTTTAGCCGCCCGACACTCATCTTTTAGACCATTGGGGTTATCAGTAGGCGCACAATCTATATGATCAATTTCGCTGTAAGCTTCTTTACCAAAAAGTAATTTTTGTTCATGGCAGTGAGGACACCACCAAGCAATATATTCTTTAGCACCTATTTGTTTGAGATGACGTGCTAAGGCAATTTCTGCCTCACCAGAAGTAGTTGTAATTTCCCAGCCCACGCCTGGTTTGGGTTGTTCCACTGGTTTAAAACTGATGATTGCCGGTTTCCCAGGATTTTCTACAATGGTGACGCCGCTATTATTATTTGGTGGAGGAGCATAAATAGCGAGAGTACCAATTAGTGTCACCATACCAACAACAATGCCAGTAAAAAAGATTTGCCCAATATCCTCCCAAGCACGACCAACAACCGTTAGCACCAACATACTGAAGGAAAAAATTGCTGAGGCTACACAGTAGATACACAGTGCTTTAATCTTGAATACCAGTAGGTAAATCAAAAAGCTACTGAATACCGACATGGCGATCGCTCCAATTAGAAGCAGCAACCAAGTGAGATTTTCCAGCTTTGTGCGAGAATCTTTCTTTTTAACTGGGTCTACAGCCAATGGGGCTAAGGCAAAAACTCCCATACCCACGTAAGCCAAAAAACCGAATAAAGCCAGAGGTAGCCCAAAAACTGTAGCATAATCGCTCTGCAAAACTATATCGCAGCTTTTTGTCGGACAAGCAGCAGAGCTTTGGCTCAATTTAACTACGGTCAGATAAGCAGTAGTCAAAGCACCTAAAGTGGCGATCGCACCAATGATTAAACGCGATCGACGATGAATCCAAGGAGTAGAAGAAAGGCGACGATTCATAAGCAGCTATTGGTAAATGGGACTGGGAATTGGGGATCAGGGATCAGGGATTGAGGATTGGAGATTGAGGATTGGAATAAATTCTCCCTTGTCCTCCTTGTCCTTCTTGTCCCCGATCCCCGATCCCCAGTTAAGATTTTAAGCTCACAGAAGAAATAGATTTGCGATCGCTCCTGTTGTTCCAACTGCGGTGAGCGGCTTCTACAAATTGACTAACACGAATCGGGTCAATTGTTTGTTCGCGCCGACCGTGACGTTTTAAGGAACTAGAGACAATCACTCCATCTGCTGCTTGTAACAATATCGCAACATTTTCCCAAGATGCACCGCTACCAATAAATACTGGTGTACCTGCTGCTGCTTGTGCAGCTAATTCCAAATCTTCTTGGTTTGGTGGACTGCCTGTAGCCCAACCAGATAAAATCACAGCATCCGCCAAACCTCGTTCGATGGTATCTTGCACAGCCACAGTCAAATTTGGAGAACTCAAAGGACGAGCGTGCTTAACTAAGACATCAGCAAAGATTTTGACATCACTACCCAACTCGCGCCGATAGCGCAGTAAATGATGGGCTTCTCCCTCTATTAAACCCTGGTCGGTTGCCATTACCCCACTGAGGACGTTCACACGGATAAATTGCGCTCTTACACAGCTAGCAATAGCCATAGCACTTTTGGCATCATTCCGTAAAACGTTAAGACCAACAGGCAGCGTCACCATATTCTGTATTCGCTGCACTACTATAGTCATTGCACTGACAACAGCAGGGTCAACCTGGTTTTTAGGAAACGGCGCATCAAAGAAATTTTCTACAATGATGGCATCAACCCCTCCACTGGCTAGGGCTGTCGCTTCTTGTTCGGCACGGTCAATTACCGCTTTCAGGCTACCTCCCCAACGAGGCGAGGTAGGTAAGGGTAGTAAATGAACTACACCAATTATTGGTGTGCGGGTTTTAAACAGCTGATATAAGTCCACGTCTTTAATCCGTAACACACAGTCCAGAGTCAATAGTCAATAGTCAATGGTCAATAGTCAATGGTCAATCGATTTTGGATTTTGGATTTTAGATTTTGGATTGATGCCGACCACAAGGGTACAGGGCTTGCCGACTCTGGATGAGCAATTTTGGTTTTGTTCCATCCGATTTGCAGTTGGAGTATTTACTCAAAAATTTTCATCCAAAATTTACAATCCACAATCACAAATTGGTAGTCAATAACCTGTAGACTGATTATTCTGAACTATTGACTTAGGACTTTAGACTGTTGACTTTTGACTAACTTTTTCAACTTTTGTTTTTGTATTGGTCGGTTTTCCGCCTCCCCCTTAAGATGGAAATTAACGTAAAACCTTCCATAAGATATGTTAAGATAAAAACTGGTTACAAGAGGAGTTTGCAACTCACAAGACGCACAAGGCGCCGAGCGGCTTTCCACAAGGTGGCTGTTTTTCGTCGAGCAGGTAACGATTCTGTTACAGTTGCAGGTTAAACCTGAACTGGTTGGTAGCATTACCGCTGTCAAGGCGTAGTTTAGTGCGTATTTTCCTAGATGGTAGCGACTTCTCACCACACATCCCATAGGGGAAAGTGGCTCCTTTTAGGGTAGAGTAGATTCACAACGCACGCGCTGCGGTAATGTAAAATACCAAAAGCAATTTGCAACAAAAAGTTACGAGTGTCTATTTTACCCAACACCTATTCGTTTTTCCCTTGGAAATACAGAATAGTAAGAAAATATTAGCATGATCTCTGTTGCAGTTCATCGGGATCATAGATTCCTTTGGGTGCGTTTGGATTTTGTGATGTGGGCATGATGTAAAAGAGTTGCCTCTAGAGCTAATGTCTGAAAATCCTTAGTTAAAATTTAACTTTTGGAGTGAAGAAAACTAAAACTTTATATTTATAGTATGGGTGAAAAACCAACCATTGCAATATCTCACCTGGGTTGTGAAAAAAATCGAATAGATACGGAACATATGTTAGGACTGCTGGTAGAAGCAGGCTATGGCGTAGATTCTAATGAAGAGTTAGCAGATTACGTTATTGTTAATACTTGTAGTTTTATCGAAGCAGCTCGGGAGGAATCTGTTAGGACTTTAGTAGACCTGGCAGAAGCCAATAAAAAAATCGTCATTACAGGTTGTATGGCGCAACATTTCCAGGAGCAATTGTTGGAAGAGTTGCCCGAAGCAGTGGCGGTAGTAGGAACAGGTGATTATCACAAAATAGTTGATGTAATTGCACGAGTAGAACAGGGCGATCGCGTCACAGAAGTGAGCGCCGAACCAACCTACATAGCCGATGAAACCACACCCCGCTATCGCACTACAACCGAAGGTGTGGCATATGTCAGAATTGCGGAAGGATGCGACTATCGCTGTGCATTTTGTATCATTCCGTATCTGCGGGGAAACCAGCGATCGCGTACTATAGAATCAATAGTCGCGGAAGCTGAACAATTAGCAACTCAAGGGGTACAGGAAATCATTTTGATTTCCCAAATCACCACAAATTACGGTATAGATATCTATGGGAAGCCCAAATTAGCCGAATTGCTCCGTGCTTTGGGAAAAGTAGATATACCCTGGATTCGGATGCACTACGCTTATCCCACAGGACTAACTCCAGATGTGATCGCGGCAATTCGTGAAACACCCAATGTCTTACCTTATCTGGATTTGCCCTTACAACATTCCCATGGCGAAATTCTCCGCGCTATGAACCGTCCATGGCAAGGACAAGTCAATGATGCAATTATCGAACGCATCAAGGAGGCACTACCACAGGCGGTACTGCGGACAACATTTATAGTTGGGTTTCCTGGCGAACGTGATGAACATTTTCAGCATTTATTTAACTTCATCCAACGCCATGAATTTGACCATGTCGGTGTTTTCACCTTCTCACCAGAAGAAGGAACACCAGCTTACAGCCTCAGCGAACAGTTGCCGCAAATAGTGAAAGATGAGCGGCGGGACGTACTGATGGAACTGCAACAGCCGATTTCTCTACGTAAAAATCAGCAAGAAGTTGGCAAAGTAGTAGATGTTTTGATTGAACAAGAAAATCCCTTAACAGGAGAATTAATCGGTCGTTCTGCGAGATTTGCCCCTGAAGTAGATGGTCAAATTTACGTTAGTGGGCAAGCAAGATTGGGAACTATCGTACCAGTAGCCATCAAAGAAGCTGATACGTACGATTTGTACGGAATGGTTAGTAATTAGTAGTACACAACCAACTATTAACCACTAACCACTAACTAATAAGTAATAACTCAATACAAATTAGGAGATTTAATGACCCTTTCTTTTCAAGAATTAGGTATTTCACCAGAACGCGTTCAGCAGATTGAAAAAATTGGTATTACCACACCAACCAACATTCAAGCTCAAGCGATTCCTCAACTTTTAGCCGGTCGTGATGTAGTTGGTCAATCCCAGACAGGTACAGGCAAAACAGCAGCTTTTTCTCTGCCAATTCTAGAACGTCTAGACGTCAGTAAAAAAGCAGTGCAAGCACTTGTTTTGACCCCAACTAGAGAGTTAGCAATTCAAGTCCAAGCTGCCATCAGTGAGTTTGTTGGCAACGAAGGATTGCGTGTCATGGCAATTTACGGTGGTCAATCTATCGACCGCCAAATTTTACAACTCAAGCGTGGTGTTCACATGGTTGTGGGTACACCAGGGCGAGTCATAGACTTGCTAGAACGGGGTTGTCTGAAACTAGATAATATCAAATGGTTTGTTTTAGATGAAGCCGACGAAATGCTGAGTATGGGCTTCATTGATGATGTGGAAAAAATTCTTTCCCAAGCACCAACAGAACGGCAGACAGCTTTATTTTCTGCGACAATGCCACCATCTATTCGCCAGTTGGTGAATAAGTTCCTCAACGATCCAGTCACAGTCGCCGTTGAACAGCCAAAAGCTGCTCCCAATAAAATCAATCAGGTAGCTTACCTAGTACCGCGCCATTGGTCAAAAGTCAAGGCTTTACAGCCCATCCTGGAAATGGAAGATCCAGAAACAGCTTTGATCTTCGTTCGTACTAGACGCACCGCAGCTGAACTCACCAATCAATTGCAAGCTGCTGGTCACAGCGTAGATGAATACCACGGTGATTTATCCCAACAAGCACGGGAACGTTTGTTAAACAGATTCCGTAACCGCCAGGTGCGCTGGGTAGTAGCTACTGATATTGCAGCGCGCGGTTTGGATGTTGACCAACTATCCCACGTTATCAATTTTGATTTACCCGATAGCGTAGAGACTTATGTCCACCGTATCGGTCGTACTGGTCGAGCGGGTAAAGAAGGTACTGCTATTACCTTGGTGCAGCCGTTTGAACGACGCAAGCAGCAGTTGTTTGAACGCCATGTACGCCAAAGTTGGCAACTACTTTCGATTCCCACACGGGCGCAAATTGAAACTAGACAGCTGGAGAAATTACAAACCCAAGTGCAGGAAGCTTTGGTGGGCGAACGTATGGCTTCATTTTTATCCATCGTTAGCCAGTTGAGCGAACAATATGACTCTCATGCTATAGCCGCAGCTGCATTACAAATTGCTTACGACCAAACCCGTCCCGCTTGGTTATTATCAGAAGCTGACTACCCCGAAGAAGACCTCCGACCCACCCCTAAACCCAAACTACGAGGTGGAAGCCGTCGCGAGTCTAACCGGGAATCTAGTGGTGAACACCGCTCCCGCCGTTCTTCTTGGGTATCATCAGAAGCAGGTGAAGGAGACAAACGTGGTTCTGCCAAACCCAAACTGAAGACAGGACGCCGAGAACGAGATACTCCAATGCCGAAAAAAATTAGTTCTCATCCAGCCAGAGAGTCTGCTTCATAGTCATTGGTTATTAGTCATTTGTCATTTGTAAAAACTGAGGACAAAGGACAAAAGGACAAATGACTGTTAATTTAATTGAGCCAAGGGCGACTAATTTCTTCCAATTGGGCAATTTCATCGTCAGTTAATCTCCAGCCCAAAGCGCCTGCGTTATCTTGTACCTGTTGTGCTGTTTTCGCCCCAGCAATGGGAATGACATTGCCTTGGGCGATCAACCAATTCAGGGATACTTGAGCAGGAGTGCGATTATATTTTTCCCCAAACTGGCGTAGCAAAGAGATGACTGGCTCAATTTTTTGTAAGCCTTCTTTGCTAAAGCGCGAGTCAAATTTTCTCGCACCACTGGGGGTACTACTTCCAGTAACGCTGTATTTCCCAGTTAGTAGCCCTTGCGCCAAAGGGCTATAAGCTAAAATTGTGACGCCCAATTCACGAGCAGTGTTAAGAATACCATTGCTTTCAATTTGGCGAGTCAGCAAAGAGTAGCGCACTTGATTGACAGCTAAAGGCACGCCACGCCTAGCTAATATTTGGTGTGCTTCTCGCATTTGTGAAGCGGAGTAATTACTCACTCCGACTGCTGCAATTCTGCCCCGTTCCACTTCATCTGCAAGGGCATTCATCAAAGTTTCTTGACTCATTAAAAAAGCAAAAGGCCAATGCACTTGATAAAGCGCAACTTTTTGGACTTGCAAGCGCTTGAGACTTTCTGTTAAGGCATCAGCAACAGACTGGGCTGTGAGACGCCAGGGAAAAGGCCCATATTTGGTTGCAATCTGAACTTTTTGGTCTGTTTTTTGCAGAAATTGCGCTAGTAACTCTTCTGAAAGCCCGAATCCGTAAACTTCTGCTGTGTCAAAAAAAGTGATACCTGCTTCTAGGGAAGCATTAAAGGCTGCTTGCAATTCCTGCGGTCCGTATTCTTTGCCATAATTCCAAAATAAGCGATCGCCCCAAGCCCAAGTACCGATACACAGGGGTGTAACAATTGGCCCACTTTGCCCCAATGTGATGGTTTCCACTTTGATAAATCCTATTTACATTTTTTTACACTTTATTTAGTCTAACTTTACATTGATCATCCTGTTTGCTCCGCTAGGTATATGAACACTTTTTGATTAAGAAATGGGTTTATCTTGGTTATGAGGAAATAATTTTGCTGTTTTGATTGGGAGTGGTTATGGCAACTAGTGATGTGTCACCCAATTCTGAATCAAACGAGTCAGGAAAATCCACATCCATTCCCAAAGTGAAACTATGGACTATGTTTCGACTAGGCCTGTTTCAGATGGCATTGGGCATCATGTCGATTCTGACTCTGGGAGTGCTAAATCGAGTCATGATTGAGGAGTTGCGAGTACCGGCACTAATTGTCGCTGGGGCGATCGCCATGCATCAATTTGTGGCTCCGATTAGAGTGTGGTTTGGGCAAATGTCAGACACCAAGCCTTTACTTGGCCATCACCGTAGTGGTTATGTTTGGGTAGGTGCGGCTTTATTTGCGATCGTTTCATTTATAGCTGTGCAAGTCGTTTGGCAACTAGGCTTAAGCTTGCAATCAGGAAGTTGGACAACTCAATCTTCTGGTTGGGCGCTACTTCTAGCTTTTATTTTTGCCCTTTATGGAATTGCTATTAGTGCTAGTTCCACACCTTTTGCAGCGTTGTTAGTTGATGTTTCTGATGAAGACAACCGCTCAAAATTAGTGGGGATTGTCTGGTCAATGCTGATGGTGGGTATTATTATTGGAGCAATTATCAGCAGTGGTTTACTCAGACAAATTGCCTTAAACGCACCTCTTGAGGTAGTCCAAACCCAAGTAAATCGCCTGTTTTTGATTGTCCCAGGTATTGCTTTTGGACTTTGCCTATTAGCTACCATCGGTGTGGAAAAGAAATATTCTCGCTATACGATGCGTTCCACAGCAATTAACCGCGAAGATAAGATTACTTTAGGTATGGCAATGCGGGTGTTAACTGCTAGCCGCCAAACAGCAATCTTTTTCACATTTTTGCTGTTGATGACACTCAGCTTATTTATGCAGGATGCTGTGTTGGAACCCTACGGCGGTGAAGTCTTTAAGATGACGATCGCAGAAACCACAAAACTCAATGCTTTCTTTGGTACAGGAACCCTAATCGGCTTGAGTGTAACGGGTTTTTTGATAGCTCCTCGTTTAGGTAAGAAAAATACAACTAAGCTCGGATGCTTCGCTGTGGCAGTCTCGCTGATAATAATTCTTCTAGCCGGGACAACTGCTAATCCTAAATTCCTGCAATGGAGTTTAACCTTGTTTGGCTTTGCTTCTGGTGTAACTACAACTGGAGCGTTAAGCTTAATGCTGGATCTAACTGCTGCGGAAACTGCTGGCACATTCATTGGTGCTTGGGGGTTAGCGCAAGCAATGGCGAGAGCCTTAGCTACAGTTTCTGGTGGCGCGGTGCTAAACCTGGGTAAATCTTTACTGACAACACCACTATTAGCTTATGGATTGGTGTTTGCTACCCAGGCTGTAGTGATTTTACTAGCAGTTAGCTTATTAACTCGCGTAAATGTCACAGAATTTCAGCAGAATGCAAAACAAGCGATCGCATCTATCTTGGAAAGCGAATTAGATTAGCTGTCAATAGTCAATAGTCAATGGTCAATGGTCATTTGAAATTCTCTGTACTCTTGACTATGGACTCTTGACTACGGACTTTTGACCAATCATTTATTGATGGTACAAACTCCCAGATTTATCTGTGGAGTCAATCCAAAATCCATAGACGCACGAAGTGCGGCTTCTCGACAGAGTAACTATTCATAAAATGACAGAACTTTGGACTACAGTTTTAGAGTTTGCTCAAATTACTACCGCTAGGGTAGGTAAGCAGTTAATGGAAGATTTTGGGCAAGTACAGGCTTCCCATAAAGCTGATGGATCTTTAGTAACTCGTGCCGATAAATGGGCTGATCAAGAATTGCGGAATGCGATCGCCTCTACATTTCCTGATTATGGGATTTTGACGGAAGAGGGCGATAAAGTTTTCCCTGGCACAGAATGGTGTTGGGTTGTTGATCCCTTGGATGGCACCACTAACTTTACACGGGGTATTCCTATCTGGTCAATTTCACTAGGGTTATTGTATCAAGGTATGCCTGTTTTTGGTTATGTTTACGTGCCACCACTGAAACAATCATTTCATGGCTTTTGGGAAGGTTCATCGGGATTAGGCATATCAACTGGGGCTTTTCGTAATTATCAGCCGATTCAAACTAGCGATGAAGCACCTAGTCAACATCACTTTTTTAACCTTTGTTCCCGTAGCACTTCGGTAATTCAAAAAGATTTTCCCTGTAAAATTAGGATGTTAGGCGTTGCTAGCTACAATTTTCTGACAGTTGCTACAGGTGCTGTACTAGGTGGTATTGAAGCAACACCAAAAGTTTGGGATATTGCTGCGGCTTGGGTTATAGTTCAAGCGGCGGGTGGAAGTTGGATCTCACTCAAATCCGAACCTTTTCCTTTGTCTAGTGGAGTTGATTATAGCGATCGCTCTTTCCCTACTTTGGTTGTCAGTCGTCCAGAATTGGTATCTACGTTTCAGCCATATCTCGAAAATTTAAAGATTTGAACGGTCAAGACATTGGCATCAAACTGTAGGTGTTTTTAAGAAGGAATTTGAGACACTTTTTGTCGTTAAACTCTCAATATAAAACCACACTGTTGTAGCAGTGTGGTGAGTTTTGGATATAGCACTTTAAAGTTAGGAGATTTAATTCATAATCACCATCGAGTGGTGTTATTGTAGGCTACAAAGCCAAAGTTCAGCATTCCGGAAAAACACAAATATTTTTTGGATAACCATCTTAAGACTCAGCGTACCTCCGCGTACTCTCTGCGTCCCTCTGCGTTAAAAAACCATGATTTTACGCAAAGCTGCACTTAAAATCTATTATTTAAAAACAAAATCCGCGATCGCCACCTCATCTTTATCTGTGATCACTTCTTGAGGAGGACTGAGTAAAACAGATCGCTGCATTAATTTCTGACTTCCAAGACGACGTGCAACACGGCTAGGAATTCCGTAACCATATACAATATGTCCTTGTCCAGCTAACACCACCACTTGATAATCTGGATTTGCTTTGACAAACTTAGCAATTCCTTCTGCCATTGTTTCATCCCATAACACCTGTGCCAAGAAAAAGCGTTCAGCACCAGAACTGTTACCATGTCCCGCACTTTGATGCTGTTGAAAAGCTTGTAATGACAATTGGCGATACTTTGCGTTACTTGTATCAATTTCTGCAAAAGGCGGAATATACTTTCTCTCGGATGCTGTGAGACTTTCTAATCCTTGACTAGCGACTTTGCGTGTAATTTCTGTTGGAGTATTTAAAGCTAAGACTGGTAGTTGCTTGTCTTTAGCAAACCGGAGAATCGGGGCGTAATATTCCCAAGGAAAACCCCACCGTGTTTCATACTCGCTTTTCTCTAATAATTCTTTTTCAGTAAGTTTACCCGCTAAATATTGATCAACAACGCTTTGATAGGGGCGCTGAAACATTTCCATTGCGATCGCAATTTTCGGATGACGCTGCTGGAGTTCCTGAATAATTTGCAGTTGATTTTGATGATCAACTGAACTGTCGTGAGTTTCCCCCAGATATACCACATTTGCTTGTGCTAGTTCCGATAACAGCTGTGGGCGACTGTAAATAAAATTCTCCCGTTTCCCACAATTTTTATCCCAGTCAGGAAAGATAGCATCTATATTACTGGGCGGCGCTGCCATAACTAACTTAGGAGGACAAGAAGTTTTGACAGTTTCAGCACAAGCGGGTAAGGTCGAGATGATTAGGTAAAAAGTAAAAGCAAAAAAATAAAAAAATAATCTTCTAGTTAGGAAGCTTTGCTGTTGATTTGTTAATATTTTTGCGTATACCAGTAATTTGGTTTGCATAAATAGTGTCATTTTCTTTACACAACGCTGGATAAGTTCAGCTATTACCATGAAAGGACTCTGGCTGGAAAATAAGCAACTCCAATTACGTACTGATATCCCCATTCCCGAACCGCCACCAGGGGAAGCATTAGTACGAGTTTTATGTGCTGGTATTTGTAACACTGATTTAGAACTCACCAGAGGTTATTACCCTTACACTGGCATTTTAGGTCATGAATTTGTCGGTGTTGTGGAACAAGGCCCAGAAAATTTGGTGAACCGTCGTGTTGTCGGCGAAATTAACGCTGTATGTGGTAAATGTCGCTTTTGTCGTAGCGGGAACTCAACTCATTGCGAAAACCGAACTGTGCTTGGTATTGTGAATCGCAATGGGGCTTTTGCTGACTATCTTTGTTTACCTGGAGAAAATCTTCATCTTGTACCAGAGAGTATTCCCACAGCAGTCGCGACATTTACTGAACCCGTAGCTGCGGCGTTGGAAATTCAACAACAGATAGCATTGCATCCAGATGACCGGGTGTTAGTTGTTGGGGATGGTAAGCTAGGACAATTGGTAGCCCAAACTTTAGCTTTGACAGACTGTGACCTTTTGGTAGTAGGGCGACATCGTGATAAGCTAGCTCATCTGGAAGCACGAGGTATCAAAACAGGCTTTGCAGATGTGGTTACAGACAGGACTTTTGATATTTCTGTAGAGTGTACAGGTAATGCTGAAGGATTTGCGATCGCTCGCCGCGCTTTACGTCCTCGTGGTACTTTAGTACTTAAAAGTACCTATGCTGGCAATCTCAGTCTAGATGCTTCTTCTTTGGTAGTAGATGAAATTACCCTGATTGGTTCACGCTGTGGCCCTTTTTCACCTGCACTCAAACTTTTAGCAGAAAAAAAAGTGGATGTACAACCTCTGATTCAAGCCTATTACCCACTTACGGAAGCAATAGCAGCTTTTGACCACGCCCAAACCAGAGGTGTGTTAAAAGTGTTGTTGGAAAATGAAATTTCTTAGTGTCTTGGTGTCTTGGTAGTGAAAAAATAATTATTGAAACACCCTTCGGGTTCGCCACTTTGCCTACCCTTACGGGAAGCCGCTCCGCGTCTACGTGACGGAAACCGCCAAGACGGCAAGTGGACTCACCAAGGCACTAAGACACTAAGAGGAAATTTAATTCAGATAATAGTTCTTTTTCTATCCACGCTTAAAGAACTATATTTAATCAGATATTAAATATTAACATCCTTCCTAATAAAGCATTGAATTTGTCTGTGGCTGATAATCCATACAATTGATTGCTTCTTCCGTGTTAGCAATGGAAGGATGAACAGTGCATTTCAGACGATGATCATCGGTAAAATATTGACAGCCAGCGCAGGGAATTTGATGCATTTTTTGGGCTGTTTTGACACCATCACGGGTTGCAGTCCACAGACTCCAAACAACCATAGTAATTAATACCCAAGCGCTGACGAAACAAATTGGCACAAGAAGCTTTTGAATTGTAAGAAGAAGAAAGTTTATTATTTGCAACACGGCAATAATTGCGAAAACCTACAAAAAAATTTGCATGAGAAATGAGAAGTTATATCATGTCCGCTTGAACATTTAATACTATACGTTGAGGTCGGTAATGGGTAATGGGTAATAGGTAATTGTTAATTGGGGTATTACCTAGTATTTGCGATGCTCAAAGACCGCTGCTTCGCAGCATCGCAGTCATGATATAAACTGATTAGCCGGACTTGATATATATGTATGATCTTAACTTCTCATTCCCCACTTGTGACTTCTTACCAAAGAGATATCAGTTATCAAAAACTGATAACTGATAACTAATGACTATTCACTAAATTCCAGCATGACCAATTGCTAAACCAGCCACAAGCATTCCCAAGACGAGGAAAGGTTGGGCGCTGGCTTGATATTTGACATCGTTAGTTAGGGGATCACGCAGAAAATACATATCTTGGAAAGTAATTTGCGGGATGATTAGCAATGACAGAATAGCTGCATACAAATTTTCGTGGATGTAAACTAAATAGCCCGCGATCGCAATCTGAAAGACATCAATCATGGCGACACAAATCCAAGCTGCGTTTGTGACACCAAACATTACAGGGAGTGATTTTAATCCGAGTTTGCGATCGCCTTCTACACTTTTGAAATCATTGACAATGGCAATACCCAAACCAGCTAAACTGTAGAACAGGGTAAGAACAACTATTTTCCAGTTGAGTTCGCCAAATAAAGCATGACCAGTACACCAAGGGAAGGTTATATAACTTGCACCCAAGGCATAGCTACCCAACCAGCCATTTTGTTTTAGCTTTAAAGGTGGGGCAGAGTAGATGTAGCCAACAAAAGAACCGATGATGGCGATCGTTGTAATTGTGGGAAATTCATTTCCAGCCCATTTATCGAGGGCAAATGCCAGAGCAATACCAGCAATAAGTAATACCCAGATTTGCGTAATTACCTGGGGTATGGAAATCGCACCAGAGGGAATAGGGCGGTAGGGTTCGTTAATGGCATCAATTTCGCGATCGTAGTAATCGTTCATAATTTGTACGTAACCTGCCATCAATGGCCCTGACAGCAACATACAAACTACTGCCTTTAAGACATTTTCGAGTGTCCAAGTATATTCACCAGAAGAAGCCGCGCCACAGATTACACCCCACATCAGAGGAATCCAAGTGATTGGTTTCATCAGTTGTAGGCGAATTTTCCAAATCGAACTTTCTCCAGGCGCCGCACCTTTCATTCCCAAGAGTTGCCTGGTTTTAGCACTGCGGTCAACAGTAGGATTTGCTTCTTCTGTGGGTGTAGTGGAATCAGGGGTAATGGGAGTTGATTCAGACATAAGGCATATAAAGGATAGGGGATCGGGGATCGGGGATCGGGGACAAGGGAAGGGGACAAGGGAAGGGGACAAGGAAGAATTTTTCACTTATTTTTACCTGACCCCCGATTCCCGATCCCCTTTCCTCTTTCCCCTTTCCCCGATCCCTAAAACGAGATTATCAAATAATTATTTTGGAATTTAGCGCCAGTAACAGGTCTGCCACTTAAGGCAGGAGGTAGAAAAATATTCCGCCTTTGATCTCCGGCTTCAATAGTTACCTCTGGGCCGTATTGGGTAAGTTTGACTTGTTTTTTGTCAAATCCCGGTAAATATAAGCTTACTTTGTGTTCTTGGATGTTAATTTCAATAGGTTTGGGAGCCTGTACTGCTTGGTCTACAAAGTTGGGTAGAGTATTTATTAGTGCTTGCCAGTCCTCTGTTTTGATATCTGGAACTAAGCTCACATTTAGGGGGGCAAATTGCTCAGAAATGTTCTGATTTGTGTCATTAGAAACAAGGATAATACCACCCACGGTTAAACCAACTTGTTGGGCGCTACCCCAAAGATAGCGTACAGAAGCAACCTCAACAGGGTCATCGGTTGTCACCAAGAAAGCAGCAACTTGTCTGGGATCAGCCAGGGCGGCTCTGCCCTTGTCTAAAAAGTTGTTGACTTGGTTGGTGGGTTGGGCGAAGTTATCCGAAGTCCAGTTGATATTGAAAAAAGTACTTATTAATGGTTGAATCAAGGGCGATTCGGAAATTGCTTTACCGAGATCGGAATTGACGAACAATTTCTGAAATCGCCGTACGTACCAACTGAGAGATTCTGGCATTCCGAACATTCGCAAAGTCGAGGAGTCGCCATTGCCATCGTAGACGATCGCGTCATATTTGCCGCTTTCGTAGTACTCGCGGATAGCATTGAGGACAAGGGCGCTATCCATCCCTGGTAAGACGGATAGTTCTTGTCCATAAACCTCTTTGAGGATAGGCGTTTTGAGATATTGCGCTTCTAGTTTTTTGACATCTTCCCAACTACGTTCTAGTAGTACAGAAGTTTGAAACTGAACCACGTGCAAATTTGCAGCAATTTCTTGAGGATTAGAACCAATAGGAACACCCAACAAAATTTGTAATGCTGGTTCTGCACTTCCAGCTAAGAGTACGCGTTTTCCTTGGCTTGCTAATTGTTTGGCAGCGGCGATCGCTACTTTTGTCCTAGCACTACCGCTTTTGCCCAAAAATGTCAATATCAGGGCCATTACTTGATTCCTATTTTTACCACCGATTTTTTCAACTCCAACTTAGCATTCGACTGATTTAAGTAGCTTCCTTCTGAAGTTCAGCAATCAGAGGATACTTCGCCGCTCGCTTACTATACTATTTTGAGTTCATCTTCAAAAAACCAAGTGGCAAAATTATCATCAAATTTGACTACAATGCCAACACCACTACCATCGGTCATCTTATAACCTTCAATGATACCGACTTGTCCTAATCTTTTAACAATAGAAGCAGGTACGCGATCGCGCAAACGAAAAACCTTTACCTTTTGTCCGATTTCCATGCCAACTCACAATGCAATAAACCAAAATTCAGTGTACCGGAATCCGGTGCTGAGTGGGAGTGGGGAATGGGGAGACATATCAATTAAAAATTAAAAATTGGGAAGGGGGACAAGGGAGACAAGGGAGAAATTTTTCCCAATGCCCAAAAATGACAAATGACTAAAATTAAACAACTAGTGGATAGGTATAGTATCTATGTCACACGCAGGGCAACGTTTAGCTGAACAATTACGTACTTTGGGAATTGAACCGGATAATTTAACTTAGGCTCACACAACCAAAACTGAGAAACAACAGAGTAGATTTAATAACTATTTGTGGTAAAATCACCTAAATATTTTGGCTCCTCTTTTGGAGTAGCGACTATTTTCAACAAAATAACAAAGGAACTTTCGTAAAAAATTGGCTTCAAAACAAGCAATTGGGTGTGTAGGTAGTGAGTGAGGAAGCAAAAATTGCTGCAAACAATGCGAGGAGTTGTCCGAAAAGCAGGTAAGCTGAAAAAATTGCTACCAATCAACGAATTGTGGTGGGCAAAAATTGATTTATTAAGAGCGTTGGTAAGACGCGATTTAGAAGCCCGCTACAAAGGTTCAATCTTGGGTAATTTGTGGCCTTTATTGAATCAGCTATCGCAGTTATTGATTTATACCTACGTATTTTCGATAGTTTTAAAGGTAAAACTTAGTCTTAAAGGCGTTCCAGAAAACAATTTTACCTTTGGTTTGTGGTTATTTGCTGGTTTACTACCTTGGATTGCTTTTAGTAGTGGATTAATTCAAGCTGCACATTCGGTAGTAACACAATCTAATTTAGTGAAAAAAGTAGTATTTCCTCTGGCTTTACTACCACTAGTACCAACTTTATCAACGTTTATTGAGAGTTCCTTTGGACTAATGGCGTTGATTTTTTTTGTGGCTTTATCTACTCACACCTTACATTCAACCTTAGCGCTCTTACCGTTAATCTGGTTAACACAATTATTGTTGACAGCGGGATTAGGTTATCTCATGGCGGGACTAACCGTGTTTTTGCGAGATATTCCCCAAACTTTGGGAGTTGTTTTAAATTTGTGGTTATATTTGACGCCAATTCTTTATCCTGCGACAGCAATTCCACAAGAGTGGCGAAACTTGGTATTTTGGTTAAATCCCATGACAGCTATTAGTGAAGTTTACCGGGATTTAATTTTAGTGGGAGAAGTCAAGCACTGGGGCGAATGGGGGGTTGCGAGTGTAATCTCTGCAATTGTATTTTGTATCGGTTTTTCAGTCTATAAACGATTGCGTCCAGCTTTTGCAGATGTTTTGTAAATAGCTGTATGTAATTAACTTAAATAGATCAACAGGAACTTTTTACTGTTTGATGACATTAATGTGTAGAATTTAGCACAGTTAGTTTTGAGAGCGTGTGTAGTGATATGAGTGAGGAGATTGCAATTTCACTAAAGAATATCTCTAAGTGCTACAAGCGCTATGCGAATCCCGTAGACAAGCTCAAAGAAATTTTGTTCCGCGGTCAGAATCATGCTCAAGAGTTTTGGGCTTTACGGGACATTAACCTAGAAATTCCTAAAGGTGAAACTGTAGGAATTATTGGTCAAAATGGTTCTGGTAAAAGTACGCTATTGCAAATTGTTGCTGGAACCCTAACGCCTACTACAGGTGAGGTGTGGGTGAATGGGCGAGTTTCGGCGTTGTTAGAACTAGGTAGCGGTTTTAATCCAGAATTTACAGGACGACAAAATGTTTTTTTTAATGGGCAAATTTTAGGTTTAAGCAAAGAACAAATAGAAGCCAAGTTTGATGATATTGCTGCTTTTGCTGAAATTGGTGATTTTATAGAACATCCTGTCAAAACCTATTCTAGTGGGATGGTGGTCAGGTTGGCATTTGCAGTTATTGCCAATACAGAACCAAGTATTTTAATAGTCGATGAAGCTTTAGCTGTAGGTGATGCAAGATTTCAAGCTCGTTGTATGAAGCGCATTAGAGAAATGAAAGACCAAGGAGTAACTCTTTTATTCGTTTCTCATGACTCTTCAAGTGTCAAGATGTTGTGTAAAACAGCCGTGTTGATGAATCATGGCAGAGTATTAGAAATAGGTAAACCTAAAGAAGTAGTAAATCATTATATTGCTTTATTAAGTTCCCAAAAAAATCAAGAAGAAATTGAGGAAATAGATTTTCTTGAAAATCATGAAGATTTCGTCACAGATACTCAAGATGATTCTTTATCTAAGCATCGGCATGGTAACAAACTAGCAGTAATCGAAGATGTAAAAATTGTATTTTTAGCTCAACAAGAGACAACAAAAGTAGAGACTGGTAAATTTTTTACTATAGAGATTGTATTGGTAGCAAAAGGAGAATTATCTGATGTAATTGTAGGAATTTCTATTAGGAATTTGATGGGATTTGTCATGTATGGAACAAATACTAAATTACTGGGTATAAAATTACCAGAATTGTCTAATGATGAGCAATTAAAAGTTTCATTTAGAGTTCCTTGTCATTTAAATAAAGGCGTATATACAGTCACAGTGGGTGTCCATTCAGAAGAAGGTATAAGTTACGACTGGATAGATGAAATGGTTGTATTTGAAGTAAATAATAATATCTACTGTGATGGTATATTAGACCTAAAATCAACTGTATCATTCAGCACTAGACCAATTTCTGCTCAAGTATAGAAAACATGATGATGATGAATAGTAATGAAGAATTTAAGTTTTTTTAAAAGGTGAATTATGAATGAAGAAAATGAGACTAAAGTAAATGTTGATGAAATAATGCATAAAATTCGAGAAGAAGTGGTTAAACGCCGGAATTATTCTCAATTAAAGCGCTTAACTAATCAGTCTACACTACCAAGTATCAAAAATCACCATAATGCAACTATAGAACTTATCCAAGGTTTACTTAATAATGCACAATTAAGATCAGAAACTCGTACAAAATGGCCTGATAATCTTAATAAGTTTCCTTTTAATCTCAGTAAAAATATACAGAAAATTATTTTAAAAATACTGAATTTTATATTTAAAGATCAAAGAGAAGTCAACTATAACATAATCAAAGCTTTACAAGAATCTGTAGCACTAAATAGGCAATTAATCGAGGAAATTGCAACCTTGAACTTGCAGATGGAACGACGCTTATTAGATATAGAGACTCAGTTCAAAAACATGGATAATCGCTTTGGAACTGCGTATAGTCGTGTTCCCAATATTGATAATTACGTAAATAGTTCCATAAGTAGTTTTGAAAAGCAATTAAATGCTGTAACTAGTCGAGAAAAACAACTAGAAGAAGATTTAAAAGCCACAGATACTCGCTTACAGTGGATGGACGATCGCTTAAATAAAGTTGACACTCACTTGCAAGGAATCAAGGAGCAGTTGAGCAATGTGAATTCTCATATGCAAGCAACAGACGAGCGTCTACAACAAATGGACAATCGCCATTTTAGAAATGACAACTACCTCAAAAATGATTTAATTCAGCAAAAACGTCTATTGATGATGTTTTTGGAAGAAGCAAAACGCAGATTACCAGAACCTTTTGATCAACAACAACTACAAACTTTCGTTAATGAAGAACAGCATTTACTAGACAGCTTATACACAGCTTTTGAAGACCGTTTTCGTGGTAGTCGTGGAGAAATCAAAAATCGTCTGACAACTTATATTCCTTATATTGAAAAGGCGATCGCAGCAACAGAAAACGCTGCAATTATCGATATCGGTTGCGGTCGGGGTGAGTGGTTAGAGTTGTTATCTGAACGAGGGATGAAATCGTCTGGTGTCGATATCAACACTACGATGGTGCAGTATTGCCAGGAAAAGGGTTTAGATGCTGCTAAGGAAGATGGTCTGCTTTACTTGCGTAATATTGAAGCAAATTCCTTGGCAGGGTTGACAGCATTTCACGTGATCGAGCATTTGTCCTTACAGGAATTTATCAGCCTCATTGATGAAGCATTACGAGTGATTCGTCCCGGTGGAATTGTTATTTTTGAGACACCTAACCCAGAAAACTTGATCGTTGGAGCTTGTAATTTCTATTTTGATCCTACACACCGCAACCCAATTCCACCACAGACAGCACAGTTTCTGTTAGAAAATCGGGGATTGTGTCAGGTTGAAATTATTCGTCTGCACCCAATTAATGATGACCACGGTCTGGATAATAAATTCTTAAAAGATATCCTGTTAGGTTGCCAAGATTATGCAGTCATCGGGTGGAAATCATAAATTGGGTGATGCAATGAAAGTATTAATTTGCAACGAAAGATTCCTGTTCCGCTTTGGTCTTGATCGTGTCCTGATATTAATTGGGAAGGGCATGGCAGAGCGAGGCAATGATGTCTACATGATGAGCTATTGGTGGGATGAACCAATAGTGAGTCAAGTTGCCAAAAAATTCATTCCTGTTCCCCCACCCACCGATGATTATGCCAACGCCAATGAGTCCACAACTAAATGGTTAGAAAACCAATGGCACAATCTTTTTTCGGAGTCTGAAAAACCAGATGTGGTGATTATTGGGGGATGGCCATTTTTTCAAGCGCTAGAGTTTTTTTCTCAAGTTTGTCAGACTGTTATTTTTATTGATGCAGGTGCAGTGCCGTTGGATGGTTTTGTTGGTCATCCTCTACTCATTCAGCAGAAACTGAGAAATTTCCGTCAGCGTTATTTACCCAAAGCAACAGCAATACTGCCAATTAGTGATTTTATAGCCAAATCACAAACAATAGTTGATCGCGGCAATAGTGATGGTATCCATACAGTTCTGCTTGGTGCTGATCATATGGAACTGTCCCTATGGCAGGCACATATGGTAAGTCAAAGTAGCAATACAAATTTGTCCACATTGACAGCACTTAAGGAAACAGGACGTACATATATCCTAAATCTGGGGCGTTGGGAGCCAGGCTGCTATAAGAATTCTGAAGCCTGTTTTGAGGTAATGCGAAGATTGATCCAGCGACATCCACAAGCGACTTTGCTAGTCTTGGCAAATCAATTAGATATCAATATCCCAGAGGATCTCAAAAAATACATCAAAGCGATTGGATTCCCAGATGATGCCGAACTACAGGAGATCATGAAAAATGTCGCCTTGGGAATTTCTGTTTCGCTTTGGGAAGGTTTTAACCTGCCGCTTGCAGAAATGCAATGGTTGGGACGTCCAGCACTGGCATTTAATCTTGCCGCCCATCCGGAGGTAGTTGTAAATCCCTGGTTTTTGTGCGCCGATGTTGCAGAAATGGCAGAAAAAGCGGATTACGTTTTGACAGGACAAATTCCGAATGAAGTCATATCCGTAGACAATTACAACAAGTTTCGGGCAAATTTTCGTTGGGAAAAAGTAATTCAAACTTACTGTGATTATCTTGAGAATGTAGTAGAAGCAAGCCGAGATACTACTACTCCCATCTTGATTGTTGATGTTACTAATAGTTGCCGTGATCCTGCCAATTCTGGTGTCATTAGGGTTACTCGTCAACTTTGCCGTACACTACAAAAATACTGCGATCCGGTATTTGTTGTTTGGGACTGGACAACAGAGCAATACATATTACCTTCGCAGGATGGTTACTTGCAGCTAGGTCAGTTTAATGGTCCTCAAATCCCAACCCACGGAAAAACTGTTCTGGATAACTATGGAACAATTTCGTTAGCAGAATTTTTAGCACTCGACCCACAAACGCAAAATCGTCCCGCTTTACTTTTTTTACCAGAAACGATTTTAGACCCGCGTGGTACAAAAGCACTTGCTTACGCCAAGCAGAAAAACTGGAAATCAGCCGCGATTCTGTATGATTTGATTCCAGTAATGTATCCACAGTGGTGCAATCAATCTGTGAGTGACATCTTTCCTCGATATCTGGAGACGTTATCAGGGGTTGATGTCATCATTCCGATTTCCGACTATTCTGGAGTATGTGTTCTAGATTATTGGCATCAGCACAATATTAAACACGGCAAGGTAAATACTGCCCTACTACCTGGAGAATTTGGACAGAACCTCCGGTTGACGAAGATGCCAAATCTACAATCAGATTGTGTAAATATTTTATGTGTCTCTACCCTAGAACCACGTAAGAACCACCTCACTCTGCTAGAGGCTTGTCAAGTTTTAGCACAGCAATATCCCGAATTGAATTGGCGTCTCACACTTGTTGGCAATCGCTATGAGGGCGCACCAGAGATATCCGAGGCTGTTCAAGAAGCATCAGCAAAAGACTCTCGGATTCAGTGGCTGGGAATAGTAGATGATGCTACCTTACATCAACTCTATGAAGGATCTACTTTCACGGTTTATAGTTCCCTGGTAGAAGGATTTGGGATGCCTGTGCTTGAAAGTGTCTGGCATGGACGGGTTTGTTTATGTCATTGCCAAGGCGTAATGGCCGAGTTGGCAGCCGGAGGTGGTTGCATGGTTGTAGATATGACCGATGCTCAAGCTTTAGCCAAAGCAATCTATAATCTATCATGCGATCGCACCTTGCTGAGTGAACTATCCCAAGCCGCGATTGACCGCAAACTTAAGACTTGGGAAGATTACACTCAAGAGGTTTTACTTGCCCTGGATCTTGAAAAAACATACACTGTATTCGTTAATAGAGAGCTTAATCGCAATCTCAAAACCATTCGTTACGAAGAACTGCTCTATTCAAACTGTCTGCTTGATAACTGGCAAATGCACGACGCAGAGCGTATGGCACTGACCGGATTGCTGGCCAAGCATCAACCCAAATGCAGCCTTGAGATTGGTACAAATGAAGGTGGTAGCCTGTCACTAATCTCACAGTATTCGGAAATGGTGTTTTCCATTGACATTGATCCGGGTGTTTCTTCACGGATAGCAACAATGGATAACGTCAGTTTTGTAACAGGAGCATCAACCACTGTACTTCCTTTATTATTCCAAGCACTCAATGAAGCCGATATCCCCATCGATTTTATGCTGCTTGAAGCTGACCATTCCAGCAATGATCTCGGCAAAAACATAGAAATAATTTTGACTTACGTACCTAAACAACCGATGTTTTTTGCCATACATAACTCTTTTAAGGCAGAACATCGGCACGTAATCATGACCGCAAAATGGCATGATTCTCCATATATAGTATGGATCGATGTAGATTTTGTACCAGGATGTATTACTGAGGGCGATAAGTTAGCAAAGAGGGAAACAAGAGGTGGTTTAGCACTAGCTCTATTTTCTCCAACACCCCGCCATAGCGATCTGAGAATCACTGCGTCGGCAAATTCTGTCTATGAGTTAGCTTTGAATTCACGCTATTGATGTAGTCAGTTTCCTTGGTTATTATGCTGAAAAGAATACTTGTTTGTACCAATTTTTACCCTCCATTCTTCATAGGTGGTGCAGAAATTATTGCTCATCATCAAGCACGTCTTTTGCAAAAATCAGGATATAAAGTGGCAGTATTCTGCGGTAAACATGATGATAGCCTTCGTCATTATTCACTAACCAGGGAAACCTATGATGGACTTGATGTATTTCGCGTGATCTTACATACACAAAACTATCAGATTGGTAATAATTTTCGTAATTCTGAGGTTGATGATGCGTTTGATGCTGTGGTTGAGGAGTTTCGACCAGAAATTATTCACTTCCACAATATTGTCAATCTCTCATTGGGTATAGTTGCAAGAGCGCACAGACACCGAATTCGGACTGTACTGACTTTGCATGACCATTGGGGATTTTGTTTCAAAAATACCTTACTCAAACAGCAAGAACAAGTTTGCAATGATTATTCTAAGTGCGGGGAGTGTTTGCCAGAATTGATTGATAGTCGAGGGCGGCATCTACACATCCGTATGCGTCAAGATTATATTGCTTGGCAACTTGCAAAGGTTGATCACTTCGTCTCTCCGAGTTCTTATTTAGCGGCTACTTATGTCAAGGCAGGTCTTCCAGCCCATAAAATTAGTGTTATATCTAACGGTATAAGTGTAGATCGTTTTTCACATATAGTGAAAATACTATCTCCAAGTGTAATGCGGTTTACTTTCATTGGACACCTGGGTTTTCATAAAGGCGTACATATTCTGATCGCAGCGATGAAACTGCTGTTAAAGCGAGGCTACCTGGGAAAAGTATGTACAGTCAATATCGTTGGTGCTGGTGCAATGGCAGACGAATTGGCAACTTTCGTTAAAACTAATCAACTCGATGCAGCTGTAAAGTTGTGGGGAAAAGTTGAACATTCCCAAATCGAAAAAGTTTACCAAAATACTGACGTACTGGTAACACCATCAATCTGGCCAGAGAACGAACCAGTTACGATTCTAGAAGCTATGGCTGCGGGTATTCCAGTTCTAGCTTCTGCGCTTGGTGGTAATTTAGAACTTGTGACAGACGGTGTCACAGGTTGTTTATTTGAACCTGGTAATGCTCAAATGCTTGCTGACAAAATGGTGGAAATGGCCTTTAATCGCGATCGCATTAAGTCTATGGGTCATCAAGCATATAAAAAAGTAGCAAATAACACGCTTAAACAGTATGTTAGACATATCATTGAAGTGTATGAAGACAAAGAACAGACTCCAATAACAAAGTACGATGAACGCAAGCACATCATCCTATGTAGTGGTGAGCATCTCTCACCTGAGTTCGCTTTTGTAATTGATCAGTTATACAAAAACGATACTGGTAAACGCTATCGGTTTATGATGAGCGACTGGATTGAACCTGAAGATTGGCAATATGTAGACCTTGTTTGGATTGTTGACAACAACGGCAAAGAGCGAGACTTGCATGAGAGTATGAAGTGGGGGCGATCGCTATTAGTTCCTCAACGAAATCAAAAACTTGTTGAATTGTGTCGCCGTGGACAGTGCGGCTTATTTTATGCCGACGAGATAGAAGCAGAAGTCTGCCTCCAGTATCTTATCGCTAGACCATCTGTTTTAGCTGCTCTTGGTCAGAATGCTAAAAGTGTCTCAGAAAAGGGCATAACTAATTTATCAATTGCTTTAGGAGGATTGGTCAGATAATACAAAAATCCAGGATGAAGCTGAAGCATAATCTAGAGTTTATACTCACGGCAAAGGAAAAAATGAAGACTTTATTAAATATAACTAAAGTCAAAAGTATCAAATATGTGTGATAAGTTAAACCCATGTACAATTCTTCAACTATCATAGCAGTCCCAGTATTTAATGATTGGGAATCTTTAAGCATTTTACTGATGAGAATAGACGAAGTATTAGATAGCGAAAATATTCATGCTGATATTTTGATATTGAATGACGGCTCAACAATAACTCATCAAGGGTATTTGAAAATATTAGAAACAAAAGCTATCAATCAAATTTATATTTTAGATTTAAAGAGGAACCTTGGCCATCAAAGAGTAATTGCTATAGGGCTAGCATACATTGAAACTCATATTGACTGCCAAGTAATTGTTGTCATGGATAGTGACGGAGAAGACGAACCAAAAGATATTCCCAAACTATTGGATAAATGTCATGAAGAAAACTATTCAAAAATAGTATTTGCCAGACGTACTAAACGCTCAGAATCTTTAATATTTAAAATTTTTTACAACATCTATAAATCATTATTTAAATTACTTACTGGTGAATATATAGAAATGGGAAATTTTAGTATTATTCCTATTGATATTTTAAGAAGAATCGTTGTGGTTTCAGAAATTTGGAATCATTATGCCGCAGGAATTTTGAAAGCAAAAATTCCCTTTGTGAGTATTCCATGCAAGCGTAGTAAACGTATAACTGGACGCTCGAAAATGAACTTTATTTCTTTAGTAATGCATGGTCTTAGTGCTATTTCTATATATGGGGATATTATTGGTATTAAATCTTTAATGGTGGCGATTATATTGATGTTATTTAGTATAGTAATGATTATTGTAGTCTATATAGTGAGAGTCTCCGTACCTGATTGGGCACCCTATGTTGCAGGTTTATCCTTCATTATTTTTCTGCAACTTCTAACTATATCTTTTTCTTTCATATTTTTAATTTTAAATGGAAGAAATAACTTTGTTTTTATTCCGGAACGTGACTTTCATTATTTCATACTAAAATTTAGTAATATTTATTCTCGAAAAAATAGCAATTATTGAATTTAAAAATTAGTTCTCATGATTAAAATCAATAAAAAGTATATTACTTATTTTTATATTTTTGCAATTATATGTTCCATTGCCTATGGTTTATTAGTAATTAAAAATTTTTCTAAACCATTAATTGGAACTCTTGATGAAGAACAGTGGGAATATGCAGGTTTTTATTTGTTCAAGAATATAAATTTTATTCCTTTTCCTCACCTGAAACTTGTTAATAATCAAGTATTTTATCCCTACGGTACAAACAGTGTATTCCAACCTTGGGGAATAGAAAGAGATATATTCTATGCACTCTTGTATTCATTTTTTGGGATGGGACCTTGGATACAAATATACTATTTGTTGACGGTATTCATTACACTCATAGGAAGTTTTAGACTTTTGTTATATGATTACGGTTTTTTTCGTGCTTGTGGATCTGCACTAATACTTGCCTTTTTTAATTCTTATGCAATTTATAAATATCCAATACATCTTAGTTATTCGATAATTCACTGGACAGTACTTAGTTTCATAATCGATTTTTTAATAGTTAAAAGAATTGTATTAAAGCAAAATTTATCCCTTAAACTTGTTTTATGGAGGATTTTGTTATTGTGCTTATCTATTGGTCAAGAGTTAGGATATATTGCTGGTTTTGCGCTAATGTCTTTTAGTGTTTCTATATTTTACATTGCCTTTATACTTTTATATAGACAATTTAAATTAAAGCAAAATTTAGTAGTTTTATTTCAAAGTTGTTTAGTTTCTTGGAGAACAGAGTTAATTTCCAAACCTAAAACATTTATTTTGCTGCTAGGGTTGTGTTTTGTTAGCGCATATGCATATTTTCCTTTAGTTTTTCAGATTGCCAAGGAAGCTAAAAGCTTTGATTTTACAGTCATACCTACTGAAAATTGGTGGTCTCATCCTTTAAGACTATTTATTCCCTTTTTTCCTTTCTTCAATCCTGTAACATTTGAATTGAAAAATTTTTTTGGGGATTTTCCAGAGGCTGTTATCGACGTAAGCACTGGCTGGTTCTTGCTGATAATTGGTATTTTAGGCATCTGGCAGTCTCGAAAGCAAACTAGAATATTTATACCTCTAATTATCATTTTCTTTCTTTGCCTTTTATACCACCCATCTCACTTACCAACTCTTAAGATATTCCCTTGGTTTTCCTTCAATCGCATTCCAGGTCGTTCTACTGTTATCTATCCTATTATACTTAGTATTTTTGCTTTGCATATAAATTTGAATTGGTTAAAAGCTCGTAATAAGTACTTAATTACAAGCATATTAGTGCTTTTAGCTTGTACTGAACTTTATACTATTTACTCGTTCAAATTGAATTATCAACCATACTTATTAGACAAAAATTTCTTTACATATATGAATTACGTCAAACAGCAACCAGGAGAAGCTGTGCTAGATTGGCCATTTTGTGTTGCAGGAGGAAATTTAGTTGGTTCACTTGACGGTCTTTGCCCATATTTCTACCATAATGGTTCTATTTACTCTCTTAGGAGATTTCATCACAAGAAGGTAATGGGCCAGTATTTTGGCCGTTTGCATCCTTCTCAAATCCAGCCTTATATTCAAGCAGGATGGCATTACTTACTCGTTCCAAACAACCTATTTTATCTTGAAAAAACAAGCCCGAAAATCCGGTGTTTTAATAGTGAAGAATGGTCTTTTTTCAGTGATTTTTATAAATTTAACGACTTTGCGGGTATCAATCTCTATACAGATTTATTATCAGAAAACTGTGTGCAGGAATTTTATACACGTTTTGGTAATCCTACTATTACAACAAATGTTATCGAAGCAGGAAAAGTAACATTTATCCCTAAATATGCTGAATTTTCAAATCAAGTTAATTTAGCAGTTGGTTCTCAAATTAAATTTGAACCTTTCCTAAACTTTTCTGAATCTAATTTACTAGATATACGCTCACAAAGTACTTTTATATCCGTGACTGGGCTTAGTGGTTTTGAGGAAGTTCCACCAAAAACTTTCCGTTGGGCTTTAGGTTCAGAAACTAATATTATGTTTAAGCTAAAAGGTTCCCAATCATTAAATCTATCTTTTAAATTTGAGAATCCAATTGAAGCTCAAAATATTTTGATTGAAGTCAATGGTGTACCTTTAGAAAGTTTTGAGCATCTTAACCCTGGGGCAATTATAGACCGCAATCTTTCTTTTAAAGCACTAAAAGGGATAAATCGTATTGTTTTTAAGTATAAAGATTGGAATCATAACCAGGTTACATTTGCACCTAATGACTCTAGAGCAATGTCTATTGTCTTTAAACGACTTATGATAGAACCTGCAAAAGAAACAAACTAACCAGAGTAGATATCTAAAAGTTACTCATAGATTAATAGAAAATTGCATAAATAAATCAATTTTAAATAACTCTATCTTGTGACATTTATATGTATTTATATTTAAATATCTTTTTGCTTAACAATTAAGAAATTAGCGTAAGGAAGTTGTGATGAGTCCACAAGAATTTTTTTTATTGCTGATGTCAGTCTTAGCCAGTGTGGCGGGGCAGTTTTTTTTAAAAGCAGGCGCACTGAAGTTAGGCAGAGTCAATGTAGCGAATGCTGTGAGTCATATTTTTAGCATTATTGCAACACCAGAACTTTTATTAGGATTAACCTGCTATGGTTTGGGAGCTGTGGCTTACATACTCCTTTTAACTAGAGTTAATCTGAGCATTGCTGGCCCATCCATATCGTTAGTTTACGTTTTCTCCGTGTTGTTAGGCTACTTTATTTTTAGGGAAGTCATTCCTGTTGTGCGCCTTGCAGGCTTGAGCTTTATTATAATCGGGGTCATATTAGTAGTCTGGCAAAAATAAAATTAAAGATACAGTCGTGACCAAAAAAGCCCTAATTACCGGCTTAACCGGACAAGATGGTTCCTATCTCGCCGAACTCCTTTTAGAAAAAGGCTACCAAGTATTCGGCTTAGTTCGTCGTTCTAGCACCAGTAACCTAGAGCGCATTAGTCATCTGTCAAACCAGATCCAGATTGTGTCTGGTGACTTGTTAGATCAGTCTTCGCTGATGGATGTGGTGACTGATTGTCAACCAGATGAGATATATAACCTTGCATCTCAAAGCTATGTTCCTTTGTCTTGGACACAACCGGCACTTACTGCGGAATATACTGCTTTGGGAGTGTCACGCCTACTAGAAGCGATTCGGCGCTGTAAACCGGATGCTAAATTTTACCAAGCTTCCAGCAGTGAAGTTTTTGGTCAACCGGATGAATCACCCCAAACCGAACGCACCGCCTTTCGTCCACGCAACCCCTATGGTGTCGCCAAAGCTTATGCTCATTGGATGACGGTTAACTATCGCCAAAAGTATGGTCTTTTTGGTTGCTGTGGGATCACCTACACCCATGAATCTCCTCGTCGTGGTACAGAGTTTGTATTTCGCAAAATTACCCATACTGCGGCAATGATTAAACTGGGTTTAGCCCAAGAATTAAAACTCGGTAATTTAGATGCACGTCGTGACTGGTGCTATGCCAAAGATGCAGTATATGCAATGTGGTTGATGTTGCAACAAAATGAAGTAGATGACTACATCATTGCCAGTGGTGAAACTCATTCGGTGCGGGAACTGGTAGAATGTGCATTTAACTATTTAGATTTGAATTGGGAAGATTATGTATCTGTTGATCCTTCATTCTACCGTCCAGATGAACCAGTGCAATTAGTAGGTTGTATTAATAAGATTAAAGCGGAACTCGGTTGGAAACCGCAGTATTCCTTTGAACAGATGGTGCAATTAATGGTAGAAAATGACTTGAAAGAATTAGGTAATAAATAATATCATGTTCGCTTGAACACTTAAGTCTGATATTTGCGGAGAGAAACATGGAGTTAAAACCTGAAATTAGCAATAACACTACTAATGATAATTTTGGTGTTAATATTTCAGGTTATATTAACAGTGAATTTGGGCTTGGTGAAGGAGTTCGAGGAACGATTAGAGCTGTTGAAGCGGCTGGAATTCCTTTTGTGATTAATAATTGTACTTTTAACACTATGCATAGGAAGATGGATTCTTCCTATACAGATTTTACTGATGAAAATCCTTATCCAATAAACATTATTCAGGTAAATGTGGATATGATTAACACTTTTATCAGTTCTACTAATCCTGAATATTTCAAAAACAAGTATAATATTGGGTTCTGGGCATGGGAGTTACCAGAATTTCCTAAAGAATGGTTGTCGGCGTTTAATCTTTTTGATGAAATATGGACTCCTAGTGCTTATTGCGTTGATGCGATCGCACCGATATCTCCCATACCAGTACTGAAGGTTATGCATAGTATCTCGCTTCTTCAACCTTCAATCAGCAAACAATCATTAGGCTTACCAGAAAATAAATTTATTTTTCTATTTATTTTTGATTTTTGTAGTGTATTTGAAAGAAAAAATCCTCTTGCAGTAGTTGACGCATTTCAACAAGCTTTTGGCAAACATAATCAAGATGTCATACTAGTAATTAAGTTCTCTAATAGTAAATATTTTCCAGAAAAACTCAAACAACTAAAAGATTCAATACAGGATTTCAAAAATATTAAACTCATTGATGATTATTTACTCAAAGAAGAACTAAATGCTCTAATTTATCATTGTGATTGCTATATATCTTTACATCGATCTGAAGGTTTTGGTTTGACTATGGCAGAGGCTATGTATTATGGAAAACCAGTGATAGCAACTGGTTATTCAGCCAATCTTGATTTCATGAATATTAATAATAGCTTTCTTGTCAAATACTCTTTAGTGAAGATAGCAGAAGATTATGGCCCTTACAAGCAAGGAAATTTATGGGCAGAACCAGATATTAATCATGCTGCATACTTAATGCAATATATATTTAATAATTATGAAGAAGCAAAGCAGGTAGGAATAAAAGCAGCTAAGTCTATTGATTTGATCCTAAATCCGAAAGTAATAGGAGAGAAAATTAAAGCTAGATTAGAATACGTAATGCAAATATCAAATGGTTTGGCAGTTAGGTCTAATTTTCAAGTGAGGGAATCTTCCTTATCTGCAATTTATGCAGAATTATGCCACAAAAATTTTGAGATTAATAGGTTAGAAAGCTTGGTAGATAATATGAAAACTAGCATAGATGCTATGGAAATTAAAATAAATGCTATGGAAAGTAGCAAATTTTGGCAAATGAGAAAACAGTGGTTCAAGCTTAAAAAACTCCTAAAAGTAAAAAATATTGAGTAAAAGATAGTTCCGCAAAAACAATATATTTTATTAGCATATAAACTAAATTGGTGTGAGAAAAGAGCAAGATGAAATTTGACAAAATTAATAAAATCAAAAAGATTCCAAGGATCTGGAAAGAACGAGGAACACAGGGATTAATAAAATTTCTGTATCAAAAGCTTGTCTTCAAGTTTCGTCATCAAATAACTTATCAAAAGTGGATAGAAATCAACCAGTTAACGAAGCAAGATATTACGGCGGCCAATACGCAAATTACTCAATGGCAATTGCGTCCTAAATTTTCAATAATTATGCCTGTCTATAACGTAGAGGCAACATGGCTAGAAAAAGCAATTGAGTCTGTGATTAATCAAATTTATCCAGACTGGGAACTCTGTATTGCTGACGATGCTTCTACCAAACCACATATTAATTTAATTTTAAATCATTATAGTAAACTTGATTCAAGGATCAAAGTATTTTTCCGAACGGAAAACGGTCATATTTCTGCTGCTAGCAATACTGCTTTAGATTTGGCAACAGGAGACTATATCGTACTTTTAGATCATGATGATGAATTAACAATTGATGCGTTATTTGAAAATGCCAAGCTCATTAACCAACATCCAGACGCAGAGTTTATTTATAGTGATGAGGACAAAATAGATACTAAAGGAAACCGTTTTGATCCGTTTTTCAAACCAAATTGGTCTCCAGAATATTTTTATTCTTGTATGTACACCTGCCATTTAGGTGTATATCATACTAACTTAATTCGTAAAATAGGTGGTTTTCGCAGTGAATATGATGGAGCGCAAGATTACGATTTAGTGTTACGAGTTGTTGAACAAACAAGAAATATTTATCATATTCCCAAAATACTCTATCATTGGCGCGTTATTTCCACATCTGTAGCTTCAGGAGAACAAGCAAAACCTTGGGCGTATATTGCTGCACGCAAAGCTTTAGAAGCAATGTTAGAGCGTAGTTCTTATCAAGGATGGGTAGAAGAAACTTCACGGGCAGGCTTTTTTAGAGTTAGGCGTAATATCATTGGGAATCCCCTAATTAGTATTATCATTCCCAGTGCTGGTACAACTATTAATACTGATTCTGGTGAATTGTGTCTTTTAGAAAATTGTATTCGTAGTATTCAAAAGCTGAGTAGCTATCACAACTTTGAAATTATTGTAGTAGATGGTTATGATATTCCAAAAGAAACTTTAGAGACAATAGTTTCTCTAGGTGTAGAATTAGTTCGTTGTGCTGAACCTTTTAACTTCTCGATGCGAATTAATAGAGGTGCAGCCAAAGCCAAGGGACAATTTCTACTGTTGTTGAATGATGATACAGAAGTAATTACTCCCGACTGGCTGGAATCCATGTTAGAACTTGCACAACAAACAGAAATTGGTGCAGTTGGAGCCAAACTTTTATTTCCTGATAAAAAAATACAGCACGTTGGGGTAATGATACTTGGAGGTAATCCAGGTCATGCTTTCCATGAGGTTGAAAATGATCACCCTGGTTATTTTTGTTCAAATATTGTCAATAGAAACTATCTAGCTGTGACTGCTGCTTGTTTGATGATGCGACAAGAAGTATATCAACAATTGGGGGGACTAGATGAAGATTTTCCCCTCAACTATAACGATGTAGATTTATGTTTAAAAGCGCATCAGGCTGGATACCGCAATGTAGTTACACCTTATGCTCAACTGATTCACTATGAATCTGCTAGTAGGCAAAAAGGTTTAAAACCAGGTGAATGGAATCTATTAAATAATAAGTGGAAAAATTATTTTGAGCAATTGGGTACAGATCCTTACTACAATCCAAATCTGTCTTTAAAAGCTCCTAATTTTGAATTATTTTAAGAAGATGAGGGGAAAATAGAGATTCTGGAAGCAAACACTTAATCAAGCTACCAACAGGACAAAACAATGGTTAGTAGTCTTAAAGAACTAATTGACGAGTCTGAACTTGCTCGTCTTGAAGATCCAGAAGAAAGATTTATTACCAGTAATGTTAGCTGGGAAGTATATGAAGCCTTGCTAGTAAAACTAGAAGACAATTCTCATTACCGTGTTACTTATTTGGATGGAATATTAGAGATTGTGTCGCCTTCCATCAGACATGAAAACATTAAAAAACGTTTGGCTATTTTGATAGAACGATATCTCTATCAAAAGCGAATTCGATTCAGTCCTATGGGGAGTTCCACAATCAAAAAACAATTCAAACAAGCTGGGGTAGAACCAGATGAATGCTACTCCATTGGAGAGAAGAAAAATATTCCAGACTTGGCTGTTGAGGTGATTGTCACCAGTGGTAGCATTGATAAACTCAAAATTTATCAGCGCTTAGGAGTTACTGAGGTTTGGTTTTGGGAAAGCAACAGACTCAAACTCTACCATTTAAGAGAAGAAACACCATCGGAGTTTTTAGAAACCTACGGGTATGAAAAAATTAAACGTAGTGAGTTATTACCAGAACTAAATATAGACCGACTGGAGGAATGCACTCTAATTTCAGATGAAATTCAAGCAATTGACGAATTTGAGCTTGGTATACTACCTCATAGCCAGAACTCACTTTAAGTGGATTGAAGGGATTATTCATTCAGTCTACTAAAAGTAGACTTAGGTTATGAACCGCGCAGTTTAGCAGTTAAGCGAAAAATATTTAACTAAGGCTGAGGAGGCGCAGGGGGTGCATCTGGGATTTCTGCATCTCGTCCTTGTCTTTGCAGATATTTACTCAGTACATAAGCCATATCACCACGAGTCATGGGTTTTAATGGGTAAAGATTTCCTTGGGTATCTGTATTAACAAATGCTTCGGCTACGACTGTGGCGATCGCTTTTCTTGCCCAAGAGGGAATAGTGGCTGCATCAGGATGAGGGGCTAAAATTTCATTTACAGTCTCATCAGGAAACTGAAACACACCATAGGCTTGAGCAAAAATCGCCAAAGCTTCTGCTCTTGTTACTCTTTGATTAGGGAAAAACAAATTACCCCGATAGCCTCTCATAATATCTGTTTTTAAGACAGTTTGAATATCTTTATACGCCGGATGAGAGGATGGTACATCTGAAATTACAATATTTTCTTTGCTGGCTGCTTGTCGTTTATCTAGTCGAAATGCTTTCACCATTATTGAGGCTAAGTCTGCTCGACTGATTATCCTTTCTGGATAAAAATTATTATCTGGATAGTTAGTCATCCAATTCGCAGCTAATACCATTTGAATTGGATCTGATGATTGTTTGGCTTGTGGTTGAACTTGGGCGGAAACTAGAACTGGAGAGGATTGTATTAATGTTACTAAAGTAAGAACACTTAAAAATCGACGCATAAATGTAAATTTAAAAAATCATAGTACTGAAGAATAACATCAACTCTGTTTTACCCCGATCCGGAAATCAAGCAAATTTTCTGTCATATCTTATGACCAATCTTCTTAAGCATGAGCCAAGTCAAAAAAAAGGGTGAATATGTATTATTTAACACAATATTTCACCCATATCGCTATAAATTTCCGTAGGTTTATATCAACAGAAAGATTGATTTAAATCAAGGTAACTAAACTTGAGTAGCATCTTCCTGATGAATTTGCTGCTCAAGATTAGTGATAGCACCATTTAAACCAGCAAGCCTTGTCTCTAAGTCATCACGCATTGCTTTGAGAAATCTCAATTTGCGCTCTAAACGATTTTTACGAGAAACAGGCTCCCCATCATAGCAAGAGTTATACCAGAAATTAAAAGGAAACATAGCTACCTTTCCAAATAAAGCCTACTTAAATTCTGACGAAATAATTTTCAATTGAGGGGAAAGCAGATGGGAGGAAAACCGATCCAATGTTGGTTATTAGTCATTTGTCACTTGTCATTGGGCATTGATTGGGACAAATTTCTCCTGTCTCCGTGTCCCTGATCCCTAATCCCCGATCCCCAATACTTAACTAGCGAACTCCTGCAAACCCCGCTCGCTCAATAGCTGTTTGTCCTTGATCTGTGAGTAAAAGTTGGGTGTAAGCTTCACCAATTTGCTGTGCTTGTCCTTTGTTTTGCTTAATAATGACAAATAACTTATTAGTCATTGGATAGCTGCCATTTTTGATGGCTTCAGTGTTGATTTGATGACGCTGACGTGGGCATTGATCAGGTGTGACTAATGATTCACGGTATGGTGCAATTAATTGTGTAGACGTTAGACCTAATGGTAAAGGCTTGACGCTGCATTGGGGAACTACTGCACGAGCCGAGGCGTAATATACACCACCAGGGGTTTTACTGACTTTTCGTACTGCTTCTGTACTCGATGACACATACTTGATGCTAGGGCCAAGTGGTTGACTCTGCAAGTTTTTGTTACCAGAGAAGATTGCTGTATCTGCTTTTTCTAAACGTTGGGACAAAGGGGTAATGGGTAAGTCTGGCCCGCCTACCTGTTTCCAATTAGTAATTTTCCCCAAATAAATATGTTGCAACTGATCAACGGTTAAACCTGGTACTTGCAAAGATGGATTGACTACTACTGCAATACCATCGATACCAACTTGACGTTGTTCAAGGGTAAAGCCTTTTTGTTTGGCTAGAGAATATTCTGCATCTGTGAGGGGACGGGAAGACTGAGCAAAATCTAATTTCCCATCTAACAACATGCGTATACCAGAACTAGAACTAGGACTGCTATTATTTGGGTCTTGGTAGCGCAACTGTAATTCTGGGCGATCGCTTTGGATTTGTGAATCGATTAATTGGCGGATTGGCGCCCAAGCTGCACTACCACCATAGTTAGCTGCTGCTACTGGAACATTCGCAACACTTTGAAAGTTAGATGCAACCGATGAGGTTGGATTGGAATTTTGACTAGAGGTAGCAACTGTGTTTTTGCGAACTAATGTGTAAGGTCTTAATAGCCACCAGGCCACTCCACCTAGTACCAAAATTGTCAATATTTTGCCAATTATCAAGCCTCTAAGAAAAAGCCAGATTTCTCCATTAATAGGTATTCTTCTTTGATTTGTATTATCCATGACTATTGTTTTGTTGGTTTGTTAAAATTACATTTCCGCTATTTAGGCAGAAATGATGAAGTGGTAGATGCAAAAAACTTGAAAATCTTAATGATCTGATTTGGCAGTTTTTAAACTCTGTGAATTTTCTGGAACTGGTTCAAAAAACTGTTTGATAAACCTGATTAAGTGTGGAGGTTGATTTAAATTAAATATACTTGTTTGTAAAAATATATAAAGAATAAATATTATTAATAAACTTGTGCTAGCACCAAACCCCATTCCCCAAAGTAAAAGATTTTTTTTATAGCCAATAGCAGAATTATGATGAGTGGTTTTGTCTTTAATCACACGAAAAGAAGAAAAAGATAAATCCCTAGCAATAATGAGTGCTTCTAGAGCCTCTAATGCTGATTGATAACGCTTACTAGAGCGATCGCATACCATTTTATCTATCACATTTGCGAGACTGTCGCTTACCCTGATGCGATCGCGCCAGATAATTTCTCCTGTATTGGGATCTTTGGATATTTGGTCAGATTTTAATCCTGTCAGAGCTTGAATACCAATCATCCCAATCGCGTAAATATCGCTACACAGTTGTGGTTTACCCTTGCTCTGTTCACTAGACATATAGCCAGGAGTACCCACAACAACCGTGACACTAGTTTGTCCAAACTCATTGATTCCCAAACCACCAATTTTTTTAATACTGCCAAAATCAATCAGCACAATTTTTCCATCACTATGTCGTCGCATTAAATTTTGAGGCTTAATATCCCGATGAATAATATTATTTTGATGGACAAAAACCACTACTTCTAGAATCTCCCCCAATAGCTTAAACACCACATCTTCTTTTAAACATACATTTGGAGAAATTTCTTGGGTTAGGTCATGACCATCAATAAATTCCTGAACCAGATAAAAATCACCATTTTCATCAAAGTGAGCAAATAAGCGAGGAATTTGGTTGTGATTGTCGCCTAGCTGATATAAAACTTCTGCTTCTTTTGCAAATAGATTTTTAGCAATTGGCACATGAGTCGGATTTAGATCCTTCGGTTTAAAATGTTTAACTACACAATAAGGTATCCCTGGCAAATCTAAATCAACAGCCAAGTAAGTATCGCCAGAACCCCCACTCCCTAAAAGTTTGATAATCTTGTAACGATTCCGAAGGGTTATCCCAATTAGAGAGAGAAGATACTGACTCATATCGTGCATTCTGAATGCTAAATTACTAACCAGTGAAATTAGTTAGTATTATTTTTAATAACTAATTGATTTGTTACACGTATAAATTTAGTAAATAGACGTAACTGGACTAGATGTAGTAACGTCCAAGACGATACTACTTAGTATTTATTTTCTGATAATCAACTCAGTAGGTTTTCTTTTGTTTCTAATTTAAAAATTTATACAAGTAATACTTTTATACATCCTAATTTTATTAGGTGTATTGAATAATATTAATATAGTACGAATAAACTGTGAACGTTGAGCTTAAGTAAATTTAACACCAAATTCATAGTGAAATAAAAGCTCAATTTAAGCTTGATATTAAGAGGATATTTGAAAAATTTTGGGTAAATATAATTGGTTTGCAAGGCTAGAGAATTAAGTCAAGTGATGAATCAGGACTTACACAAACAACGGGAGCATCCCAATTTTTTCAAAACACAAAAGGAAATCGCTCTGCTTAACCTCTGCGATTCCACCGAAGCTTTGAGCCTCGCTGGCGCGAGGAGCTACGCTAACGGAGAAAACCTCCGCACTCTTACGGGAAGTCGCTATCGCGCCTACAAACTTCTCTCTGCGCCTACCTTAGCTAATACCATTTCACGTTAATCACGATCCATATAAATTTGTAGAGACGCGCTGTTTGAAGCGTCTCTACACAGCCTGTATTTGTACCAAGGTTTTAGTGAAATGGTATAACTGGTGCGTTTAAAAATAAACTCAAAGATTTGGGATACTCCCCAAACAACAGCCTAAATTCAAATTTTTACAGTAAGGGCAATTCATTAATTACCCCTACAAAGTGTAGTTGTACTTTTGTTTGAATCTTAGTAATTTTTAATATGAAGTGAAAATTAGATTGGAGGGCGAGATAATACTCCAAAATCAAGAGGTTTCTCAGTTTGTTTGACCTGAATGGTTAAGTTAGGTAATCCCTCTAATTTTTCTAGAGGCGGAAGTTCTTCTTCCAAGAGTGGTACGAAAACTTTTAAACTTGCTGGCAGACACTCAATTTCAACTGGAGTTTTCCCTAAAATTTCACCATCAACAACAACTTTTTGAGGTGGATCAGTTGTAATTTTAAATTTTTTAGCTCGTAGGTAGCCAATATCATTTCTTTCGGCTGGATTACCCGCAGAAGCAGTCTGAAACAAATGAAACGTGGCTGCGATCGCAGCTGCTCTATTCACCGGAGCTACTATAGTTAAATCCAGAAATCCATCATCTACAATCAGTCCTGCTGGCCCTTGCGCTAAAACAGATGTAGGAGGTGCAGCATTTGCTACTGTCACTGCTGCTGCACAAGTGGAAATTACTTTATCTTCAGTTTCAATTTCGACATCAAATGACTGTAACTCACTTAATTGTTTAAATCCAGCTATGATATAAGCTAAGAAACCAAAACGATTTTTCGATTCTCGATCTGCTTTTTCCACGGTTTCTGCTTCAAACCCAATACCTGTTAGCAGTACCATGGGATAACCGTTGCAAGTAGCAGTATCTACAATCCGCGTTCCACCCTGCAAGATGGTTTTGCAAGCACCTTCAATTGTGTCTGGTATACCTAAAGCTGTAGCAAAAGCATTTGCTGTTCCACGAGAAATAATTCCAAACGGGATCTCACTACCCACGACAGCAGCAGCAGCAGCCGAGAGAGTACCATCTCCTCCAGAAGCAATGATGGCATCTACTCCCCTTTCTACTGCTTCGTGGGCTAGTTGGTCTGCACAAATTTCTTCAGTTGTAAAGTGGATATCTAGGTCAATTTCTGGCTCTAACAAAGCTCGAATCTGTGCCAGTTCTTGCTCAGAGTCACCCTGACCTGCAACTGGATTAAAGATGAGGCAGGCTGAACGTTTCATATATTGTGAATCACTATAAATATTAAAAGTTATGCAATTAATTCTTAGCGCATTTGTAGAATTAAAGCTTCCACCTTACGATAGTCTTTTTAATCCTGGATACAAACACAAAAGTTGTAAAGATAAGTAAAGCTAAAAAAAGAAACTTAATGGCTATGGGCAGAGTGCAACGCCGAACGTCACCCACTGCGGTAGTCTAGATGAAGTGAATTTATCTCTGCCCTTTGACATAATTGGTTTATGACATCAGTGGTTTCCAGTCCGAGCCGTACAATCCGCATTGGTTCTCGTAAAAGCCAACTTGCTCTGATTCAGACTTATTGGGTACAAGAACAACTGCAAAAAAGCTTTCCAGATATTACTTTTGAAGTCCACACTATGGCGACTCATGGCGACAAAATCTTGGATGTCGCCTTAGCCAAAATTGGTGATAAAGGACTGTTTACCAAAGAACTCGAACTGGGAATGATCAATCAGGAGATTGACTTTGCTGTTCATTCTCTCAAGGATCTGCCGACTCGCTTACCAGAGGGTTTGGTTTTAGCAGCAATTACAGAACGGGAAAATCCCGCCGATGCGCTTGTGGTACATGAAAAACACAAAGACAAGCAAATTGACACATTGCCAGAAGGGGCGGTGATTGGTACATCTTCTTTACGACGTTTAGCCCAGTTACGACATCAATTCCCCCATTTCACATTTAAAGATGTGCGTGGTAACTTGAACACACGCATGGCCAAGCTGGATGCAGGTGAATATGATGCTTTGATTTTGGCGGTAGCTGGATTACAACGTTTGGGAATGGGCGATCGCATTCATCAAGTTCTCCCCAAAGAAATTTCCCTGCACGCCGTTGGTCAAGGTGCATTGGGTATTGAATGTCGCGCTGAAGATACAGAGCTGATATCCTTGCTCAAAGCCATTGAACATCCCGAAACACGCGATCGCTGTTTAGCAGAACGCGCTTTCTTGCGGGAACTCGAAGGCGGTTGTCAAGTACCCATCGGTGTTAATACTGAAATTCATGGTAGCAATCTAACATTAACTGGTATTGTCGCCAGTGTCGATGGTCAAAAAGTGGTCAAAGACACAATTTCTGGCGAAACCAAAGACGCAGAACAGCTAGGTACACAACTAGCCAAGCAAATGCGGGGACAAGGAGCGCAGGAAATTTTGGATCAAATTTTTGCCGAGATCCAGCGTGGTTCTTAAATTCAGTTAACAGTTATCAGTAAACAGTGAACACAAAGAGTAACTGATAACTGATAACTGGTCACTGATAACTGTTATTGTGAGTTTAGCAAAGTAAATTTTAACACGTAGGCAAATTCGGGGAAGCAAAAATTACCATGCGGATTCTATTTGTTGCAGCAGAAGCAGCTCCCGTTGCAAAAGTCGGCGGAATGGGTGATGTCGTTGGCGCACTACCTAAAGTCCTGAGAAAAATGGGGCATGATGTGCGGATTTTCCTGCCTTACTACGGCTTTCTGCCAGACAAAATGGAGATTCCCAAAGACCCTATTTGGCATGGATATGCCATGTTCCAGGACTTTACAGTTTACGAAAGTGTTCTACCTGGTACTGATGTGCCACTGTATCTATTTGGACACCCAGCTTTTTGGCCTCGCCGCATCTACTCTGGAGAAGATGAACACTGGCGGTTTACTTTGTTTGCCAACGGTGCAGCTGAGTTTTGCTGGAATTACTGGAAACCGGAAATTGTTCATTGTCACGATTGGCACACAGGTATGATTCCCGTTTGGATGCACCAGTCTCCTGATATCACCAGTGTGTTCACAATTCATAACCTGGCATATCAAGGGCCGTGGCGCTGGTATTTAGAGAAAATTACCTGGTGTCCTTGGTACATGCAAGGACACAACACCATGGCTGCGGCGGTGCAATATGCTGACAGGGTGACAACTGTTTCCCCGACTTATGCTGAACAAATCAAAACAGCTACCTATGGCGAAACTTTAGAAGGTTTAATGTCCTTCATCAGTGGTAAATTATCTGGGATTGTCAATGGGATTGATACAGAAGTTTACGATCCAGGAACTGACAAGTATATTGCCCAAAACTTTACCACCGAAACCATCGATAAGCGCAAAGCGAACAAAGTTGCTTTACAAGAAGAAGTCGGTTTAGAAGTTAACTCAAATGCCTTTTTAGTGGGGATGGTGACGCGCTTAGTAGAACAAAAAGGCATTGATTTAGTGTTAAATATTCTGGATCGGTTTATGTCTTATACCGATGCCCAGTTTATCGTATTGGGTACAGGCGATCGCTACTACGAAAGCCAATTGTGGCAGATGGCATCGCGCTTCCCTGGACGCATGAAAACCTATTTACTTTATAATGATGCCCTAGCCCGTCGGATCTATGCTGGTTCCGATGCTTTCTTAATGCCTAGCCGTTTTGAACCCTGCGGTATTAGCCAAATGATGGCTTTGCGTTATGGTTCCGTACCCATTGTCCGTCGTACCGGAGGATTAGTGGATACTGTATCCCATCATGTCCCCGCGCATCATAGTGGTACTGGTTATTGTTTTGACCGCTATGAACCATTAGATTTATTCACTTGTATGGTTCGCGCTTGGGAAGGCTTCCAATATAAAGATTACTGGCAAGATTTACAAAAACGCGGCATGAGTCAGGACTTTAGTTGGTATCGCTCTACTAAACAGTATGTGAAACTGTATCGTTCAATGTTAGGCTTGCCTGAAGAAGAAGAACAGCTACAACCAGAAGCGGAACAACCTGATTTAGCTTTGCAATCTTAGTCATAATTTTGGGCTTGTAGAGACGCGTTCGCTTTTAGCGTTCCCGCAGGGTAATTTCGCGTCTCTACAATTAATTCCCAGGCTTTAATTTGGGATAAGCAATACGTTTATGATGGAATTGTTGCCAAACTTCTACAAAAATTTCGGCAATTCTCGTCATTTCTTCCCGTGTTAACCCTGAGTCTACCAATTGCTTGTCTTTCCATCTAGCGCGGAGAATATTGTTAACCATCGCCAAAGCTTGTTCACAACTAGCATCTTTGAGCGATCGCAATGCTGCTTCACAGGAATCTGCTAACATGACTATTCCTGTTTCCCGTGATTGAGGAATAGGCCCATCGTAGCGAAACTCTGCCTCATCTACTGTCAAGCTCGGATCTTCTTTAGCCATCTGTTGAGCTTGATGATAGAAATAAGCTATTTGCATTGTGCCTTGATGTTCTGGAATAAAAGCTTGAATCGAGGAAGGTAAACTGTGTTTTTTTGCCATTGCTAAACCTTCACTGACATGCCTTTTAATAATGTCAGCACTATGCCAAGGGTCTTTGATTTCTGTATCATGCTTGTTTGGCCCCCCCATTTGATTTTCAATAAAGGATTGGGGGTCATGCATTTTACCAATATCATGATACAATGTACCAGCCCTGACTAATTCAATGTTGCATCCTAATTCTTTGGCAGCAGCCTCAGCCAAAGTAGAGACAAATAGCGTATGCTGAAAAGTTCCAGGAGCAACTGTTGCTAGTTTTTTTAATAAAGGACGGTTAGGACTTGCTAGTTCTGCCAAGCGAATCGGAGTTACTAAATCAAATAATTTTTCTAAATAAGGGCTTAATCCTAATGCCACAATACTCCAAGCTAAACCAGACAAGGCAAAAAATCCAGCTTCTTTGAGTACAACATAAAAAGAAGGGCCAAAAGCTGCACCTAAGAAGATTTGAACCAGTAGGTAAACACCACCTTCAGTTAAAGCGATCGCCACACTTAAAAGTGCTAATTCCTCACGCGATCGCAACCGATGCGCCATACAACTGCCTAAAAATCCCCCAGCTGCACCAGCGAACAGCGATACTTTACTGATTTCTAGGCTCATGCCTAATAATATCATCAGTAATCCTACTACTGTCACACCCGCAGTTGCACCGTAAAAGCTACCCAGCAATAAACCCACACCACTCCAAGTGGTGTAAGGTGTACCCATCGTGAGTACCAAAGGTGTACTCAAAGTTAGTAACAATACCAACAGGCGATCGCTTTGTCGCCATCGATATTTAATACTTCGTTCAACTAAAGTAAAAATTCCCACACCACCGCTGACAGTTCCCGCCAAATATAGCAATCCCCGCCAGTTAATTTCCCGACGTAGCAGATGGTAGTGTTCCAGTATATCTAAATGCCAACTTGTAATGCGATCGCCCTTGCGGATAATGATTTCACCTTGCTCTACCGCCACAATTACAGGCTTGACTTCCGCAGCAGCCTTTTCTGCTTGTGATTGGGTTTGTTCTTCATCTTGTTTGAGATTCGGTTCCAAAACATCCACCAGCAGTTTCTGAGCAAAAGATTCTGCTTGTTTTGGTACCAAGTTATGCACATGCAGATTGACTGCATTTTGTAAGATAGCAGGAGGTAGTCCTGGGGAGATACCTTGAGCTAAAATCCGTTCTGCACTCTGGTGAATCCCTTTTTGAGTTTTTACCCAGTCTTCATCAGATAAATTTAGAAACAAAGTTGTTTTGTAGGCAGATTGAGGGTTTTCACTCGGCAATTGTGATAACTTTTTCGTAGCTTGGCTGTAGCCTTGGCGTGCTTGAGAAACTTTCTCTAAGAGTGCAACCAATTTCTGTGTAGAACTCTTCAGACGGTAAGCTTCTAATTCTGCCATTGCTTGGGTAAATTCTGCACTTTTGAACAGATCAATGGGTTTAACTTCCGGTTCAGAATTAACGTGGAGTAAAGAAGGCTTTGACTTTGAGGAAGACAAGGTACGATCTGGATGTGATGGTATGGAAGCATTTTCACCGTCTCCAACTCTTGGTGTATTGAGATTTTGATTTTGTTCTTTTGTTTTAATGAAAATGCTTTTAAATTTTTGAGTTAATACTCCTGATTTTTGTTCATTGATATGTTCTAAAGCTACTAGTAAGGCTTCCCATTCTGAGTCAGCACAGGAGCGCAGATAACGCTGACTAGAAATAGACAAAACAAAAGTATCAAAAAAAGGAAAAGAACCGGCAGCTGCTCGAATTTCATTACCCCTAGCCAGAAGTTTTTGTAATTTAAGCTTGATTTGTTGATTAATATCTTCATCAACCATCAACACTGGCACAAATGCTTTACTAACATCTTTGCGCCGTGCTTCTGTTTTGTTTGTATCCTCAATCAGGCTACTGTAGGGCGCTCGAATGGTTTCTGGTGCATTACTACCCATTTTTAATTGAGGTTGGTTGTATAATTTTTGCCCCATTACACCAGTCAGAGACACCACTGCAATTACGAAAACAACAGGAGCAGGTTTTCTAAATAGACAACCATTAGTTGCCTTTGAGTGTGGCGCTCTTTGTTTGTTATATTTGCCTTTCACAGTTGATTTCGATAAATGTAAACGGTGTAGGGCTTTGGAAAGTCGCTTCCAGTGAATAAATCGCTGAGTCAACGATTGCAAAAAAGGCTGCGTTTTCATCGTTTATGACAGCAGTTGCTTGCTTAATTAATTGCCTTGAGGAAAACACTTGAAGCCCGCTTGCCACAATTGCTACCTACAGAATCCGAATTGCATTTTAATGTTTTCCCTTTAGATAGTATATTTTTTTACTAAAAATTAATTTATTGTAATAGATAATTTTTATAGTTTATACTTCAGACGATAAGTAAGGTAGTGCCAATCAAAAAATTTCATCACCACTCATAAAAATTTCTTCCTGATCTCCGATTCCCAATTCCCGATCCTTATTTCAACTCAGAAGTGAGATTAACGTAATCGAATGACGCGGGGAGCTGTGATCGCCTCTAGGGAAGCGTAATTTAGAGTTATAGGCCATTCTGCTCTCACTTCATCTTGGTTCAAAGTAGAATGATACACTCCTGACCAAGTAGCCACAAGTGTATCTGTTAATTTTATCATTTGGGGTAAGTCGGTTGTTTGCCATTGTGCCTGACTGTTTTTAGTAAGTAAAAACCGCCAACTGACAGGAATGCCTGTTGTAGCGTTATAGGCTCCTGATAAAGCAGCAGTAATTATACTGAGATATACCGAAGGCGAGTTAACTTTATTTACTCGTAAAACTGAAAGGCGAAAGTCTTCTAAACTACTAACAAAGCAATAGAAAGCAATTGCTAGGTCATAACAGAGCTTTTCTTCTGTACAGAACTCAGCTTGTATTATTTCTAATCCAGCTTGTTTTTCTAATAAATTGTGTAATTTCAATAAAATCTGTGGCACAGATGTGGGTGTTTTTCCCAAAAAGCCAATAATTTGCGGAATCAAGGTAGCAGGAGTAAGTTTTTCTGTGAAAGATTGAGCGATCGCATAGCCTACTGCGAGAGTCCAATCTTCTATAAGTGGGTTACTATGCCAAATTTTGACTACATTTAGCAAGTTTTGTCGCAGTTTGACATTATGTTCATGAAAAAACAATGTTACTGGTAGTGTGGACAAAATTACTTGTAGTGAAGCCTGTGTATTGTTTTCAATAATAATTCCTGATTGTTGCTGACGCTTTCTCCAATCATCTAAATCGAATCTACCCAGTTCGATGAGACTCTCAGCACCCATAATCATCATTTTTTGCCAATAGCTAGATGCAAACTTTTGCATCTGCCCGCCTTCCAAGGCTAAAATTTCCCCAATTAAAGCCCCTAGTATAGTGCCTGTAGTGCGGCTAGCAAGAGAATAACGCATAAGTTAATGGGAATAGGGGGATCGGGGATAAGGGAGACAAGGGGACACGGGGACACGGGAGAATATTATTGATTCACCGCGTCTCTTTCCAATACCCAATACCCAATGACAAATGATAAATGACAAACGACAAATGACTAACTACTAACCAATATATTTTGTCTTAAATAACACACTAATGCCTGTAATCCCAGGATATAACTTTGCACTCCAAAACCACTAATTTGACCAACGGCAATTGGGGCAATGTAGGAGTGATGACGGAACTCCTCTCGTTTATAAATGTTACTTAAATGTACTTCCACTGTAGGTAGATTTACAGCAGCGATCGCATCTCGCAATGCTACACTAGTGTGGGTATAAGCTCCAGCATTAATCAAAATGCCTTGGTGTTTTCCCAAGGCATCATGAATTGTATCTACCAATACCCCTTCATGATTTGATTGTATGGTAGATACTTTCACTGCCAGTTTTTGCCCTTCTGCTTCTAACTGGCGGTTAATTTCAGCCAGACTCAAGGAGCCATAAATACCAGGCTCTCGCTGCCCTAGCAGATTCAGGTTTGGACCATGCAACACTAGAACGTTTAAGGGGCTTAATTTCAATTCCTGCACTTTTGCCCTCTTAGCGACGGCGTGAGCGATCATCTACAGGAATGGGAATTAGCTCCGGTTCCGGCTCTGCTTCTGGCCCTAAAAGGGCTTCAATTAGCTTACGTGCCAATTCCTTAACCTTTTCTAGCACCTTTTCAATATAGTCCATTGGACTGACCGCTCCTGAAATACTAACTCGATTTTTTCGGTTATCAGCTACGGAGAAACTTAGCTTTTTTGCACTCTGGCTTTCGATCAGACAATTTATATTCCCATACTCCGGGTTTGAGCCACTTCGTTAAAATTATAGTATTATTTTCTCCGTTATTTTTTAGAGTATCACATCCTTCATCTAGACGGCTCATCTGAGTGGCATACTCCTACACTGAAGCGCGCTCCCCCACACCCCCACGTCCTGATAAGAACGTTTTTGAATTGAGTTAATCTTGGAAGCCCCAACTTGCTTCGCTGAATTTGGGGTACTTCACCTACTGCATTTAGCTAGTGGTCTGCCACAAAGATTTTGACAGGCTAAAGGAGTTCGTAGGGTGGACTTTAGTCCTCAAGAAAGGACTAAAGTCCACCTTACAAACCTATCAAAATTAGTGTGGTGGAGTACTAGTTTTTTTGGCAGCTGTCGTTGACGATTTGGCTTTTGTTGATTTGCTACGAGAACTAGTTGTGGATTTAGTTGTTGATTTAGTAGTTTTGCGAGTAGATTTGCTGCTCGATGCTTTAGTTGCTAGCAATTCTAATGCAGTATCCAGCGTGATATTTTCTGGTGATGTATCTTCTGGGAGACTGACATTAGTTTTACCGTGCTTGATGTAAGGCCCGTATGGTCCATCATAGATGTTCACAGGTTCGCCATCTTCTGGGTGAGTTCCCAATTCTCGTAAAGCCGTCTTAGATTTACTACTTGCGCTGCGTCCTTTTTTCGGCTCAGATAATAATTCTAAAGCACGAGCAAAGGAAATTGTCAATATATCGTCACCTGCTTTGAGAGAACGATAGTCTTTACCCTCCTTGGCATTATGCACGACATAAGGACCGAAGCGTCCCAAATTTGCTTGAATGGTTGCGCCTGTTTCTGGATGTGTGCCTAATGTCCGTGGTAGGGATAAAAGACCAACAGCCATATCTAAGGTGACATCTTCTGGCTTGACACCCTTGGGTAGAGAAGCTTGTTTCGGTTTAGGATTTTCATCAGACTTGTCACCCAATTGAACGTAAGGGCCGTAGGGACCAATAAGTACGTAAATGGGTTCGCCTGTTTCGGGGTGACGTCCTACCTCGTCTGGACCAGAGGTTTTTTGTCTGAGCAAGGTTTCGATCTTTTGGGGATCGAGATCAGCAGGAGTCAAGTCTCTAGGAATTGATGCTGTAATGACATCTTCACCATTTTCAACTTCGATATAGGGGCCAAATTTACCAATACGGATTTTGGCGTCTATATTTTCGAGTTCAACAGTTCTAGCTTCGTTCGCATCAATCTGGTCTTCTTTTTGCTTGACTTGTGTTTCTAGACCTTGATCTCCGAGATAAAATTTCTGCAAGTAGGGTAGCCACTGAGCTTCACCAGTAGCAATATCGTCTAGTGTTTGCTCCATTTTGGAGGTAAAGCTGGGGTCAACGACATCACAGAAGTATTTTTCAAGCAGTTCAGTCACAGCAAAAGCAGTGAAGCTGGGGATCAAGGCATTATTTGTCAGTTGTGCGTAACCTTTGTCGATAATGGTGCCAATAATACTGGCATAGGTACTAGGACGTCCAATACCTTCGCTTTCTAAGGTTTTGACTAAAGTCGCTTCAGTAAACCTCGCTGGGGGTTGGGTTTCGTGTTTGATTGTTTCTAAATCTTGACAATTGGGATGCTCTCCAACTTTGAGGTCAGGCAAAATGATTTCTTGGTCTTCTAGTGCAGCTTCGGGATCATCAGATCCTTCGACGTAAGCGCGTAGGTAGCCGGGAAAATCGATGCGTTTACCAGAAGAACGAAACCCAGCATCTTCGACTTGCAATTGCACTGTGATTTGGGTTTGGCGAGAGTCAGCCATTTGGCAAGCGACGGTGCGTTTCCAAATCAAATCGTACAATTTGAGTTCGCGATCGCTCAAGCCTGTTTCTTGGGGGGTGCGGAAGGTGCTACCCGCCGGACGAATGGCTTCGTGGGCTTCTTGTGCGCCTTTAGATTTGGTGGTGTACTGTCGCGGTTGGGGGCTAAGGTATTGTTTGCCGTATAGTTGTTCTACACAGCTACGGGCAGCTGCTATAGCCTGTTCCGACAAATGCACCGAGTCTGTACGCATGTAGGTAATATACCCCTGCTCGTACAAACTTTGAGCGACCCGCATTGTATCCCTTGCCGAAAGTCGCAATTTGCGGTTTGCTTCCTGCTGCAAAGTGGAAGTCGTAAACGGTGGTGCAGGTTTGCGTGTGACTGGACGTTCTTCGATATCTGTAACTGTCCAAGTTTGGTCACTTAGTCGCTGTTTGAGGGCTTCAGCTTCAGCTTGGTTGAGCAGTACGACTTTGCGATCGCCGACGATTTTCCCTGTGCTAGGGTCAAAATCGCTACCACTTGCTAGTCTGGTTCCTGCCAAGGTGACAAGTACAGCAGTAAAGGACTGCTCTTTGCTCTTTTCAGTTGGCGAGGGGGTCAAACTAGCTTTCAAATCCCAGTATGTCGCTTGTTTGAAAGCACGGCGTTCCCGTTCTCGGTTCACCAGCAACCGCACTGCTACGGACTGTACACGACCGGCAGATAATCCCCAAGCAATTTTTTTCCACAGCAGAGGAGACAGGGTATAACCTACTAGTCGATCCAAAATTCGCCGTGTTTCTTGGGCGCGAACTAACTGCTCGTCTATACTGCGGCAGTTTTGCAGAGCTTTTTTGATGGCTTCTTGAGTAATTTCATGAAACACCATCCGCTTAGTTGGCACTTTTGGCTTGAGCAACTGGTACAAATGCCAACTGATGCTTTCACCTTCTCGGTCTTCGTCTGTTGCCAATATCAGTTCAGATGCATCCTTGAGAGCTTCTTTGAGCTGGGTGACAACTTTCTTTTTGTCCTTAGGAACGACATACAATGGTTCAAAGTCGGCGTCTACATTAACACCTAGCTGCGCCCATTTTTCCCCTTTGACATTGGCGGGAATGTCGCTAGCCGACTGGGGTAGGTCACGCACATGACCCATAGATGCTTCTACCCGATAGCTTTTTGGCAGGTAGTTGCGAATGGTACGAGCTTTGGTCGGAGATTCGACGATGACAAGAGTTGACATGGAAATTTAAAAAAAAGAATAGCTGCAAAGCTAAATAGTCACTAAACAGTCAAATTGAAATAATTGGGAGGTAAATGTCAAGATTATCAGTCACTAGAGGTATGTGATTTCATCCTCACACAAACTACTCGCAAAGTAATCCCCTAAAATTCCAACCTCAGGCATTTGCCATGTCCGTAGGTAGTATTTCCCAAAGGGTGGGGTTATTACAACTGCGAATTTCCAGTTATTTCAATCTTTAACTTATCTGAGGCATATTTGGCGACTACTATTTTAAAAATTGCACTTTTTGGGTAACGGTCAATACTCACACAAAGATGGCCGTTGCGCCTATCCCCTTCAAGGGTGACATGGGGAAACGGAGAAACACATTACCCTACGGTAACGCCTGACCAAGAAGACGCAAAGACGCACCAGAGGGGGAAACAAAGGAGCGCGACACCTTTCAAGCTCGAAGCACCCGGTCTCAAGAAAGCGAATGCGCGTCGTGGAGAGAAAAGAAATTCTTCCGGGAATTGAATCCCCTAACTTTAGTTATGGGGACTCCCCGTTTAAGAGTGTCATTCCCTCCCCGTGTCCTCTTCAAAGCGAAAGAGAAACCTCAACAGATCAAGTCTACAAACTCGCTCTACCTCTCCACCTTACCCATTTCTCCATCTTTCCTACTGTTTTGTCTAGGTTGTGGCAAAATTAAATCAAATTTTATAGAGTCTGTAATGTGGCCTGTGTATATTCATTGGGAGAATAAAGATATGCAACCAATCCGTCAAGGCGATGTGATTTTACTGCCTGTACAGCACACCATACAGCAAATCGAAGGACAAAAGCTACCACATTTGACTTTAGCAGAAGGTGAAGTTACGGGACACAAACACCGTATTATTGAGGGACAGGTGGAATTACACGAAAAAGATAGTACTCTCTACCTGCATGTCTATTCAAAAGAGGCGACACTTTCCCACGAAGAGCATAAGGCGATTTCTATCCCTCAAGGTACGTGGATGGTGCGAATTCAGCGAGAATATCAGCCTCAAGGCTGGCAACATGTGGCAGATTGAAAAGCATTTTTCGTATCATTCGTGATCGCAGTTTGAGTTTTTATTATTGTAAATTTTTACATATATGTCGCATGGTTATGCACCATCAGAATTTATGGTGCATTGAAAGTTTATTGTTATTGCTGTGAGCTAAAACAGAAAACTTATACCATTTTGGATTTTAGATTACTCTGCACTTCGGCGCGTAGCGACGGGCGTGCAAGTAGCCGCTTCGCGTCTGCGCGTCTATGGATGCGTGGATTGGGAAACTTTTTGTGCATAAGAGTTATGTCAGTCTATCTGTTGCATTCTTTTTTCAAATTGGTATTAGATTTAAACCAAAAAGTTAGCAGAATTTAAAATACATAAAAAGCTTTTTTTAACATCTTACTTAAGATATAGATTAGTGGTTTTATTTGAATTCTAATACAGTTGGCGATCGCCTTTACTTTTTCTATAGAAACTAAAACTAATAACGATTATAAAATCGAATGTTTATATTTATTAAACCTTAGTATATGGACAAATTATTGTGTAAATTAAAGCATAAACAACCATAATAGGATTAACCGTACTAAATAATACATTTAGCTTCAAAATACGGCATAAAAGGGCAAATTTAGCCTTGCTGAAATCGAGTTTATGCTAAAATAGACTAGGAGAATGAAGTTCGGCGGTGGTGTTCTTGTTTTTGTTGAAAACTGCAAGTAGCTCTCCGGATGAACGACTCTGCATAACCGAATTCTGGAGAGATTAATGTCAATTTACGTAGGCAACCTATCCTACAACGTTAGCCAAGAAGAATTAAGCGAAGTATTTTCAGAGTATGGCACTGTGACGCGAGTTCAACTTCCCACAGATCGGGAAACAGGTCGCTCACGAGGTTTTGGTTTCGTAGAAATGGAATCAGAAGAAGCAGAAACAGCTGCTATCAATGCTTTGGATGGTGCTGAATGGAAAGGTCGCGTCATGAAAGTTAATAAAGCCAGACCACGGGAGGAAAAAGGTGGGCGTTCCAACGGTAATAGCTGGGGAAAAGCTAATGCTGGTGGATACTCTCGACGCTATTAAATTTTGAATGAACTTATAAAGCTCAATCTCAAGAGCGATCGCCAAAAGGCATAAATTATAACTATTCGCCAAGCGCAATATAATTACGCGAAAACAGCAGATTCAGTAATACACTGAGTCTGCTTATTGTTGTGAAACTGTTTATTGGGTAGTGGTAAAAAACCAATAACTAACAAATAACAAACTTAAGCATAAATTAATTTGATGGTATTGATCCCGTAATACAGACATATTCGCAAAACTTTAGTTAAAAACACAATAGAATTAACACAGTTGATTCCTTAAATGTCTAATAGCCAAAACCTATACAGCTCATGGATTTTGCTAATGTTGCATCCCAGTTGAATGCTGGAACGATATTACCAGAGGGAATTGTCATCATCACCCTCTTGGGGGTTTTGATAGTGGACTTGATTTTGGGGCGCAGTTCTTCACGCTGGATTGGATATCTAGCGATCGCAGGTTTGTTTGCCTCCATAATCGCCCTCTATTTTAAATGGGATAATGCCAATCCCCTATTCTTTGCCGGTGCTTTCAACGGTGATAACCTCAGTATTGTCTTTCGCGGTATTGTGGCTTTGTCCGCAGCTGTGACAATTTTGATGTCCATTCGTTACGTTGAACAAAGTGGCACCGCTTTAGCGGAATTCATAGCGATTTTGCTGACAGCTACCTTGGGAGGAATGTTTTTATCAGGGGCTAATGAACTAGTGATGATTTTCATCTCACTAGAAACCTTGAGTATTTCCTCTTATTTGCTGACTGGTTATACCAAGCGCGATCCCCGTTCTAATGAAGCAGCACTAAAGTACCTGTTAATTGGTGCTGCGAGTACAGCAGTATTTTTGTATGGCGTTTCTTTGCTGTACGGTTTGTCTGGTGGACAAACGGAACTGAGTGCGATCGCTAATGGTATCGCCACAGCTAACTTGTCTCAATCATTGGGTATAGTTATTGCCCTCGTATTTGCTATTGCAGGTGTTGGCTTCAAAATTTCCGCTGCACCCTTCCACCAGTGGACACCAGACGTTTATGAAGGCGCACCCACCCCAGTCATTGCCTTTTTGTCTGTTGGTTCCAAAGCTGCTGGTTTTGCCCTTGCTATTCGTTTGTTGACAACTGTTTTCCCACTTGTCGCCGAAGAGTGGAAATTTGTCTTCACCGCCTTAGCTGTGCTGAGTATGGTGTTGGGTAACGTCGTCGCCTTAGCACAAACCAGCATGAAACGGATGTTAGCTTATTCATCCATTGCCCAAGCAGGGTTTGTGATGATTGGCTTGATTGCTGACACCCAAGCCGGATACGCCAGCATGATATTTTATCTGTTGGTCTATCTGTTTATGAACCTGTGTGGCTTTACTTGTGTGATTCTCTTCTCTCTGCGGACGGGAACTGACCAAATTGCCGAATACTCTGGTTTGTATCAGAAAGATGCACTGTTGACTTTGGGATTAAGTATTTCCCTGTTGTCGTTAGGTGGTATTCCGCCCTTGGCTGGATTCTTCGGCAAGATTTACTTATTCTGGGCTGGTTGGCAAGCAGGTCTTTACTGGTTAGTTTTGTTGGGGTTAATTACTAGTGTTGTCTCCATCTACTACTACATTCGCGTAGTGAAAATGATGGTGGTTAAAGAACCCCAAGAAATGTCCGACGCTGTGAAGAATTATCCCGAAATTCGTTGGAATTTGCCTGGGTTTAGACCTTTGCAAGTGGGTTTGATAACTACTTTGATCGCCACTACTATTGCTGGAATTTTGTCGAATCCATTATTTACCTTGGCTAACAATTCCGTCAGTGATATTCCAACTTTGCAAGCGAAAACAGTTGCTAGTACACAAGTAAATGTGATTTCTACTGAACAAATAGAAGGGCTGTAGATTTAATTGCAAATACTTGCTCTGTTTCATATTTTGCAACAAGACGCCTGACAAAAATGTCAGGCGTTTTCGGATGTTTAATTCCTTTTGTCTAAAAGTAATGTATCAAATTAGAAAGCGATCGCCTGTTATCTGAGTAAAACTCAGTATCTTAAAGAAGAAATTGCTGTAGTTGTTCTTGAGTAGGAACATCATCCGGTTGAAACGTTTTCAAATCTTCTTTTGATGGCTTTGTTGATTTAGCCAAACGATTGCACTGATTAGCAATACAACGATCAAAAACATTCCTCATAAATCTACCATTCCCCAAATCGCCAATTCTATGCTCAAACTGACTAACTAGATTATTTACCTTCTTCAAAGTTTTGTCCGAAACTAGATAGCCATGCTGCTCACATCTAAGCTTGAATATCTTTGTGAGATCGATTGGAGAATAGTCTTCAAAGTGAATTGATCTTGAAAATCTTGACTTCAAACCAGGATTGGATTCAATAAATCGATACATTTCTTGCTTATATCCCGCAACAATTACCACCAGATCCTCTCTATAATCTTCCATCATCTTTAAGAGAGTACTAATTGCCTCCTGTCCGTACATATCTTTCCTATCTTCAGGAACAAGAGAGTAGGCTTCATCGATAAAAAGCACACCTCCTAAAGCTGATTTGACTACCTCTGCTGTTTTTGGTGCGGTTTGTCCTAAATACTCACCAACTAAGTCGGTTCGATCTACTTCTACAAAATGCCCTTTTGACAGAATTTCAAGATTCTTATAAATTTCACCTATAACTCTGGCAACTGTGGTTTTACCTGTGCCAGGATTTCCTGTAAAAACAAGGTGTCTAGTAATTTGAGGAGCTTTAATTCCAGCTTGGGCTTGTAATCGTGCTACTTTTGCAATGTTTACCAACTCCTGAACAGTAGATTTCACTGCACCTAATCCAATTAGTGAATTGAGTTGATCAAGGCATTTTTGAAGTTCATCAGTGACAACTTTACTCTCGCTAATATCCTTGAATGGTTGTTGATCTATAACTTTGCAGACTTCTGATGCCCACTCACTACTCAACTGTTTAGCATTGGAACCCAAGAGCTTACGGGCAGTTTGAATAGCAGCATCTTTAGACGGTGCTTCAGCATAGAATAAGCAATCAATTAAGTAGTTACTCAAAATTAATTACATAGTTTTGTCCAAATTCTCTGAGTATTTTTTCCAGAGATTCAACAAACGTTTGCCAGCTAGAATAAGCATCGAGCTCAATCCATTGATATTT
>JANBVI010000078.1 GCA_024239075.1 Fischerella sp. CENA71 | reverse complement strand
GGGCTGCTGAAGACCCCGAATTTGAAACTTTCTATACCAAAAACATTTTGCTGAACGAGGGTATCCGCGCTTGGATGGCTCCTCAAGATCAGCCACACGAGAAATTTGTATTCCCTGAGGAGGTATTACCTCGTGGTAACGCTCTCTAGACCTGGCGTTTTGGGAGGTGGACGTGACCAAGACACCACCGGGTTTGCCTGGTGGGCTGGTAACGCCCGTCTCATTAACCTCTCCGGTAAATTACTGGGCGCACACGTAGCTCACGCCGGTTTGATCGTCTTCTGGGCTGGTGCAATGACCTTATTTGAGGTCGCTCACTTTGTTCCCGAAAAGCCTTTGTACGAACAAGGTTTTATCCTACTACCCCACTTGGCAACTTTGGGATGGGGAGTTGGCGCTGGTGGTGAAATTATAGACACCTATCCCTATTTTGTGATCGGTGTACTACATTTGATCTCCTCTGCCGTTCTGGGTTTTGGTGGAATCTATCACGCAATCCGTGGTCCAGAAGTCTTAGAAGAGTACTCCTCTTTCTTTGGCTACGACTGGAAAGACAAGAACAAGATGACCAACATCATCGGCTTCCATTTGATCCTTTTGGGATGTGGTGCCTTGTTGCTGGTACTGAAAGCTATGTTCTTTGGTGGTGTCTATGATACCTGGGCGCCTGGTGGTGGTGATGTTCGTATAATCACCAATCCAACATTGAACCCAGCTGTGATCTTCGGCTATTTGGCTCGTTCTCCCTTCGGTGGCGACGGCTGGATCGTTGGTGTTGACAACATGGAAGACATCATCGGTGGTCACATTTGGATCGGTTTGATTTGTATTGCTGGTGGTATCTGGCATATCTTCACTAAGCCTTTTGGTTGGGCGCGTCGCGCTTTCATCTGGTCTGGTGAGGCTTATCTTTCCTACAGCTTGGGCGCTTTGTCCCTCATGGGCTTCATCGCTTCTTGCTATGTTTGGTTCAACAACACCGCTTATCCTAGCGAGTTCTACGGCCCAACCAACGCTGAAGCATCTCAAGCTCAATCTTTCATCTTCTTGGTTCGTGACCAAAAACTCGGTGCTAACGTTGCATCAGCTCAAGGTCCTACCGGTCTAGGTAAATACCTGATGCGCTCTCCTTCTGGTGAAATCATCTTCGGTGGTGAAACCATGCGCTTCTGGGATTTTCGTGGCCCTTGGTTAGAGCCTCTACGTGGTCCTAACGGTTTGGATCTCGACAAGATCAAGAACGACGTACAACCTTGGCAAATTCGTCGTGCGTCTGAGTACATGACCCATGCTCCCAACGGTTCTATCAACTCCGTGGGTGGGGTTATTACCGAGCCTAACTCTTTCAACTATGTCAACCCCCGCGCTTGGTTGGCAACTTCTCACTTCGTATTAGCTTTCTTCTTCCTAGTAGGTCACTTGTGGCACGCTGGGCGCGCTCGTGCTGCTGCTGGTGGTTTCGAGAAAGGTATTGACCGCGAAACTGAACCAGTATTGTTCATGAACGACCTTGACTAGGTTTTAAAGTTTCATCACTGACAATCAATACTTAAAAAGCTCCTGTTTTTACACAGGAGCTTTTTCATGATCTACGCTTTATGATGCCTACTTAACTCAATCTCCCGAACTTTGAGTTAGAGGAATTGATTCTGATTTAACATATTTGCCTGGGTACTTTTTCTGGAAGTATGCTTCCAGCACTTGCAAGACCATTGGACCACAAACTGTGCCACCATGGTCGCCTGAGTTTTCACCAAAAGCTACCACTACAATTTCTGGTTTGTTATAAGGCGCATAAGCACCAAACCAAGTATGATTGGGACGACCAATACCTGCTTCTGCTGTACCACTTTTTCCAGATGCAGGAGCTGTTGATGGTACATTCAAAAGTTTACCTGTACCTTCGGTAATTACCTTCCGCAACCCATCACGCAACACAGCGATAGTGGAAGGTTTCATGTTCAACGATGAACGCCAGCTTTTTGCTTCTTCATGGTCTTTTAACAAATGCGGCTTAACGCGGAAACCACCATTGGCAGGTACAGAGAATATAATAGCCGATTGTAAGGGTGTGACTTGCAAAGCACCTTGACCGATTGACATGTTGATGGTGTCGCCTACAGTCCAGGGAGTTTTCCAAACTTTTTGTTTCCAAGTTTCATCAGGAACTAAACCTCTAGATTCTTCTGAGGTGAACTCAAAGCCAGTTTTTTGACCCAACCCATATTTACGAGTCCATTCTATAAGCGTGGGGCCACCAACTTTTCTGCCGACTTGGTAGAAAAAGGTATCACTACTCATAGCCATTGCCCCTGAAAATCCCAATGCTCCAAAGCCAGCGTGGTTCCACTCGCCAAAAGTTACACCACCAACAGTCAGAGAACCATAGGTTGGTAAAATTGTATCAGGAGAGAATTTTCCTGATTCCAGTCCCGCCGTTGTAGTGATAATTTTGAAGGTACTAGCAGGTGGAAAAGCACTGAGGGCGCGGTTAACTAGAGGATGGGCTTGACCTTGTAGGCTTTCCCAATCCTTTTGGCTGAGTTTTTGCTTAGAGAATATATTCGGGTCGAAACCGGGGTGAGACACCATCGCTAAAATAGCACCATTGTTGGGATCGAGTGCGACAATTGCTCCTTTGCGATCGCCTAAAGCTTTATCCGCTGCTAATTGCACATTTAAATCAATAGTCAAGTGCAAATCATTACCAGGTTTGGCTTGTTTCTCTCCTAAAACCTTCTGTGGATGTCCAGCTCTGTCTACTTCTACTTGCTGACCACCCCATTCACCCCGCAACGTTTTTTCGTAAGCTTTTTCTATCCCCATCTGACCGATGACGTCTCCGAGTCTGTAACCGTCCTTCTTCTTTTCCTTTAATTGTTCAGAGGTTAATTCGCGGGTATATCCTAGTACATGAGCTAGCTCTTTCCCGTGTGGGTAATAGCGCACTGCTTCCGTATGAATTTGGACTTCTGATAGTTCGTTTTCATACTCTTTTAGAGCCGTAATTTCCGCATCATTGAGATCCCGGCTAATTCGTACGAGATTAGAAGAACCGGGACCAGCTTCTTCTAGTTTTTCTTCAATATCTTCTAAAGGAATTTTGAGAATTTGCGATAGACGTGGACCAACAACAGACCAAGAAGGTTTAGTATGAGCCATTGGCCATAAATACACAGAATGAGGATAGCGAGTTGTAGCTAGTAACTTACCATTGCGGTCAAAAATATTACCTCTTTCTGGCTGTTTGTCAATCATGCGAATTCGGTTAGCTTCTGCTTTGGCGCGAAATTTTGCTCCTTCTTTAATTTGGAGATAAGCCAAACGAGCCTCAATTCCAGCTGCTGTTAACAGAGTAAATATGATTAAAAATATAGACTGATAGCCGCGTCCAACAGTGCGCTTATCTTTTTTAATACCAATGCCAGATGATTGTAATAAAGACATAAAACAAAAATCAATTCCAAGATTATGATTATTTGTATATAATAATACTTCCGTGTGAGCAGGGATTTGGTGCCAAATAATCTAAAAAGTATATCTCTATATACACTTTTTTTGCCAGGTACAATAAACCCAAATGTAATATTTAGTTCCGACCGTCAACTAGTTTATTCTTTAGGGAATCGGGAATCGGGGATCGAGAAGAGACTTGTTAAGTAATTCTCCCTTGTCTTCCCACACTTCCCACACTTCCCCATCCCCAACACCAATACTTGTAAAACTTCCAAATAATAACAATGGCCCATAGTGTGACGCAAAACCAAGAGGAAATAATGGCTTTTGAGTCCCTTGATGTTGAACTACGTAATGTTTTTAAATTTTTTAACCAAGAGCCAGCAGTGCATGGAATAGACTTGGATGTTAGACAAGGGGAATTCTTTAGTATTCTCGGTCCATCTGGTTGTGGTAAGACAACCATGCTACGTTTAATAGCAGGATTTGAAAGAGCTGACGCTGGTAAAGTATTGATCCAGGGTCAGTCTATGACTAATGTTCCTCCCTATCGCCGACCAGTTAATACTGTATTTCAAAGTTACGCTTTGTTTAACCACTTGAATGTCTGGGATAACATCGCCTTTGGATTGCGGTTAAAAAAATTACGTAAAGCTGAAATCGAAACCAGAGTTAAAGAAGCTTTAATACTAGTAAAAATGGAAGGCTTGCGATCGCGCTTTCCTAGTCAACTTTCTGGTGGTCAACAACAACGTGTAGCATTAGCGCGGGCATTAGTCAACCGTCCAGCTGTGTTGTTATTGGATGAACCATTAGGGGCCTTAGATTTAAAACTGCGTAAACAAATGCAGGTGGAACTGTCGAATTTACACAAAGAATTGGGCTTGACTTTTATTATGGTGACACATGATCAAGAAGAAGCCCTATCTTTGAGCGATCGCATTGCCGTAATGAATCATGGCAAAATAGAGCAAATTGGTACACCCAACGAAATTTACGAAAATCCCCGAACAGCATTTGTTGCAGATTTTATTGGTGATACAAATTTATTTCCAGGCGAGATTACAGAAGTAAATCCATCCACTGTAGAAGTAGTAACAAAAACAGGATTGAAAATAACAGTCTCTCGTTTTGTTGATACACCTGCTGAATTATTACAACCAGCAGTAGTAAGCGTGCGTCCAGAAAAAATTCAGCTTTCACTTTATCAACCCAGCGTCCAAACTAACTGCTTTGAAGGGCGACTAGTGAACGTTATGTATTTAGGAACTCACGTTAATTATATTGTTGAATTAAAAAAAGGCGTGTGTATCACCGTCATGCAACCTAACACTTTTGGGAGCTTACCAAATCCTGATATCCCCATCTATGCTTGGTGGACAGAAAATGATTGTTTAGTGATTGGTTAATAGTCAATGGTCAAGAGTCAAGAGTCAAGAGTCAAGAGTCAAGGGTCAATATTAAAAAATGTCGAGTCAGTATTTTCAAAATTTACAAGTTTATCAATTATCAGAAAAATTAGCAGATGAAATTTGGAAAATTGTTGAAAAATGGAATTTATTTGCAAAGGAAACTATCGGTAAAGAAATAGTACGAGCAGCAGATAGCATTGGTGCGAATATAGCAGAAGGTGTAGGTAGAGGAAGTTATCAAGATAATCGACGATTTATCAGAATAGCGAGAGGTTCTTTAAATGAACTCGACATTGGCTAAGAAGAGCTTATAATCGAAAATTATTAACATTAGAACAGTCAAACATGCTTAAGTTATTAATCAATGAGCTAGCACCAAAATTAAACTCATACTTAAAATCAATTGGTAACGCTGCAAAAGAATAATATATAACAATTGACCATTGACCATTGACTAATAGCAAATGACTACAAGACGACTATTTTTAAAACATTTAGTATTACTTTCTAGCTTATCTTTAACTAGTTGTGGTTGGAGACTAGCTGAGGTGCGGGCTAATTCTAATAGTAAAAGTTACCGCGATCAATTAGATATTTATACTTGGACACAATATGTAGACCAAGAATTATTTAAAACTTTCAATGCTGAAACTGGTATCAAAGTATTTACAGATGTGTATGATTCCAACGAAGTCATGCTCAATAAATTACAAGCAGGCGGTGGCGGAACTTATAGTGTAATTTACCCTTCTGATTACATGGTGCAAAAAATGGCAGATAAGGGTTTATTAATAGAATTAAATCATCAACGCTTGATTGGCTTAGATAATTTATTTCCTCGCTTTAAAAATCCTAGTTATGACTCCAATAACCGCTACAGTATTCCATTCAATTGGGGAACAACAGGTTTAATTTATAATTCCGAAATTCTCAAAAATCCGCCGGAAGATTGGGACTATCTTTGGCAAAATCAAGAGCAACTCAACAAAAAAATCACTTTGTTAAACGATGTTCGAGAAGTGATGGGGGCTGTGTTGAAGATGCTGGGGTATTCCTATAATTCTAAAAAAGAAAGTGAAATTAAACAAGCTTATGAAAAATTGCAAGCTCTCAAACCTGCGATCGCAGCCTTTGATACAGATGCTTGGCGCAATCAAATTTTGGCGGGAGATTTACTATTATCAATGTGTTATTCATCAGATGCGGTGAAAATTACTCAAGAAAATCCTAAATTTAAATATGTGGTTCCAAAAAGTGGTTCTTCACTCTGGACAGATACAATAGTAATTCCAACTACAGCTCCCAATATTGATGCAGCTTATGCTTGGATAAATTTTATTTTTCAACCCGAAGTAGCAGCAGAAATTAGTCAACGTCTTTGGGTGACGACATCGAGTCAGGCTGCTTTTGAGTTATTACCAAAAAAAATCAAAAATGACCCTAATATATTTCCCCCAGAGTCGATATTAGAGAAGTGTGAACGGATTACACCTTTGGGAAATATTGAAGAAGTATATGATCGCTATTGGACTGCATTAACAAGTGCATAAATACCTGATATTTGATAATTTATAACCGTGTCTACTCAAACTCCTTCTTCTCAAATTGATTCCACAGGCGACGAAATTACTCCAGTTTATAAATGGCGTCAAAATTTAAACTGGTTACAACCTTTCGCATTACTTGCACCCTCTGGAATTTGGTTGTTACTGTTACTAGTGTTGCCAACGCTGTTGATTTTAGAATTAAGTTTAGTACCTGGAATTAGACCAGGTGATTTAGTTATTCCTAGTGGTTTTGATAACTATTTTCGACTGTTTGATCCTTTGTATCTGCGAGTGATTAAGCGATCGCTATCTTTTGCAGGTGGAACTACAGTTATATGTTTAATCTTGGGTTTTCCTGTCGCTTATTGGATAGCGCAGATTGTACCGAAGCGCTGGCAAAATTTGGTTTTAATCTGTTTTGTCTTACCCTTGTGGACTTCCTCGCTACTTCGTACCTACGCTTGGATTGCGATTTTACGTCCCACAGGTTTACTGAACACAGTTTTAAATAGTTTAGGCTTACCAACTCTAGATTTGCTTAACCGCAGTCCTGCTGTCTTAATTGGTATGAGTTATGGTTTGCTACCTTATATGGTGTTAATTTTATACGCATCTCTGGAAAAATTAGACAAACGTTTTTTAGAAGCAGCAGCTGACTTGGGTGCAAATCCTGTACAAACTTTTTGGAAAGTCACCGTACCTCAAACTCTCACTGGTATAGCAGCAGCTTCTTTCTTAGTATTCATTAGTGCTTTAGGAGATTTTATTAATCCAGAATTACTAGGTGGTGCTTCGAGTAGCACAGCAGCACGGCTAGTTTATAACCAGTTCCTTGGCGCTACTCAAAATTGGGGATTTGGTTCAGCGTTGAGTATGGTATTGATTTTGGTTGTAAGTATTGCGATCGCACTGCTAATTAAATTTGGTGATCTGACGCCCAAGAGGTGAGGAAGACAAGGAAGATACCGGAAACACGAAGGATGGGGAGAATAACAAATGACCATTGACCATTGACCATTGACCATTGACTATTACTAATTTTTCTGTTGGGAAATTGAAAGGGTATATGTATGTTCTCCATCGACTAATTCCCCAACGTACAAAAGATATTTACCAGCTTGCCAAAAACCGGAAATTTCTGGTTTGTCTCCAGAATAATTATCTGGTAAAACACAAAAACGTCCACCAGGCCCTTCAACTAATAAAGTTGGTTTACCATCGCTTGTGACTGCAAGCTTTAAGTAAGGTATCGGCTTTGTAACTTCAATAACTTGATTGGGTGTAGCAGCGATGTTACCGCAATCACTTGCTTTTGAACCACCGGACTTACCATTTAAAACCATTGGATCTGGTTGGAAATCAGGATTGATAGTCACTATATCTGCTATCACAGATTTAGCATTACTGAGTAGCAAAATTCCTGTTAATGCTAGAACCAATGAAAAAATCTTAAATAATTTATACGTCTTCATAATTAATGATGTGATTTGCTCCTGATAAATCAAGAGCGATATTCATACATAAATATTCTGAATTTATAGACGACCGCAAATTCACTTTTGTTCCCCAGAAAAAAGGGTATAAATTTTAATTAATTACTTAAATATAAGTACTTGAAAAAGACATAGTATGACGTTACAGCCAAAATAATGAAATGAGCAACATATTAAGTACAAAGGCTAAATAATATAATCTTTTTAACTTCTGTCTACTGCCACTGGCGATCGCGTTCTGAGCAAGCCAATAACATTCGCTAAAATCACTAAGACAATAGTTAACGATCAGATATATTTGGGGTTTAGTTGAATAAGTTTACTAGCTGAGGTAAAACAATATGAATCCTCAACCTGAAGAAGACTTACAACAACGTCTCCGCAAACTGGAGGCAGAAATTGATTCGTCTTCTAAGAAAAAAACCAAGTCACAACAAGTTGAGCAGTCGTCTGTACCTAGTTTTTCCAGTGTAAATTCGCAATTACGGCAATTGTCAAATTGGTTTAATACCCTATCTGGAACGGGAAAAATAGTCGTTGGGAGTGTCGGTGGTTTATTAGGCTTGGCGGTGGTGCAAGCAGTGTTTAAATTTGTTGCTTCTGCAATTAGTTTGGCACTCTTGGCAGGACTAGTTTATTTCGGATACAAATTTATTGTGTCTAGTAGTTCGCAACGCAACAAATAGTATATTTTGACCAATCATTCCGAGGAGGGTGCAAGAAAGTGGATAAATCCTGGAGACCAATCGGAAATCCACGCATCCAAAATTCCCAATAAAGCGAACCCGTCCGTGGGGACGGCACTCAATGTGGCGACGCAGGTTTGCCACCCGTGCCTCGTCAATCCAAAATCTAAAATCTAAAATCCAAAATTGGATGACACGCCAAGAGCGGCATATATATAAAAGTTCAAGGGAAATATTGCAATGGCAACCCCAATTGTGAGGAGAACTAATGATCAATCTAGTTCTAGTCAGTCAAATGAACCAGGTAAACCAAAATTACTGCCTTTAGCTACTAGGCGCGTAGCCGCCTGGGCGACGGAAATGACGCTAGTAGTTATCAGTGGGTTAGTTCCTTTCAGCCTTGGTGCATATCTGAACACTAGAACTGACCTTAACCGAGTGCCACTGAATCCTGTATTAATTGTAACAGAAAGAGAAATCGCTCGTCCCTTAGCTCTACCTGTAAGCTACGGCAGTCGTAATGTTGCATGGCCGACAAATTTTTTGTGGACACTAGCAATAGTAGCGCCTTTGACACTTTCTGCTTGGCAATTGCTTCTACTAGCAAAAACAGGTAGCACTATTCCCAAACGCTGGTTTGGTGTGCGGGTTGTCAATGATCAGGGTAAGCCTCCTGGCGTGGGGGCTGTTTTAGTGCGAGAAGGTATTGGGCGGTGGACTCTGAGTTTGTCTGTCGCTTATATGATCTGGCGCAACAGCCCAACTTTTCCTAACTTAGGTGTTTTCACTGTTGTGGCTGGTTTAATGATGCTCCTAGAAGGCAGAGGCTTGCCATTGAGAAAAAGACGCGCGCTCCATGACGTGATTGCAGGTACTTACGCCATAGATGCGAATAAACCACTCACGGCGCAGTTAGAGGAACAAAAGCAGAGCCAGTGGACAGAAACCGGAGATGAAGACGCTGCGATCGCCTCAGTTGTGATCACAGACAAGACGCAACCGCCTGCTAATCCTTGGCAATGGTTCCAACGTAATCCCAGTATGACCCTGCTGGCGATCGCATTGTTGAGTATGGCTGGTGTATTGACAACTTTAGTAGGTACTCAAGTATACATACAGACTCAGCAAAATCGACGTATATCCGAGCAGCGTAATAGCCAACAGTTTCTTGCTCTGATTAAGCAATTGAGTCCTAACTCTGGCGTCAGCAATGCAGATCGCCGTAATGCGATTTTGGCAATGGGTACTCTCAATGACCCCCAAGCCACCAAATACCTTGTGGAAATGTTGGCTAAAGAAACTGACCCTAGCCAAATCGAGACTATAGAGCGGGCTTTGACAAATATCGGTCTCCCAGCCATCCCTGATTTAAAACGCATGAATCAGTCTTTGGCTGAAGATTTAGAATCAACCAGCAACCCATCTCCCGAACGGGAATTGCGACAGAAGCGCTTGCAGAATAATCAGCAGGCAATTAACAAAATTATTGCTGTTAATAGCGCTAAAGTTAACGACCTCGACCTCAACCGCGCTCAATTATTTCAATATGGTGCCGCAGATCGTCCTATATTTAACTTGGCACTAGATAAAGCTGATCTATCAGGAGTCAATTTCAAAGGAGCAAATCTTTCTTTTGCTAGTCTCAAAGGCAGTACCTTCCGGGGAGTAGGTGAAGATGGACGCTGGGATACCTTTGATGATTGGATTGCAAATTTAAATGGCGCTCAACTTAAACAAGCCAATCTCAGCGAAGCCAATCTCAGCCGTGTCTTGATGGTGGGTACAGATTTTAGCCGCGCTAACTTAAAGGGAGCGAAATTATCTAATGCACGTCTGGTTGGTGCCAACTTGAGCAGCGCTCAGTTAATGGGAGCCGATGTCAGTGGTGCAGTTTTAGAAAATGCCAGCCTTACCGGAGCAGATTTGAGCGAAGCTGTATTTAATGATGCTGATTTATATGCTGCTCGCTTAGGTCGTGTCATTGCTATAGGTACGCAATTACCCTTTGCCAACTTGAGCAAAACTGATTGGCAAGCAGCAGACCTATCAGGAGCAAATTTACAACGTGCAGACCTCAGCAATGCCAATCTCAGTGCAACTCGCTTAACCAATGCTAATTTTCGTTCTGCTAATTTGACGGGTGTTAACTTCCGGAACGCCGATTTGAGTCTTGCTGATTTACGAGGAGCAAATCTCACAGAAGCTGATTTTCAAGGCGCTGTTCTCTTACCTGCTAAACAAGATCCAGCGGATCAATTTGTCCAAACTCCATCCACAGGTTCACAATCTGCCGTAGTTAAAGGAGTGGATTTTAGCCAAGTCAAAAATTTAGATCCCAAGCAATTAGCTTACATTTGTACTCAAGGTGGTATTCATCCGCGGTGTCCGTAGGATTGGGGAGTGTGGGGAGTGTGGGGAATGCTACGCGAACAGACCCATTTAGATTTTAAATTTTGAATCTTCAATCCAAAATCTAAAATCTAAAATCTAAAATTCGGTGAGGAGAGTCGGGAAATGAAGCGTCTTAAGTATTTAATATCTGTGTTTGTGGCTGTGGCTAGTTCAATTGTAAGTTTGAGCCAATTTAGCCAACCAGCACATGCTCAAGCAGCCTATGGTAGTTACGTGGGTGTTGGGCCTGCGGTTGGTTTTGCAGATGGTACTCAAATTGGTGGAGTTGTAGCCTTCCGTTACAAACTTTTGGAAACACCAGTTTCCTTTCGCGGTCAAGCTTTTTTGGCTAATAACATCGCGATCGTACCAACAGTTTCTTATGATTTTCCCCTAAATTGGCAAACTGATGCTTATTTAGGAGCTGGGCTAATTTTTGCTGGTGGTGATACGCCTTCACCCGTTGGTAATAAAATTAGCTTTGCCTTGCAACCAGGTATTGATTATGTTGTACCTAATAGCAATACTGTGCTTTTTGGTAATGCCATTATTGGCTTTGACGCTTTGCGCGGTGGTGGTACCACTTTCTCTTTACAAGGTGGTGTCGGTTTGAGATTTTAATTTGCCCGAAAAACAGATTTTCTTGGTGTCTTTGTGACTTAGTGGTGAATAAATGATTTTTGAAACACCAAGACACGAAGACACTAAGGCTGATTGCGATCGCATAACCACCCCATAAAACGTTCTCTTTGTCAAAACTAAAAAATTTTTGTCAGAATCAAGAAATATAGTTGATGGTTAAAAATCAGTGAACAGTTAACAGTAAGTAATAGGATTTGATAACTGATAAGTGATAACTGATAACTGATTACTGAACACCTTGATTTCTGCCTGTAAAATGATAGGATTGACAAATTATGTTCAGAAATTTGGGATGGGTATCAAACGACAATTTTGCCCCTGATGATTCGCGATCGCCACAGAAGAACCCAAAAACTGATGAACAACTTCTTGATGCTTATTCGCAAGCTGTCATCAATGTAGTGGAAAAAGTTAGTCCTACGGTTGTTAATATTGATGTGCAAAAATGGATGACAGGACGTGGGCGCAATTATCAACCTTTAACTCAAGAAGTACGTGGCAATGGTTCTGGATTGCTCTTCACTCAAGATGGCTTCATTCTCACCAATAGTCATGTTATACACGGCGCATCAAAAATTCAGGTTACACTCTCTGATGGTCGCAGTTATGATGCCGAAATGATTGGTGATGATCCAGATACAGATTTGGCAGTCATTAGAATTCATGCACCAAATTTGATCGCTGCACGTTTTGGCGATTCCCAAGCTTTACGAGTCGGTCAGTTAGCGATCGCGATCGGTCATCCCTATGGTTTTCAAACAACAGTGACGACTGGAGTGATCAGTGCTTTAGGACGTTCTTTTCAATCTCGTTCTGGTAAGGTGATTGAAAATATTATCCAAACTGATGCTGCTTTGAATCCGGGTAATTCTGGTGGGCCTTTAGTTACCTCCCACGGTGAAGTTATTGGTGTAAATACTGCTATTGTCATGGCAGCGCAAGGAATTTGTTTTGCAGTACCGATTAACACAGCTAAAATGGTCATCCCGACTTTAATGAGGTATGGTCAAGTCCGGCGTGGTTACATTGGTATTGGTGGACAAAATGTCCAGATTTCCCGCCGCATCATGCTATTTAACGAATTAGCTGTGGACACTGGTATTTTTGTGATGCAAGTTGAACCAAACAGTCCGGCGAAAAAAGCTGGTTTGTTGCAAGGAGATGTCATAGTTGGTGTTAATAATTCACCACTGCGGGGAATCGAAGACTTGCAGAAGTTTTTAACACCAGAACGTGTGGGAGTGCGATCGCAACTAACTGTTTTGCGTAACAATCGCAAGTTATTAGTAGATATTGTCCCAGAAGAGTCAAATAAAGGCTAATGGTTAATAGCTAATAGTTAAAACCATTAGCTATTAGCTATTGAAACAAACAAGTTGTTACTTCCTCTAATACTTGCAGTCCCTGCAAAGCACCCCGAATCAATCTAGTTGCAGCAAGGGGTTGTTTCAGCATAGCTATAGCCAAAGACAAAGGCTGAAGCGAACCATCAGCATTCAGCGTCGAATTTAGGTTAGGTAAATTGCGATCGCATCCGTCACTTACTACCCGCACCATTCCCACTCGCACCCCAGTTGATTTGAAAAATTCCAACACAGCATATCCTTCCATGTCTACAACATCGGCTGCTAAGATTTGACCGAGATGGCGTTTTTCACTACTCAACCAAATCATGCGATCGCTTGTGAATGCTTTGACAACAGCAGCTTTTTCTTGCAGACTATCCTGTAAAGATGCTGTCAAAGTTGAATCACACTCAGACACCAAAATCTCATCAGTATTTTTCTGATAAATACAATCTGCGTAGAGTACAATATCCCCTACTTGATAACGGGGTTGGAGACTGCCACACAAACCCATCACTAATATTTTGGATTGTGGATGATTCAGAATATCTTTTATTTCTTGACTTTTTTGTAAGTATGTGTATACGTGCTTGCCACCTACAGGTATAGGAATCACCAAGGGTTTATAGCCACTGACACGGCTTAAACCTCTACACACAGCTTGGTACTCTGCGCCTTGACAAACCAGGATTGCTTGGATGGATGTTTGATTAAACATTGATACTTTTGACTTCACCCTCAAACTTCGATGGTTATTGAAATGCGTAGTTTTTTAGCTCCTACACCGTAGCGAAGCCATCCTGCGTGAATCTGCTTCGTCTGTGCAGTGCTAGGCTAAATATATCGGAGTAACGGTAAAATAAAACACTAGTCGGTTATTTGTGTAACTGACCACATTTATATATCTGTATGGTGAAGTAAAAAAAGTATGGATGTGAAACCATACTTTTGTGTGAGGTGTCATTAAACCTAAAATCAAAAACAAGCAATAGTCTTAGTCATGATGGTAAAGCCAAATCGCTCTAATTCTCTCCGTGAGCGCTTCAATATCTCCAAATTAGCGATTCAACATCCCCGACTGACGGTGAGTTTTTGGTTAGCTGTGATGATTGCGGGAATACTAGCTTTTAGTTCCCTCAAGTATGCTTTGTTTCCAGATATTACCTTTCCGGTAGTAGTTGTAAATGCTACAACTTCCCTCTCGACAGCTTTAGATACAGAAGCAAAGCTCACCCAACCCATAGAACAGCGCCTCAATTCTATAGAAGGACTTGATGAAATTCGTTCCTCTACATATCCTGGTCAAACAGTTGTAAGTTTGTCTTTTGCTGTTGGTACTGATCTGGAAAAGTCTAGCAAAAGGGTAGAAACAGAACTTAAACAAGTATCTCTACCTGAGAATTCATCTTTTAAGATTATTCCGATTAGATTGAATGAGTCGGCTGCTGTTAGTTACGCCATTGAAAGTCCATCGCGAAGTTTAACAGAACTGACTCAGTTAACTAACGAGCAAATTATCCCGGCGATCGCCAAACAACCAGGAGTATTAAAAGTAGAGCTTTTAGGCGCTTCTGCGACATCTTCCCCAGCAACATCTGATCCAAACACCACTGCTGTCACTCAACAAGGAGCAACTTTAGTCAGATTCAACGGTAAAGATGCTCTAGCTATGCAGGTGATCAAACGTGGTGATGCTAACACTTTGGAAGTGGTTTCTTTGGTGGAAAACCAAGTGCAAAAGCTACGCTCCAAGTTCAGCGATGTGAAACTTACCCTGGCTGCGACACAAGCAGAGTATATCCGCAAAGCCACCAAAGCCACCATTGATGCTTTAGTTGAAGCTATAGTCTTGGCAGTCATCGTAATTTTTCCGTTTTTGTGGAATTGGCGAGCGACTTTGATTTCTGCATTGGCGATTCCCATATCTTTGTTAGCAACTTTTATTGTCATGGCCATATTTGGCTTCAACCTAGAGACCATTACACTATTAGCTCTAGCTTTGGTGATTGGGAGTATTGTTGATGATGCGATCGTTGATGTCGAAAACATTATGCGGCACATCGAGGACGGAGAACATCCCCGACAAGCTGCTTTTTTAGCTACGAATGAGATTGGTTTGACAGTGACAGCAGCAACTTTTACAGCAGTTGCTGTGTTTCTACCTATAGGTTTAATGGGTGGAGTAATTGGTCAATTTTTCAAGCCCTTTGGGATCACTGTTTCCGCAGCTATGTTAGCTTCTTTGCTAATTGCTCGGACTTTATCACCAGTTTTAGCTACTTACTGGCTCAAACCCAAGCCTTCAGATTCTAGACGTCGTGAAGTCAGAAAATGGGGGAGTTTTGCCCAAGCTTACCGAAATTTGCTGCATTGGTCACTTAATCATCGTGCCATAGTCATAGGTTTAGCCGTGTTGAGTTTTGTTGCAGGTATAGCTTTGATTCCCCTAGTTCCCAAAGGGTTTATTCCCAAACTAGATCGGGGCGAATTCAATATAATTTATACCACAGCCTTACCAAAGTTTTCAGAGTTGGGACAAGGAGCAGAAGACACAGGGAATTTTGTTTCCGAACTATCCACTTCACCTCGTCTTCCTGTTTCCGAGTCAGTCTCATCTCTTCTCCCCTCAGAAGCCCCGATCACAACTATTTTGAATAACTCTCTTGAGGTAGGCAAGAAGTTAGAGGAAATAGTGAGAAAATCACCAGAAGTGGAAACAGTATTTACTGTTGCGGGTACGCGCGAAGGAGAACCGAATAAAGGTAGGCTTTACGTCAAACTCAAAAATGACCACAGGATCAAAACTTCAGAATTACAAGATCAACTTCGTTCCGATTTGCCCAAACTAGAGGGTGTGACAATTAGTGTTGAAGATATCCAATTTGTGGATTCTGGTACTCAAAAACCTTTAGAAGTAGCATTAAAAGGTAACGATCTCAACAGCTTAAGTAAAACTGCTGAAACTATCCAAGAACGGATGCAAAAATTACCAGGATTTGCTGATGTTACAGTTACAGGTACAACAAATGCTCAGGAAAAAGTTTCGCACATTGAACGTTTGAATAATCAACGGGTTGCTTATATTAGTGCTAATCTTGGCAAGGACTTATCTATAGGTGATGCCACTGATCAGTTAATAGCTGAAGCTCAGACTGTAATCCCTGCTGGTGTGACTTTGGATTTAGGAGGTGACTCTGAGCGCAGTGGCGAAGTTTTCGGCAGTTTTGGCACTACTTTGGCATTATCAGCATTGTGTATTATCGTTGTACTGATTGCTCTATTCCGGAGTTGGGTAGATCCGGTAGTAATTGGTATTTCTCTGCCTTTAGCCTTAGTAGGGGCAATGCTGGCGCTAGTAGTTACTAAAAGTGATTTTGGGATGATCTCGCTGATTGGTTTTGTCTTTTTGCTAGGTTTAGCTAACAAAAATGCCATTCTGATTGTAGACTGCATTAACCAGTTAAGAGACTCCGGGTTAAAACGTACAGAGGCAATTCTCCAAGCTGGGCCAGTGCGCCTGCGCCCAATTATGATGACTACAGCATCGACAATTTTAGGTATGCTCCCCATCGCTTTGGGTTTGGGAGCGGGTTCAGAGTTGCGATCGCCTATGGCTGTTGCGATCGCTGGTGGGTTGGTGAGTTCTACGATCTTGAGTTTAATTGTTGTACCAGTCGTGTATGCTTGGCTCGATGATTGGTTTCCTCGCTTTCATAAAAAATAAAAGGAACCCAGGGGATAGACTGATAACTGATAACTGATAACTGATAACTGATAACTGATAATGCGTGTATTTGTTACAGGTGGTACTGGTTTTGTTGGCGCAAACTTGGTAAGGCTACTTTTAGCAGAAGGGTACACTGTTAGGGCGTTAGTGCGTCCTAATAGCCAACTTGATAATCTGCAAAATCTCGATGTGGAACTTGTTAAGGGTGATTTAAATCACCCGGAATTATGGCAGCAAATGCGGGGTTGTCAGTACCTTTTTCACGTCGCTGCTCACTATTCTCTTTGGCAAAAAGACCGAGAAGCACTTTATGATCACAATGTTCTGGGGACGCGCAATGTTCTAGCGGCTGCCAAGAAAGCTGATATTGCTAGAACAGTTTATACCAGTTCCGTAGCGGCTATTGGAGCGGGGCCTGGTGGTAGAGTTGTTGATGAAACTTACCAAAGTCCTGTAGAAAAATTGGTTGGTGACTATAAAAAGTCTAAGTTTTGGGCTGAACAAGAAGCAATGCAAGCGGCTCAAAATGGCCAAGATGTGGTTATAGTTAATCCTAGTAGCCCTATTGGGGCTTGGGATATCAAGCCAACGCCCACAGGAGATATTATTGTACGATTTTTGCGCGGACAAATGCCTTTTTATATGCACACAGGGCTAAATTTTATTGATGTGCAAGATGTGGCGAAGGGACATTTGCTCGCTTTACAAAAAGGTAAATCAGGCGATCGCTATATTTTAGGACATCAAAACCTGACGCTTAAACAACTACTCGATCAACTTGCTGAAATTACAGGTTTGCAATCTCCGCAAAGGGCGATACCTGCTTGTATACCCCTGGGTGTCGCCTGGTTTGATGAAAAAATTCTGGCTTCTTTAGGAAAAACACCATCTGTTCCCCTAGATGGTGTGCGTATGGCGACGCAAACTATGTTCTATGACGCTTCTAAGGCTGTGCGAGAATTGGGTTTACCTCAGTCTTCTGTGAGGGTAGCTCTCCAAAATGCCGTAAATTGGTTTTTGTCGCGCCCAGGATTTACGCAGATTTGATAAATGTGAGCGAGAATATTAGTGCTTATGAAGACAACACATCTATAGTCCTGCCAGAACCGCGATCGCCAGATAAAATCTTTTGCTGGCAGGTGTTTCGTATGTTTGGACACGCTATGCGATCGCGCCGTTTGTATGACTCCTGACAAAGGCATATAAAATCAGCCATAAACTTGTAGATTTGAACAAAGAATTTTATTGGTTAAAGTTGCACCCGTTGTACTATCCATATGAATTTCTAACTCTGCTTGGGGAAAAGCCTCAAACAGCATTTGTTCTCCAGGAAAAACAACTTGCTCGAAGCAAGAGTGAGTAATATTTGAGATGCGAATAATTTGAATCTGACTAGTTGTGTTTTTGTAGAAACACAGAATTTGGTTTTCTATAAGCAATGCCGAAGAGTTTTGCATTTGAGTTCTACTAGCTTGTTGAACAAAGTTGAAAATAGACGTTTCCAAAGCTTTATATTCATCAAAGCTAAGATTGCACCACAGGTGAGATTGGTTGAGAAAACGAATTATTGCCAGACTTACAGCTTCTAAATCAGCCCGTTTCTTAGCTGCTGTAAAAGCTTGAACAAAAGTGGGATAAATTTGGCGATCGCTAAACCCAGTCTTTTCATCTGGCATCCAACACTGAAATAAATATCCTTTGGGCATTGGTATTATTTCAATCAACCAACCATGATAAGACTGCTTCCATTTCATCCACAATTTCCTTCTGAGCTTTTCTGATAGCAGACTGATTGGAGCATATAGATTTACTGCTTAATATTCTCCTCCCATACCTGAAGAATATAAAACCTAGATATGCAATTTTCATGTAGAATTTATGCAGAATTTGTGGAGTCCTCAGGGCAAATAACAGACCTATGTCCCTACTTCAGGCGATAGCCCAGCCCATGCATCGTTTCGATAAAATCTTCAGGAGCACCTGAAATTCTAAGTTTTTGCCTGAGAGATTTGATGTGAGACCTAACGGTTTCCTCAACAGGTGAGTCTTCCGTTGACCAAACTTGTTCTATAATGCTGGAACAACTTAAGACTCGTCTGCCATTAGCAACCAATAACTCCAAAATTGCATATTCTTTAGGAGTCAACGCCAAAGGTTGATCATGATAAGTAGTCTCGTAGGTACTGGGATTGAGAAGCAGCCCCCCCCAAGATAAGCTTAATGTAGTTGCAGAACTACCCCTTCTGATCAAAGCACGAATACGAGCCATTAACTCTTCTAGGTCAAATGGTTTAGCCACATAATCATCTGCTCCCGCATCCAATCCGGTAATTTTGTCTGCTACAGTGTCACGAGCCGTTAGCATCAACACGGGTGCGGCGGAGTTACGGTGTGCTGGATTGCTGGATTGGACAGTGCGTAAGCGTTGGCAAAAACGAATACCATCTAACTTGGGCAACGTCACGTCCAATACCAGCAGATCATACTTGATTGACTCAACTGAGTTCCAGGCTAATTCTCCATCTTTGGCAACGTCTACTACATATTGACGCCTAGTTAATACCTCTGAGAGTACCTCCGCCAATTGGGTATCATCTTCAACTACCAGAATACGCATAAGCTTACCGTCATACTCTTGTTCATCACGGAGAAGTAGAAAGAAGGTAATTTGACTCTATCATGACTCAAAAATTTACGAAGTGGTCTTCTCAAGGTAAATGGATCGCAGGAGGATTTTGCATAACCCTCTTGCTGATGGGATTAGTTGGCTTCGCTTCCTATAAAAACACTATCGAAATTAGAGAAAGTGCTGATAGAGTGCAGCATACTTATGAAACTCTCAATACACTGACAAATCTTTATGCAGCGATGTCAGTTGCTGAGTCAGGAAGGCGAGGATACATCTTTTTGGGAAGTACACAAGAGTTAGAACGCTACCAAACTGCTGTTAAAAATATGCAGGCTGAAATTCATGCACTCCAGCATCAAATTCATCCTGGTTTTAGTCAGCAACAGCGTTTAACAGTTCTTCAGTCTCTAGTAAATCAGAGATTAACTTTATTACAGCAATCAATAGAACTCTATACAAAAAACAAATCAGCATTTCAAACTCAATCTTTGATTACAAAAAAGAGCATTAATATTCGAGAAAATATTCTTCAAGTCTTAAAAGAAATCAAAATTGAGGAACAAGGTTATTTAAGCAACTCCCTCAAGGAATCGCAATCTAGTATTCAATATAGAACAACAATCGAAATAAGTGGTACCATTTTAAGCTTTTTTATAGTTTCCAGTTTGTGTTTTATGCTTTATCGTCAATGGATCAAGCATGATGAAGTTGAAGCACTTGAAAGATCCTTAGCTCAAGAAAAAGAATTAAATGAATTAAAACTGCGCCTCTTTTCCATGATTTCCCATGAATTTCGTACCCCTTTAAGCGTGATTTTGCTTTCCTCTCAACTATTAAAGGAAATTCTTCAGGAATTTGTTGAGGAGAATAAATTAAAAAATCTATACCGAATTCAAGCTTCAGCGAAATTAATGAATCGGCTGATCACTGATTTATTGACTTTAACAAGAGCAGAAGCAGGTAAATTAGATTTTAGTCCGGAATTAATTAATTTAGAAACTTTTTGTTTAAATTTACTCGAAGATTTTCAGCTTTTTGATACAAAACATCCCATAATAAATTTTATTAAATACGGTCGCTGTTATAGCGCCAATATGGATGAAAAACTACTATATTCTATTCTCAGCAATTTACTGTTGAATGCAATCAAATATTCACCTCAAGGAGGCAATATATACTTATTATTAAAGTGTGAATTAGAAGCTACTATTTTCCAAGTTAAAGACGAAGGAATAGGTATTCCAGAATCCGAACAGCAGAAAATTTATGAGCCATTTTATCGAGGGCAAAATGTTGAAGACATAGTTGGTACTGGGTTAGGATTAGCAGTTGTCAAAAAATGTGTGGAACTCCACCAAGGAGAAATTTTTGTGGAAAGTCAAGTAGGAGTTGGCACAACATTTACTGTCAAAATTCCTCATTGAATCTTCTCTACTTATTCTCCACCTGCTTTAGGCTATCAATCGCATCACCCAAAGCAGTAGTCAAGCTTTTACGAGTTTGGGCGTGTTCGTCTTGTTCATTTTTCAACGCCTGTTGTAGGCGATCGCGTTCTTTGATCATAGCCACTAATTTCGCTTTTAATTCCTCTATTGACTTAATTTGGGCTATTTCTTGCTGAATAGCTGCTGTAGCTGCACCATCATTGAGTTGTGCTGCTTCAATACCTTGTAAGCGTTGAATTTGTGCTTGCAATGATGCGATCGCCTGTTTGGAGAGATGAGCATCTGTACGGCGTTGTTCTGCTTCAGTGTTATAGAGTTTTCGCCATTTTTCAGAACTTTCCCAAGCAGCATCCCGTTCTTGTTGCAAATGTGCTACTTGCTGTTTCAGTGCTTGGACTTCAGTTAACCACTGTTGTGTTAATTCTTGACTCATGTGAGTTTGACGGATTAAGAAACATACAAAAAAAGCTGAGGCTGTGTAATCAAAGCAAAAATAAGCAAGGTGTCTCAGCAATGTCCACTATTTTAAGCTAATGAAAAGAGCGATCGCTGATTTGACACAATTACTCAGAATGCGATCGCGGTTTGTCAATGTTGGAGTTTCAGAAAGCAGTGGAACTGGCGCTTTCCCAATGGTTAGATACTTTAAGATTAAAACAACATAATTTCAGGAGATTAGCTCAATGACATATATCTCCCAAAAAACCCTCACTAAAGAAGATTTTCTCTCTCAATACCGAGATAATCCCCACTATGAATTAGCAGACGGAGAACTAATTGACATGGAACCCACTGGCCCCCACGAAACTGTGAGTGGGAAAGTTGCAACCCAAATTGGTATACACCTTGTTGCGGAAAAATTCCCCTGGTTTATTCCTCGCACTTGTTTAATTTACCCCTTCGCGGATGCAGCTACAGTTCGTCGTCCTGATGTTGTAGTTCTTGATGAAACCGTTCTTGATCGCGAACCCCTTTGGGAGCGAGAACCCGTAATTACACTGGGACGATCAATTAAACTAGTGGTTGAAGTTGTTAGTACCAACTGGGAAACTGATTATGCTCGGAAGGTTGAAGAGTATGCACTTTTAGGCATTCCTGAATATTGGATTGTGGATTATCGAGGATTAGGTGGAGTCGCATTCATTGGTAAACCGAAACAACCGACCTTCACCGTCTGTCAACTAGCTGAAGATACTTATACTCAACAACAATATCGATTAAATCAATTTATTAACTCACCGCTTTTGCCTCGTCTTCAACTTCGCCTAGATGATATTCTTCCTCGTTGAGTGTATTACGACTTTGTGGTGCGTAGACGCAAATTTTAATATAGCTAGACTTGATACTCTAACAAATATAGAAATGATCTAGCGCAATGATATAAACACTAAGATAAATGACAAATAACCAACTATTTTAGTCAATTGTATTATTTATACCAAAAAAATTCTTGCAAATTCCCAGTATAGGAGTAAGATATTTAGGATTTGATCACAAGAGGCGCGATCGCTTCCATGTCTCAGCCACGTCGTCGTTTTTCTATTATTGAACCTGAATCTAAAGCACCTACCCTTAAGCGTCTACGCCAGCTTAGTCGGTTGCTAGATAAAGCCATTGTTATTCCCGGAACACGTGTTGGTATTGGTTTAGATCCGATTTTGGGACTAATACCCATTGGTGGTGATTTTTTGGGTGTCATGCTTTCTGCTTACATTGTCCTAGAATCAGCACGCTTAGGTGTGCCAACAAGGACTTTAGGCAAAATGGTGTTTAATATCATTATTGATAGCTTGGTGGGTGCTGTCCCCGTACTGGGAGATTTATTTGATTTTACTTGGACAGCAAACGAGCATAATGTCAAGCTATTAGAAGAACATTTAAGGTTTCCTAGTCAAAATCAAAGCGCCGATAAGTGGTTTGTATTCGCGGTGTTGATTGGATTACTGTTAGTTGCCATTGTCTTAGTAGCCTTGCCTGTGATACTAATGAGACTGCTGTGGGGAGCCTTAACCGGTAGTTAAATGAGTTTTCACAAAAAGAATGAAAGATTGGTGGCAAGTTACTTTTCCAAAAGGGCGGCAAAGTATCACAATTTCTGATGCTAATGGCTACCCTGTACAAATTGCTTATGGAGAAATAGGTACTGGTAGACCTATATTTTTTTTACATGGCATGGGTAGCTGGAGTTATAATTGGCGTCACAGCATTCAGCCTTTATCGAAATACTTTCGGGTAATTTGTTTTGATGCTAAGGGCTATGGATTTTCCGAAAAACCATTGTTGCGAAGAGAACACAATGGTCATCAAGTCATCGAATTAGAGCGAATAATTCAATCACTAAGTGATGAGCCTGTGGCAATTGTGGCAGAATCTTTAGGTGGATTAGTTGCTCTGGCTCTGGCTGAAGAGAATCCACAGCTAGTAGCACGGTTAGTAGTAGTAAATGTACCAATTTTTGCTGAAGCTCTTCCCCATTGGGGGATGTCATTGCTTGCCCAAACTCCATTAGAAGTCATACAAACAATAGACACATTAGGCTTGGCAAATTTAATAGCTCCACTGGTAAGAGAAGTAATGGCCATAGAACGTCGTCGAGTTCTGTTTGATCCATCTGTTTTAACAGAGGAAGATGTTTACTGGATAACTTACCCATACACTGAACTCAGGGGTACTCTCACCAAAGTAGCTGAAGAGGTAAAGATCGCGATCCGAGAAATTGAAAACCTGAAAGCAAACAAACCTAATTTGTTGAGTAAAGTACAAAATAATCTTGGTTCCATCCACTGTCCGACATTAGTTTTGTGGGGAAAACAAGATAGTTGGTTTCCCGCTACTCACGGTGAAAAATTGCATCAACGCCTTCCTAATTCTAGGTTGCAAATTCTGGCTAACTGCTGTCATGATGCTTCTACTGGTGCTTCCAAGGAATTAAATGCAGCAATCCTAGGATTTTTGCAAAATACACAATTTTGGACTTTGGAAGAATAAAAGGGAACTCTTAACAGGAGAGTTTGGGATGACGATTTAAACCCAACTCTTTGCTTGGAACTTATAGAAGATGGGGTTTTAGACCCAACCAATAAAAAAAGAGTGGGAGTCAGCATACCAGTCGCTTTTGACTCCCACCCAGACATTTACCACTGAAGAGAACAGGAATATACACAAGCGTTGTTATTTGTTTAGGGGGCTAAGTGTGGAACAACAACGCCAATACATATTTAATTTCCTGGTGCAGTAAATGCCAAATCTGATGAATATTCTTAATTGTTGGTTATGAATTGTTAGTTGTTGAACAACTTATTTATAACCAACTAATGAACCCTGAAAACAAACTCCATGATCACATTTGTACAGAAATCAAAAATTTGAATTTTATCAGGCAATTATTTTATATATCATATTTAGATATATTGTATTTTTGCCTGTAAATTATTCGGTAGAGGTATACCACATAAAAAATATTTTATTGTGGTACACCCTGATAACAACACCCTTGAAGTCGTTTATCTTGAATTCAATTTAACTGAATAAATCAGAGCTTTGTTGCCAGATTGGCAAGTTTGTCTATTTATAAAAAACCTGAGAAAACGTTGAGCAATAGTAGAAAATTGCTGATTTTACCAGAAATGTGTAGCCTCTTGAACATTATTTATAGCTATATATATAAACATTTAAAAGCTATTTATTAATTTTATGTTTTTTAGATAATTATCTAAATTTTTAAAGTTTTAGCTAATATTAGGGTGAGTGGCATGACCCTTCATGACCTATAACCCTCATCTGTTTTTTTAGTATTTAAACTATGTAATTAGGGGAGCATCCCAATTTTTTCTCTGCTTAACGCTCTGCGCTCCCACCGAAGCTTTGAGCCTCGCTGGCGCGAGGAGCTACGCTAACGGAGGAAACCTCCGCACCCTTACGGGAAGTCGCGATCGCGCCTACAAACTTCTCTCTGCGTTCACCTTTGCTAACTGATGCGTTTAAAAATAAACTCAAACATTTGGGATGCTCCCTGTAATTAGGGATATATTAGACTCAAAATTGTATTTTGGCAGAATGGCAATTATGTAATTAAATTCGATAGTATCTTATGTAAAAGACATGTATTTTGCTATATAAATTATGATTTAAAGTATAGAATTAAATCATAATTTATATTTTTTATATAACTATAGGAATCAGGTTTGATTTATGAACTGATATTGTTTATGAATGAAACTATATTAGACTTCTTGTATGAATCTTTTTTGCCCACTCTTCGAGAAGAGCAAAGCTCTACACCCTAAATCTCTGCCCCATGCTTATTCACCACAAACGGGAAAGCGATGCTGCAAAGCAGCCGCTACGCGATCGCAAATAAGATTAAATTAAATTTATAGTCTCTACAAACCAATTTGTAGGCAAAAGAAGGTCAGATCACCATTCGCCAACTGCATCAACTGCATTCGCAGAAGTTGTCGGGGATGTTGTTGTTCACGAAACTTAATCGCGCAAGAGTGCAGACAAAGAAGTCTGTTTACGAAGATCCATCATGCTTGCCAAAGAGTCTTTGTCATCTTTGTTAAATTCTGCTTCTGGTGGTAAAACAGTAACTACAGGTTTTGCTGCTTCTGAAGATGTATGAGAAGATTCGGCTGCTGGTGGTACAAACACTGGTAAATTCTCACTAGGGGATGGTTCTAACCGCTTTTGACGACGTTGTTTCAAACGTGGTTGAACCCGATTAGGATTTTCTTGAATTTTCTGCTGTGTCAGACGGTTAAGCAAAACAAAAACGATAAAGCATCCACCAGCACAACTTATGGCGATCGCTGCTATCATCTGCAAAGAAACAGGACTATAAGATACTTTTGTGATTTGAGGGGTTGTAGTTGTGGGTAATTCTGTTTCAAACTGTAGAAATTCTGGTTCTTCACGTTCTACACGTCCCACGTAACCTAGACTATACACAGCTACAGCAGCAGCACTGATTAAAGCTAGTAACACTCCTGCAATTACTAACCAAGGGTGTTGAACTAACAAATGTATCAGAGAGTTTTTGCTTGTTTGTAGTTCAGATCCAGTTTTTACAGCTTTATTTGTGGGTGCTTTTGCCTCCAATGGCTGCTGTACATTTTGAGTATTTTCCATGACTACTTTCAAATGTGTACCCCTCTTGTCAATAATTGTACTGGAGGAGTCAGCCATTACGTATCCGTGGCAAAAGTTCGGATTTTAGTAGCCTTTTTATAAAGAATAAGACTACTTAAACCGAATTTTTGACAAATTTTCAGTATTTTTTACTACTGTATACCATACAGAAAAATTACTACTTAGATTCTGCTACTTCCACTGGAGAGTTTCTTTCAACAGCTAATTGAATTAGTTGATCAACCAGTTCAGGAAAAGAAACACCACTGTGTTGCCAAAGTAGAGGATACATACTTGTAGCCGTAAAGCCAGGTAGGGTATTAATTTCGTTAATCAATACTTCGCCTGTTGCCTCCACGTAGAAAAAGTCTACTCTTGCCAACCCCGCAGCATCAACGGCAGCAAAAGCTTGTAAAGCCATTTCTTGAATTTGCTGAGTAACAGCATTGGGTACTGCTGCGGGAATAACTAAATCTGCTTTCCCTTCTGTATATTTAGTTTCATAGTCATAAAAATCGCTGTTGTAAGTAATTTCACCCACTACTGAAGCTTTTGGTTGATCGTTTCCTAAAACAGCACATTCTAATTCTCTAACAACAACTGCGGCTTCTACAATAATTCGCCGATCATAACTAGCAGCATTATCCAACGCTGCTTCTAATTCTTGGCGCGATCGCACCTTGGCAATTCCCACCGATGAACCTAAATTAGCAGGTTTAATAAAACAGGGATAACCCAAACTCAACTCAATTTCATCACATAGTTTTGGGAAAACACAAGGATTTGACCAAATTTGGGAACGGTTGACTACTTTGTATTTGACTTGTGGTAATCCAGCTTGGGCAAAAACCATTTTCATGGCTATTTTATCCATTCCCAGTGCTGAACCTAACACCCCAGAACCCACAAAAGGCACTTGCATTAAAGTTAGCAATCCTTGTACTGTACCATCTTCGCCGTTGGGGCCATGGAGAATGGGAAACCAGACATCTACTTCCCCAACTTGCGAGGGAGATTGCCAACGACTGAGAGAATGGGAACTAGCACTCACTAATTGATTACTAGTTTCAGAGTTTGGCAATGACAGTGGCTTTCCTGATGCTAAGACTTGTTGCGGTGCGTCTCCTGCCAACCAGCGTCCATCTTTTTGAATGTAAAAAGGCAAGATTTCGTACTTACTAGTATTTTCTCCTGTACTCAAAGCCTTAGCGATCGCCCGTGCTGAACTGATCGACACCTCATGTTCTCCGGAACAACCACCAAACAGCAACCCTACCCGTAACTTTGTCATTTGAAGATACCTCTACACTTCAAATGCAGATAGCGTAACATAACCTGTCAATTGCGGAACTTATTTCAAGTGGAAGCTAATCGCACTATTTTATAGTTTATGGTGTGTCCGCTTGAAGATTTATATTATTTGCTCTTGTCGGTAATAGGGAGCAGTGCAGTGGACAGGTACTTACCCTGCGGGAACCCTTTGGTGGGAACAGAAGCCGCTGACGCGTTTACCCCGGCATAAAGTACAAGTGCGTTAATCGGTAATTGGTAATAGAAAAACCAATGATCAACAGCAAAGCATAATATCAATACAAAGGTTCCACACGGATAGCTTTTATGATTGCATCCGCATCTGTGGCATTGTGATCTAATTTAGGAACCACAGCTACCTTTATTACTTGACAGTCTATTGCTCCTTCTATACCTATATGTCTATAAATATAATCTCCTACTCTCGGCACAACCCCAAATCTAGCTCTATACTGACCAATGGGATTAGCTTTTGCTTCATCTGTTTGATCGTAAATAAAAACTGCTAAGTCAAACATTTCACTTGTTCCTTCGCATTAAAATTTTTGCCGCAGTCGTTGCACCAATATCTTTGTTTGTCTACCTACTAGTACCTTTAATGCTGTTACTATTGCAGCTACAACACGTTACCCCTACACCTTGATTTTATTTGTGTACCTACAGCCCTGATTTTTCCATGCTTTTTATGCTGCTTATTGTAGCTACAGCAATTTAGGCACAAGCATAGATGCCAAATGGAGCTAATTCGATAACATATGGCACATTAATCGGTTATAAATATTAAAGTAAATCGCTAAGTATTTGGGTCAGCATTGTTCCAGTCTGAGTTATGGCTTAGAACTATTGATCTGGTTTCAATATTATGCTGTGATCGCGTCAAATGTTCAATCAGTAAATCGTAACGCATTCCCCACGCATAAATGCGGGGGCTTTTGGCAGCCCTGAGAAATAGCGGTTTGGTTCCTGTGCACGGTAATGCTTGGCGATCGCTTTCAAATCCTCTAAATAAAATGATTCGAGCTGTTCTGTTGATAGCATAGTGATGTCTCGTTCTTATCGGACTTAGTGGCTGTGTAACTTTGCCGAGTCAGCAGCCACTAATTAATCACGTTTTAGGCGTCGAAGTGTCAAAACACCAAAACAATCTTACCCGTCGTTGAACCAGATTCAATTAACTGGTGGGCTTTTGCTGCTTCTGCTAACGGTAACTCATGACTTACATGAATCTTCAACTTACCTGCATCAATATATTTAGCACACTCTGTTAATATTTCTGCTTGGTGCTGTTGCGCTTCTACCATCCCTTCCGCCATCGGTATGAGCATTAATTCTAAACCAATACGAAGATTACGGTTTCTGGCAGTTCTCCAAACAGTATTAGCATTTGGTTCTAAAATCGTCACGATATCACCATACATCCTTACTGCTGGGAAGGTTTGGTGAAAAGTTTCTCCACCTACAGTATCAAAAGCTAAATCTACACCTTCGCCACCAGTCCAATCTAAAGCTGCTTGGACAAAATCTGTTTGTTTATAGAAAATCGGATAATCTGCACCGAGTTGTTTGACAAAATTTGCTTTTTCTTGAGAACTGACTGTTGTGCAGACATCAGCACCTTTAAGTTTAGCTAGCTGAATTGCTACATGGCCAACACCACCAGCACCAGCATGAATTAAGACGCGATCGCCTGGTTCTAATCTTCCTCGTTCATATAAAGCTTCCCAAGCAGTAATTAATACTAAAGGTGCGGCGGCGGCGACTGCAAACGAGACAGATTTCGGTTTGTGGGCAGCAAAACGCTCATCGATTGTAGTATATTCAGCATAATTACCTTGGTGTGCGCCCAACCCACCATTGCAAAAATATACTTCATCACCAACGCTGAAATTTTTGACACCAGCACCGACTGCTTCAACTACACCCGCACCATCACACCCTAAAATAGCAGGCATTTGATCGGGGTAGAAAGTGCCACGTTTGCGAAGTTTAGTATCAATCGGGTTAACACCAGCTGCTCTTAAGTGTATCAAAAGCTCAGTTTCACCAACAGGAACACCAGGATTTGTGACATCTTGTAGTTGCAGAACTTCAGGATTTCCGGGTGCTGTCATTAATACTGCTTTCATGACTTGTTCCTCCGCGTGCTTGCATTTGTCAATGTAGCGTAAACAGGTAGAGCGATCGCTAATTTTGAATTTAAACTGCACAGGACAACAGAGGAAAGAGCAAAACAGAACAATTTATTATGTGTAGAATAAAAGTGTACATTTTACTGTACATTTAATTAACTATAATGACAAAATATCTAACAATTACCGAAGCTAGGCAAAATTTATTAGATTTGCCAGATCAATTGGAAAGTGAACCAGTAATCATCACCAAACACGGTAAACCAGTAATGGCTGCACTTAGTTTCGAACAGTATGAATCTATACTAGAAACATTATGTATTTTTGCAGATCAACAATTTGCTGAACGTTTAGAGGCAAGTATCGCTCAAGCAGAACAGGGAGAAACTATTACCTGGGAGGAAGCGAAAGCAAAGCTTGGACTCTGAGACTCCACAAAGTTCTAACACAGAGTATGCTATTGAATTAACACCACTAGCTTTGGAGATGCTAGGTGGTGTTAAAGATAAACGTCAACAGCAAGCTTTAAGCGATCGCATAGATAAGCTCAAAACAGATCCAGAAAAACAGGGTAAACCTTTAGTTGACAAGCTCAAGGGATATCGTAGTGTTAGGGCTGTAGGTCAACGTTACAGAATTATTTATAAAGTAGAGCTTGAGAAGGTGGTAGTTTTAGTAGTTGGCGTAGGACTACGAAAAGAGGGTGATAAAGGCGATATTTATCAACTCATGCAGAAATTATTAGAAGAGTAAAAGAAGCAAGATTTACAACATCTATCTATAGAAATAGATTTATCAAAAGTAAGAAACTTCCGAGAGATATTATCAGTCTGATGATTCACATTCTCCGAAAATTCTCTTATGCCAGAACAAGCTCAAGGTATTCCGGGAATACCTGATCTTACGCATCCTACCGAACTGATGCAGTTTGGAACTCATATCCTCAAAGGTTCGCTGTTACTAGTACTTATAGTTATTGCTTTAGGAATTGCGATCGCTTTGCTCAATTTCTCCCTGCGTCGTAATCAAGCAGAACAGGCAAATTTCATTGATGAATGGGCAATTCGTTATTCGCAAATCTTATCAGGATTACCACACTTAACTCTAATTTTAATTTTATTAATCGGAGGATTTTTTCTTTGCTCAACTTTGAGTAACAGATATCACCACTGGGAACAAGCAAAAGTAGCACAAATAGCGGAAAGTGTTGCTGGTGACAGACTAGAACAAATCGCACCGCAAATACGTTATGTAGTGCAAGTACCCTACAGTTACACCACCCAAGTTAACGGCAAAATTGTTAAAGTCAATGAGACGCGAGAAGAAAATCGCTACCTGACGCTAGCTGGTTCGCAAATTCAAGTCAAAATTGATCAAACTCCTGATGTGCAAAATCGCCGTGCCACATATCGCGTAGACTATACAGCTGACTATAAAGTAGTTAATCAACTCAAAGATATTGATAGTTTTTTCTTTGAAACACCACCACCTAACGGTTATTCGCTACTTTCCAACTATAAAGTAGAGCGTGACGGTAACAGACTGCAACAAACCAATCCAGGTGACTATGGTTTTCCTTTCCGTCTTCAACCAGGGGAAGAAACCAGCTTTCGAGTTACCTATAAAACTCAAGGAGGGTCACGCTGGGTTTATAGTGCTAATGGACAATTACTCCAAAATTTTCGCTTGGTAGCCACTGCTAACTTTCCAGGGGCTGATTTTGCTAGTGGTATTGTACCAACGGAAATCGCAGGCGAAGGAGAAAGTACCCGTTTCACTTGGGTATTTGACGATAATGTTTCTGTCAGAAATCCATTTGGTGTGTTTACAAATACTAACCCTATTCGTAATACGGGTGTGCTTCCACGCCTATTATTGCTAGCACCAGCAATATTTTTATGGTGGATATTATTGCTATATTTATCTATTCCTATAAATTTAAAAAATATTGCTGTTGCTGGTGGCATATTCTTTGCCTGTCTATTGGCTTTAACTTACACTAGTCGTGTCATGAGTCCCCAGTTTGCTTGGACTTTGATTTCTCTGGTTTTACTAGTATTAAGTTGGGGACTGAGTACAAATGTTCGGGCTTCCTTGGCTGCGGTGATTTGTACTATTGCTGGCGCTGTGCTACCCGTGTTTGGATTATTAGTATCGTACAGTGGATTAACACTCAGTTTAGCTGGTTTTCTTTCCGCAGTTTGGTTAGCGGTTCGTCACTGGTTTGGCTGGTACAGGCTAAAACCACAAGATCATTGATGACAATTATATATATATTTACGTATTCGGCAGAATGACCCCGTTATTAGTGTTTGTTAGCAAATAAGGTGCGTTTATGCTGCTTTTGATCCCATCAAAATCTCTGACATTTCGGGACACTGCCTGTAGATACGCAATCTCTTCTGGGATAGAAGATAAGTTTGCTAGTATCTCAATTAACTCATCAAATTTATTCGGGGTCATTTGGGCATGAATCAAAATCTCTTTGTTTAGTCTTCCATACAAACCTTGAACTAATAGTTCTAGAATGTCTCGATAGACATGTATAGAAATTTCTTCGGCTGACAAAGATTTTAAGTTAACTCCCCACTTTAAAATTTTCAAGAGTGTCTGTGGAGATGCTTGGGAAAAAATGGAACTAGCTATCTCCCCTACTCCTTTCCCCAGACACTGTTTTATTTGAATCTCTGGTAAAAAAGGCACATCTATCAAGGTTTGTAAAACTGCTAAATATTTAGCCAGTAGTTGTGGAGAAAAGGGTGCTATTTCTCCAATAAACATATCTCCATAACCATCGATAAATTGTGGCTCCAGCACATTAGCAAGGAGATTAATTTCAGTTGGTTTACTACAGTTAAGATGACCAAGAAAAAAATGCTCTTTATATCCTGGTATCAGTCCTTGAAAATAAATCGGAAGCTGTTTGCCAGACTGAATTATTTTATATAGTGCCACTTCTAAAGTTTCTGTAGGCCAGCCTAGATTACGTACTGTAAGAAATCGTAGGCTACCAGGCTGAGATAACACGATTGCATTCAGTAACAGGTGTATAGCTTCGCTAACATTTTGAGCGGTTACATAACGCTCAGGAGCATGAACATTGACAATTTTATTTTGCTGGATCTTATCGTCTATTTGCTGACAAAACGAGCTGTTTTCCAGCATATGAGTAAAGCGTACCATTCCATAAGTGACTTTACCTTCAGATGCCGCTTGGGCAAATTGCCACTCACAGAATTTCTTCGAGGCTGCATAAACTTCAGTTGTAAAATACCTAGACGCCTTGCCCGTTGAGGAGAAAATGCATTGCTGCACTCCAAAGCTTTCACAAAGTTGAATAATATTTTGCGTACCAAAGATACTAGTCGTAACCGTTTCTCGAATTTGAATCTCTGCGAGCCAAGGCAGGCGTTGGGCTGCTAGGTGAAAAACGATATCTGGCTTCTCAATACCAAATATATGTGTGAGAGCATCGTAATTGCGTACATCAGCTGCATATAGTGTAAGTGATGCTGTGTGTTTCCCAATCGGTTTGAGTTCTAAAGAGTTAGAACATCGTGCTTTGTCTACTGAAACCACATGTCGTGTACCAAGCTCGATAAGTTTCTTTACTAGATGGCTGCCGACACAACCCTCGCCTCCAGTTACAAGCACTACTTTTCCTTGAAGTTGTTTTTTAACTTCGGCTTGATACAGGTGAATCCTGCGCTCGTGTACGTTGGCAAAAGGATCTGCTTGCAATTTGCCTTCTGCCATATATGCTTGAATCAGCTCTGCTGTGAGGGTCTGCAAAGTCGCAAGCACTGTAGGATCTTCAGGAGTGGCTGAACCAGGTGGCACTAGTTGCTGTATGCTTCTAATGATTTCAGCTTTGTTGGTACCATGCACTACTAACGAGTCAAACTTAGGTTTCAATTTCTTGACTCCACTTGTTAGTTAATATTTTTGTTAAAACTTTTTTACTTGAAAAATTTCCTAAATTCTCTTACGAAAAATTTGTTAGAGCGTAGCTGCTGATTCTGTTAAGCCATGCTCCCAAACACCTCAGATTAAAGATGAATTACTCTGCTTACTGACATATTAAAGTAGGTAGTGCGTCAAAATGATGTGAGTTTGGTAAAGTAAAGAATCAATTATCACTTTGCTTGAGCAATGGAATGTCGGCTCTGTGGTTATTCTAAGACTCATAAACACGGCCTTAACAGCTTATATTCAGTTATCCAAATCCTTGCACTCAAGAGAATTTCTTCTCCCTTGTCTCCCATCCCAGCTACATAATGGGATTCCCGTTAGCTTTTATGATTTGAATGAGCAAGCTAGGATCAAAATAATAGTTGAGGGTAATTTGGAACGTGTTTTGTCAAACGTTCTTGTCCTAAATACCACTTTACCTTGATGAAATTTCTCTCTTTTTCGTTGGTAAATTGGTATCAAATTTTATTTTTTGCAAAAGATATCTAAATTTATGACCTACGATTACGACCTGTTTGTCATTGGTGCTGGTTCTGGAGGATTAGCAGCTTCTAAGCGTGCTGCTAGCTACGGAGCAAAAGTGGCGATCGCCGAAGAAAGTTTAGTTGGTGGTACTTGTGTGATCCGTGGCTGCATTCCTAAAAAATTAATGGTCTATAGTTCCCATTTTCCAGCATTATTCCATGATGCAGCAGGGTACGGTTGGAAGGTAGGCGAAGCAGATTTAGACTGGGAATATTTTATTACAGCGATTGATAAGGAAGTCAATCGACTTTCCCATCTACATATTGGTTTCTTGGAAAAAGCTGGGGTAGAACTTATTCCTAGTCGTGCAACTCTTTTAGATCCGCACACTATCGAAGTTGATGGGCGTAAAGTTACTGCCGATAAAATTTTAATTGCTGTTGGTGGTCGTCCCGTCAAACCTGATTTACCGGGGATGGAATATGGTATCGTTTCCGACGAAATGTTTCATCTCCAAGAAAAACCTAAGCACATAGTGGTTATTGGTGCTGGTTATATTGGCACAGAGTTTGCTTGCATTATGCGTGGTTTGGGATGCGAAGTTACTCAAATTGTCCGTAAAGACCTCATCCTCAATGGTTTTGATGAAGACATTCGTACTAATATTCAAGAAGGGATGACCAACCACGGGATTAAAATTATCCAGAATCATGTTGTGGAAACAGTGGAAAAAGTCCCGGAAGGTTACAAAATCAATTTGTCTGGAAATCAAGCAGAATCTGTAATTGCTGATGTGTTTTTGGTAGCAACTGGCCGCGCCCCCAATGTGGAAGGGTTAGGCCTGGAACAGGCTGGAGTAGCAACATGTTGTGGTGCTATCGAAGGCCCCGGATATAGCACAATGGATGCGATCGCTGTGAATGAATACAGTCAAACTTCGCAAGCAAATATTTTTGCCGTCGGTGATGTTACTGATCGGATGAATTTAACCCCTGTCGCCATTGGTGAAGGGCGAGCGTTTGCAGATAGTGAATTTGGTGGTCATCGCCGGGTATTTAGTCACGAAAATGTCCCGACAGCTGTGTTTTCTACACCTGAAGCAGCAACAGTTGGTCTCACAGAAGCGCAAGCCTGCGAAAAGCTCGGTGATGATGGAGTCAAAATATACCGCACTCGTTTCCGTCCTTTATTTCACAGTTTAACGGGCGCTCAAGAAAGAACCATGATGAAATTGGTAGTAGATGCCAAAACTGACAAAGTTTTAGGTGCTCACATGGTAGGAGAAAATGCAGGTGAGATAATTCAAGGTGTGGCGATCGCTGTTAACATGGGCGGAACCAAAAAAGATTTTGACGCCACCGTTGGTATTCATCCCACAGCAGCTGAAGAATTTGTCACAATGCGGTAATTGTTAGTTTGTTGGTCAATGGTAGAGACGCGATTATACTCTTACCTTGAAGCCGCTCTTAGGAGCGTCTACGCGTCTGTACAATAGTCAAGGGTTAATGGTCATTATAGTAATTCTCCCCATTTCCCTTGTCTGTTTTCTCTTATTCCCAATTTTTAATTGTTTTGTCCCAAATCCCCATAAAAGCTTGATGGTGAACCAGTTTATCTATCTTCATGGTTTTGCTTCTAGCCCTCATTCTGCCAAAGCTCGCTACATACGCGATCGCTTTGCCGAATGCAAAATCAAGCTGAATATTCCTGATTTGAATTGTGGCGATTTTTCTCACTTGACAATTACTCGCCAAATTCATCAAGTAGGGTCAATCATCTTAGCAGATGGGAAACAAGATATAGAATCATCTTCATCTCAAGCTACACCAGTAATTCTCATTGGTTCGAGTTTAGGTGGTTTAACAGCAGCCTACATAGCACAGCAATACCCCCAGGTGCAGCGACTCGTTTTACTAGCACCCGCCTTTGGCTTTTTATCTCACTGGCTACCCCAGTTAGGAGATACACAAGTTCAACTTTGGCAACAACAAAACTATTTAATGGTTTATCACTATGGCGAAGAGCGATCGCTACCTTTAAGTTATGATTTCATCACAGATGCGACTCAGTATCAAGAAGAAGTATTACAGCACCCTATCCCGACTCTCATCCTGCATGGAAAAAATGATCAGGTTATCCCAATTCAAGCCAGTCGTGATTTTGCCAAATCACGTCCTTGGGTAGAGTTAGTGGAATTAGACAGTGATCACGCCTTAGCTAATGTCCTAGCAGAAATTTGGCAGTCAATCCGGCGATTTTGCAACTTACCCTGAAGTGAGTTTGCTTATGTATGCCATATTGGCAAGTATTTTGAGTTTACCTGTAGTAGAGGTGAAGTAGAAATAAATAAAATTTTTAAATTATGGTTATGAAGCTGCACAATCGGTTATAAAACAAATTCAAAATCCCGCATTCGGTTCAGTCTTTGTAATTTGTGTTGAACCAATTCCAAACTGCTTTCCAGACTTCAAATCTCAACAAGCTCAATAAATCAGTCTACTATCTACATCACTACCTAAGCAGCGTACTATAGAAACCGTTTGTGGTAAAACACCCACTAATAATGCAAATGCTTCATCTGGCAAATCTTCCACCATCTCAAGTGGAAAATATTGTTCAAATTGATCAAGAATCTTTTGAACTCGCTGACTAGGAACTGGGTTTTCTGTAATTTGTTTGATGAGCCGAATCCACTGTCGCCTAATTAAATAAGCCTTCTGTCGCTCTTCATTTGTTTCAGGAGTTAATAAAGATAAATTTCCTATTGGTAATACTTTTTGACAATCACAATCATAATCGCCACCGACAGCTGCTCCTGGACCAGCAAACTCTGTATGGTAGCGTTTAAACAGTATCAAACCATTTCGTCTTCGACTGTTAACAATGAAAACTTTTCTACTCAACAATTGTGTAAGGATATCCGAGCCACAGGATTGCTCAGTTCCATCTCGCATGACAATATAGTCAAGAAAACTTGTGTCCGGGTAATAAGTGGATACCATAGCAGTCTGATAGCGTTGGTTTTTTGCGCTATCCATCTTCTTTCAAAACAAGGATGAATTGAGGACTAGTTTATACCTAAATATAGATAGATTGCGATTAAATCAAAGTTTTTATTTTGATATTAACAAGATGCTTTTGCTCAATCTAACTTAACGATGAACATTAATAGAGGTTGTTGTGTAATTGGTTATTCATATTTTATGAGATTTAACATTGATTTGTCTGCTATTACTGGTATCTTTTTTTAAAGTTTCTATAAAGAAGAAGATTTTTAATACAAAGTTATTATGAGGAATTTACAGGTTACTGATCGTATTTTTACTGAATATATTTCAACAATAATCTGTTTTGTATAGCACTGAGAAAATTCTATCCTTTTAGACATATAATTTTGTCTGTTGACAGAATTTAAATAACTATAAAGTGCTAAAAAACCAAAATATTTGTATTTACATAATCGTAGTTCTATATTAACAAGTTTCTGTAAAGAATCTAACAACTAATATAAAAAATATATTTTTCAAAGCAAATTTTAGCAGAAATAAACCGCTAAAACTATAACTGAAATTGAAGTTCAAAAGAATATTTAATTATTTTAATAAAAATTAATTAAACTTATAAAAACATAAAACAATTTTAATGAATTTTGATTGCGTATTAGTAATGGAATAGTTAGCCAGAGAAATTTTCTTAAGCTTAGTAATAAATTAATTTTAATTATTAAACTAAAGATTGGAGTCGAAACGAAAACATATAATTAATATCATTTAATATAACTTTTTTGATTATACAAATATATCGTTAGGCCTGTAGAACTATAAGCCCCTAAACAAATCACATTATATTAAAATTTTTATGAAACACTATAAAAATTACAAAGCTTTTTTAAACCTTTTTTTCAGGAATGATAAAGTTAAGTTGAAAATGATCACTCCTGGGAACCAACACTTGTTATAACTCTTATCAAATCTGGATTTTTATTTTAGAGTGTTGCTTCCATTCATAACGAAGAAATTTAAATATTTTGAATGCGTGACTTCCCTCTTGTGGGGCAATTATCAATTACAAATTAGCTAGTGGAGTTGAGTACAAGATGTTTATGCAATAATATCTGCCGCGAGTTTCTCAAAAATAAGATATTCCAATTAGACTCCACTTTATGCACTCGATATCCGAACTTGAGATAAAGTTGTCGTGCCTGGTGATTATTTTCCAGAACATGGAGATATAAATCTTCAAATCCCCATTCTCGAACAAATTTTTCACTAGCTTGAAGTAATTGAGAAGCTGCGCCCAGTCTACGATACTTTGAGGAAACTGCTAAATTAGACAGGTAAGGCAAACTTTTGCCAACCTCTGTCCAAGAATCACTGTAGCGCACACCTATCTCCAAAGTACCGACTAAGTTATTAGCTGTATTAGCTGCGGTGTCAACAGCAACCAAACAGACATGGTGAGATGTAGATGATACAAGTCGATGTCTTAAATCTTCATATATACCTAAGCGTAGCAAAGGAAATGTCCATGCCCAAAAACCATTTTGGGAGTGAAAGCTTTCAGCAATAATTTGAGCAACGCTTGTCAAATCAGCAGGTGTAGCTGCACGAACTTGAAATCGACAAGAAGCTTGTTCAGCAGATGCTGCTGTGACAGGTGGTTGATGGGATTGTTGGAAAAACCAGGGTATCAAGGCTAATTATGTGGTGAATTGATTGAATAAAAATCTTGTCAAATTTGGGATTGGGGATTGGGGAAGGCGCGTTCTCCTCTGGGGAACTCGGGGTCCCCACTCCCCCAAGGGAGTGGGGATTAGGGGCGAAGGGGCAATGGGGATTGGGAATTGGGGTTTGGGAATTGGGGGTTGGAACAATCATCAATACAATATTCTAATTATCTTTCCTCTGTTCCCTGTTCCCTGTTCCCTGTTCCCTGTTCCCTATTTCCTATTCCCTGTTCCCATTTTCCTATCCCTCATCTCTGTTCTCTATTCTTTTACCACTTGTCTAGCACATAATTCTAATGGCTAAATGTAAATAACTATTTGTCTAATAGTATACTTTGCTCTTGAATCTTAAGTTATTGTGAGATTGTTGGCTAGAAAATGACCGTTATAAATAAAATTTACCGAAAAGTGTTAGTGTCAATGCTAAGGCGGGAAAAATTAATATGCAGCTTCAGTTGGATTGTTCAATCAGCCTGGATTGCTGTAGATGGTATAGAACAGTTCTCGTCGGAGGTGAACAGAGATTTGGCTAGCAAACACAACTTCTGTCAAACTAACACTCAAGATCAAATGAATTGGGGTGTACCAAAGCAAACAGTAATCGGCATAATTTTATAGAGACAGATGGCTGTAAATCAATCCTCTTTCAGCCAGCAGTCATATGGGCAAACGGCTTATGGAGTCGAAATGCTCTGCTCTTACCTGAGTCAGTTTCATCCTTATCTGATCAGATTATTGTTTATCCGACTGCCTTTGCAGCAGGAAAGCGGTGCATGAAATCCCAAGCAAACAGTAAGCCTAAAATTTTAGTTGTCGATGACGAACCCGACAACTTAGATTTGCTTTATCGCACCTTTTATCGCGATTACAAGGTGTTGAAAGCAGGTTCTGGCCCAGTTGCATTGGATCTGTTGGCGCAGGAAGGTGATGTGTCAGTAATTATCTCTGATCAGCGAATGCCGATGATGAGTGGTACTGAATTTTTAAGCCTGACAGCAACTCAGTATCCAGATATCATCCGGATAATTTTGACGGGCTACACCGATGTCGAAGACCTGGTAGATGCGATTAACTCTGGTAAGGTATTTAAATATGTCACCAAACCTTGGGAAGCAGAGGAACTCAAAGCATTAGTACGCCAAGCCTTAGATACCCACAATGTCCTTAAAGCCCGTACTCGCGAACTAACCCGTACACTTCGCCAAGAATCGCTGCTGAACACTGTCACAAATACGATTCGTAGCGCTTTAGATTATCGGCAAATTTTGCAAATAATTGTTGACACTGTAGGACACATGTTAGAGGTAGATGTTTGCCTCTTGCGTCCTTTCCAAGAAAATCAATTAGTTGATGAAGGGTTTATTTATCAGAAACCAGTAGAGACAGACACTGAGACGGGGGGACATGGGGACAAGGGAGACACGGGGATACGGAGACACGGAGATACGGGGACACAGGGACATGGGGACAAGGGAGACACGGGGACACGGAGACTCAAAGACACGGAGAATACAGATGACATACTCTCCGCGTCTTCTGAAGAGTCACCACGTCTTTCACTCAACGCGTCTTCTCAAACTCCATCACCTTTGCTATATCAGACTATTTGGGAAACTCGTGAAGTACAAATAATTCATGATGTAGCTAGCGATGAACGTATTCAAGGGGATGTTTTTGAGTTGCGATCGCGTGCTGCTGCTTTTATTGAAGCCAATATTTGCTCTAGCTTGGTTGTACCGCTGATTTGTCAACAAGAGCTAATGGCTGTGTTAGCACTGCATCAGTGTCATGCACCTCGTGTCTGGAGTGATGACGAAGTGAAGTTGGTGATGATGGTAGCAGATCAAGCTGCTCTGGCTTTGTCTCAAGCCTATGCTTACGAGCAAGTACGCGCCCTTGCTCAAAGAGAAGCCCTGATTAATACAATTACTAGTGCCATTCGCTCTAGTTTAGATCCACAAGATATTTTTGCTGCAATTACCCAAAAACTAGGACAAGCTTTACAAGTGGATGGCTGTGTGCTGTCTTTGTGGACACAGGATGATGAGTTTGTTCGCTGTGTCGGTTTGTATGATCGTTCAAAAGATTTAGGGACTGATGATTCTCAAAAGACTGAGAATGTCAACACTCACAACTTACCTCAGTCTCAAGCGCCAATTAAAGGCAATCCAATTTTGCAACAAATGTTACGGACACAAGAACCGGTGATCATTTCCGATATGAGCCAGTGTCCGCCGGAAACCAGGGGCTTTGACTTGCCTTTGCGATTAACAGCTCAATCGCTGATGGTTGTTCCCCTGTTAGCTGATGGAAAAAGTATCGGTAGTATTACTCTTAGGCAAAGTGTAAAATTTCGTCAGTGGCTAGCTTCAGAAATTGAGTTAGCAAAAGCAGTAGCAGCACAAGCAGCGATCGCAGTCCAACAGTCTCATTTGTACCAAAAAACCCGCGAACAAGCCGAACGCTTACTGGAATTAGATAAACAAAAAACCGAATTTTTCCAAAATATTTCCCACGAGTTTCGTACCCCCATTACCTTAATTCAAGGGTCACTGGAAACAGCAGTTTCTTCTCAAGAGGGTTTGTCTTACGAACAAAGTGCGATCGCCCTACGTAACTCCCGTCGTTTGTTAAGACTTGTTAACCAACTACTGGATCTGCAACGCTTAGATGCAGATAGGATGCAACCGAGTTTTCGTCCTTGTGATTTAGTCGAATTTGTCAGCCAAATTATCGATTCATTTCGTCCCTACTGCCAAAAAAAAGGACTGCGTCTGGTCACCAAAATAGCTGAATGTCCAAAAGTATACTTAGACTTAGAAAAATTTGACAAAGTGGTTTATAACCTCTTGTCTAATGCCATGAAGTTTACTCCTGAAGGTGGCATGATTACTGTTACTATGCAATCTCAAGATGGGCATTGCATTTTGACAGTAGAGGATACTGGTATTGGTATTTTACCAGAACAAATCCCCTTCCTATTTGAACGTTTTCGCCAAGCTGAAGGTTCAGAAAACCGTTCCTATGAAGGGACAGGTTTAGGTTTGGCTTTAGTGAAAGAATTAGTAGAACTTCATGGTGGCAAAGTAACCGTGAAATCAGTTTATGGTCAAGGTACTACTTTTAGTGTCTGGCTGATTCCTGGTAGTAGTCACTTAAGCGCAGAGCAAGTATTAGAAGCAGGTGTGGAAGTCAATACCAACCGTGCTGCTGTGGAACTCGCTGATTTAGAATTACTCGCAGAAGGTAGCACGGATTGGGAATTAGACTCGACAGAAGCAGCAGAAGTTGAAGAAAAATCTTTTACTAACTCCAGTCCTTCTATCCTCGTTGTAGACGACAACCCAGATTTACGAGCTTATGTATCTGGTATACTCCGCGCTAATGGCTATCAAGTACGGACGGCTCGGAATGGTTCACAAGGGTTTCGACTTGCTCAGGAAAGTTCACCCAGCTTGATTGTGAGTGACTTAATGATGCCCATAGTATCAGGGCTGGAAATGATTCGGATGATCCGCAACGACGAGAATTTAAAAGGAACACCAATCATTTTACTGACAGCAAGAGTTGATGAAGAAACTCGCATTACAGGTACAGAACGGGGTGCAGATGCTTATTTAGCTAAACCATTTAGCGATCGCGAACTTTTAGCAGAGGTGCGTAATCTTTTAGCCTTGAAAGCAAATGAACGCAAAGTGCTTGAATTAAACACCTATCTGACAGAATCTGTATTAAAACGCTTTTTGCCACCTGCTTTAGTCCAAAAAGCCGCAGCAGGAGACTTGGTTCTGGATTTGCGACCGGAACCGCGCTTAATCACAGTTTTATTTAGTGATATTGTTGGTTTTACCCAGCTAGCAAATACCCTCAGATCACGCCGGGTGGCTGAATTGCTCAATGAATATTTAGAAGTGATGACAAAAGCGGTATTTGATAACGGTGGGACAGTAGATAAGTTTATGGGAGATGCTATTTTAGCTTTATTTGGAGCGCCAGAAGAGCTAACACCTAATGAACAAGTTCGACGTGCGGTAAATACAGCCAGGGCGATGGTGCGATCGCTCGAAAAGTTAAACGAACGCTGGCGAAAACAGGGTGTTTTTGATTCGACTGAAAGTCAAAGCGTACAGTTTCGCTGTGGTATCCACCAAGGTACAGCCGTTGTAGGTATGTTTGGTAGCTCTGAACGCGCCGATTACACAGCCATTGGTCCAAGTGTCAATATCGCTGCAAGATTGCAGCAAGCAGCTAATCCTGGTAGTGTCTTAGTTTCTGCGGCGGTTGCAGATTATTTACAAGAAGAAGAAATTATTAAAGGTAGTCCGCTAGAACTCAAAGGAATAGACGAAACGGTTCTGACTTTTGCCTTAATCTTACATTAGAGTTGCCAGCTACTCGCTAAAATTGTCAATGGTCAATGACGACAAATGACAAATGACCAATGACAAATGACAACTTGCAGCAAAATTATGACAAAATCGGTTACTGACCAAAAACCAATTCCATCACAGATAAATCGCCGACATAGCGATCCTCCTGGTTTGTGGATCGCTGTGTTTGCGGGTTCAGTAGCCCTACATTTGCTTGCCTTTTGGCTCTTGCGTTCATATTCATATCAGTTGAGCCTGATACGACAGCAAAACTCGAATAGCGCTATACCGGTTGAACTCATAGAAGTTTCTCCAACAGGACGTTCAAAAGTTCAGCCACAAGCTCAAGCAAAACCTGGTTCACCGCAGTCATCATCAAATACTCAAAAATCCGTTGCTGTAACAGATGAAGATGCGATCGCTTTGATAGACAAAAAAACAGCGATCGCCTCTAACCCTAATTCCTCTACTCCACCTCAGCAACGCTCCAACAAACCAATTGTTAATCAGCAACAAACTGCAACAGCAAAACCTCAACTCACGACACAACCGAAATCTACACCTAAATCTACACCTAGCATTTCCCCTACACCCGAACCAAAGTCATCAGCTGTTCCACAGCCTGATACTACACCTGTAACGCCGCCATTCCCAGATCAACAGCCTGACACTACACCTGTAACATCGCCTCTTAATCAGACAGACATTCCTACCTCAGAATCAGAAAATCCCATCCCAGATGACCAAAATCAAGCTTTATCACCAGATATAAACGCTACAACATCTCCCACAAACACTTCACCTTCTACGAATTCGCCAATCAACTCTCAACTTCCAAAACAACCAGATGCTAATATCTCGCTAGGAAAATCAACTTCACTACCAACGTTAGATCCATCCGTGCAACCACCACCCTCATTATCAGCCGATGAGATTCGCAGTGATGGAGGACTAGTCGCAACTTGGAATGCTTTTTCGAGAGATGAAATGATTGATTTGCTCCAGAAAGGTATGCTGAGACAAGATGTACCACCAGATGTTTTAGCTCAACCTCTGGGAGAAAATACAAAAGAATTATCTGTAAGTTTTATCAGCAGTGAACCGGATTTGGATAATGTAGATTTGCTCGTTTCCTTGGCAATTGATCAAAATGGCAAGTTAATTGCTCGTGATATCAATGGCAACCCAGCAGTCGATATTGTAGATATAACTCCCGAAGAACCAGCAGCGAAGAAAAGTAAATACCAGCAACTTTTGATTGATATTTTCCAAAATGTTTCATTTAGCCCCGCTATAAACCAAGATGGCAGCAAGCCGCCCCAAAGTAACTTAGTTGTACGTGTAAAAATAGAGCGTCGCTAGTCTTGATTTTTATCTAAGACTGTGTTATCTTATTAAAGTTGGAAATTTGCGGGCGTAGTTTAGTGGTAAAACCATAGCCTTCCAAGCTATTGATGCGGGTTCGATTCCCGCCGCCCGCTTTTAAAAAATGTCTCAATACTAAGCGTGCTTTTGTGTAAAATCCTTATGTTTTTAAACATTAGATTAAGCGATCGCAACTATTAGCTCACATGCAAATTACCATCAAGGCAAATACTTTTGCACCACACTCCAACCAGTTAACGATACCCAAGCAAAAGCAAAGAATATAGCAATATTAGCACCAATATGAATCCGTCTAGCCCAAGGATGTCCAACACGAATTTGTGTAGCACTTCCAGCGGATAGTAAAACTAACATGACAGTCGTTAATCCTGCCCAGAGATGCTGTGAGTGTCCTAAAGAACCAAAATGGCCGTAAGTACCAACAATGCCAATTAGTAGCAGTAATAATACCAAACCCACCAGACAAATACCGATTTTATAGTGGAGAAAGCGTAACCACCCTGCTTCTCTTTGCTCTAAAGTTCTAGCGCGAAACATTCGCATACCCATGATCGCCAGTAGCACATAGGCTACTAACGACAAACCCATTGCCCACGCCGCTATTTTCCACAACCACAAAAATGAAGGTAGATCCATAATTAATGATTGTAGTTGAGATTGGGGATTGGAGATTGGGGATCAGGGACAAGGGGGACAAGGGGGACACGGGGGACAAGGGAGAATTATTTAACTAGTTTCTTCTCAATGGCTAATGCCCAATAACAAATGACAAATGACAAATGATCAATGACCAAAAATCAAAAAGGGCTGCTAAATTGTGCAACCCTAAAAGAAATTAAACAATTTTTTTTTAATCAACGGATGCGAAACCAGATATTGTTAAAGGTTTTGTTGTATCTTCAGTTTTTGTCTTAATAGACTGTACTATCGGTTTTTTATTGATTGAGTCGTTTGTTTGTTCTGAGTTTTCTAATTCATAACTACTAGGTTCGTTAAGTGCAAGGCGATCGCACGGAATTTTATCCGATAAAATAGCACTTGCCATCATGCCCGTATGAATTTCAAGTTGAGCTTCAATGGGGGCTTCAAACGCTAGCCTCTGTCCAGGAAAGACAACCCTTTCAAAGTACCAGTTAGGAATATTCGAGATGCGAGCCACCTGTATTTTGCTCGTGGCATTTACGTAACAGCAGAGAATCTTTCCTGATTGCTCCGGTGGTAGAGGATCTAATATTTGAGCCATAACTGCTGAGGAGCTTTACGCCACAATTTTATCTTACATATAAAAACTAACACTGACTGATCCCCAGTTGCTGTAACTGCGACTACCAACTGAAGTTTTCTGAATTATTTTCTACCTAAAGAAATACAAATTTCTAGTTATGAATTTTTCGTAAAAATTTATGCTTTTTTTGCAATTATATATTAAGCATGAACAATTCATCAATACTTTGTTAGGTCAATAGGCAATAGTTAAGGAAAGGGCTTGTACCGATGATCGCTTCTAGAGTGAAGTCGATGTTATTGTAAAGCTATAGATACACTACTTTCATAAAATCCTATTCATGCTATGCATTTGTGATACAGGGCAATATTTAGCTATTTTCATCACTTAAACCAAGCCATGAACATCAGTAATCGTCCTTGATTTTAATGACGATTTTGATACGAACACTAAAACCAAAACACAACGACTACAGAATCAAAGTTTGCTCTTTTACCCCAGATAAACGGCAAGATGGAAGCTCAAACATTCAACAAAATTCTCTATGTTCGCCTTCCGTGTAACCCCATCTTTCCTATTGGGGTTGTATACCTTAGCGATCATGTCCACAAGCAGTTTCCTAACATTGAACAGCGTATTTTTGATTTAGGAACAGTGCCACCTTTAGATTATGCTAAAGCCCTGGATCGCTGTATCGATGAATTTCAGCCGACACTGCTAGTCTTCTCGTGGCGAGATATCCAGATTTATGCTCCAGTCGGTGGACGTGGTGGTAATCCATTGCAGTATACCTTTGAGTTTTTCTACTCTCGCAATCCATTTCTCAAGCTACAGGGAGCTTTTGGTTTGCTGCGAATAGCATCGGGATACTACGGTGAGTTGTGGCGGAATTTAGGATTACTAAAGCGGGGTATCAAACGCGCTCAACGTTATCATCCGAATGCTCGTGTAATTGTTGGTGGTGGTGCTGTCAGTGTCTTTTACGAACAGCTAGGTAAAAGCTTACCAAAGGATACTATTGTCTCTGTAGGTGAAGGCGAAACTTTGCTGACAAAACTACTGAGCGGCCAAGAATTTCGCGATGAAAGATGTTATGTCGTTGGAGAAGAGAAACCACGCGATCGCCTCATTCATGAACAACCGACACCACTAGAGAAAACTGCTTGTAATTACGATTACATTGAAACCATCTGGCCGGAGTTTAAATATTACCTCCAAGATGGAGATTTTTACATCGGTGTCCAAACCAAACGCGGTTGTCCCCATAATTGCTGCTACTGCGTTTACACTGTCGTGGAAGGTAAACAGGTACGCATAAACCCCGCCGATGAAGTTGTTGCTGAAATGCGACAGTTATATGATCGCGGTGTTCGCAATTTCTGGTTTACTGACGCCCAATTTATCCCCGCCCGTAAATTTATTGCTGATGCTGCTGAACTTTTACAAAAAATCGTCGATTCTGGAATGGAAGACATTCACTGGGCAGCATACATCCGGGCTGATAATGTCACTCCCCAATTGTGCGATTTGATGGTGAAAACCGGGATGAATTACTTTGAGATCGGTATCACTAGTGGTTCTCAAGAGTTGGTGCGGAAAATGCGGATGGGCTACAATCTCCGTACTGTTTTGCAAAACTGTCGAGATTTAAAAGCCGCTGGGTTTAACGATTTAGTTTCCGTCAATTATTCTTTTAATGTGATTGACGAACGCCCGGAAACCATTCGCCAAACCATCGCTTATCACCGTGAACTAGAACGGATTTTTGGAGTAGATAAAGTCGAACCTGCGATCTTTTTTATCGGACTACAACCCCACACCCACCTCGAAGAGTATGCTTTCAAAGAAAATATTCTTAAACCAGGGTACGATCCGATGAACATCACACCTTGGACTGTCCAAAAGATGCTGTGGAACCCAGAACCCCTTGGTTCTTTCTTTGGCGAAGTTTGCTTACAAGCTTGGCGACAAAACCCCAATGACTTTGGACGCGAAGTTATGAAAATCTTAGAGGAAAGACTGGGTTGTGCTGAACTAGAAGAAGCACTTTCTGCACCCCTTGAGCCTAAAACAAAACAATTGGTGGGTGTTTAAAAACTAACTATCGTTAGTCAGAATTAACGGTAATGGTAAAAGGCCAAAGAGATTTTCCTTTCTCCTTTTACCTTTACTCATGTTTTCCAAAGTAAACTAAATAATCAGAAGCATAAATTAAATTTATATTTCCTACACCTGTGCGGTTCATTTAACAAAAACCCCATGTTACAAGGCTCCATACTCCAACAACTGGAAATAGCTCATCGCCATAGCAAAAGACCAATTAGATTCGGAGTGTACTATAAAAATACCTTAGTCGCTCTGTGTCATGCCCTAGAAGACCATATACTGAATGATGTCACCTCACCCTTGGTAATTACTGCCTTTGAACAGGGAAAATGGTATCTTCAAGAAGCCGAACGATATGCAGACATCGCTAAAAAATCCGGTCACATAGCGATCATGGCAGATCCGGATACTGGCTGGACAGAACATCCTACCAGTCAATTACCGAATGTTAACTTAGTTGCTTTAGATCCAGCTGACCCAGTGGCTCAGGAATGGCACTTGATTATCCTATCACCAAGATACACAGCTATGGTAATTTGTCAAGAATTATCAGAGACTGATTATGGTGCTTCTGGATTGCCTGCGTCGGACTTAGAACGAAAATTTTACGGCTTGTGGACATTTGAACCAGAATTAGTCAAAGAAACAGCTACATTGGCGATCGCTCATATTCAACGCTACAACCCAGAATTAGCAGCAAAACTGACTGCCTATCAAGATAGCATTCAACCTAGCTTGGCTACACCAGAAGAATTGAGTGCGGTAGTTTCCCGCGTCGTTGATTACCTGCAAACCGGACAAGAAAACATATCTGTTCCCACAAACATCCGCCACCAAGCTTTAGATACTAACTTAGTTTCCAATGAAATCCAGGCATTTTTGCGGATGGCACAAATTATAGATGCTGCTGATATTACTAATCCCATGGCAGCAGCAGAAGTCGTGACGCTCGTAGAAACAATGGGACAACTTTTGGATTTGCCCGCATGGCAGATCAAAAGATTGCGACTGGCTGGATTGCTACACCGTTTAGATCCATTGCAAAGAGTCGAAAGCGTACTGACTCCCAGTACAACTACTTATTACCAAGAAGATGCACCCAGTTGTCCTTTAACTTGTTCTCTTGTACCAGGAGCGCAGGTACTGCGAACTATGCCACGACTACGAGCGGTAGCACAAATTATTACTCACCAAACCGAGTATTGGGATGGAACTGGTGAACCTGCGGGATTAGCTGGGGATGAAATTCCTCTAGAATCGAGAATTTTGGCACTGATTGTTGAATTTCAGTGGCGAGTGCATCAAAAACAATCATCTCAATTGAGTCGTGAAGAAATAATTAATCAAGCTTTAGAAGAATGCAAACAACAATCACAACGGTTTGATCCAAAACTGATAGATACTTTGACACTATTAGTCATGGGTTTACAACAAGGACTAGAGTTACCCATAATTACACCCAAACTCAGTGTTGGTATGTGGTTACTGGATTCTCGACTCGATAGCGAAACCAAGACTAGTGTTGAAAGAAATCCGAATTTACGTATCCGTTAACTATGTTTTTTAGCTTAACTAGGATTTACGCAAAATTTTTTTGAACTCTTTTTTCTTTGCGTGCTTTGCGTTCTACCCACTAGGTTAGGACACATAGACATGTTAGCGGCTTCCAGCTAGGGTAGATCACAAAGAAATTTTTTATAGGTTTTATGAATATAGAAGCTATTAAATCGGGAAAAGTTAAGCACTTAGCAGGAGCTAATTTAGAAGATGAGGATTTATCAAATTTGGATTTAAACCGCATTAATTTTGCTGGTGCTACTCTTGTGGGTACAAATTTCGCTGCTTCTAAACTTGAAGGTGGGCATTTGGAGGGTGCGAATTTGATGGGAGCAAACCTACAAGCAACTAATTTGCGGGCGAATTTGATGGGCGCAAACTTGATGCAAGCAGATTTGACAGGTGCTGACTTAAGGGGTAGCAATTTACGTGGTGCTAATTTAATGGGGGCGAGACTGAGTGAAGTGTCTTTTGCTGGTGCTTTCTTGAGTGGTGCAAATTTAATGAATGTCAACTTACAAGGAGTAGATTTCCGGGGTGCTGACTTGCGAGGTGCTAACCTGACGGGGGCGAATCTCAAAGGCGCAGACTTAAGCCGTGCAGATTTGCAAGGAGCGTTGTTGAGTGAAGCCAATTTAGAAGAAGCAGATATGAGAGAAGCTAATCTGTCAGGGGCAAATTTGACAAGTGCAAATTTACTGTGTGCAGAGTTAGAAGGGGCGAATTTAAATGGAGTAAATTTAGATCGGGCTTGTTTGTTAGGGACAATAGCTGAAGTTGCATCGTAAACAAAAGTAACTAAAATATTATTTTTCCAGTAATTAAACGGTTGAGCATTGATGTTGATTAACACAATGAGATTAGTGTTTAGCCCTACTGATTCAACCTTATGCTGGTCAATGGAACAATCTTGCGTAATCACTACCAGATAGTCCAACAATTGGGAAGTGGTGGATTTGCTGACACTTATTTGGCAAAAGATATGGATTTACCCACTTATGCCCAATGTGTAGTCAAAATCAGGTCTACTATTGTGATCGGGACTGCTGGCTATATGCCAAGCGAACAAGCTAATCGTGATCCCAAATTTACATATATTTTCAATTTTTGATATTGAATTTTGCATTTTTAGATCCATCTATGGTAAATGTGGAGGCTTTTCTCCTCATCCACAAAGCCAACACGCCCATTAATACTAATCCCATTAATCCCATCAAAGGATTTTTATTTACCCCTGTCACCCAATCAGGAACCCGATTCGTATATTCAATTAACCCGCCAATATTAACGATGTAATAACACCAAACTATACCCATATGTAAACCAATAGGTAATCCCAAACGCCCCCGTCGCCAGCGCTTTCCCCATACCTGCGTCAACCCCAGCAGCACTAAAGTCGGAAGTTGTGGCAATGTGTGAATAATCGCTTCCAAAGGTTTAATAAAATGCGATACTCCATAAATTATTGCACTTGCCCAAAGTGCCACACGGGGAGAATAGTCTCGCTGCAATTCATCTAACAACCAGCCTCGAAATAATAATTCTTCGGCAAACCCAATACCCAAACCTGTAAGAGAACCTTCTAATACTATTTTTAATAAAAAAACTTTGGGTTGTTGCCACACCAAAAACCCAAACAACCCTTCTAAACCAAATAAAATTAAAACGCTAATTAATCCTATCGCTAATCCTTGTAGTAAATCTACGCCGTTTAATCGCGTAAACTGTAAACCGTAGTGCTGGAAAATTTGAGGTTGTTTATAAACTTGCTTACCCCATATTCTGAGTAAAAAAATCAATTCTATATATAGTAGTACCATTGTTAAAATAGTTACTAAATTACTATCGGGTACTAATAAATATATTGGTATGGCAAAAGGCAACCACAGCACTAATAAAATTAGAATAAAACAACCCAGCCTGATAAACACAGAACGCTGGGCTAAAAGAGCAAGGTTTATTTTCATACCAAACTGGCTAGAATTTTAAGAATTTCAGCTAGTTTATCAAAAATATTCTCACTTATAGACCAACTTGGTTTTAAAATTTGTGAGTGAGTGAACTGCTCATTAATAACTCTTTACTGATAACTGCTCACTGATTTATTCTTCTGGTTCAATTGTACTAATCAAACCATGATTTTTTAAAGTCTCACAATAAAACTCAGCAGGCTCCTGAGCACAAGTAATAACTAAAGCAATACCATTGCTATGGGCTTCCATCATGATGCTAACAGCCTGTGGTTGAGTAAGGCTGGCTACCGTAGTTAATAGAACCTGCACCACATACTCCATAGTGTTGTAGTCGTCGTTATGGAGCAAAACGCGATATTGAGGCGCTAGTTTTCTGGAAGTAGAAGGCTTCTGTTTGGTTTCGACTGACACGGCTGCTTGCTCTGCTGATAATTTACTACAACAAGTTTTTTCTAGAGTTTGCTTACTAGAGTTAGCTTTACAGTTACTTATGAATTATTGTATAGCACCAAAAAGGTTGTTGGTCATTTGTCAATGGTCAATTGACCATTGACAATTGTCAAGAGTCAATGGGTATTGGGGAGCCACTGTGTTGGAGGGTTTCCCACCCCAAAGCCCCCGTTGTCGCACCTAGTAGCGTCATCGGGCATAATTTTTAATTTTTAATTTTTAATTGATAAGTCCCCCTTGTTCTTCATATAGGCGATCGCCAATACTCAGATTGCTATTGATTCTGCTAGCTTTTAAAATGGAAACAGCAGCAGCAAAATTAATGCCACTGCCAAAGCTATATGAATATGGAGATTACACTGAATTTTCAACCAGGCCAAATAGTATCTTTAGAGCATGATGACACTAAGCTATATGCAGAAGTTATTCAAGTTGTGATTTCCCGTCATTTGTGTTGGGTACGTCCTTTGCTATTATTGGTAAAATCTTCGGAACCTCCACTGATAAATGATTTACGAGAGGCTTCCGATTTACTTTGGCCATTGGATTTATTTCAACCAGCTTTAGATACAGAAGTCATTTCCATCTTGAGTCAAGTCTTAGCAAAAGAACCAAAACCCGAAATAGACTCCCCTACTAAACAGCTACTTCATCAGTTTATTCATGAAGTTTGGCAAGCATATAAGAAACAATCTACAGGCTAGTGAGCCACCGTAATTTGTATTTAAATATTTGAAATCACAATATTTTATTTTGAGATATCACAAAATATGAGTAGTCGTATTATTTAAGATGGCAAGCTTACTGTAATCAAGTTTCTGTCACAAAATTGTTTAGCTTGATTAAGTGTGAGAACTAAATAATTCAGTGTAATAAATAACTTAATTTCTAAGTATTAATTTAGATGTTGGGAACTAATTGAATTCGACCAGCATCCATTTCTGCCATCAATAATTCTAAGGCTTCATAATCAATGTCAGAGATGTAACCCATTTGTGTTAGTTCTGAGTTAATTTCATTTTCTATTTCAGGAGTTAATTTTTTAATCAAAAGGGCTTTTTCTACTAGTTGACGAATGATATATCTAGTTTTCATACCTAATTAACCATTTTCTTTATATAGTTATTATCCCAGTCGCAATTTTGTATAAAATGTGATCTAGCACTTGTGTTAATAGTGATCTGAATCACAAGCTATGGGTGATTTGATTTGCGATCGCCTCCTCTATCTATGACATTGTTGAAGTGAAGTCAGGATATAGATCATTGCCTTAGTGTTTTTGCATTCACCAAATTTAAGTAATAACTAACTAAAAACTAGTTGGTATGGCAAGCAATATATTTAATCTTTATTGTAACAAAAGTATACTTAAATACATTTTTCTGTGTTTCTGACAATCTTTAAATAGATATAGCAAAGCAATAAAGATTCGGCTAAGAGAAGTAATACGCATGGTCGATGTAAGCAGAAAGAGTATATGGTCAAATACATCTATCTTTAATTATTGAAAAACTTTACATTTAGTAGGATGCTATTATGCAAGCGCTGCTTAAAAATCCAACAATTACGGTGATTCGTCCTCAAGGTAGTTTAAATGCTGCTAATGCTCTAAAATTTCAACAAGATTTAACAAAAGCACTCGCACAAAACACAAATACTAAATTACTAGTAGATTTGGAGCAAGTAGAAGCATTAGATAGTGCTGGTTTAATGGCGCTAGTGTCTGCACTCAAATTTGCTCAAGACTTAGGAAGGCAATTTAGCCTTTGCTCGGTTTCCCCATCTATCAGAATTGTTTTTGAACTGACTCAACTTGATCAAGTTTTTGAAATATCTTAAGACTTAAGTTAAGTCGGCACAAATTGTAGAGATGCTTCAAACAGCGCGTCTCTACTAGTTGGGGTCGTCATTTGTCATTGGCAAGGATTTGCTGCATGTTTACTTTTCGTAACATAGTTAGATTTATCCCCGGCGAATTATACAGTACTACAGGCTGTAGGGACAAATCATGTAGACGCAAAGCGGATTCCCGCAGAGTATTGTCCCTACTTTAATTATCAGAGTTTCGCCTATTGTTTGCGTAACTCCTGATATCTGAAAAATAAAGTAGTATCTTTAGGTAAGTTGTCACTCAGCTTGGAGTTGATTAACATCAAAAAATTTTGAAACACTAATTAACACTCTGAAACTGCCTAATCAATGTTAATGTTGGAGGTGAGTAAGAGTCATTTATTTGAAATCGCTAGAAAAATAGCACAGTGGCTATTGCAGTAGAAAAATTAATCACCTCGGATATCGTCAAACCCGCTCGTTACCTGGGTAATGAACGTCTAGCCATACACAAGCCGTGGGAAACGGCAGTGATTCGCTGGGTGTTAACTTATCCCGAATTATACGAAGTGGGAGCCTCTAACCTGGGGCATGTCATTCTCTATAACATCTTGAATGCCCAACCACGCCAGTTGTGCGATCGCGCTTACTTACCAAATCCAGACCTATCGGCTAAACTACGGACAACCAAGACACCGTTATTTGCTGTTGAATCAAAGCGATCGCTGACAGAATTTGATATTTTGGGCTTTAGCCTTAGTTATGAACTTGGCGCCACCAACATTTTAGAAATGTTGGACTTGGCTGGTATTCCCTTGACTTGGAAAGAAAGAAATGAAGGGACAAGGGAACAAGGGAGCATTTCTTCCTATCCTTTAATTTTTGCTGGTGGACAGACGGCGACATCTAACCCAGAACCCTATGCTGATTTCTTTGACTTTTTTGCCTTGGGCGATGGTGAAGAACTTCTGCCAGAAATTGGTTTAATTTTAGAAGAAGGTAAACAAGCAGGTTTAAGTCGTCAAGAACTTTTACTGGACTTGGCACAAATACCGGGTGTATACGTTCCTCAGTTTTATGATCTGGCTGTGGATGGATCTGTCCATCCCAATCATCCAGATGTACCCAAACGAATTTTACGGCGAGTGGCAACGCCCATTCCTGCCTATTCAATAGGGTTGGTTCCTTACGTTGAAACAGTCCATGATCGTTTGACGATTGAAATTCGACGTGGTTGCACTCGCGGTTGTCGCTTTTGTCAACCAGGAATGCTAACTCGACCAGCGCGAGATGTGGAACCAGAAAAGGTGGTGACGGCAATTGAGAAGGGAATGCGGGAAACTGGCTACAATGAGTTTTCTTTGCTTTCTCTGAGTTGTTCTGATTATTTGTCCCTCCCAGCTGTGGGAATGGAAATCAAAAACCGTCTCAAAAATGATAATATTTCTCTTTCCTTACCCAGCCAAAGGGTAGACAGATTTGATGAAAATATCGCTAACATCCTGGGTGGAATGCGGCAAAGTGGTTTAACCTTTGCTCCAGAGGCAGGAACCCAACGAATGCGAGATATTATCAATAAAGGTTTAACCAATGAAGAGTTATTACGGGGTGTAAAAACAGCTTGGGAACAAGGCTGGGATAAAATTAAGTTATATTTCATGATTGGTTTACCTGGTGAAACCGATTCAGATGTTTTGGGTATTGCAGAAACAGTCCGTTGGTTACAACGCGAATGTCGAGCCAAAGGTAGAAAACCACTGGCGTTCAATTTGACAATTTCTAACTTTACCCCGAAGCCCCATACCCCATTTCAATGGCACTCCGTTGCAACTGCTGAGTTTGGACGCAAGCAAAAGTTGCTCCAACAAGAATTCCGCCGCATCAAAGGAGTGAAGGTAAACTTTACCGATGTGCGGCTATCGGCGATGGAAGATTTTATCGGTAGAGGCGATCGCTCTCTCGGTCAAGTTTTGCGTCGAGCCTGGGAATTAGGCGCAGGTATGGATTCTTGGTATGACAGCATTGAGCGTGCATACAATGCTTGGGGAGTGGCGATCGCTGAAGCTGGCCTCAGTTGGAAATATCGTCAAGTAGAAAATGGCGAGTGGAATTTGTTCCAAAAAGAGGACACGGAGATACGGGGAACTCGGGGCCCCCACGACCGCCAGGGAGTGGGGATTAGGGGCGGTGGGGACACCGAGAGTACTTTTGATAGATTCTCCGCGTCACCGCGTCATCCTGTCTCCGTGTCATCCATTCTCCCTTCCCTCGACAAACCCTTACCTTGGGATCATATCGACACGGGTATCGAGAAAAAGTGGCTGCAAGAAGACTTAAAACGTGCCTTAGAAGCTGCGATCGTTCCTGATTGCTCTTTTGATGGTTGCTCTCACTGTGGTGTCTGCGGCACAGACTTTGGTCATAACATTGTCATTCCCCCGCCATCAATCCCAGAATTCGCAGGACAGTTTGTACCAAATACTACTAAAGTTCAGAGACTACGAGTATGGTTTGGAAAACACGGTGATATGGCTTTGGTCAGCCATCTAGATATGATGCGCTTGTTTGACCGAGCCATGCGACGAGCCGGATTGCCAATTGCGTTTACTGGTGGGTATCATCCGTCACCACGAATTTCGGTGGCTTCGGCTTTGCCTTTAGGAGCTACCAGTAGTGGTGAAATTGTCGATTTTGAGTTTACTCAGTCACTAGAACTGGATATTTTTCGAGAAAAATTGGCGCAGGTACTGCCTAGTGACATACCTATATATGATGTGGTAGAGCTAGATTTAAAAGCTCCTGCTGCTACCCAAGGCCTAGAAGCTGCCGAGTATATAATCACTATTGCTGTACCAGATTCATCAACATCTGCACAATGGCAAGAGTGGGTAGATACAATTAAACAAAAAAGTGAGATTTGGTACGAGCAAACAACAAAGTCAGGTAAAACTCATTTAGTAAATCTGCGCGATCGCTTGTTTGAACTTGAATTAGTGGAAACTACTAATCTCGTAACATCCGCATTTAGTTTGCGTTATCTAGGTAGTTGTCGTCCAGATGGTACACTGTTGCGTCCAGAACAAGTTCTGTTTATGCTAGAACAAGTGGCAGGCAGAGAATTCCAGCTACTGCAAATCCACCGCGATCGTTTGGTTTTGCAGGATTAGTTAATTGCTTGAGGGTAGCTTGTGATTGAGCTGCTTCTCTATTTGCCTTTGGGGAATTGATTTTTAACAAGGTTGCGTTAGAATGATATGAAGAGAATTTTTCTGGCGCTGCATTAAGTTATTTGATTCACAATCCTGGTACTGAGGGTTTAAAAGCAGAGATTTAGAGAGCGACATCTAGGATTTTATCCCAGACTTCCACCAGGCAGATTCAAGAACACTCTCTCTTGATGGTTATCTTGTGAATCAATAACTAAATAAAAGGCTTCGTCGGCTTCTCTGAACTTTATGATTTTTAACACACATGCTGAATGCCTAATTCTTAGAGAATGAGGGCGTTGCATCAAAAATTAACCATGGACGGGTGATTAAATTGCTTAAATAATATGCAGCCGTTCTGGAATAATCGGGCGTGTAAACGCATTTCTCCAGTCAATAGCTCTTTAAGTGTGGGCTTAAGTTCGCAGTTTTTACTAACAGCAGCGCCTGTTTGGGCTTGCAGGGGCAATAGGGACAACATACCCCCAAGTCTATTTTTGCTGCCAAATTTTGAGGAAATTGAATGCCGAAACAAATTATTATCGCGGAGCAGCATCAAATAGCTGCCGTATTTTCTGAAGATCAAATACAAGAATTAGTTGTTGCTACAGGTCATCACCAAATTGGTGATATCTACTTAGGAGTAGTAGAAAATGTATTACCTGGGATAGATGCTGCTTTCGTCAATATAGGCGATCCAGAACGTAACGGATTTATTCATGTTACAGACTTAGGTCCATTACGACTAAAGCGTACAGCAGCAGCGATCACAGAATTACTAGCACCACAACAAAAAGTATTGGTGCAAGTAATGAAAGAGCCAACAGGAACAAAAGGGCCAAGGCTTACAGGTAACATTACTTTACCAGGACGTTATGTTGTACTCATGCCCTACGGACGGGGTGTAAATTTATCCCGGCGAATAAAAAATGAGAATGAGCGTAACCGCTTACGAGCATTAGCAATTTTGATTAAACCTGCGGGAATGGGTTTGTTGGTTCGCACAGAAGCAGAAGGTAAACCCGAAGAAGCAATCATTGAGGATTTAGAAAACCTGCAAAAACAATGGGAAGCGATTCAGCAAGAAGCTGTTTCTACCCGCGCTCCTGCACTACTCAACCGGGATGATGACTTTATCCAGCGTGTACTACGAGATATGTACGGTGCGGATGTTAACCGAATTGTTGTAGACTCCAGCACTGGCTTAAAACGGGTAAAACAGTATTTGCAAAACTGGAGTGGTGGACAAGTACCACAAGGATTATTGATCGACCACCACCGCGATCGCGCAGCGATTTTAGAATACTTCCGGATCAATGCTGCGATTAAAGAAGCTCTCAAACCCAGAGTAGATTTACCTTCTGGTGGCTACATTATTATCCAGCCGACTGAAGCATTAACGGTGATCGATGTCAACTCTGGTTCATTTACGCGATCGGCAACAGCCAGAGAAACAGTTTTATGGACAAACTGTGAAGCAGCCACAGAAATTGCTCGTCAGCTACGTTTACGGAATATAGCTGGTGTAATTGTTGTTGATTTCATTGACATGGAAACACGGCGTGATCAACAGCATGTCCTTGAACACTTTAATAAGGCTCTCAAATCAGACAAAGCCCGTCCTCAAATTGCTCAATTAACGGAACTGGGTCTAGTAGAACTCACCCGTAAACGCCAAGGTCAAAATATTTACGAATTGTTTAGTGAATCTTGTCAAACCTGTGGTGGTTTAGGGCATGTTGTGCATTTACCAGGAGAAACCGAAAGCCGTTCGATCGCACCACCCGAATTACCAGAACGCTTCGTATCTTTGCCTCACAGAGAACCCCGTCTGCCATCTCCTCGCTTGACTGAACCACGGGAAAGCTACGATGCATTTGGGGAAGGATACGAACACGAGAATGAATTAAGTGGATTGAATCTATCCAATCATCCCAGCTATCAAGAAATTAGTGACAACAAAAGACGTCGCCGTCGTCGCATCGGACTAAATGGCGGTAACGGTAAAGAAGAGCCACGCATCAATGTTAATCCCTTATCACTGGTGAATGACCCAGATATGGACATTGATGGAGAGGGAGAATTAGTAGAGACTTCTGAGCTACCCATACCCAACATTAGTAAACCAGGTTGGGTAGAAAGAGGAGAACGGGCTAAAATCTCAAGACCAGAGATAGTCAAACCAGTGGTAGAACCACCAGAGATTGTCACTGTGGAAATGACACCACCGGAACAAGATGTGTACGCTTTGATGGGAGTTTCACCATTGGTGAAGTTGAATCGAGAAGTCAGAAATCCCAAGTCTGTAATTATTAACGTTACTCTCCCTGGTCAAACTGCTACACAAACAGAAACAACCCCGGAAATTGCTCAAACAGCAACTAGTACCATAGAAAGTCCGATACAAACAGAACCATTGTCATCAGTTGTAAATGAAACATCGGATTCGTCCATGATGACAGATGAAACAGAAGCCACTACTAGTACTGCTGTTCGTCGTCGTCGCCGTCGTTCTTCCGCTTTGGAGACAGATCCATCAACAGCTGACTAGCTAAAGCTAAAAGTTAAAGACTTTAAAATATGGTCATGAGCAAGCCAGATACCGCTTCTGTTGATTCGTCAATACTTCAACAGCAAGCGAGTTGGCTGGAATTTTCCGCTTTTCCAGACATCTGTGGACTAGTTGCAGGTGTCGATGAAGTCGGGCGGGGCTGTTTGTTTGGACCAGTAGTAGCTGCTGCTGTGATACTACCAAATGACGCTCTGCCTGCATTGATGGCAGCAAAAATCAAAGATAGTAAAAAGTTGTCTAGCTCTCGTAGGAGCCAGCTAGCCGAACATATCCAGGGTGTTGCAATTGACTACAAAATAGGCTTTGCTTCAGTTGTGGAAATTGATCAAATAAATATTTTGCAAGCTACACTTTTAGCGATGAAGCGAGCAGTATTAAAGCTAAAGGTGCAGCCTACACTCTGCTTGATTGATGGTAAGCAATCTATTAAAGATTTGCCACTCCTGCAACAAACAATAGTCAAGGGAGACGAGCGATCGCTCACGATTGCTGCTGCTAGCATTATTGCTAAAGTGTGGCGAGATGACTTAATTGTCAGGCTTGCCTCTAAATATCCTATGTATGACTTGGAGCATAATAAAGGTTATGGAAGTCCAAAGCATTTATTAGCACTGCAAAAATACGGGGCTTCACCTTTACATCGCAAGTCTTTTCGTCCTTGCCAAATTTGATTGACGCGGGAAAGAAGAGACACGGAGAGGGAGAGACACGGTGACGCGGAGAATATTTGCTCTCAATTCCCCCATGTCTTCCTTGTCCACGCCACGTGCTACAACGCGGGAAACCCGCGCAGCAGTGGCTCCCCTTGTCCTCCTTGTCTCCCGTGTCCCCGGTCAATCCCAACGAGAATTACTCAATATTCAAAATGGGTAAATCTGGATTTTGCTCATCGCTACTAAATTGTCCTTTTTGAGTTTGCAATGTTACCCAGCGACGATAATCTACTATTAGTTGATGTAACAATCTTTGCTTAATTGTTAAGAGTACGCTTTTCAATAAGCCATTGCCAGTGGTTTCTAAAATTGGTTTGGGCGTAAAGGAAAATGGCGGCGGTAACTCTACCTCTACTTCTAAATCCGCTCTACCATGTAAACGAGTTCCAGTCAGGAATTGAGATGGTGATAAATGCCCTTTTAAATTCAGATTGAAGCGCTGGTTAATGTACTCAATTCCAAGGATTTCACAACCTTGCGATCGCAAGTGGATTGTACCATTAGATTCTGCCCAAACTTTCATGTCTACAGTAGGCTGAATACTGAGTGACATAAAACTCAGGGGACGCATTTTTAAACGAAAAATATCATCAGCTAACGGCTGAATTCGATGCGGATCTACTAATGCATAAACCAGACGTTGAGGCTGACGCAAATAGTGCTGAATGGGAATAGGCTGTTGTGGAACAGCAATTTCTACCGACTGGAAGGCGGTAAACTTGGTAGACATGCGTTCGTCAAAATAATTGTTTTATAATTCTATTATTTTTTAATTTTTGGAATTTTTGGAATTTTTGAGAAAAAATGATGGTGAGAAGGCTAAAATTTTTTTGGAAACTATATTGATTAACAGTTATACATTATCGATAAAAATTTTCTATCCTATTGACACTCTCACCGTCAAAGCTATGCCTGTGACGATGAGAGTGTCATTTTTAAACAAACTTACACTTTGAACAAAATCCCATGACTTTATCGATCGCACATTTAGGTCCACCTGGTACTTATGCAGAACAAGCAGCTATTTTATACGTAAATTGGTTAAGCCAAAATCAAGGACTTCAAGCTACCTTATGTCCTTATCCTAGCATTGCCCAAACACTCCGAGCTGTTGCCCAATCTCAGGTAAATCTAGCTGTTGTACCTGTGGAAAATTCAATTGAGGGTAGTGTGACAATGACTATGGATACCCTATGGCAACTGGATAATTTACAAATTCAGATGGCTTTGGTAATGCCAATTGTTCATACGTTGATTTCCTGCGCTGATAGCATAGAAAGCATTAAAACAGTTTATTCTCATCCCCAAGCTTTAGCGCAATGCCAAAAATGGTTAGAGCAATTTCTACCCAATGTACAATTAATTCCTGCTAATTCTACAACCGAGGCATTGCAGATACTCAAGCAAGATTTAACAGTAGCGACTATCTCATCTGAGCGAGCAGCACAACTTTATAATCTACCTGTATTAGTTAATGGTATCAATGATCACCCAGAAAACTGTACTCGTTTTTGGGTGATAAGTCAGGCTGATATGCCTAATAACTATCAAAAATCTTCTCTCAAAATCAGCCACACTTCGCTAGCTTTTAGCGTTGGTGCTAATTTACCAGGAGCGTTGGTTAAGCCACTACAAGTATTTGCCCAATTAAATATTAACCTTAGTCGGATTGAGTCTCGTCCTACGAAGCGATCGCTAGGGGAATACTTATTTTTTATTGATGCGGAAGCAGACACGTCTCAAATCCAAATGCAATCTGCCTTACAAGAATTAACTGCATACACAGAAGTACTAAAAATTTTTGGTAGTTATGGTGTTTTGCCTATGGGATAGGGTATCGGGTATCGGGGATAGGTGATCAGGGATCGGATGGGAATTGGGTATGGAGCATTGATTATTTTCTTTCCTAAACATGCCTAAAATGCTTACCAATGATCAATGACGACCCCAACTAGTAGAGACGCGATGTTCATCGCGTCTTTACATTTGTGCCGACTGACTGAATTTACAACTTTTGATTAAAAGTATCTTTGAGAACAGTACGAGCCGCTAAATGATTGCGAGTAGAAGTCAAAATTTCTATTTCTCGTTCTAAACGAGCAACAGTGTCTTGCATTTCTAGCAACGCTTGCTGTTCTAAAGCAACACCATAAAGATTGCTGGCTACCCAATAAGAAAGTTCTAAAGGTAAATCAGGTAAATCTTCTGGGAGTTCAATTTGTTGTTCAGTTAACTTGGCTGAAAGACGAACAACATCTTTTAGTAGCTGAGATAACTCGTTAGCAAAAGGACGTAAATCTTTTGTGGGTGGATGATCTTCAATCCATTCGACTAAACCAACAGGATAGGGCTTCTCACGTACATACTCTAAAACACGAAATCTTTGCTGTCCCAAAGTCAACATTTTCATCCGATCATCCGGTAAACGTTGATAATGAACAATTTCGGCACAGCAACCGACATTAGCGATCGCACCTTTTACCGGATCAACCATTAATACGCCAAACCTGCGATCACTTTCCAGAATCGTGTTCATCATGATTCTGTAGCGAAATTCAAAGATGTGCAAGGGCAATTGCTTTGTAGGGAACAAAACTACTTCTGACAACGGGAACAGAGGTAGTTCACGAACGGCAATTTTAGAAGAGGATGTCATTTTTACCTTGTTAGAACTTTGGTATAAGTTTTATCTGATAATTCTCTTTAAAATTTTTTTAGTTTTTGCTTTTGCCGTACTATGTCTACATTCTAGCATCTGTTTCCCAGCAAATAAAAAGCCCTGAAGATATATCTTTCAGGGCAAGGTAAATATTCACACCAAATAAAGTCATTAATGATTTGTCCTTTGTCTTTAACTAATGACAAATGACCAATGACAAATGACTAATGACTAATTTATAGTTTTACTTCAATATCCACGCCTGAAGGCAGATCCAGTTTCATCAAAGCATCAATAGTTTTAGAAGAAGGCTGGTAAATATCAATAATACGGCGATGGGTACGAGTTTCAAAGTGTTCTCGTGAATCTTTATCCACATGTGGCGATCGCAGCACACAGTAGATCCGGCGTTTTGTCGGTAGGGGAATTGGTCCAATCGCTGTAGCGTTAGTACGATTTGCAGTGTCTACAATCTTCTCGCAAGATGTATCTAGTAAGCGACGGTCAAATGCTTGTAAGCGAATTCTAATCTTTTGCTGCTGCAAAGTAGCCATTTTCGGTTGTCCTGGTTCTGATGATTTTAGATTTTAGATTTTGGATTTTGGATTAAATCTAAAATCCAAAATCCAAAATTTTATTGGGGGAATATAAAAGAGCAGAGAGGAATTATACCACCTCTGCTCCTTGTTTAATCAAGATAAACAGATGCTATTTGACGATTTTAGAAACGACACCAGCACCGATTGTACGACCGCCTTCACGGATAGCGAAGCGCATTCCTTGTTCAATAGCGATCGCGTTGATCAGTTCCACTGTCATCTTGATCCGGTCTCCGGGCATAACCATTTCTGCGGCGCTACCGTCATCGGAGGTAAAGGTTTTGATAGTACCGGTTACGTCGGTTGTCCGTACATAGAATTGAGGACGATATCCTGCGAAGAAAGGAGTTTTACGACCGCCTTCTTTCTCCGTGAGAACGTACACTTCTCCTTCAAATTCAGTATGAGGAGTGATAGAACCAGGTTTGGCAATTACCATCCCCCGTTCAATATCAGTTTTTTGGACACCGCGCAATAGTATACCAGCGTTATCCCCAGCCATACCTTCTTCGAGACTCTTCTTGAACATCTCGATCCCGGTGACTGTGGTAGCACGAGTATCTTTAATACCAACTAGCTCTACGTTATCGCCGATCTTGACTTTACCCCGTTCAATACGTCCGGTAGCTACTGTACCACGACCTGTGATTGAGAATACGTCTTCCACTGCCATCAGGAAGGGCTTATCAATATCACGTTCTGGTGTAGGAATGTAAGCATCTACAGCATCCATCAGTTCGTAGATTTTGTCTACCCACTTGTTTTCACCCTTCTGTGTCTTAGGGTTAGCTGTCATTTGTTCCAGTGCTTGCAGACCTGAACCCTTGATTACTGGGATGTCGTCACCAGGGAAATCATAGCTGGAAAGTAGTTCGCGAACTTCCAACTCTACGAGTTCCAACAATTCTTCATCATCCACCATGTCTTCTTTGTTTAAGAAGACAACTAGGTTGGGTACACCCACCTGGCGTGCTAGGAGAATGTGTTCACGGGTTTGGGGCATTGGGCCATCCGCAGCGGAAACCACCAGGATAGCACCATCCATTTGCGCTGCACCAGTGATCATGTTCTTCACATAGTCAGCGTGTCCAGGACAGTCTACGTGAGCATAGTGACGGTTTTCTGTTTCATACTCAACGTGAGCGGTATTAATGGTAATACCCCGTGCTTTTTCTTCAGGTGCGTTATCGATTTGATCGTAACCTTTACCGGTAGCTTTACCGATCGCAGCCAAAGTCATGGTAATAGCTGCTGTTAATGTGGTTTTACCGTGGTCAACGTGGCCAATAGTGCCGATATTAACGTGGGGTTTAGTCCTTTCAAACTTTGCGCGTGCCATGAATGCTCGTTTCCTTTTTTAATTAAGCGTTCCCTTTGCTTTTAGCTATGATTGCTTCAGCCACGTTGCGAGGTACTTCATCGTAGTGGCTAAATTCCATCGAGAATATACCTCGACCTTGGGTCTTCGACCGGATGTCAGTGGCGTAGCCAAACATTTCTGCCAATGGGACTTTAGCAGTCACTTTGGCGATCCCTTGCTCGGAACCCATCCCCTCAATTTGTCCACGACGGGAATTGAGGTCGCCCATTACATCCCCAAGGAAGTTTTCGGGAACTTCAACCTCAACTTTCATCATAGGCTCTAAAAGGACGGGTGAAGCTTTCATTACAGCTTCTTTCATTGCCATTGAGCCAGCGATTTTGAAGGCCATTTCCGAGGAGTCCACTTCATGGTAAGACCCATCAACCAGCGTCGCTTTGACGTCAATGAGTGGATATCCAGCGAGAATACCCGATTCGCAGGTTTCTTTCATACCTGCTTCTACTGGGGAAATGTACTCTTTAGGTACAGTACCACCAACTATTTTGGAGACGAATTCAAAGCCGCTTCCTGGTTCTCCTGGTGCTAAGTCAATCACTACATGACCGTACTGACCTTTACCACCGCTTTGGCGGATGAATTTACCTTCAATTCTGTTGACTTGTTTGCGAATGGTTTCGCGGTAAGCTACTTGTGGCGCACCAACATTAGCTTCCACTTTAAATTCGCGTAACATCCGGTCTACAAGAATTTCGAGGTGTAACTCTCCCATTCCAGCAATTACCGTCTGATTGGTTTCTGGATCGACATTCACGCGGAAGGTCGGATCTTCTTCTGAGAGAGATTGTAAAGCTTTGGACAGTTTGTCCATGTCGTTCTTGGTTTTGGGTTCTACCGCCACCGAGATCACAGGCTCTGGAATAAACAAGGATTCCAGAATCACTGGTGAGCTTTCATCGGTAAGAGTGTCACCGGTCAAGGTGTCTTTCAAACCGACTGCGGCTCCTAAATCCCCAGCTCTGAGTTCATCTACGTCAATGCGGTTATCCGCCTTCAAAACTACCAGACGAGAAATTCTTTCTTTCTTGTTTTTAGTAGCGTTGAGGACGTAGCTACCTTTCTTCAGAACACCAGAATATACACGAACAAAAGTCAGACGACCATAAGGGTCAGCCATAATCTTGAACGCAAGCGCCGACAGAGGTTCATTATCGTCAGCATGGCGTTCTACAGTTTCGCCATTGGGCAGTGTACCCTGGATTGCTGGTACGTCAGGGGGTGCTGGCAGGTAATCGACTACAGCATCAAGCAGAAGTTGTACACCTTTGTTTTTGAAAGCTGAACCACAAAGCATTGGCACAATCGTACCTGCTACAGTGCCTTTACGCAGAGCAGTGCGGATTTCTGCTTCTGTGAGTTCTTCGCCTTCAAAGTACTTGTTCATCAAATCGTCATCGGTTTCAGCTACCGCTTCAATCAGCTTGTTACGGTACTCCTGAACCAAATCCTGCATATCTGCGGGAATATCCTCATCCTTGATGTCTGTTCCTTGGTCATTGCCGTAGACATACGCCCGCATTTTAACTAGATCAACTAGACCCAGGAAATCACTTTCGCTACCAATAGGCAATTGAATAGGAATAGCATTAGCCCGCAAGCGATCGCGCACTTGTTCGTAAACTTTATGGAAGTTCGCGCCTGTGCGATCCATCTTGTTAACAAAGACGATACGTGGAACTTTATAACGATCCGCTTGTCGCCATACTGTTTCTGTTTGCGGTTGCACACCACCCACAGAACATAAAACTGTAATTACACCATCCAAAACCCGCATGGAACGTTCCACTTCAATCGTGAAGTCCACGTGTCCTGGAGTGTCGATAATGTTAATTTGATGATCTCTCCAACTGGTGCTAATCGCAGCAGCTGTAATAGTAATTCCCCGCTCCCGCTCCTGATCCATCCAGTCGGTGACAGCGGTTCCTTCATGGACTTCACCAATTTTATGAATTATGCCAGAGTAAAATAAAATTCTCTCTGTTGTTGTTGTCTTGCCCGCATCTATATGCGCCGCAATACCGATATTGCGTACTTTCTCTAGCGGGTTCGTACGTGCCACAGCTGCCTCCTATACTTTTCGCCTCATGATATCTTGTATATTACACTTTGTTAAGATTCTATCTTTTCTGGTAAACCGTCTTTTTATTTAGTAAATACCACGATATATCTTTGCTCTTCGTAGAAACGCACCTGAGCGCGTTTCTACAATTTAGTAGCGGTAATGTGCAAAGGCTTTATTTGCTTCTGCCATCCGGTGCGTTTCTTCACGCTTACGGATTGAACTACCAGTTTCGTTAGCAGCATCCATCAATTCTTGAGCTAGTCTGCCAGCCATTGTCCGACCAGGTCTGGATCTAGAAAACTGTACTAACCAACGCAATGCCAAACTTGTACCACGCTCCGCTCGCACTTCCATCGGTACTTGGTAGGTCGCACCGCCTACTCGTCGAGCTTTTACTTCTACCAATGGCGTTGCATTCCGCACTGCTCTTTCAAACGTTTCCAATGGGTCGCTTCCGGTTCTTTGCTCAATATTTTTCATCGCATCATAAACAATCCGTGCGGCAAGTGATTTTTTGCCACTACGCATCACCCGACGGATCATCATGCTTACTAAGCGACTGTTATAAACAGAGTCAGGTGGAACTGGGCGCTTTTGAGTAACACCACGACGAGACATACTTCAACCTTAAATTTCTGAGATTTAGCAACTAGATGATTTATGCTTAGACAGTTTTTCATTGCTGAAATCGCAATGGAACTGACTTGCTTAACTTGCTGCCCTCAACTAGACATACAAGGCGACAATAATTATATACCTTAATAGCTAATTTAATAGCTAATCAAACTCAATTTAAAATGCTGCTGTCGCTGATAGCATTCTAAAAATTCCCATATTCACAGCAAACAGGACGTAAGAGGCTTTACTAATCTAACTTATAAGTTTCTTAGACACTCATAATTTTTGACAGAATCAAGGCGATCACATTTCAGATGTCCTGCGAGTTATTACCTTCATACAGGTCTTACATTCTGAATTTACTTAGCTCTGTTCCCTAGAAAACTATAGGAACGGCTACTTGTTTGTGATCATATTGATTCCTGTACATTTGCACGGAACCAATTCAAATTCTATCATTGATTTTTGTTGAACAGTGGCACTACAAAACAATAGCAAAAACAAAAAAATTAAACTTTTTTTGCTGATGCAGACACACACCTTATTCTTATAAAGGTTAGCTTGTACGAGCTATGCCAACTGCTCTACAAACAAATGTAAAGGCTAATTAGTCTTCAAACGCGATTAATCGCGTTTAAACTCGATTAATCGCGCCTTTCTCTATTTTTTTGGACGTTTGGTTCCATACTTGGAACGACCTTGCTTGCGGTCTTTGACTCCGGCTGTATCTAAAGTGCCACGAATAATGTGGTATCTCACGCCTGGTAAGTCCTTAACCCGACCGCCACGAATCATGACAACAGAGTGTTCCTGCAAGTTATGACCAATTCCTGGAATGTAGGCTGTGACTTCAAATCCAGAAGTTAGTCTTACCCTTGCGACTTTACGCAGAGCCGAATTCGGTTTTTTCGGTGTGGTCGTGTATACCCTAGTACAAACACCCCGACGTTGTGGGCATTGTTTTAGAGCTGGGGACTTGGTTTTTTGACGCGCTTTTTCGCGTTCGTTACGTATTAGCTGCTGTATAGTGGGCATGAGTTACAGCGCGTGAAGCTGCTTAATAGTTTAACTTTTGACAACAAATTCTGATTATATCTTTTTTAGGTGTCAAAAGTCAATATAATCTTATTTTGGCTGTTTGGAATAACCATTAACCACCAACAATCAATCAATCGCAAACGAATTACCACAGCCACAAGTAGCGTTTGCTTGGGGATTTTGGAAGCGAAACGCACCACCCATTAGATCCTCAGAATAATCTATGGTTAGACCATCAACGTAATTAAAGCTTTCAGGGTCTATAACTACTTGAATACCTTCACATTCTAAAGTGCGATCGCCCGTCTTGACAGTTTGATCAAAATACATATCGTAATACCAGCCAGAACAACCACCAACTTTAACTGCCAATCGAAACAACGGATTTGGTTGTTGTTGTTGCTGCTTATGCTTAGATTTTAATCTTCTAATCTCGCTTACTGCTGCTGGACTCAGATGAATCATGGAATAGATATGGGGATTAAAAGCTTTACCTTAAAAATCTTACAGGTTATGGTTGATGCTTGTTCAAGGGGGATGGGGCGCATCGGGCATTAGGCATCGGGAAGAGACTTTTTAAATAATTCTCCCTTGTCCTCCCACACTCCCCACACTCCCTTGTCCTCTTTGTCCCCTTGTCCCCGATCTTCTATATCCACTTGGCTATTTTGAATTTAATCTTCTGCGCGAGCGTAATCGTCTTGGAAACGGATAATATCATCTTCGCCTAAGTATTCTCCGTTTTGGACTTCAATTAATACCAAAGGAATCACACCAGGATTCTCTAAACGATGGGCTGTACATTGGGGTACATATGTAGACTGATTATTGCCCAGTAAAACTTCTTGCTCACCACAAAGTACCCTCGCTGTACCAGAAACAACTATCCAGTGTTCGCTGCGATGATGGTGCATTTGTAAACTTAGCCGATGTCCGGGTTTAACTTCGATACGCTTAATTTTATAACCGCGCCCTTCTTCCAAAACTGTAAAAGAACCCCAAGGACGCAATTCTGTTGCTGCAACACCTCTTGCAGTAATAGCCGAAGGCAAAGGCAGCGCATTAGTCTGTGTTGTTTCTTGGTATTGAGCCATAGTTACCTCATTCGGAGACATAACAAAACCGTTAGTACTCTTAACTATTGATGGAAAAATATGGCGCTATGTTGCAACCGTATAAATCAGCAATCTAGCCCACACTTGCCAAACATAGCAAAATCACAGTCTAAGGTGTAATCCATGACTGCTACCACTAACATATCTATATCAAGTCTTCACGAATTGAAGTGATAACTTTTAGTTAGCTTTAAATTTGGGGATAGGTAACTGGGGACAAGGGACCATATCAGGGATTGGGGATTGGGTATTAGATATTAGGTATAAGTTAAAAATCTATATAGGATTCTTAATATATATTTCCCGATTCCCGATCCCCGATCCCTTATCCCCAGTCCTTTCAACGTGGTTGCAAGAAAATACCTATACCGTTGTGAACACGAGCGGCGGTATTAGGGAAACGATCCAAAAGTTGTCCTCCTAAATAAAGACTGGTAGAACTACCACCATCGAGATTTAAAGCATCAACACAACCCATTTGCTGCATTAATTGAGCATGTTCTGCTAAGGTAGGGCCAGCACCTCCAGCACGGTTATGAACGGCGGCGATGATGAGGTTGCCTGTTGTTGTTTTACAAATACCACTACGGATCGCTTTTTGGGCAACAAAAGCATTACTAAATTGTTCGCCTTTGCCATTCAGGACAATTTGACGATTTTGTACAAGTAGGGGGCCTGCTCCGAGAATATAAGGGTAATTACTAAACTCTCCAGGGCTGGTAGAACTGTCTATTTTTACTGAAGAACCAATAGGCAAAATAGAAGCGTTGGTGACAGCATTAGCACGTAGTACAAGTAAATATCCATCTGTAGGGATAGGAAAAGTTGTTTGACCGACTTTACCTGCTGGGAACTGATTAGTAATTTGATCTTTCTGGACAGTCAGGATAATTTCGTTGTCGGTTAAGGGCGAATAGTTCACTCCCCAAGCAGGAGTATAACGAGCTATACCACTTTGCACATAACCACTATTGAGGGTTAAAATCGGCAATTTTTGGTTGTTAGCAGTAATTAGATTTTCTAACAAAGCCAGACGACCCAGATAAAATTGACCAGAATCATTCCAAGCGATCGCACCCCGGTTCAAAATGGGACTAGATAACCATTGACCATCTCGACGAATTGCACCCAAAGGTAGACGATTATTGCGGTTAAAATAGCCACCATTAATCGCAGCAACTGCTAACTGTTGTTGGGCTGTTTGTATTAAAGGAGCAGTCCCCTCTAGGGTATTAGGGTTTGTAATAATCGGTCTAATTTTTAACCCGACAGTACGCGGATTGATTTCTAACCAAACAACTGGAAAGCGTTCTTGACCTAAATTCAGATACTGCTGGCGCCAGATTAATCCCCGTGACCAGGTAATTGCTCGTGGTAGTAGTGTATCTGGACGAACATCGATAATCAGGCGATTCGGTGCAGTGCTAACTAGGGGGGCTAACCCAATGGGAATCTCCAGACGGATAATTGTCTGGTTGTTAACTACCTGTACTTGCTTAATTAATGGTGGGGGAGTGGGAGTAGTGTTTTGTTGATTCTCGTTTGATGGAAGTAATTGTTTTAAGAGATTTTCAGGAAATGGCGCGGGGGTAGGAATATTTTCGATTGGCGGTGGTGGCGGGGGGGTGTAACGTTGAATTAAAGCTGGATCGGCAATACCATTTAAAGTTATTGTCCAATCTCTGGTGGTTGGAGCAGAGGGTTTGAGAATTGGGTTATTTGGATCGTCGCTTAAAGGTTGATTTTGTTTAACTGGGGCTTCTTGGTTAATTTGCCACGGGGTAGGACGATCTAAACTGACGGCGACCCGTTCTATTAAAGATTCTTTGGTTTGATTAATCTCTGTGATTTTGGCGTTCGGTGTAGATATCACTAACGTATTACCCTGTACTTGCATTTGCCATTCAGATGTTTTGGCAAAATTGGTAATATCCAAGTAGCGATAACCTCCTGCCAAGGTGCTAACCAAAATCGGTGGTTTAGTCGCAGATGAATACCACTGGATTGGCTGTTTGGTAGGACTGTTGCTATTTAATAAATCTACGCCGAAAAACTGTCGAATTGCTGCATCACTGATTTGAGTTGTCAGTTGACCAGCACTCAGGCGTCTTTGTAACCATGCCCCTGTTAAAATTCGACCATTGAGAGAAATTTGATTACCATAGTATATTACCCCTTGTAAAGGAGGTGCAGATGGTTTTGGTTTCGGTAGTGGTTTTGGTTGAACTGTAGTTGTAGATTGGGCAATTTTTATCTTGCTCTGCTTTTTTGAAGCGATTGACTCGTGAGGAATAGCAGTATAGGCGATCGCACAATCTCCAAGTACTGTGAAGCACAGTACAAATAAAACTAACGGTGATGTCAAAAACTTGACGAACCTATTGATACTACCAACTGCAACATTACTAGGCTGGCATTGGCAAGAATTTAATGTTTTTACCATAAATGATTCAGTATTTCAGGAAAAATCTCACACACAAACTAACTGAACTTTCTAAAATATCAAAAAATAATGACGTAAGTTTGGAACACTAACGTGATAATGTATATATGGGCTTTTTGTTTCTTGTTCAAGCGACAAGCAATTCTGCCACTATGAAAACTGCGATTTTGAGTGCGCTAAATTACAACTAGTGCTAAAAAATATATAGCAGCAGTTAAAAGCTTTTAAGCTGACTCTAGGTGGACCATCCTCACTACTTACTTACTACTTAGGTGAGGTTTAGCTGGTAGCAACACAGGTAACAAAGGGTGGTCAGTAAAAATCTAGAGAGCTAATCCAAAGAACTTTAGGAATTGCCAAATGGGTATATAGTGTAATACGCTGATTTTGTCGCTGAATCAGGATAATTTTTGTCTCCAAAATTAGAGATGTGAAGAATTTGATTTTTTTTAGTTAAGCTGCAAAAGGCTACAGCAAATCAATTAATTGTATTGGAAAATAAAGGGCATTGAGGAGTACATAGCTTCACGATATAAATAAAACATTGCGTAGGCAAACGTCGTTTGCTTACTCAGGAAAAACCCATAAGAAATGACGCATAGATTTTAACACGAGCATGGTAAATATCAGCTCGAAGTTAAAATTTTTTTTCCTTAAATTTCGGTTATTGTGAATTTTTTCATTCATGTATTTAGAAAATTTTTCCCAGTTGCAAAGACCTAATTGTTAATTCATTGTCGGCATTACGATGGCAGGGTTAGTCTATGAATAAAAAATCGGTGAATCAAGAGCATCAAATTAGTTTTGCAGACAATTCTCAGGAGTGTACCTACCAAGGACAAAGATGGTTAGTTGAAGAAAGAGATGCCTGCGGTGTGGGTTTTATTGCTCATCGTTTAAAATACTCTAGTTATGAAATTGTCTCAAAAGCTTTAACAGCTTTGACTTGTCTAGAACACCGGGGTGGTTGCAGTGCTGACCAAGACTCTGGTGATGGTGCAGGAATTTTGACCGCGATTCCGTGGGAGTTGTTCCAAGAGGATTTTGCCACACGGGGAATGCAAATTCCTACTAGTAATAATGTTGCTGTGGGAATGATATTTTTACCGCAAAATCCACAAGTAGCACAAAAGGCTAAAGCTGTAGTTGAGCAAGTAGCAACTGAGGAAAATTTGACTGTACTGGGCTGGCGAGTAGTACCAGTAACACCAGAGATATTGGGTGTACAAGCTAGAGAAAATCAACCCCAAATCGAACAAGTTTTTTTAGTATCTGCTGATAAAAGTGGTGACGAACTCGAACGGCAATTATATATTACCCGTCGCCTGATCGCTAAAGCCATCCGCAATCATGATCACAACTGGTCAGAAGAATTTTACATTTGCTCTTTGTCTAGTCGCACAATCGTTTACAAAGGCATGGTGCGTTCAGCTGTTTTGGGAGATTTTTATCTCGATTTAAAAAATCCAGCTTATAAAAGTGCCTTTGCTGTATACCACCGTCGCTTTAGCACCAACACGATGCCGAAATGGCCCTTGGCACAACCGATGCGGCTTTTGGGTCACAATGGCGAAATTAACACCCTGTTGGGTAATATCAACTGGATGACGGCTAGACAAGCAAGTTTAGAGCATCCTGTTTGGGGCGATCGCATCGACGAACTCAAGCCTTTTGTCAATGTTAATAACAGTGACTCTGCGACCTTAGATAATGTCTTTGAGTTACTCGTACGCTCTGGTCGCAGCCCCTTGGAAGCCTTGATGATCATGGTTCCAGAAGCTTATCAAAATCAACCTTCTCTGCGTGATTTCCCGGAGATTGTCGATTTCTATGAATACTATAGCGGTCTCCAGGAAGCATGGGACGGTCCAGCACTTTTGGTATTCAGCGATGGTCGCAAAGTCGGCGCAACCCTGGATCGGAATGGTTTAAGACCTGCTCGCTATTGCATCACCAAAGACGACTATATTATTGTTGCTTCCGAAGCTGGTGTAGTGTCGGTAGATGAAGCTAGTATCATCGAAAAAGGCAGACTCGGCCCAGGACAAATGATCGCTGTAGATTTAGACAGCCATGAAGTCCTGAAAAACTGGGAAATCAAACAGCGGATTGCAAAAAAACAACCCTATGGAGAATGGTTGCAACAGCATCGCCAAGAACTCAAAACTTTAGTCAATGGTCATTTGTCATCAGTTAATGGTAACGGAGTCCACGCCAACGGACATCAAGTAACCACCAATGAACAACCAACTATTAATATAGATAGACAAAGCCTACTGCAACATCAAATTGCTTTTGGCTACACCACAGAAGATGTGGAAATGGTGATTCAGCCAATGGCCATAGATGGCAAAGAAGCAACTTTCTGCATGGGTGATGATATTCCCTTAGCAGTTCTCTCGGAAAAACCTCACCTGCTGTACGACTACTTCAAACAGCGCTTTGCTCAGGTGACAAATCCCGCCATTGATCCTCTGCGGGAAAATTTGGTGATGTCATTGAAAGTGGAACTCGGTGAGCGGGGTAATTTGTTAGACCCCAAACCAGAGTATGCTCGCAGATTAAAACTAGAGTCGCCAGTGCTGACACAAACCGAACTCGCAGCAATTAAAAATTCTGAGTTTACGACAACTGAGTTATCCACACTGTTTACCATTGCCAAAGGACCAGAAGAATTAAAAGCCGCAGTCAAATCTTTGCAAGCCAAAGCAGTAGAAGCAGTGCGTGCTGGTGCAAAGATTTTAGTCCTGAGCGATCGCGCCCATGAAGGAATCAGCTCAGAATATTCCTACATTCCTCCCTTATTGGCGGTGGGTGCAGTACACCATCACCTGATTGAGTCAGGACTACGGATGAAAGCATCCTTGGTGGTTGATACAGCTCAGTGCTGGAGTACTCATCACTTTGCTTGTCTAATTGGCTACGGTGCTGGTGCGGTTTGCCCTTACATGGCCTTAGAGACAGTAACTGATTGGTGGGCAGATCCGAAAACCCAGCAATTTATGGAGCGGGGTAAAATTGCTACCCTCACTCTAGACCAAGCTATTGGTAATTATCGCCAAGCTGTGGAAAGTGGTTTGCTGAAAATTCTCTCGAAGATGGGAATTTCCTTACTCTCCAGTTACCAAGCAGCCCAAATCTTTGAAGCGATTGGTATTGGTGGTGATTTACTGCAACTGGGTTTCAAAGGTACAACTTCCCGCATCGGTGGTTTGAGTGTTAGCGATCTGGCTCAAGAAGTTTTATCTTTCCACAGCAAGGCTTTCCCGGAACTGACAACCAAGAAATTACAAAACCTGGGTTTTGTCAATTACCGTCCCGGTGGCGAATACCATATGAATAGCCCCGAATTGGCAAAAGCATTACACAAGGCTGTTGATGGCAAGAACTACGACCACTACGAAGTTTACAAGAAATATCTGCAACAAAGACCATTAACTGCACTGCGAGACTTGCTCGACATGCAGAGCGATCGCACTCCGATTCCCATTGAAGAAGTAGAGCCAGTCAGCGAAATTGTCAAGCGCTTTTGTACTGGTGGTATGTCCTTGGGAGCCTTATCACGGGAAGCCCATGAAATTTTAGCGATCGCCATGAATCGCATCGGTGGTAAATCTAATTCTGGAGAAGGTGGAGAAGATCCAGTCCGGTTCACAGTTTTAGATGACGTCGATGCTGCTGGTCATTCACCGACTTTGGCTCATCTCAAAGGATTACGCAACGGTGATACCGCTTCCAGCGCCATCAAGCAAGTAGCATCAGGACGTTTTGGTGTCACACCAGAGTACCTGATGAGCGCCAAACAAATTGAAATCAAAATCGCTCAAGGTGCAAAACCAGGAGAAGGCGGACAATTACCAGGAAAGAAAGTCAGCCCCTACATTGCCATGCTGCGGCGCTCGAAGCCTGGTGTCACCCTGATTTCGCCACCACCACACCACGATATTTATTCGATTGAAGACCTAGCGCAGTTAATTTTTGACCTACACCAAATCAACCCGCAAGCCCAAGTATCGGTGAAGCTAGTTGCAGAAATTGGGATTGGCACAATCGCGGCTGGTGTAGCAAAAGCCAACGCTGATATTATCCAGGTTTCCGGCCATGATGGCGGTACAGGCGCTTCACCACTGAGTTCGATTAAACACGCTGGTTCACCGTGGGAACTCGGTTTAACAGAAGTACATCGTGTGCTGATGGAAAATAGCTTGCGTGATCGCGTGATTCTGCGTGTAGATGGCGGGATCAAGAGTGGTTGGGACGTGATCATGGGTGCGTTGATGGGAGCAGAAGAATTTGGCTTCGGTTCCATCGCCATGATTGCCGAAGGTTGTATCATGGCTCGCATCTGTCATACAAATAACTGCCCTGTGGGTGTTGCTTCTCAAAGAGAAGAACTACGGAAGCGGTTTACAGGTATCCCAGAACACGTCGTTAACTTCTTCTACTTTATCGCTGAAGAAGTCCGCAGTTTACTAGCAAGGCTTGGTTATCGTTCACTATTAGATATAGTTGGACGTGCTGATTTGTTGAAAGCACGGGAAGATGTGCATATCAACAAGACACAAACACTGAACCTTGACTGCTTATTACGGCTACCAGATACCAAAACCAACCGTAGCTGGTTAGTGCATGAAAAAGTTCACAGCAACGGCGTTGTTTTAGATGACCAATTGCTTTGTGATCCTGACATTCAAGCTGCGATTAGGAATCATGGCGTGGTTACGAAGACAGTACCTGTTGTGAATACTGACAGAACCGTTGGTACACGCCTAGCTGGAGCGATCGCTTCTCAATACGGCGATGATGGCTTTAGAGGTCAGATTCACCTCAACTTCCAAGGTAGCGTCGGACAAAGCTTTGGTGCTTTCAACTTACCTGGAATGACTTTGACTCTGGAAGGAGAAGCCAACGACTACGTAGGTAAGGGGATGAATGGTGGTGAAATTATCATCAAACCACCGACAGCAGCTAACTACAACTCAGCACAAAACGTGATTATTGGCAATACCTGTCTCTACGGTGCTACTGGGGGGATGTTGTTTGCTAACGGCTTGGCTGGAGAACGCTTTGCTGTTCGTAACTCCAAGGGAACAGCAGTCATTGAGGGAGCAGGTGATCACTGCTGCGAGTACATGACTGGTGGGGTGGTTGTTGTGCTTGGTAAAGTTGGACGTAACGTTGGCGCTGGTATGACTGGTGGACTAGGCTACTTCTTGGATGAAGATGGTAGGTTCTCAGAATTAGTTAACCGGGAAATTGTGAAAATTCAGCGAGTAATTACAGCAGCTGGTGAAAAGCAACTCAAAGAATTAATCACAGCTCATCTGCATCGCACCGAATCACCAAAAGCAAAAATGATTCTCGAAAACTGGGAAGCATTTTTGCCTAAATTCTGGCAATTAGTTCCACCTTCTGAAGCCGAAGGACCAGAAGCTAATCCTCAACAAGAAAAGCAGTTGAGTCGAGTTTAGTTTAATCTAAAGCCTGTAGAGACGTGCAGTGTAACGTCTCTACATGCCCAAAATTCTGACAAAAAATCATTAATAAAGCAGTATTGATTATCGAGCGACTTGTTTCTGTTTCTTTGTATTTGCAATTAAATTATAGTTTTTATCTTGTAATTCTAATAATTCTGGGATAGTAACAAAGCGATAACCTTGTTGTTTTAATTTACTAATAATTTGTGGTAAAGCTGCTACTGTATGAGAACGATTGCCACCCCCATCGTGCATTAACACAATACCGCCTGGTTTGGCCTGTTTTATAACTCTAGTCGTTAATGTTGAAGCATTGGGACGACTATAATCTACAGAATCAGCCGACCACATTACTACTGTATACTTATTGTTTTTTGCATAACTCGCTAAACCATTGTGTAATATCCCACCCGGAGGACGAAATAAAGTTGTTTTCGCTCCTGTAACTTGAGATATTAATTCTGATGTATGGTCAATTTCAAAGGCTGCTGCTTGCTGATTAAAAAAGTGATACCAGTGATGCCAAGTGTGATTGCCAATAACATGACCTTCTGCTACAACTTGTTTAGCTATATTAGGATAATTTTTCAGATTTTGTCCGACTACAAAGAATGTAGCCTTAATATTATTTTCTCTCAGAATATTTAAGACTTGTGCAGTGTAATTAGGCCAAGGTCCATCATCAAAGGTAAGAGCTATGACTTTATCATTTGGGGGAAGTTTTGCCTGATTAATTATTACCCCTTGAAAGCGCGATGGTATAGTGTAGGAAATACCTTTTAATGTTGCCTGTTGTTGCCAACTTGCTAGCATTGCAGTCTTGAATTGTTTCAGGCGTCTTTGAGTCCCTGTTTTGACTCCTGTATTATTTATAGTATTTATAGTAGATTGCGTCTGAATTTCAGAGGTACTCTGGTTAATAGGCATAATCAAACCAAGGCTCAAGCTGCCGCACAAGGCAATTAGTGAAATCAATATTCCTTGCGGCCAGACAACAGACTTATTGTTCTCCACGTCATAGCTCCTTCAGTAATTTAACCATCAGCCACCTTCCTGACGGTAATTTATAACACAGTTTTTCAAATTATTTTTAGGTAATCTGTTGTTTTCTGCTAGCCCTAGAAAATCATCCAGATTAACAGAAAATTAAATATTCAGATATAGAGATTGTAGAAGTCTAACTGAATCCTATATGATTTAGCGTTGGAAGGCCAATGCTTGTAATTGAATATATTTACTATTGTTAATATTCAGTTGTTTTTAAGATTTCAAGTATATATTTCACTTTTTACCTAAATAATATTCTACTTGTAGATAATATTTTGACATTGAAAAAAAATATTAATTTTTTGCTCAAGTATCACCGTCAAATTTATTTAAACCAAATCTGACGTATATTGAGTCAAAATAGTTTCTTTTTTAACATCTTTCAAACTTTAATTTCTACAATCCTTTATTTCAGTATTTTCTACATATAAAAATAATTTTTTTGTTTTTTTGAATTTTGGAGCTAGTCAGAGTTAGGTACAAAGCATCACGGCTAATAACCGTCTCTGACTGTATTGTTTCCTTTATATCAATTAAAAAATGAATGCAACAGATGGACTTACAGAAGAAGCATTACAATTTTGGAAAAATACCTGGCGATATTCGCCCTGCGCGGCGACACAAACTAAGTCTGCCTGATATTACCCTACCCAACGATCTTGAGCAAAGCCAATAGCAATTCTGGCTAGCAAAACAGAAAACCAGCCTAGAATCAGGTATGCTTGACGGGGATAACGCTCTAAGAAAACACCGAAAGCAACGCTCAAGGGTACAATGCCGTAAGCTAAACGGCTCAATGATATCGTACCACCAGAAGCTAGTAGTAAAGCGATACCACAAAAGCCGTAAAAAACAGTAACCGAGGTCAATTCTTTACGTAAGTGCCATAAAACATAAGCACCTCCCAAAACCATGACCGCGTTGAGCAAGTTAGTGATATATCGATCATTAACTAGTATGAGAGAAAATGTAACCACAGCATAAAAGCCGTAAATCTTCGTAACTGAACTCAACTTTTGTTGATGCCGCCACAATAGACAAGCACTGCTAACTATAATGCTAAACAAGAGTGGATGTAATAATCTGTGAATCCAGCTTTGCTGTGCATCTAGTCTACCTAGTACGATTTCTGACAGCATATTCCACCAACCTTGCCTATCAAATCCAAAAGAAGGACGCCATCCTTTTTGAGCATTAATAAAGGCGATCGCATCACCAAAATCAATTGCACAATATAGACTAAATGCAAGCAGTCCTATAGCTGTAGCAGCAGCAGCTAAGTAGGCGACTCTTGGACGACGTTCTTTCCAAGCTGCGAGCAAAAAGGCTGGGATTAATGCTATACCTGTAGGACGTGTCGCAGTCGCCATTGCACCCCACAAAACAGTCCAACGATATTGATGGCGATCAAAAGCACGCAAAGCCGCTGCACTTAAAAACAGATATAGTCCTTCGGTATAAATTACTGTTCCAAATAATGAGAGAGGACACCAAGCTAACACAGTAGTTGTCCATCTAGCTTTGCTTGTTCCATGATGTTCGCAAACCCAAAAGTATATACAGTAAAGTGCTGCTAAAAATGCGATGTTATTTACTAGTAAACCTGCCACTTGAAAATGTAAACCCAAATCCATAACACCGCGAACCATTAGGGGAAATAATGGGAAAAAAGCAATATTATGTTGACGTCCATCATTAATAAATTCATATCCCGAAGTAGCGATGGTACGGTAATGTATGCTATCCCAAGCGTCAAATACTCCTAAACCAAAGCTGGGTGCAATTCCCTCTATAGGTTTGGGTAGATTTGGTGCAATTAACAACATCGCAGCCCAAATAAATAATCGACTGACTAACCAAATTGTTGCGGGAAACAGGAAATCACTTTCCCATATACTTTTTTTGATAAATATCTGAACTTGAGCCATAAGCATTGGTTGTTTAAACTCCTCGGTAAATGTTTATGCTTATGGCTGTAAACCAAATGTCTGTTGGTAATATTTTATGCATTTCACTCCTCCACCAAAATCAATAACTTACTGAAAGCAAACTGAAATGATTAAAATATTTGCAGTTACTATTCAGTAGTCAAGATCGAAATCCTATTTTTATTAGCCTAAGCATTTGTTGTTGCATATATAGTATTGTTGTTAACATTTTTTCCAAAAAATCAAATTAAACCAATATATTAAGTTATTTCAAAATATACTGTTCTTCGGTTTTAGCTGTATTTGCATAAGTTTTGGAATAATGAGTGTTGATATAATCCATAATGTTTTTATCATTGTTAATTTGAGTAGTCCATCGAGTTAATATAATTTGCTCTGGGCGATATTTTTTTAATATGCCAAGCATTTTGGTAAACGTCAAATCTCCAGAATTTATTCTTTTATAAGACATAACGGCAATTTCCGGTGGGACGATTAAATCATTGTAGAAAGCATACATAGGATTATCTGTAAATACCCAGTTTGTCAAATATTTGTATTTTTCAACCATTTGCATTAATTCTAAATTTCTAGGTACACTCCCATGAGGATTGGGAGGAGTCATAATTACTAAACTAATGAAGATTACGGCTAAAGAAAAAGGTAGAAGTATTTTTTTGAAATTAATATTAATTATTTGGAAATCTTTCTGTAAACTCTGCAAGAATAAATCATAGAATAAAGCCACACCATAAGCAGCTAGCCAGCAAATCGGGATAGCAAGTAAAGGATAATAGTGATACCAAAGTGGCTGATGATTAAGCAAAATCAATATAGCAGTAACTAACCAGGAAAAGGGCAGCAATCCATTTTTATTTTTCTGATATATAATTGACAAGATACCAATGAAAGCAAGAAAAATATAGTCATAATCTTGATGAATCATGTAGCTGAGATATTTCAGATTATGAAAATTTTCCACCTCTAAATTTTCTGGTTGTTTGAGATGGGTAAAAATTAATTGTTCTTGGTTATTAAATTGTTGATACAAGACTCCGAATAAGCTATAAACTGAGCCTAAAACAATCAACCATAAACTTATATGCTTAAATAAGGCTATTCTAGTTTTTTGAATATCCTGAATTTTGCTATCAGCGACTAACAAATCGAATAATATTAAAGGAATTAAAAATACAGTAAATAATTTAACTTGCAAAGACAACGCAAAGCATCCGGCAGATAATATCAAATATAAGTTATTTTTATTATGTTTATATATTTTTAACAAATAAATAGATAGCATCGCTAAGGCTAAGGCTGGAATGCCAATCATTACCGAAATACTTAAGCGAATATATAACCAAGAGGTAAATAATAAGATTGTCCCTACTAAAGCTGCAAACTTACCTAATTCCAGGAATATTATTTGATAAAAACACCAGATTAATACTGCTGAAAATATAAGTGTCAGTAAGCGTGCAGCAAAGATAGAATTACTAAATAGTTTCAGCCAATTTGATAAAATAACTGTAAAGAGGGGTGGTTGATCATTCCAAATTTGACTATAGAGAGAGTAACCCTTGGAGTACAAAAATGCTTTCATTAAATTAAAGCCTTCATCATAGTCAAATTGAAATGTTTGTGTGATTGCTTCAAACCTAATTGCAATTACTAAAATAATTACTAATGATATTATTGATAATTGAAATAATATATTTTTGATTTTGGGAATGTTCATATAAATCCCTAGTTTGGCATAGTTATTAAGAGGAGGTATAGATAATTTTATTATTGATAAGACTTAACACAGATTGTTACTAAACCCCCTCCTATAAATATCCTGTTTGATTTGTGAAAAATACTTTTTAGGAATGTAGACACTTTAGCAGCTTGCCACAGGCTACCACAAACTACGCAAAGTTTATAAAGACAAAGAATGAGGTAAGGAAATTTTTAATCAAGATTTATGATTACTTAACTAAATAAAACTTAAGTCTTAACTATTAAATATTAAGTAATAACTAATAAGTGTGCGTTAGCGCGGGTGGGGTCTTTGTATGCGTCTTCATATTAAATTGGTATAAATTATTTATTGAGTTCTCTTGACAAATAAATACACGTCATCGCGCTGATAGACTAGTCGAAATAACTGATAATTTTTCAGTTGATTTACTAGGTTTGCGGCAAATTCTGGGTTGCGAGTACCGTCTGGATGGCGCACGTTCAGCAATATATACTCAAATGGAGTGAAATCTGTGGGCGCACCGCTAATATCATCTACAAATTGAATCATCGGACGGTGACTTAAATGTGGGGCGATGCTGTGGGTAGTTAAAACAGGGCCTTTTGTCTGAACTTGAGCGATCGCTTGATTTGTTGCTTCCCAATTATCAACTGTTCTCAGATATCGTGACCAAAAATAGCCGTATTTTCCTAATACCATGAAACCTAATATTGCCCACAAAATGATTTTTCTTCTAGAACGCAGCCATCCTTTATCAGCAGCAAGACTGGCAATTACAGCCAAAATTAAAAATGGCAATATCGGCAAAGAATATTGATGAATTAAGTCACGTTGGGCTGATTTTTCGGAAAGAATATTTAAAGCTAATGCTGGAATTGCACTTACCAAAGGAGTTAGATTTTGGGGTGTAAGTCCCCAAATTAAAGGTGCAACTAACAATGCTAAATATTCCAGCGTATCTAGTGAAAATACTTTCCCAAAAATGATATTTGGTTTCAGAATAATATTACTAGCAATTGTGAAAACAGAATTGCCTAAATAGCTGTAACGTTCTACTGCTGCTGCCTCATTATTACTAAAAAAAGGAATAATCACTTGGCTAGAAATTAAAAACCAACTGATGCCAACAATCAGAGCGAATGTACCGCAAAAACGCCGCCGTTCAAACACCAGTAGCCAGAAACCCATCGCCGCCACTGTCAGCGATAACACGGCTTTACAACCCAAAATAAAAATAGTGCCAAGACAAAACCACAATATATTACCTAACCGTGCTGCCAAAACAACACCCAGAAATACAGGAATTGCCATAACTTCTGGGTGAAATTCAAAGATATTGACATTAAAAATCAATGGATACAGTAGATAAACTGCTGCCATTGCTACTGCTTGGCTTTGCTTCAATCCTGCTTGCAAGGCAAGATAATAAGTCGGTACAGCACCTAAAGCCAGGGAAACAGCTTGTACAGCTAATAACCAGTAAGCGCTGGGATAAATCTTGTAAAGTAAAGCCAATGGATAGACTGAAAAAGCTGCATGGTTCCCCATGTGATGAAAGCCTAGAAAAGAGGAAATAGGCGGTTGTCCTTGGCTGATTAAGTAAACAACCTGATCGTAAATTCCTAAATCCAGAACTCCTGACTGAAACAGTGTATGCCTGATACTGCTGCACGCAAACAACACTAAGGCACTGACGCCAGTCATCCAACCGATAATGCCAAATTGAAAAAGTTGTTTTTTCACTCCTCGTTACAAGTAAGAAATATTGTTAATATTTTCTTAACCTAATTATTTTACGATTTTCTGGAAAAAAGACAGAAATAGAGACATTTAAGTTTCAATTAACTTTTTTATCTCTAGCAGAAGAGTTTTTCACAAATAAATAAACGTCGTCTTGCTGGTAGTTTAGTTGAAACTGTTGAGTATTTTTGAGCTGATTGACTAACTTTATGGCAAAATCGCGATTACTTAGCCAACCGGGATGACGGGCATTTAAGAGTATATACTCAAATTTCGTTATATCTGCTGGTGGGGAATTTGCATCTGTAAATTCGATCAGTGGGCGATCGCTTAAATGAGAGGCAATTTCGGCAGTAGTATAAACACCTCCTTGGGTTTGAACTTGGGCGATCGCTTGTCGTGTAGCTTGCCAAGTATCGAATGAATCTAGATAAATTGTCCAAAAATATCCGTATTTAGCTAGTACAAAAAAAGCTACTAAAGACCAGAGAATAATTATTCTTGGTTTTTGTATCCATCCTTTTTTAGCAGCCAGGGTTTGAATTACAACTACTAATAAAAAAGGTAAGATTGGGAGAGAATACTGATGCACTAAGTTTCTTTGCTGACTAGCATTTGCGAGAATATTCAACATCAGTGTGGGGAAAGCGCCAATCAAAGGTAGTAAATGTCGAGGCGAGATTCCCCAAATGACAGGCGCAAACAGTAAAGCTAAATATTCCAGAGTATCGAGTGAGAAAACTTTTCCCAGTACTAATTTGGGATTAAACAGTAGATTTTGAGCAATTTCAACAAAGGAATTTCCCAGATAGCTATAGCGTGAGATGTGGCGAGTGATGGAAGCTGCTTCACCACCGAAAAAAGGAATGATTACTTTGGTTGCGATCGCAAACCAAATTATTCCACAAAGTATGGCGATCGCACCATACAACCGTCTTTTTTCAAATGCAAATAGCCAAACTCCCATAGCTGCAACTGTTAGAGACAATACTGCTTTACATCCCAACACTATGAAGATACTGAAACAAAACCAGCCAAATTTTGCCAAACGCGCCGCTAAAATTGCTCCAAAGATTGCAGGTAGGGCTATTACTTCTGGGTGAAAATCATACAGATTAATGTTAAATACCAACGGATACAACAGATAAACTGCTGTCACTGCTATTGATTGTCGCGTCGTTAGTCCAGCTTGACGCGCCATAGAATTAGTCAACAGCGCACCTGATGCTAAGGCAATTGCCTGCACAAGCAACAACCAGTAAACACTAGGATAGATTTTATAAAGTAAAGCCAATGGATATAAAATCATAGCCGCATGATCCCCAAGAATGTGAAATCCCAAAAATGAGGAAATAGGGGATTGTCCTTGGCTAATCAAGTAGACCGCTTGATCAAAAATTCCTAAATCCCAAGCAGCAGAATGAAACAGTTCGTGTCGTAAACTGCTACACCCAAATAACACTAAGGCACTAGCGCAAGTTATAAAACCAACAGTATTTTTGTCATTTGTCATTTGTCATTGGTCATTGGTCATTGGTTATTCTCCCTGCTCCCTTGTCCCCGATCCCCGATCCCCGATTCCCGATCCCCGATTCCCTTCACCCAACCCAAAGTTTTTGGGCAAATCGGACGGAGAAACTGGCAAGTAAAATCGTGAAAAAGCACAGGGTTAAGTATCCGTAACGAGGGTAGCGAGACAACAATACACCAAGGGCAATGCTGAATGAAACAATACCGTAGACAATGCGATTAAGTGACCAAGTTCCACCAGAGGCAAAAATTAATCCCAAACCACAGAAACCATAAATTACTGTGATCAAAGTTAATTCTTTGCGTAAATGCCATAACAAGTAAGCACCACCTAAAACTGACAAAGTGTTAAGCAGGGGATCGCCTACGAGTATCCATAAAAGTAAAAATAAAGCTGCAAAACCATAGTCTACTTTCACAGCACCCAAGCGTTGGCGATCGCGCCAGATCAAAAAACCAATTAAAACGATTGCAGTAAATAATAGCGGATGCAGGGGATCTTTAATCCAACCGTATTTCCAGTTAGTTGTGCCAACTGTAATTTGCATCAGCATTTTCCACCAACCCTGCCAATCAAATCCCAAAGAAGAACGCCAGCCTTTTTGAGCGTGAATAAATGCCAAAGGATCGTCAAATTCAACAGCACAATACAGGCTAAATAGCAATATTCCCGCAGCGGTAGCTAAACCAGCAAGATAAGCAATAGGCGATCGCTTTTGTTTCCAAGCAGTGATTAAAAAAGCCGGGATCAATGCTAACCCTGTAGGACGTGTCGCTGTAGCCATTGCTCCCCAAAAGCCACTCCAAGCATACTGATGTTTGTCAAAAGCCCGTAAAGCCGCCGTACTCAAAAATAAATACAATCCCTCAGTATAAATTACTACTGTAAATAACGATGGTGGACACCATGCCAGTACAGCAGTTGCCCAACGTGCGCCCTGTATAGTGTGAAATTCCTTCACCCAAAAATATACACAGTAAAGTGTGGCTAAAAAAGCAACATTGTTGACTATCACCCCTGCAACTTCAAACGGCAAACCAAAATTCATCATTCCCTCTACAATCAAAGGGAATAAGGGGAAAAAGGCTATATTGTGTCCTTTGCCATCATTCAGGTATTCATATCCTGAAGTAGTGATATTACGGTAATGAATACTATCCCAAGCATCAAAAACACCCCAGCCAAAAACAGCAGATTTTCCTCCTGATGGTGTATCCAACAAAGGAGCAAGCAATAACATAGCAATCCAAATCACCAGCCTGGTGGAAAGCCAGATTGTTATGGGAAAGAGTAAATCATTTTTTAACAGGTATTTTCTGATATGAAGCATAAAGGGATCGGGGATCGGGGATAAGGGATCGGGGACTGTACTAAGTTTTGTTCAAAAATTAAATATTAGTCCTAATATTCTATTTCTCAATTCTCAATCTCCCATTCCCAATTCTCAATTCCCAATTCTCAATTCTCAATCTCCCATTCCCAATTCCCAATCCCAATTCCCAATTCTCAATTCTCAATCCTCAATCTCCCATTTTCAATCCCCAATCCCCGATCCCTTATCCTTATCCTTATCCTTATCCCCAATTCCCAATCCCCAATCCCCAATCCCCGATCCCTTATCCCCGATCCCTTATCCCCGATCCCTTATCCCTATCCCCTATCCCCAAGAGTACGAAGCAATTTAAGATTGGAGTTGTCTGTTGATCCCTAAATAATTGTGAAAACAATAACTCTTCTTGGTTCTACTGGCTCTATCGGTACTCAGACTTTAGATATTGTCGCTAATAATCCAGATAAGTTTCGGATTGTTGGTTTAGCGGCTGGAAATAATGTGGAATTGTTAGCTGCTCAAATTCGGCAATTTCGACCGAGTATAGCAGCGATTTGTGCAGAGGAAAAATTACCAGCACTCAAAGAAGCGATCGCCGATCTTGATCCCCAACCGATTCTCTTGGCTGGTGATGCAGGAATCGTAGAGGTTGCACGCTATGGTGATGCTCAAACTGTGGTGACGGGTATTGTTGGCTGTGCAGGATTATTACCGACGATCGCAGCAATTGAAGCTGGTAAAGATATCGCCTTAGCTAACAAAGAAACTCTGATTGCTGGTGGCCCTGTTGTTCTACCTTTAATTGAGAAACATGGGATAAAATTATTACCAGCAGATTCGGAACATTCAGCGATATTTCAGTGTTTGCAAGGTGTTCCAAAAGGTGGTTTGCGAAAGATTTTACTTACAGCTTCCGGTGGCGCTTTCCGGGATTGGCCTACAGAAAAATTAGCAGAAGTGACTGTTGCTGATGCTCTTAAACATCCTAATTGGTCAATGGGCCGGAAAATTACTGTAGATTCTGCCACTTTGATGAATAAGGGATTGGAAGTAATTGAAGCTCATTTTTTGTTTGGCTTAGATTATAAGGACATTGAAATTGTCATCCATCCCCAAAGTATTATTCACTCTTTAATAGAACTTCAGGATACCTCTGTGTTAGCTCAACTGGGCTGGCCTGATATGCGCTTACCTTTGCTATATGCTTTATCTTGGCCAGAACGCATTTACACCGACTGGGAAAGATTAGATTTGGTAAAAGCTGGCAATTTGACCTTCCGTGAACCAGACCACAAAAAGTATCCTTGTATGCAGTTAGCTTATGCTGCTGGTAAGGCTGGTGGTTCGATGCCAGCTGTTTTGAATGCAGCAAATGAACAAGCTGTAGCTTTATTTTTGTCAGAAAAAATTAGTTATTTAGATATTGCCCGATGCATCGAATCGGTGTGCGATCGCTTCTCATCTCAAAACTGTTCAAATCCCACTTTAGATGACATTTTGGTTGCCGATCAATGGGCTAGACAAGAGGTTTTGACGGCTACTAAAAATTTAGAATCTCAACCGCAAATAATTTCTTTTCGATAAAAAATAAGATACTTCAATTAATAAGCGTTCAGCCTTATACTGAACGCTGGATTTTTCATAAATTATTTTAAAATTCAGCAAAAATATTTTATATATTTTCATCAAATTTATTTTCATAAAAAAGATAATTCATGTTATTATCTTGTTTATTAAAATTGCAGGAAAATTAAACATAAAATCTAATACTTATTCTAAACAATTTTATATTTGTGGTTATTAGAAAAATCTCTTCATAACCACATTAGTAGTATTGATAGCCATTCTTTAAACAGAGTTGATAAACACAATTTAATTTAAAATCAAGTCGCCTTTGATGATGTCATTTTTTGGTGTCATCTTAATTGACAGTCAAGGCGAGACTTTGGAATTGATGATTATGCTTATAGCCCTAATTGTCGCTTGGTTAATCTTCACAATCTTAATTAAAGTAGTCAAAACGACTGCAAAAACAGCCTTTGTCATTGCTGCGATCGTCGTTTTGCTACATGTTGGCTATGGTATTGGACCTCAAGAGATATGGAATTATATAGTGCAAATTCCCCAGAAGTTACCACAGATAGGTAAGTAGTGGGGGATCGGGGATTGGGGATCGGGAATCGGGGACAAGGGAGCAGGGAGCAGGGAGCAGGGAGCAGGGAGCAGGGAGAATAACCAATGTCCAATGACCAATGACCAATGACCAGCAATTATTTTTTCAATGAAGCTGAGATTTTTGCCAACGCATCTTGAACATTGGCAGGTAGTTGACGCATAATTTTACCTCTTTCTCGGTCTACGGCTACTAATGTGACTTTGCCTGTAACATACAATTCTTGTCTATCTGGAGATTCAATCACGTAATCCCAATTGATGCGGACGCTGGTGACTTCAGTCATGCGTGTTTTGACTACTGCTACCATACCCAGCTGAATAGAACGATGGTAGCGTAGCGAAAGTTCAACTACTGGCAAATCGCAACCTAAAGCCACTAAGTCCGCGTATTGTACACCGATGGAACGTAAGCATTCTACCCGTGCTTCTTCCATCCAGGCTATGTAAGTACCGTGCCATACTACGCCTAAATAGTCGGTGTGATGAGGTTGTACTCTTACGGGATATTCAAACCAATACTCTAGTGTCTGACTTGTGGGACTGTCTATCGCAGTTGTAGGTAGTTGGGGTAAGTTTGTTTTTTCTTCAGACATCTTAAATTTTCTTAGGATTTCTCAGAGTTTGTCCATTTTTTGAAATAGCATAAACAATAGTAGCCTTATGCAACTATTTTCCTTGAGTCAAAAGCAAACCAATAATGGAAGGGTTTTTATGCACCCTCGGAAAATATATTCAAATATTTTTACTGCTGGCTTGGTATTTTCTCTAGGCTCAGGAATGTTGCTTTCAAAAAATATCCCGGTAACAGCAAATACAAGTATACAAAATAAAGATGCTGAAATAACTAAATTTTCACTTCAAAATACTAGTCGTTCTGAGCAGATTAAGCAACTGAATCAAGAGGCAATCAAACTATCTCAGCAAAAGCGTTTTCCAGAAGCGTTACAGAAATTACAAACAGCTTTAGAGATTAGCAGAAATATTCAGCAAAGGTCGCTGGAAGCAATTACTTTTAATAATATTGGCAGAGTTTACCAACAACAAAATAAATTTTCCCAAGCATTTAATGCTTATTTGCAAGCTTTAGCTATCAATAAAGAACTTAGTGTTAATGAGAAAAATCCTGGAAAGGCTCATATTGCTTTCGGTAAAACCTACAGTAATTTAGGATACTTACTAGCTATCCAGAATCAACCTGAGTTAGCGATGTTCTTTTACAAGCATTGTGTTAATAATCGCGAAAAAGTCCGCCTCAATCCAGCAGCTTTTTCTGGAGAACAGCTAGATGCTTATAATCTCACTGTTCGCCAGACATATCAAGCTTTAGGTGAAGGATTACTGAAAAGCGATCGCACCGCAGAAGGACAGCGTATTCTCGATTTAATCAAAGTTGAAGAACTGGAAGAATTTCTGCAAAATGTCGAAGGTAATCAAAGAACTGCAAAAGGAATTGAGATCACACCAGCCGAAAAACCAATTAAGCAAAAACTAGATCAAACCCTTGATAGTGCAGTTGTGCTAGGCAAAGAACTGACCAAATTGCGTCAGATTTCTCCAGAGAAGCGATCGCCACAACAAAACCAACGTATTCAAAAAATAGTAGAAAATCAGCAGCAAATTCTGGATGAGTTTAACAGTTTTATCAATAGTTCAGAGGTCAAAACACAAGTAGAACAAATTAGCCGCACAGCTAGACGGCAAAATTTAGATTTAGAAAGTCTCAATGAAATTCGTGATAACTTAGCGCGACTACCTGACAAATCTGTAATTTTATATCCTCTAGTTTTAGAAAATAGTTTGGAATTGGTATTAGTCACTCCTGATTCGCCACCAATTCATCGTACGGTTGCTGTAAAAAAAGCAAACCTCCAGCAAACCATTCTCAGCTTTCGCAAAGCCTTAGAGAACCCTAGCTTAGATGTCAAAAAACCTGCACGTCAATTATATGATTGGCTGATCAAACCAATAGAAAAAGAACTTACCCAAGCAGGTACCAAAACTATAGTTTACGCACCAGATGGGCAATTACGTTACATTCCTTTAGCAGCTTTATTTGATGGCAAACAATGGTTAGTGCAGCGCTATAGTATCAATCACATCACTGCTGCCAGTTTAACAAACTTTAACACACCGCCCTCATCAAATTTGCGTATTTTGGCAGCAGCATTTACTAAAGGCAGTTATGAAGTCAAAGTTGCTAATCGCCAAGAAATTTTTTCTGGATTGCCTTTTGCAGCCAAGGAAGTAGAAAATTTAGCCACTCTAGTTCCAGGAACCAAGAAATTTTTAGATGACGCCTTTAACCCAGAAATGACTGTGCCACAAATGGATGATTTTACAATTGTCCATATGGCAACCCATGCGGCATTTGTTGTGGGCAAGCCAGAAGATTCTTTTATTTTATTTGGGAACGGTGAACGAGCTACCCTCAAAGATGTTGCCACTTGGTCACTACCGCGAGTAGATTTAGTAGTGCTGAGTGCCTGCGAGACAGGGCTAGGGGGCAAATTAGGTAACGGTGAGGAAATTTTAGGTTTTGGTTATCAGATGCAAAAAACTGGTGCGAGATCAGCCATTGCTTCACTCTGGGCTGTAGATGATGGCGGTACGCAGGCGTTGATGAGTGCTTTTTATGCTCTACTAACTTCAGGAAAATTAACAAAAACTGAAGTGTTACGGCAAGCACAAATAGCGCTAATCACAGGAAATTCGTCTAATTTGAATCAGGAGCAAAGCATAAGTGAGAATCTATCAGGATCTGTTTCGGGTAGCCTTAGTCATCCCTACTATTGGGCGCCCTTTATTTTGATCGGAAACGGATTGTAATAAATAATAATTTTGGAATTCGTACAAGCAGGCAACAGTAAAATTTCAAAACATTTAGTTGCAAGTTTTTTGTCTATTTTTAGATGCTAACTTGACTAATCAGATACTGCTGTCTTAGCCAATAGCCAATTGTCAATAGTTTATAGACTACTCACCTGGGCTATTGACTTTAAAGTCGCTCCTGCTTCCCTATGTGTCATTTTTTTCGATTACGATTTTGTCCGTACTACCTGAGCAGTCACAGTTTGAATTAGTAACGTTTAGCCAGGGTTTTATTGGTTACAGAAGCTTGCGTAGGAACTTTGACGATATTGGCTAGTTCTTGTAATTGGTTAACTGCTTCGGCACCCTCTAACTTCATGAGTTCGCGATCATCGCGCATTTCTGTCCAAGTAATTCCGTAATCAGATACCAAAAACCGAATCAAGTGGTTTTCTCCCAAGCTGACCATAAATGAAGCACTGTTCATCTGGTCGCCGCATGTGTAACAAGACGCTGGATATCCACGTCGCTCTAGAACAATTGCTAAAGCTTGCAGATTCATTACTAGGTCTTGAACGAATTGCCGATGTTGTTGCGCTAGTCTTAGAAACACTAATTTCCTCCTAACACCACAGTCATGTGATCCCTTTTATATTTTCTTTAGATTTTCTCATCCACTGGTATTGTAAACTATTCATTACAATTCCCAGACAAAAACTTTTAAGTCGTTACAAACCTACCTAGCTTAGGGTAATACATTACGGCTTGTTTTGCCGTATCAAAATATTCAATTTGCAAACATCAAATTTCAGACAGAATTGTCAAATTAAATATTATCTTTATACGTTTCTGTCAGGGTAGATGAGTAGTTAAAACAATCCGCTATAAGATTAACTCATATTTAGCACAAGTCAACCACTAAAAAACCCCAGATCGCACCTTAATCGACGATTTCTAGTGAAATATTGGATTTATCAATAGCTATGACGCCATTTAGCTTTGATTGATGTTGATTTTTGTACGCAATGAGCTTTTGTGCTATGCAACAGCGTAATCTGGCATTACCCAACTATTGATTTATCTACTTAGTGACTCCTGAATACATAGAATTTAGTAGATGACCGTGGTGATTTGAGATTGCTAATTTACGGGTAATGCTTTTGACAAACTTTTGCTTGTACTCTGACTTTACTGAATCTACAATCTCAAATAAAACTCAATTCGTTTGACTTATTTCCTGACAATAACTAAACGTTACCAGGAGATGTTGCCATTTCGGCATTATTTAAGATTAAAGCATTATTAAATTGTCATAAATGATACTTTTTATGTCGGGGATCGGGGACACGGGAGACAAGAAATTTTAGATTTTAGATTTTGGATTTTAGATTGAAATCCAAAATCGCAAATCCAAAATCCAAAATTTTTTCCAATGCCCGATCCCCGGTCCCTTTTAATACTTCCTCTCCTGTGGCTCAAACCTGGTAATTGTCACTGGACGATACTGAATATCAATTCCTGCTGGTGAATAATAAGCCATTGTGTGTTTGAGGAATTTCTCATCATTTCGCTGGGCATAATCTTCACGGAAGTGAGCGCCACGGCTTTCTTGACGATTCAGGGCAGAAGCTAGAATCATTTGTCCGACAACCATCAAGCTTCGTAGTTCTAAAGCTTCAATAATTTCTGTATTCCAACAGCTACCTTTATCATCTAAGTATATCTGCGAATATTGTTGTTGCAATTGTTGTAATTTTTGTAGACCTTCACCCATTAAATCTGCGGTGCGGAAGACACCACAAAATTGAGTCATTGTGTCCTGAAATGTCTGACGAATTTGGTTAATCCGGTACTGTCCTGACTGATCTAGTAAAGCCTGAATTTGTTGTTTGGCCTCGCTGAGGTAGTGTTGTTCATTGATCTCCGGTAACTTGCGATTTTGTACATATTCTGCGATCGCAGCCCCGGTTCTGCGTCCATAAACTACACACTCTAGTAAAGAATTGCTACCAAGACGGTTAGCACCATGCACAGAGACACAAGCAGTCTCACCGGCAGCAAAGAAACCTTCAACGAAATGATCCCCGCTACTGCGGACTCGACCATCGGTGTTAACAGGGATACCACCCATACAATAATGGATAGTTGGACGTACGGGCATCGGTTGGGTTACTGCATCCACACCCACTAAACGATGAGCTTCTTCCCAACAGAAGGGAATACGGCTCATGATTTTTTCCCTACCCATGTGGCGCAAGTCAAGATAAACAAAGGGACCACCAGCACTCCCATCAGGATGAATACCACGACCAGCTCGAATTTCGTAAGCGATCGCGCGTGAGGTAATATCACGGGGAGCAAGTTCCATGCGACTAGGAGCATATCTAGCCATAAACCGTTCTCCCTCGCTGTTGATCAAATACGCACCCTCACCACGCACCGCCTCCGAAATTAACACCCCGACTGGATACAAGCCCGTAGGATGAAACTGTACAAATTCCATATCTTCTAAAGGCAAACCAGCCAGTGCTGTCATTGCTAAACCATCGCCTGTAGAAGCGTAATCATTAGAAGTAGTGTTATATACCCGCCCATAACCACCAGTGGCGAACATGATTGCTTTGGCGCGGATTATCTCAACATGCCCATCTAAGATGTGATACATCACCACACCCTTGGCCTGATTTTCTTCCAAAATCAAGCGCATTACATACCACTCTTCATAAACCTGCACACCATAACGTCGCAAATTATTTACCAGTTCATGTAAAATCGCATGACCAGTTTTATCGGCAGCGTAGCAAGTACGATTGTGGGAATGTCCACCAAAAGCACGTTGGGCAATGCGTCCATCATTCAAGCGCGAAAACAACACGCCCATGTGTTCTAAATCAATGACTACATCCGGTGCTTCACGAGTCAGAATTTCGACTGCATCTTGATCTGCTAGGTAGTCAGAACCCTTAACTGTATCAAAAGCGTGTGCTTCCCAAGTATCAGATGAGTCAACATTTTTGAGCGTCGCCGCAATCCCACCTTGAGCAGCAACCGAATGAGAACGAATTGGGTGGGTTTTAGCAACTACAGCAACATTCAAACTGGGATTTTTTCTAGCTATTTCCACTGCGGCGCGACATCCCGCCAAGCCACCACCAATAATAATTACATCATGTTCTAGCATAAATAGTTCTCAACTGTAAAAAAAGCCACTTTTCTATTTTAAGAATGCGATTAATTTCATCTGCAAAAAAATTCCCTGCCAATCGACAGGGAATTTATGCCCAATATCCAGACTTAAATCTAAAAACTAAAATCTAAAATTTATTAACTGGTTGCTTCTACAGGTTTTTGCTGCGAAACATTACCAGAGATTGGTTCCATTTTGGTTCCTGGTTCTACAGGAGACAATTCTATATGATTTAACAAAGTAGTGACAAAAGCAAAAAGCAAGAAAGGCAAAGACAACAAAACAACAAGCCCAACCGCAGCTAAAGCATAAACTGGTCGTCTTGCACCCATTAGTGCTAAGGCTGATGCCAAACTAATGGTAATCGTAATCAACCAAACAATGATTTGACCGTAAATATCACCGAAGGTCAGAGTACAGACAAATCTATACTTTTGAATGTTATTTATCATTTTATTTGCCTCTAGTATCTCCTTTGGTTCTACGTTAGAACCAGGTTTGACTTTTTGACAATTTCTAAATATTTTTGAAACTATTGTAATATGACTTAACAATTAATCCTGTTTTCAGAGAAAGTAATTGCCAAATTAAATCGATCTTTAGATATATCTTTACTCATACCAATAAACTATGTGTAAAGTATCAATAATTTTAATTTTAAGTTATATTAATTTTATTGATATTTAGTTTATTTACTTCCTTCTTAGGAAAATAATCGGTAATGGAGTAAACAATAATTATGAAAAATATATTTTTTAGTTTTTGTTTGTAAAATAGACGATGTTTTCTCAATCAGAAAAAATTACTTTGTTGCTAGTCAGCGACTCATTGCAAAAATTTGTTCAGCCGTTAGAGGAATGTTAGGAAATAATCTAGAATCAATTCGATCCTTTCCTCGAAACGTCTATGTTAAAAGTTTTTGCCGATCGCGGTGGTACATTTACAGATATTGTTGCGGTTACTGATAATCAAGCAATTATAAATAGACTTTCACAGCACCAGGAACGTTTTTTAATTGTTCCTCTTCCCAATCAACAATATATTATAGTTTACAAACTACTCTCAGAAAATCCCGAACAATATCAAGACGCTGTCATCCAAGGAATTCGGGACATCATTGGTCTTGAGCGTCATCAACCCATACCACCAGAAGCCATTGAAGTGGTAAAAATGGGAACAACAGTAGCGACAAATGCGCTGTTAGAAAGACAGGGCGATCGCGTTGTGCTTGTGATTACCAAAGGGTTTAAAGATGCATTGCGAATTGGCTACCAAAATCGCCCTCATATCTTTGCCCGAAATATCATCTTACCCACAATGCTTTATGAACAGGTGATTGAGGTAGACGAACGCTATGATGCTCAAGGTAACGAATTAACTCCCGTCAATATTGAACAGGTCAAAACAGACTTACAAACAGTTCATAACACAGGCATTCGTAGTTGTGCCATTGTATTTATGCATGGCGATCGCTATCCTGATCATGAGCAACAAGTCGCCCAATTTGCCCAAGAAATTGGTTTCACGCAGATATCTGTATCCCACCAAGTAAGCCCTTTAATGAAACTGGTAAGTCGTGGAGATACAACAGTTGTAGATGCTTATTTAACTCCAATTTTGCGGCGCTATGTCAACCAAGTAGCTAGTCAGTTACCTGGCGTCAGATTAATGTTTATGAAATCGGATGGCGGATTAACCGATGCACAACAATTTCAAGGCAAAGATAGTATTTTAAGTGGCCCAGCTGGGGGTATTGTTGGCGCAGTTCAAACTAGCAAAAGAGCAGGTTTTGACTTAGTGATTACCTTTGATATGGGTGGGACAAGTACAGATGTTGCCCATTTTAAAGGAGAATATGAACGTCAACTAGAATCAGAAATTGCTGGCGCTCGGATGCGAGTTCCCGTATTAGCAATTAATACTATTGCTGCTGGCGGTGGTTCAATTTTGTTTTTTGATGGTTCTAGTTATCGTGTCGGGCCAGAATCGGCGGGATCAAATCCTGGCCCTGCTTGTTACCGTCGTGGCGGCCCGTTAGCTGTCACCGATGCTAATGTCATGTTAGGCAAAATTCACCCCCAATATTTTCCCTTTGTGTTTGGGGCTGATGGCAATTTGCCCTTAGATAAAGATATTGTCGTTGATAAATTTACCCAATTAGCTGAAGATATCAAAAATAGTACAAGTGACACCCGTACTCCCGAACAAGTAGCCGCCGGATTTATTGCGATCGCTGTCGAGAATATGGCAAACGCAATTAAAAAAATCAGTCTACAACGAGGTTATGATGTCACTCGATACGTACTTTGTTGTTTTGGTGGTGCAGGTGGTCAAGTTGCTTGCTTAATCGCCGATACTTTAGGAATGAAAAAGATATTTTTGCATCCTTACGCGGGAGTACTTTCAGCTTATGGTATGGGATTAGCTGATGTGAGGGCAATCAGAGAAAGCGGAGTAGAACAACCTCTTACCCAAGCATTAATTCTCCAATTACAACAATTAATGCAAATTTTAGAAACCCAAGCTAGAAATGAATTACCTCTTTCTACTGATAGCACAGGTGGAAGTGAAGCAAGCACCGAAGCAGAAATAGTCAGAAAACTCAATTTGAAATATGAAGGAACTAACTCGATTTTGACCATTAATTTTGCCTCAGATGTAGCAGTGATGCGACAAGAATTTGAGGTTGAACATAAATCTCGCTATGGTTTCATTCAAATCGAAAAAACCTTAATTGTTGAATCCGCTTCAGTAGAAGTTATTCAGAAAATGGATACTCCGGAAGAACCATTAATTACTCGTACTCGTCCTAACAATCAACCTCCCGCATCTGTCGAGACAGTACAAATGTTTACTGCTGACCAATGGCATGATACCCCAGTTTATCGACGAGAAGATTTACAACCAGAAGATCATATTAATGGGCCAGCAATCATTGTCGAAAAAATCAGCACAATCGTAGTTGAACCTGAATGGAAAGCAAGCTTAACTGAACGTAATCATTTAGTGTTGCAACGTGTTAATTAGGATTAATTTAGTGATCAATACTTGCTTTGCAATACATAGAGCAAAACGATTTAGATTAAATTAAGTATTAGCGGTTATTTATCAAGTAAAAAGAAAATCAATGTAGGGTAGCCAGTGCGTTGCTTTGGTTCCCAAAGTTGTAGCACCTGGCGTTGCATCAGGCGCCCATTTTAGTCTCATTTTTCACAAAACCGCTTTTTGCTTGCCCTACTTAATATTTACTTTATAAATACTCTCTTAGCCTCATTTTCAGCTTATTCAGCTAAAAGACGAGATAGACTATGAGTTTAGATCATCAACAAAAACATATACCTTTTGATGACTACGAAGCTTTTGCAGAAGCTTACGTGAAGATTACAGAGTCCAATTCTCACAATGCTTACTATGAAAGACCAGCGATGTTATCTTTTTTATCAAATGTCAAATTTAAGCGAGTATTGGATGCTGGTTGTGCAGGTGGAGTATATTCCGAATGGTTGATTAACCATAGTGCTGATGTTGTAGCGATTGATATCAATAAGAAGATGGTACAGTTGACTAGACAAAGGCTACAAAATCGGGGTCAAGTTCACCAAGCTGATCTAAATGAACCCCTTGATTTTTTAGATGATCATTCATTTGATATAGTCTTAAGCTCATTAACTCTCCACTATTTAAAAGATTGGGAAACTGTTTTCAAAGAATTTCACCGCATCCTATTACCCAAAGGATTACTATTGTTTTCGACTCATCATCCTTTCATGGACTTCCAATTTTTTGAAAAAGCTGATTATTTTGCCACAGAACTCATAGAAGACTCTTGGCAAAGCTTTGGTAACACACCTGTGCGCGTACGCTTTTATCGCCGTCCATTAAGTGCAATGACTTCCGCACTCAATAATGCAGGATTTGTCATCAAAAAAATTGTTGAACCACGCCCTACCGAAGAGTGTAAACTACTCTATCCTCAAGACTATGAAAAACTCTCAACCAAACCTTGGTTTCTCATTATCCTTGCTCAGAAGGAAGCTCAATCCCAATAACCAATAACCAATGACAAATAACAAATAATAAATAACAAATGACGACCCTTACGAGTTAATTTTATTCGTGTTGATTTACTTATGTACAACTTTGCTGCGGCTTGTGAAACTGAAACAATTGTATTTGGTTCTGCACGACCTGGATACAGTGATGATCAAGTCAAACAGTGGATTGAGTTTATGCAGAGTCAAAATATTAAACGTGTTTGCTGTTTGCTTCCTCAGACTCAACTAATTCGTTATTCAAATTTACTTGAAGTTTACCGACAAAAATTTGGAATTGAGCAAGTTTGTTGGACACCAATTGCAGATTTTCAACTTAGCGATCGCACAACTCTAACCCAGCAAATTTTACCCTTCTTAGCAGATGCAAATCAACAAAATCAGAAAGTAGTAGTTCATTGTTCTGGTGGAATTGGACGCACAGGACACGTCTTAGCTGCTTGGCTAGTTAGTGGACGCGGATTCTCAAATCAACAAGCGATCGCAGCAGTTAAACAAACAGGTAAAAATCCTTATGAAGCAGCAATTGCTGGTATTCTCAAAGGTCGAAATCCTTGGAAAAGTGTTGCGGAACTGAACGCACTTTTAGATGATTGTCGAATTTAGCGCATTAGCAGCAAAATACCAATCAATACTACAATGTTTTTTGCTTGATGATGGTGCAGACCACTAGGTGTAGAAAAAAAGCAGTCAATTTTTGCGGCTGAAATTCTGATTCTGTCTATGTTATAAGCTGATTTGATGGGAAATGAGGTCTGCACCTTTTCTGTAAATCTTACCCTGACTAGGTTTGAGGTATTTTATACTCGTTTGCTCTTGACAGTGCGATCGCTCAAACGCTATATTTACTCCAGGTCCGCACCACTGAACCTTGAAAACTAAATACAGCAAGGCTTCTAGATTGAGCAGTTGCAACTTACACTAATCCCTATTAGGGATTGAAACAGCGTTAGCTAAACGAATGGTTTTAATTTTAATTTTTGTTGCAACTTACACTAATCCCTATTAGGGATTGAAACGTATTTCCGTGGATGAAGTCAAATCACGCTCACCATAGTTGCAACTTACACTAATCCCTATTAGGGATTGAAACTGGCTTTTGGAGGTATTGAGAAACTGCTGCACCGTTGCAACTTACACTAATCCCTATTAGGGATTGAAACTCCGTTAATTATTCCGGTTATTATTTGCGGTAATTGTTGCAACTTACACTAATCCCTATTAGGGATTGAAACAAAGCTGTATCCCATACTGAAGGTAAATCTATCGTTGCAACTTACACTAATCCCTATTAGGGATTGAAACTTGAAAACGGAACGAGGAAATGTAATAAAGTATGGTTGCAACTTACACTAATCCCTATTAGGGATTGAAACAGATAGAAAAGGGGAAGGTAAAGGAATTAAAAAAAGTTGCAACTTACACTAATCCCTATTAGGGATTGAAACGGATGATTACGGCTGATCATGATCAAGCTTTAGCGTTGCAACTTACACTAATCCCTATTAGGGATTGAAACGAGAAAGGGTGGCTTATATAGACGCGCTAGGTTTAGTTGCAACTTACACTAATCCCTATTAGGGATTGAAACTTTTAAAATTTCTGTAACTCCTGATGGTGGTTTTAGGTTGCAACTTACACTAATCCCTATTAGGGATTGAAACATTGCACCCTGATTGTAACGTATTGTAGGAATAGGTTGCAACTTACACTAATCCCTATTAGGGATTGAAACTGGCAACATCTATTACAGATTTAATCAAAGGCACAAGTTGCAACTTACACTAATCCCTATTAGGGATTGAAACTCATATCCTGGAAAATCGGGTGTGTGGCATAATGTTGCAACTTACACTAATCCCTATTAGGGATTGAAACTGCGCGTAAACTTGGCTAAAACCTTCATGACCTGCTTGAAGTTGCAACTTACACTAATCCCTATTAGGGATTGAAACATCTCACCTTTCTTGATACGTCGGTTTATCTCGCCTTGGGTTGCAACTTACACTAATCCCTATTAGGGATTGAAACGTGCTAACGAAAGTATTAGACGTGGCCCATTTTGGGGTTGCAACTTACACTAATCCCTATTAGGGATTGAAACTTGTCTTTCATAAGTACCCTTAGTACTGCTGTACCGTTGCAACTTACACTAATCCCTATTAGGGATTGAAACAGGGTAATGTGGCCATAGCGCCGTTTAGATTGCTGTATTATGTACGCAACAACTCAACCCGACCCCGTCCGTCTCGAAATCTTCAAAAACCTCTATCAATTTATTGCTGAACAAATGGGAATTGTTCTGCAAAACACAGCAGCGTCAGTAAATATCAAAGAACGCCTAGATTTCTCCTGCGCCATTTTTGATGCTTCAGGATTATTAGTTGCAAATGCTCCACACATTCCCGTACATTTAGGCTCAATGAGTGAAAGTGTTCGTAGTTTAATTAATGATCAAAAGAACACTCTCAAACCAGGAAATGTGTATTTATCCAATAATCCTTATAATGGCGGAACCCATCTCCCTGATGTCACGGCTATTACTCCCGTTTTTGATGAAGACGAAAAACAAATTATTTTCTATGTAGCTTCCCGTGGACACCAAGCCGATATCGGAGGAATTACTCCCGGTTCCATGCCTCCTCATAGTACTACAGTCGAAGAAGAAGGGATTATCTTTGATAATTTTCTTTTAGTTGAACAAGGCAATTTTCGAGAAAATCAAGTTCGAGAAATGCTCTTAAATCATCGCTATCCTGCTCGTAATCCTAATCAAAACATTGCTGATTTTAAAGCACAGATAGCTGCTAATGAAAGAGGAGTACAAGAACTGCGGAAAATGGTTTCTCAATATGGACTCGAAACAGTTCAAGCTTACATGAAATTTGTTCAAGATAATGCCGAAGAATCAGTGAAAAGAGCGATTGATGTTCTCAAAAATGGTTCATTTATTTATGAAATGGATAACGGCGCACGTATTCAAGTGAAAGTTACAATCAACCGAGAAAACCGTAGCGCTAGGATTGATTTTACAGGCACATCTGGACAATTGAATACTAACTTTAATGCTCCTAAAGCCGTCACCCAAGCAGCAGTTTTATATGTCTTTCGGACTCTAGTTGATGATAGCATTCCCCTGAATGCTGGCTGTCTGAAACCACTAGAAATAATTATCCCTTCTGGCTGTATGCTAAATCCAACCTATCCAGCAGCAGTAGTAGCCGGAAATGTAGAAACATCCCAAGCCATTGTCGATGCTTTATATGGTGCTTTGGGCGTGATGGCTGCTTCTCAGGGAACAATGAACAATTTTACTTTTGGTAATGAGCGCTATCAATATTATGAAACTATCTGCGGTGGCGCTGGAGCTGGAGCTAACTTTGATGGTACTGATGCAGTCCATACCCACATGACTAACTCCCGGTTGACCGATCCCGAAGTTTTAGAAACTCGCTATCCTGTTTTAGTAGAAAGCTTTAGTTTGCGTCCTAATAGCGGTGGTCAAGGAAAACACTCAGGTGGAGATGGCGTCATCCGTCGCATCAAGTTTTTAGAATCGATGACAGCTAACATTCTCTCTGGACATCGGGTGATTCCTCCCTTTGGGTTCAATGGTGGAGAAGCAGGAGAAGTTGGACGCAACTGGATACAACGTCAAGATGGAACCCAAGAGAACTTAGACAGCACAGCAACAGTGCAAATGCAACCAGGAGATATTTTTATTATCGAAACCCCCGGAGGAGGAGGATTTGGGGAAAAAAGCTAAGAACATTTTGGATTTGAGATTTTAGACTACTCTAATTACGCTGTTCTACTTAATAACTCCTAATTCTTGACCAATTATTCCGAGCAGGGTACAAGAAAGCGGATTTATCCGTGGAATAAATCCAAAATCCAAAATCCAAAATCGTATGATGTGTAAACTAATTTATTAACTTTTAGCATTTATTTACATGTTTCTTAGAGTCTATTTCAGTTTGTAACTATTTGCCTATGTCGTTATATCTATTCCTTTAGACTGATCTAAAACAGAGAAAATTTTTCAGGATAAAGAAAAATGCCTTCGGTAAACTTTATTTGCCATAATTTTTTTGTTGCTGTTTCTTTTGTAGCTTGTATTATTGGTCTGTTTTTACTGTGGGATAACAAACAGCAAAAAAATGATGTTGATGCAACAGAGGTAATTTTATTTAGAATGACCTTTTGTTACTGGTTAGTTTACTGTGTTGCTTTTGGGATTGAAAAATTAGTATTTCCTCATTGGGAAGCTATACATATGACTTTGAGGATTACAACAGCTTTGTCGTACTTCTTAACATTTTCTTGTGTTGTTAGTCTACCTCTACATAAGTTTGCAGTCCGCCAAGTTGAGTAGGAATGGAGTAAACACTAAATTAGCTGAGGCGATCGCTCTTACCAAACGTCTGCTGATATAGCATTCCTCACTCAATCATAAACCACAAGATCCCCGACTTTGCAGAATTATTCGGGGATCTTGCTCTATCATTATTCATGCTTGAGAATGAGAAACTTCAGGTTTGAAACAAGAAACTTCGGGTTTGAAACAAGAAACTTCACCCTCAACACATCAAACTTTGAGTTCAAAACATAAAACTTATAGACATAATCTAGGCTTAATCTTTAAATTTCAATCAAACACATACTTTTCTGCGACTTTCCAGTAACGAGAAAAGCGCTTGAGGTCTATGTAACCGTCATAATCAAAAAACGGCTCCAATTCAAAAATTTCTAAATCGGCAAAACGCTCTATTTGCTGACAAATAGTTTCAAACCTGGGACTAGGGCTATCTACTGTCACTACTTGCGTGGCATTATGTTCCTTTACAAAAGCCAAAACCTCTTGGGCAACATCGCCACGTCGGATAATTACAGGTAACTCTAGCAAGCACTCGTAAATAAAAGCGATGCGTTTGAGACTAATTTGCCATTCCTCCAGTAAAGCATCATCCCAAACCCAGATAGCAGGTGCATCTGGATATTCTTGCAATGCTGGATTATGTGGACTCAAGCAATCCCCATGTACCCAGATAACAGGTTTACTCATATAACTTAAAATTCTATCCCAGTCAAATGTTAATTGGTAGCTAGAGTTTATACAATATAGGGAAAACCCTTTAATTTGTAAATCTTAAGTTTAATCGCCCATGACCATTTCACGCCGCCATTATCACATCACTACTTTCGGTTGCCAGATGAACAAAGCTGACTCAGAGCGGATGGCTGGTATTTTAGAAGACATGGGCTTTGAGTGGTCAGAAGATCCGAATCAGGCAGATGTGATACTCTACAACACCTGCACTATACGAGATAATGCAGAGCAAAAAGTATATTCTTATCTAGGTAGACAAGCAAAGCGCAAACACGAACAACCGGATTTAACACTAGTTGTTGCTGGTTGTGTTGCTCAACAGGAAGGAGAAGCCCTACTGCGACGAGTCCCAGAATTAGATTTAGTCATGGGACCGCAACATGCTAACCGTCTGAAAGATTTATTGCAACAGGTGTTTGACGGCAATCAGATTGTAGCCACAGAACCAATTCATATTATTGAGGATATTACCAAGCCACGGCGAGATAGTAAGGTTACGGCTTGGGTGAATGTAATTTATGGCTGTAACGAACGCTGCACCTACTGCGTAGTTCCGAGTGTGCGGGGTGTGGAACAATCTCGCACACCAGAAGCAATTCGCGCCGAAATTGAGGAATTAGGACGTCAGGGTTACAAGGAAATCACACTCTTGGGTCAAAATATTGACGCCTACGGACGAGATTTACCAGGAGTGACACCAGAAGGTCGGCATCAGCATACATTTACAGATTTGCTGTACTATGTTCATGATGTTCCGGGCGTGGAACGCATCAGATTTGCTACTAGTCACCCCCGTTATTTTACTGAGCGCTTGATTCGAGCTTGTGCAGAATTGCCAAAAGTATGCGAACACTTCCACATTCCATTTCAATCTGGGGATAATGAAGTTTTAAAACGCATGGCACGCGGTTACACTCATGAGAAATATCGCCGGATTATCGATACAATTCGTGGGTATATGCCAGATGCGGCGATTAGCGCTGATGCAATTGTGGGTTTCCCAACAGAAACAGAAGCACAGTTTGAAAATACTCTCAAGTTAGTAGAAGATATTGGTTTTGATCAGTTAAACACTGCTGCTTATTCTCCCCGTCCGGGAACACCCGCTGCCGTGTGGGAAAATCAACTTAGTGAAGAAGTGAAAAGCGATCGCCTACAAAGATTAAACCATCTAGTAGCGATTAAAGCCGCCGAGCGATCGCAACGTTATATGGGACGCTTAGAAGAAGTCCTGGTAGAAGATCAAAACCCCAAAGACAAAACCCAAGTCATGGGGCGCACCCGCACCAACCGCCTAACTTTCTTTAATGGTGACATTAACGAACTCAAAGGAAAATTAGTGAAAGTCAAAATCACTGAAGTTCGCGCCTTTAGTTTAACGGGTGAACCAGTTGAAGTACGGGAAATGGCGTCAGTCTAAAAGCTTGAAAATGGGTGTGGGGTGTAAGGGTTTAGGGGTTTAGGAGGAGTCATTTTTTCATGTCCTCGTTGTGCGATTTCTACCTGGGGTTTTAGCTTAAAACAGCTTCGCCACGGCGATAAATTTCGCGCGCATAATCAGTCCAAACCCCTTGTCCCCAGTAACGGAAACAACTCGTTTGCAACAACAAGTTATATAACAAAGCTGCTTGATAATCTGAACGTTGTGTTATCGAAGGATCTTGCTGCACCAATGAATCATATTTTTCATGAAACATAATGCTGAGTTTCTTCATCGGATCTAAAACATTTTCATAGCCTTCCACCCAACTTAAATCATTAGTCCAAGAAGCACCATCCATATGGAATTGATGGTCTGTTGATTTTAATTCTGCTATTACCTGTTCTACAATTTCTGGTGTTGCATTATCTGGGTTCACTCGCTGCCAAATTTTATGCTGATGCACAGCTTGACAAGTTGGATAATCTCCAGGATTTACACCTGCTGCTTCAATTAATTCAAGATATTCAGTACCATTGAGTGCAACCACGCCTGCATAATTATTACCTGCATCGCGAATTTCATGATAAACCCTAAAGAAATCGCGGGGATATTCGTTCATCATCACGCCGCCATTTTCTCCATCGGCAATTTGAGTAACTAAAGAGGGGACTGTCATATTACCAATTTGTTGCTTACCCCTAACTTTGGCTTCAAAATAAGGTTGCATCTGAGCAACTAATTTTGTATCCGAACCTTGAGTTTTAATTAATGCTGTAATGCTGATAGTTTCGCCATGAGAATTACGGGCAATCAAACGGTTAGGAACATATTTATTCTCGTGTTTTAAGGCAGAACCATCAAGATTTTCCAGTGAATGTTCTTGCACCATTAACCAGCGATAGCCGCATTCTTTTAATGCTTTGATGTATTCAAATAAAGTATCTGGATGATTGGGTAAATGCATTTCTGGAGGAGAAAAACCCTTAACGCGCTTGAGGGCATCGTAACCAAAAATAGCTGCAAAGTGATGTTGCCACGCTTGGATTTGCAGTTTAATATCAGGAATCGGTGTGGAAGGGACTACGGCATGACTCCACATCGTTCCTAACCATTCTACATAAGGCTGATATTGAGGATCACAAGTTATACGCTTAAGATTGTCGAAGATATCATCGCGCCCCATTTGACGCAAACCCCACAGCAAATTACCTGAATAATCAAGCATAATTCGAGGGTTGCAACCTTCCGAAATCAGCTGCGGAATAAATTCTCCCATGCGGCTGTAACACCATGCAAAAGGCCCAGCATTATGGTTATCTCCATTATTTGGGTGTTCAAACATATGCTGGAGATTACTGATGATTTCGCCGTTCGCACCTGCGGGAATGCTTGGTTGATGCATGTGTAAAGCGCAAGCAAATCCCGCAGTTATATTTTCTAATTTAAGATTAGTTGTATTTAAATATACTGGCTCATTTTGTTTAACTATTGACAGAATATCTGTTTCCCAACCGCAGATATTCGGCAACCCTGAGCTTAATTCTGCCAATGCGGATAGATTGAAGGATGGTGCTGTAGCAGTCATTTGTTATTTGTCCTACTCTACGAGTAGACACGGAGTGGCTTCCAAAGGTAGCCGCTTGCGCGTCTATGTCATTGGTCATTTGTCATTGGGAAGGGTTTGGATGGTGTTTAGGTTTTGTAATTTGTGTTCTGTTTATTCCCGCAGACTTACTCATTCTTTAATCATTGTGACTGGCTGAATATCGTTTACTCGAATTCAGTAACAATTCACTGTCAAATTTGTTAGTTTGAAACAATTGGTATACAGTCTTATTACTGGGAGATAAAACCAGCAAGCAAAAGGGGTAATAGCAGCAGGACAGACACAATCAACAACAGAGTTCCGGGATCAATCTTAAGTTGTGGGTCACGCATTGTTTTATTGATGAAAAAGGTATATAAACTCAGTTTAAATTATATTAATTAGTAGCGTGTCAAGGCTAAAATGATGTAATAGAAAAAAGTTCGTAGTAGCGTGGCAAGGCTAAAATGTTGCATTAATAAACCGCAGAGGCGCAGAGAACACAGAGATAGAATCAGAGATTTATTGCACTATTTTAGCCTTGACACGCTAGTAGTAGGCGCTTTAGCGCTGAAAAAACTAAAAATCTAACCTACTATTTTAGCCTTGACACGCTACTACATTTAGATTTATTAACATAGCTATAAATATTAGCACCGAGTTACTTAAATACTGAAACTTTCATGTCTATTCAAATTTATGGAATTCCTAATTGTGGAACTTGCAAAAAGGCTTTGAAGTGGCTGCAAGAAAATGGTGTGGATTATGAGTTTATTAACACCAAAGAGCATCCGCCTAGCAGTGAAATGATCCAAGCATGGGTAAAATCTCTAGGTTCGCAACCGATGCGAAATACTTCCGGTCAATCTTATCGATCGCTTGGTGATGAGAAGAAAAATTGGACTGATGAAGAGTGGGTAGAAGCATTTAGCAAAGATGCAATGTTGCTCAAGCGTCCTTTATTTATTAAAGACAAAACGGCTGTATTAGTAGGTTTTAAAGACCAAGATGAGGTGATTAAACAAAAATTGGGTCTATAGCACTGGGAATATAACAACACAATCCATCAATTGGGAAAAACTTAAAGGGTAAAAGGAAAAAGATTTTTCGAGCCTTTTAACCTTTACCCTTTAGCTAGCTGTATATACTAAGCATTTTTAGCTTAAATCAGAGAATGTCTCTTCGCTGTCTATTAGTTTCATCCAAAGGTAAATCACCTTCAGTTTGAATATCTAATTCTTCACGACGAAGTGTTTCTTGAGCTTCAACTACATCTCTATCAACTACTTTCTTAACGCGGACTTCTTCGCGTACAAAAGCTTCTTTTTGGATTTCGGGTGTTTCTTCGTAGAGTTCTATCCGTGCTACTTCCCCTGCTTGGAATTGAGTTTCATCGGGACTAACTGCAATACCTTCTGTGGTAGCTGGAACACGCTCAATTACAACTCGTTCTTTCTCAATTGGAACTGAAACAGTTGCAGTTTCTGTTTCAATATGCTTACCAACGGTAACTTCTCCGGTTTTGATACGGTTTTTGTTAGCTATTAAGCGTTCTTCATACAATTTGAATGTTTGGTGGTTTTGCTCATTCAAATTATATAATGATGCATCGTTTTGATAATTATAGCTATCGCGGTCGTAAGTTAAATTTTGTTCTGGACGATAGTTTCTGCGTACCTGTTCTTCATAATCATAATCGACACTCATGTCATCTCTATAAACAGGTAAAGTTTCTACTTGCTGTTTGCTTAAGCCATCAACATAAACACGCCGTTGATTATAATCGATGCGAGAAAGACCTATTGGTAGCAATATTCTTTTGCTATGAAAATCTGATTCAGTTTCTATGACTAAATAACGAAAATGTCCATCTGGATCTACTAGCGCATCAATCACTCTACCAATTCTATTTCCACCTTCGGTATATAGGGGTAAATTTTTAATATCATCACCGCCAAAGGTATCTCGGTAAGTAGGGTCAAAGTCTTCAAGCTTGTAAAGAGGCATAATAAAATTACCTATGAAAGCATCTATACTATTACCTTAAAAAATTAGTTAGTTTCTTCCCTCTTGCTTGCGACTGAATCCTCTTAATGATGAAGTGTGAAAAAAATCCATAGTTAAAAGTTGAAAAATCATCATTGCTGAGTTTTAACTGGATGATTATTAATTATGGTATCTATCTCTGGTTAGATTAAACAAAATTTTTAAGTTAGTGTTACTTTTAGTGAACTAAACTATATTGCTTTTGAGCTAATTATTAATTTTTTTGTTCACATGTCGAATCACCCTTGGTTAACGCAGATAAAAAAGTACCGAGCGATCGCAGTTATCCGCGCTTCAAAATTAGAACTTGGACGTCAGATGGCCTTGGCGATGGCATCTGGAGGTATAAAATTTATCGAAATTACATGGAATAGTGCTAACGCTGATGAGTTAATTGGCAAACTCTGTTCAGAGTTACCTGACTGTATCATTGGTACTGGAACATTGTTAAATTTAGAACATGTTTATCAGGCAATCACCGCAGGAGCGCAATTTCTGTTTACACCTCATGTTGATCCAACGATGATCCAAGCAGCAGTTGCGGAAAATGTGCCGATTATTCCGGGTGCGCTTTCGCCCACAGAAATCGTTACAGCTTGGAATCATGGTGCAACTTGCGTGAAGGTGTTTCCCGTACAAGCTGTAGGTGGAGCAAGCTATATCAAAAGTTTACAAGGGCCACTGGGTCATATTCCTTTAATTCCTACAGGTGGTGTGACTTTAAAAAATGCCCAAGAATTCTTACAAGCAGGAGCGATCGCAGTAGGTTTGAGTAGTGAGTTATTTCCTAAACAATTTGTAGAAACTGAAAATTGGCAAGCAATATCTCAGCAAGCAAAAATTTTAGTCAATAGTTGTTTAATCAGGGATTGATTAGTAACAATTAAGATGACTGTATGAGCCAATAATTAAAATTATTGGCTGACTTTACCTTGTGAGTAAAATTACATAAATTGAATTTTTCAACAATTGCTCATTTTTATTGTCTTTTACTAGTTACGAATTGGAACATCTGCTATAGGATGAAATTAGGAAAACTTACGCCTGTTGCAGCAAAAGCGAAAAATCATCAGAGAAAACTAAAATTTTCCTAAACAATGGCATTATGGTCTAATCATCATGGAAAAGACATCTTCTTCCAGTTGGGTGCATTTTATAAAAGTACTCATTGTTGGTACAGCCCTATGTTTAAGTGTTTTTAGTACTCCTTCACAAGGGGTTTTGAAACAATCTAAAAGAAGTACAATTAGACAAGCAATTATTAACCTCAAACAATCTCAACGACGCTGGATACAAATTGACTTGTCGGAACAAAAATTGATTGCTTGGGAAGGTAGTAAACCTGTTTACAAAGTGATTGTATCTACAGGAAAGAAATCTACACCGACTCGTACTGGTGTTTTTCGGATTCAAACTAAATTGAGAAAAACTCGGATGCGGGGTAGAGGTTACAACGTCCCCAACGTGCCACATACGATGTACTATAAGGGGGGCTATGCTATTCACGGAGCTTATTGGCATCGAAGATTTGGTACACCAGTTAGCCATGGCTGCATAAATTTACCACCGAAACATGCTAGATGGGTATACAGATGGGCATCGGTAGGTACGCCAGTAGTTGTACAAAGATAATAATTTATTAGCTTTAAAAGGGGTTTAAGGGTATAGAGGTGTAAGAATAGTTATTTTTTATTTACCCTGGTGGTTAGTTGTTAATAGTTGGTAATCTTTCCAAATAACTAACTACCAACAACAAACACATTACTTTGGGCATTCTCTGCGAGTTCACAAATTAAGATAATGGGAAACTGGATTAGTAGTAGTTGGGTAGCTTGGTTAACAACTGTTTTAGCATCTGTAGGAATCTTGTGTGGAGCTGCTTTTACTTCTTCAAATTCATATTCAAATTCAAAGACAACTCTTTCACATTTTTCTTATCGCATATTCGATCGCAACTCTATTAACGAAGCTGATATCTGGAAGGATTTACGCCCTCCTCGCAAAATCGAAATTGATTTGTCAAAACAGCGCTTGTATGCTTGGGAAGGTAGCCAACTTGTGTATTCTATGCGAGTTTCCACAGGTAAGCGTTCGACTCCCACAAAAAAGGGTAAGTTTATGATTGGCTCGAAGCATCGCTATGCCAGAATGCGAGGACCGGGCTATGATATTTCTGGTGTTCCTTATACTATGTATTTTTACGAAGGCTATGCCATTCATGGTGCTTTTTGGCATAGTAATTTTGGTACGCCAGTTAGCCATGGTTGTGTGAATTTACCAGTCAAAGAAGCTCGTAAGCTTTTCAATTGGGCTGATGTGGGAACAGAGGTTGTAGTGCATAAATGAAGAATACAAAATCTAAACCTTTGTCGTTAGATCACAAGTTGATGTCGTTAGATCACAAGTTGGTGTCGTTAGATCACAAGTTGATGTCGTTAGATCATAAGTTCGTGTCGTTAGATCATAAGTTCGTGTCGTTAGATCACAAGTTGATGTCGTTAGATCATAAGTTCGTGTCGTTAGATCCCTATAGTATTTAGTTCACTACGCATGGCGATCGCCTCTACAGCAAATTATCAAATATGTAAATCCAAAAGAGCTAAACGAATTTGCTCCATACGCCTACGGTTGACCCCGAGATCCGACTCTCCCACACGAGATGCTGAACGCAAATGAATTACTGACTCATTGGGAGGAAAATAAAACTCTACATCATCAACAAATTTGAAGATGCGGCTTTTAGAAATAGCATGAATATAATTATCTGTCTGTTCTATCACCTCTGTACGAGGAACAACGCTGAGAACTTTTAGTAAAGTTTCTCGTGCTGTATTGCGATCTACATGATAAGCGATCGCGTCAATGGCGTGTTTAGAGTCAGCATCTTGACTCACAACACAGTTGTTTGAAGCCGGGCAAGAACTAAGATGATTATTAGTCACTCCCAAGCCAGAAGCATAAGCCAAATTAGCAGTAGGAAGTATTATTGTTAAGCTTAGGAAGATGACAAGGGCGATATTCCACAGGAGTCGCTGTGCAAACTCTGTTAGCAGACGGAACATGATAAATTTACTCCTCAATCAATAAGCACTTTTCCTATAATAATTAGCGTCACCTCCAAAAAACACAATTTGCGCGAGAGGTTAGGTGTTTTTCTGAACATGTCAAAAATATTGGCTGAAACTATTACTCTGACCGGGTTTAAACCTTGTTGTACGTATAAGTAGGTTTGCGGTATCGCCAAAAAGCTTGCGATGACTGGATTTGAAGGATTTTTTCTCAGCCATCACTTGACACACCAACGGCTGAAAAGCTATATTCTCTCTAAGTCTGCACCACTGAACCTTGAAAACCAAATACAGCAAGGCTTCTAAAATGAGCAGTTGCAACTTCAATTAATCCCTATTAGGGATTGAAACACTTTTTACAATGGCTAGGGAATATAACTTAGAAGGTTGCAACTTCAATTAATCCCTATTAGGGATTGAAACATAAACTCTAACGGGGAAAGAATCGAAGCTCGAAGTTGCAACTTCAATTAATCCCTATTAGGGATTGAAACATAAACTCTAACGGGGAAAGAATCGAAGCTCGAAGTTGCAACTTCAATTAATCCCTATTAGGGATTGAAACGGGCTATTTATTAAAGCAAACAGCGATCGCGCCCATGGTTGCAACTTCAATTAATCCCTATTAGGGATTGAAACTTAGTGTTGTCATGGTTTTACTTTTAGGTGAACGTTGCAACTTCAATTAATCCCTATTAGGGATTGAAACAGTTTGTTGTGCGATCGTGTTGACCACAAAGTGGTGTTGCAACTTCAATTAATCCCTATTAGGGATTGAAACACTTAAGAATGAACATATGGTTACAAGCTGGCTCAGGTTGCAACTTCAATTAATCCCTATTAGGGATTAAAGCTAGGCGATCGCTCAATACGGTTTGGATAAAACAAATCGATTGACATTTAGAGGTTGTTTGAAAAGTCAGGCAGGGTGTAAAAAAGCTCTCTCAGTATAAGCTGTGAATGAATAGTAAACAGCACCGAGAGAGTGGCATGAGTAAAGCATACAAGAGCAATCTGACCGGGCTGCTGAAGACCCCGAATTTGAAACTTTCTATACCAAAAACATTTTGCTGAACGAGGGTATCCGCGCTTGGATGGCTCCTCAAGATCAGCCACACGAGAAATTTGTATTCCCTGAGGAAGTTCTGCCTCGTGGTAATGCTCTGTAATCTAAACGTGTGTGCATAATTTAACAATTTACCTCACCCGTTAAGGGTGGGGTTTTATTTTGAATTTACAAGGCAAAGATGAGATTTTATAAAATGAACACCGATAGATTGTTCGTAGTCAATAAATATCAAAACCAAAAGTTATTTTTTTGTCTATATTTAGCAATCTTTTTTCATAACTATCAAAAGTTATATGTCTATAGATTTTGAGAAAAATATTAATTTCTATGACTGATGATTGATGTACTATTTTTAACGTATTTCTAACATTGAAAAGAGATCTATTTCTAAAATTATCACTATGCAAGAGTACGATGTTGTTATTATTGGTGCGGGACACAATGGGCTGGTTTGTGCTGCCTATTTATTAAAAGCAGGGTATAGTGTTCTGTTACTCGAAAAACGTTCTGTTCCAGGAGGCGCAGCAACTACAGAAGAGTGCTTGCCACAAGAAGCACCAGGATTCAAATTTAATCTATGTGCTATTGACCATGAATTTATTCATCTTGGACCAGTAGTAGAAGAACTAGAACTCAAAAAATATGGTTTGGAGTATTTAGAATGTGACCCAGTTGTATTTTGTCCTCATCCCGATGGTAAATATTTTTTAGGTCATAAATCTCTAGACAGAACGTGTGCAGAAATTGCTCGTTACAACGAACGTGATGCTCAAAAATATAAAGAATATACAGAATATTGGCAACGGGCAATAGGTGCAATGATTCCGATGTTTAATGCACCGCCAAAGTCAATTCTTGATATTTTGGGTAACTACGACGTTACCAAGATGAAAGATTTATTCTCAGTAATTGGTTCTCCCAATAAAACGCTGGACTTTATTCGTAATATGTTAACCAGCGCTGAGGATATTCTCAATGAGTGGTTTGACGAGGAGTTTCTCAAAGCGCCACTAGCAAGACTTGCTTCTGAACTTGGTGCGCCGCCTTCACAAAAAACCATTGCGATTGGGGCAATTATGATGGCAATGCGTCATAACCCTGGTATGGCTAGACCTCGCGGTGGTACGGGTGCTTTGGTACAAGCTTTGGTAAACTTGGTCAAGAGTTTAGGTGGTGTCATCCTCACTGATCAGCATGTTAAGAAAGTCTTGATTGATAATGGTTGTGCTGTCGGTGTAGAAGTAGGAAATGGTACAGTATATCGCGCTAAACACGGGGTGATTTCTAATATTGATGCCAAGCGAGTATTTTTACAACTGATGGATGAAAGTGATGTAGATGCTGCGGATGCGGATTTACGAGAAAGATTAGAACGGCGCATTGTTAACAACAATGAAACCATCCTTAAAATTGACTTGGCATTAAACGAACCATTACGCTTTGAACATCATCAACATAAAGATGAATATTTAATTGGATCTGTGTTAATTGCAGATTCAATTTCTCATGTGGAACAAGCCCATAGTAAATGTACGCTGGGAGAAATTCCTGACTCTGATCCATCAATGTATTTAGTAGTGCCAACAATGCTAGATCCATCAATGGCGCCACCAGGTAAACATACTGCATGGATTGAATTTTTTGCCCCTTATCAAATTGCGGGTGCAGAAGGTACTGGTTTGAATGGTACAGGTTGGACAGATGAACTCAAAAATCAAGTTGCAGACAAGGTAATAGACAAGTTAGCAGACTATGCACCAAATGTGAAAAGTGCTACTATTGCCCGTCGTGTCGAAAGTCCAGCAGAATTGGGTGAAAGATTGGGTGCTTACAAGGGGAATTATTACCATGTTGATATGACACTTGATCAAATGGTGTTTTTCCGTCCTTTACCGGAAATAGCAAACTATAAAACACCAATTGAGAATTTATTCTTAACTGGTGCGGGAACTCACCCCGGTGGTTCGATTTCGGGAATGCCTGGACGCAACTGCGCGCGGGTGTTCTTACAATCTAAGCATCCAATAGCTCAAACTTTCAAAGACGGCTGGGGTTCGATTAAATCGACAGTTGGATCGGTGTTTGGAATTAATAAGTAAGCGATAATTGAACAATTAGACCTCCAACTTTCATTGCACCCCACCCCCAACCCCTGCCTGCACGCGGGGAGGGGCGATTTTGGCGTTAGACAAAACCGGGGTAGGGTTCTTTGGGAATTGCAGATCGATACATTAACAATGTAAGTCGATACATTCGCAATCTAATGAGTGGATTTTATTTTTTGCTTCAATTTTTCTGCCTAAATCGCATCTATTCAAAATTCACAAAAATTCTACCTTCTTACTCATCAATGTCATACCTATTAGTGATGACAACTATAACTAAAAATTGATGTAATAAAGTTGCTGTTGCCAATATCGGAGCAATGACAGATCGGGTTTTAATTCTTGGCGGAAGGGGACGCATTGGTGGTAGTGTTGCCCAGGATTTGCTTACCCATACACAAGCAGAAATTATTATTACTGGACGTACACCTGCACAGATGCAAGATAATATATCTTTGCAATATATGGTTTTGGACTTGGCAGAAGTGGAGAAATTGCGGCAGGCGATCGCTTCTGTTAACGTAGTAGTTCACTGTGCAGGCCCATTTCACTTTCGAGATGCGAATGTGTTGAAAATTTGTATTGAACAGGGTGTTAATTATGTAGATGTGAGCGATCACCGTTCTTTTACTAGTAAAGCCTTACAATATCATGAAGAAGCTATAGCTGCTGGTGTGACAGCGATAGTTAATACTGGCATTTTTCCTGGTATTTCTAATAGCATGGTGCGTCATAATGTCGAACAATTTGATGTACCAGAAAAAATACATTTGAGTTATTTAGTATCTGGTTCTGGTGGTGCTGGCATAACTGTAATGCGAACCACATTTCTTGGTTTACAACATCCTTTCGAGGCTTGGATAGATGGTAAATGGCAAACAGTAAAACCTTATAGTGAAAGAGAAACTGTTGACTTTCCTTCTCCCTACGGACGCAGTGGAGTTTACTGGTTTGATATGCCAGAAACTTTTACTTTACCCCATGCTTTCCCAGCAGTTAAAACTGTAATTACTAAATTTGGTTCTGTCCCCGATTTTTATAACTATTTGACTTGGATTGCAGCCCATATCTTTCCTAAATCATGGATCAAAAACCCCAATGGTGTAGAATTTTTATCTCATGTCAGCCATACAATGACCGATTTTACTGATCAATTTACTGGTATTGGGGTAGCAGTTCGTTCAGAAGTAACTGGACAAAAAAATGGTCAACAAGCCGTTTATCAATCTAATTTAACTTATGGAAATACAGCTACCTCTGCTGGTTGTGGTACGGGTAGTATTGTTCAATTTTTATTAGAAGGGAAACTAAAAAAACCAGGAGTTTGGCCTGTTGAAGAAGCACTCCCAACTGATTTGTTCATCCAAGCAATGCAAAGTCGAGCGATTACAATTGATAGTAATTGGGTTGTGAAGGGTGTTAGTGGTTAGTAGTTCATAGTAAGGACTTTAGTCCTTATTTTTTAATCACAAAAGTCCTTACTACAAACCATTAAATAATTCTTGCAACTTAGCAAGTACAGCCTGAACGTGATTTTTCACTTTCACATTCGACCAAACATAAGCTAATTTCCCATCAGGTGCGATCAAAAAAGTTGACCGTACCACACCCATGTATTCTTTACCCATGAATTTTTTAAGTTGCCATACACCATAGGTTTCACATACCTGATGTTCAGGATCACTTAATAATTGAATTGACAAATTGTGTTTTTGAATAAATTTGCAATGAGATTTTTCAGTATCAGGACTAACACCAACAATTGTAGCTCCCAAGGCGCTAAAATCATTAGAGAAATCAGTAAATTCTTTGGCTTCAGTTGTACAACCAGGTGTATCATCTTTAGGGTAAAAATATAAAATTAGCCAGTTTGATTGAAAATCACTCAGGCTCACTAAATTACCATCTTGATTAGGAAGAGCGAAATCAGGCGCTTTTTCTCCAGCTTGGGGAAGATTTGTGAGTGGATTCATTGATTTATATTAAGTTCAGCAGACATAATCGTATCATCTGCTGAACTAAATGCGAGCGCTAATTAAAATTTTTGCTAAAAATAGCATTTATTTCTAAAAAATATTTTATAACTATTAACATATTTCACTATTAAATATAAATTGTAAATTAATGGTACAAATTACATGGCATGGACATCATTAAGAGAACGAATTACTCAATTACCACTCGTTCTCGCAGGGCCAATTTTGCGACATACTGCACCAAATTCTGTAACTGTGTGGATAGCTTTAAAAGAAAGCCGCATTGTTACTCTCAAAATATTGGATACGAATAAAAATTTATTACTAATAGGCAGTAGAGTAACCATTAAATTAGGTATGAATTTATATATAGTTGCTGTTACTGCTAAAACTAATGAAAATATACTTCAATATGGTGAAAATTATCTCTATGATTTAGACTTCGGCAATGAAGAAAGCATTATTGATCCAGGTATATTAAATACAGAAGGTACAATTACAGAAATTATATATCCTCCCTATGATTTGCCCAGTTTTGGACTTGTACCTCATGACTTAAAAGATTTACGTCTTGTTCATGGTTCTTGTCGTAAGCCACATGGTGAAAGCTTGGATGCATTCACAGCTTTAGATAAGATGATTAAAGAAGCATTAGCACAAGATCCGCAAAAAAGACCACATCAACTTTTTCTTACAGGTGATCAAATCTATGCAGATGATGTCGCCGATGCTTTACTTTTCATGTTAATAGATGCAGGCGAAACATTATTAGGATGGTCAGAAAAATTACCAGATGTCACAGATATTAAAGAATTACAGGCTGGTCAACGTAATAATTTAGCAACTTATACTGCCGGTTTAACAGCAAGTATTACTAAACTCAACAAAATTGCTAATATTGCCAAAAGCCATTTATTCACATTCAGCGATTTTTGCACCATGTATTTATTTGCTTGGTGTGATGTTTTATGGCCCAAACCTGAAGATTTACCGACATTTGCTGATGTGAATCGAAATTTACCCTCACTTGCGAGTAGTGAAGATTTATTTTTAGAAGAACTTGAGGATTTAAAAAACTTTCAGACAACACTCAAACAGGTGAGACGCGCCTTAGCTAATATTCCCACCTATATGATCTTTGATGATCATGAAATTACCGATGATTGGTATTTAAACATGGCGTGGTGCGATCGCGTCCTGAGTAAACCTTTGGGTAGACGTATTCTCCAAAATGGATTACTTGCATATGCAATCTGTCAAGCTTGGGGAAATACACCAGACGAATTTATAGATGGTAAACCAGGAGAAGCATTACTAAAAGCTGCTGTTGGCTGGTTTGCTTTCCAGGGACAAAACGCAAAATACGAAGAGGAAATTACTCGGCGAGTTGGTTTACCATCGCTTGCAGATATTAAAAATAGTCATCCCAAACAAATACCACACACAGATGATTCTTTCAAATGGCATTACACCGTTACAGGGCCAGAATATGAAGTCATAGTACTTGATACTCGTACTTGGCGAGCATTTCCAGGAAAAGATTTTGATTTTCCAGCACTGTTAAGTCAAGAAGCTTGTGAGCAGCAAATAACAAAAGTAGTTCATCACGAAAATGCTAAGGTGACGTTTGTAATTTCACCAGGGCCTGTGGTTGGCGTACCTTTTTTAGAAACAATTCAAAAGACAGCTAAAGCTTTCGCAGAAAAATTTGGTAGTGCAGCTTGGGGTTTTGATCCGGAAGCTTGGGGTTTAGAAACAACAGCATTTGAAAGATTACTTTCTTGTTTAGCATTACGATCATTACCAGCAAAACAAAGTCGTGTAATTATCTTATCTGGTGATGTCCACTATAGTTTTGCATCTTGCCTAAAATATACAGCTATCCGTCCATTTGAACATTCAGAAAATATCGAAACTGACCTGATTGCAATTCAATTTACTAGTAGCTCATTTAAAAATGAAGTTAGTGGTCAAGGTGGAAGTCATTCATTACATAAACAAGGTTTTCTTCCAATTGAAAAAATCAACTATTTGCCCAAAGCAGAAATTTTAGGATGGGAAAATCAAGATGAACAAGAATTAGAAATTGGTGTGATGCATGTTTATGTTGATCACGTACCGCAATGCATTCCTTGGACTGTTAAAACTAATCCTGCCACAATAGATTTAGTTCAAGAACGCGGTTGGCATAAAGAAGTACAAGTTATAAAAAAACCAGAGTGGCGGTATAAAATTAATTTTGTTTTAGGTAAAGACGAAAAAGTACGTGAACCGGAAGATAATAATTTAGTCCAACCTCAATCTATAACTGCTCCTCTACCAGGACAAGATCGCAAGCTACCTTTAGAAAAATATTTAGCTATGGCTAAAAATCATCGTGATTATTTAGGTAAATGGGGTGCTGGGAAAGCGGTTGTGGGAGTAAATAATATCGGCGAAATTACTTTTGAGGTAGTTGATGGTAAACAGATAGCTGTGCAAACTCTCTGGTGGCGATTAGAGAGTTTACATAAAGGTGAGTTGCTAGAACCTTTCCCGTTAACTAGGTATGAAGTATTTTTAGAGTCAAACAGTCTAATTTATTACTAGCCGCGTTAGCTCGACTTTATCCAAAATTAAGAAATCGGTTTTCTTTATCCGGCGAAAACCTTGGCTTTTTGGCAAATACTTTTTCCACGTCACAGATTATCGATGAAGTTAAAGTAAAACTACCGTTACATAGAGGTTTCAGCAATAGCGTAGACGCTTTTTAGCGGCTTGCCACAGGCATCGCATTACAAAAAAATGGATAAAGTCGAGCTTAAGAGTTTATCGATTAACCATTTCTACGCTCAAGCGAATTGTTTTTACTGTTTGGGTTTCTCCAGTAGGACAGAAATTAATCTCGGCATTTTTATTTACGGGGACACCATCAGCATGTAATGCATATATTATTGGTAATGTATCTAGTCCTTGATATTTATATTTACCTTGAGGTATGAACTTCAAGCGAGGTTTCTCTCCTTGACTAATCTTAATTGGAAGTTCAGCATATTCATCGGGTTGAATTTTATTATCTGCACAATCCTTTTCTTTCACTAACGCCAAAGATTGCTGAATATTTGGATTTTGGGTAATTCCCCAATCAACAAGTGCTAAATTTTTGACAATTTCTTCACTGGCTTTTCCCCAATCTCCACCAACTTTATTCCTATCAAGCTCAATCTCGCGATTTTGTTGTTTACCACCAATTACTTGAGATAAATCAAAAGATATAACCCCTGCTGGCTCTACTCTCGTAAAGTCTTTTTTTTCAAAAATTCTCGCACCAGCCGACAATGTAAGAATAGAATACTGAAAACTAGGCCCAATATAAAGAGAATTACTATCAGTTATTCCTATTCCCAGTAATCCACCTGCTTTAGAATTACCTAAATCTAGTATATCCAGATTAACTCCAACTATTGGTTGTGCTACTTTGTCGTTAATCAATCCACCTGTAAGAATGCTAGTATTATTAGTCCCTCCCAAAAAATTATTACTGACTATTTGACTTAAATCAGGACTTCCGAAAAAACTCAAAGCAGTATTTAATTGTGTAAAAGCTTTGGCGTCTTCTAATTTTTTTAAATTTGTTTCTTGACCTTTTTCCTTTTCAATTTTTATTGGGATAGGTGAAGCAAGTAGCTTTAGATTACTTAATCCTACTGTTTCTTCTCCTTTCTTGAAACTGATAGCAACGTTCAAATTAGCATCTGTTGTTTCTGCTTTTGCAAAAGTGAGTTTAAATGGTTCTATAACCGCTTTGGCAACAAAGCGATAAATATATATAGGTTGATTCTGTAGACGTGCAACAGCAAACCTATAAATCTTGATATCCCAAGTTATATCCTGATCACTAATGCGAGGAAATTGTCCTTGGGGTGTTGCTCCACTAACATCAAAAGAATAGGAAATACCGTTACTCTTCAATAAATTTGTAATTTGGATATTATCTCGCAGAAGACCAAAATACTCCGATGCTGTGACTGATCCTTGTCTAACTAGCTGGACACCATCCCCATTTTCTTCAGGATTCCAATATTTTTGAAATCTTGCCAGAGAATCTGGAGCAGAATTTAAAGTTTTGAGATCCGATACCATTAATGCTTCACGCAAACGTTGCTGGCATTTTTCAGACAGATTCTCAACCCACTGATTCGATTTACCCAGATTCTCATTACGAATTAAACAGGTTACTGGTTCATCTTTTTCATAGTATTCTCTTGCTAATTCTAGTAAATTTTCATCAGCAGGTAATAAAGACCATTCCAATCCAATAGTCACTTGTTTACTATTTTGCAAATACTCAATTACGCCATTTACAATTGACAGCCTAATAGCTCTTGGAAGTAAGTCCGGTTCAGCCTCAAGTCCAGGTTTTTTCTTATTGTCTGGATTCTTAGTTTGAGTTTGTGAATTCTGTGTTTGAGTTTGTTGATTAGTTTGAGTTTGCGAATTTTGTTCTTGTGCTTGTACAAATTGAGTTACTACAATATTTAAGAACAATGAGATAATTACAAAAACAATACGCAACATAAAAGCTCAACTCACACCTTAAATTTTATTCAATTAATATTTGTCGAATTTGGGTATTTCAAATTTTCCCAAAATCCTCAATTCCCTTGTTTATATTTTAATGTTCTAATCAACCCAAATTAAAAAATTAGAGAATCCACACCAGCTTATGTTTTGAACTTTTTAAATCAAATGAGCAGGGAAAGCATAAGCGAGGGATGTTCCATCACCTTGATTTTGAGTAGCAATCAGCATACCGAGTGATTTATTACTACTAGTAATAATTACTCGTGAACCATGATGAGAAGGATATAAATGTTGGTCGAACTTTAGTTGAAAAACTTCAACACTAGAAGAGAAATCGCCAAAAGCTTGTTTATTCGACTGGGCTGTTTTAACAGTTCCACTAATCCGTGACCCATCAAATTCTAATATGATCGGTTCGCCTACACTAACATTTGGCTGAGAATTTTGATCTTGCGTAACATCAGATATTTTATTAAGAGGAAAATCCTTATGGGGTTGAATAAATACAACTGGTTTGCCATTAGGATTGATCAATGACCAATCAAATTCACGAATAACACCGACATTACCACCACCTGTAGTCAGAACGGGGACTTTGTTGTTGGGAATTCTGAAATCCTGAAGAAATTCAGCACTATTGTCAGACTGTTTTATTTTCACAAGATCAAGAGGAGCAATCAACAAATATTCTTTTTTTCCATTGCTTGTATGAAGTTTTTTACCATAAAGTTGACAATCTGGACTGTGATCAAAACCTTGAAATTTATCACGATGAATCTGCATAAAAAAACTCACGGTAAATGATATATCTTTATGATTTACGAATTCCGCATTGACTCAAGTGCGTGAAGTCCTATTTCATAAACTAAACAAAAGCTAAGTTCTTAAAACTTAGCTTCTCTTCTATTTGTTTATTTGGGTTGCATAAAACTAACTTATGCATTTTTAACGAAAATGTAAATTATAAAAATTGTGCAGATAACCATTTTCAGACTGAGTTTTTACCTAAGTTCTATAACTTTATGAAACAACTCAATAAGTAAAGTTTAGTCATTACTAAAGCCTTTTTTTATGATTAATTTCGCACTTATCCCAATGCCAAGACAAAGTTAAAATGTAGTTTAAAGCACATTTATTTTGTATTAATAATTACATTTACAAAAATTAAAATGTAATTATTAAACAGAATCAGGTAAACAAATTTGTAAAAATTTGTTAAGAATAGTGGCATGATTATCCACAAAAGGAAGCAAAACTTATGACGAACACGACAGAGACTCAACCACCCCATCAGGTAGTGATTATTGGTGGCGGTTTTGGCGGACTTTATGCCGCAAAATCACTTAATCATGCGAATGTAGATGTTACACTCATAGACAGACGCAATTTTCACCTTTTTCAACCGCTTTTGTATCAAGTTGCGACAGGTGCAATATCTCCTGCTGATATTTCTTCCCCACTGCGTTCAGTTCTCAGCAAGAGTAAGAATACAAAAGTGCTGTTGGGGGAAGTGAATGATATTGATCCTGAAGCGCAAAAAGTTGTGATGGGTGATGAAGTCATACCCTACGATACGTTAATTGTGGCTACAGGTGCTAAACATTCCTATTTTGGCAAAGATGAATGGGAATCATTTGCTCCTGGTTTAAAAACAGTGGAAGATGCAATAGAAATGCGTCATCGGATTTTTATGGCGTTTGAAGCTGCGGAAAAAGAAACCAATCCACAACTGCGCCGTGCTTGGTTAACATTTGTAATAGTTGGTGGTGGTCCTACAGGTGTGGAATTAGCTGGTGCGATCGCAGAATTAGCGTACCACACAATGAAAGAAGACTTCCGCAACATCGACACTACCGAAGCTCAAGTTATTTTACTTGAAGGTTTAGATCGGATTTTGCCACCATTTGCCCCAGAATTATCAGCACAAGCACAAACATCTCTTCAGCGCTTGGGTGTGACAGTACAGACAAAAACCTTAGTGACGAATATCGACAATGATCTCGTCACCATTAAACAAGGCGAAGAAGTATCACAGATTCATGCCAAAACAGTATTATGGGCAGCAGGTGTCAAAGCTTCGCCACTAGGGAAAGTGTTGGCGCAAAAAACAGGTGTAGAATGCGATCGCGCTGGACGAGTTATAGTTGAACCAGATTTGAGTCTTAACAACTATCCGAATATTTTTGTAATTGGTGACTTGGCTCATTTTGCTCATCAAAACGGTAAACCCTTACCTGGTGTCGCACCCGTAGCGATGCAAGAAGGAGAGTACGTTGCTTCACTAATTAAACAAAAACTTCAGGGTCAAACATCATTGCCAAGATTTTATTATATTGACAAAGGTAGTTTAGCAGTTATTGGACAAAACTCAGCCGTTGTAGATTTAGGTTTTATCAAATTTACAGGTTTTGTAGCTTGGCTATTTTGGTTATTAGTTCATATTTACTTCTTAATTGAATTTGACAATAAACTCATAGTCATGATTCAGTGGGGTTGGACTTACTTCACTCGTCATCGTGGTGCCAGATTAATTACAGGAAAAGAACAAATAAGCAATTACACAACCGAAAAACCAAGAGAGACAAGAGAGATAGTGAACGTGTAATTAGTAGAGGCGAACGTCTGTTTGCCCTCAATACGTTTAGGTTAATAATTTTGGGCATGTAGAGACGTTGCACTGCAACGTCTCTACTGCAACATATCTACAGGGTTTAAATGTCAATAAATTTGTCTTAACCGAACAGTATTGATATCTATCGTGATTAACGTGAAATGGTATAACCCTTGATATATTGACAATGGTTTGAAAAAATAAAGACTTGACAGCTGAATTTATACTCAAAAAATGAATATAGTAATTATCCTGCTTGAAGTCGTATTTTTAATACTCATTTTCTCGCTTTTGAACTGGCTGATTGGCATAATTTTTCTACAGATTGCTAAAGTATCTTGGCTGCAAGGAAGAATTGCAAATATCACCTTTCTGCGCCGGAATATCAGCAGACTTTTAATTTTCATTTCTGTGATTCTCTGTCTGGTACTGATTAGTGTGAATGGGATGGTGATTTATCGAGGTGGAAACATTCAGGAATTTCAACTTAATCTTATTCGCAGTCTTCCTACTCAATTTTGGATCAATCTCTTCACAGCGATCTTGAAAACAGTGAGTTTGCTAATGCTCATTAAACTTAGCATACCACCCTTAAACCGGGGTATAGACTGGGTTTGTGATTACGCCAAAAAAGCTGATCAAATCAAGGCTAATGATGAGAGTACCGAGGCTTTTTTTAGGGTCTTAAAAAGAATTATAAATCATACTCTTTGGATATCATCTGCTATCCTATCCGCTAAATTTTGCTACCTTCCAGAAGTAGTTACCAAATATCTTTACATAGCCTTAAAAATATACATTATTGTTACAGTTGGCTTACTAATTGTCAAAGCTGTTGCTACTATAGTTGACACTCTCGACGCACTGAGTCTTAAATACTCCAGTTCTAACAATCTACTGCGTTTATACGAGCGTTTACGCCACTTAATTCCCCTCTTCAAAAAATGTTTAGAATACGTCCTCTATATTGGCATAGTAAACCTTGTTGTTCCAGAAATAGAACCTATTGCTTGGATCAATGCTTATACCCCTAGAATTGTGCAGATTATTGGGGTTTATTTTATTAGCAATGTTTTGATTGAAGTCGCTTACTTTATCCTTGATGAGTTCTATCTCAAAACTACAGAGACAAATGATTCACAGCAACAAAAACGGCTGACGCTGATTCCTTTAATACGGAGTTTCGCCAAATATTTCATCTACTTCACTGCCGCAGTGACTATACTCAAGCTGATTGGTATTGATCCTGCGCCTATCTTAGCAGGTGCAGGAATTGTGGGTATAGCAGTTGGTCTTGGGGCGCAAAACCTGATTAATGATGTTGTTTGTGGATTTTTGATTTTATTTGAAAACTATTACTTGGTGGGTGATTATGTTGAAGTTGGGAAAGTAGAAGAAAGAAATATTGAGGGGATTGTAGAGGCGATTGAACTGCGAACCACTCACGTCCGCCATCCTGATGGTCAATTGCAGATTATTCGCAATGGAGAGATTGGATCAATTATCAATTTCTCCAAGCAATATATATATGCAAGAGTAGAACTGAGCGTTTCCTATGACTCCAATTTAGATCATGTGTATAGGGTAGTTGAGAAGATCGGACAACAGTTAAAGGTAGATGAGCAGGATGTTCTAGAAGCCACGCGAGTTGCTGGAATAGAACATTTTGGAGAAAATAATCTATTGCTGCTGACACTAACAAAAGTCAAGCCTGGAAAACACCTTCATATTCAGCGTGTTCTCCGCAAAATATTGAGGGATACTTTTAGACAAGAGGAAATTGAAATTTACGGTTTTTCCAAGAATTGATACTACCTAATTTAAGCAATTGTTTATAAAAAACAGTTGTAGATGTTTATAAATTGTTAGTTTAGATATGAAAACCCCGATTTCTTAAACAAGTCGGGGTTCTGCCTTTCTGAATTTTTACAAACTACTAAAAAACTTACTCAAACTTGTCTGGCAACATTGCCAAGACTGCCATCAGGCATAATAGTATTTTGTAAATAAGCATTGCCAAAATTCACTTTGCGGGCATAAATAAAATTCGCTTCCGTCAAATTAGCATAATCAAAATGAGTATCTAGCAAATGAGCGCCGCTAAAATTTGCTCGACTCAAATTCACTTTATAAAAAACAGCTTCATGTAATTTTGCACCACTCAAATCAGCATCACTTAAATCAGCAGCATGAAGCGCCGCACACCACATATCCGTGTAACTCAAGTCAGCTTTTTGGAAATTAGCATGTTCAAAATGAGCATATTCTAAATTCAGACCACGTAAATTTGCACCACTGAAATTTAATTTTATACCTTCAGTATAGCGAACTAATTTTTGCAAATTGGCATATCTAAAATCAGCACCACTCAAGTTAATTTCAGTCAAATGTCTTAGTCTAAATTCAACAATTTCAACTCCGGTAAAATCTCTCTCCCCATCAGCATATCTTCTCAGCAACTGTTCAACATTCATTCTTCTCATGACTTTATTTTTGCATCCCTTTACACCCACCATTAAATATACTGTGTATTTAGTTGTGAAATAATGCCGTGAACTATGCCCACAATAAGAGCATGAGAATCTATTCTCTGTTACCCCTTATCCCGATCGCTATCTTCATGAGGTACAGTATTTCATGGAGACAAACATTGATTAAAGCTAATGCCTAGCGAACAAGTCCCCTTGCGTATCTGTACTTCTAGTCTTGCATCTATTGTTGGTGAAAATGGTTTCTATGCTTGGGAAAATTTAGCACCACCTCAGCAGCAATTTATCTTACAGGCTATATCTTCTCCAACTCCTCCTAGTTGTATCGTCTATCCTGAGACTACCGAACAGCTAGCACAGGTGATGAGGGAGGCTAACCACAACAAATGGCGTATTCTTCCTTGTGGTAGCAGTAGTAAACTCAGTTGGGGTGGCTTAGTTAAGGGGATTGATGTTGTAGTTAGCACAGAACGCCTCAATAAACTGATTGATCATGCTGTTGGTGATTTAACGGTAACAGCAGGAGCAGGGATGAAGTTCTCTGAACTCCAAGCAATTTTAGCCAAAGCTAACCAATTTCTCGCTCTTGATCCAGTCAGGCCATCAGGGACTTTGGGTGGTATTGTTGCAACTGCTGATACTGGTTCCTTGAGACAGCGTTACGGAAGTGTGCGCGATCAGTTACTAGGAATTACTTTTGTCCGTGCTGATGGACAAATCGCCAATGCTGGGGGACGAGTGGTGAAAAATGTGGCTGGATACGACTTGATGAAGTTGTTTACAGGTTCCTACGGCACATTGGGCGTGATTAGTCAAGTGACGTTTCGTGTTTACCCAATCCCCGAAATCTCTGCAACGGTTGTACTGACGGGTAGGGGCGAGGATGTATCACAAACTGCGGCGATTTTGCGTGGTTCGGCGTTAACACCTACTCAGGCTGATTTAGTTTCAATTCAATTGGTGTCTGAGTTGGGTTTGGGTACAGGGATGGGGTTGATTGCAAGGTTCCAAAGTATTGCTGAGAGTGTGAAGGAACAGTCAAATCGGTTGGTGGAAGTTGGGCAAAATTTGGGTTTGCAAGGGGCGATTTATGCGGGGGTTGATGAAGCTGATTTATGGGAAAGATTGCGAGAATCTATCTATTCTGGTAGCGGTGAGTCGGCGATTACTTGCAAAATAGGAGTGTTACCGACTGCGGGGGTTGAGGTTTTAACGCAGGCGCAAAAGGGTTTGATTCATGTTGGTAGTGGTTTGGGGGTGTTGCAGTTTGAGGGTGAAAAGGGATTGGTGGAGATGCGATCGCTCTGTGAAAATCATAGAGGGTTTCTGACGATTTTGACTGCGCCTGTGGGGGTGAAGCAAAGGTTGGATGTGTGGGGTTACACTGGCAATGCTGGGGAGATGATGCGACGGATTAAGTTGCGGTTTGATGGGAAGGGTATTTTAAGTTTTGGTCGCTTTGTGGGTGGGATTTAGGAAACGAACCACAAAGAACTCAAAGGGCGCGAAGGAAGAGAAGAGGGGAGAGGGAGAAGTAATTATGCAGGTTTCGGAAGGTTTTGGTGAGAAGACGGCGAGTGTGAAGAATTTACAGGGGTTTGATGGGAAGAATCCGCCTGATCCGAAGTTGATTGATAGTTGTGTGCATTGTGGGTTTTGTCTTGCGACTTGTCCGAGTTATCGGGTAATTGGGAAGGAGATGGATTCTCCGAGGGGACGCATCTATTTAATAGATGCGATTAATGAGGGTGAGATTGCTTTGAATACGGCGAGTGTTCAGCATTTTGATTCTTGTTTGGGTTGTTTAGCTTGTGTGACTGCTTGTCCTTCAGGGGTGCAGTATGACAAGTTAATTTCGGCGACTCGTCATCAGGTTGAGAGAAATTATCCGCGTGGTTTGGCGGATCGGTTGGTTAGGCAGTTAATATTTTCTTTGTTTCCTAATCCTGATGTTTTACGGATTTTGTTAGTACCTTTGTTGGTTTATCAGAGGTTGGGTTTTTCTAAGTTTTTGCGGGCGACTGGTTTATTGAAGAATATCTCGCCTCGGTTGGCGGCGATGGAGTCGATTTTACCGGAGATTACGCTGAAGTCTTTTCAGGATAATTTACCTGATGTGATTCCGGCGCGGGGTGAGAAGCGCTATCGAGTCGGGGTGATTTTGGGTTGTGTACAACGGCTATTTTTCTCGCCTGTGAATGAAGCAACGGTACGGGTGTTGACGGCGAATGGTTGTGAGGTGGTAATTCCTAAGTCTCAAGGTTGTTGTGCGGCGCTTCCAGAACACCAGGGACAAACTGAACAAGCTAAGGCTTTGGCTAGGCAGATGATTGATAGTTTTGCCAATACTGGTGTAGATTATGTGATTATCAACGCTGCCGGTTGTGGTCATACTTTGAAAGAATACGGGCATATTTTGGCGGATGATCCAGAGTATCGGGAGAAAGCAAAAGAATTTGCGGCGAAGGTAAGGGATGCACAAGAGTTTTTAGTAACGGTTGGTTTAACAGCGAAGTTGTCACCGTTGGCGAGTAAAACTCTGAATTTGGTTTATCAAGATGCTTGTCATTTGTTGCATGGACAAAAGATTAGTGTGCAACCGCGTCAGTTATTACAGCAAATTCCAGGGGTGAAGTTAAAAGAACCTTTGGATGCGGCAATATGTTGCGGTAGTGCGGGGGTTTACAATATGCTGCAACCAGATGTTGCTGAGGAGTTGGGTAGGCAAAAAGTGCGAAATTTGTTAAATACTGGTGCTGATTTAATTGCTTCACCAAATCCGGGTTGTAGTTTGCAGATTCAGAAGCATCTGGAGTTACAAGGAAAGGATGTTGCAATTATGCATCCGATGGAGTTATTGGATTATTCGATTCGGGGTGAGAAGTTGGAAGTTTAGCTGTAGGGAGTGTGGGAAGAATTTGGTAGGGTGCGTTATGGACGGAAAGTCCTAACGCACCGAAAATTTGGGATGGTGCGTTGCGCTGCACGACAACACACCCTACAAAACTGGTTTGAAATGAGAATGTTTTGGTTTCAAACGAGAATTTTCAGGTTTTGAGTGGAAATATTTTGGTTTCAAACGGGAATTTTCAGGTTTTGAGTGGAAATATTTTGGTTTCAAACGGGAATGTTTTTGTTTCAAACGAGAACGTTGAGGTTTCAAGTAAGAATTTTGGCGTTTGAAATGAGAATGTTTTAGTTTCAAACGGGAATTTTGAGCTTCTGAGGGTGAAAGTTCAGGATTTAAATAGTGCGATCGCCTTCCAAAACTGCTCGTTTAAGGATTTTTAGCTTCGATTTTAGGAATGTAGAGACGCGCCATGGCGCGTCTCTACAAAGATTTTGGGTTGATCAATTTTCTTAATCGAGTAGTATTGGATCGCACTCCCCATTCCTCATTCCCTGTTCCCTCATTTCCGAAATTACGGCTTTGTCATTTGTATAATCACTGAAAACAGCATTCATTCAGGCTGAATTCGGGTGATTTGTCATGAAACTCGATTTAACAAGGTTTTTTCAAGCTTGCAACCCTAGTAAAACTTTGGTTGTCAGCAAAGCTGAGGATAGGCAATATTATATTGATTTTGCTAAAGTGCGCGGTGGCAAGATTATTCAAGAATTGGAACGAACTATCACCCGTCTCTCACCCGAACAGCCTACCTGTCAGTTATTTACGGGACATATTGGCTGTGGGAAATCTACGGAACTGCTGCGACTAAAGTCGGAGTTAGAACAGCAGAGTTTGCATGTGGTGTATTTTGAGTCCAGCCAAAGTCTAGATATGGCGGATGTGGATGTTACAGATATTTTATTGGCTATAGCTCGTGAAGTTAGTCAAAGTTTGGAAGCAATTAAAATTAATCTCAAACCTGGATATTTTCAAAATCTGTTTACTGACATTGTTGATTTGTTGCAAACACCAATAGATGTTACTGGGGTAGAATTATCTGCTGGGATTGCCAAAATTACGACTAAAACTAAAGATAGTCCGAAGCTGAGAAGTCAGCTTAGGCAATATTTGGAACCACGCACGAATGGAATTTTAGAATCAATTAATCAAGAGTTGCTCAAACCAGCCAGAGAAAAACTCAAACAACAAGGTAAACAAGGACTGGTGGTGATTGTTGATAATCTGGATCGGGTGGATAATTCTCTCAAGCCATCGGGGTACTATCAACCAGAATATTTATTTGTGGAACGGGGTGAACAGTTAAACCAGTTAAATTGTCATGTTGTTTATACGATTCCCTTGGTTTTGATTTTCACCAACGCTTTGGGAAGGTTGACAAATCGTTTTGGTATTGATCCGAAAGTTTTACCAATGGTTCCGGTGCAATTACGGGATGGTTCGGAAAGCCAAAAGGGAATGACGCTGCTGCAACAGATGGTAATGGCGAGGGCTTATCCTGGTGTAAGTTGGGAAGTGAGCCAAAATTTAATTACCCAGGTTTTTGATAATCCTGCAACTTTGGAAAGATTATGTCGAGTCAGTGGGGGACATTTGCGAAACTTGTTAATGTTGTTGTTTCGCTGTTTGCAGAGAGAAGATCCGCCAATTTCCCGCGAGTGTTTGGAAAGCGTGATTAAACAACGCCGCAATGAGTTAACTTTGGCGATTACATCAGATGAGTGGGAATTATTGCGGGAGGTGGCGAAAGAAAAAAGCTTTAGAGGACATGAAAAATATGATCTTTTGCTCCGCAGTATGTTTGTATTTGAATATCGAGATGAGGATGGTTCTTGGTTTGATATCAATCCGATTTTGATCGAGAGTTAAAGTTTTGTAGGAGGTAACAATTCTGTAGGGTGTGTTACGGCGCGCATAATTAATTATTTGATGAACATGGTACGTTAGGCAAAGCCATAACCCACTCTAACGATGAAGTTATAAAAGTGGCAAATAATTGACTAATAACCAATGACAAATGACCAATGACAAATGACACAAATAACGAAAATTCTTTACAAACTTTGGTAAGAGCAATTACTCTTTCACAAGGGCAATTCTCGCTGATATTGGTGCGGTGTAATTATGCTTCTCTGCGAGAGACAATAGTACAACGTTTGCGGGAAGTTTCGCCTGTAAATATTCACGAAATTACTTTATCTGCATCAGTCAAAACTCTTTACACGGCGATCAGTGAAGCAATCAGTGAACAATCGGGAGATGAACAACCACCCGCTTTGATGGTGTTTGGTTTGGAATCAGTGAAAAATCTTGATACGATTTTGACTTCAGCTAATCAAGTGCGGGAGGAGTTTAGAAAGAATTTTCAATTTCCGATTTTGTTGTGGGTGAATGACCAAGTTTTACAACAGTTTATCAGGTTGGCAACGGATTTAGAAAGTTGGGCAACAACAGTTGAGTTAAAAAAAAAGACTGATGATTTAGTCAGGTTTTTAGAGCAAAAAATTGCTGAGGTTTTTGCTGGTGATGTCATTCCCAATTTACAAGTTTGCTGGGAACTGGAAGCTGCTAAGGATGATTTAGAATCTCGTGGTCAAGTTTTATCAGCAGAAATTAGAGGTTGTATTGAGTTTGTCTTGGGTTTGCACGATTATCAACGCGATCGCATAAATTCGGCTTTTGAACATTATCAGCAGAGTTTAAATTTTTGGCGATCCCCCCAACCCCCCTTAGAAAGGGAGGCTATAGAGGAAAATATTAACACCTTAGAAAGGCGAGGAAAGTTATTACTGTATATTGCGCTTGCTTATTATCGCCTCGCAGAAAAATATCATTTACAAAATCAAGAGAATTGGGAAGCCGCGAGTGATTATTTTCAGCAAAGTTTTGATGTTTTTAGACAAGCGCAAAAAGAATATTTAGTTGCTGAATATATTAATAAATTAGGTGAGGTGCTGCGCCAATTAAAATTATGGGATGAGTTGCAAAACTTGGCTGAATCATCATTGACGCTGCATCAAAATTATAATTTGCCGCGACACTTGGCTGAAGATTATGGTTTTTTAGCGGAAGTAGCTTTAGAAAAATCATACTGGCAAGAAGCAAATCAGTTTGCTCAACAAGCTTTGCAAATTTTCTCCGCAGCATCTAGCCAGGAATTACATGAGCAAGGTTGGTTAAGATTTTTGTTAGCGCGATCGCAACAAAATTTAGGTGAAGTTGCAGCAGCTATTAGCTATTTAGAAATAGCCAGAGAAGAAAGTAATCCGCAATATGATCCAAAGCTTTATATTCGGATTTTGGAAACTTTGCGTTTACTTTATTATGAGCAGAAAAATTATCTCGAAGCTTTTCGGATTAAGCAAGAGCAAATTGCTTTGGAATATCAATATGGTTTGCGGGCTTTTATTGGAGCAAATTATTTACAGCCACAGCGCTACACGATTAATCCTGATTTAGTGCAAGCTGAAAAACAAGCTGTAGTGGCTCAAGAAATTGCTGCTTCTGGTAGACAAGAAGATGTCAGGAGATTAGTAGAAAGAATTAGCAGTACTCAACACAAATTAATTGTGATTCATGGGCAATCTGGAGTGGGGAAAAGCTCGATTTTGCAGGCGGGTTTAATTCCAGCGTTGCAACAAAAACCGATTGAGGCGCGTGATGTTTTACCTGTGTTGTTACGAGTGTATACAGATTGGGTGGGGATGTTGGGGCGCTGTTTAGCAGCAGGTTTTGAGGAAATTAGAGGTAATAAATTATCTATCCCGGTTGATGCTGGCGGAATTATTGAGCAATTACGCAGAAATGCCGAGAGAAATTTATTAACGGTTTTGATTTTTGATCAGTTTGAAGAGTTTTTCTTTGTTTATTCTGAGAAAGTTAACAGACGAGCTTTTTATGATTTTCTACGCCAGTGCTTAGATATTCCATTCACAAAAGTAGTTCTGTCTTTACGGGAAGATTATTTACATTATTTATTAGAATTAGACCGTTTATTTAATTTGACTGTTATTAACAACAATATTTTAGATAAAAATATTCGCTATTATTTGGGGAATTTTTCGCCCGCAGATGCGAAGAAAGTTGTGCAGAGTTTAACAGAACGCACCCAGTTTGGTTTGCAGCCTGCGTTGATTGATCAATTAGTGGCAGATTTAGCGGGGGATTTGGGAGAAGTACGCCCGATTGAGTTGCAAATTGTCGGCGCACAATTGCAAACAGAGAAGATTAATACGATTGAGAAATATCAGGAGGTGGGGACGAAAGAAAAACTGGTAGAAAGATTTTTGGAAGCAGTGATTCAAGATTGTGGGGTTGAAAATGAACGCTGCGCCCGACTGGTTTTATATTTACTTACTGATGAAAATGGCACTCGTCCCTTGAAGACTCGCGCTCAGTTAGCAGATGACTTAGTTGCGGAAGTTGAGAAATTAGATTTGGTGTTAGAGATTGTTGTCAAGTCAGGTTTAGTGGTTTTAATTCCAGAGAAGCCGGCTGATTTATATCAATTGGTGCATGATTATCTGGTGGATTTTATTCGTCGTTACCAGAGTGATGAGTTGTTGGCAGAATTGGCGAGGGAAAGAGAACAGCGTCAACTCGCGGAAGAGAATTTAAAGCGGGAACAAGAAGCAAATCAGATATTAGCGGATGCGAAACGAGAAGCCGACAGACAAATTCAGCAAGGGCGTAGGAGGTTTTTTGTTAGTTCTGGTTTGTCAGTATTATTGTTAGTTGGGGCAGGTATAGCAGCGATGAATGCTGTGAATCAAATTAAAGAAGCAAACGCTGCTAAAGAGGAAAAGCAACAGGCAGAAACACAAGTTAGTCAGGCGAAAGTTGAGTTAGATAAAGTAAATAAACAAAAGACAGAAATTGCTACAAGAGCCAAAGAGTTAGAAACTAAAGAACAAACAGCCCGAAAAAATTATCAACAGGCGCAAGCAAAACAGAAAGATGCAGAAGTTAAATTAACAGCAGCGCAGCAGGAAACTCAACAAGCTAATCAAACCCTTGCTCAAGCCAAAGCACAATTGCAGAATTTAAATAAACAAAACTCAGCCTTACAAAATCAAAATGCTCAGGCACTAGAGAGAATTAACACAGCTAGTCAAAAGGTAAAAACTGCGGAAGAGAAAGCCCAACAAGCGGAAGAACAGCAAAAGCTAGCAGAAGCGAAGATGACAACAGCTAATCAAACCTTGGCTCAAGCACAAGCAACACTGAAAAAAACACAGCAAGCGGCGCAAGTAGCCCAAGAGAATGCGAAGCAAGCACAAATAGCACAGCAAGAAGCAAAACAAGGAACGGAACTAGAACGGGCTGGGGTGAATGCTTTACGACAGTTTGAGTTTGCTGAGATAGAAGCACTAGTTTCAGCAATGCAGAGTGGGAAACAGTTAAAAAATCTGGTTAAAGATGATCGTACTGTGGGAGAATATCCAGCGATTAGTCCTGTGTTTGCTTTGCACACTATCCTCGACGATATTAAAGAACTTAACCAGTTCCCAGGGCATCAGGATAGTGTCTTAAGTGTAAGTTTCAGTCCCGACGGCAAATATCTTGCCACTGCTTCAGATGACAAAACAGCACGGTTGTGGAACCTCAAGGGTGAATTGATCACTCAATTCAAAGGGCATCAGGACTATGTCAGGGGTGTGAGTTTCAGCCCCGACGGCAAATATCTCGCTACTGTTTCATATGACAAAACAGCGCGGTTGTGGAACCTCAAGGGTGAATTGATCACTCAATTCAAAGGGCATCAGGATAGTGTCTTAAGTGTAAGTTTCAGCCCCGACGGCAAATATCTCGCCACTGCTTCACTTGACGGTACAGCGCGGTTGTGGCCTGTGGAAAGTTTAGATGAGTTGTTGGTGCGGGGTTGTAATTGGCTGCAATTTTATCTGAAGAATCCCAATGTTAATTTGAGGGATGAGGATAGGCATCTTTGTGATGATATTAATGTCAGGGAACAGGGAACAGGGAACGAGGAATGCGAATGTTGGGGTTTGAAGCGAGAACATTGGGGTTTGAAACGAGAATATTGAGGTTTGAAGTGAGAACGTTGAGGGTTGAAACGAGAACATTGAGGGTTGAAACGAGAACATTTTAGTTTGAAGTGAGAACGTTTTAGTTTGAAGCAAGAACGTTGAGGGTTGAAACGAGAACGTTGAGTATTGAAACGAGAACGTTGAGGTTTGAAGTGAGAACGTTGAGGGTTGAAACGAGAACGTTGATATTCCGAGTGCGATCGCAACTATTTACTCAATCCCCCAATTACCTACTGCCAACACATGATATAAGATGGTGCGTGATCGCGAAGCCGTAATGCACCCTACTTCTACTTCAAGCGAGGTTTTATGAACGCCGAAACAACATCTCGTATACCTGTGGCTTTAACTATTGCTGGTTCTGATAGTGGCGGTGGTGCAGGAATTCAAGCGGATTTGCGGACTTTTGCTTTTCACTGTGTCCACGGTACGAGTGCGATTACTTGTGTGACAGCCCAAAATACTTTGGGTGTGATGCGGGTTGATGCGATGTCACCAGAAGCAGTTGTTGCTCAAATCCAAGCTGTATGTGAAGATATCGGGGTGCAAGCAGCAAAAACAGGCATGTTGTTGAACAAAGAAATTATTGCAGCTGTTGCCCAGCAGGTAGAAGCTTTAGAAATTCCAAATTTGGTGGTTGATCCGGTGATGGTATCACGGGCGGGGGCGCAATTAATAGATGATGAGGCTGTAAATATACTTTGCCATACACTCATACCTCTCGCTGCGATCGCCACACCAAATCGCTACGAAGCCCAAATTATGAGCGGTTTAGAAATTAATACCCTTGATGATATGCGCGATGCTGCCCAAATTATTCATGATAAATTCCAAGCCAAGGTGGTGTTAGTCAAGGGTGGGGGAATGTCGGGAAGTGGACGGGGTGTGGATATTTGGTTTGATGGACAAAAACTGGAGACTTTGAGTGTGAAACAGGTAGACACAAAAAACACTCATGGTACTGGTTGTACTTTATCAGCTGCGATCGCTGCTAATTTGGCTCGTGGCGATGATTTATTTACAGCCGTACAGCAGGCAAAAGCATATGTTACCAATGCTCTATCCTATGCCCTAGATATTGGTAAAGGACAAGGCCCGGTTGGACATTTTTATCCGTTGGTGCGAAGGAACAAAAATTAAATGATAAAATCTTTGCTCTCTGGTAATTTTTCTATTATTCTTGGGCTTAGTTTGTATCATTATTTGCTTTTAAACTAAAAATGCGAACAGCTAACGGCTCTTTTTATAGTCATACCCCTGGTACGACTACTCAGCATTATTCACCTTCTGTACCCTTATCTGTATATCGAGATTTAGCAGCAGAATTACAAGCCGCACAGGCAAAAATCAATGCTCTGACTGCCCAACAAGCACAAGTCACTCAAGAAAATCAACTGCTACGGGAAGAAATTGCCAAAGCAATCCAGTCTGTTTTACAGTTACAAAAATTACTTGATGCTTCTAGTCAGTCTAAATCTCAGCAGGTTCCCCAAGCTCAAGTCACAACAGACGTAGAGGCAGTATCTCCATTAATATCTTCTATAGGCAATAATCAGAAACCACCAGAGGAACCACAAAAAGTTGCCCAAACCAAAGAATTTTCGGGGAATCCCACAAAAGCCAATCAACAGGTAACGACTCCTCCTGTTAGTAAACAGCAGGTAAATAAGACTAGTAAACCTCAAACCAAAAAAGCACAACCGCGCCAGCAGGCTCATCCACTCTATACAGAAATGGAAATTCCTGTATCCATGTCAGAAGCAGTGCTGATAGAACAGCAGGAAGTCGTCGCCTACTCCAGCAGCGAACCAGAATCAGAAAAAGTCAATGGTTGGTGGTTCTTTTTGATGATGGTATTGATCATATTTTTGGGTTTTGGTGCTGGCTATTTAGTTGTGCGTCCGTTCATTGAACATCAGAATCGTTAACTCATACCAATTTAATTAATGATTGCAACATATCCTTGGTAAAGACGCGATAAATCGGTCAACACGCGATAAATCGCGTCTCTACAAAAATTGGTATCAAATTTTGGTGTTGTTGAATCAAAACTTGTTATAGCCACTAACTACTGTACGGGCGTAGACTGATTTTGTGTGGCTTTGAGATAGAGTAGGTAGTTCGTCTCTGCTAACCACCCCAAATTCTCCTACAATGCGCTTGTTGGGTAGAAAAGCGTAATTCAAGTTATGACGAATCAAAAACTGATCCCTGTAATTGTTAATGGTGCTGCTGGTAAAATGGGGCGCGAGGTGGTCAAAGCAGTAGCACAAGCATCTGATATGAGTCTTATGGGTGCTATTGATACCAGTCCAGAACACCAAGGTAAAGATGCAGGCGAACTGGCTGGTTTAAGTGAACCTTTAGAAGTACCAATTACTAATCAATTGGAACCGATGCTGGGTTACGTAGCTGGTGAAAGACATATGCAACCAGGGGTGATTGTAGATTTTACTCATCCTGATTCTGTGTATGATAATATTCGGAGTGCGATCGCCTACGGTATTCGTCCAGTTGTCGGTACTACAGGCTTAAGTCCCGAACAAATTCAAGATTTAACAGATTTTGCTGATAAAGCTAGTACAGGATGCCTGTTGATTCCTAATTTTTCTATTGGTATGGTACTGTTGCAACAAGCCGCAGTCACAGCATCTCAATATTTTGATCACGTAGAAATTATTGAACTGCATCATAACCAAAAAGCTGATGCTCCTAGCGGTACTGCGATTCAAACTGCTCAGTTGTTAGCAGAAATGGGTAAAACATTTAACCCAGCAGTTGTGAAAGAAACCGAGAAATTACCAGGAGCAAGGGGGAGTGTTGCAGATGAAGGTATTAGAATTCACAGTATACGTTTGCCAGGTTTAATTGCTCATCAAGAAGTTATTTTTGGCGCACCTGGTCAAATTTATACTTTACGACATGACACAAGCGATCGCGCTGCTTATATGCCAGGAGTGCTACTAGCAATTCGCAAAGTCTTGGAGTTAAAGTCGTTAATATATGGATTAGAGAAAATCCTCTAAATTTTTCATCTCAAATCCAAAATCTCAAATCCAAAATCCAAAATCCAAAATCCGAATGCTTGTCCCACTGACTCGCCAAAAATTTAATCAACTCATCCCCTTAATTGCCACTAGTCAGCAGTACAAATATTATTGGGGAAAATTTCCAGATTTTTTACAGAGGCTGTTAATCTCTGTGGTCATTGCAGGTGTTTATGTCCTAGCAAGACTTTTTACCATACCTGGTTTTGGTCCAATAATATTTTTGCTAGGAGTAATTGGTGCTTTTTACTGGCTATGGGGGCCTATATTCTGGGCTAGTATGCGGAATGCCAAATGTCGCCGTTACAAATACAGTGGGTTTTTCCGTGGTCGGGTTTTGGATTGGTGGATTACAGACGAATTGGTTGGTAAACAAGAAACCGTTGACAACAAAGGTGATTTAGTAATAGTAGAAAACCGGGAAAAGCGAATTAATTTAGAAGTGGGTGACGAAACTGGATTTACTGCTCAACTTGTAGCACCATTACGAGTTGAGCATAAAGTGATTGCGCGTGGTCAGAAAGTAGAAATGGTGGTAATGTCAAATCGCCCAGATTTGAGCAGAATTGAAGAAATCACCGATATTTATATTCCCAGTCGCGATTTATGGGTAAATGATTATCCCTACTTGCGGCGAGATTATTTTCCGGAAGTGAGTCGCCGTTTACGCGATCGCCCCTCAGAAAGACCCCGTAGACGTCGTCCCATAGAGGAATAGGGAATGGGGAGCGGGAAGAGACGCGGTGACGCGGTGAATAGGAGACGCGGAGAAATCATCATAAATTCTCGCTGTGTCCCCGTGTCCCTGTGTCCCCGATCACCTCGCTTTCCCGTAAGCTTGCCAAGCTAAATCTACTAGACCCTCAACAATCGCGGTTGCGACTAATGCACCGCCTTTGCGACTGTCAATTGTTATGTTCGGTATCAGAGAATCTCGCAAGCGTTTTTTATCACTATCTGTGTTGATAAAACCTGCTGGTGTTGCAATCACCAACGCTGGCTTGATTTCTTCCGCTTCGATTAAATCAACAAGTGTAGATAAAGCCGTTTGCGCTTGACCGATGACAAATAAGCCTTCAGGATAACGTTTAGCTAAGGTTTCAATTCCCCAAGCTGCACGAGTTTTTTCTTTTTGAGGACGAGTAAGTGTATCGATGCTGCAATACACAGGGTTAGCAAAAGTACTTTGAATCTCGTAGTTAATACTTGCCTGTACCATCGGCACATCTACGATCATAGTTGTACGTGCAGCTAATGCTGCTGCCCCAGCTTGCAAAGCACGCTCCGAGAAACGAATCAAAGACTTATATTCAAAATCAGTAGTAGCATAAATCACCCGCCGAACAATTTCATACTCGGCAGGTGAAAAGGCATGATCGCCAATTTCGCTATCAATTATTGCTAAACTCTCAGCATCAGTTATGTGCCATTCCATTGCGTTTCAGCATTCAGCTAACAGCTTTCAGCTTAAATGAGTCATTAGTCATTAGTCCTTTGTCCTTTGTCATTTGTAACAATTAATAAGTAATAACTAATAACTAATAATCAATGACCATTGACCAATTCAGAGTTCTGATGCTGAGGAACGACTGAAAAAGTTCGATAAGTAGGCAACTAAGACACCGATGAGAAAACCAGCGATATTACGGACTAAAGGTAGCCAGTCGGAAGTGCGGGTTACTACTGGGCCAATACCGAAGGCGATAAATAAAATTCCCCACAGAGGAGAAAAAATTAAAGCCCATTGCCAAGCCACAATTTGTCCTTCACGCCGGGGTTGTGCTGCAAAACCACAAACAATCCCACCAATGATTGAGCTAATCAGCGTCAAAATCCACTGTTCTTTTGGTAGTCCAGGAACCACACGACAACCACCTTGACGCAAACAAGTTTCAATTGATTCTAGAGCTTGTATGATTGCTCCGTCTTCTCCTTCTTCTCGTACAAAGTATAAGTTACCAAAGCGTGTTTGTAGCTCTACCCAAAATGTCCGGGGTAGTAACTTATAAACTGCATCGCCGACATTAAAGTTAAGAATATTACCACCACTGGCATCAGCAACTAATAAAACACTTTTGTCATCAAGTTTCCAAAAGTTCTTAACTGCTAAACCTGGTGTACGGTCATACTGAGTTAAAACTCTCAACTTCCAGCCGGTTTGAGCTTCAAATTGTTCTAGTTTTTTAACAAGGTTTTCTTCTTGAACTGAGTTGAGGGATTTAGCTAAGTCTACGACTGGGGTTGGGGTGTCTGGTAGTAAATCTGGATTGTCGTAAGCATGAGCGTAGGGGGGATGGGTCACCCAAATTGACCCTGCCAAGAAAAAGACTGCACAAAATACCAGAATTCGTCGCCAAAAACAATGCTGCATGGACTTTTTTATACGATTATCTACAGTAGAAGTGAACAAGTTGTTTTAAAAGATGAGAGCAAACTGAATAATTCTTTACACTTTTTAACTTTAATCTAATTTAAGTCATTAGTCACTTAGTCATTAGTCATTGGATAGGGAACTCTTAACGGGGAACAAGGAGATAAACTAAAGACCATGCCCCATGTCTAATGACCAATGACCAATGACCAATGACCAATGACCAAATTAAAGTGGTTTTTGTGTAGGTGTACCGACAGCACGGGGAAATTTAGCTGGTGTGGGTGCTACTTTCCGTAAGTACAAACAGTGGCGGAGACTATGACTCAACGGAGTTGTAAATTGATCGATCGCTTCTATTTCTCCACCAAGCTGTTTCACAGCATCTGTCAAAGCTGTAGTTTCATCTTCTGTCCAGTTACCCCGATAAACTATGGCTAAACCACCTTGTTTGAGTAATGGCAAAGCATATTCCGCGCACACTGATGCATTACTAACAGCGCGAATCATGGCTACGTCATAGTTTTGGCGGTGTTGAGACTGTTGACCGATTTCCTCAACTCTACCAGTTAATGTTTTAGTATTATCTAACTGCAACTCAGGTAAAATCTGTTCAAGAAAAACTGTTTTTTTGCGAGTAGAATCCAAAAGTGTGACGGTGCAATCAGACAGTGCGATCGCAACAGGAATACCAGGAAAACCCGCGCCTGTACCAATATCAATGAAATGCTGGGGTGTTGAAGTGAAATTTTTCTCCCCATTTCTTAGTAAGGGTGCAATTCCCCGCAGAGAATCCCAGAGATGTTTTTCCCAAAATTCCTGGGGTTCGGTGATTCTAGTTAAATTAAGCTTTTGATTACCTTCTAAAATTAATTCATACAACCTCTGCAATTGTACTTGCTGTTTGGCTGTTGGTTGCCAATTGAGAGTTTGCTGCCATATATCTGGCAATTCTGGTAAAGAAGGCACGGTTAAGTCGTTCACAATTTCACTCTGACAAAAACTAGGGGGTAAGGGTGTGAGGATATAAGGATGTAAGGGTAAATATTTAATTGTTTTTTTCCTGCTACACCCCTACACTCTTTTGAACTTAACATTTTTACACATAGGTGTTTGTAGTAAGCACTTTAGTGCTTAAAGGTATTTTTTTAAATTGGGATGCTCCCATTTTCTATGAATTAATCAAATGCTGTCGTTAGATCCGAAGTTAGTGTCGTTAGATCCAAAGTTAGTGTCGTTAGATCCGAAGTTAGTGTCGTTAGATCCGAAGTTAGTGTCGTTAGATCCGAAGTTAGTGTCGTTAGATCCAAAGTTGTTGTCGTTAGCAAATAGCAACAAAATATGAATTTACAAGTCACGGGTATGTAGAAACTGTAAATAACCTTAAGACATTTGTGACTAACGTCTTAATGTTGTTTATGAAGGAGAACCCATTCATAGAAAACATGAAGACATTTGTGACTAACGTCTTGATGTTGTTTATGAATGGGAACCCATTCACCACAAACGTGAAAACGATGCTGCAAAGCAGCCGCTACGCGATCGCAAATAACGATTAAATTTATAGCGTCTACAAACCAACAACCGCTTAAGTTGCTGCTGCAAATCGTTTGTTAATTTCATCCCAGTTCAATACGTTCCACCAAGCGTCTAAATAATCAGCGCGGCGGTTTTGGTATTTGAGGTAATAAGCATGTTCCCATACATCATTACCCATAATTGGATATTTGCCTTCACTCAGAGGAGTATCTTGATTAGGCGTATTGACAACTTCTAGCTTGCCATTTTGATTGCGGACAAGCCAAACCCAGCCACTACCAAAACGTTTAGTACCTGCATCGTTGAATTGTTTTTTGAAATTTGCAAAGCTGCCAAAATTTTTTTTGATAGCGTCTGCGATCGCCCCGGTTGGTTCACCACCACCATTGGGTTTCATGATCAGCCAAAACATCGAGTGGTTAATATGACCACCACCATTATTACGTACTGTTGTGCGAATATCTTCAGGAACACTATTAAGATCACGCAGTAAATCTTCTACGCTTTTGTTTTTGAGTTCTGGATATTTGTCTAATGCTGCATTTAAATTTTTGACATAGGTTGCATGGTGTTTGTCGTGATGGAAGCGCATTGTGGCTGCATCAATGTGTGGTTCTAGGGCATTGTAATCATAAGGCAAAGGTGGTAATTGAATTGCTCCAGAATTATTTGATTTATTGGAACTAGCAGAATTTGGAGAAACTGAAGAAGTAGGAGAAGTGGGGTTAGGAGTGCTTGCAGAGGCGCAAGAATCTAAAGCAAAAGCGCCTACACCTGCACCAAGTAAAACTAGAAAATGCCGACGTTTAAAAGTCATAAGATTTACACCAAGCAAATAAATTAGCGAAATTGGTTTGCAGTTATTATTTTCGTAGATTTTGGTCAATTAACTCCGTGATAATCTCTGTGCTGCTTCACCTTGCAAGATTTGATGTGCTTGTGCAAGGATGCTAGGAATTTTGTCTGCATGGGGACTGCGACTCAGACAAGACTGCAAGTCAAGTTTATCTATTTGCTCTGCTTTTTCACCCGCAAACCAGTGACTACCATTGCCAAGTAGGTTGTAACGCATTTTGGCATAATCTATCATGTCGTAGGCGATCGCTAAATTCCACAGCCACAGAATTACCGGAATATTTACCTGTCCAGGAGTTTGCTCGTAGCTGGGTAAATTAACATGCCAAGTTTTCACCCAATCTTCTCCGAGAATGGTAATGGCTTCTTTCTCTAAACGTGTCAAAATTGGTGGCAAAATATCCGAGGCTTGATCTAACAAATCTAAAGTTTTCAAGTGTTCATCAAAGTCTGTGGGTTTTGCTGCTCCTAAACTTAAAGTATGTACTTGGGGATGACTTAGACAAAACAAATCATTAAACACCATCGGACTCAAAGGAGAACAAAGTTTTACTAATTTTTCTGGTGGATTATATAATTTTCCTCCCTTATCAGATGGACTAATAATAAACACACCCATGTCATGTGCAGTAGCAGCTTCAATAGCAGGCCAATTGACTTGATTAATGTAATACCAATGCAAATTTACGTAATCGAATTGATTAGTGTTAATTGCTTGGATAATAGTATCTGTCGAACCATGAGTAGAAAAGCCAATAAACCTGACTTTACCTTGGGCTTGTAATTTTTGTGCTACTTCTAAACAACCACCCGGACGAATGGTGTAGTTTAAGAATTCGGAATTATTTATACCGTGTATTCCCAGTAAATCAATATGATCTAAACGCAGATATCGTAGTGATTTCTCAAACTCGCTGAGGAATTTTTTTGCATCTGCCCCAGGACTTATTTTAGTCTGAACAATTAATTTGTCGCGGGGAAGCTGAGGTAAAATTTTACCCAACTGCATTTCCGAACTACCGTAACCACGAGCAGTTTCAATGTGATTAATCCCTAACTCTAGCGAACGTTGAATTGTCGCTTCCAAATTTGCTTGACTATCACGGGGAATCTGCCACTGTGGCACATCTTGCCATTTATATTGGTATCGCATACCTCCACAGGAAAACACAGGCATCTGTAAATCTGTACGACCAAATCTTCTGTATAGCATCAAAGGTATTGGTGTGAATAAACTCAATTTGGTTGTTTGTTGGGTGGGACAAATACCAAACAACAATTAACCACAAACTCATTGTAATCAAGTACTACTCGTCATCCAATTTTGGATTTTAGACTTCGTCGTGAGCGCTACTTCGACAAGGCTCAGTACAAGTCAGTCGAACGATTTTGGATGAGGTTTAAGACTACTTGTTTAAGGATTTTTCATCATAAATTTGAGCTTTTAGAGACGTTATCTGCAAAGTCTTTACAGAGTTGAAATGTCATTGTTGTTCAGTAATGATTTAGAAATGCGATAGATATTTGGTTTAGCTGGTATAGTTTTAATCTTATAAAAATAATTGGAGAGTTTGGATAAAGTTAATTTCATGGATTTTCTCTAGTTATTTGTGTAGTAAATCACTTTATTTTTTACGTTTAATTACTAAGTGTCTTAAGTGTCTTAAATGTCCTTGAATTATTATTCAAGTTCTGAGAAATTAACGAATGTCAACTTTGCAAATATCAAAAAAATATGACGCTATATCATGTGCAAAATCAGTGGGGTGGCTCTTCTGCTCCATGGAATGAAGGTGGCAAATGGGTTATTGGTGCTCGTTCTAACCAGAACGTCGTCGCTATAAATGTGAAATCTGACGATGGCGGACAAACCCTAAATGGAACCATAACTTACAGTGATGAAGGGCTTATTGGTTTTCGGGCTACCCGAACAGGTAATAATACTTACACAGTAGAAAACCAATGGGGAGGAAGTTCTGCTCCTTGGAATCCCGGTGGTACATGGGTACTCGGTTATCGTACTAACCAGAACGTAGTCGCGATCAATGTTCAGTCTAACGATGGCGGACAAACCTTAAATGGAACCATAACTTACAAAGGTGAGGGGCCTATTGGTTTCAAAGGCACAAAGGCTGAAGGTGGTGCATACACAGTCGAGAATCAGTGGGGAGGAAGTTCTGCCCCCTGGAATCCCGGTGGTGTCTGGGCTTTGGGCTGTCGCAACAACCAAAATGTGGTTGCGATCGACATCACATCTAATGATGGTGGCAAGACTTTTACCGGAACCATAACTTACAGTGGTGAAGGGCCTATCGGCTTCAAAGCAACTCTTTTAGGGAACAACAACTACAACGTAGAGAATCAGTGGGGAGGCTCATCTGCTCCATGGAACCCAGGAGGTATCTGGATTATCGGCTATCGCGAGAACCAAAATGTAGTTGCGCTCAACGCCAATTCTAATGATGGTGGCAAGACTTTAAACGGAACTACGACTTATGACGGAGAAGGGCCTATTGGCTTCAAGGGATCACTGAATTGAATGAAAAATAGGCGAGCAATTAATTAAGTCAAAAGTAAAAAGATCAAAGTAAAAAGAAATGCCCATGAATAAATTCTCTTTCTTGAAACAAGAAGAACTTTATCTTTCTCCACGAATAAATTTAAGGGCTGGTATCTCTTGAGATAAATGTTTTTTTGCTTTTTACTTTTGACTTTCAAAAAATATTAGCAACACATCTTGATTTAGAGACGCGCCATGGCGCGTCTTTAACAATATTTTGACGTTGCTCCTCTCTCACCTTGTAGGAGACGGAGGTTGAGAGAGAGAGTTTTATCAAACTGACTATTTTTAAGAAAATTTGCGAATATACGCCATAACATGCAAATTTGGTTTCTAATACTTTGTTATATGCTATGTTCCGTATTTTTACTTGTCAGGGTTCTCTTCCATTATTAAAACAGGATACTGAGGATGACACAGCTGAGGCATACATTCGTTCTCTTCACCTTGCCCGTAGCAATATTAGAAACTCTTGTATTTATCACTATTGCTCAAGCGCAAATCACACCAGATTCTAGTCTGGGTGCGGAAAGTTCTATAGTGAATCCAGATGTAATTAATGGTATACCGAGCGATCGCATTGACGGTGGTGCAACTCGCGGGTCAAGTCTGTTTCATAGTTTTCAAGAATTTAATGTTGGTGAAGGTAGAGGAGCCTATTTTTCTAATCCGGCTAATATCACCAATATTCTCACCAGAGTCACAGGCGGTAATCCTTCTAATATTCTTGGTAAACTTGGTGTCTTAGGTAACGCAAATCTATTTTTACTCAACCCGAAAGGAATTTTCTTTGGTCGAAATGCCAGTTTAGATTTAAATGGTTCATTTTTTGGAACCACAGCCGACAGTTTTATATTTAACGATAATTTTGAATTTAGTGCGACGAATCCACAAGCAGTACCACTGTTAAGTGTAAATATTCCGATTGGTTTGCGATTTCGGGACAATCCTGGAAGTATTCAGATACAAGGTGATGGTCAGGGATTGAGGTCATATACTGATGAGGTAATTAATACAACATCTGGACTACGAGTGCAACCAAATCAAACTTTGGCATTAGTGGGAGGAGATGTCTTTTTAGAGGGAGCAACACTCAAAACTGCTGGTGGACGGATAGAATTGGGCAGTGTTGCAGGCTCTGGTTTAGTTAGCATTACACCTATCAACAAAGGTTTTGCTTTGGGATATGGTAATGTACAAAACTTTGGCAACATTCAATTATCTCAACAGGCGTCAGTAGATGCCAGTGGTCTTGGTGGTGGTGATATTCAGGTTTGGGGTAGACGTATCACCCTTGCTAATGGTTCACAGATAGAAGCTAGTACTTTAGGATCTCAACAAGGTGGACTTCTATTAGTGAATGCAACTGAGCAACTAGAAGCAGTTGGTATTTCATTTGATGGGAGGTTTCCTAGTGCCTTGGCTACTCAAGCATACCCAGAAACAACCGGAGCCGCAGGAGATTTGATAGTTAACACTAGTCAGTTGATTGTGCGAGATGGCGCACAAATACTTACTAACACTTTAGGTGCTGGTGAGGGTGGAAATCTGACTATTACAGCGGACAAAGTCCAGCTGATTGGTACTGGTACTAGCGCTAATGGTGAATACCCTAGTAGTTTACGTACTGCAACTGAGCCAGGAGCAACCGGAGCAGCAGGAGATTTAACAATTAAAACTGGTGAGTTGCTTGTGCAAGATGGCGCGCAAATAAACGCTAGCACTTTTGGTACTGGCAAGGGTGGAAATCTGACTATTACAGCGGACAAAGTTCAGTTGATTGGTATTGCTACTACTACCAATGGTCAAATCAGTAGTGCTTTGACTACTCAAGCTGGCTCAGAAGCAACCGGAACAGCAGGAGATTTGACAATTAATACTCGTGAGTTGCTTGTACAAGATGGAGCATTTATCGATGCTAGTACCTTTGGCAAGGGAAATGCTGGCATTATCAAAATTAATGCAACTGGCAATCTCACCGTAGATGGTTCAGACAGCTTCATTGCTAGTGCTGTTGCATTCTCAAGTTTAGGTGGCAATGCAGGTGGTATTGAAATCAACACAAATAATTTTTCTCTTACCAATGGTGCAAAAATTTTTGCTGATACCTACGGTCAAGGAAACGCTGGCATTGTCAAAATTAATGCAACAGGTAATTATATCACAGCAGATGGTTTCGGTACTAAAATTTCTAGCGCTGTTAACTCCACTGCTATAGGCAATAGTGGTGGGATTGAAATAAATACCAATAATCTTTCTCTCACTAATGGTGCAGAAATTAGTGCCAACACCAATGGTCAAGGAAACGCTGGTATTGTCAAAATTAAGGCAAATGGTGATATTTCCGCAGATGGTGGTAGCGAAATTTCTAGTACTGTTGACTCCTCTGCTATAGGCAATAGTGGTGGGATTGAAATAAATACCAATAATCTTTCTCTCACCGATGGTGCAGAAATTACTGCTAGCACCTTTGGGGAAGGAAACGCTGGTATTGTCAAAATTAAGGCAACTGGTGATATTTCCGCAGATGGTGGTAGCAATATTTCTAGCACTGTTGGATTCTTTGTTGAGGGCAATTCTAGTGGGATTGAAATAAATACCAAAAATCTTTCCCTTACGAATGGTGCTCAAATCAATGCCAGCACCCGTGGAAACGGAAATGCTGGGAGAGTGATCATTAATGCGACTGGCAATATCTTGGCTTCCGGTGAGAGTAACGACGGATTCCGAAGTGGAATTTTGAGCCAAGTCAACCAAACAGCACAGGGAGATGCTGGTGGTATCCAAATAATTACCAAAGACCTTTCTCTGACTGATGGCGCATACATTAGTGCTAGCACTTTTGGAAATGGAAATGCTGGAATTGTCAAAATTAATGCGACTGGTAATATCTTGGCTTCCGGTGAGAGTAACGATGGATTTCCAGACGGAATTTTTAGTCAAGTCAGCCAAACAGCACAGGGAGATGCTGGTGGCATTCAAATAAGCACTAAAGACCTTACTCTTAGTGATGGCGCAATAATTGATGCTAGCACTTTTGGAACGGGAAATGCTGGGAATGTGATCATTAATGCAACTGGCAATATCTCTGCTTCTGGTGAGGATAAACAAGGATTCCGAAGTGGAATTTTTAGTCAAGTAAATGAAAATGCACAGGGAAATTCTGGTGGTATCCAAATAACTACTAAAGACCTTTCTCTGATTGATGGAGGACAAATTGGTGCCAGTACTTTCGGAGATGGAAATGCTGGTAGAGTAATTGTTAATGCGACTGGTAAGATATCTGCTTCTGGTAAAACTAACAATGGAAATAACAGTGGAATTTTGAGCCAAGTAGACTCAACAGCGCAGGGCAATTCTGGTGGTATCCAAATAACTACTAAAGACTTGTTTCTGACTGATAGCGGACAAATTGATGCCAGCACTTTTGGAATGGGAAATGCTGGTAGCGTAATCATTAATGCTACTAACTTGGTATCTATAGATGGTGAGAGTGATATTTTAAGCCGTGTAAACTCATCAGGTGTAGGCAATGCTGGTGGTATCCAAATAAATACCAAAGACCTTTTTGTGAGTAATGGCACACAAATTAGTGCCAGTACTTTTGGAATAGGAAATGCTGGAATTGTCAAAATTAATGCGACTGGCAATATCTCTGTTTCTGGTGAGGGTAAGGATGGATTCCCAAGTGGAATTTTTAGTCAAGTAAATGAATATGCACAGGGAGATGCTGGTGGTATCCAAATAAATACCAAAGACCTTTTTGTGAATGATGGCGCAGCAATAAGTGCAAGCACTTTTGGAAGAGGAAATGCTGGTAGCGTAATTATTAATGCGACTGGGAACATCTTCGTAGCAGGTGAGGATAAACAAGGATCGGGTAGTGGAATTTTTAGCAGTGTGACATCATCAGGTGTGGGCAATGCTGGTGGGATCAAAATTAATGCGCGATCGCTTTCTCTTTCTAATGGTGCAATTCTGTCTGCAAATAGTGAAGGAACTGGTGCAGCAGGTAATATCGAAGTCACGACTGCAAAAGACATCCGGCTAGACAATCGGGCGTTGATTACTGCCACTACTACTGGTGATCAAGGTAATATTTTCCTTAACTCCCGTGACTTAATCTTACGTCGCAATAGTAACATCACTACCAACGCCACAGGTACAGCCACTGGTGGAAACATCAGGATTGTGACTGGTAACTTTGTTGCTTTAGAAAACAGTGACATCACTGCAAATGCTCAAAAAGGTTTTGGGGGCAATATATTTATCAAAGCCGCTTATCGGTTCAGTAGTCCAGATAGTGATATCACTGCTGCTTCTGACCTTGGCACAGACTTCAGTGGCACTGTACAAGTAAATAATACAGATGTCAATCCCAGTCAGGGATTAATGCAGTTACCAGATACTCCTACCGATGCAAGTAATCAAATTGCTCAAAATCCTTGTCAAAAAGGTTTTGGCAGTACATTTCTCATCACTGGACGAGGTGGTGTACCCTCTAGTCCCAATGATAGTTTTACAACTGACAATGTGCGTGTTGATTTAGCCCAACCAGCTAGCAGTAGTAGTTCGCAAGCTGTTACAATCAACCAGCCAAAAACCTCTGTTACGACTAAGCAAATTGTCCCTGCTCGTGGATGGATATTCAATGAGAAAGGAGAAGTCGTTCTGACTGCTTACGATGTTAATAGCAGAGAGTTTCAGCGTCAGTATCTGCACCAAAATTCTGCTGGTTGCAAGGCATTCTAACTTAACGTGAGCTTCCAACGAATGCCATTTGTTGGAAGCTCACGTGAACTTACTGTGATTAGATCACAAACTCTTGTCGTGAGTTCTACATTTTTCGTTCTACAGTTTTCGCACTACAGGTTGGCCATCTTTGACTTCGCCAATTAAAACGAGATCCGCGCAATTAACGAAAATACCATTCTCCAAAACACCGGGAATATTATTTAATGTTTTTTCGAGGTTAACTGGATCATCTATCGAGTCAAATTTGACGTCTATTACCATATTGCCTTGGTCTGTGATCACAGGCCCAGCTTTTTTCACACCCATTCGCAGTTCTGGCTTACCGCCCAGTTGTGCAACCGCACGCATTACAGGAGTGATGGCCATTGGTATGACTTCCACTGGTACAGCAAAAACTGAACCCAAGCGATCAACCAATTTACCAGCATCCACAACAACAATAAACTGGTCTGCTAGGTAATCGACAACCTTTTCGCGGGTATGTGCTGCGCCACCACCTTTGATTAAATTCTTCTGTGGATCAACTTCATCAGCACCATCAATTGCAATATCAATGTGGTCAATTGCATCTAAAGTAGTTAGTGGAATACCGTATTCCTTCGCTAGCACTTCTGCTTGAAAAGAGGTGGGAACACCCACAATATCTTTGATATCGCCAGATTTAAGGCGTTCTCCAATATATTGAATCGCATACGCTGTGGTTGAACCTGTACCTAAACCGACGATAGAACCAGATTTGACTAAATCGGCGGCGGCTTTACCAACTTGTTGCTTCATCAATTTTACGGGGTCTACTGCTGCGGTCATTCCCAAAGCTCCTGAAAAACTGACTTATTCTACAAATAATAGTAGGGGACAAGGGGGACATGGGGGACACGAGGACGCGGAGATACGGGAACAAGAGGGAGGTGGGGGTTAATCACATACTTGACTGTCCTAAATCACAATTTTCTATCTGGAGAATTGCCGTAAGAGTTTGAAGAGATTAGTATGAATGAGAATTTAGGTAACAAAAATGATTTTTAATTTAAGTGATGTCACCCAAGTTATTCTGATTGCTGTTGTTGCTAGCGTGGTGTTGTCTTCTGGCATTTGCTGGACATTACCTAAAGCTAAAAAGGCATGAGGGAGTTGTAGTATTGGCTAAAAAGCGATCGCTTATCTATAGAGTGCGCGGTATATTCTCTCTGGGGGCTTGTAACATCAAAGAAATATCGGTCACGTAAATCTAAACTTTCTACCTATGGCTCGTACAGGTTACACTCTACCAGTATTTGCAGTAGCTGCGGCTAAGGCTGCTTTGTTACATTTAAGTACCAAGATATACTCACAGGTATCCGTTGACATTGACCTGCTACCCGGAAAAGCAGAAATTCCCATTTCTCAGGTAGCAATGCTAGAACCGCACAGCGCCCTAGCTATTACCCTTAGTGACCCTGGTGATAATTTAGATTTGACTAGAAATACACCTATTTGGGCTTGGGTGAGATTGTCACAACGACAATCTCAAGCTTTGATTTTAGAAGCTGGTGAAGGTTTGGGAAAAACAGCTGCTGGGGAAGCAGCAATTTATAGCTATGCTCGTCGTTTATTTGATGCAAATTTACTACCCCTGATTCCTCCAGAGCAAACATTAACAGTATCGATTATTCTTCCCGAAGGTCGCCAATTAGCACAACGCACTTCTAATGAAGCTTTTGGGATTTTAGAGGGACTGTCATTATTAGGAACTAGTGGTATTTCTCAACCGTTGTCTGCGGCTGATCATCTAGAAGAATTTCGCCAATCATTACAATCTAAAGTCAGGGATTGTACTGACTTAGTATTTTGTATAGGTAGCAATGGTATGCAAGTTGCTCAACGTTTAGGTATACCAGAGTCAGCGATCGCACAAACTGGTAACTGGATTGGTGCGATGCTTGTAGAAGCTGGACTCTACCATGCAAATTCTGTTTTGTTGTTGGGATATCAAGGTAAACTAATTAAGCTAGCAGGGGGTATTTTCAATACTTCCAGTCATTTAGCAGATGCCAAATTAGAAATAATTAGCGCTGCGGTAGTAGCCGTTGGTGGTGATTTACAGGCTGTAAGCGCAGTTTTAGAAGCCAAAACCGCTGATGCAGCACACAAAAAATTAATCGAACTAGGATTGTCAGAATTAGTATTTGGGAAACTGGCTGAAAAAATTAGTCAGAAAGCCACAGCTTATGTGCAGAAATATGCAAATGTCAGCTTGAAAGTTGGTACTGTATTGTTTGATCGTAAAGGTGAAATTATTAGTCAAGATTCACAAGCAACCGAATTGCTGGAGAGGGTACAAACAATTAAAAATTAAAAATTGGGAAGGGAGATGGGGAGAATAACTAATAACAAATGACCAATGACCAATGACAAATGTGAAACGTCTTCTGATTCTTGGTGGAACGGGTGATGCTGCTGAGTTAGCGGCTAAAGCTGCGGTGATTGAGCAAATAGAGGTGATTACATCTTTAGCAGGTCGTACTCGTAATCCGCAAGCACCTATAGGAATGGTGCGGATTGGTGGTTTTGGTGGGGAAGTTGGTTTGGTTGAATATCTGCGTGAGGCAAAAATAGATTTGCTAATTGATGCGACTCATCCGTTTGCAGCTCAAATATCTTGGAATGCGGCTAGTGCTGCTGCAAGTTGTAGTATCCCTCATTTGCTGTTTATTCGTCCTGCATGGCTACAAGTTCCTGGGGATGAGTGGATAGAGGTTGATAGTGTGGAAACTGCTGCGAGTGTGTTACCGGAATTTGCCAAACGGGTATTTTTGACTATCGGTAAACAGCAACTTGCACCTTTCGCCAGATTAGATAGTATTTGGTTTTTGATGCGATTGATTGATCCACCTGCGGCTGATGCATTGGTTCCACCAGGGATGATATTGTGCGATCGCGGCCCTTTTTTTCTAGATAACGAACGCCGACTGTTAATCGAACATCAGATTGATACTTTGGTAAGCAAGAATAGTGGTGGTGATGCAACTTATGCCAAGATAATTGCGGCGCGGGAGGTGGGGGTTAAGGTGGTGATGGTGAAGCGTCCACCGACTCCACCAGTAGAGAAAGTCAGCGATGTGGAAAGTGCAATGCAGTGGTTAATTAATCAAATGTGATAACAGAAAATCTGTGTTCGGGAAAAACACTATTTCTTGCGTAATCTATTATTTCCTGTTATAAATTAGCCTTCAGTTGTCGCAGTTGCTTTTTCAAATTCTCCAATCTAGTTTCCCACTGATTTTTATTAACAGGTGCGGGGATATCTGCTGGTGGTAAAGCTGAATTGAGATTACGATAATGTTCCCAAATTTTCCAATAAGGGCAACCTGGTTGAATGCGAATACCTGCCCAATGTAAATATTGTAAGGGTTGATTTACTGCGGGATCAAATAGTACATGACCCTGAGTTTGAAAATTCGGAGTTCCCGCCCAGTTTCCTGCTGCTTTCCCCTCACGACGGACTATATTAAAACGACGAGGAATGCGTTTGAGAAGCATATAGTTGATAATTGGTTGGTCGGATGTTTTTTGAGAAAAATCAAAGTATTCAGGATGAGCAGCACATTCAGCAAAGGTTTCATACAAATCTTGTTCCGAAATCAGGTTTTTATTAGCACCCCAGAAACCACCATTAAAAATATCTTGGAGTTGATTTTCTGTAAATATTTTTTCTTCTAAGACTTTAGGTGTAAAGACATTTTGAATTCCGCCCAAATGTTGATAATCACAACAGACAAAATCTACTTGATTGAGATAATTGAGATTATCGATAATTTTTTCAAAGACAACAATATCTGTGTCAATGTACAAAAATTGATCAAAAGGACCAAACCAACAGGCTTGTTTGCGAAATTGATTTGGTCGTGCGAAGAATTTACCACCGAAACTTTCATGTAATTTCTGAGATAGTCGGTCAATAAACTCTAAATCTTCATAGATTCCGACTTGGTAATTTTTGCTGAGAATATTAGCAATGTTGTGATAATTGTTATCATAAGGAATCATGACAATAGGCGTTTCTTGGTCATACAATCTGATGCTATTGAGGAGTGCGATCGCATGATCAGTTACCTTATCGTTGGCAATAATATAAATTCCCCGATTCATAAGATTACACCTCAACTTTTATGCCCAATTTTCTCAAAATCCGTGTCGTTAAACTTGGTGATGTGTTGTAAGCTTTCGCTGGATTTGTAAACTTTGGTTGCTGTTCTGGCTGATGCAAATAGCGATAGTGTAAAAACAAATCGCGATAGGGAAAATCAATGTTTTCACCATTACAAACTCGATTAAAAATTTTGGAAGATAAACCAATATAGTGTAAATAAGTTAGGCGAGTATTGTGATCGTACAAAACATGATTTTTTTCCTCAAAATGAGGCGATGTTACACAACAGCCGCTTATTTCATTTTCTGGTAAGTGATGGGCAAAATTATAAATATAAATTCCAGATCGCATTACCATGTAGTTGAGAATTGTCTGATCAGGAGCCATATCATAAAGGATTGCTACTTCTCCTTGTCGTAGCTTCTCTAGGAAGTATTCCTGCCTTTGTGAATCAAATATGTTTTTTTTAGATGCATAAAATCCTGAACAAAATATTTTTGTTTGCAGCTGTTCAGGTGTAAATATTTCTCTTAATTTAGCTGATGAAACATTATATACATGAGATAAATCTTTGTACTGGAAGTCGTATACTACCCAATCACTTTGATTTAACTGAGCAAAAATTTTATCTAGCTGACTCATCAATAAAGTGTCAGCATCCATATACACAAAATGATTAAAAGGGCCATCAAAAGCACAGAAACGTCTATGAGTGCCGACTCTATAATATTTGTCACCACTTACTTCCCACCAATTTTTTTTGGCGGTTGGATGAGCATCCCAGATATTATAGACAAATTCATCCCATTTTTGAATAGAATATTGATTATTATAAAGTTGCACATTTGGGCGGCAAGCAATTTCAGCAGCAATTTGCTCTGTATTGTCGTCATAAGGATAGACACAGACTGAAATTTGTTGCCCATAGATTGCTTCAATACTATTAAGAAGGGCAATAAGTTGATCGTAAACCCGATCATTAGCGAGAGTACAAATACCATTCATAAATTTTCTCAAGTCTGAATTCTACGAAAATTTGATAACAAAATCTGATACCCAATTGAGCAAATTTAGTTTGTGGAGAATAACTTGTCTAGCTTCTGCTATTGCTTCCTTTTGGATATACCAAGCATCAGGGGAAGCAATAACCTCTTGTATATATGCAATACCTTTTTCATCTAAACTAGGTAAGCGCAAAAAACTGCCAGGTGGTAATAACTTATCAGCTGCTGAACCTCCATAGTAAATTGGTAAACACCATGCTAAAAGTGCATCCCATAATTTTTCACTGACATACCAATTATTGCCGCTATAATTTTCAATTGCCAGATTGTAATAGTACGGAGCCATGCCATACCATTTGTTACTTAGTTCACCTGAAGATTTTACCCAATTTGGTAAATCTCGTCCGTAGAAATCAACTATAATTCCACTATTTTGTAAAGACTTTAAAAAATCTAAACGCTGACGATGGTTAGCAGTGCGGTTAATTCCAGAAGTAATCCAACTACAATTGGAAGTCTTTGCTGGCGGTGGCATTTCATTCAAATCTCGAAAAGAATTGGCATGATACCAAATTGCAGGCATATAGTCAGGAGTTGGAGCAAAATCATCAGGTCCCGACACATAACCACAATACTTTTGAGCTTCTTTATAAGCTAGTTTATGTTTTTCGACAACTTCATCTAGAGGTGGTTCACGTAGTAAATAAATAATTTTATCTTTGGGAACATTACGTAGGAAACTTTCAATCTTAATTTGAGAATTTTGTGGTTTACGAAAGTTATCTAACCAAGATTTTTTATGATTAGGTTTAGGAAAATTAAACTGATACATTAGTAAAAAATCTGGCTTAGACGCTAGCGATCGCATTTGTATATTTTTCCAAACACCAAACGGTTGGGGTGTTTGTTGCCATAGCCAATCGGCTTGTTTTTCTAATGCGTGATAGCTGCTAATCATGCCAATTGTTTTCATAATGGTTAGTTGTTAGTAGGGGTGTAAGCCTTATATGATTAATTCAGGACGTAAAGATTCATCAACATAACTGAGAATTTTGGCGGCGCGATTTTCCCAAGAAAATTGTTTGACAAACTCCAGAATTTCTGGATATCCTTCTAATTTCCGAGGATAGTTTTCTAATACTTGCTTTAATGCTTCGGCAAATTTGCTGGGATTATCTGGTTCACACCAAGCAGCGATCGCGTTAGTATTTTTAAACTCCATTAATGAAGGGATTTCTGTTGCGACTATCGGATTACCAGAGGCTAAGTAATCAAATAACTTCATCGGTGATGTAAAAGTTGCAGCCGGACCAGAACAGTGAGGATGAGCTAAAACATCAGCTGCTTGTAATAAAGATGCTAAATCTTCGTGCAAGATATAACCTAAAAAGCTGATGTTATCTACCTGTTTGTGTTGCGCTAATTGCTGATAGTAAGCAACTTCTTTTTCATCGCCACCTGCACAAATGAATTCGACATTTGTTAATTGTTTAGCAACCTCAATTAAAATATCAATTCCTTTAAATTGTCTTAATGCTCCTGAATAAATTACTAGTTGTTGGCGTCCATTTTTAAGTAGCTTTTGTCGCCATTGTCTAGCTTTTTCTGGTTGTCTTTCCATAAAAAAGCGATTGTAGCCATTATGCAATTTCATCACTTTTTCTGATGGCATTCCTTTGGCAATCATCCCATCTCTAACAGTATCGGTAACTGTAACAGCTACTTGAAATAAGGGATGATTTACAATTTCTGGCTCAAATTTTTTATCATCGTGGTGATGATGTTCATAAATTGCGGGAACACCATTTTTGATAGCAGCTTTGATAAAATTCCAGTTGCGACTATGAACAAGTTTGGTTTGAGAAAGAATATGAAATGGTAAATAATACTTTGTGGCGATGGTATTAGAATTAGTCAATTTTCCTTTAATATGATCAACAGGCCAAGGCATTGGCAAAGGTGCGATTTTTAATTTGTCTTGCAGATTGTAGTATTTCACAAGTTCTGCTGATACTTTTCTTGGTTGAAAAGGACGAATTAAATTTAAAGGATTAAGTGCAGATAATCCTTTCGAGGGATAAGTTAAAACAGTTGAATAACCTAAATTAGCTGCTCCATTAGCTGCATTGGTAGACTGAACTAAACTCGCTCCTGGTTTTGGTATTTCATCTATCAAAAAAAAGACGTAGTGTTTTTGAGTAAGAAAAGTTTTCATGTTCAATTCAATTTAATACTATCTTCAAAAGTTTCTAAATAATTGAGTAACCGGATAGCAGATTGCAGCGCCTGTTGAATAAATTCATTTTCTTGCTGAGGATCATCTATTAAATTATCGACCAATAATCGTAAATAATTAATTATTTCGTTAATATCTATGTGAAACTTTTTTGCGGTATTAATTAAGTTTGAGTCTTGAAAATGGATGTCCTGATTTGCTTGGTTAATAGATAAATTTTGCAATGTTGTTTCTATGTTCACGACATCCTCAACAACATCAACAATGTTGAGAATTTTCAAAGCAGATTTGTAAGCGTCTGCTATTAATTCCTGTCTTTCTTGAGGATTGTCTGCTAAGTTATCAACTAATAATAGTAACAAGCCAATCATTGAGTTTAAGCGTGTGCGAAATTCGTGAGAAATCCGAATTAAACCTTCTTGATATTTGCTGGTGGGTTCTTGCTGTTCGCCAAATTGCATTAAGTACAAGCGGGAATAATGACCTTTTTTTTGCAAGAGTTCTTCATGAGTTCCCAGCTCTACGACACGTCCTTGATCTAAGACGGCGATTTGATCAGCTTTCTGCACAGTAGACAAGCGGTGTGCAATTACCAAGGTGGTGCGATCGCGGCTAAGATCATCTATCGCTTCTTGTACTAAACGTTCAGAAACTGTATCTAAGGCGCTGGTAGCTTCATCTAATATGAGTATGTCTGGATTTTGTAACAAAGCACGTGCGATTGCCAGACGCTGTTTTTGTCCACCTGATAACATGACGCCGCGATCGCCAATCAATGTATCAAATCCCTGAGGTAATTTACTGATAAATTCGTAAGCATTAGCCTTCTGAGTTGCAGTAATAATTTCATCATCGGTAGCATCACTACGTCCGTAAGCAATGTTGTTTCGCACCGAATCATTAAATAAAAACGTGTCTTGACTAACAATTCCCATCCCTTTGCGTAGAGATGTAATTTCAAACTCCTGTATGTCAATTCCATCAATGGTAATAGAACCGGAAATTGGGTCATAAAATCTTGGTAAAAGGTCTGCGATCGTTGATTTCCCTGCGCCAGAAGTACCCACCAAAGCTAAAGTTTTACCACGTGGTAGAGATAAAACCACATCTTTGAGTACCATTTTTTCATGACCGGGGTAAGCAAAAGAAACATGATTAAAATTAATACTTTTATTTAACTTTTTATAAATAATAATACCGTTTTCCATTAAAGGCTTATCATCTCGATGCAGAAAGTCAGCAGTTACTTCTACACTGGTGGTTGCATTTGCAAAGCTATTGCGGAGAGTATTTAACTGAGCAATTAACGGTAATAATCTCAGTAAAATTAATAAATATGTGAGTAGGACTGTTGAAAGTGAAGTAATTTCTTCTTTAAAAAATGTGCGGCTTAAAATGACTATTAATAATAAAGCAACAATTCCCATCACCTCACTAATAGGTGCGATCGCTTCCGAATTCATTTGAGAGCGGAAATCGGCTTTTTCACGCTCACGAATAAATTTTTGAATACGTTGATATTCTCTTTCTTCGTTACCTGTTGCTTTGACTAATCGGATACCACTGAGAATTTCTAAAATTGCAACTGAATATGCTTTTGACATTTCACTCAGCAGTTTACCAAAAGTCCGAGAGCGAGCTATTACATACTGATTAATTAACGTCACAAAAGATAGCAAAATAGTAGCAGCTATTGTTAACTGCCAAGAAATCGATATTAGTAAACCGACAAAAACGAAGATCGTAATTCCTAGAATTACTAATTTAACGCTATTGCTAATGGTAGTTGCAGCCCGACCAATTTCTCCCCCTAATCGATTTATTAAATCGCCAATTTTAATCTTGGCGTAATAATCTATATCTATTTCTAGTAAGAGCTTTACACCTGCTTCTCGCATGTCAGAAGTCAAGCGACGTGATAAATAGTTAGATGTTAAAGCACTTGCATAACTCGCTATATTTTTTAAAGAAATTATTAATATAATTGCTCCAGACATTAGCCATAAACGGTTATTATCCGATATATGATCAAACGGAGATGTAATTGCTTTCAGAATGGGAGGAGCGCTGCTCAAATCTACTTCTTGTCCCACAATTTTTAAAATTACAGGCACAATTAAAGCTGTACCTACTCCATTAAATAAAGCTCCAGAAAATCCTAATACTATTGTGAAAAAAATTAGACCTGGATAGGGTTTAGCAAATCTGACTAGTAGTTTCCGAGTAGACATTGGGAAGTGAAATCAAAATATACTCATTCTTAACATGATTATTAGCTAAATGTTTGAAATAACTAAAAACTGATGTGTAGAGAAAATAAATAATTATAATGTCGGTATTACGTGTTTTTACGGTTGCATATTGATCTAATCTTAAGATTTTAAATTTTGGATTGCTAATTCAGCACATGAGCAAATCTTAGAATGCATATTATCAAGACTTACAACCGAGTAATTACTGATTTTAAACTAGATGTCATCGCCTCTAGACTATATTTTTCTATGCACCTTTCTCTAGCTCTTTTTCCACGTTCATTTGCTGTATCTAAATCTTTAAATATCAGTTGAATTTGCTCGGCAATTTCTTCAGGAGAACCTGGTTCTGCTAAATATCCTGTACCCCCTAAGATATCAGGAATATCTCCTACCTTTGTTGATAATACGGGTTTAGCCATCGCCATTCCATCTGTTAGTTTCAGAGGGAATTGAGCGCGAGTTTCTGGGGTATCTCTTTGCGGAACAACAACAATATGAGCAGCAGCTACTACATCCGGCATTAAATCAGCTGAAAATTTGGGTAATTTAATTATCCAACTTCCCCATTTTTCTTGAAGATGACGATCATAATCATCGTAAGGACTACCACCGACAATCACAAGTTTTAAATCTGGCTGATTAATTTTTTCGAGTGCTATGAGAATATCTTCTAAACCTTTATAAGGTCTTGGCGCACCGGGAAACATTAAGATTTTATATCCCGATAATCTATAACGCATTCTACTAGCATTAATGTCATATCGAGAGGGATCAAATAAATAAGTATCTTTGCCATTTGGAACAAATACACCTCCAAAGCGTTGCTGTAAAAATTGATTATGTACAGTTACAGCATCAGCCTGATTAATCAAACCTTCCATCCATTTTAAATACAAAGGATGATATGGTGATCTTAAAGCACCATTTGATTTAATTAAATCTCTAGCTAATTGTTTGAAGCTGGGACGATAGCACCAATCATCGCCACCGTACCAACTCATTTCCCAATCATCAATATCTACAATTACAGGGCGGCGAGTATATAATTTTTTTAAAAGTGCAATTCCAAAACTCGCTGGTTGAGGCTTAATTGCGTAAATAATATCTCCATCAATACGTTTTAATATTTGACCGATTGATTGAATAAAATCTGGATAATTTTTACCTTCTAAAGTATATATTTTAGTATCAGCAGGAATAGCTGCATATAACTCTTTACCAAATAAAAAACCTAAGATTTCTACTTCAAATCCTAGTTGCATTAATGATTTTTGTAGTAATGAGGCTCGGATATAACCATCGTTAGTTGATAAATTCCAAACTAGTATTGATATTTTGAATTTTTCTTTCATAAATAATTCATTTTCCACGCCAATGATTAGTAACTTGATTAGGAATAAAAACTTTTGCAAATTTATCAAATACTTTTGTGTATACTGAACTAGTAAGATTTTTGGCGTACTGAGGTCTATAGGCGTATGTACAGTGAAGTACTTTAATTTCTTCTTCAATTTGATAGCAGTCTTTCCACTTGCTTAAATAGTTATACGTAGGTGGTAATACCTTAATTTTCGGATGCACAGTTTCAATAGCAGCGGCAAAAGCTCCCTGATCTCTTAATAAAAGCTGATCTTGATGATTTTGAATAATTTTAAAATACTTTTGAAATTCCGTAAATAAGTTCTGAATTATCTCATTTCTACGAAAAGCGATCAAACCACCATTGTACTGAATACTATTTTCTTGCAGTGGTAGACCTACAGATTGTAGGATTTGCAAAACCTTGGGTAAATTTTCTTGCTGATTACCTCTGAGCAAATTTGTGGCTTTGGCAATAGCAGGTTGGACATCTTCTGTTAACAATAAATCAAATTTATTCAAGCCTTCAAATATATCATTAATATTAGTCAGCAAACAAATGTCTGAATCTAAAAAGATAGTTTGCTCAAATTCAGAAAATGAATATAAATAAATTTTTGCGAGTCGCGATGCTAAAACGGGATTTTCATTGCTTGGCGCTGGCTTTAAAATTACATTTTTAAAAGCTGTGAGTAAGGGATACAAAATTTGCGGAACGCGATCAACAAGAATAATTATTGGTTCTTGATGAAATTTTCTCACAGCAGCTAAAAAATGAATACAGTCTTGAAATGAGTACAGACCTGTTAAAATCGTGATAAATCCTCTTGTTTTATTCACCATTATTTTAATTAATAGAATATGTTTATTCAGGGTGAATTATGCCCAATTTCCCATTCAAAATAAAAAACATCCTATGATTAGGGCGTGTTAGGAGTACAAAAACCTGGGAATATATAGAATTAGCTATGCTGATGCACTCTACAATTGAGAAATATTTGGCTCATTGATTTTTTGGTGTTCCCTACGCAAAACAACCAAAATAAATTTAACTTTGTCTCTGCTTTTATATCCAGAGAAATTTTACTGATAAATTGATCTAGTGTTTCTACGAGAAAAACTAATTACCGTAAAATTACGGTTGTTAATTTCCGCTTTTTAAAAACTATTCAGGCTATAATTTACAAAAATATAAATACTTTATATAGCTTGTGCTACTCGCCTCAAGCTTTTGTTAGGTATGGGATTGCTAGTTAAGGAACCACAGTTAATGCAAGTAATCCGTCTAGAAGCACTTTCAGATAATTACATCTTTCTGCTATGCTATCGCCAACAAAATATCGCCGCTGTTGTCGATCCCGCCGAAGCAAAACCAGTTTTAACAAAACTTCATGAACTAGAAGTAGAACTTGTAGCAATTTTTAATACACACCATCATTCAGATCACGTCGGTGGTAATAAAGAATTGATACAAAAATTTCCACAAGTAACAGTATATGGTGGAATAGAGGATCGGGGTAGAATTCCTGGTCAACAAGTATTTTTGCAAGCAGGCGATCGCGTCCAGTTTGCAGATAGAATCGGGGAAGTTATCTTTGTACCCGGACATACCCGCGCTCACATCGCCTATTATTTTCCTCCCCAGAATCCAGACGAAATCGGAGAATTATTCTGTGGCGATACTCTATTTGCGGGTGGATGCGGTAGGTTATTTGAAGGTACGCCTACACAGATGGCAGACTCACTGAGTCAACTACGTTCTTTACCTGATTCTACGCGGGTGTGGTGCGCCCACGAATACACCTTAAAAAATTTACAATTTGCTCTGACTGTAGACAGTAATAATCCTGATTTACAAACTCGTTACGAACAAGTGAAAACCTCTCGCAGCAGAGGAGAAGCAACAGTTCCCTCACTTTTAGGAGTTGAAAAACTGACAAATCCCTTTTTACGCTGGGAAAAGCCAGAATTACAATCAGCAGTCAATAGCCATGATCCGATACAAACCTTTGCACGTTTGCGGGGAATGAAAGATAGATTTTAATTATGGGTTGCGATCGCACCCTGCATTTCGCTAGGATCTTTAGGCTTATTGGCTATAAGCAAAAGCTTGTTGGGGATAAAGCTACACTATTTGTGAACTATCTTGCTGAAACCCCAAGAGATTGAGATTTTAAAGACAACAACAGAAAAAAGAAAAACAATGGCGAAACGCGTACAGTTAGTTTTAACTCAAGATGTCAGCAAGTTGGGTAAATCCGGCGACTTAGTAGAGGTAGCTCCCGGCTATGCTCGTAATTATTTACTTCCCAAAAGTATGGCAACTTTTGCCACTCCTGGTATTCTCAAACAAGTAGAACGCCGTCGGGAAGTTGAACGCCAACGACAATTAGAACTGAAGCAACAAGCACAAGAGCAAAAAGCAACATTGGAAAAAGCTGGTAGCTTCAATATTGCCAAACAAGTTGGTGAAAAAGAAGCTATTTTTGGTACTGTCACCACTCAAGATGTAGCCGATGTTATCCAACAAACCACCGGATTAGAAGTGGATCGCCGTGGTATTTCTATACCTGATATTAGCAGGTTGGGTACTTACGAAGCAGAAATTAAGCTACACACTGAAGTCACAGCAAAAGTTAACATTCAAGTTGTAGCTAGCTAAGTCAGTAAACAGTTATCAGTTATCAGTTATCACTGGTAACTGCGAAATATATTTTTTGCTGTGAAGACGTTGCAATGCAACGTCTTTGTGCATTCAACAGGTAAAAAATTTTTAGACTATAAGGGAATATAGTCACGTTAATCTAATATCTAAATTTTATATGTCTGAAGAATTAAATTTTCAAGCAATAGGCAATGATCGCTTACCTCCACAAAATATTGAGGTAGAAGAAGCGATATTGGGAGGAATTTTGCTCGATCCGGAAGCAATCAGTCGGGTGAGCGATCGCTTAGTTGCCGATTCTTTTTATATTAACGCTCATAAAGATATCTATAAAGCTGCTGTCATTCTGCATAATCAAGGTAAACCAACAGATTTGCTGTCAGTAACCAGTTGGTTAGCTGACAATGACTTATTGCATCGCGTTGGTGGTAGAAATAAATTAGCTTCTTTAGTTGATCGCACAGTTTCAGCTATTAATATTGACGCCTTAGCCTCATTGGTGATGGAAAAATATATGCGGCGTCAATTAATCAAAGCTGGTAATGAAATTGTGCAATTAGGTTATCAAACAGAAAGCGAATTACCAGTAATTCTCGATCAAGCAGAACAAAAAATATTCGCTGTTACTCAAGAACGTCCCCAATCAGGTTTAGTTCACATTTCTGATAGTTTGGTTAATGCTTTTGAAGAAATAGAAACTCGTCATCAAGGTGTTTCATTACCGGGTATTCCCTGTGGATTTTATGATTTAGACGCCATGACTAGCGGCTTTCAGCGTTCTGATTTAATTATTGTTGCTGGGAGGCCGTCAATGGGAAAATGTCTGAGTTTTGATTCTGAAATTGTCTTGGCAGATGGACAAATTACAACTATTGAAGAATTGCATAAACAACGTCGTGGCTCGTTATTGACGTTGAATGATAACTGGAAATTTAGCTTTACCCAACCATCAGCATTTGTAGATGATGGCATAAAACCTGTTTTCCGCGTCACAACCCGCTTGGGTAGAACAATTGAAACAACAATTACCCATCCATTCTTAACTATTAAAGGTTGGCAAAGATTAGAAAATTTGCAAGTTGGTGATCAGATTGCTGTACCCCGCAAAATAGATGTATTCGGCACAAAAACCATCCGCGAATGTGAAGTTAAGTTACTAGCTTATTTAATAGGTGACGGCGGTTTAACTAATAGCACTCCACGATTTACAAACAGTAATCCATTACTGCAAGTAGACTTTTCCCAAGCGGTTGCTGATTTTGGTGGTTTGACTGTGCGATGGGAAACTTCTCAAGGACAACGCACACCATCACTTTGTGTTCGAGGAGATTTAGAATTTATTGCTATTCAGAGACAGCGGTTTTCTCAACGGTTAAAAACTTTAGTTCAATCTCAAGGTTTATCGGCTAGAAAATTAAGTCTTGAACTCGGTGTAAGTCCAGCTTTATTTTGTATTTGGCAACAAGGACAGTGTGTACCCCATGCTGATACTTTTAAACAACTGTGTACGCTTGTACAAATTCAACCAGAAGAATTTGCACCTTATGGGTTTCCTAGCATCAGCAAGACTAGCCGAAATGCTCTGACAATTTGGTTGGAAAAATTAGGTTTATGGGGTAAAGATGCTCATGCGAAAATAATACCAGAAATTGTTTTTCAGTTAGAGCGATCGCAATTAGCTTTATTTCTCAATCGTCTCTTTGCTACAGATGGATGGGCAGCATTACTTACCAGTGGTCAATCACAACTAGGTTATGCCACAGTCAGTGAGAAATTAGCAAGACAAATTCAACATTTGTTATTAAGGTTTGGAATTATTGCTAGGCTGAAAAAACGTGCTGTAAAATACAATAATACTCGCAGACAAGCTTGGCAATTAGATATCACTGATGCTTTATCAATCAAAACATTTATTTCAGAAATTGGAATTTTTGGCAAAGAAATTGCATTAGCAAAAGTCGCAGAGTCAATTTCGCAAAAGAGATATAAAACTAACCGTGATCTAATTCCTGTAGAGATTTGGGAACAAATAGCACTAGCTAAAGGCAATGAACCTTGGAGTAGTTTAGCCAAGCGTGCTGGTATTCAGGGATATACAAATATGCATGTTGGCAAACGTGCTTTAAAAAGGGAGCGCCTCTGGATTTTAGCAACTGCTTTAGAAAATTTACAACTACAAAATTTGGCTACTAGTGATATATATTGGGATGAAATTGTTTCTATTGAATCAATAGGTTACAAGCAAGTATATGACTTAACAATTCCCAAAACACATAATTTTGTTGCTAATGATATCTGTGTTCACAATACAGCCTTCTGCTTGAACCTTGGTTATAATGTCGCTGCTTTATATAAACTACCAGTTGCGATTTTTAGTTTAGAAATGTCTAAAGAACAATTGGTACAGCGATTAATCGCTAGTGAAGCAGAAATAGAATCTGGTTATTTGCGGAGTGGACGCATCAGTCAAGCTCAATGGGAACCTTTAAGTCGTGCAATTGGCTTGCTTTCAGAAATGCCAATTTTTATTGATGATACGCCGAATATTACAGTTACAGAAATGCGTTCTCAAGCGCGACGTTTGCAAGCCGAAGTTGGTTCAGATTTAGGATTAATTATTATAGATTACTTGCAATTAATGGAAGGAGCAGGCGATAATCGTGTGCAAGAATTGTCGAGAATTACTCGTAGTATTAAAGGTTTAGCTCGTGAGTTATCGGTTCCAGTCATAGCTTTATCTCAGTTGAGTCGAGGAGTAGAAGCGCGGACAAATAAACGTCCAATGATGTCTGATTTGAGAGAAAGTGGTTCTATTGAACAAGACGCAGATTTAGTAATAATGTTGTATAGAGATGAATATTATAACCCCGATACTCCTGACCGAGGTATTGCAGAAGTTAATATTACCAAACATCGGAATGGACCAACTGGAACGATCAAACTTTTATTTGACCCACAATTTACCAAGTTCAAAAATTTAGCTAAACCGAATTATTAATTGTTAGTGGTTAGTTGTTTAGAAAAACCAACAACCAACCACCAAAAATCAACTAACTTTCAATAACTCCACATCAAAAATGAGGGTAGCGTTAGGAGGAATGACACCGCCAGCACCACGAGCGCCATAACCTAACTCTGCTGGGATAATCAACTGACGACGACCACCTACTTTCATAGTACTGAGTCCTTCATCCCAACCTTTGATCACTTGTCCCTGTCCAATTTTAAATTTGAAAGGTTGGTTGCGATCGCGTGAACTATCAAATTTTTTACCGTTTTCCAGGGTACCAGTGTAGTGAACTGTAACTGTTTGTCCTGGTTGAGGAGTCGCCCCAGTCCCCTCTTCTAAATCAATGTACTTCAACCCAGAAGGGGTGGTAACGACGTTAGCCTCAGAGTTAGCATCAGCCATAAAATCGCTCGCAATCAGAGTATTGTTCTCAATCATTGTAGTGGGTGCTGGTGTGTCGTCTTTGAGTTGGACAGCGATCGCAGACTCTTGTTTATCACCGCCAATTTGCGCTAAAACTAAAACTACAACACAGACCAGCATGAAACCCACGCTGAGTAAAATTGCTTTCAAAATAAGCCCTCCCTACTTAGCTTGTTTGAAAATTTAGCATAATCAGTAGGATAAAACTCAGTTTAAATTAGAAAGCACACCAAGAGGAAATTTTAGATTTTAGATTTTGGATTTTAGATAGCTTATTTGCTAAATTATTAATTTTTAATTGCATCATTAACCATTAGCAATCAGCCTTTAGCGCCAAAGTTTATTTTCTAAATCTCGTATCTGACGCTCTAATCGGTCAATTCTACCCCGTAATTCATCCACTTCTGATTGACGCGCAACGCCCAAATCCTGCATCATATTCCGCATTTGTCGTTGCATGTTAGCTTCCCAATTACCTTGCTCAGATTTTAACTGGTCTACCATATCATCCATCACTGCTTTTGCTTGCTCAGGGTCGAGTTTACCATCCTTGACTAACTGATCGCTCACTTGTTTCATTTTCTCTGCTACCAAGGATGTTGTACCAATACCAAGCATTAATAACTGCTGCATCCAGTTGTTGCTGTCCATACCTGATTCCTATTGATCTTTATCTCACTAGAAACAAGAACCTTACTTTTGCATCTAGCCATTAACCAATGCTGCAAGGATAATTACTCTAGACTATAGCTCTATTCTGACAAACGTACATAGGGATTCAAAGGAGTGATTATCGAACTACTGCGGGTGAAAGTACCACCTGAACACCGAGAACAATACATCCAAAAGGACGCCGAAATTTGGACAGCAGCACTAGCTCGTTATCCTGGTTTCCTTGGAAAAGAAGTTTGGATTAATCCCCATGACACGGGTGAGATTATTCTAATAGTCCAATGGGCAACAAGAGAACAATGGAAAGCGATCTCTCAAGCTGAAATAGATGCTATTGATGAAAAATTTAATCAAGAATTAGGATTTCAGTCTCAAATAGTAGAATTCTCTGAGTATCAAGTGCGAAAATTCCCGCAGAATTAAAGTTTTTTGCAATTGAGAGTTTGCAACGCTTTGGGGTTTATGATCCAAATAAACAGGCTTTTCTGTGATTGCAACACAAAGCAGACTATTTGAGTAACTTTACTGATGAACACGGCTGTAAATAATACTCCAGGCTTTGCTTCGCGCTTGGTAAATGGAGTACTGGCAATTAAACCACTGTACAACCTTGCCAAGCACCAAGCCCGTCAAATGATGATTAAACGGGCAGAGAAAATTGGAGTACCTTGGAGAAAACAAGTACAGGTACTGCGATCGCACAATTGGGAAAGCGAACTGGCAAAAGTACAAAATCCCCAACTTAAATACCCAGAATACTACGTCACTTCATTTCACGCCTACGACAAAGGCAATCTCAGCTGGGATGCGGCCTTAGAAGTAGAAGTTGCTGCTTATGCAGTTCATGCTACCATCTGGGCTGGTGCAGGAGTACAAGGTGATAGCCAGCTGCGTCAAAGTTACCATAATATCCTCAAGCAGCAAATTCTCACCCCACCACAGGATATTCTCGACTTGGGGTGCAGTGTGGGTATGAGTACTTTTGCTTTACAAGACATGTACCCCCAAGCTCAAATCACTGGTGTAGACTTATCTCCTTACTTCTTAGCAGTTGCCAACTATCGATCGCAACAGCAGCAACGCCAAATCAATTGGGTTCACGCCGCTGCTGAATCAACTGGCTTACCAGACACCTCTTTTGATTTAGTCTCCATTTTCTTGATGTGTCACGAATTACCCCAGTCACCAACTCGGCAAATTTTCACCGAAGCAAGACGTTTGCTCCGTCCTGGTGGACATTTGGCAATCATGGATATGAATCCCAAAGCCGAAGCTTATCAAAAAATGCCTCCCTATATTTTGACGCTGCTCAAAAGCACCGAGCCATACTTAGATGAATACTTCAGTTTGGATATTGAGCGAGCAATAGTAGAAGCGGGTTTCCAAACTCCTACGATTACTCACAACAGTCCCCGTCATCGCACTATTATTGCTCAGTTCATTGGTGAGTAAGGTTGCTAGGCGATCGCATGTAGTTTGAAATTGGTAATTAACGATGCCCATCACTCGCCGCTAGAAATCTCTGCTTTACAACCGAGCAAATCTCGGCGGTCGGCGTGCATGGGCGTTGTTAGGTATTTCAAAGACCCATAAAAGCAAAGTTCGCTCAGGGTTTGATGTTCTGGTTGAGATGGAAAATGTTCTCAGGATCATACCGTCTCTTGATCTGTACCAAGCGATCATAGTTAGATCCGTAAGCCGCTGTGATGCGATCGCCCTCCTCTTCGGTCATGAAGTTCACATAGGCACCAGCGGATGCATAAGGTGCAGAAGCTTGGAAAAACTCACGTGCCCAGGCAATACCCTTCTCATCGTCCGCTACATCATCCCAGCGCCCATGCACGTTAAGCACAAATTTTGCATCCCGATGATAGTAGGCTGTGGCATCTGCCGGAACGCGGTTGGATTCCCCTGCAATGCATCCGATGAAGATTTCGCACTGTGGTGAGGGAAGTTTGCCTGCGGATTCCGCGATCGCATCCAGTACTCCATCCTGCAACTCTGTGAAATTATGAGATTTCCAGTAGTTCCTCGCACCGCGTGTCAGTAAGGGGTCAAAAGCTTGCTGCCATTCTACGTATGGCTGAACGCCGATGTGTTCGCCATAAGCCTCACCAAAACTGCGGAGAGGCTCAATCAGTTTCTCACCCTCTGCAATATCACCTGCATAAAAGACAGGCAGCACGACGACCTCTTTGCCATGCACATTCTCTGGAAGAAAAGGTAGTGGCGGAGCCTTACGAAGTACTACCCACACATTGAGTTCCTCAGGGGCTGATTCAACAAATTTCCGATACTGTGTCAGTACCTGTTTAGCTTGGCTAAACGGAAAAACGATCAACCCAGCCAATATTTCAGGCCCCACAGGATGGAGTTCAAATTCAAACTCAGTGACTACACCAAAGTTACCACCGCCACCTCGAATCGCCCAGAAAAGGTCAGAATTTTCGTTTTCGCTGGTTCGGGTCTTATTTCCGTCTGCTGTGATCACTTCCGCAGATATAAGATTGTCGATCGTTAGTCCGTACTTACGAGTCAACCAACCGAAACCGCCACCTAGAGTAAGTCCTGCTATACCAGTAGTTGAATTAATTCCTACCGGAGTCGCTAACCCATGTATCTGTGCCACTTGATCAAAATCACCAAGTGTCGCACCTGGTTCAACATACGCCCGCCTGTTGTGAGCATCAACGCGGACATTTTTCATGGTTGAAAGATCAATCATGATGCCGTTATCACACACAGCGTTCCCTGCGATGTTATGCCCAGCACCCCTAATTGATATTTCGAGTCCGTTATTTCGCGCAAACAAGATCGCCTGGGAAACGTCATCGGCGTTTGCACACTGGATGATGACCGTAGGTCGCCGATCAATCATCGCATTCCAGATTTCGCGAACTTCGTCATAACGCGGATCATCAGGAAGTACTACGTGACCCTTTATATGAGTCTTCAATGTCTCAATTGTTTCATTCAGCAGTGTTGTCATGTATTTCTCCTTATTACTTCAAAAGTGATGCATAAATAGCGATACAATATTGTTCTTGGCAACCAAGACGAAACCTGATGAGTCCAAGAGTGTGCGTCTGTCTACTCCAACCGTGTTATCTAACATTCACCCTCAAAGATTTAGCCATTTCGCTGGCTCGAACAGCCGCCGATTCGCTCAACTCGCTCAGGGTTCTGATAAAGTTGGGATGGGTCATCCCCGATCCCAAAAACGTCCAGCGATAGGCTTGCTCTTGCGCGGTTTGGATTTCCTGTTTTTCCACTTCGGTAAATGTGCGTCCAATGGCAGATTGTAGACTCTCGATATCGAGTTGTACCTGCATCATTAACCCATCGTCCAGAAAGGCTCCGATCGCAAAGTAATCGTCAATGCCGTTTTGAATTTCTGCGTCATTGAGTTGTTGCATCATCGCTGTCACCATCAGCGTATCGAGTTTGGCGTGCTGTGCTTCTTCCAGCCAGTGGTGTTTCAACAAACTGCAAAACAGTGGGTCAAGGTTTTGATGATCTCGGACGCTATCGAGATAATGACGTTGAGTCATCCATTCAATCTGGAGAATTGCAAGGGCAACACCCAGGGAATGATGGTTTAGAACCGCATCGGCGATCGCTTTAGCAGGTCCAATGACAGCACAGGTTGAACCAAATCCAGCTTTGAACTCCTCTACAAACCGTCGAAACAAATTAATGTGCTTGCCTTCTTCCTCTGCAAAGCAAAGGAATGCTTGAGTGGCAACGATATCTTCAGTTCCAATACGCTGGATGTGTTGTAGAATCAGGGGTACAATAAATTCTTCCACAACTCCAAACAGATACAAGTAGCTATTGCCTCGAATTTGATTGAGGATTAGCTTTTCGGTATCATTCAGGCAGGTAATTGACTCAACACCCGCTAGCGCTTCGGGTAGAAAGGACTTGGTGAAGTCAAGGCATTTGTCGCCACCAATGATATCCTCGATCCGCCAGGTGACTTTATGGGCAACTTCCAGTGTTGCTTTGTAGGTGTAGGGTTGTGAAAAAGTTGTAATCATTGGATTTTCCTCATTTGATTAGGTTATAAACAAACAGAACATATATTCATAGGTACAAATGCGTGCTTCCAGTGAATTAGGCGGTAATACCCTGTTGCAGTGTTTGCAGGTTGGTCTGAGTTCAAGCATGGTGACTTTTCGTGGGCATAGGTTTTCTCCAGCTAATTTCACGTAAGTAAGAGATAGTTACATAACGACCGTTCGTGCTTTTTAATCTTGATTATTACGACCGTTCGTGCTATTGTCAAGATATGAGTAATATTTCGTTATCAAAAACCAACTCGGAAGGAAAAGAGCCTCGCCGATCAAAGGGGCAGGCTAGTCGCGAGGCCATTCTGCTGACTGCTACGAAACTGGCCACCATGAAGGGGCTGAGTGGCTTGTCGTTAGGAGAGCTGGCGGCTGAAGTAGGGATGAGCAAGAGTGGACTCTACGCCCATTTCAAAGACAAAGAAGAATTGGAATTGGCGATAATTGAAACGGCGGCAGTCATTTTTGATCATGACGTGTTTCAACCTGCGGCAAGAGCGCGTGGGGGAACTGAGCGGCTCAGGACAACGGTTGATTTCTATCTTTCCCATCTTGAACGCAGAGTTTTTCCGGGCGGGTGTTTTTTTGCTGCGGTCGCAGCAGAACTCGACACGCGCCCTGGTCGCGCCCGCGATCGCGTCTTGGAGATGCTAGACCGATGGTTTTCATTATTGCGGCAATGCATTCTTGAGGCGCAGGAATTAGGAGAAATAGACCCCAAGGCGGACGTTGCTCAGGCAGTATTTGAACTTGAGGCGATGCTTTTGGCTGCAAATTCCCTCTTTGTCATGACGAACGACCTGATTTATCTGGCACAGGGGTGCAGAGGAGTAGAAAATGTATTAGCAAGACTCACGGTGAGCACGGAGTCGAAGAAGGAGTAATCGACTCGCAGGATGCAATGATTTTACCGCTGTATTAGCTTTGTTGTGGTTGCTGTTTGATAACCAGGGCAATGCCACTGAGGACTGCAACAGTTGCTACTCCTAACCGCAGAGTCATGGATTCATTCAGAAATAGAATAGCTCCGACAGCCGCCAAAATCGGCACACTCAGTTGCACCGTAGCCGCCTGGGTCGCTTGTAAATGGGGTAATGCATGGTACCAGATGGCATAGCCTATCCCAGAGGCGATCGCTCCGGAGGCGATCGCATAACCAACTCCAGGTAAATCTAACGTCATTTGTGGATAGGTGATCACACTCAAACCTATTGCCAACGGCACCGCCCGCAGAAAATTGCTAGCGGTGATCTGGGTTGGATTTACGGCCCCTTTGCCCAACAGAGAATAGATGCCCCATGCCACTCCAGCTACCAGCATCAGGAGTGAGCCTTGTAGTGGTGGCGTTGTCAGTCCCGGCAGCAACAGCCCAATTAATCCAGCCACAGCCAGGATCAGCCCGATGCTCTGTAACCGTCTTAACCTTTCCCCCGTCCACAACCCATAGCCAATCATGGTGATTTGCACTGAGCCAAACAGCAGTAAGGCTCCTGTTCCTGCTGGCAAACTGACATAGGCGATCGCAAAGCAAACGGCGTAGGCAAACAGAGCCATTGCTGCGAACCAACTACCTGCCTTGGCGTTTGTCTCTCCCCGCAATCGGACAATCAGCCACAGCACTAAAGCACCGGAGCTCAAGCGAAAGGAAGTAAAGCTAGCAGCATCGATGCTGGTGTGTTTGAGTGCCATGCGGCAGAGCAGGGAGTTACCAGCAAAGGCAAGCATGGCAAAAATGATCAGCACTATCGTGCGTGGAGGAGGCATGACTGTTGGACTACTGGACATACTTTTCCACTATCTCGTCAAACGATTACTTCGACAACAACCTGGCGGGTCGTTCTGGACTGCTTAAAGCAGTACAATCACCCTATGTTGAGTAGATATACGGAAACTTTCCGTATAATACATAGTTAGCCAGAAGAAGTAGAGCTAGGATTAAGTCATATGAGAGGACTCAAATGACCGGGAAGTCAATTTTCATCTCACACGCTAGCGAGGACAAGAAAGAGGTCGCTCGGCCACTTGCTCACGAGTTGAGCAAGCGCGGATTCTCGGTCTGGCTCGATGAGTTTGAACTGAAGCTGGGCGATTCACTTCGAGCGAAGATTGATGAGGGGATTCGGCGATGCGACTTCGGAGTGGTTATACTCAGCGATTCCTTCTTTTCCAAAGAGTGGCCACAGGCAGAGCTTGATGCTCTCTTCACAAAGGAAGTTATAACAGGCAAGAAGGTACTTCTGCCCGTATGGAAAGGTCTTGCAGTGCAAGATGTGGCTAGGCATTCCGCTTTCCTTGCTGCCCGGCTTGGCATCTCAACCGAAAAGGGAATTGAGTCGGTGGTTCTCTCAATAGAGGACGCAACTACTGCGTTAGAAGCCAAGCCGATCAAGCAAAACCTAACCACGCTTCATCATCTATATAGAGAGTTTGTGCGTGTGGCGATATCTCAAGAGCTTGGAATTTCGGTTGCAAGCATCACTCCTCGATCAGGTGTTGGCCTAATTCCAACTGGACCAGGCAGTGTTTTCTCTGGTGTAGATTTGATACATATCGGTGGACATGAGTTGGCTGAACTGGTAACAGTGATCAATTGTGATTACTATCCTCAAAGCGAAGAACTCACGAGCGAGGTAGAGGTAATGCGTCTCGCTTACTTACGAAACGAATCGAAAGCATCTAAGGCTATGCTTGTAAGTAACGTTGGTTTTTCTGCGGCAGCCGCTGAGTTGGCAAAGAAGGAAAGAGTTGCTCTGCTTAAACTCTCTCCGACCCCAGAAACGGAAAGCACCTTACTCAGCTTTGCAAATCAATCGAATGGTGAAGCACTGATTGAGGATATAGAACACCTTATAAATAATCAGTCTAACGTGACTTATAACAAGGTAGTAGTTCGACGTCTCGGACCAAGTGACGAGGGAGATTTGCTGAACAATCTCTTGCAACATCCCCAAGCTCAGGCGATGGCAAAAGAAGCCCTTAGTGATCCTGATACTCGGCGCAAAGCCGCAAAAATCCTTGATGAAAACCCGGATCTTCGTCGGGCTGCTAAAGATATTCTTTCAAAGTTCCGGCGTTAGATGTGCATCCGGCCAATACGTTATGGTAGCAGACGAACAAAAGCCGCTTTTGGAGTTGCAAAGGTTATCTGCTACCGCTACATTTTGCCCTTAATCGAGCCTTTAAGCAGCATGTACGTTTTACCACCACCTTGGCGCGATCGCATCGCATTTCCTAGCTACCATTTTTAAGATTTTGGTAAAGTGGCAGGGTTACTGATTGAAGATTGGACAGTTTAAAGTCAACAGCCTACCCCTACCCTCTTTCACCCTTTTTTTACGAGTGCTTGATATATCTTTGTTTCTGTGGGCAGTTGCACCCCCTTTGTTGCTTCTGGTTTTCTATTATTGGCGCTTTGCTAATAGCCCATCTCTGGTGCGACTGCTGCTATTTTTTGTAGTTGGCACAATATCAGGTTTAATAGCATTGAGTTTAGAGTGGCTTGTGGAAACACAACTCAACTCCTTTGCACCTTGGCGACAAATTAGCCATACTCTTACGGGTGTCGCTCTGCGACAATTACTAGAAGTAGGGCCGATAGAAGAAGGTTGTAAATTAGCAATAGTTGTTGCTCTGGGTTGGTATTTTCAGCGTCGTCAATATCGCTTACGCCCCAGTACAGTCTTCCTCTCTACCATAACTGTTGCTCTGGGATTCACCGCCGAAGAAAACTGGATTTATTTTGTTAACGATACAGCATCGACTTTAGAACGAGCGATCGCAACACCAGTTCACGCTATGTTCTCTGCACCCTGGGGTTATGCCATAGGATTATCTTTACGAAATAAGACTAGCTTACGCCGATTTAATCCGAATGTTACCAAAGCTTGGCTCAATTCTGTGATTTGTCATGCCATAGTCAATGTTCTATCTACTGCTTGGCGTTATCCCCAACCGTTGTTTTTCCTCAGCTATGGTTTGTTTCCCTTTTTACTGTGGATGTTTTGGCGATTAGAATATTTACTGCGAAAAGTACAAGGAATACCAACCATAACTTTGATTAGTGGTTACACACCACAGCAGCGTTTTTGGCAGAGAGGTTTGGTATTATTTGCTCTAATGTTGGGTGGTAATGCAATTTTTGGGTTATTTCTCTTGATCAGAAGTGTTAATTCTTTGAGTTATACACAGCTTTTTGAACTTAATATCCTGTGGTTTATACTTAGTCGTCTTTTGTTTAATCTTATTTTCGGACTAATCGCCTGGAAAATTTATCACTACTTGCGTACTCAAGTTCGTAGTAGGCGCTTTAGCGCTTATATATTTAAGGACTAAAGTCCTGACTACGAACTTTTATTTAATTAGACACGTGCTAAAACTGGCTGAGTTTCGGCAATATTTACAGAATTGGATTCTGTATCAGTGCAGTAAATTTCACAAGAATTATTCGGACTTTCAATTAACTTAACTTTATAAAGTTTAGCTCCCAATTTCTGAATAGGCGATCGCAATAAATTACTGATGTGAAGTGCAATATTTTCAGCAGTAGGCACAACTTCTGAAAAATAAGGAATATCTTTGTTCAAGAAAGTGTGATCAAATGGCTCAACCACATAATCTTCTATGACTTGATTCAATGCACCTAAATCCACAATCATGCCAGTGCGTGGATCTATTTCCCCTTTCACTGTCACTTCTAAATGATAGTTGTGTCCGTGACCGTTGGGACGCGCACACTTACCATAAATCTCGAAGTTATCTTGATCGCTAATATCTGGATGCGCTAGCCTGTGAGCAGCGCTAAAGTGAGTACTGACACTGAGGTAAGCTTCCATTCCGTTTCCCATATAATCTGCCCAAAGTTCAGGATTTTCAAAGAGCTGCACACGGACTAGAGGTAAATGTGGTGCTAGCTTTTGCCAAATTACCCTTGCAATATTTTCTGTCGTAGGCAAAATTTCTTGAAATTCTGCCCACACATCGTTGAGATAGGAAAAGTCTAGCTGGCTAGTTACTTCTTGCTTAATCACATGTTTGACATCAGACAAGTTCAGCACCATGCCATATTTATCTAATTCCCCAATTAGGGAGACAAATAAGACATAATTGTGTCCATGCCCTGGAAAGCGAGAGCAAGCACCAAATTTCTCTAAATTCTCAGCTTCACTCAATTCTGGCAACCAATAGCGATGGCTGGCTGAAAACTGAGCGCGGCGATTCACAACGCATTGCATGGGTATAGTGGGAGCATTATTTAATATTTCTTAATATTTTAACGCTTTCAGTGTCATTCGATTTTGGATTTTGGATTTTAGATTTTGGATTGACCCCTCAGATTTATCTATGGAGTCAATCCAAAATCGGTTGGCTGCTTGAAGCAAAATCAAGTTATGTAAATCATCTTAAAGTATGTAAACTTTAAATGCAGTTTTACAGGTAGTTTAAAAAAGGCAAAAAACTATAGTAAAGCAAAGTGAATATATTGTTGAGGTCTGTGACTGAATTGACAAGAAAAATTTTGCTTGTTGACGACTGTCTAGAAGACCAAGCAATCTACCGTCGCTACCTATTGCAAGACAAGCAACATACATACAATATTTTACAAGCCCAGACCGGAGAAGAGGGACTTCAATTATGTCAACAGCAACATCCTGACGTGATTTTACTTGATTATTTGCTGCCAGACATGGACGGACTGGAATTTTTAACACACCTGAACACTCAGTTAGGTCAAACAAACCTTCCAGTGATTATGTTAACTGGTCAGGGAAATGAACAAATAGCAGTACAAGCGATGAAAAAAGGTGCTGCTGACTATTTAGTTAAAAGCCATACAACAACAGTAAGCCTCAGTTTGACGATTCAAAATGTATTAGAAAAAACTAGCCTCGCTGGACAACTAGAGGAGAGTGAAGGATTATTCCGGGCTACATTCAATCAAGCAGCAGTTGGTATTGCTCACGTCGGACTAGATGGAAAGTGGTTACTCGTTAACCAGAAACTTTGTAAGATTGTGGGTTATACCCATGAAGAACTAAATCAGCTAACTTTTCAAGACTTAACACACCCCGATGATCTCAATACTGATTTGGAGTATATTCGTCTTTTGTTGATTGGGGAAATCCAAACTTACTCAATCGAAAAACGTTATATCCGTAAAGATAAAACCCTGATTTGGATTAATTTGACTGTTTCCCCAGTTCGCAAACCCTCTGGTGAGCCAAAATATTTTATTTGCGTAGTTCAAGACATTAGCGATCGCAAGCAAATAGAACAGCGATTGCAAGCTGCTCATGATCAATTAGAAAGACGAGTATCAGAACGAACAGCTGAACTTGAGCAAGCACAAGCTAAACTCAGCCATATTATCAACAGTGCGATCGCAGCCATTATCAGTTTTCGGGTTTTTGCCAATCGGGATTGGGAGTATGAATATTTTTCTACAGGCTGTGAAACCATCTACGGCTATACTCCTCAAGAATTCATGGCAGACAAACACCTCTGGATGTCGCGGGTAGTACCAGAAGACCGAGAAACAGTGATATTACCACTTTTTGAGTATTTCTTTGCTGAAGGCTCGACGAAAATAGAGTTTCGCTTTTGTCATCGAGATGGTTCTATACGCTGGATTGCTAGCACTTATACCTCTCGTCGTGATCAAGTTAGAGATTGCTGGATCATCACGGCTGTTAACACTGATATTAGCGATCGCAAACAAGCAGAACAAAAAATCCGTGAACAGGCTGCATTACTTGATGTTGCATCGGACGCTATTTTTGTGCGCGATTTACAACACAACATTTTATTTTGGAACCAAGGTGCTGAACGCCTTTATGCTTGGCAAAGTGCGGAAATACTAGGCAAAAAAGCCAATGAAATTTTTTCTGAGGAGACTTTACCTCAAGTTGAATCAGCCATGAAAATTTTGCTCGATCAGGGAAAATGGCAAGGTGAATTGGAACACACTACAAAAGATGGTAAAAAAGTCATTGTTCAAAGCCGTTGGACACTAGTGCAAGATGACACCGAACAACCAAAATTTATTCTCACCGTTAACTCTGACATTACCGAGAAAAAGCAACTCGAAGTCCAATTTTATCAAGCGCAACGCCTAGAGAGCCTTGGCACCCTAGCAAGCGGTATAGCCCATGATATGAATAATATCCTGTCACCGATTCTGACAGTTGCTCAATTGCTACCACTGAAACTTCCTAATCTAGATGATAAAAATCGCCAACTACTCAAAGTATTAGAAGATAACTCCAAACGTGGTGCTGAACTAGTCAAGCAAATTCTGTCTTTTGCACGGGGAGCAGAAGGTAAGCGGGTTCCTCTACAAATAAAACACCTCATCAAAGAACTTGAGCGAATTGTCAAAAGCACATTTCCCAAATCAATTGAAATCTGCACCGAAGTACCACAACCTCTTTATACAGTTTTGGCAGATCCCACCCAAATACATCAGGTGTTGATGAACTTATGTGTAAATGCTCGTGATGCCATGTCCCAAGGAGGTACTCTTACTATTTCTGCTGAAAACTTCTTCGTTGATGAAAACTATGCCAGGATGAATCTGGAAGCAAAAATAGGTAACTACGTGATGATTACCGTATCAGATACAGGATGCGGTATTCCAAAAGAGTTATCGGAGCGAATTTTTGAACCCTTTTTCACAACCAAAGAACCAGGTAAAGGAACAGGATTAGGACTTTCTACGGTTATTGGTATCATTAAAAACCACGATGGTTTTGTAAATTTGTATAGCCAAGTCGGCAAAGGGAGCCGATTTAAGGTGTTTTTGCCAACTAGTGAACAAACTGCAACACAGGAAGATGAACACTCACAAAAGCCAAAAGGTAATGGCGAATTAATTCTCATTGTGGATGATGAAGCATCGATTCGGGAGATTACCAAAACCTCACTTGAAGACTACAACTATACAACTCTGATTGCTCGTGATGGTGTTGAGGCTTTTTCACTCTACGCCCAACACCAAAATGAAATTCGCCTTGTGTTGATGGATATGCAAATGCCGTGGATAGATGGGTTAAACGTTATTCGCGTTCTGCAACAAATGAATCCTTCTGTTAAGGTGATTGCTGTCAGTGGACTTGCATCCAACTGTCAACTTTTAGAAGCTAACGGTATCAACGTCGGGGCATTTTTACTAAAGCCCTACACTCTTGAGGAATTATTAGACACGATTAAATATGTATTGGAAAGATAGAAGGACAAGGGAAGGGTTATGTTATTCTGCACTCAGGCTCAGACAACAATTAGAATTGACATAGTGTGTCTTGGTTTGGGTTTGGAAAGTGTCTGATTCTTTGTCTCTTCGCGATCGCTACCTCGCTTTAGTTGATGAAATTGTGGAAACTACGCTCAAGGGCAAGATCAGTTCCGTTGAGCAAGTGTATCAAATGTTGCTCAAAGGTGTAACGGCTGGAACCGGGGAAATATTTGAGTTGGCGTTGAGCGATCGCCTCAATGGCATTCAGCAACAAGTGGACAACGAAAAGGACGAACTCAAAAAAGCCAAAGCTACCCGTAGTCTCAGGGCGATCAAGACAATCCAAACTCAATGGCAACGAGTTGAAGAACAAAACAAAGCCACAGAAGCCACAGCAACAGCAGTTAAAGAAATTACCACAGCCTCATCCGGAGAACAACTAGCGACTTTTTTACGTGTCACTGATCCCAATAGTCAGTATCGCCTCAACTTACAACAGCTTCAGCAATTGTCAAAAGCTTTACAACAGTTTGCTCAACCAGATTCTGATTTACAGCAAATTTCAGAAGGTATTACCCGTGGAATTGCATCTTGGCAACGGCTGCAAGACAATTTAGTTAGCTGGATGTATGAGCAAAATCGCGAATCCTTGGGTTTTGGTGGTATCCCAGGCGAAAGTGGCCCTTGGGCTACTTGGGCTAAACAACTACAAAGCGAGTTACCCCATGCACTGTTTCGCGCCTTTGCCAAAGAGGAATCTGCCATTGATTTTGCCAGACAACACCGTCAGATTAGCCTTAGAGATTGGGTGGAAATTACAATAATTTTCCAATACTTGCAACGGGGATTAGTTCATTGGTTTGATCAGCAGCCTTACAATGTTAAAGCCGGATCAAAGCTCTCTATTTCTACATATTTGACCTTTGCAGTCATCTGGAGTCAACTGGCAAGTGGTTTTAGTGAAAATATCACCTACAGTAATGCAGCCTCACAGGTAATGTTACAAATTTTGCGAACATTTGCTCAAGCTCAGTATTTTCCTTTGTATGGTGGCATCTTTGCTTCTTTTTCTGGTAGTTACTTGCGCGATACCTTGAATTATCTGGATGAACCATTGCGGAGAGTCGAAGGTACGCAAGAAAAAGCCCGGATATTAACAATAATAGGTTATTCACAACGAGCTTTAGGACAGTACGAAAGTTCAATCAACTTTCATCAACAGGCTTTAGAGATTGCTCGTCATGCAGGTGATCGCCCCTGCGAAATCGCTAATCTCAACCATCTGAGCCGTACTTATGTGCAAGAGCAAAGATATGCAGAAGCAATAGATTACAGTCAAAGAGCATTAATCATGAGTCGGCAAACAGGAGATAGAACAGGAGAAGCTTATGCTTTGGTAAATTTGGGTTACAGCGAAGTCATGCAAGCTCAACAACAAGAGCAAATAGAACCTGAAACCTATGAAATGCCAATAAACTATTTGCAACAAGGTTTAAAACTATCAGAACAATTAGGTGATGTGCAAAGTAAAGCATTGTGTTTAAGTAGTTTAGGTATTGCTTATTTAGTAATTGGCGATTCACAAAACGCCATTAAAACTTTAGAAGAAGGCTTTAAAACAGCACAGATATCCGGTGATTTATATCTCCAAGGATTAAATTTAGCTAATTTAGGTGAGGTAAATTATAACTCAGCAAATTTTTCCAGAGCGATTTACACAGGTTGTTTAGGAATGTATTTGTTAAACCAAATTGCTTCCCAAGAGTGGCTAAAAGTAGCGAGATTATTAACAATATTACAAGGTCAACTTGGGGTAGAAGCTTTTCAAAATGTCTTGCAGCAAAATCGCCCGAAAATTATTTCTGTAATTGGTGTGGATGGATACGATTATCTTCCACAATTATTAGAAGAATATAGACGCCAAATGTAAAGATGATGATTTTTATAATTAATAATTTTACTTTTACATTTGATACTTAACCTAAGTCTTTTTTCACTATTCAATTCGGATTGCTATACAATTTTCCCCAGTCTCATTGGTAAGTAATACCATTTCACGTTAATCACGATCCATATAAATTTGTAGAGACGCTTCAAACAGCGCGTCTCTACACCGCCTGTATTTGTACCAAGGTTTTAGTGAAATGGTATAAAAGACTGGGGAAAAGGTTTAAAGAGTAAAGAGAAAGTTATGAATATCCCTCTTTTACCCCGAAAATTTCAAAAATTTTAAACTTCAGCACCTGGTTTTGGTTCAGCACCCATAGGTGACACATAATCACGGAAAATATTTATTTGCTGACCAAAATCTAATTCTTTAATCTTATTCAAAAGTTCCTCAGATTGAGAAGAGAGCTGATAGTTTGGAGGCATAGGAACGATAGTAGCATTTTCCATTCCTTGCGCTAAACGATACCAAAATAGCAACTTAGTAGTATCGCTCATTGAACCGTATTCACGGGTATATCTATTGTCTGCTTTGTTGATTAAATCCCGTTGTAATTGTAGTTGTTCTTCGTGGGATAATTCCTTAACTTGATTGAATAAACCTTCAGCAATATTTGGTGAAACAGTGCTAGCATTGGGGGCAGCAGGAGTAATAGAATCGCCCATTTCTGTATAGATGAACCAGAATAAAGCTAACTGTTCATCTACAGGTAAATTTTGAAAAGCTTGGACACATTCGCGAATAGTTGGATCGTTAGTTTGAGTATATGTCATGATAACTCCAATTGCCATTAATTAAGATACCAATCGTCAAGTTAACAAATCTTTATTGAGTATTTAACCCTACTGAAGACAGATGTGTCTCAACCAAATTGAATAAGATTGAAGGGGTAATTAATAATCGGTAATTGGTAATGAATAATAGGAAAAAGACAAGGTAGTAATTTTTCTCCCTTGTCTCCCTATTCCCTTATTCCCTGCGCTCTTGATAATCTTCACTAGACTTGGGATCTAATTCCCAACGCCTGTCGTCACGCTCCTCTAACATATCGTTTGTGCGGAGAAAGGCGAAATCGTTCATTTCTATTCCAACAGCAGCACCAATTTCATCAACAATATCTTGATCGGGAGTAGGGGCAGTACCACCTGGTGTCTCATCCCCAACCTCCGCCTCTTGTCTCCAACCTGCATCTATATCTCCCCCTGTGATTATGGGGCTGCTTTGTGTATTTTCTCGAATTTGATCACGCAGTTTGCGATCGCCAATGTTATAGCCTGGCTCATCCTTCACACCAGTACCATAAGACTCGGTAATTTCCTCCGGTAAGTCGGAAATTTGCGGTGGTAAATTTTCCTCTTGAGCTTGCTTATCTGGATCTAATTGGTTTAGTTGAGCATCTAAATCTTCTTGAGCTTGAAAATCTTGTTGAATGTTTGGATCTACCATAAATACTTGCCATTTGTTGCATCCTCACAGTAACGCTTTATTTTCTATCAGTTGTCTTCCAACCGATGTATACCTCTAGAAATAAAATCATTTCAACCTTTAGAGCGAAGAGCAGTTAGGGATTTGTGAATACTCTTATAAGAGTGAATCCACGCTATAGCCACTTCATAAAAGTTATGAGTTATGAATTTTATCAATATTCATAGAATCATAACTCATAACTATTTTTTCAAATTAATTCATAAGTAGGAATGTAATGTGAAAAACGTTGTATAAATCTATTTCTCAAGTCATAGTCAAATTGATGCAAAAATGCTTGTTCTGATTGAATACATCAAAAAACGACAATCTAAAATTAACTTTCATGGTCAAGCTAGTGATAGAGGGTTAATATTTTTTAATTATTGAGTTTTGCCAGAATATTAATCATTTATTCTTGACTATTTATTGAAAAAATAAACACAAATTAATCAGTCAATAATTTTTTATTTATTAAGTATTTTAAATATTTAAAAAAGGAAATCATAGATGTATTTAATAGGGGTAGAAAAATGAAGTATGATGAATTTATTACCCATGTTCAAAGCGTTGCTCAGTTAGATACTCGTGAAGAAACAGAACGCGCCACTCGTGCCACACTAGAAACAATCAAAGAACGAATTGTTGGTGATGAAGCAAAAGATTTAGCCTCACAGTTGCCAAAAGAATTGGCAGAATGCTTACATGGCCGAGAAGGTCAAACTGGTGAATCCTTTTCACTGCAAGATTTTATCTCACGAGTGAGTGAAAAGGAGGGTGTAGAACCGACGGCTGCTGCAATACATGTTCGTTCTGTCTTTACAGTTTTACAAGATGCTGTGACACCCGGAGAATTTGCTGATTTTCAGAGTAATTTTTCACATGATTATGCAGAATTATTTCCCACCAGATCAACTGGGTAAGTGTCGGCGTAAAAGTTATGAATTATGAATGATGAAATTAACTTAATTTCATCATTCATACATATGAATAGTATCAAAACATTAGATAAACTGAGTAGGTAAATGAAATGTCAATGAATAATATTAAAAATAAAAAAGTCGCCATACTGATAGAAAATGACGTAGAAGATGCAGAATTTCAAGTACCATATAATGCGCTTAAACAAGCAGGGATGGAAGTAGTGGTTCTCGGTTCCCGGATGAATGAAAAATATCATGGGAAAAGAGGTAAAGTTTCTATGCAACCCGATGGTACAACAACAGAAGCAATGGCTTCTGCATTTGATGCTGTTGTAATTCCTGGTGGTATGGCTCCGGACAAAATGCGACGGAACCCCAATACAGTAGGTTTTGTCCAAGATGCTATGCAGCAAGGAAAATTAGTAGCTGCGGTTTGTCACGGGCCACAAGTTTTGATTGAAGGCGACTTACTCAGAGGTAAACAAGGCACTGGCTTTATAGCAATTCGCAAAGACATGATCAATGCTGGTGCTAATTATATAGATGAACCGCTAGTAATTGATGGGAATGTAATTACATCCCGTCAACCTGGAGACTTGGCAATATTTACGACAGCGATTTTAAGTCGTCTCGGCTATGGTGGCAAAGAAGCCGCATTACCTAATGAAAATGACCGAACAGCCGAATGGTGGAAATTAGCTGATGCTTGGGGTGGTTCCACCAAAGGTGAGATTGTTAAAGCTTTAAATACTGCTTTAGCTGGTGAGCGTTATAGTTTAGAAGCTTTAGATAACTACATCCAAAAAGAATCAGATCCACAAATCAAATCTCTTTTGCAGCAGATGATTCCGGTGAGACAGCAGCATATTCAAAGATTGGAAGCACGGCTTGAAGAACTGGGTGAAAAACCTTCTTTGGCTGCAAATATCGCCGATAAATATGCCAAAGTGAAAACTAGTCTCACTGGTAGTGATAATATCTACCAATTACGCAGCGCCTTGGGTGATTTACAAACAGGTATAGGTGACATTGGTAACTTGATGGCAGCACTTACCGATCCGGTATCAACCAGAATTTTCACCGAAATCCATGAAGACCTCTTAAAGTGCGAGCAGCGTCTAGTAGAACTGTATCGATCGCGAATTGATGTGGAAGTAAAACCAGCTCAACCGACTACAGGTGCAGCCGTAACTATGTAGGTCTTTTTGGAACGAACCAAACAGGCGCGGGGAGGGAAAGCAACGGTAACACAGCTGTCTTTGCGCCGTCATGGTTCGTTAATTTGCAGGGAAGGAAAAAGGAAAATGACATCAACATCACCAGAGCAACTGAGTAGCAACCAGACTGAAGCCAGCGAAGCCGAACGTTGGGCTTCTTTGATTGGCGGTAGTGCGATGGTTTTCATGGGTTTGAGACAACGCTCTTTGCGAGGCGTTTTGATGGCGTTAGCAGGTGGAGGTTTGATTTTTCAAGGTGCAACCAAACAAAGCACGATTCAACAGGCGCAGGAAGCAATAGGCATGAATCAAGCTATCAAAGTAGAAAAGACGGTAACTATTAATAAATCAGCAGATGAACTTTACCGCTTTTGGCATAACTTTGAGAATCTGCCCAGGTTTATGAAACATCTGAAATTTGTGAAGGTGTATGACGACAAAAAGTCACATTGGATTGCCAATGCACCTCTAGGTCAAAGCGTGGAATGGGATGCATATATCTTAGAAGATCGGGAAAACGAATTTATTTCTTGGGCATCTGCTTCTGGCGCAGATGTTGAGAACTCTGGTTTCGTCCGTTTCCAGAAAGCACCTGGTGATCGGGGTACAGAAGTCAAAGTTGTGATGGAATATAACCCACCTGGAGGAGCATTGGGAGTAGCGATCGCCAAACTTTTTGGTGAAGAACCACAACAGCAAATTGGCGATGAACTACGCCGTTTCAAAATGCTGATGGAAGCAGGCGAAATTGCCACGACAGAAGGTCAACCAAAAGGCAATGGTTAGTGGTTAGTAGATAGTAATTAGTAGTTATTAGGAGGATTTTATGAATAGAGTAATTTCTTTGGTTAAAAATTTGCGTCTGCGTCAAATTATGACAGTTGTTTTAGCAGGATTGACAATTTTTGTTATGCAGGCTTTCAGTAACGTACTGCCAGCCCAAGCTGATGACACAGTGAAATCCCCATACGGTTATTATTACAAAGGTACACCGGATGAAAATGTTGTCAACCGAGACTTCGACCAAAATAGAAACCTGATAAATAACGAAAAATCAACAGTAGATAATGCTAAAAATAATTTAAAAAATACTGCTGATAATATTCGCGAAAAACTCAATCTTGATGAGCAAGTACCCCAAAGCACAAAAGATTTCTTGAAATCAACTAAAGAGAAAACAGAAAATTTAGTTGAACCAATTACTAAAAGTAGAGAAGGCTACTATCAAGCTAGATAATTTCACAAAATAATTTGTTCTTTGTAATTAGTCATTTGTATCTGTTGTGTCTGTACAAATGGCTAATAACTAATGACCAATAACTAAGGATTTATAATAATGAAAGCAGTTTGCTGGCATGGTGCTAATGATGTCCGAGTCGATACAGTGCCAGATCCAAAAATTCTTAATCCTCGTGATGCTATTGTCAAAATTACCTCAACGGCAATTTGTGGTTCTGACCTCCATCTTTACGACGGTTTCATCCCCACAATGGAAAAAGGGGATATTCTGGGCCATGAATTTATGGGGGAAGTCGTTGAAGTTGGCAGTGGAGTAAAGAATATTAAAGCAGGCGATCGCGTTGTTGTTCCCTTTACTATTTCCTGCGGTAACTGCTTTTTCTGCAATCGGGATTTATGGTCGTTATGCGACAACTCCAACCCCAATGCTTGGATTGCAGAAAAGCTAATGGGTCACTCGCCTGCTGGTCTATTTGGCTACTCTCACATGCTCGGTGGTTATGCAGGTGGCCAGGCTGAATATGCCCGTGTACCGTTTGCGGATGTGGGTTTGTTCAAAATTCCCGCTGGCTTAACAGATGATCAGGTATTATTTTTGACTGATATTTTTCCCACAGGTTATATGGCAGCAGAAAACTGTCGTATCCAACCAGGAGATATCGTTGCAGTTTGGGGTTGCGGGCCTGTCGGACAGTTTGCCATTAAGAGTGCTTTTATTTTGGGAGCAGAACGTGTCATCGCCATAGACCGTATTCCCGAACGTTTACGTTTAGCTGAAAGTTACGGTGGTGCGGAAACTATTAATTACGAAGATGCAGACCCAGGTGAAGTCCTCAAAGAAATGACTGGTGGTCGTGGTCCTGATGCAGTCATCGATGCAGTAGGGATGGAAGCTCATAGTATGGATGCGATGGGTGTATACGATAAAGTCAAGCAAGCAGTACGCCTCGAAACAGACAGACCAACTGCACTTAGACAAGTTTTAGTTGCTTGTCGTAAAGGCGGTAATGTTTCGATTCCCGGTGTATACGGTGGTTTTCTTGACAAAATACCGATGGGTGCAGCTTTCAACAAAGGCTTAACCTTCCGTATGGGACAAACGCACGTCCATAAATACTTGCAGCCCTTACTTGAACTCATCCAAGAAGGCAAAATTGATCCATCATTCATAATTACCCACAAACTACCCTTAGAAAAAGCACCCTACGCCTACGAGATTTTCAAGCACAAAAAAGACAACTGTATTAAAGTAGTCCTCAAACCATGAGACAACCTTCCAACAGGACAAGAAAGCAAGGGAGTAAAAAAACAGAATAGAAGGAGAAAACTATAAAAGTATGCCTGACACAAGCGTTCAAAAAGTAGATTCTGCCTATTCTCCCAAAGGAGAACATGGTGAAAAATACCTCGCATCTGGTAAATCAATTTCCATGCGTCTTTGGGAAAATGAACAACCTGGAGAAGCAAAACCACCTACAACACGGGAGTATGAAACCGTGGGTTATGTAATTAAAGGTCGTGCTGAATTACATATCGAAGGTCAAACTGTTTTGCTAGAAACAGGAAGTTCCTGGGTAGTGGCAAAAGGAGCATCTCACACTTACAAGATTTTAGAACCATTTACTGCCGTTGAGGCAACCACCCCACCATCTCAAGTACATGGACGGGATGAGGATTGATTTTGGGGAATTGAAGTCAGGAGTCAGAAGTGTTCTATAATTTTGAATCCTGACTTTCTCAATTAGGTATGTTTTGTTTAACGAATCAACCACACCGTTCTACATATTCGACTTCAGGAAGCTTACCAGATCTAATTTCAGTGACTTTTTTGCCATCTGTCTCGAATATGAGACGATAGTTACTATCAGCTTTATTTTTAGGCACAAATATCAGGTAATGCCCACCTGATATATATTTATGTGCTTCTACTTTTATTTGTCCTGGATACAAAGACTTGATTCGAGATTCACTGTCCCCAATCTTGGCTCCTGTGTTTGTAGTGATGTTACTATTTTTAGAAACATCTACTCTGGCTATGCGCCCATCTGTCAGCATAAATGTAACTCCTTTTGGTTCACCTTCTGGCTTGACATAAAAGCAGCCTTTGTTGTTGATTGTAGAACCGTTTAGGGAAGTTATTCGTGTATTAGCGGCTTGTGAAGCTTGCTTAACAGTCATTCCCACTCGCACGTCTCCAATACCATTGATGACTACTTTCGATTGGTTTGTTAGTTTTGCCTGTGCAACAATTGTCCCCATAGCTAGAATTACGCTACTACTAGCAATGATCGTTATTAAACCAAACCGTGACATTCTTTGAATAGGTGATATTAGGTAAGAAGATTTCATTGCATCCTCGGTTTTGTTAGATTGCACTCCACATAAACCTATGCTGAGTTTTTAAGCGCAGAGCGCAGGCTACGCCAACAAAAATCAGATAGGAGTTCTATAGTTATAATTATTAATTAAGATACAGCGACTACAGGTAATAATACTTGGGAAAGGGAATCACCGCCTGAACTAATTGTTAAGGTAATAATTTCTGCTTCCATACCCATGATCGAATTATTGCCGGGATTAATTGCATAGGCTGGAAAACAAGCTGCACTTAAGCTTAATCGTAAGGCATTACCTCTAGTAATTCGCGCACAGATAGTTTGCAATTGAATTTTTCTGGTGATGCGATTCATGCCATCTTGACAACGCAAATAACCTTGTGTAAGGTTATATACTTTTCCATCTGGATAAATTTCTGATAGTACCGCAGATAAATCAAAGCTAGGTTTATCTGCACTACAGGAAATAGCCACGACCACATCGCCTGCTAAATGCAAGTCGAAATCAAGTGGTTCACTGGTGTAAGTTAAAACATCTGAGCGAGAATCAATCTGCGATCGCTCAAAAATACCCGCAGGTATAGCCGCATGACCACCCAAAGTAGGGACTGGTCGCCAGGGGTCATGAACTAAAATGTCATCTACGCCAGATTCGGGACAAGTTGTGCTGAGAATACCTTCATCCTCCCGAATATTGGCAATTCCGTAGCTTGACAAAAAGTAAGTTTTATGATCAAATTCTGGAAGACTGGGAAAACCCTGCCAAGTATTACTGCCCATCTCAAACATCCACACAGGTAGCTGGTCATTTAAACCAGTGTCCAAACCTTTAAGAAACTGGTCAAACCAGCATATCTGCATTCTGTCTACAGGACTAATAGCATTAATACCAAAGTCTACTTCCCCAACTTTGCGACTCCAAGGCAAATGCGTCCACGGTCCTACTAAAAGCTGTTGGCGGTACTGACTCCGCGCTGCCATCTCTTTATATAAATTCAAAGTGCCACGTAAATACGTGTCGAACCATCCGCCGATATGAAACATGGGCAAATCAACATTTTTTAGGTGGGTTTTGGGCGAAAGATTTTCCCAGTAAGCGTCAGGTTGGGAATGTTCTACCCACTCGTGATAAAAAGAATCAGGGGCAAGATTTTTCAAAACTTCTGGGTGGGTAGGAAGTGGGTCGTACAGAGGTAAATTTCGAGATGCACTCAATAAAGTTTGGTAAGCTTGTTTATCTCCTCGCAAACGGGCGGTTTCTGTTGCTAATTGGATTGCCCAAGCCAGATTTGTGTGTAAACAAAATGCACCACCTTCATAAGCCCAATCTGTGTATAAATCATAACCTATCATTGCCGGACAGATAGCTTTGAGGGCAGCTGGTTTTGCAGCAGCAGCGTATAGTTGAGTCATCCCTTGGTAAGAGAAACCATACATCCCGACTGCACCATTACTACCAGGTAAATTTGCAGCCCAATTTACCGCATCTTCACCATCAGCAATTTCGTGAGCAAATAATTTGAATTCACCTGCTGATGTCCCACGTCCCCGGACATCTTGAATCACGACAATGTAACCTTGAGCAGCGTACCAAGTCGGATGAGCATAGACAACAGTGGATGCGATCGCTCTACCATAGGGTTGGCGCATCAGTAATACAGGAAATGTCCCTTCAGCATCCGGGCGATAAATGTCAGCATCCAGACGGACTCCATCGCGGGTATACATGGATGTGGTTTGTTTGGGAAGGACTTTAAGCATGAGTATGATGGGGATATGGTAAATTCAACCACAGTATAGATGCAGATTGCATTAATTCGTAGCTTTTTTAAACGCAGAGGGACGCGGAGTCAGCGCAGAGGGGCGCAGAGTTTTTCCGAGTTTTTTCGCTAGGAATTCGTGAAATGGTATTAGCAGATGATATTCTCTATAAATTGAATCGCGTTTGTGATAAATCGTTTTTTGTTGGCTACTCCCAATCTTGAAATTTATCGCCAGTACTGCGAAGTAGGGAATTTAATTGGGCGCGATGGGTTTCAAAGTTGGCGGCGATGGAAATTAAAATGATACCTGCGACTAAGCCAATAATCCATTTAAAAAATGAGTAACGCAAGCTAAAAAGTACTAGTTGATAAAAACCAGTAATTAAAAAGGTGGCTGTACCAATATAGAGAAAAGCCCGCACTCGCAAACCTAAACCTGCAAAAATCGCGATGAGACTGAAAATTCCTGGTATGAGGGCTGTATCTTGATGAAATAAAATTGCCCATCCGCAAATTAAGCCGCTACTCAAAAGTCGCCAGTAGTGACGACTGGTTTTCATGTCTGGTTGTCTCAGTTGTGGGTCGAATTGGGCAATATATAGTAGTGATAAACCAATGACTGTGACATACCATAAACTATCATTCAAGCCCAATGCAGCAAACCAACGGAAAATAGCCCAATCAATCAATGCCACACTGATGTAAGTAACACGAAATTGATGGCTAATTATGCCGAGGAAAGCATAAAATCCAGCTGTTAAGAGCAAAGCGATGGGATGAATTGTCTGCCTTGTTTCCCATAAAAGTATTAGTGGTATGATGTAGGCGGCTCTTTGCCAAGGTCTTTTTGACCAACCCCAGTTTTCCCAAGGTAAGATGTAGAGGAAATAGGCAACGATACAGGCGATCGCAGCATTCCAAGGTACTAAGGGCCCAGCAAACCATTCTCCCACAGCTGTTTCTCGCCAAAAGACCCTCATCGCAGCTACTTCTAATAAGCCAAGGTAAACCCAGATTTCATCAGGTGTCACTATTGACGCGGGGACACGGGGACGCGGGGACACGGAGATAGAAGAATTCTCGGCGTCACCGCGTCTTCCTCTCTCCGCGTCTTCCCTCTGTCGCGGAAATCTTCCTTGAAAAATCGCATAACGAATCAAAAATATTCCTGTTCCTAAACCTAAGATGCGGTTGACTTGAATGGGTTCAGCGATCGCAGTTATTAATAAAAGACTACTCCAAGCCCAGTGCAGATGAGCAATTATTTTTAATTCTTGTGGTGTCAATCGTAAATAGTTGACCAGCCAAGGGGACAATAGACGATAGGTATACATTATGGTTGTACCTAAAGCTGACATGGCAATTAAACCATCGCCCCATGCACCCCCTGAAGCTTGCAGCATTTGATAGAACAACAGTTCATAAGCAGAAACTGATATGCCTAGAATTCCCAAGTAAACTAGGGGTTTAAATTCTTGCCGACGTCGCCCGACTCCAATTACAATTACAGCTACACCCAAAGATGCTAAACCTGTCCAGTTTGTGAAGGTGTCCAAGCGCAGCAGTAAACTGAAGCCTGCATAGATTAATGGGAGAATATGAAAGCTGCTGGGTAATCTTTCTAAACTGTGTCGGCGTTGCCACCATTCGCCAAATAGTTGAGAGAATAAACCCAAGGCGATATTAGCGATCGCAATTTGAATCATAGAGCGATCGCCAAAAGCGAGCAATTCAGCAATTAATAATTCTAAACACCAACCGATGCCATAAAAAGCAAAGTTTGTTGGTTGTCGCCAACTACGATAAATTATGGCTGCCAAAATCATGACATTAGCAGCAACATATAAAAATCCGGGAGTTGCAACATCCTGGTAAACCCAGACAGAGTGCAGCGTCAAACTTAATAACTCTACACTAGTTAAGGCGATCGCCCACCTGTCTGTGGCAACTATATATATGCTTGCTAATTCATGACTTCTATTTTGCAGAGTTGTGCGAGTTAGCCATAATCCCAGAATAGTGATTGCCCCAACTATAAACCAGCCCTGTGCTGACAATTTTGCTACTTCCCACAGCAAGGTGGCGATCGCACTTAAAACAAAACCAACTGTAATTACCGCAAATCTATTGTGTTTTACGAAACTAGTATTGACAAACATTAAAGCCCCAGCTATAGCCAAACTGATTAATCTGGCTGTAGGTACAGGTAAAGTTAGTAACTGGGTAATTCCTAATCCGATGACACTCAAGACAGTGGTGAAATCTCGCTTTTCTCCACTGCTACGACTAGCCACACCTGTGAGAGTGAGGGGAGTAATTAACCAAATCAATCCCCAATTGGCATTACTAACAGCATAGTTTATCCAGACAGATTCAGCATTCACCCAAAGTAGGTAAAAACTAATTGCAGCTAGTCCTAAACCAATATACCAAGCACTACGTTGCCACCAACCATAACCAAGACTAAATAGCCACTCGGCTACCATTATGATTAACAAAATCGTTGCCCAAATTTCATTATTCAGATTTGGGAATACCCAATCAATGAGCGAACACAGCGTCAACACTCCGGTAATATGAGTGAGATATATGACTAAGGTGGGGACATTCTCCGCTTCTCGCACTCTCCGCGTCTCCGTGTCTTCTCCTGTACGGCGTTGGGTGACAATTGCTAAAGTAATTGTGGATAGAAGTAAATTTAGCGATCGCAATGCTGGGTTAACTAAAGCAATTACGGTTAATGCACAACCAAAACCAAATGTTAACTGTTCACCAAACTTAGCTATTTCTCTTCTGCGAATACGGTACAGTTTGTCTGTCAACACCACCATCAAAATCACGTAAGGAAACAAAGCGATACTTAGTAAAGCCCAAGCTTCACCTTGAGAATTAGTAAGTTGAGTTGCAGTGGCGATCGCCCTTTCCTGTAAAGTTTCAGGTACTAATCGCCAACCTAACCAAATTGTCTCTAAACCTATTAAAAAAATAGCTACAAAATCACGCTGGTGGTTATATTGTTGCAAACGACGGGCGAAAAACCACAAAGCCAAACTACTTACTGCTATTGCTTGTCCAGGATGATATGCTACTGAAAATAGCCAACCGAGAAATAATAAGATACCACCTAGTAGTTGCCAAGGTACTTGTAGAGACGTACCATGGTACGTCTCTACATTTGTTGATAATGCTAACCAAGTCACCAGCCACCCGCAAATACCAACAGCTAATCCCAACTGGGTAACATCTAGGTGGTGAATGAAAATTCCCCTAATTAATAAAACTAGCAAAGCATAAACTACAACAGAGGCAGATAAACTAATACCATTACCAGTTTCTCTATCTGTTTGTCGTGACAGTGAACGAGTTTGATAGACTGTAATTAAAGTCGTTCCTACTACTGCCAAATAAAGGGCTATTAGAGCAAATTCGGGTAAATTCCAACCCCAGTGCAGATAACTCAGTCCGAGAATATTGACTAGAAATAATTTCTGATTGGCTAAATTGACAGCAAATAACCGACTTTGTCCAATTAAAATAGTAATTGCAGTTAGACAAATAGCAGCGATCGCCACTACAATCCAATTTACAGGATTTTGCCATAACCCAAAGCGATCCATTGCCCAAAAATTTATCGGTACTAACAAAAGCGTGACAATTAACAATGTCTGCGCTGTTAGTCTTAAGTTACTTTGCTTGGCTGTCCAAAAACTCATTCCCCCAAAACTCAGGGTATAAGCAAACAAAACTCCATACTGTCCAGCTGCGGGAAATCTTTCCCACTGACTAGCTGCTAGGACTCCTGAAGACAGCACTACCAGAAATACTCCCAAAAATAGCAGCCAACGCACACTTAATTCTGATAAAAGTGACTGCAAAATTTCTGTTGCTAAATTCGGTTTGGCTGGTTCTGGTGCGATCGCATTTACAGATAGTTGTATGGACTCAGATGTAACAGTTGCTTTCTCTGGTTCAAGTTGAATCCGAGGTTCTAATACTAAGTTGCAAACAAGATACTCTCGACATAGTTGCCTAACTTGGGCATCAGATATCAAGCCCAAATGCAGCCAGGTATCAAGTCCCTGTAATAACTGCGGATGGTAAGATGGCAACCTGACTTCTATTTTGAGTGGGCGTTCAAGTGGGGATGACATAAGTAGTAGCAATGCAGCTAAGATACTTAAATCATCAGTTTTTCCAAATATATTTTCACTCTAGCTGTGCCACTTATGCTGCTGAATTTCGTTAAGTTTTGTTTTGGTGCTGAAAGAGGACTAAAGTCCGCACTACAAACTTTTACAAAGTTTTAATTCTTTACTTGATAACGAACAATATTTTGTGCTGAGACATACATCAAAATCAACAAAGGACTGACTAAAAGTAACACTAAATACCAGGGAACACCTGCATACAAAAAAGAATTAGACCATATATTTATCGTGCTGCTTGCATACTCATTTGCTTCTGAGTATGTATCTTTAATAGTTATGATTGGTGCATGAGTTAATAACCGTACAATATTGCCGTATGCGCCACTGATCATATCTATTGGCTGACTCTGCGAAAAATTCCAAATAAAATTATTATTAATATCTAGAGTTGCAATACCACGTTGCAGGGCGTACATCATGCGAAAATGCCAGTTGGAAATTATCGATGATAAAGAAAGAATAAACCCAAAACTTGCTAGCAAAATTGTGATTATTCTCAAGACTATTTTTTGCCAAATAAATTCTAGATTGACAGCAAAAGGTAGAAAAGCGATCGGCACAATAGTAAGCAAGTGACGGGGTCCCCATCCGGCTGCACCATACCAGTTTCTCAACTTAGCATGAAGTAACAACCAGAGTACAGTAATTGCTGCGATGTATATTGCTTCTTTTTTATGTTCTTTGTAAAACTTTTTGAATAAAATTACAGACAAAATTAGTAAAGGAGCATAAATAAATATGCTTTTGCCTGGACTGAAAAGTAAACCAGTCATTCCTATAAAAAGATTACCGTTTAAGGCATTACTTTCAGCATAAACAGCTGTTTGTACAGGAGATTTATAGAAAATTCCTGTTCTTAAATAATTATACCAAGATTGCCAGATGAAAAAAGGTAGAAGTGTGAAAAGTGCTAATGATATTTCTTGAAAACGAGTTTTTAAAGAGGAGCGATAAATGCTAAATAAATAGATAAATGATATTATAATCGCTAGAATCATACTGATTCTAGTAATAAATGCTAGCCCCAAGCAGAAAAAACAACCGAATAAGAACTTGAAATTATTTGTCTGACGATATCTTAAAATCAAAAAGAAAGCAAAAGTAAATAAGGTAGTACAAAGTACACCATCAAATAGATTTCTAGAATAAGTCCATAAATAGGTAGTTAAAGTTAAACAAAGGGTTGCAATAAAACTATGTATTGTCGCTTGAGAAAATCCGATTCTTAAAATTGCAAAAAAAATAGTAGCAGTAAGTGATACATAAACTCCTGCTTGAAATGACAAGATAAATTGCTGAATTTTTTCTATAGTTTCTTGACTAATAAATCGGGATAAAATATTTTCTAAAATAACGTTAAAAAGTGCAGTTGGCAGGAGAAAAAGTGTATTACCAATTTCATGTCCTGCATAACTTCTACCATTAGGCGCTACTTGAAACACACCATCTTGTACAGTATCAAATCCTAACTGACCATGCTTAATAATTTGCACTGCGACGTGGTAATGAAATACTCCTTCTGAGGAATCAAAACCACTATTAGTTAAAGCAAACAAAGCAAAGCAAAAAACAAATAAATTTAAATAAATTAAGTTGTTTGAGTAAAAAATAGACCACCCAGCGATTAATTTTCTCATATATTGTTTTCGCTATTTCTGTCACTTTACATAATTTTTCCTAAAGCGATCGCCCAAATTCCACTCATGAGTAAACCAACTCCAATCCACTGAGTAGGCGATACTTTTTCTTGAAGAATAATAGAACCGGCTATGGTTGTAGCCACCAAAGTTAAACCGATGACTACAGGATAAGCAAGAGATAAATTAAATTGTCCTAAAACTTTTATATAAACAATTGTACTTAAAAAGTAGAGACAGATTCCTCCAAGTAAATAGATATTCAAGAGATTTTGACCTGAGCCTAATTTCAACAATGTTTGAGCTACAGTATTTAAAGCAACTGTAACTAAAATCAAAAAAATAAAAAAAATATGACTAAGCACGATGATGATTGCTCCCTAAATTCATTATTTTTTCAGGTAAAATTTATTCCATCCAACCTTGATGTTTGAGCGAAAGAATTAAAAAGCAAGTAAAAACCCAACCTGCTACAGTAAATAAGATTGCCAAAATTACTCAGATAAGTCTAAACATTGTTATTTATATCAGAGAAAATAAATCTTGTTTGATTTTTTACTTAATCTTCAAATATTTTTTATGTATCATTACTTGTTCTTTACAAGATAAAATAATGATTATGATATCCACCATAGTCAAAAAATCCCAGTCTTGTAGGAATTTACAAAAAATTATTACCCAAAAACGATAAAACGAAGAGACACCGCATCAGAATAATAATTATTCTTGTCTACTAGGAATTTTAGTTTTTGGAAATCCCATTGAACATATTAAAATCCCAAATCAGCCTTCGCCAATTCCGCAGCAGCAAAAACCTCCTCATCTGATCTTTCTTCCCAAGCAGTATCGCCAATTTCTGCATAGAAAACGGAATCGTAAGGACGAGTACGTACCACTACTGGCATAGGTACAGCATGACCTAAAATCAAAGCTTGTTGCTTAGAATCTAACTTTGCCAAAACCGATTTTAAAGCACCAGCACCAGCTACACCTGTAAAAATCGCGTCGATATCTTTTTCATCGTTTAGCAAAGCGGTGACGCGAGTTCCAATCTGGGACATGACTTCATTATCAATCCCGGATGGACGCTGATCTACTACCAACAGCGTGACGAAATACTTCCGCATTTCGCGAGCGATTGTCCCAAAAATAGTACTCTGGACTATGGCAGGATCTAAAAAGCGGTGGGCTTCTTCGATAGTAATCATCAGCTGGGTTGGTTTATCGTTGGGATTTTTTGTCTGTAAAAACTTTTCAGCTTTGCTGACATAATGTTGGTGAATACGGCGAGTAATCATGTTTGTTACCAACATATAAGAAAGCATATCCGATTGCGAACCAAACTCAATGACGACGTTTTTACCTGCTTCTAGCGATCGCAAAACTTGATTAATATAATTATGTGGACAAGCCGCACGCATGTATTTTAAATTTTCTAGGCGAAAAAGTTTGCGCTGTAAGGCGGTAATTGAACCTTGGTGTCCTCGCTTCTCTTCACACAGCAGCTTGATTTCTTCATTTGTCATACTCAACAATTGCAGAATCCAAGACTTACCAAACTCAGCAAAAAGAATATTAGCATTGTCTATGCTAGCGTCTGAAAGCCCTAAATCACGAGAGCATAATTTAATATCTTCTACTTCTATTTGATCGTAACTTAGGTAAAGTTCTTGCGCGTGAGGAACACCACGCCGTTTTGTAGATTCGGGATCGAGGGTATATACTTCTACTTTGTTAGGAAATAGTTGCTTTAAACCTTTAACCGTACTAAATTGTTTTCCTTCTGAAACAGCTTCCCAGCCATATTCAGAATGCATATCAAATATTAAGTTTACTGCGGCATTTTTACGAATTGTCCCAGCTAAAAGTAATCTGGTTAAAAAAGATTTACCTGTTCCAGATTTGCCAAAAACACCATTACTACGTTCCACAAAACGGTTTAAATCTAGACACACCGGTACATCCATATCTAGTGGTTTACCGATGGAGAAATTTTTTCTTTGCGGATCATCTTCCCAACCAAAGACACGACGAAAATCTTCTACCGAAGCATCATAAACTTGGCTAAAATGGCTAGGAATAGTTTTTACTGGCATCAATTCCATTGTTGTGCTTGTTTGCGGTTGAAATGATGCCAAGGAACTCATTTTTTGAGATGTTGATGCTTGTTTTGTCCCATTTACCCCATCTCCCAATTCTCCTAGTTCTCCTACTTCTAGAGGTGGAGTAAACATCAACATTGGTGCGAGATTAATAGTACCGTAAGTACCACTTCCAGCTAAAACTTCTCGTAAAAAAGTATCCTCCCAACTAGGAGGATTGGCAATAATTCTTTGGTTTGCAGTTCCCAGTGCTACATCTGTAAGCATACAGAAAAAGCGCGATCGCATCCCTTGCACCACTAAAAATTTACCGACTCGCATATCTTCAACCAAGATATCAGGATGCAATCGTACTTCTAATCCACCTGTTAGGGAACCTTGAGTAACTGAACCTAATGGCTGTCCTAAAGTCATCGCCTTAATTACATACTTACGTGCCTTATTTTATGTTGAAATCGTTGATGGTTGGTAGATATTTGTTAGTAGTTGGTGGTTACTCTTTAATAGTTAGTGGTGAAAAACCAATGACAAATAACAAATGACTACTCAATTTCAATCGAAGTTGGTGCAGTTGTACCTGTATTTGCTGTAAAATCCACTAGTGGTTTACGAAATTCAGCATAAAGGCGATCGCGCCAAGCAAAGAATCGTTCATAGGCTAAATTATCTGCTAAACCAGGCACTCCTTTGCCTCTTAAGGAAACTGGTAGATCCAAATAAGGACCATCGGGAAATTTTAATAATATCGACAAACCAGCAACTGCTAAGTCAGCAAGAGTGGGTTGATCTCCCAATAAATAGGGACTATCTGCCAAAATTAGACATAATGCTTCTAAATCTTGCTTTAAGTCCGCGATCGCTTTTTGGACTATCTCTGGACTGTAACCTACTCCAAAACCTAAAACTTTAAGTAAATCATTGGGTACTTCCCCAACAAAAGTTTTGAAAACATCTGGAACTGAAGTCGGTAGTAAAGCTTTGCGGAAATTTTGATCTTGACTGATGGCATAAAAAAGGGCTTTGCGTCCTTTTATACCAATTGATTCATCCGCCCACTCTTCCATCATTAGGCATAAACCACGTTGTTTATCATCTTGAGGTATAATCGGGCGTTCTGGATAACGTATGTCTAAATACTTAGCTATTTCCGTAGAATCAACAATATAGTTATAACCATCCTTCAGAACTGGTACTTGCCGTTGACCAGTGAGGCGAAAAAGTTCTACTTGTCCGATTCCGGGTGTAACTTCAATTTTGCGATATTGTAGCCCTTTATAATCGAGAATTAGACGAACTTTTTCTGAGTATTGAGATAGTTCAAATTGGTATAATTCCAGCATTTTTCCAAACCCGCAATTGGTGCATTGTTTTACTTTACAATTTTAACTTTACAAAAATTAAATTTACTGAGATTTTCCTAAAATTTCTATGCTATTAGTCAAACAATTTTGGATTTTGGGTCGATTACACTTAGGTCATATGCTTGCTTTGTATAATTAAGGAATGATTACTCATTCGTCAATAATCAAAAGTTAGTTTTTACTTAGTTGATTCATATTCCTCTATTCCCAGCATCCAATTTTATTTTTATTGAATAAATTTTGCTCATTATTGAGTGACAGCAAATCAAAAATATTCATCTCTAATCACACATCTACTTAATGATAAAAAATCCTATTTCTATAGTTAGATTTTTTGTGTAGCGAAATGTTATAAGTCTTTATGTAATGTGTAAAATTAAAGCCAAACAAAATTTATGATGGTAAATTATAGCAATTTTTTGAGCAAGTTGGCTGGTGTGGCAGGGGTAACAGGTATTAGTTTCCTCATTGGTTTACCTGTAGGAGCAAACGAGGTATTAAATCCTAATCCTAGTATTTTTCAAGAAGCACCCTATAATCGTGGTCAGAATATTCTCGCAAACTATAACCATACACTCGATAAGTCTGTAAAACAAACAAAGGGCAATACCGCAAATCAAAATACTATAGCCCAGAAAAACAGTGGAAGTGGACCACTAAATCCTAGTCCTAGTATTTTCAACGAACCTCCATACAATCGTCGTAGTACGCCAAGTCAACAGACACCTATTGTACCCACTCCCTCCCAAACTCTACCTTCGACACCAGGAACAGAAACCACACCACCTCCACCACCAGCAGCAGGTACTGGAAACCAGAGTTTATTGGCACTGACAGAATCAAATAAACAATTTACAGTGTTAACCAAGGCTTTAAAAGCAGCTGGTTTAGTAGACATTCTTGAAGGTCAAGGACCATTCACAGTTTTTGCGCCTACTGATGCTGCTTTTGCAAAACTGCCACAAGATGCACTACAAGAATTGTTGAAGCCAGAGAATAAAGAAGTATTGGTGAAAATTTTGACTTACCATGTAGTACCTGGTCAGGTATTATCCGGCGATTTGAAATCTGGCGAGGTCAAAAGCGTTGAAGGTGGCCCTATTAGCGTAAAGGTTAATGACCCTAAAGATGTAATGGTCAACGACGCCAAAGTAGTTCAAGCAGATATCAAAGGTCGTAACGGCGTTATTCATGCAATTGATAATGTAATTTTGCCCCCTGATTTGTAATTGGGGATCGGGGATTGGGGATTCTCCAGAGGAGACGCTTCGCGAACGGGGATTGGGAAGAGACTTGTTAAATAATTCCCCCCACTCCCCACACTCCCCACACTTCCCTTGTTTACAATTAAAATTTCTTAAGAGGTAAATTATGTTAAATGATGTTAAATGGAAGCTACACTTGACAATTTAGACCTTTGCAGGACTTTCACACACGATGCTGACTGAAATGTTTCCTTTTAGCTTTGACTTAGATACAGTTGCTATTGCCGGAGCAAGTTTGTGGTCTTTGGCGCTATATTTAGGTTTTTCGCCAGTCAGTCGATGGATTATCGAGCAACTTAATCGTTGGTTCAATTTTGCCGAGCGATCGCTCTACACTAGTAAGTCAGAATTTGAAAAAACTCGTCAGGCAAGAGAATCACAAAACGCCTTTTACGCCTCAGTGTTTAGCATCATACCTTTTCTTGTCATTGGCGCTCTATGTAACTGGGGTGTGGAATTAAGTTTAGGCTCCAGTTGGTCAATAAGTATGGGAATATTAGCCTGTATTGGTTGCGGTGTATATGAATTGGGACGGCGAGATGGTGAGTCTTCTGGAGATTAGGAAACAGAGAAAAGCTAGAATATAGAGACACAATGAATCACAACTGTTTGTGTCTTTGTGTCTTTGTGTTTCAATTTACTAATTTTTGGTATTTTTCCATCTCTTCATAAACCAATTCTGCTAATTTATTGGCTGCACCACTTTCTCCTCTGGTACTTTGAAGTTTTGCTCGTATTTTTTCTAATTTTTCTGGGTGATTCAAAAAGTCTAAGACCATTTCTGCCACTTCTTGCGGTTGAAGTTTACCAACTAATTCTGGAACTACTTCTGATTTCGCCCAAATATTAGGCCATGCCAATAAACCTTTACGCTGCAAAAATATCCAGTTAATTAACTTGGCAAAACTTGTACCCACTCCCGGCAAATTTGCTAAAATTCCTGGCAAACCATCCCAAGATCGCATAGCATCCAGTTGTTGAGTGGGTAGTAAAACAATCATTGGTACAGCTAAAGAACCAAGTTCGGCTGTATTTGCCCCTACGGTAGTTAAGCAAATCTGGCATTGGGATAATATGTCGTAGGCTGGGTGATGAGTGATCAATTCTACAGTTAAACCTTTTGAGGTTTTCAAAACTGGAGATTCAGAGTTAATTAATTGCGCTGAAATTCCGCCGAAAGTTTCTGTATAAGGGTTTTTCTCAGGATTGGCAAAACTCGCTAAAGTCTGTAAATCCAAAGTTGGCGCTACAGGAATGAAAAACTTTGTTTGTGGCCTTTTGGCTTGAACATGTTCTGCGATCGCCAACGTCAAAGGTACTCCCTGTGCTAATTTTGCCGGCTTGGAACCAGGTAAAATTCCAATTAATTCGATTGATGGGGAGAGGGAAGAAGACGCGGAGATGGGAAGACGCGGGGACACGGAGAATTTTTTTGTCCCCGTGTCACCGCGTCCCGGTGTCCCCGTGTCCTCTTTCTGGACTTCCGCCATCAAATCTCCCACAACTGTAAATTTGTGAGCGTACTTAGGTGATGCTTTGGCTGCAACTTCTGGTTTCATCACGCCAAAACGATCAATCAAATTATGCCAACGTGCTTCCCACTCTGCATAGACAACGCTGCGATAACCAAGTCTTTTAGCTATAACAACAGGAAAAATTTGATCCCCGCCCAGAAAAACTACTACTCCGTGATTTCTCCAATCCCAATTTTCATAAGTTTTTCCCCAAAGCAAAAATTGCCAAAAATGTTCTGCTGACTGTACTCTGTCTACTTCTGGATAAGAACGAGCGATTTTAGCTTCTTTACCACTAGCGTTGGGACAAGGCGAGAGAATGACCGAAATTCTCAAGCGCGATCGCTCATATGTTAATTTTTGCCGCAATGACTTTACTAAAGGACGTACCCATGTAGTTAATTCACCAGGGCCATTAGAAAGAATCAATATGTCAAAATTCATTTGATTTGAGATTTGAGATTTTGGATTTACTGCGATTAGGACATTTGCTTGGTCTTTACCATCAAATAAGCATTGCTAAACGGTCAATTGTAAAGACTTAGTGGTTATTAGAGTTACACGTATACAGCTAAATTATGATAAATCACCTGATTTTGTAACAAAATATTTACAAAAAATGAGTAAATACTTTTTAAATTAGTCAAAAACTGTAACAATATGTTTCATTGTTTATATCTTTTTGTGTCAGAAAGGCGACAAAATCGCCATGCAGTAAGCTTTTTCTGATAAAAAAAGACTGAGATTGCCGATAGAGTAGAGAACACGCATCAAAGGAGCCGAGGAAGCATGTTCACCCACGTCAAGTCCACCATTAGACATATTGCGCCTGATGATCTGCGAGGGCGGCATTTAATTAAGGTGGTCTATGTCGTGTTAGAGTCCCAATACCAGAGTGCATTGTCACAAGCGGTTAGGGTCATTAACAAAAACCATCCTAACGTGGCGATTGAAATCAGCGGCTACTTGATTGAAGAACTCCGTTCGCCAGAGAACTACGAGGAGTTCAAAAAAGACGTCGAGAGTGCCAATATATTTATCGCCTCATTAATTTTTATTGAAGACTTAGCTCAGAAAGTAGCAGCAGCAGTACAACCACATCGCGATCGCCTTGATGTTGCTGTCGTTTTCCCATCTATGCCAGAAGTGATGCGCCTAAACAAAATGGGCAGCTTCTCAATGTCACAGTTGGGACAGTCAAAGAGTGCGATTTCGCAATTCATGCGCAAGCGCAAGGAAAAATCCGGCGCTGGCTTTGAAGATGCGATGCTCAAGTTGTTAAGGACTCTGCCCCAAGTGCTGAAGTTCCTACCGATGGAAAAAGCACAGGATGCGAGAAATTTCATGTTGAGCTTTCAGTATTGGCTGGGAGGTTCGCCAGAAAACCTGGAAAACTTCTTGCTGATGCTAGCTGATAAATATGTATTGAAAAATTCAGATACGCATAATAGCGCGTCTCTACAATACGAAGCACCGGTTGTTTACCCAGATATGGGTATTTGGCATCCCTTGTCAATGACAATGTTTGAGGATGTCAGAGAGTATCTCAACTGGTACAACAGCCGTAAGGATATTTCTAAAGATTTGAAAGATCCCTTAGCGCCCTGCATTGGCTTAGTTTTGCAGCGTACTCACTTAGTTACAGGTGATGATGCTCACTACGTGGCAATGGTGCAGGAATTAGAAGCGATGGGCGCACGGGTAATTCCTGTATTTGCTGGTGGTTTAGACTTTTCTAAACCAGTAGATGCCTACTTCTACGAACCAACTACCAAAAAAGCCTTAGTTGATGGTGTAATATCTTTGACAGGCTTTGCATTGGTGGGCGGCCCAGCCCGTCAAGATCATCCCAAGGCAATTGAAGCCCTCAAGCGCTTAAATCGTCCTTACATGGTAGCTTTGCCACTGGTATTCCAAACTACCGAAGAGTGGTTAGATAGCGATTTAGGCTTACACCCGATTCAGGTAGCGCTGCAAATTGCCATTCCAGAATTGGATGGAGCAATTGAACCGATTATATTATCAGGACGAGATGGGACAACAGGGAAAGCGATCGCTCTCCAAGATCGGATTGAAGCAGTCGCCCAACGCGCCTTTAAATGGGCAAACCTGCGTCGTAAACCCAAATTAAACAAGAAAGTTGCGATTACCGTTTTCAGCTTTCCCCCAGATAAAGGTAATGTGGGAACCGCCGCTTACTTGGATGTGTTTGGTTCCATCTACGAGGTGATGAAAGCGCTGAAAAACAATGGCTATGATGTGCAAGACTTGCCAGAAAATGCCCAAGCCTTGATGCAAGAAGTCATCCACGATGCTCAAGCCCAGTACAGCAGCCCAGAATTGAACATTGCCTATCGGATGTCTGTACCTGAATATGAAGCACTCACCCCTTATTCGCAACGTTTAGAAGAAAATTGGGGACCACCACCAGGACATCTTAACAGCGATGGACAAAACCTGCTGATTTACGGAAAACAATTTGGCAATGTCTTTATCGGTGTTCAGCCTACCTTTGGTTACGAAGGCGATCCGATGCGGCTGTTGTTCTCCCGTTCTGCGAGTCCCCATCATGGTTTTGCTGCTTACTACACCTACTTAGAAAGAGTTTGGCAAGCTGACGCTGTGTTGCACTTTGGTACTCACGGTTCCTTGGAATTTATGCCAGGTAAGCAAATGGGTATGTCTGGTGAATGTTACCCCGATAATTTAATTGGCACAATTCCGAATCTGTATTATTACGCAGCAAACAACCCCAGCGAAGCTACAATTGCTAAACGTCGGGGCTATGCAGAAACTATTTCTTACCTAACTCCACCTGCCGAAAATGCTGGTTTATACAAAGGTTTGAAAGAACTCAGTGATTTAATTGGTTCTTACCAAACCTTAAAAGACACCGGACGCGGTATTCCCATTGTCAACACCATTATGGACAAGTGCCGGATGGTGAACTTGGACAAAGATATTAATTTGCCGGAAACCGATGCTAAAGATATGTCGGCTGAAGACCGAGATAATATCGTTGGCATGGTCTACCGTAAATTAATGGAAATAGAATCGCGGCTTTTACCTTGCGGTTTGCACGTAATTGGTAAACCTCCGAGTGCAGAAGAAGCAGTTGCGACTCTCGTTAATATTGCTGGGTTGGATCGTCCAGAAGAAGAGATTCAAAGTCTACCCCGGATTATTGCCAATAGTGTAGGACGCGACATCGATGAAATTTATAAAAATAGCGATCGCGGTATTTTAGAAGATGTCCAACTGCTGCAAGACATCACAATGGCAACTCGCGCCGCAGTTTCCGCCCTTGTCCAAGAACAAACTGACGCTGAAGGCAGAGTTTCCTTTGTTTCAAAGCTGAATTTCTTCAATATGGGCAAAAAAGAACCTTGGGTAGAAGCACTGCATCAAGCAGGTTACACCAAGGTTGATACCGCTGCACTCAAACCACTGTTTGAATATTTAGAATTCTGTTTGCAGCAAGTTTGCGCCGACAACGAACTCGGTGGATTACTCCAAGGTTTAGAAGGTGAGTACGTTTTACCTGGGCCTGGTGGCGATCCCATCCGCAACCCGGATGTCTTACCCACAGGTAAAAATATACACGCACTTGACCCGCAATCTATCCCTACACAAGCGGCAGTACAATCAGCCAAAATTGTTGTCGATAGGCTACTGGCAAGACATAGAGCCGAAAACGGTGGTAATTATCCCGAAACAATTGCCTCTGTGCTTTGGGGAACCGACAACATCAAAACATACGGGGAATCACTAGCACAAATCATGTGGATGGTGGGTGCGCGTCCAGTTCCCGATGCTTTGGGACGAGTCAACAAGTTAGAGTTAATACCTCTACAAGAGTTGGGACGTCCGAGAATTGACGTAGTGATTAACTGTTCTGGCGTATTCCGCGACTTGTTTATCAACCAGATGAACCTGCTAGACCAAGCTGTGAAAATGGCTGCGGAAGCAGATGAACCTCTGGAAATGAACTACGTCCGCAAACATGCTTTGCAACAAGCACAGGAAATGGGAATAAACCTGCGTCAAGCAGCAACTCGCGTTTTCTCCAACGCTTCTGGTTCCTATTCGTCCAACATCAACTTGGCTGTAGAAAACAGCACTTGGGAAAGCGAAGCAGAATTGCAGGAAATGTACTTGAACCGCAAATCTTTTGCCTTCAGTGCTGATAATCCCGGTACGATGGATGAATCGCGAAAGATTTTTGAAAGTACTCTCAAAACTGCGGAGATGACTTTCCAAAACCTCGACTCTTCCGAAATTAGCTTAACTGACGTTTCTCATTACTTCGATTCTGATCCCACCAAAGTTGTTGCAAGTCTGCGTGGTGATGGTAAAACACCAGCATCTTACATTGCAGATACGACAACTGCAAACGCTCAAGTTCGGACATTATCAGAAACCGTGCGTTTGGATGCTCGTACTAAATTATTAAATCCCAAATGGTACGAGGGAATGCTATCTCACGGTTACGAAGGTGTGCGCGAACTCTCCAAACGCTTGGTAAATACAATGGGTTGGAGTGCGACTGCTGGCGCTGTTGATAACTGGGTTTACGAGGATGTGAACACCACGTTTATCCAAGATGAAGAGATGCAAAAGCGGTTGATGAACATGAACCCCCATTCTTTCCGCAAGATTGTAACGACTTTGCTGGAAGTGAATGGACGTGGTTATTGGGAGACAAGCGAGAGTAATTTAGAGAAACTGCGTGAGTTGTACCAGGAAGTTGAAGATCGGATTGAAGGGATTGAGTAGGTTATAACAGTGTAGAAACGACCAATGTAGAGACGCGCCATGGCGCGTCTCTACATTTATTTTGGCCCGTATCTACAATTTTCTATGCCGATAAACCTATGAAGCCCAAGTTCAAAGACAAATATCGAGTTGAATCAATTCGATTACCAAATCGAGATTATGCTGCAAATGGATTATATTTTGTAACTATATGCACACGCGATCGCACTTGTTTTTTTGGTGATGTAAGTGATGGGAAAGTAGATTTATCAGAAATTGGGCAAATAGCACAACTATATTGGGCAGAAATTCCTAATCATTTTGAGTATACGTATATAGATGTTTATGTGATCATGCCAAATCATGTACATGGCATTGTTGTCATAGACAAACCACATAATGTAGAGACGCGCCATGGCGCGTCTGGCCATGGCGCGTCCTAGACCAACCCCAAACGCAGCCAATAGACCAATCTAATATATTCGCCTCCTTAAAACGTGGTTCATTACAGGCTATTATTAACGCCTATAAATCATCTGTAACCCGCTGGTGTAGAAAGAATGGGCAAGAAAATTTTGGCTGGCAATCAAGATTTTATGACCATATTATTCGTGCTGATGGTTCTTTAGACCGAATTCGAGAATACATTCTCAACAACCCTGCCAAATGGGAAGATGACAAAGATAATCCAGCCAACTTATGGATGTGATTAATGAACAAATATAGATTATCGACATACAAAATTTTGTAGAGACGTGCCATGGCACGTCTCTACATTTCTATGGTATGCGACAAAATTTAATTAAGCCTATTTTTAAGACAAATTGAGCATACTACAAACATGATTTTGAAACTTATCAAAACCATCGTCAGTATTCCAATACTTTTGAACTGTGATCGCATCTTACCAAAAAATTCATTTAAGGCAAGATCATAGCGATCGCTCATCTTCCCTACAGTATGATCATTTGGTTTTTGATGTTTTCTGTGAGGCGATCGCTCATCTTCTCTACAGCGCGATCACTTGTTTTTGAGGTTTTCTGTAAGGCTATCGCTCTCACTTTACCCAAAATGCGATCGCTCCGTGCTTAATTGGTGAATACAAAAGTGCGATCGCAAGTTTCACTTGTTGCATGATGATGTCCACAACGAGGTGATCGTCGAATATAGGACGAGTACTCCAGATAATGCAAATATTACCCTTGGGGGTACTGCTATATACTGAAAAAGCATCGCTAATATTAATACAGTTATACGGAGCATAAGCGTTAAATGTTTAATAAATCAATGCTAACGGCGGTATTAACAGCTACATCATTTTCAGTTTCATTGTTTCCTGCACATGCAGTGGTAAATAAAAATGGAATTGACTACGACAAATGCGTTGGAAACCAGTGTACAGTTACCAGTTGTATGGGGGATACTTGCATTCAACGTACTGATTATTTTGTACTGGATGCCAATGGGAATTGGACATTGATCAGTTCTCAAGAAAAAATAGTCAACAAAAGACCTGTCCTGCAATAATTGAGGGTCGATTGCTTCTGACCTAGACCAAATTTCTGGATGTCCAGAGGTGATCGGCACAAAAAAAGAGGGTAACTCACCCTCTTTTGCAAAAATGATCTCACTGGTAGACCAGTGAAAAAGCTTATTTTTGAGTAATTTTTGAAATGGAAAGGCAATTTTGACTACAATTTTGTATAGTCAAATTATAGTCATTTCTCTAGTATCCCAGTATGGCGAATAAATTAGATAACTGGATGCAGTTTGGGATAACGCTGAGGATGATGTCTATGCCCAGCTACTCTCAAAATGACAAAATTGAGAATTGAATGCATAAAAAAACCGATCGCCCCACCTTCTCGACACGTGCGATCGCTCTCACTTTCCCCAAAATGCGATCGCTTCACCCATAACCCAGTAGAATTTTCCAATAGACTGATGCTAATTAGCACTATTAGGTCTAATCTAGTACAGGCGAACTATTTAAATGAGTGAATGTCTGACTTAATTCTGTTTTGGCATCGTCGTGATTTACGCATTTCTGATAATACTGGACTTGCCGCCGCAAGACAACGCAGTGCAAAAGTTGTAGGTGTGTTTTGCCTCGATCCGAATATTCTACAACGGGATGATGTTGCACCTGCGCGGGTGACTTACATGATTGGTTGTTTGCAAGCCCTACAACAGCGATATGCTCAAGCTGGTAGCCAGTTATTGATACTCCACGCTCACCCAACACAAGCAATTCCAGGACTGGCGGCAACATTAGGTGCAAAAGCAGTATTCTGGAATTGGGATGTAGAACCCTACTCTCAACAACGCGATCGCACTGTAATATCTGCACTCAAAGAAAAAGGAATCGAGTTTCTCGATCAAAACTGGGATCAGATTCTGCACGCACCAGATGATATCCGCACTGGTTCCAATCAACCTTATACTGTTTACACTCCCTTCTGGAAGAATTGGGTTAGCAAACCAAAGGCGAAACCAGTAGCAACTCTGGAAAATGCTGAGGGTTTAACAGAAAAAGAAAAAGAAATAGCCAAGAGTGCTGGAGTTATTGAATTACCTTCAGCTAAAGATTTGGGATTTGTTTGGGATGAAGAATTAGTTATTACCCCAGGTGAAGAAGCAGCCCAAGAAAGGTTAGAAGAATTTTGCGATCGCGCTATTAACGAATATCAAGAACAACGAAATTTTCCAGCAATTGACGGTACATCTCGGTTGAGTGCAGCTTTGAAATTTGGAACGATTGGTATTCGCACTGTCTGGGAAGCTACACAAAATGCTCTGGAAAATAGCCGCAGCGAAGAAACTCAAACTAATATCCGCACTTGGCAACAAGAATTAGGATGGCGGGAATTTTACCAACATGCCATGTATAATTTTCCTGAATTAGCAGCAGGTGCATACCGCGAAGCCTTCAAGAATTTTCCTTGGGAAACCAACCAAGAACACTTTCAAGCTTGGTGTGAGGGTAGAACTGGTTATCCGATAGTTGATGCAGCCATGCGTCAGCTAAATGAAGTTGGTTGGATGCACAACCGTTGTCGGATGATTGTTGCCAGTTTCTTGACTAAAGATTTGCTCATTAATCCCCAGTTAGGAGAAAAATATTTTATGCAGAAACTGATTGATGGGGATTTATCTGCAAATAATGGTGGTTGGCAATGGAGTGCTTCTAGTGGTATGGACCCCAAGCCTTTACGGATTTTTAACCCCGCTAGCCAAGCACAAAAATTCGATCCAGATGGTGAATATATTCGGCAATGGGTTCCAGAGTTGCGCTCATTTGATACACAGTATTTACTTACTGGCAACATTACGCCTTTAGAACGTCAGGCTGTTGATTATCCGACTCCAATTGTGGATCACAAACAACAGCAAAAAATGTTTAAAGAACGTTATCAGAAGCAAAAAGTTTAAAAGTTGGGTTCCCCTACACCGAAGCCACCCACAGTTTCTAGCCTTTTACACTAATCAAAATCTACTGGCAAATCTGGGTTGCGATAATGTTGAAAAAGTCGGGTGATTTGTGCTGGTGTTACACGCCCAATAGATAATTCGGGAATTTCATTTTCCGGGAAAAATCCTACTGCTTCTGTCTCAATGCTGGGTGTGGGGGAACCACCAATAAGTTCGCACAGAAAAAACAATTTATATATGTAATGGGGATGGGGTGAGTGTCCTTGTCTGTTTCTGTCATAGGCTGCTAGGAGTTTGACAGCGCGAGTCAGATATCCTGATTCTTCAAATATTTCTTTGACGACTACTTCACTGGGTGAAAAACCAATATCAGCCCAGCCACCAGGTAATGTCCAACCACCATCAACTCGTTCTTTGACCATTAATATACAATCATCGCGAAATACTGCACCACGCACATCTACTTTGGGAGTCGCATATCCGACATCACGATCAAACAGATCCAAGATATAACTCAGTTCAGCGTTGGTGTGAGTTGCGAAAATTTCCGCAGCGATCACTTGTATTGCTTGAAACCGTTCTAGGTCATACGGGTTTTCCGAAAAAGCTAGTCCAGTTTGAGCGATCGCTTGTAGTTTTTGCGCCCATTCTAACCATTTGGTTTTCATAATTTTTGGGATAGGGGATTGTGAGAAGACGCGGTGACGCGGTGAGTCAAAGACGCGGAGAGATTCTTATTTGAAATTAGCTCCCCGTGTCGCCGTGTCCTCCTTGTCCCCCTTGTCCTCCTTGTCCCCCTTGTCCCTTATCTCTAATTACGCCTCATCAAGTGCTGCAATTCCAGGTAATACTTTACCTTCTAGTAACTCTAAGCTAGCGCCACCACCAGTAGAAATATGGCTCATTTGATCGGCTAAACCGACTTTTTCGACGGCGGCTACAGAGTCACCACCACCGATAATGGTGGTTGCACCGTTTTTGCCGATGTCAGCTAAAGTCCGTGCGATCGCTTCTGTACCAACGGCGAATTTATCAAATTCAAATACGCCCATCGGCCCGTTCCAAACTACTGACTTACAATCGGCCAAAGCGTCTTGGAATAATTTCACAGAATCAGGGCCAATATCCAAGCCCATCCAACCATCGGGGATGTTTTCAATGCTAACAGTTTGAGAATTGGCATCAGGGGCAAAGTTATCAGCTACTACTACATCTGTAGGTAACAAGAAGGTAACGCCTTTTTCTTTGGCTTTCGCTTCCAAAGACTTGGCTAACTCTAGCTTGTCTTCTTCCACCAAAGACTTACCAACACTCAAACCACGAGCTTTGTAGAAAGTGAAAATCATTCCACCGCCGATGATTAGCTTGTCGCATTTTTCTAGCAATGTTTCAATTACACCAATTTTGCTAGAAACCTTGGAACCACCAATGATTGCTGCTAAAGGACGTTGGGGACTTTCAATGGCACTTTGCAAATATTGCAATTCTTTTTCAACCAAATATCCAGCCACAGAAGGACTCAAGAATTGAGTCACGCCTTCTGTGGAAGCATGGGCGCGGTGTGCTGTACCAAAAGCGTCGTTAACATATAAGTCAGCGTTAGCTGCTAATTTCTTCGCAAATTCGGGATCGTTTTTTTCTTCTTCTTTGTAAAAACGAACGTTTTCCAGTAACAGTACTTGTCCGTTTTGTAAAGCCCCGACTTTGGCTGCAACATCATCACCGATGCAGTCATCAGTTTTAACAACTTCTTGTCCCAACAACTCAGAAAGACGTTTAGCAACCGGAGTCAGACGTAATTTTTCATCTACACCCTTGGGACGCCCGAAATGGCTTGCTAGAATCACCTTAGCTCCCTTCTGCACCAAATCTTGGATAGTTGGTAGAGCTGCGCGAATGCGAGTATCATCTGTGATGTTACCTGCATCATCTACAGGTACGTTAAAATCAACCCGTACAAACGCACGTTTTCCAGACAAGTCAGTTGCAGATAAATTTGCTAAAGTTTTCTTTGACACGTCACAAACCTCCTGATTGCCTTTTTGTTATGTTTTACATTTAGTAGACTCTATTCTGTGATTGTACAGGAGTACGTGGTGCAAAGAATTGTTAAGTGATTAGTTTCTTGTTAATTGTCTGCGGTGACAATACCAAAACATGTGGAGAAATAGCCACTCTCATGCTCTAACAAAAGCAGGAAGCAGACAGTCAATTCTATCAAGCAACAGGTGAATGCAATGTTCAAAAAAGTTCTGTTTCCAATTGATCAAAGTCGGGAAACTCAGGAAGCGATCAATGTCGTGATAGATGTTGTACAAAAGTACAACAGTAGTTTGGTGCTTTTGAGCGTGGTGGAAGAACCAGATACAGATGCACCAAAAGAGGATGTTGTTATGTCCTCACCAGAAAATGTTGCCAAACTGCTAGAGACTGCGAAAATCGCCTTTTCCCAACAAGGAATTCAAACAGAAACAATTGAAAGACAGGGTAAACCCGCATTTGTAATTTGTGATGTAGCTGATGAGATAGAAGCAAATCTAATCGTCATGGGCTGTCGAGGACTTGGTTTAACTGACGAAGGCGCTCATGAGAGTGTTACAAACCGTGTGATTAATTTGTCTCCTTGTCCAGTGTTGATTGTAACGTAATTGGGGATTGGGGATTGGGGATCGGGGAATAGGGAGACAAGGGAGCTAAGGAAGCTCTTAGAAGAGAGCAGGGAGCAGGGAGACAAAAGAGAATAACCAATCCCCAATCCCAAATTCCCGATCCCCGATCCCCGATCCCTTTTCCCCTCTAATCAACCGTTACCCGGAAGCGAATTAGACCAGTCTGTCCGCCGGGAATGTTAGCTGGGCCGACAACGACTGCGCCTTGATTGTTGCTACCACCACAAATATTGGCAAAGTCTTGTAGTGGTGCTAAAGGTGATAAGACCTGTCCTTGGTTGCTAATTCCATTTACCGAGAGACTGTTAGAAACATAGCTTGTACCTGCTGGAATGAGATCGCAGAATCTAGCATTTTGCAGTTGCTGAGTACCATCTGCCAGAAAATAAACCGTGTACTCGACTTGATCACCACTGCTTAAGGGTGGTTGAAGATTAATTTGACCAACAGGCGATCGCCCAGCTTGCTGTAATCTGTCGTCATCATTATTATTGGGGTCATTGATAAAAGTGTTGAAGCTGACACCATTGATGGGCTGACCGTTTCTCAAAGCATTGGTGATGCGCTTGACTATCCGCAAATTGGTTTCTCCAGATGCTCCCGCTTGACCAGGACGGAAACCAAAGTCAATGTTGAGATTTTCGGAGTTGGCGTCAGTGATATTAGCCGTTAAAGTTGTGCTGGTTGTGGCTGTGAAATCACTTGGTTGTGTCACCTCTACAGTATAATTACCTGGCTGCAAACCAGTAAACAAATAATTCCCATTGTTATCAGTACGAGTTGTACTCACGACTTGACCACTACTATTTCGTAGAGTCAAAGTCACATTAGCAATTCCTCTATCACCATTATCAACACTGCCGTTGCCATTTCGATCTGTGAAGACAAAGTCCCCAATTGTACCACCAGGCGGTCGGCGCAGGCCAAAATCAACAGTATCTAAAGACTGACCAGGATTCAGTGTCACATCAACTTGCCTACCACCACCAGTTGTGACATCTGGCAAATTAAAAGGAGGAGTAACACTTACTCGGTAAGGGCCTGGTGGTAAATTGGTGAAAGAATAATTACCATTGGCGTTGGTATTTGTTGTCTGAGTAGTATCATCGGCAGTACCTAACTGTCCGTCGGCACCTGGCAGAGTTAGAGTGAGGGGAACATTACCAACTCCTGGTTCCCCTGGGTCTTGTTGACCATTACCGTTGGTATCATTAAAGACAGTATCACCGATACTGTTTAGTGGTTGACGCAAGCCAAAATCAACAGTATCTAGTGACTGACCGGAATTCAGAGTCACGTCAACTTGCCTACCACCAGTAGTTGTGACTTCTGAGAAGTTAGCAGGAGGAGTAACACTTACTCGGTAAGGACCTGCGGGCAAATTGGTGAAAGAATAATTACCACTAGCATTAGTATTTGTTGTCTGGGTGGTATCATCGGCAGTACCTAGCTGTCCATCAGGACCTGGCAGAGTTAAAGTGAGGGGGACATTGCCAACTCCTGGTTCCCCTGGGTCTTGTTGACCATTACCGTTGGTATCATTAAAGACAGTATCACCGATAGAACCTGTTCCCGAAGACGCACAGATAGTTAGATCAGCAAGACCTATAGTTTCATCTTGTTGAGGTCGTTGATTTTCGGCATACGATAAAGGCCCACTCTGGTAGACAATCCGAATTTGGGTGACAGGTTGAGCAAATGTCGCAAAAACATTACCTAAATTCTGATCATTAGGTGAATTTCCTGGCCCCACACGCGGATCGGCTCCCCGTGCCACATTAGCGCTAACTATTTGAGCAACTGCACCAGATCCAATGTTAGTTAGAGTAACTGGTACATTTTGACCTTGGTTGGATGCAGTAACTGTAACTTGATCCTGATAGGGAAGTTCGTCTTGGCGATCGCGATCTACATCCAATAATGTTAGGGGAACAGGCAAAGTCACTGGTTGGGCAAAAGTGATAGTGAGCGTCGAATTACCGTCCCGATTTTGTGTAGCATCTATTCCCCAGCGCAAATATGGACTATTAATGCCACCATAGGGGCCAGGGACAACCCCGTAGGGAACCGGGCCAATAACTTGAGGTGGTTGATCTCGGATAAATCCTGCTGGGTTTTCCGTCATCTGAAAATTAGTACTAACGCCCCCTATGTTGAAGGTTTGATTAAAATTTGCCGTTTGGAAATTGGTTGTTCCCCAATTGAGAGTTGCTTGTGTAGTACCCGCGGGACAACTTGCTTGTTGTGCAACAGCTTTTTGATTGGAAATACTTCCTTGTAGAGGAATTTGGGGAATAGCCAATAGTGCTGCTAGCAGCGTACCCCCACAAGGATAAAAATTTAAATGTTTAAATAGAGCTTTCATCGTTTAGTTCCTAAATATTTCATCTAAAAGACAGTTATCAGTTATCAGTTATCAGTTATCAAATTAAACTGGTCACTGTTAACTGTTAACTGTTAACTGATTCATGCTTACCTCGGAGCTTCTATTTGCAAGTCTTGTTCTTGTGGTTCTACGATGAGTTCGATACCTCGTACGTCTTTGTAGATGATTTCTGTACGGCGATCGCGTGCATAATCTACGCGGGTATTACCTTCTGTTTTGCGTTGGGTTTCACCAAAAGAACGAATGGTCATCCGTTCTGGACTAATACCCTTACGCAGTAGGTAATTTCTCACTGATAAAGCGCGACGTTTACCCAGTGCCAAGTTATACGCATTGCTGGCGCGAGGGTCGGTGTGACCTTGTAATTCGACCACAATGAAAGGATATTTTTGCAATACAGCTACTACCTGATCCAAGACAGCAGCACTTTCAGCACTAATAAAGGATTTATCTAAGGCAAAGTGAACATTATTTGGTGCTTTGATGCGGATGGGTGCTGGAGGTTCTGGTGGTGGCGGTGGCGCTGGAGGTTCTGGTGGTGGTGGCGGTACTGGTCGAGAAGTACACTGTGGAGGCTGGTTTGGTTGAGAACTAGGCTTTAAATTCGGTTTTGTGCCATCAGTGCCAATAATTGCCGCCAGAGCTGGTTCCGATGTCCCATATTGCGGATCGGTGGCGATCGCACTGACTGCATCTCCTGTTTGTAAGTTCTCGACTGTGGTGCTAAAATTACCACTCTTATCTACAGGTACGGTTGCCAATGGTTCACTTAATGCGCCGTAACCCCTTTGATAATCACCTAAACGGTAAATTGTCACTTGCGAACCGCGATCTGCTTTACCCTGCAAAGTAACGCTGTTACCTGTAGGCGGAAATGCTCTTTGTTTAAATTCGGGAGCATTAATCGCCCCATTCCCAGTTTCCAGGCGACGATTCCCAGAATCCCGGCGCGGGTTGGGACCATCTCCCACCTGAAAGTCTCTCGCATCCAAATTTTGCTGGGTATTCAGGTCAATGCTCAAACCTTCTAACGCCGCAAATTTATTATTTTGGATAATATTCTTGACGCCTGGTTTTCTCTCACCAACATCATTTCTGGGAAAAGCCGATACCACAACTCCCGGACCAGCTTGATAGTCAATTTCATTACCAACTACCTGGTGATTACTACCCATCAGGTAAACTGCTGCCCGACGCAAACGTCTACCGTTGTAAGTGATTTTGTTATTTTGAATGGCTACGTTACCTTGAGGTTTGAATAAATACACACCAGCCCCATCATTGCCACAAATCAAATTGCCTAAAATTTGCGACTGGTTGACCAAACCCTCAAATCTCAATGCATCCGGCATCCCCGCAATACCATTAGCAACGAGAATATTTTCTTGCACTACCGTATTTTCACCACGTACAGATGTAATTACAGCACTGCCATCATGATAATAAATTCGGTTACGCCTGATTGTTGCTCCTTGAGAGTTAAAAACATAAACCCCAAATGCCGAGGTTTGCTCTGGCATTTGTTCATTAGTTGTTAATCCCAACCAGTTGTTCTCAATCACAACATTTTTGGGTGGCACATCAGAGGCGCGGAAGGGAAAACTACTGTTAGGCGGTTTCTGACGACTGATGTCTGGAGGTGGGAAAGGGTGAGCAATGACAATATCCCCGGGTGGTGTAGTCAGAGTTACTGGCTTGGGATCAGTGTCAAAAGCCAAATTTCCCAAAATCTGTTTGATTGGTTTACCCGTAAAACCATAAATGCTCAAGCCGCGAATCGTCACACCATCAGCAACCACAGTCAATCCGCGCAAAATCTCTTTATTGGCTGCGGGAGTGATTGCTACTACTGGAACAGGAATGGCAATTTCCGCCGTTGCTGAACCTTTTGGATCATATCCTGGTTGAGTTGAACCATCGATCGCTAATCCGGGAGTAGCTAAATCTGGCAGTTGTGTTTGTAACTGGATCGTAGTTGCACCAGCAGGTAAATTAAACTCAATTCGAGAAGTACCGCCTGTGGTTGGTGTCACCTGTGCTTTTTCGGCTTCACTGAGTTTTGCTGTTGGTAGCGTACCATTAACGATCGCGATCGCTTCCCGCAAAGTCACAGCATTATCTGGCGTAGGACTCCCGTCTTGATTGCTATTTACCACCACTCGCACACCAAGAGTGGGGGTTTGAGCAAAAGCAACTTCTGGAGGTAAAAGGTACACAGTTAAAGGTAAAAGGTAAATTATTCCTTTTGCCTTCTTTCTTTTAAATTTCAACTTGGACATTACTCACTCCTATGGCACCACGTCTGAAAACAATGAAGTATGAAGAATTAGGACAAAATTTCACCCTTCTGCCTTCTGCCTCCTCCCTTCTGCCTTCTGCCTTTCTTTCAAACGCTGAATCAATTTACTTTGGGATGTCTGTTTTCCAGGTTCTGTTTGCGCCGTTGGAATTTCCGACTCTTGTTCTTGCTTAGGTACTGGTTTTTGTAAACCAAAGCCGCCTAAAAGTTCGTTTAACTTCAGGCTGATATTCACATATAAACCACCTTCGGAACGATAACCGGTAAAGTCACGGTCATCCACACTACCAAAGCTGTAACCAAGACCCAAACGCAAATCAGGAGTGAGGTAATATCCAGTTTCCACTGCAAAACCAAATTCGTCGTAGTCAGTGCCGCTATTCGAGTTTTGTCCAATCCATCTTCCTTCAACAGCTAAGTCGTTGCGATAACCTAGTCGAAAAGCTGCCCGCAACTGTGCCAAGTTTGTACTACCGTCATATCTCTCATCGTCGAAGTAGGTGACGCCATTACGGAAAGCATATTTACCGTAAAACTCCCAGCGCCAATTAGGGGCATAAATACCCTCTGCGGAAAAGATATGGCCAGTGGCTGTACTACCTGTAAGTTGAGTTTCGGGAATCGAATCAAAGTTTTGCCGCCACTCGTATTTCAGCAATCCGTTGAATTTGTCATTGGTGGGGTCGCGGTATGCTAAACCAATTTTGAGATTGGCTGTGTCTCCCAATTCTTGGAATCTGATCCCGTTTGTATCGATACTATTGACAGTGCTAGGAAGGTAGACGTTAGCTTCTCCTGCTTGTTGGAAGCGAACTAAGGCTGTTAAAGCTGGAGAGATTTTTCCGGCGGCGGCGGCGGAAATTACCAGGTTATTGCCTTGATCACCATCACGATATTCAAAATCGGCGCGGGCTTTGAAATCAGGATTATCGGTGTATTCAAACCCCAGGCTGTAGACGGAACCAGAAAACAGTCCTAAAGTCGAAGCGGTTTGACCCACTGCGTAATATTGCGGGTATCTATCTCCGGCTGCTGTACCATTAAAGATATTCTTGAATACGTATTGATAACCCAGGTTGACTTTTAATCCGGGTGCAACCTTCCAACCGTGAGCTACGCCAAGAGCGCCTTGTCCCTGCAAACCACCGAAGCCAGAGAGTACAGAATAACGACCCAGAAGGGAAGTATCATCTGATAATTTTTGATCGACAATCGTGTCTAAGGTGGTCAGAGAATTCCCTGGCAGTAATTCGCTGTCATCATAAAATTGGTGTGCCAGTCGGAATGTCACTCCCTCAGCAGCTTTCCAGTCCAAACCTAAAGTAGTCCGGTTGGGATACAAGGGGTCAGAATCACCCAAATTTAGCTCGTTCTGGGCTTGGAACGTCAAGGTATCCGTCAATGGAAACTTCAAACGAGATACGATCTGACTCGCATCACCATCTAAGTCATTACCTACACGGTCATCACGAGAACGGTTGACATATTCCAGGCTGAGATCACTATTACCCAGCTTTTGCAAAATTCCGGCTCGGAAGGTTCTCAGTTCGTTACTAACTCGTTCACCAGGACGGTTTTGTGGCTGTGGGTCGAATAAATCAAAGAAGCTAGTAATGGAACTGGGTGCAGTACCGTAGTTCTCTTCGACGTCGTAGGCAAGTCTAAAGTTAGTCAGGTCACTCAGTTTGGTGAGTAAAGATGCTCCGTAGCGAGTTTGTCCAGGTGTAAAGCTAAAAGTAGCGTTGTTAGAGAAATTCGGCTCGACGGCGCGATAGTAAGCTTGACCGAAAATATTTTCTGTGATGTTTCCAAAAGCCTCTAGGCGGTAAGCATTACCACTGGCTTCTTCTCCAGTAATCAGATTGTTATTGGAGTGGGCAAATTCCCCGACTATCTTGCCTGCATTTCCTAAAGAGACTAAGAAATCTCCGCCGAAGAGTTCAAAATCCTGGTCGCCTTGGTCTTCCCGGAGATAACTAACGGCACCGAAAGTTTTATTGGTGAAATCGTTGGAGAAGTTATATTGCAGTCGTCCACCCAGGAGGTTGGAGTCTTCGCCACCTTCATTTTGATAGGTAACGACAATGCGTCTAACTAAAGTTGAACCGAAGGGGTTGAGTTCTGTGGCAAAAACCGGACGATTAAACCGCACAGTGCCGCGATCATAATCAATCTCGTAGTCTGCACCACGCACCATCTGTTTGCGTTCTACCACCGTGCCAGGGCGGTTAATTTCCTCTGCTTCTAGATAAACAATTTCACTGCCAGGAACTAACAGGCGCTTGGAAAGGAAATAGTAGCCACCAGTACCATCAGGAACGATGGTATCCCGTTGGAAACCTTCAATATTGTTGGCGTATAAGCCTGTAATTTGCAGGTTGCCCAGGTTGTAGTTAGCTTTGAAACCGTGGAGTTGGCGAGAGGTCGCTGTATACAGTTGGGAGGCGCGAGCAAATTCATTGGTGGTGTAGTCGCCCCACATGAAGTAATCTGGTTCTGCTCCCACAATCGAGGGAGTACGTTCTAAACGAGCGTAGAAACTGTCAATCGAAGGGGTGGTAGGGGTAGCGGTGGAACTATCGCCGTAAACCGGATAGGGTTGTTCGCAGAATTGTGTACCACCAAACAGGCGATTGTTACCCTCACAGTCTTGGTTGATAGCGCGATCGCTATTGAATGCACCTGTAAATAACCAATCTCCAATTTTTCCTGTAGCAAAGGCAGCCCCATAAAAATCTACGGTTGTGCCTTTGTCTATCTCGTCGGGATTGAGAAATTCTTGCAAACTTCCCCAATAGTTTGTTCCTCCTGCGCCAATCCGCAAATTCAGTACCCCTGTTACCAAAGAAGGGCGGAGATAAGTACTGAATTCAACTTGGGTGTAGGCTTCTATGGGTACTTGGGCAATTTCCTCTAGCCAGGAATTATCTATCTGTTGGGGAAAGCTGGGATTTTTGATATCACCCAGTTCTCTAGGAACATTAAGCGATGGTTTTTTGATGTTGGCGATCGCAGCCCGAATCCTGACTTGTTGGGGTTTGATATCTGATTGTAAGGTGGCTGTGAATTCCCCATCAATGACAAGCACCTGAAACCCGCCCTGGTCTTTATCTTGGTCGGCGCCAACGAATTTCCCGGCGCTGGTGGTTAAGGTTGCGATCGCATCTTTGCGGATAATCTCACCTTTTTCATCAATAATTCTTCCTTGCAGTTTAATTGTGGAGCGTCCATCGGCTTGCACACGCGGATCGCCTACAGGTGTGATTTCCAGTGTGACTTTTGATTTGCCTGGAATTGTAGCAGGAGTAGTTATTGGTGAATTATCAGTTTGTGGTGGTGTTGTTTCTGGTGTTGGCGAAGTGGGTTGTTGTTGGATTGGCGAGTTAGGGTTTTGTTGAAATTCAATTGTCGGGTCTTGTTGAAATACCGAGTTAGGATCACCGGAAGATGGAGAATTCTGGGCAATCAGGAGAGGAGGGGATACTTCTGAAGACGCGGTGACGCGGTGAATAGGAGACGCGGAGATTTGTTTCCCCGTGTCCCCTTGTCTCCCTTGTCCCCTTTGTCCCCTTGTCCCCGTGTCCCCGTGTCCCCGTGTCACCGTGTTCCCCTGCTTTCCATTTACCACACTGGCAAAAACTGCGTTGGGAGAAACAAATAGTAAGGAAAGACCAAAAAGGTAAAAGAAAGAATTTTGATTTTGGTAAAGCTTTTTTATTTTCTTCATCGTTTCCCCCCTGAGAACGCAGGCGTAACCCCAAAATTGACTCTTGCCATGCCACTAGGTGCTAGTTTGACCAAGCGAGACTGGCTATTGCTTTCGATAAAGTATTTATTTGGTGCCAGTGCATAGCCAGGTAAGCTTGTCAAGTCTAGGGCTGCTGTCCGATAACCAGCAATGACATTGGCTAAGGAGAATAAACCATTGGCATCGGTTATGATCCGGTTGCCATCATCCAGATAAATCACAGCATTCGGTACACCCGGCTCGTTCGGCTGCTGTTCACCATCAAAGTTTTTATCGACAAATACACGTCCAATTAAGGTGCCACAATCAGACAAGATACCCGGTCGAATTCGTAAGACATAACTGGCTTGGTTACTGGTAAGATTACCTGCTCTAGCTTGGGCTGTGTTTCTACCATCGCCCCGAATTGCATCTGGGGTAACCTCAGCAGCATAGTTGACTATCAAACTTTGATTGGGTTGGAGTCCTTCGTTGGAGTTGATGGTTACTGTCCGACTCGAACCAGTGGTTGCACTCAAGTTTATAGGTCTATTTCCTATCGAACCTTTGAGCGACTTGGAAATAAAGCGCATTCCCAAGGGTAATCTATCTGTGATTGATATCTGGTTGGTTGGGGAGTTACCAGTATTGCGAATTGTCAGAGTATAAACGACTGTATCGCCCGGTTCGGCAGCTGCTCTGTCTGCTGTTTTGATGATTTCTAAGGCTGCTTGACTAGCACTCAAAGTCACCTGATTGGAGTTAACGACCCTTCCTGTCGGACTATCAGGAAGATTATCCGCACTCCCACGAGCAGTATTTGTGATGACGTTGGTTTGAGAAAAAGCTGGAAAAATCCCGAAACTAAAAATACTAAAAATGTAAAAAGGACAAAAGAGGCTCCAATGCCTCAACCATGAAATTTTAGAAGTCATTGGAAGGCATTAATTAATAACAGCAGTTTTTCCAATATTTAGGGTTTTTTAATTAAAAAACCAGTAATCTTTGTGATTTTCAAACAATCTCAACTACATCTGTTAAATAGGTACATATAACAGCGTTGGAGAATAATTCAGTTAAACCACAAATGATTTTAAAGTTATAGAAGCTTGCTAGTGGCTTGGAACTTCTTCTGTTGTTGGTTTGCAAAATCAATCTTGCGAGTAAGATGGAAAGACAACAGACTAAATTGTTTACTTGATGATAAAATCGCAATTTCACCGCCCTTGAGTAAGATTATTTTTTTGTGATGGGAGTCTAATTATCTCAGATTTGTGACTGTAAATAATGCAGATGTTTGAATAACATGACAAATACAGTATGTAATCTTGTATTGTCATGAGGTAAGACCACTGAATAACCCTACTCTGATTAAATAACATAGCTCTTACAGCACTATCGTTGCAGCGAAGATATGCTAGCAACGAAGGAATAATACAATAATTAGCTCTATTGAATAAAGCACAAACTTATTTAAGTTTTGTCTTTAGAGCACTGAACTCTTAGGGAGTCACAACTAGGGAGAACTTTAATTAAAGTATTGCCAAACTATAGAGATCATAAAGTTAGATGATGAGGGAATTCCGCTATCAACCTAATTGATGATCACATAGTAATGACAGTTGTTTAACCTGGCTCTTAAGTTAATACGTTTCTGATGCAAAATCTCAAAAACGCCGTTCTCAATAAGCCAAGCTAAATTTAATTTTTAAAATCGCACTTCAGTAATATTACCCACAAATGAATTATAAGCAATCAGGGTTATAAAAATTTATTCAGTATTTTTTCTTATCTTTACAAAAGGGAACTTATGCGTATCAGAATATTTCCTGAAAAAAGTAAATAAACGTTAAATAAGATACTACTGTTTTCCATGAAGTCAATATTAAACACAGATTATCATCAACTGATTAAATACTTACTGTGTCTTGATTTTTCAACTATATTAAATCTAATATTATAGACTTGATACTATAAATTATATTTAACGCTTGGTGTATTAATTTACATTTTTATGTTTTATATAAATGCATATATTAGTTTTTTTATCTGAGAATAATGTAAAAAAATATAATAATAACAATGCTCAGTACTGAATTAGCCGCAACTCAGTTAAAGCAGACGATTATGAAACTGTCCACTTATATATACAAATATTTCTATGTATTTCTCTTAGTAGAGAAATAGATCCACAAAAAATTATGCTTTTTGACAATCCAAAATTACTAATAAATATTTACAAAAAAATATCTATAATAATTATTTTGTGAGCAAACACAAATTGATCTCTGACAGACTTCATTTCTCGATTTCAAAGCCTATCCATAGAATAACTATTAAGTTAGAGTGTGATTATACCAATAAATATTGTCATTCACAAAAACAATACTTATATTATCTTCGCTTTAACAGTTGTATTATTCACCGAAGTCAGTAATCGGTAATGGCAAAAATTAATTAAATAAATCCAATGACTAAGCTTTTTATCATAAACAATTAGCCGAACTTGATATAATTTAGAAGTTGCAAACAGAACTTAGCAATGTACACCGATGCACACCGATGAAGTTGTAGTTTATCCAAACCACCAGAACTATAATTGATTCTTTTAGATGGCTAACTTAATAGGTGTCGTCATATTCTGGTGCATCAACTCGTCTTGCTTCAGTCCGGGGTGGTAGGAATTCAGCTCGACGTACAGGGGCTAAGGGTGGTGTAGGGCCGTTGTAGGGATGAATCACCTGAACAGTACGAGTAGAACGTTGTTTAGGAGAGAATAAAGATAATACTCCAGCTACAACAATACCACCACCAATGGTGAGAGACATACCTCCCACAGCCCAAACTATGGGTGAAGACCACCAGCGATTTTGAGATTGTTCTTGCTGCTGCAACTGTGCCGTATTATTTTGGTTTTGTAATTGCTGCTGATAATAAGCGGCAGCGTTTTGAGCATTTGCGGCTTGAACTTGAAGCTGCTGAAGCTGGATTTTGAGTTGGTCATTTTCCCGCTTGAGCATGTCGCTTTCCATCTTTGCTCGTTCGACGGCGACACTCTGATCAGGATTGGGGGTTACGGGTGGGCTTTGGGGGGGTGCTGGGTAGGGTTGATAGTAAGGTGGTTGTGTTTGCGGTACTAAATTTGATATTTGAGGAATTGCAATGTTTGGTTGTTGCAGAGATGCTCCTGTCCCTTTTAGCAAAAGGATAGCTGCTAACCCAGCAACAGCAACGCCGCCGATAAATGCCATACTTTCACTCATCGCCTTGACCCCTATACAGCGACGTAACTACGGTTTTTTGGAATCTAGACACTCTCACACTCATATAAATGTACACTCTACTGAACTATACACACCCGATACTAAACTACCGCATAATATTCTATATTTTAATGCCCCGTATCTGCTTTATATATTCAAGACTATATTTGTTAAATTGTCTACCAAGCTTAGGGGATAAACCTGATAAATAGAGACAGGAGAAAAAACTAAAAAGAAGAAGGTAGAAGATAAAAGTTGCTCTGGGCGAGAGTTTTACTGGTTTATGGCTGACGTTTTAGTATCTCCATATACTTATTACTTTTTTTTAACTAACTTCTCAGTAATATTTCTGTATCTGTCCCTAAGTTAATTTATGAACTAGCGATCGCCTGCTTCAGACTTTGACAAAACGCGGCAATTTCATCTAATCCCTGTTGGGATGTACCTTCGCTAAGTCTTTTGACAAACGCACTACCAACAATCGCTGCATCTGCACCCCAGTCTTTAACTTGTCGAGCTTGTTCTGGTTGGGAAATACCAAAACCAACACCAATGGGTTTATCTGTCACACTACGAATTTGCTTGAGCAAATCTGATACTCGCAACTCCATTTGCGATCGCATTCCCGTAACACCTGTGACACTAACTAAATATATAAATCCTTGGGAGGCGTGGGCAATTGCTGCAATGCGTTCAGCAGAACTGGTAGGAGCTACAAGTAAAATTACATCAATGCCAATTTTTGCTGCTGGTTCGAGTAAATTAGCGGCTTCTTCTAAGGGTAAATCTGGAACGACTAAACCAGCTACACCAGCATTTGCAATTTGTTGGAGAAAATTTTCTATACCCCGGTTGAGAATAGGATTGTAGTAAGCGAAGAGAATAATCGGCGATCGCAAACTCGGAGTAGTTGCTTTCACCATTTCTAGCACTTGGTCTAAAGTGATTCCTCGTTCTAAAGCACGGGTAGCTGCGGCTTGAATTACTGGACCGTCCGCCAGAGGATCAGAGTAGGGAACACCCAACTCAATGATGTCCGCGCCACTGCGATCAAGAGTTCGCAAAGCTGCTGCGGTTGTTTCTAAATCTGGATCGCCAGCAGTAATAAATGGAATTAAGGCGCACTTACGATTTTGTTTGAGGGTTTCAAAGCAGTCGGAAATTACTGTCATTGGTTATTAGCCATTAGTCATTGGTCATTAGTCATTAGTCATTGGTCATTAACTTGAGGACAAATGACAAACAACAAATGACAAATGACAATTTTACACCTGAGAATCCTTTTCTTGTTCTATCTCGGCTTGAATTTTTGCGAGTTCTTCGGGCGAGAGTTCGTCTAAGCGCTTTTGCAAATAAGCCTGTTCGTATAGATCGCGCTGTTGATGGTAGGTCATTTTGTGGTTAACAGCCCGGAAAATATAAGTCATCAGCCAGCCTATTAACCCACCTACTAGCAAGACTTGACTCCAGATACCTGCTTCTAAATTATCTAGACCTGCCAATTGCAGTACTAGATATGCCAAGCCACCTGTAATAAAAACACCAAAAACAATTCCTAGAGCGTCAAGACGTCGCATAAGTATATGACCTACCAACTTAATTACGCTTCAATTTGCCGCCGTTTTGGTCGTAAATTTACAAACGGTGACAGAACTAACAAACCCGGAAAGAAGAAGAACACCAGAAAATACATAAATGCGCGTTCCAGAGAGCTAGCTACGTACCAGCGCTGATTCAGATAGAACAGTACAGCCACGGGTATGACTAACAAATAAGCTCCGGCCAGAACCAAATAGAGCAACGGTACTATAATTCCTTCTCCAATCATTAGTTTTCCTCTTTCCGCAAAAATGGCCAAAGGGTGCATCTGCTTTCCATCATAGTACTTCCTTGCACTGGTTATTCTTAAAGCCGTTCAAAAAAACCTGTCTGCAAATCAAATCGCAGTTTCATAGCTCAAGTCTGCTGAAGCAGACAGTTTGATTTATGTGATCTTTAAACCTTTAGCGGTATAGTATGCTCTCCATTCACAGCCTGTTGTAACTGGAGTTGTAGTGATTGCTCTGGTTGTACGACTATACCGGGGTAATCTCGATTGACTACTACTTGTTCTGTTGGTGTTTGCAAACTTTGCCATAATAACCAACGGCTACCACTAGGAAGCAAAGAGAGAGTAGAGGGGTTTTGAGTTAGCCAGATCAACGGGTCACTTGTGGGAGGGAGATTTGTTGCTTCTTCACCAGGATTAGTTGCTGCTAAGGTTTCCATAACAACGAGATCGCCTTTGACTAAACCTGTAGATGCTGTCCACAGTTGTACTTGTATTTGCTGGCGTTGTGCGTAAAAATACAGTGAAGCCGCGGCAATTACTGCTTCTTCAAAACTAGACTCTTCCCATTTTCCACTGCTATCTAGGGCAATCACCAGTTGTTGTCCAGCAGTAACTATTTCCAACTCTCGTAACCGTAATTCTCCGTAACGAGCGCTGCTACGCCAGTGAATTAGACGCATCGGATCACCTATGCGGTAAGGACGTAGCGATCGCACGAGTCCTTCATTTGCTGTCTGCAAAGGTACACCACGAGAATCACCCTGACGGCTATCTTCTTGCCCAATTCTATCAATCAGAGGACAACTGGTAAGGTTTAAGACTGTGGGATAGACTATCGCCTTTGCAGTACACTCGCGCTGGCGACGACACCAAAACAGCCCCAAAGGCGCACCACTAGCGAGTTCAACAGTTTGCCAACGATAAATACCCCGACGTTCAGTAGGATAATAATACACCGAACGATAACTATTTTGGGGCAAGATAGTTTCTATGGGTTGCTGTTGTGGTTTTCCCAAAATGAAGGGTAGCACATCTACAACTTGCAGCAAGTTTACAGCTTTCTTTGTCGGATTGATAATATCTAATTCAACTTTTAAATCGTCTCCAGCTGTGACTGCTGGGATTGGATGGCGCTTAACTATTAAATGAAAGAGCGATCGCGGTGGTAAGACTGCTGCTATGAATAGTAAGGCGAAGCTAACACCACTAATTGCATAAAGCCAGCCAGCCATTGTATTCATAGCCGCTCCAAAAAAGCAAATACCAACTCCCCCCAATACCCAACCACTATACGTAGGAGTAGAAGCACGAATTTCTAACCAATTGGTAATACGTTTGATGATTTTCATAATTAGTTAGTGATTAGTAGTTAATGGTTAGTAATCAACAACCAACAACTTAACCTATCAATCACTGAAATTCATAATATTTAAGTGGTTTACTGAAGAGTTGATAAAGTTAATTATTGAAACCAGTATATTAACGAGTTAAATTTACACTCTAAAAAAATTCAAGTTTTAACTGTTAAAATCTATCCTTGAAATATAGCTAGGACTTACGCAAAAAACCTCCCAAACATGCGATCGCATTTTCCCAAAAGACAAAGAACCCCGACTTTTTTAAAAAGTCGGGGTTCCTGTTATGTCGTCAGTACATCTGTAAAGAGAATTTCAGTATTACTTACCGTTTGGCTAACTTCTTCGCCATCTTCCGCAGACGAATTGACTGGGGTGTAACTTCCACCAATTCATCAGGGCCGATATATTCCAAAGCACGTTCCAAGCTCATTTCCACTGGTGCTTGCAACTGTACTAACTCGTCACCACTTGCGGCGCGGTGGTTAGTAAGCTGCTTGGTTTTGCAGACATTCAATTCTAAGTCTTGGGGACGGTTGTGTTCACCAACAATCATGCCCTTGTAGACTTTTGTTCCAGGCGTAATAAAGAATACACCTCTATCTTCAGCGTTTCTCATGGCGTAGAAGGTAGAAACCCCTTCTTCAAAGGCAATCAGCACACCTTTATTACGGGCTTCAATATCTCCACTGAGCGGGCGGTAATCTAGGAAACTGTGGTTCATGATTCCTTCGCCCCGTGTCATCCGCATGAATTCACCCCGGAATCCAATTAAACCACGGGCGGGAATGACAAACTCTAGTTGAGTGCGTCCATTACTACCAACTTGCATGTCCTGCATTTCACCACGACGTTGTCCGAGGCGTTCGATACAACTACCAACACCATCTTCGGGAACGTCCAATACTAAGAGTTCGTAAGGTTCACAAGGTTGACCATTAACTTCGCGGTAAATTACCTGTGGCTGAGATACTTGGAACTCGTAGCCTTCACGGCGCATGGTTTCGATTAAGATACCCAAATGTAATTCACCACGACCGGAAACCAGGAATTTGTCGGGAGAGTCGGTTTCTTCAACGCGGAGGGCGACGTTAGTTTCTAGCTCACGCATGAGGCGATCGCGTACTTGTCGAGATGTTACCAGTTTACCTTCTTGACCAGCAAAAGGTGAATCATTCACCCAGAAAGTCATTTGTAATGTTGGTTCATCGACTTTAATTAGTGGTAAAGCTTGGGGCTCATTAGGATCAGTGATTGTTTCACCAATGTTGGCATCAGCAAAACCAGCCACTGCCACAATATAACCAGCAGAAGCTTCTTCCATTTCGACTCGCCTCAAACCTTCAAAGCCCATCAACTTAGTGATTTTGGCTTTGACAATGTTACCGCTTTCTGTAACTAAAGCCGCTTGCTGTCCCATACGGATGACACCGTTGTGGATTCTACCAATGACAATCCGTCCCAGATATTCAGAATAATCGAGGGTGGTAACTTGCAGTTGTAATGGCTTGTTGACATCTCCTACTGGTGGTGGAACATGACGCAAAATCGCATCAAATAGGGGTTGCATGTCCTTGGGTTCGTCATCCAAGTCATTTTTGGCGTAACCACTTAAACCAGAGGCGAACAAATAGGGGAAATCACATTGATCTTCATCTGCACCCAGTTCTAGGAACAGGTCTAAGACTTTATCAATTGCGCCGTAGGGATCTGCTTGCGGACGGTCAATTTTGTTGACAACGACAATCGGGCGGAGTCCCTTTTCTAGAGCTTTCTTTAATACAAAGCGGGTTTGGGGCATCGGGCCTTCGTTAGCATCTACAATCAGGATGCAACCGTCAACCATTCCCAGTACCCGTTCCACTTCGCCACCAAAGTCAGCGTGTCCGGGAGTATCAACAATATTGATTAGTGTTTCTTTGTATTTAACAGCCGTATTCTTAGAAAGAATAGTAATCCCTCGTTCCCTTTCCAGGGCGTTGGAGTCCATGACGCAATCCGGAACGTCTTCCCCTTCACGGAAAATGCCGGATTGTTTGAGAAGAGCATCAACGAGGGTTGTTTTGCCGTGATCTACGTGGGCGATAATAGCGACGTTGCGGATTGGGAGCGTCATAATAAGCGCGTTCCAGTACTTTAGAGGGGGTTACAGTTTATATATAGTGGTGGACTGCTTTAACAGAATTTGAGGGAATATACAGATTCTGTAAATAAGCCTTAACAATTCTACAATTCTATCGTAATCTAAATTATTCCAAGGCAACAAAAAACCTGCAAGCTTGTCGTTTGTAGTCAGGACTTTAGTCCTCTTCATCCCTACTTTCACAGTTAGAGCCACTGACTACAAAATCCGTATACTTTGTTTGTGTAACAGAATACTCTTAAATCACAAATTATTTAACGTCTAGCAGCTTTGAAATTTGCTGCTTTGTCTCTATCGATAGCTTAACTATATCGTCCTTTGCACTGTAGTGTTGAGCTGCTTTAGACTTGGAGAGGTATTACGTAGTCTATAAGCAACTATGAGTTATCACGATATTATTACGATTGAGCCAGACAAGCGAGGGGGGTAAGCCTTGTATTCGGCGGATGCGAATTACTGTATATGATGTTCTGGGTTGGTTAGCAGTAGGTATGTCTCATGCTGAAATTTTAGAAGATTTTCCTGAGTTGACAGAAGAGGATATTAGAGCCTGTCTAGAATTTGCTGCCGATCGCGAACATCGTTTAGTTGCTTCGGTAGGTGCTGCTTGAAGTTGCTTTTTGATCAAAATTTAAGTCGTAAGTTGGTCACTCAATTAGTAGATATTTTCCCTGATTGCAGCCATGTTCAGTTTCACAGCTTGGCAGATAAAACTGATACTGAAATATGGGAATTTGCTAAAACGAATGACTTTTGCATTGTGACTCAAGATGCAGATTTTGCGGAAAGAAGCCGTTTATAAGGCTTTCCACCGAAAGTAATATGGTTACGTTGTGGAAATGCACCAACAAAGCAAATAGAAGCTCTACTTCTTTCTGGGAAAGAAGCAATTCAGGAACTTTTGAATAACCCAAGTTTGTATTGCCTCGAACTATACTTACGAGCGCATCGAGTCACATTGCGATCGCATTGGGTTGCATTGCGATCGCATCGGGTTGCATTGCGATTGTATCGGGTGACATTGCGAATGTATCGGGTTGCATTGCGATCGCATTGACTTACAGCAATCTTAAATGAGTTGTGAAAACTGAAGGAGTCAGATCCCCGACTTTTTGAAAGATACAGCTGGCGAATAGGGGGTAAGACCCCTCAAGAGAAAACAGATTGAGAAAAACTTCACGTGGGATAGGCTAGCTCAAAAAGTGCAGTACTCTACTGCACTTTTTAAGCATAAAAA
>JANBVI010000077.1 GCA_024239075.1 Fischerella sp. CENA71 | reverse complement strand
AAATATCAATGGATTGAGCTCGATGCTTATTCTAGCTGGCAAACGTTTGTTGAATCTCTGGAAAAAATACTCAGAGAATTTGGACAAAACTATGTAATTAATTTTGAGTAACTACTTACTACTGAGCCAGTCCGTTTTTCCGAACTAAGTAACTGTTCTTTTTGTCTAAGATTCTGTAAGAATTGCAGCACAACACCTTCGAGTTGTCTATATTTGATCGGTTCAATAAATTTGTCCAGTGGGTTGAAATCAACGACATATTCACCGATTTGATTACCAACTGGTTCTAAGTGTTTACAATGTCTACCTTGTACTGTTCGTGTATCTGGTAGTTCTTGATGAATAATGTCCTCTAAGTTTTGCAATAACCACAGTACATCACTATTTTCTTGAGTTTTCTTGCTTTTGTATTTGTCAGTTTCACTACCAGCGATAGTGTCTCGATCAAAAGAAATAATCCCTGTTAATTTAAATAACTCACTTTCTTTAATAAAGAATTGAGTTTGTTTTCTAGTAGGTAGAACACCGAGTCCCAGTCTATCTAATGAATGCGCGATAAATGCCAAAGGTTGAGGAACTGCGCTTTCTGTATCACTGATATCTGGTGCAACTAATAAAGATGGTTGACCTTTAATATTGCGTCTCTCCGCCGGAATTTGACTGAGATAGTTTTTTATTCTTTGTATTTGACCTTTACAAGTTTTTTCAGGACATTTTTGTAAAATTGGTTCCCAATCGTTACTCAGAAACTCTAAAAGAGTGATATATTTACAGCCCAAGCTATGAGCAAGCCAATAGTATTTTTTCTTATCCTGATATATTTCGGATTGATAATTCAGGGATTTAGCTATTTGAGTAATAGCGTCTGCTAGTATCCCTTGTTCTTGTAATAAACTAATCGCAATCGGCCAATGGCGGAAACTGAAACGAAACGGTAAGGCAATGACTGTATAACCTTCTTCAAAAATTTTTCTTAAAAAGTATCGATAAAAGACAGTTGGGAAAGTTCCAAAAAAAGCTCCACCAATAAATTGAACTACACCTTTCGGTTCAGGATGAATTGCAACCCAACTATGAGAAACAGGATAAAATTTAAACTCTGCATCGCTCATAATATATGCTCCGTTAGTATTAAAAAAATAGTGAGTATCGTAATTTCACCCATACTCGCCAGATCAGTTGCACAGACATTGTCCTAAAAGTTCACAAAATCTGAGTAGGGATTATCTGATTTAGTTATCTATTGGGAGCTACAAAATAGAATTATTTGATTCCGGATTGTAGCTAATATTTTTTATGTAAAATGAGAATTTATGCTTTTGTTCTTGCAAAGCCTAGAGAGTTCAAGCATGAGAAATCCTGTGAGTGATTTTGAAATACTCACAGGCAACTCTTAAGTGAGGGTGTTAAGTTTAATACCAAAAAATAGAAATTTAGTATAGTTTTTGACAATAAAATTAATAAAATTGGTTATTTGTCATTGGTCATTTGTCAATAGTCAATAGACAAGAGTTAAACTTCAACATTGAAGCTTTAAGGCTTAACGTTCAAACTTTAAGGTGATTTCTTCTCCCTTGTCTCCCTTCCCGTGTCTGTGATTCCCATTTTCCACTTCTGGTACAGGATCGTAACCACCTACATGAAACGGATGACAGCGTAGGATGCGTCGAATAGCCAACCAAGAACCACGCCAGGGGCCAAATCTTTCAATGGCTTGAATGGCATACATAGAACAGGTAGGTTGGAAGCGACAGGTAGGGAGAAATAAAGGTGAAATGAACATTCGGTAGAAGCGAATCAGCCAAATCAATAATAGTTTCATCAAGGTCACGTTTTTCTAATAAATTGGTATGGTAACAAAGGTCAAGTTTTTTATTTAAATCTTTGCTGTTGTTAAGTTTGTTTTCCAATCAAGAGTTCATTCCTTCTCTAGGACTGCAACTTGCTAGCGTTGCAGCTTGGTTGTCTCTCGTGATGTTAACTGCATGGGGGGTTAATCGTTTTGCGAAACCAGATTCAGAAATTGTGCGAAAGATAGTGCATATCGGAACTGGTAATGTGATTTTGCTGGCTTGGTGGCTAAAAATTCCCGCGATCGCAGGAATTATAGCCTCGGTTTTAGCCAGTGCTGTGACTTTATTGTCTTACCGTTTTCCTATTCTCCCTGGTATTAATAGTGTAGGACGCCGGAGTTTCGGGACTTTCTTCTATTCTATGAGTATCGGTGTTTTGGTTGGTTGGTTTTGGTATCTGCAACAACCCTATTATGCAGCATTAGGTATTTTAACAATGGCTTGGGGAGATGGACTCGCTGCCATCATCGGACAGCGATTTGGTAAACATAAATATCAACTTTTTGGAGGACAAAAAAGCTGGGAAGGTTCTTTGACAATGGCGATCGTCAGTTTTGTTGTCTGTAGCTTGATTTTGTTGAGTGTACAAGGTAACTCTTGGCAAGTTTGGATAATATCTGTGGTAGTGGCTTTAGTAACTACTGGCTTAGAAACTATTTCTTTTGCTGGGATTGACAATTTGACAGTTCCCTTGGGTAGTGCGGCCCTGGCTTTTGTGTTAACTAAATTATTGGTTAGTGGTTAGTCATTTGTCATTTGTCATTTGTCAATCGTCAATCGCCAATTGTCAATAGTTAATAGTTATTTCTCCCTTGTCCTCCTTTCCGCTTTCCTCTGTGATACTAATATCTGGGGTAGTAAAAGGTGTTTTGCGGAAAATTGACTCCGTGACGATAGGTTCTACGGTAGTGTACTCTTGGATGGTAATAATAAACCCTTTGATAATGAGGTCTATAGTAATACCGTCTGTTATAACGCTGTCTATAATAAGGCTGCCTATAATGACGACGTCTATAATGGGAATTTCGTCTGTAGTGACGATTTTGTCTATAGTTGCGTGTTCTTTTGTAGCGATAGTGTCTGTGTCGTTGACTAATTTTGTAATCTTGGTTATGTGTTGTTTGTTCTAGTTCTATTGCCTCAGTTTCTTGTTGTGAAATGATGGGGGTTTGAGTAGGTGACAAGGTATGTGCTGCGGCTACTTCTAATCCCAAGCTGATAGGCAATACTAAAGTACTGACTACGAACTTCCAAAACATTATTCTACGCTCCTAATATTTGTGTTTTTGGCTCAACCTTTCTCAATCCTTGATTTACTCCTCATCGACAAGGTTGGAAGGTGAATTTTTATGCTTGGTGGTTCACGCAGTTTTTGTTTACTTTGCCAACAAATGGCTAGTTTGAGATTCCATCTGGTTTTCAAGACCAGCTTTTTGGTCTAGGAAACGATTATCACCAAATGTTTTTACAAAGATAGTTCATGATGAACTGACATCTAAAACAATTTCGTTATTTGTGAAAACTTTACAAAAATATATAAACTAATAGAAGCTATTGAACGATAACAGCAATAAAACTTAAATGACTTTTTGTCCATTATCTCAACCACTCCTACGTGAAAAACAAGAAGAGTTAGATATTCAAGATTTAGAAGGTTTATTACGCCTTGATTGGAAAGTTGGTAAATTAAGTCTTTGGTCAGGTTTTTATACCCGAATAGATCAAGTATTTATTCTTTGGGGTTTGATTTGTGCTGGTATTTTTCTCACAGCTCAATTTCTACCTATTAGCTGGTATACACAAGCTATTTTGTGGTCAGTACTTACCTTTGTTGCTAGTATAAGCATGATAGTTTTGACATGGTTTTGGGTAAGTGTAGAAAAGCTGCGTTGGCTGTTATATGGTTGGGTAATTTTAATGGTTGGAGGTGTTAGCCTAACTGATTTGGGCATTTTTTGTGGTTGGGGTACAGTCTTGATGCACCTCTGTCCTTTGTGGTTAACAATAAGCGCTGCTGGTTACTTATTGACAGCTTGGGGTGTGCGATCGCGTACCTTTTTAATGATGGCTATCATTCACCTCACTAGTATTGCTGTTTTACCCTTATGCTGTGGTTGGCAATTCTTCGCTACTGGAATTGTTATGGCAGTAAGTTTACTGATATTAGCAGAATGGCAATGGGATATGCGCCAGCCAATCGAAGATTACACTATCTTAACCCCAGAACAAAAGTTATTTAATCAACAACAATATGAGCTTCGGATGATCAAAAAATAAAAAGTTTAAATTTTCTGTACTTTACACTACAGATACTAGGTTTTATTTCAAAATAAAAATATGCAGCGTATATCAGAAAGTAGACTGCTTGTAAAAATCACTTTTGCAAGAACTCTAATAATATGTATGTTGCATGATCGGCGCAGGATTTATGCTGTTTATCCTGTTCATCGCTGTCCGAAGGAGAACGGCGTCAAGATAGCGAGCGATCGCGTATGTTCAAATAAAAATCAATAGTCAACACAACCCGTTTATTTACTGACTTTTTCGGTGTGTGGAGAAATTTAATCGAAAAGGATGAAAGACTTGTAAGTCTGTTTTCCTTTATGCTTAAGAGACTTTTTGCACTCATTACTAAGTACAAGAGTTGGAATGCATGTTTTAGGATAAAGAGGGAAAAGAAAGGATTTTCAATCCCTTTAACCCTTCCCCTTTATCTTTCCTCTAACTAATGCAAGAAGTCTAGTTTAGGGTGTAGGGTTTTTGCCGTTTCCCCTGCTTTACAGTCACCGGAGAGATGCTAAAACATCTATAAAAACAGCCTGAGGTTGCTGACACTAATCAGAAAAAACTTCAAAATCGGGGTGTTGATTTTTAACAGAATTCTTGGAAATTAATAAAAATTTACCCCGCTTGATTGATTTGTTCACAAGCGGGTTTATTAAATAACATAAAAAATATCGGTGGATTTGATTTTTTCCACCGATGTTGAATTGATTGACTCATCTTAATCTTTTACCAATTACTGATTAATTTTTATTTACTCAGAAAAAACATCTCCTGTGTATGGTTGGACGCCAATATTTGGATAAGCGTCATCATTCGGGCCAAATATCCGTACTGCGGCTTCAGTAATATAGCGAGTTATACTAGCTATGATATTGGAGATAGCCCTCATAATTAGACTCCCTCTTTTTTATTAGTTTTATCAGAATATTTCTACTCTAATCTAGACTTTTTAATTTGCTCATATATTCAATATATTGACATTGAAGGAAATATTACTTGATAAATATTTTCATAGCTTTAGCAATAGGAATACTAATACTTTATTGGTTTAACCATGAATGTAAAGCAAAATAGTTTAGAAGCAAAAATTAAAAAACTAAAATATTGTGAATTAATTTGTCTCTTTATCCAGCGATCGCACCAGTAGGAAAGATAGAGAGACAGGAGGGACAAAAAAGAATTGATCTCAATGATCAATAACGATTGACAATTGACAATCGGCCCAATGCCCAACTACTAATCACCAACCACTGCAATACAATCAATCTCTACCAACACATCCTTGGGTAAACGCGATACCTGTACACATGCTCTTGCTGGTGCTGTCGCTTCGTCAAAATATTTTGCATACACCGTATTCACCGCCGCAAAATCATTCATATCAGCTAAAAACACAGTCGTTCTCACCACATCAGCAAAACTAGCTCCCCCAGCTACCAAAATGGCCTCTAAATTTGCCATTACCTGCTCAGTTTGCTTTTTGACATCTCCCTCACCAACAATTTCACCAGTCTTTGGATCAAGCGCAATCTGTCCTGCTACAAATAGCATCTTCCCAACAGCAGCGATCGCCTGATTATAAGGGCCTACTGGTGCTGGTGCGTTCTCAGTACGAATAATTTCTTTACTCATAGTTTTTGTGTTGTTTGTCATTGGTCATTTGTCATTTGTCAAGGGTCAATTGTCAATGGTCAATCGCCATTGATCATTGAGAGAAATTCTTCCTTGTTTCCTCGATTCCCGATCCCCGATCCCTACCTGGGACGTATTCCATAATGTCGATATCGCCAATAATCTCGCAAAATTGTATCGTGATCGAAGCACAAATTATCAGGCACACGCCAAGATTCAAAAATTTCTATTCCTTTGGCATCATCTCCCGCCTGGGGTTCTCCTTTTGCAGTTGCTAAAAATACAATACTGATCGTATGCTTGCGGCGATCGCGTGTTGGATCAGAATAAACATGAAATTGTTCAATCAACTCCACCTCTAAACCAGTCTCTTCTAAGGCTTCGCGCCGCGCTGCTGCTTCCACAGTTTCTCCATAATCGACAAAACCACCAGGTATGGCCCAACCTAACGGCGGATTATGTCTCTCAATTAACACTATTGGCCGATGAGGTCGGTCAAGCAATTCGATGATGATATCAACAGTCGGAATAGGATTTTGATAACTCATAAGACATCAATTGTGACATCAAATCTGGTTTTCAGATAGCTGAAAGTCAACAACTGTTCCGTGCTAAATTCAGTGCATATCTTTGCTTTTTTATAGTTCAGGATATTTATGCCTTTTCCCAGAACCAGTGGTATTTTACTACATCCAACCAGTTTCCCCGGTCGCTACGGAATTGGGGATTTGGGGTTGGAGGCCTATCAGTTCGTGGATTTTTTGGCTCGCAGTGGCCAGCGTTTGTGGCAGATATTGCCCTTGGGGCCCACAGGCTTCGGCAATTCGCCCTATATGTGTTTCTCTGCTATGGCAGGTAATCCTCTGTTGATTAGTCTGGATGTACTCAAAGATAAAGGCTTTTTGAGCGAAGATGACCTGCTTGATGTGCCAGATTTTCCATTAGATCATATAGATTTTGAGCAAGTGATTGCTTGGAAAATGCCTCTATTACGGAAAGCATGTGAAAATTTTAAGCAAAGAGCTAGTCAAATACAACACAAAGAGTTTGAGGGTTTTTGCAGAGGTAAGGCTGATTGGTTGGAAGATTATGCACTGTTTATGGCATTGATAGATACCCAAGAGGCTACAACTTGGACTGACTGGCCTGAAGAACTGCGTCATCGCAAACCACAAGTACTGGAACACTGGCGTCTGCAATTGACAGACCAGATATTTTTTCACCAATTCCTACAGTTTGAATTTTTTCGCCAGTGGTCTGAGCTTAAACTCTACGCTAACGAACAAAATATTCAGATTATCGGCGATATTCCCATCTACGTTGCCCATAATAGCGCTGATGTTTGGGCGCATCCACAGAATTTTATGCTCGACCCCGAAACGGGAGAAGCTACTGAAGTTGCAGGGGTACCACCAGATTATTTCTCAGTCACGGGTCAACTTTGGGGGAATCCGATTTACAACTGGAAATACCTAGAATCAACTCGTTTTCATTGGTGGGTCTGGCGTGTCCGTGAAATCCTTGCTCACGCTGATATGATTCGTATTGACCACTTTCGAGGTTTAGAGTCTTATTGGTCGGTTCCAGCAGGAGAACCGACAGCAGTCAATGGAAAATGGGTAAAGGCTCCAGGTTATGCTCTATTTGAGACAATTCGTGAAGAGTTAGGTAGTTTACCAATTATTGCTGAAGACTTAGGCTACATCGATCAGCCAGTGTTAGACCTCAGAGATCATTTCGGATTTCCAGGGATGAAGATTCTGCACTTTGCCTTTGGTAGCGATGGTCATAATGCCTATTTGCCGTACAATGTGCTTCCCAACAGCGTGATCTACACCGGGACTCACGACAACAACACAACGATTGGCTGGTATAATCATGATGCTTCTGATTATGAACGCGATCGCGTTCAAAAATACCTTGGTTGTAATAGTCCCTATGGAATTGCTTGGGATCTGATCAGATTAGCAATGGGTTCTGTTGCTCATCAGGCGATTATTCCTCTCCAAGATGTCTTCAATTTAGGGGCTGATGCTCGTATGAACACCCCTAGCAAAGCTGAGGGAAATTGGGGTTGGCGCTATAGAAGCGAAGCATTGACGGAAGATTACAGTAATCGTCTCAAGGATATGGCTATAATTTATGGGCGTTACTAGTACTTCCCTAACTCAAATTTAATCGCTGTAGGCTGGAGAAAAGTTAAAGGGGAAAAGCGAAAAAGCAAGGGATAAAATACCTTTGCTCAAATGTATCAGACTTATAGTGAAACGGTACTAGCGCTTAATACCCTTTAATATGCGAACCATTGCGGAAATTAACGAAAAAATCAGCCGTAAACGTGCGGTGGTTTTGACTGTTGAAGAATTAAAAACCAGAGTAGAGGAAGTAGGTGTTACAAAAGTTGCCAAGGAAGTTGATGTAGTCACTACTGGCACTTTTGAACCAATGGAATCTAGTGGTGCAATTATTAACTTGGGACATACTGATCCACCAATCAAAATTCGTCGCTGTTGGTTGGATGGTGTGCCAGTATATCCCGGTTTTGGTGCTGTAGATTTATACTTAGGTGCAAGTTCTGCTGTAGAGGTCATGGAGGGAGAAGAAGTCCGGGAACGGGGTGGTGGTCATGTGATTGAAGATTTGATTGCTGGTAAGCCAGTACACGTACGCGCTCAAGGACAAGTTACAGATTGCTATCCCAGGGCTACCTTTGAAACAACAATTACTCGTGACACTATTAATCAGTTTTATTTATTTAATCCCAGAAATCTTTATCAAAATTTTATTGTGGGAGTGAACGGAGGCGATCGCCCACTTTTTACTTATTTAGGCCCCTTACAGCCACGTTTAAGTAATGCAGTCTATTCCAACCCTGGTGCTATTTCTCCTCTCCTCAACGATCCCGATCTCCAACTAGTCGGTATTGGTACACGAATCTTCTTGGGTGGGGGTATTGGTTATGTAGCGTGGGAAGGGACACAGCATTTTCCTTTACAAAAACGTTTGCCTAATCGTACACCCATTGGTCCGGCTGCAACATTAGCTTTAATTGGTGACGCTAAACAAATGGATGCTCATTGGGTACGGGGTTGTTACTTTAAAAACTATGGCCCTTCTTTAATGTTGGGTGTGGGTGTACCACTTCCGGTATTAAACGAAGAAGTAGTAGCCAGATGTGCAGTCAGTGATCAAGACTTAGTCGCACCCATCGTGGATTTTTCCATTCCCCGACGGGTGCGTCCCACCTTTGGTTTGGTAAGTTACGCTCAACTCAAGTCTGGACGCATCATCATTGAAGGTAAAACAGTACGAGTTGCACCCCTTGTGAGTATTTTCCTCTCTCGACAAGTTGCCCAAGAGTTAAAACAATGGATTCAAGCGGGTACTTTTACCCTCACCGAACCAGTTGCCCAAATCCCGATGGAACGCTCCTTTCTCCCCCAAGATCGGTGGACGGAGTTTTAGTCGGAAGATACGGAGACATGGTGATACGGAGGACAAGGGAAGGGAGATAAGGAGGACAAGGGAGAATTATTTAACAAATCTGTTCCCAATCCCCAATCCCCGTTACCCCTTCGCCCCTAATCCCCACTCCCCCAGAGGGGACCCCACCTGCCCCTTATCCCCAAAGGGGACCCCTACCTTCCCCAATCCCCTACTCCTGTGGTGGCTTCGGTCGCTTCACTGGCTTGGGAACAGAACTTTTGGTTATAGGTCGTGATGGCGGTGATGGCGGCGATGATGATGAATCTGCAACTTTTTTAGTTGGACGTGGTAGGCCTTCTCCACTTCTTCTGGGAGGATATGGTTTTCTACCACTAGGGCCTGGATGACGACCTCCCCCGCCTCCACCTGCGCGTTTAAAAGGTGGTCTACTGCTACGTTTTCTGGGCAGTTCAGCGATGACTGTCGCTTTCTCTATGACCAAAGATTCGCCTTCTCGCTGGACTTGCAAGTCCCAAAACTTTCCTACTGCTTTGGTTTCTAGCTTACCCTTGAGTTTCAATTTGAAATACTTAGGTTTATCATTTGGCTTGCGGGCAGATTGCTTAATTTTGATTACCAAGTTCTCTGTATCATATGATTGGTAAACTATTTCGCCACGAACAGAGAAGCCACCATCTGTAATTTGTAATGATGGTGTTGGTTCTATTGAGGTCTGTTGGTCTTTTTCCTCTAAATTGTCGGATAAATCAGGATTTGGTGTTTCCTCCTCTGGTGAGATCAAATCTTGCTGCTGTTCAGTTATGGAACTTTTAGCCAGTTTTTCTGGCTCCCATACCCCCACAATTTGAAGATGCAAATTGTCGTTTTCTTGGCGTGTCCGTGGATAAACAACCCATAGATGCTCTTGCTCTAAGTCGAGATGATTTTTGACTAAACTCATGATTCGACCAAGTAACACAGCCTCTAATTTGGTGCCATCGGGGGTCAACATTACACCTTGGGTAAATTGTTCGCTACTAGCAAAGTAACGACCTCGGACTAGACCGATCGCTCGATACTGCATTGGTTCGCTGGGAGGTGGAATCGGTTGCTGTCGATTCACTAAATTCCCATCATTCGCAGTTTCACTTGACGTTACAGACGAAGCCTCGCTTTGCGACGCTCCAGCTGTTGCTACTACATCAGTAGTTGTTTGTTGACTAGGTTTAGCTTCTGATGAAGCTATTGAATTTGATGATTCAGGGGACGGCATCAGGTCGGAATTCATAGCAACTCCTTGCGGCGGAGACACATCCCATTGTGGGATTTTATTAACGCAACAGGAAAGAGCGTTTGTGCGGTTGCTCAAAGTATATTTACTTTCAAAACAACCACCATCGTTTGCCCTGTTATGATACTGAAAGACGCGATTTTTCGCATACAGACTAAATGTGTAATTTAGCGTCTTTCTGCTAGTTTCGGAAGCATAGCATAGCTACTATTTAAGCGTCTCCTCTTAAAGTCATCTCTTTCTTAAGCATCAAAAATGGCTATTTGTTATAAAGTTCACAGTTAGTTAGCGGTATTCCGCAAACTTTTTCAATTTTTTAATTTTCTCAATTTTGTGTAAACAGTAAACAACAGTGTTATTACAATTAAGGACGGTTTTGTGTCTCAGCCGCGCAATCGATGGTTAGTTAAAGTAGTGTTAGTGCTGGTAGTGATAGCTTTTGTTGGGGTGTCTATGGTTCCCATCATAGCTGCATTTAATGATACGCAACAATCCAGCCCAAATTCCGCTAGCGGCAGAGGAAATTCGTCTTCCTCGGATCTAAAGTCAAAATTGGAAGATGCGGCAAGAGGTTATGAACAAGTTTTGCAGCGAGAACCCGAAAATCAAACAGCCCTGCGAGGTTTGTTAGAAACTCGTTTGCAATTGCTAAGTTTGGGTGTAGGTAATATTCAAGCAGTTATTGAACCTCTAGAAAAATTAACCAAGCTCAATCCAGAACAAACTAAATACGGCGTACTTTTGGCGCAAGCCAAGCAACAAATCGGTGACAAGGAAGGTGCAGCCGAGGCTTATCGCTCTGTTTTGGAAACCAAACCAGGCGATATTAATGCTTTGCAAGGAATGGTGGCTTTGCTGCTTAATCAAAAGCGCCCAGAAGCAGCTATTGGGCTATTACAAGATACTCTTGCTAAATCCGCTCAAGCAAATAAGATTGAACCTGGTAGCGTGGATACTGTTGCTGTGCAAGTGATGCTGGGTAATGTTCATGCTACTCAAAAACGCTATCCACAAGCTTTATCTGTATACGATCAAGCAATTAACAACGCTCCTAATGATTTTCGTCCTGTTTTGGCAAAAGCAATGGTTGTCAAAGAGCAGGGAAAAACTGATGAAGCCAAACCTTTGTTTGATAAGGCTGCATCTTTAGCACCAGCTCAGTATAAAGACGAAATTAATAAAAGAAGTTCTGAAACTGTGACTCCCACTCCTGCTGCGACGCCAACACTGACACCCTAGAAGAAGACACGGAGAAGATCAGACACGGTGACGCGGTGAGTGTTTCATTTATATTCCCCGCGTCCTCGTGTCCTAATGTCCCCGTGTCAAACCATCACTGCGTTCCCGTGTCAGCGAAGCGATCATGCTCCTTCCACAGCTGCGACGATACCAAATAAGATAAACAAAAATCCGCCAACGATGGTGAGTGTTTTTTCAGAAATTCTTCCGGCTAACATTCTGCCACCAATTACAGCGATCGCAGCACAAATGGCATGTCCTAAAATTGCACCTGTTGTTACCCCAACTGGATTATTTCCTGCTGCTAGAGCAATGGTGGCAAATTGTGTGCGATCGCCCCACTCTGCCATAAATGTTAATGCAAAAGCTTCTAATACAATTGCCCAAATTGTTTTTTGCTTTTTCAGCTGCTTTTCTGCCTGAGCAACTGCGGTTTTTGCTTCTTCTACAACTTCTGTATCGCAGGTAGCATCAGGCATTTTACTACCTTGATACAACAGCTTTAAACCAAAGGCAATAAATAAAATAATCTCGCCGTAATAAATGTAAACCTTTGGCAGCAAGGACACTGCTTGTCCTACCACGACAGACAGTATTGTCATCGCCGCTAAAGCTGCTGTCACACCCGCAAATACAAGTCGCCGTGAGTGCTGCATCGACAAAATCACGGCGATAAAAAAGGTTTTATCACCCAATTCCGAAACTGTAATTAGTAATAAACCTGCGGTGAAAGCTGTTAACACTCTCTCAAGCTCCAGACGATTTGTTTACTCGTGCGTGAAGCTCAATGAGACTAGCTAAACCTCACCGAGCTTCACACTTTACTTTTTGTGTGAACTCAGTGAAGGTCTCGCTTTCAACTAGCTTATTGCTTGATGACATCTAAACCAGGCTCATCGCCAGTATGTTGATTTAGATGGGCTGGCTGAATATTTTGCCAGCAGCTACTCCCCTTCTTGATTTATAGGTAATTATACATCTATCTGAAGTTGTAGTAAAGGAATTTTTTCCGGAAGAAGACACGGGGAATGGAAGACGCGGTGATGCGTAGAAGTTGTGAATTAATAATATCTCCGTGTCTTCCTGTCCTGGTGTCGTCCCGGTGTCCTCCTTCCCTTGCCCCCTCCTAGCGTTAAGCTCACAAAGCTGCTAGTCTGAATTGTCAAGGTTACTTTTGAGTCAAAGTCACTATATATACTCTTTAGTTATTTATGTCTATTACGATCGCTCTCAATTCTGACTCCATTCACAACTTAGATATATCTCCTGTAACAACAGTAATTGAGCAATTGCTGCAAGAGGGAGCGATCGCATCCCATGAACAGCAGTTACATTTTGATATTTATTATCCCCAACAAGAGGACGACCCGCGAGAACTTCCTGAAATTCCAGAAGTACGACTGTGGTTTGTTCGCCTTGATGCTCGTTATCCTTGGTTACCATTTTTACTTGACTGGAAAACGGGGGAATTCGCTCGCTATACAGCGATGTTAGTGCCGCATCAATTCAGTTCCAAAGAAGGAATTCAGTATAATCCAGAAGCATTAGAAATTTTTTTAATGCATAAAATCTTTATTTTGAGTGACTGGCTCAAACAAAATAATATACCTAGCCAATCACGTCTGCAATCGATGGCTCAAATGCTAGGTTACGAATTAGACGATGCTTTTTTTGCAATGTTTTAATAATAATAAATTCGTAGAGATGCGTAGCAAGATTAGCGCAGGGTAATTTCGTGTCTCTACTTCGTTTTGCGTCTTGGAAAATAGAGACGCTTCCTACGAATGATCAATAAGCCATAAATAATTACACAAGCATAAATGATAACCTCCGCCAGTAGTTTTAGTCTCCTAACCAGCTTAGGTCATTTGACATATTAAATCTAAAGCAGCACTAAAAGCGTATTCTACAGCTTTAGATTTGCTGGGTAAAGCTGCTTGCCATAATCGATAGTCATTATATTCTATTATTAAATTTGCAATTTCACTAATCCTAATATTTTTTAAAATATCATATTGATGTAATTCAAAATCTTTGATTGTTCCATCTTTGTCTAAAACTTGTCGCCCCAATTCAATAAAATTATTGATCACAGTTTTCATATATTTTTTACCATCATCTTGGGCAAATAAAGATGATGAATTAAATGCTTGAAATTCCTCTAGAATTAAATTAGCTATTGCTCTGCCTGTAAGATTATCCCAATTAGCAGGTAGATGAATATCTAAATATTCATTTTCATAAAGTTTATATTTAAGATACTCATGAATACTTGTAGCATTTTGAACTATTTTCTGACCAGCTAATAATTTATATAAATAATCATCATTGATGCTTGTATCAATAAATTTGTCTGGGAATATCTTTTCTTCTGTCTCTCCACATTCATACACAAGATAAGTCCAAACACCCGATTTTATTCCATCGCTATTCACTGATTGGTAAAAAGTAATTGTTCCATCTTCATCACACTCGAAATAGGCGCTTTCTGTATTCATCACTTTACTCTCATACTTACTGTTACAGAAGCAGACCATTTTTCTAAAAACGCCCGTGATATGATGGGGCTGGCTTTCTACTTGAATGTAACGTTTGCCATTGCTAGTAAAGCCATGTAAATGAATCGCCATTTGTTTTCCCTTTGAAAATTTCATGACATTCTTGGTGGATGTCCTTGCTAATTCGCAACATTTTAAAGTACAGGAACACACATAATGGCGTGTTAGATCCACCCAAAAGCTAATCACACCAGGTAATTTTGACAACTATCAATCGTTAAATAGATGTAATTTTCTGTCTTGCTGAACTCAATTCATAGAAACTAATATTTATTTGAAGGTCAACCTTGATCTCTGATGACTTAATTTCATTAAGATACATTATAAAGTATGTAATTTCATAGACTGTTGACTAAATATTCTTCGTTTAGCAAATATCTGGTTAATAACAGCAATATTCTCAAAGTTTTGATCAACTAAGTAACAACAAAATTTTTGGAGTCAGTGATTAATTTTATTCCATATTGCTATTTAATATTAAGTACGTAATTTTTTTGACATACAAAAATATTTAGTAAACGTTGTTACTAACTATCCAAATAGGGAGTTATTTAGGAACCCGTATATTTAATATTTGTAGACTGTGGTAGATGAGATACACATTTCTATAATGTATCTAAATAAATATTTCCCTATAATTCATTCAACATATCAGGTTCTAGAAAAAAAAACAGTTGTTTAGGTAACTCTTCTACCGTAACTATTTTAAAAATATAAGTGATTTATTATACGGCACAATTAAAACTTATTTTTTAAGTGGAATTACATATACATGAGTAGCAAAAATACTTTATGTTGTTTGGGTAAGATAAAGAATATAAAACCCCTTTCCGCTTGTAGGAGAACACCAACCAGCAGAAAGGGGGTTCAAATTACTAAAGCAATTCAAGGTAATGGAATTGAAATGCTAGCCGCCCCAGATTTTTTCCAAAATCACTTTGGGCGAAATATCTGCTATTTTGCCTGTAGGGGATTTGATTGCAATAAATTTATCGCTTTTCGGCAACAATTTAGCTGGATTTGTAGAACCAAACAAGGCAATAGTATAGGTCTGCACAGCAACGGCAAGCTGTACGATCGCACTATCGGTACACAGCAATAAATTTGCTCCTGTAATCATTGCCGCTAGCTTGCCTAGATTATCTGGGAAAGTAATTTTGATATCAGGTACAGACTGTTTGAGTCTAGCCACAAACTCTTGTTGACCGGGTTCTTGAATTACCACTACAGGTATATCTGGTTGCTTTTGTTGGCAATCTTGAATGACCTGCAACCAATTTTCGGCATGGTATGTTGTATCTTGACTTTTATTTGGTGGTAACTCATTTAGACCATCGTAAATCAAAATATAACCAGTTTCTTTAACTCCCAACCTTGATTGCTCTTTGTCTGCCCAATCAATATCTGATTTAGGTACATTCACAGCTAATTCTGGACAAGGAGACTCAAGACCCAACTCTTGCAGCAAAGTGTGATACACATAAGCAGTGTATTGTTCTTGCTTTAGAGGTAGGGTATTAGTCAGAAAAGCTGCTCCCTTGCCTTTGTAGCCAATACGTATGGGGATTCCAGTCAACCACAGTAAAAGACCCATTAACCAGCTTTGCGTTAGGGTAATAGCGGCATCATATTCGCGATCGCGAAGTATACCTACTAAGTTAGCCCAATCAGCCAAACTGTTACGGTCTTTATAATCAAAAATCAGTACATCGTTAACTGACTTACTCACCCGGTAAGCAGCCTTTGACCGGGGTTCCACAACGACATCTATCTGAGCGTCAGAATAATTACGCTTCAGGTCGTCTAGTGTCGGAAAGAATAGAATTTGGTCGCTTATTCCACCAGGGACAAGGGCTACTATTCGCATAATATTAATTTACGCCTACTCGCTCCTTATTTTAGGGGAAGATAGGGACTAGAAAAGTCAAAAGTCAAAAGTCAAAAGTTAAAAAAACCTGTGCATTTATTAATTCCTGCTGCCGGAAGTGGACGAAGAATGGGGAGTAACCGCAATAAACTCCTCTTGCAAGTGCGATCGCGACCAATTATTGCTTGGACGCTCTTAGCTGCACAAGCATCAGATGAGATTAGCTGGATAGGAATTATTTCCCAACCTATTGATTGGCAAGACTTTAAGCAAATTATCGCTGATTTGCAGCTAACTAAACCTGTGGAGTTAATTCAGGGTGGTTCCACCCGTCAAGAATCCGTTTACAATGGGTTACAATCTTTACCAGCCAATGCTGAACAAGTGTTGATTCATGATGGAGCAAGATGTCTAGCTACACCAGATTTACTCAACAGATGTGCCGAAGCAATTCGGCAATGTCCTGGTTTAATAGCAGCTGTGCCAGTCAAAGACACCATTAAAGTCGTAGATGAAAATGGCATAATTCAGAGTACACCAGACCGAAGCCAACTCTGGGCTGCACAGACTCCCCAAGGCTTTGATGTGAAGTTGCTAAAACAGTGTCACGCTGAAGGTGTCGCTCAGGGTTGGGAAGTGACTGACGATGCTGCTTTATTTGAAAAATGTGGTTATCAAGTGCAAATTGTTCAAGGAGAGGAAACAAACTTAAAGGTAACTACCCCCCAAGATTTAGCGATCGCAGAATTTATCTTCAAAACCAGATTGGGTGAGGAGTAGGGATTGGGGATTGGGGAGCGGGGATTGGATATTGACCAACAACCAATCACTAATTACTAACTCCCAAAACTTGACTTTTATCTATAATTGTGATATTGAATCGTTACATTTATAATTATTATTTTCTTTTTCTCTGTTCGGCTGTCAGTTGTCACATTGTTCTGTAATTGTTGACTATTGACAATGCAATACTAAGGGGTAAATTTGTTTTCTACCCTGTGAAGCAAGAATCCCCTGCCTTTTAGGCATGAAGAGTGTCAATATAGAACGTCAGGTGCTACAACGGAGAAAAATCCTAAGAATACACTGGCTTCTCTTGACTATTGACTATTGATCAATGAATGCAGCGACAAAAATAGAAGCAATTCTTTATTTGAAGAGTAAACCCTTATCAATCAGCGAAATTGCTGATTATGCCGCGTGCGATCGCGCGACTGCTGAAGAAGGTATTATTGAGCTGATTGACGATTATGCTCGTCGTGATAGCGCCCTAGAAGTCGTAGAAACCCCAAATGGTTACTGTTTGCAATTGCGGTCTGATTTTCAAGATTTAGTCCAAACTCTGATACCAGTAGAATTGGGGGTGGGTGCATTGCGGACTTTGGCAGCGATCGCCTTGAATAGTCCCATGCTACAAACTGATTTAATTAACCTGCGTGGTTCCGGAGCATATCAACACGTCCAAGAACTAGTAGAACTTGGTTTTGTCAAAAAACGCCGAGATAATGACTCTCGTTCCTATTCGCTTCAGGTAACACCTAAATTTCATCAGTATTTCCAGATCGAGCAACTTCCTTCACCATTTTCCACTCCACAACAGCAGCGACAATTGGAGCTGAAACTAGAATCAGCCTCGGAAATAGAATAGAACGGGGAACGGGGAGCAGGGAACGGGGAGCAGGAAGCAGGAAGACAAAGGAGAATAAACCAATGCTCCAATCCCCAATCCCCAATCCCCAATCCCTTACCTAAGATGAATGCTACTCCTAGCTGAGGAAATATGTCTTAACCCCATAGTATGGTTTAGAGTAGAATTAGCAACTCCGCTAAACTTAAATTGCCAATGGTGTTTGATCCTGACTTTTTGAATGATAATTTTGAACAACACCCTCGTCAGCATCTGAGCGACGCTTTTGAGGAACCCTCTAATCAGTTGCTCAAATACTTACAGCATCAGTCCCCTGAAGTTTTGGCTAACGTCGCTCAGTCCGTCAGCCCTGAAATCAAGCAAATTATTTCCCAAAATGTCCAAGGGCTAGTAGGGATGTTGCCTGCTGAAAACTTCAATGTTCAGATTACAACAGACCGGGATAATCTTGCTGGTCTTCTAGCATCAGCAATGATGACGGGCTATTTCCTGCGCCAGATGGAACAACGGATGCACTTAGATCATTTGGCTAATAATCCTTAGTCAAGAGTCAATTGTCAATGATCAATTGTCAATGCTCAGTAGTTTAATACTCTTGACCAATACCGCCGATCAGGGTAAAGTTCCACTAACTTATGATGCTGTGGGGAAAATCCAAAATCCATAGACGCACGAAGTACAGCTGCTCGACAGAGTAATCCAAAATCCAAAATTGCTTGACAGTGGACTTTGGAATATGGACTATTTGTGGGGATAAGCTCCTGACTGAACCTGAAAAGTTTGAATTTTACCGTCACGGTTGACTTCAATTTGCAAAGTGTCTCCAACACTGCTAGACTCAACCATTTTCTGTACTTGAGCAGCAGTTTTAACTGGTTTGCCGTTAAATTTTTGGATGATATCTCCGGGACGCAGTCCTATTCGTTGTGCAGGTGATTTGTCGAGAACTCCCTTGATGGCAACACCAGCATTTTGCTGAATGTTAAGATTATTCTCTTGATTGATTTGCTGTTTTTTGGTGGGAGAAAGGTCTACCATTTCAATCCCTAAGAAGGGATGTTCCACGCGCCCTTTAGCAAAAAGCTCGTCAGCAATGCGAGCAGCGGTTTCTATGGGAATGGCAAAACCAAGTCCCTGAGCATCAGCACGAATTGCAGTATTAACTCCAATGACCTCACCTTGAGAATTTAACAAAGGTCCTCCAGAGTTCCCAGGATTAATGGCGGCGTCGGTTTGGATAAAGCTAACTCGTTTATCTGGTACGCCAACTTGGGAACTCGTGCGATCTGTGGCGCTGATGATACCAATAGTAACAGTGTTATCTAAACCCAAAGGATTGCCGATCGCGATCGCCCACTGTCCAGGAATCAAATTTTGTGAATTGCCCAATTTCACAGATGGTAATTGCTTGGCAGGAATTTTTACCACCGCAACATCGGTCATGGGATCAACTCCCATTACCTTTCCTTCAAATGTTCTACCATCTTTGAGGGTAACTTGTACTGTATCTGTATTTGCTACTACATGAGCGTTGGTGAGAATTTCTCCATTCGTACTGAGGATAAAACCAGAACCCGTACCACGCTCAATTCTTTCTTGTGGAATTGGTTCTTCATCTTCCCCAAAAAATCGACGTAAGAGAGGGTTTTTGAAAGCATCTGAGATAGGATTGGCGACTTTGCGTGTCGCATTGATTCGGACTACTGCTGGCCCTGTTTTTTGAACAGCAGTGGCGACAAAATTAACGCTTTCACCCCCAGTTGCGGCGATATTTTTTCCCCAAGAATTAGTCACAATTGTTTCTGATGGCGCACCCATGCTCACATTCTTGAGTTCTTGAAACGTACGCCTTTGTGTTAGGAGATACGGACTGGCTAGCAACACTGCACTACCGCCGAATACGCCGCCGCCCACAACCAATGAAAAATAAACGGCTAGTTGTTTCTTAGATAACTTCATAATTACTATACTCAAGGACAGCAATGCAGATGCTAATTTCTAAGTGTAGTCAAGCAAAAGACAAGTGGACATTTTAATTTTGTTAATCATTGTGATTAGTGGTTGGTGGTTAATACCAATCAACTATCAACTAATAACTAACTGCCAATAAAATATAAAATTTAGCTAGAATCGCAAGAATACTGCCGCCATACATAAACTGTTGACGTTGAGTATTTCAATCTTGCTCCATTTAACATACATGACTGTTAGCGATCGCCTACTTCTACTTGTTTTCTCTAGCTTAATCTCTGCTTTGGGACTCGTATCCACATACCCAAATTCTGCATTAGCACAGGCTGCTAAATGTCCAACTCCAGCCCTAGAACGCTTTCAGCGTCATAAAGTTGGGCGTGGCGAAACCTTGCAGAGTATCGCCGCGCTCTACAATTTAGCTCCTGATACTATTATCACCATGAATCCCAGTTTAAAAAACGGTAGGGTGGCTACGGGTAGTAATATTCTCATCCCTCCCTACAATGGTATTGTAGTGGAAGTAGCTCGTGGTCAAACTTGGCGAGAATTAGCACAAAAATACAAAGTTCGTGCTGATGCTCTTTTTGAGTTGAATGGCTGTAAACCACCATCTCAAATTGCATTTATTCCTGCATCCAATCAATCAGCAAATCGTCCGAGTTCGTCGCCATCCTCAGCTGCTAGTGGTAATTCCTCTGCTGTGCAAATCACTGGCTATCCCTTAGCAGCTGTCGCTCAAGTAGGATTTCCCTATGGTTGGCAACTTAACCCCAAAAATGGAGAAGTTTTCTTTCACAGCGGGATTGATTTGTTAGCTGCGATTGGAACCCCCGTAAATGCGATCGCACCAGGGACAGTAGTTTTTGCCGGCGATCGTGATACCTACGGTAACTTAGTAATTATTAATCACGGTGGTGGATTACAAAGCCGTTACGCCCAGCTAGAGAGTATCAAAGTTAGCGTTGGTCAGCAAGTTAAACAGGGAGAAGTGCTAGGAACAGTTGGGCAAACGGGACAACCAACCATCAGCCAACCCCATCTACATTTTGAAATCCGTTCTAACTCTTCTCTAGGCTGGGTTGCTAAAGATCCAAAAGAATATATGAAATGAAGTTTATTAATTTCGAGGGTTTGTAGTAAGCACTAAAGTTCTTAAAAACTCAGGACTTTAGTCTTGACTACAAATATTATGTTCCTCTACGTTAAAAAACAAATTCACTAGATTTGACGATGTGCATTCCCGCATCAGCGAATCGCTGAAACGCCTCATCTGCTGCTTCCGTATAGTCCACTATACCCGGAACAACAACAGCAGAAGTACAATCCTCCAACAAATAAACTTTTTTCGCCAAATTGCTATCTACCTGCCTAATTTCTGTTAATAAATCATCAATAGTCCAAGCAACACAATGGCTTTTAGCTTGTCCTGCAATCACTACAGCATCAAATTCTAACAGATACTGAATCAAACTTATATTCTTTTGGGCAATCAGACGCTCATCAAAACCTGACAAAACTTCTGGGCGTAAAACAGAATAGTTTTCCGTTAAAGGATTATTTCCTTTAATCTCAAATTGAGTTTGACTATGACGTGCAATACAGTGGAAAAATATTGCTTCTTCCACAGCAGAAACTAAAGCATGACCAATACCACCTAACATCGAATGATAAGGCCATACTGTTAACGGATATTTACCATTTTTAGTTAATTGTTCAACATAGTGATAAGCGTGTTTTTCTAAAAATTCATAATCAAGTTCTAAACTGAAAGCAACACTTGGATTAACTTTCCAGATTCCTTGCTCAATATCTGCTGGAATAATATTAGTTGCAGCAGGAATTGGATGTTCACCTGCGTTATTTACCCAAAAAATCGGATGAAAAATTTGCATCACTGTATGAGTATCTAAAGTTGGTACAATTTTTGTGATTGCTCCCAAGTTGTGATAGATAAACTCACACAAACGCATATTATCATCTACTGCACCAGTACCAGATTTTCCCCCAACAAATAATTCAAATTCGGGGATACAAAAAGTATTCTGCACATCAATTAAAAGTAGGCAAATACGATTTTTGTCTTCAGAAGCTGGTTTGATGTCGTGTTGTTTTGCCCATGTTTGTGCGTCTGTGGCGCTTTGTTGGTAAGGTACGCGCCAGACTGTACCTACTGTTTCAGGATTGAAGTGTGGGGGAATAGGTAGTTGGATTTTTGTTGAGGTGTTCATAATACGACATCAAAGAAAATCAAATAGATTTTAGATTATCTATTAGGCGATTCCTGCTTGTTGTAAGATTTGCTGAGGTGTAATTTGCAATCCTTCAAATAGAGAATCTCCTAAACTATTAGTACCGCGTTTGGTTTGAGGGAGAGCATCAGGATAAAAAATAGTAATAGTTTTGGCTCTAGTGTCAATAATCCAAACTCGTTGAACTTTAGCATTTAGATAATCGGTTGCTTTTTCTGTCATTTCTCCGAAAGTTTGCCCAGGTGAGATAATTTCAATCACTAATTCCGGTGCAACAGGACAAGCATCATCTTGCAACCAATCAGCAGAAAGACGGTTATATGAAATATATGTCAAATCTGCTACAGGAACCCAGTCTTGTTGATTTCGTTTTAGCTTAATTGCCCATTCAATTACAACCCGTCCTTTTCCTTGCGCCCATGCAGACAATAGTATAAATAAAGCACCTGTGATAGAGCTATGAAAAAATTTTGGTGACATTTGATCGTTTTTGAATTTGGGGACAGCTTCTCCGTCAATGAGTTCGTAGGTGATGTCTCCTTCAGGGAGTGCGAGGAATTCTTCGAGGGTAAGTTGGGTTTTTAATTGAGTCATAGTTAGTTTTATGGTACGGATGACTCTATTTTGATGGAGTTTTGTGAGATTGTCCGTCTGTAGATATCTGATCTCTAGTTCGGATAATCACTTTATATTCTGAGTGTGATGCTTTGAAAGAGCAGTCTTTGACTATCGCAACTATTTAGTTAATATCCCAATTACCAATCACCTATTACCCATTATCAATACGGGCGGAGAATATATATTTTTAACATTGCAAAAAATAGTTAATATCTGCTTTTATCTTTGATTTTTAACGTCTATCATTTTTTTTCTAGTTCTTTGCCCAAAACAGCACCAACTGTGGCAATCTGGGAAACAGAACATTTTCAAATCTGATATTTTCGCTACGGCAAAATTACTTAAGAAGTTATGCAAACTCTGCCCACACCCGTTACTTCAAATAATTTACCCAGTCAACCTACTTTTGACACAACAATTAAACGGCGGAAAACCCGTCCTGTGAAAGTAGGAAATGTCACCATTGGGGGAGGTCATCCTGTGGTGGTGCAATCTATGATTAACGAGGACACTCTTGATATTGATGGCTCCGTTGCTGCAATTCGGCGTTTGCATGAGATAGGCTGCGAAATTGTTCGCGTCACAGTACCAAGTATGGCTCATGCTAAAGCCTTGGCAGAAATTAAACAAAAATTAATCAAAACCTATCAAGATGTGCCAATCGTCGCTGATGTGCATCACAATGGACTGAAAATTGCTCTAGAAGTTGCTAAACATATAGAGAAAGTGCGGATAAATCCGGGATTGTATGTGTTTGAAAAACCAAACCCAAACAGAACCGAATACAGTAAAATCGAATTTGACGAAATTGGTGAAAAAATCCGCGAAACTCTAGAACCATTAGTAATCTCTTTGCGCGATCAAGGTAAAGCCATGCGAATTGGGGTGAATCATGGTTCTCTTGCTGAAAGGATGCTATTTACTTATGGTGATACACCAGAAGGAATGGTGCAATCTGCGATCGAATTTATCCGTATTTGTGAATCTTTAGACTTCCGCAACCTAGTAATTTCCATGAAAGCCTCACGAGTTCCCGTGATGATTGCTGCTTATCGTCTCATGGTACAGCGGATGGATGAATTGGGGATGGATTACCCCTTGCACTTAGGTGTGACGGAAGCTGGAGACGGTGAATACGGAAGAATTAAATCTACTGCTGGTATTGCTACCTTGTTGGCTGATGGCATTGGCGATACAATTCGAGCGTCACTAACTGAATCTCCAGAAAAAGAGATTCCAGTCTGCTACAGTATTCTGCAAGCTTTGGGATTGCGGAAAACAATGGTAGAGTATGTCGCTTGTCCTTCCTGTGGACGTACTTTATTTAATCTCGAAGAAGTACTGCACAAAGTCCGCGAAGCTACCAACCATCTCACCGGGCTTGACATTGCAGTCATGGGTTGCATTGTTAATGGCCCTGGAGAAATGGCAGATGCTGACTATGGTTATGTCGGTAAAACTCCAGGTTACATTTCTCTATATCGCGGTAGAGAAGAAATTAAAAAAGTCCCAGAAGAACAAGGTGTAGAGGAGTTAATCAATTTGATTAAAGCAGATGGACGCTGGATAGAACCGTGAACAAATTAGGGATCAGGGATCAGGGATTGGGGACAAGGGAGATAAGGAAGACAAGGGGGACAAGGGGGACAACAATTCAAAATATCTGTGGTAGGCGCGTAGCGACTTCTGGAAGTAGCCGCTCCGCGTCTACAAAATTCAAAATTAAACTTCTTACCCAATGCCCAATGCCCGTTTCCTGTTTCCTCAATTTTTGTACAATTAACCTTAAGCTCGCCGGATTCTTAAATAAGTTTGTCGAAATAACAAGATATGTTCATTCTGTACAGTATTTGCCTGTGTTAGATTGAGCATACTGAGCATATAAAATTTTGTCCCTAGCCACGCAGCTGTCATTATGGTAATTACAAGAAATGGACTTGTTTTGGGTGCTACGGCGGTGACGCTATCCACAATCGCTGTTACAAGCCTTGGCATTCACTCACAAGGACAAGCTCTTTTTAAAGAAAGTCCAAAGGAATTAATAGATGAAGTTTGGCAAATTATTAATAAACAATACGTAGACGGTACTTTTAATAAGGTAGATTGGAAAGCTGTTCGCAGCGAATACCTGAATAAGTCCTACAAAAACAACGAGGAAGCTTATAAGTCCATCCGGGAAATGTTGAAGAAACTGGACGATCCATATACCCGGTTTATGGACCCAGAGGAATTCAAAAATATGCAAGTTGATACCTCTGGTGAATTGACGGGTATTGGTATCCAAATTGGTCTGGATGAAAAAACTAAAAAGCTAACCGTTATTGCGCCCATTGAGGATACGCCTGCATCTAAGGCTGGTCTTTTAGCAAAGGATACCATTATCTACATCAATGGTAAAAGCACAGAAGGGATGGATACTAATGAAGCAGTAGCCCTGATCCGAGGTGAACCAGGCAGTAAAGTTAACTTAAGTATCCTGCGTGACGGTAAAAGAAAGGAATTTACAATTACACGGGCGCGGATTGAAATTCATCCTGTTGAATTTTCTCAAAAGCAAACGCCTGTAGGTAATCTTGGCTACATCCGTTTGAAGCAATTCAGTTCAAATGCTGCCAAAGAAATGCGGGATGCAATCAAGAATTTAGAAAGTAAGCAAGTCTCTGGATACGTATTGGATCTACGTAATAACCCTGGTGGTCTTCTCTACTCTAGTGTGGATATTGCCCGGATGTGGATGGATAGGGGTACGATTGTTTCTACTATTGACCGTCAGGGTGAGGTAGAACGAGAAACTACCAACGGAACTGCTTTAACAAACAAACCCTTGGTGGTGTTGGTAGATAAAGGTAGTGCTAGTGCTAGTGAAATTCTTTCAGGAGCATTGCAGGACAATAAGCGTGCAGTCATAGTGGGTAGTCAAACTTTTGGTAAGGGTCTAGTGCAATCTGTGCGTCCCTTAGATGATGGTTCAGGATTAGCAGTAACGATCGCCAAGTATCATACCCCACTTGGTAGAGATATCAACAAACATGGGATTGACCCCAACATAGTAGTAAACTTAAGCGATAAGCAGCGACAAGACCTATGGCTCAAACAAAGAGACAAGGTCGCTACTTTAGCAGATCCACAATTTGCTAAAGCTGTGGAAGTGTTAGGCAAAGAAATTGCAGCTAAAGGGACAAACGCACAAAGAAATTAATTTTTGCCTCTAGACTGGTTGGCATTTACCTGCTCTAATCAGTCCAACACGACGAGCGATCGCTTCCCCTTGTGATTCAAAGGGACCCCACTTCTCTATAATCTCTGGATTATCATCCTCAGCAACTTCATCGTTGGGGATGATTTCGCAATTTCCAGCAGGACGCTTGACAATATATAATTTTTGTGATGTTAATTCCATAATTGTGACAACATATTTGCTTACTGAAGAAATTTTAAAGCTTTCGGGCATCCGCTGAAATTGATGGGTTAATGGTTAATAGTAGCAAGAACTACAGCCATTATTTCGATTTATAAACCTGCTTCAATATCAAGGATCTGCCTATGACTTCCCAGCAATTAGCCACGGATCACACAACAGATTTAGATGCGATTAAGCAATCTGGTTTTGAACCATCTGATCAAGTTGTAGGTACTGTTGTTACAAAAGTTGTCACCAAAGATTTAAATGGTATTAAGCTGTGTGAATTTCAACAGCCCATCAACTGCTGTAACATTACTTCCATCGCCTATGCACTCACAGCACTAGGGTATCCAACGACAGTAGATGAAGTTTTCTATGTTACCAGATTACCGATCGCTACTGTTTTAGATGATGGAATGACCCTCGCTGAGACTTATGACACTTGTGTGAATTACGTGAATGGCGCAAAATTAGACGTAAGTGTCAGACTCGAACATTTTGACAAGGTTTCCATGAGTTTGGATGCTTTTATCAAAGAAATTGAAAATGCTGTCCAGGATGACAAAGACATTCATATATTAAATTTTAATGTTGGCATTGCCCATGAAGTTAGCTTTGCGGGTGGTCATTTTTCCCTAGTAGCAGACTATAATCCTACAACACAGGAGATTACTGTAGCTGATACCAACCCCAAAAAATATACACGCTTTTGGAAATGTCCTATAGACAGAATGTACAAAGCTTGTGTAGACAAAGATTTATCTGCCACCCGCTCTCGTGGAATGATAGTAATCCGGAGAAATTCCTAGTTAGGATTTGGGAATTTGGATAAATAAAAGTAGGTAATCATAAAATTACTGTAATAGCGTGTGTTAAGCCCATATTTTTCAATCTGATTTGTCGCGAAAAACATGATCTAAGCGCTTAACTCACTGCTATATAGCACAGTGGTATCCCCTACTTCGTTTCTTGTTGAAGTAGTATTGGTACTGTACCTTTTTCAGAACCAATCACAATAATTTTAGAGTTGGGAGATTGTGCTAATTTTTCAGTAGCTTCTATGGCTCGCAATTGGAGTACAGAATTGCTCAGTCCATCAGCAATAATTTTTTGAGAATCAGCTATACCCTTAGCCTCAATACGTTTGCGCTCTGCTTGTTGACGTTCTTTTTCTAGAATAAATTTCATTTGTTGATTTTCTTGTTCAGCTTTGAGTTTTTCTTGAATTGCTGCTTGCAAGCTGTCAGGCATTTTGACATTTCTTAACAAAGCTTCTTCGACAATAAAACCCAAGGGAAGTAACTGTTGAGTGAGTTGTTGATCGAGTTGCTGGACAATTTCTTGACGCTTGGTAGAATAAATAGCTGCTGCTGGGTAGTTAGCTGTGATAGCGCGAATTGTTGAGCGAAATCTAGAATTGACTAATTGTGTCTCGTCAGTGCCAATATTTTTATATACTGTTGCTGCTTTTTGTGGATCGAGTTTGTATTGCAAACTGACATCAAGATTTAAATTCAATCCTTCTTGAGATGTGGTGTCTACGTTTTCCTTGACATCTTTTAAACGTGTAGAAAAATTGATTACCTTTACAAAAGGATTCATCAAGTGGACACCTGGATTAAAGGTATCATCAGAAACTTGACCAAATAAGTTGGCGACTCCAACGTTACCTGGTGGTACGATGACTAAAAGTCGGGAAATAGAAGCAAGTAGAGCGATCGCACCAATTAAGATACTGATAATGCGAATCACCCAGCGCGATCGCTCATTAGATATTTTGCCTGAGCTTAAATAGATAAAAATTGCAATCAGGCTTGTTAAGAGGGAGAATATAAAGCCCATAAGTATTACCTGTATAGTTAAGATGCAATCAATACTTAACCACTACAGTATATGGACTAGTTGCAAGCAACGTCATCAAGAAGCTTTTGCTAGCTAAACTTTATGTTGCTAATTGGTGGCGTGTTTGCTCAACGGCGGTTGTTTGGTCGAGTTGCAGAGGTATATTGAGAAAAAGCATTAGCTATGCTAATAAATGCGTACTTGTCTGTCTAAATCTTAAATAAAGAATTAATGGTGTGAGGCATTTCCAGTATGATTAAGTATCGCAAACGTCGCCAATTCAAAATAAAATCTTTGGGTTTATTTTTAGTAGTCATAACTTGGAGTTTGGCTATGGGTTGGCTGATTTCCTTTGCAACTAATGCTCAAGGCGCAGCTCCTACCTCTGAAATCGGGACTGTAGATGTAGTCCCCGCTCAGTACCAACTCGGTCAAGAACTTTACTTAGAAAACTGCTCTAGTTGTCATCTTGCCTTACCGCCACAAGTTTTACCTACCCAAACTTGGAAAAATATTCTGCAAGATTCGCAACATTATGGCGCTCAAGTTCAGCCTCTTGTCGATCCGCCACGGATTTTGGTTTGGAGATATCTTTCCACTTTTTCCCGTTCTATCCGAGAAGACGAACAAATACCCTATCGTGTCAACAACTCTCGTTTTTTCAAAGCTTTGCATCCCCAAGTGCAACTCCCACGTCCTGTGGAAATAAATAGCTGTGTCTCTTGTCATCCGAGTGCCAATGAGTATAATTTCCGCCGTCTGACACCAGAGTGGGAGAACACAAATTGACGACATGGGGACATAGTGACGCGAGGACGCGGTGAGATGTTATCTGCGTCCCTGCGTCTTTAATTATGTCTACTCTACAAAGAACGGCGATCGCTACTTGAGCATGGTCGGGCTTCACTGCTTCATCTGGAAGCGAAATGATACTATTAATAAAGTTTCAAATATAAACTCCTAATTTAAAGCCATCATTTAGTAACTAGATTGGTTTGTCTTGTTGCTGTTTTTGCTCGAAAATTCGCTTGCCAACCCATTTATAGAGTATAAAAACTCATTTGGGTCAAATGCTTATAATCATATCCAAACCTAAAATTCCCGTCCCCGTTGATTTTGTTAAATAATCTGCCATGCTAAAAACTTTGTTGGGCGACCCCAACGCTCGTAAGCTTAAAAAATATCAACCTTACATTACTGAAATTAACCTGTTAGAGGAAGAGATCAAAGCCCTTTCTGATGATGAACTCAAGGGTAAAACAGTAGAGTTTAAGCAGCGTCTGGCTAAAGGCGAGACTCTCGATGACATTTTAAGCGAAGCTTTTGCTGTAGTCAGGGAAGCCGGACGACGAGTCTTAGGGTTGCGGCACTTTGATGTCCAGTTGTTGGGTGGTGTAATTTTGCACACAGGGCAAATTGCCGAAATGAAAACTGGTGAAGGAAAAACCCTGGTTGCAACTTTACCTAGTTATTTAAATGCTCTGACAGGTAAGGGCGTACACGTAGTTACTGTTAACGATTACCTGGCTCGTCGGGACGCGGAATGGATGGGACAGGTGCATCGCTTCTTGGGTTTGAGTGTAGGTCTGATTCAAGCTAGTATGACCCCCCAAGAGCGCAAGAAAAACTATGACTGTGATATTACCTACGTTACTAACAGTGAAGTAGGTTTTGATTACCTCCGGGATAACATGGCAACATCAATCACAGATGTAGTGCAACGCCCCTTTAACTACTGCGTGATTGACGAGGTAGATTCAATCTTAGTTGACGAAGCGCGGACACCATTAATTATCTCTGGGCAAGTCGAACGACCAACAGAGAAATACACAGAAGCAGCCCGCATCGCCGCCACTTTGCAAAAAGATGAGCATTATGAAGTAGATGAAAAAGCCCGGAACGTACTGTTAACAGATGAGGGTTTTGCTGAAGCAGAACAACTTTTGCAAGTAAATGATTTATTTGACCCGGAAGATCCTTGGGCGCACTTTGTTTTCAACGCGATTAAAGCCAAAGAACTATTCCTCAAAGACGTTAACTACATTGTCCGTAATGACGAAGTAGTAATAGTTGATGAATTTACCGGGCGGGTGCTACCGGGACGACGTTGGAGTGATGGACTACACCAAGCGATTGAAGCTAAAGAACATGTAGACATTCAACCAGAAACCCAAACTTTAGCAACCATTACTTATCAAAACCTGTTTTTGCTGTATCCAAAACTCGGTGGGATGACAGGTACGGCAAAAACTGAAGAAGCCGAATTTGAAAAAATTTACAAACTAGAAGTCACCGTCATTCCTACTAACCGGATCAGAAGACGGGAAGACTTGTCGGACATGGTATTCAAAAATGAGGCGGGTAAGTGGCGGGCGATCGCCAAAGAATGTAGCGAAATGCACCAACTTGGTAGACCTGTATTAGTAGGAACTACAAGTGTTGAAAAATCTGAGTATCTCAGCCAGCTGTTGAAGCAAATGGAAATTCCCTACGAATTGCTCAACGCCCGACCGGAAAACGTAGAGCGGGAAGCGGAGATTGTCGCTCAAGCTGGACGCAAAGGCGCTGTAACTATTGCCACAAACATGGCTGGTAGAGGTACGGATATTATCTTGGGTGGTAACTCCGAGTATATGGCTCGTTTGAAGATGCGGGAATACTTTATGCCCCGGATCGTCAAACCAGAAGATGAAGATATGTTCAGCGTCCACAGAGCAGCTGGCTTACCTCCGAGTTCCAGTGGTGCGGGACAAGGCTTTGTTCCTGGGAAAAAAGTTAAAACTTGGAAAGCTTCGCCCCAAGTTTTCCCAACTCAACTTTCTAAAGAAACGGAACAGCAGCTCAAGCAAGCAGTAGAAATGGCAGTCCAAGCCTATGGCGATCGCAGTTTGCCAGAATTGGAAGCAGAGGAAAAAATCGCTGTCGCCGCCGAAAAAGCCCCTACTGACGACCCTGTAATTCAAAAATTGCGGGAAGCCTACAAAGCCATTAAACAAGAGTATGAAGTGTTCACCAGTCGCGAACACCAAGAAGTAGTAGATTTGGGAGGCTTACACGTAATTGGTACAGAACGTCACGAATCACGGCGGATTGACAACCAATTACGAGGACGTGCGGGACGCCAAGGCGACCCTGGTTCCACGAGATTTTTCCTCAGTTTAGAAGATAACTTGATGCGGATTTTTGGTGGCGATCGCGTCGCTAAATTAATGGAAGCCTTCCGCGTTGAGGAAGATATGCCTATTGAATCTGGGATGCTAACCCGCAGCTTAGAAGGCGCCCAGAAAAAAGTTGAAACCTACTACTACGATATCCGCAAACAGGTATTTGAGTACGACGAGGTGATGAACAACCAACGTCGTGCAATTTATGCCGAACGCCGCCGAGTGTTAGAAGGACAAGACCTCAAAGAACAAGTGATTGAGTACGCCGAAAGAACGATGGACGACATCGTTAACTACTACATCAATCCAGATTTGCCTTCCGAAGAGTGGGAACTAGACAAATTAGTTGAGAAAGTCAAAGAATTTGTTTATCTACTAGCAGATTTACAATCATCTCAACTAATAGATATGTCGATGAGTGAAATTAAAGCCTTCATGCACGAACAGGTACGAATCGCCTACGACATGAAGGAAGCGCAAATAGACCAAATTCAACCCGGATTGATGCGCCAAGCTGAACGCTTCTTTATCTTGCAGCGAATCGATACCCTCTGGCGCGAACACCTGCAACAAATGGATGCTTTGCGTGAGTCGGTAGGATTACGGGGTTATGGGCAAAAAGACCCATTAATTGAATACAAGACTGAAGGTTACGAACTCTTCTTGGATATGATGACCAATATTCGTCGAGATGTCGTCTACTCCTTGTTTATGTTCCAACCCCAACCTCAAGCAGTAGTGCAAACATCCTCAGAAATGGTGTAGCTAAACCAGCAAAATCTATCTGATGCAAAGACGCTGAGAAATTCTTGGCGTCTTTGTCTTTTGATAGGAGATATATCTCAATACTGCTCGGATAAGACAAATCGATTGACATTTAAACCCACCAGAGACGCGCCATGGCGCGTCTCTACATAGCCCAAATTATGACGAAAAATCCTTAACCGAGAAATATTGAGATGTATCTAGGTTTTCGTGAAATGGTACAGCAAGATTTTGGAAAACGCAATTGATTCCATGTATAAATCCGTTTAAATCCCGTGGCTCTTGCCAATCACCCAATGACGCCGGAAAAAGCGTGCTAAAGAAGACTCTTCTAGTGAGAGAAAAATTGGGCGTCCGTGGGGACAGGTGCGGGGGTTGCGGGTGCGTTGCCAGTCATCTAAAATTTGTTGCATTTCTGGTAAGGAAAGGGGTGTACCATTGCGGATGGCACTGCGACAAGCAACAGCTACTTGTGCTGTTTGTAAATCTCCTCCCCGACTCAGTTCTAAAATTGCGTCTGCACAGTCGTTTCGCTGCTGTAACATTGCAGGTATACTGCGGATTGCCCAAAGTTGTTCACCAAAGGGTTCGATATCTAAACCAAGACGCTGTAGTTGAGATACTTGCAGTGAGGACAATTGATAGAGAATGATCGGTGGTTCAATCGGAACAATTTGCCAGCGATCGCACAATTGTTCGTACAATATGCGCTCATGAGCAATATGCTGTTCCACTAACCACAAACCACCAGGATGTTCAGCAACTATATAAGTATTGTTGACTTGTCCGACGGCTTTTAAGGTGTGAGAAGTTGAAGTATCTTCAGACGGACTCGAAGGGTTAATGTTGTAAGCACCACTTTCTTCTGCTACTTTAATTAATTTGCCAACTCTACTAGTATGAACTGCTTCTTGAATCGTGTCAGAATTAAGCCGAAGTGCTTGTTCAATGGCTTGGCTGACTTGCTTTTGCCAGTAGCTCAAGTCATTGAGATAAATTTCTGTTTTGGCTGGGTTGCGGTTCCAATTGATTTGATCTGGAGAAATCAGCAGATGTAGACAACAAACCGGATAGCGATCGCGTGGTAATGTTCTGTGAAATGCTCCTAAAATAGTTTGTTCTAATTCCGGCGCTTTGACCATTCTGCCGTTTACTGCTACTCTTACCCAATCTGGACGATGACGATGACAGCGATCAGGTAATCCCACAACTATATTTAATGAATGTTGGGGAGAACTAGACAATTCTATTTGCAGTTCTTGCAAGTCTCCTGGACGCACTTGCTGGATAAGTTGCGGTAGAAGTTTCCCCATCGTCCCCGCCGGAGAAATATTAAACCATTCCCGGTCATTTTGCCAAACTTGCCAAGCAACTTGCGGATGACAAAGGGCTATTTGATAAATAGTTGCTTGCACTGCTTTCATTTGCTGTGCGATCGCTGGTAAACCTTGACGTCTGGCGATACAACTACCAAAGAGATTAGAGACTGTGACAACTGTACCAGGTGCGATCGCAGCTGCTTGTTGATGTAGTATTTGCCCTCCATACCCGTATACTACCCGTGTTCCCCCAGTAAATTGAGCAGATATAACCGGAGATGGACGACTCAAGATTTCTAATTCAGCCAAAGTCGTCAAACTGTGCAACGCTTCACCACGAAATCCCAGACTAGTAATTTTCCATAAATCTGCACAGCTATGAATTTTACTGGTACTATGGGCTGATGCTGCTCGTTGCAGGTCTTCCAAGTTCATCCCGCAGCCATTATCAGCAACTCGGACTCGCCATTGTTCTGGCCAAATAGAAACCACAATCCGCGTTGCACCTGCATCAAGGGAATTTTCTACTAGTTCTCGCACTACAGCTGCTAAAGAGTCTATAACCTCTCCAGCTGTAATTAAATGTACGACTTCTTTTGGTAAAACTTGGATCGTGGATACCATAAAGTCTAGTTTAAACAAGGCGTTAGTCAGTGTATCATCTAAACAAATTTCATTAACTTTATATACAAATATTTATATTTTTTGACATAAAAGTATACAGATTTATCAATCTTAATGAAAATATTTATTCTTTTTAAAAAAAGCTCGATAAAAATAACTTTTTTGATAGATTGCTGTTGATAGTGGAAATCAACAAACTATTAGGCAAAAACAATTAATTTAGGTGGCTATTATGCTTGATTCTGTTGCACACGACTTGAAATCTCGTCTGGAATTGGGTCAACCTGGTTTTACGATTTTGGATGTACGCGATCGCAGCAGCTACAATACAGGTCATATTACAGGAGCAGTACCCATTCCCTTAACTGACTTGGCAGGCCGCGCGAAAACTGCTTTCCATAGCAAGCGCGAGATTTTTGTTTATGGTGAAAACGACGAACAAGCAGCCGAAGCGACAAAACTTTTAAAAGAGGCTGGATTTGCTCATGTCTCTGAAATTAAAGGTGGCTTGTCCGCTTGGAAAACAGCCGGAGGTGCAACAGTAGGAGCTTAAATTGCAGGGATTGGGGAGACACGGGGACACGGGGAGGTGGTGACACGGAGTATTATTAACATTTCTCCGCGTTCCTATTCACCGCATCACCGCGTCTCCTCCTGATCCCCGCTCTAATTTTTCGTGGCTACAAGCTTATTAGATTCGGGTTTTAGCAATCCATTTAAGAGTGATACTGGACGTTGACTGTAAGGCCAAGCAAAAGCATGACGGAAAGCTGCATCCTGACAAGCTTGGAGTTGTTGAAAATTAATGATGTCGTAGGTGAGCAGATTTTCGTACTCAAACGGTAAACGGACGTTGTGTAGTCCGGCGTTGTCTGTGCAAATGGCGATATCGACTCCAGCATCAAAACAACGGTCAAAGACTATTTTAAGTTGGCGGATATCTTCTAAAGTACCTGTTTTGAGGTAAGTTGTAGGGCAAACTTCCAAACACTGATTGCGTTTCGCTAAATCTGGAAGTAATTTCGGGTACAACAAAGGAATTTGGATACCATGACCAATTCGCATCAAAAAGGGTAACAATTCTGGGTAACAGCCTGCTGTGGTTTCGTACAGGTGTCCTGTTGTACTAATTCCTAAAGACAGCGCGTAATTATATAGTTCTACCCATTCTTCTATGCGATCGCCATAATAATTATCTCCTCCCGCCACGTCTATCGCACAAACATACTGCTTATTTTGTGCAGCTAAATCTACAATCGCTTTATTCACCTCATAGGGTAAACGCGAATGCATACAAAGAATTTGACTATTGACTATCGGATATTCAGGTAGTTTGCTTGCTTTACCTACAACTTCAACAATTTCTGCCATTTTGTCAATTCTTTCGGATTGACTGAGATGTTCTGGTGTTCGTAGATAAGGTGTATAACGCAGTTCTAAGTAAGCCAAATTTTCAAATATATAAGCACCCCGTAATAGGCGATAAATAAAGTAGGGTAGAGTCTCTACAGTTTGTACACTTTCTACTAAGGTATGTAACTCTAAATACTCATCTAAAGTATTACGCGGACGTGTATAAAACTCTTCAAAATCTTCATAGTCAGCAAACCGAGAAATTAACTCCGAGGAATGACGTTCAAAGTACCGCCATAAAACTCGCGGTACAACCGAACCCCCCAGGTGTCTATGTAACTCTGCATATAAGGCCATAGTGGTGCTATTCAGAAAAAATATTAATTATTATTAACAGTAACAAATAAAAAAATAAGCTGCTTCTGGATAAAATTTTTTAAAGTTAATTTAATCACCTTTATTAATTGCGGCAATTGTCAGTAATAATTATTTTGTAGTACAAGGTTTGGATAAAAATGCTTTTACTCCTACCTGTTGTGATTTGTCGATGTTTTGCTGTGACGACAGTCCACTAGTAGCAAAAATTTTGACATTGGAATTGATTTTTTGTGGCGTGCGGATAGCGATCGCCCAGATTATAGAGACGTGTCTACGTTGACCATAGGTGAACTTTTGCTTTTAAAGCTTGACATCAGCTACAAAATTTGTCGATAATTACAGTTTGTGAAAACTTTAGCTTTTTAATATAAACTCTTGGCTAACGTTATAGTTATAGGTGCCCAGTGGGGCGATGAAGGAAAAGGAAAAATCACCGACTTACTCAGCCGCTCCGCAGATGTGGTAGTACGTTATCAAGGGGGTGTCAATGCTGGACACACAATTGTAGTCAAGGGTCAAACCTTTAAATTGCATTTGATTCCCTCTGGTATTTTGTACCCGGATACAGAGTGCATTATTGGTTCTGGAACAGTCATCGATCCACGGGTTTTAATAGCAGAACTCGATCAAATAGAAGAACTTGGCATTTCTACTCGCAATTTATTAATTGCTGAAACTGCACATGTGACAATGCCTTATCATCGTTTGATTGATCAGGCGTCAGAAGAACGCCGAGGAAATCATAAAATAGGTACAACTGGTCGAGGTATTGGTCCAACCTATGCCGACAAGTCAGAGCGGACAGGCATCAGGATGTTAGACTTGATGGACTCCGAAGGACTACGTGACCAACTAGAGTGGACAATCAATTATAAAAACGTCATTTTAGAAAAGCTTTATAACTTACCACCGCTAGAACCCCAAAAGGTGATAGAAGAATATTTGGGGTATGCGGAAAGATTGCGACCTTATGTAGTCGATGCTTCCCTAAAAATTTACGATGCGATTCAGCGACGACGCAATATCTTATTTGAAGGCGCACAAGGTACACTCCTTGATCTAGATCATGGGACATATCCCTACGTCACCTCTTCTAACCCGGTAGCTGGGGGGGCTTGTGTCGGTACAGGGTTAGGCCCGACAATGATAGACCGGGTAATTGGGGTAGCAAAAGCCTATACTACTCGTGTTGGTGAAGGGCCTTTCCCCACAGAACTAGATGGGGAATTAGGAGAATTGTTGTGTTCCCGTGGTGCGGAATTTGGCACAACCACCGGACGCAAACGCCGATGTGGCTGGTTTGATGCGGTCATCGGTCGCTATGCTGTGCGTATCAATGGCTTAGACTGTCTGGCAATTACTAAACTAGATGTCCTTGATGAACTAGAGGAAATTAAAGTTTGTGTTGCCTATGAGATAGATGGAGAACGCTGTGAGCATTTTCCCACAAGCGCCCGTAAGTTTACCCAATGTCGTCCCATTTACAAAACCTTACCCGGATGGCAACAATCTACCAGTAACTGCCGTTCTTTAGATGACTTACCAGGCCAAGCGTTAGATTATCTCAAATTTTTGGCAGAATTAATGGAAGTGCCGATCGCGATTGTTTCTTTAGGAGCCAGCCGCGATCAAACTATCATTGTCGAAGATCCGATACATGGCCCCAAACGGGCTTTGCTACACGCCGATGGTTCTCCAGCTTCATTGCTGAGTGCTTAGGTGAACCCAATTTGTCAATTAACAACTAACAATTTCTATGGAACTTACGATTGATTGTAAAAAGCGGCCAGAAGGTAGCAAGCCCAATGCTTTGCGTCGTTCTGGATTAATACCTGCTAATTTGTATGGTCACAAAGGTAGCGAGTCTATTTCTCTAGTTGTTGATGCTAAAACTGTTGAGAATTTGCTCAAGAAGGCTCGTGTCAACAAAACTGAGTTTGAACTCAATGTTACAGATTTGGATTGGCGCGGTAAAACGGTGATCCGCGAACTTCAAACTCATCCGGCGAAGGGAACACCTTACCACTTGAGTTTTTTTGCTTCCAGCAAAGGTTGATAAAGTTTATCATAATTGCTGAAAAGACCAGGGTTTTCACCCTGGTTTTTTATTGATTGAATCACATCGAACACATAGACGCGATAGCGACTTCAAGGAAGAGTAGGAGACAAAGATAAAAGATGGCTGTTTCTATTCCACCTTTAATTGAGCAGATGTTACAACCTGGGTTTTATCCCCATGCGGTACAGGAACCAGTAAAGTTAATTCAGACGCATGTTTCTTATGTGTTGTTGACTGGGGATTATGTTTATAAGTTAAAGAAGCCTGTAAATTTTGGCTTTTTGGATTATTCCACGCTGGAAAAGCGCCAGCATTTTTGTGAGGAGGAGCTAAGGTTAAACCAGCGAGGTGCTGGGGAATTATATCTAGAAGTATTGCCTATAAGTTTGGTAGGTGAGCAATATCAACTAGGGGGAACAGAAGCGGTAGAGTATGCGTTGAAAATGCGTCAGTTTCCCCAGGAAGCTTTGCTGAGTGAAATGTTCGAGCAGGGGAAGTTAGAGGAAAAGCACATCGCAGAATTGGGACGGGTAGTAGCAGAGTTTCATAGGAAAGCTGTTACCAATGATTACATTAGTTCTTTTGGGGAAGTATCACAAGTCCAGGCTGCATTTAACGAAAATTACCAACAAACAGAAAAATATATTGGTGGACCACAAACTCAGGTTCAGTTTGAGGAAACAAAGCAGTATACTGATCGGTTTTTTGTAGAACGTGCGGATTTATTTAAGAGTCGCGTTCAAAACAATTATATTAAGGAATGTCACGGTGACTTGCATTTAAGAAATATTGCGCTATGGCAAGATCAGATTTTGCTCTTTGACTGCATTGAGTTTAACGAACCGTTTCGCTTTGTTGATGTGATGTACGATGTCGCGTTTGCGGTGATGGATTTGGAAGCACGGCAGTGCAAAGATTTGGCTAATGTGTTTTTAAATACTTATATTGAGCAAACTGGAGATTGGGAAGGTTTACAGCTATTACCTTTGTATTTAAGCCGCCAAGCGTATGTTAGAGCGAAAGTAACTTCGTTTTTGTTAGATGATCCTGGTGTACCACCAGAAGCCAAGCAAGAAGCGGCGAAAACTGCTGCGGCTTATTACCAACAGTCATGGGAGTATACTCAACCGCGTCAAGGACAGTTAATTTTAATGTCGGGGGTATCTGGTTCTGGGAAAAGTACAACGGCTCGATATTTAGCTCAACAGATAGGAGCAATTCACCTGCGCTCAGATGCAGTGCGGAAGTATTTAGCGGGGATTCCCTTACTGCAACGTGGTGGAGATGATTTGTATACTCCCGAAATGACTCAAAAAACCTATGCACGCTTGCTGGAATTGGGAATCATGCTGGCAAGTCAAGGATTTAATGTGATTTTGGATGCTAAGTACGATCGCCAGCAATTACGACAAGAAGCGATCGCCCAAGCCCAAGACAAGCAAATACCTTTACAAATTCTGGGTTGCACTGCACCACTAGAAGTTTTACAACAACGTTTGCAACACCGCACTGGTGATATTGCTGATGCAACTGCTGAATTGTTGGAGTCACAACTTGCTGCTGCTGAGACTTGGACAGAAAAAGAAAAACCAATAGTAAAAATTTTGGACACAACTCAACCAATACAGGCACAATTAAAAGAAATATTTAGCCAATAGGTTTAACCTCATGGCACCAGAAAAGAACAATTTCAACCAATTTCTATCGATTTCGCCCAACTTTTTGAATCAAATCCTGTTTGGGGTATTTTTAACACTCATTTTTTTGGTAGTTGGTTATGCACTACCTATAAGCCTTTTCTTGGGTGTGTTAGGTGGTTTGGCTGTAGGTTGGATGACTACAGCTAATAAAAGTAGCCCTCAGAGTGATGCAATTGCTTCTTCTGAAGGTATTGATGCCGGTTTGAAATACTGGTTATTTTTCTTACTTGGCTTTGTTTTTTTGGGATACAAACCATCTGTAAGCATTTTGCTGGGTTCATTGGCTGGGATTGGCGGAGGCTGGTTGATTGCTTGGTGGAAAAGCAAGGAAGAAACTAGAACTCAAATCCCCGATGAATTAACAGATGAAACACAACTAGAATTACCCCCCACCCCAACTGTCAAACGACGCATCCGAAAACCCACACGTCGTTACCGTCGTTCATCTGGTAATTTCAACTGGCAGCGGTTTTGGCGGAGGTAAAAAAGTTTTGGGGATCGGGGATCAGAAATTGGGGAAGAAACGGTGACGCAGTGAGGAGGATACACAGAGAATCTACCAAAAAATTCCCCGTGTCCCCCTTCCCTTGTCTCCTGTGTCCCTCTTCCCCTTTCCCCAATCCCCTTTCCCCTTTCCCCGATCCCCCTTATGTTCTTGTATCTCTCAAAGTTACTACCACTATTTTTTTATCCTTTGGGGCTAGCTAGTATTTGTCTAGTAGTAGCGCTGTTTATGGTATGGAAACGCCCTCGCACAGCAGCGATCGCGATGATATTGGCGCTGCTGATATTGTTATTAAGTAGTAACGCCTGGATTGCTAATCTCATGGTGCGATCGCTTGAATGGCAGTATTTACCACCTGCACAACTCCCAAATACTGAAGCAATTGTTGTCTTAGGCGGTGCTACTAAGCCAGCTTTATCACCACGACCCGGTGTAGATTTAAATGAAGCTGGCGATCGCATTATTTATGCTGCTCAACTTTACCGCCAAAAAAAAGCCCCTGTGATTATTCTTAGTGGTGGGCGTATCGATTGGGAGGACAACCAAGGTTTTGCGGAATCTGAAGATATGGTTCAAGTCCTCACATCCATTGGTGTTCCACCAGAAGTTCTCATTCAAGAATCGCAATCTCTCAATACTTATCAAAATGCAGTAAATGTCAAAAAAATCCTTGATAATCGTGGAATTCGCAAAATTTTGCTAGTGACTTCAGCTATGCATATGCCGCGATCGTTTTTAATCTTTAAGCGTCAGGGTATTGATGCTATCCCTGCACCAACTGACTTTCTTGTGACTAAAAGTGAAATGGAAGGGCTAGCCCACACTCCCAAGGCTGCTATTTTGAGTTTGCTACCTGATAGCTCGAATTTATACAAATTTACTGCGGCAGCAAAAGAGTATGTAGGTATGTTTGTCTATCGTTTAAGAGGTTGGCTTTGATTTTAACCCAAGAAACTGTTATCAACAGTCCTCTAAGCAATAATGGATCAGGAGGGACACAATTACTTTTGACTCCTTATTTTTATGTCTAGAGACTTACCATATATTATCCCTTCGCCTCAACCTCAAGTTGAAGAAGGTTTTGCTGTATACCAAACAACTCACCAGTTTTATCACGAAGTTAAAACGAGATCAGAGTATCAAGAATACTGTGAGTGGTACTACGCAATCGCAGAACAGCATCGTCAAGACCTAAAAAAAATGCGCGGCGAATTCAATATAATGCAGTTTTTTGTTCGCCGCCAATGAGGGATGTTAGATAATTTCTAACTCCTGTTCACGGAAGTGAGCTTTAAATTTTTTACTAAACTGCACTAAGACGGGCAAGTTAGCACTAACTGGTCTATCGTGCCATTGAGTAACAATAGCTACCACTTCTCCCTCTGTACCTTTCATGTCAAATGCATTACCGCGATGTTCGGGATGATGGTACACTACCACGGATTCTTTAACACGAACGCGATCGCCTTTATTCATAACAAAATTTACACCTAGCTTCTGCTTTTCCACAAGTGTCTCCACTGCCATCCCTCACTGAACTTGTTGCTCATAAAGTAGACTGTTGGCAAAAGTCGATTTTGGCTTCTAGCAGTATTAAGGCACAATTTGACGCCTTTATTCCTCCTAGACAAACAAAGCCTGCCCATGCAGGCTTGAATATGGTTCGTTCTCTTAGTCTAAAACCCTGTTTTCCAATCGACGAGAATAATAAGAGAACAAGGCGACATCAAAAATCGCCTATACTTTAGCAACAGTCCCAACCATTTTATCTTCACTCCAGGGTGCTACAGCAGTCAACCGATTTTGGATTTTGGATTTTAGACTTCGTCGTGAGCGCTACTTCGACAAGGCTCAGTACAAGTCAGTCGAACGATTTTGGATTGACCAATAATTGGTCAAGTTAGTGATTGTGGTTGATGTGGATTAATAAAAATCTAAAATTTTAGATATAAGACTTCATTTTAAACATCTAGTGCCTCAAGAATCATATCCAATCGAAGCTGATCCTCTGTCCACTTTATCTTCCCTCAGAGAAAGTGCTATTTTAAATATTCGCAATCGTCTGCGTCCTGGACAGCAACAAATGGCTGATTGGCACTCTGGGCCATTGGCTGTCTCTGCTGTTCCTGGTGCGGGTAAATCTACGGGAATGGCGGCGGCGGCGGCGATCGCGATCGCTCGTCAGTATCAGCGTTCAAATTCTTCAGGTTCGTCTCAACGTCAGCAGTTAGTTGTTGTGACATTCACTCGTTCTGCTGTTGCTAATATCAAAGTTAAAATCCGCAAATACTTACGTGAAGAATTATCTTTACCTCAAACTGGTTTTGTCGTATATACCCTGCATGGACTAGCTTTAAACATTGCCAGTCGCCATTCCGATTTATCAGGATTGCAATTAGACAACGTCACATTAATTACGCCCAACCAAAGCCACCGCTTCATCCGCACAGCTGTAGAACAATGGATTACTAGCCATCCAGGGCATTATTTTCGCTTACTTGAAGGTATACAATTTGACGGTGAAGAGACAGAAAGATTGCGTCGCCAGTCAGTATTGCGAACAGAAGTACTACCAGACTTAGCAACAACCGTAATTCATGAAGCAAAAAGTTCGGGAATGTTGCCAGAAGATTTACGACGTTTGGCTGAACAAACCACAGACAATTATGAAATTTTAACTGTAGCGGCGGGATTATACGAGCAGTACCAAAAATTAATGCGATCGCTTGACTTCATTGACTACGATGACATGATTTTAGCCGCGCTACGAGTACTAGAAAATCCCAGCGCCCGCAAAATCGAACAAAACCAAGTATTCGCAGTTTTTGAAGACGAAGCCCAAGACTCTAGTCCCCTTCAAACCAAACTATTACACATTCTTGCTACCAACCCCGACGATCCCAACCAACCAAACTTAATTCGTGTCGGCGACCCCAACCAAGCAATTAACTCCACCTTCACCCCCGCAGACCCAATTTATTTTCGTGAGTTTTGCGAAGATTGCAACAACAAAAATCGTTTAGCAACAATGGATCAAGCAGGACGCAGCACCAAAATGATTATTGATGCTGCTAATTTCGTCTTGCAATGGGTAAATAGCTTCTATGGAACCACAAAACGACACGGAGACACGGCGATACGGCGACACGGGGATGTCTCCGTGTCCACCTCCCCCTTTCGTCCTCAAACCATTCGTTTGGTTGATCCCGATGATCCTCAACCAGATGCGAATCCTCAACCAGTGGGACGGGGACTAGAACTGTATACTCCACGTGATATTCATCACACAGTCGAATTACTTTCCCAACGAATAATTCAGTTATTTTCCCCAGAACCAAATACCATTAGTGCAGCCATATTAGTCAGAGAAAACCGTCAAGGTAGATGGTTAGCAGAAGCACTGACACCTGTATGTAAAGAGCATCAAATTACACTTTATGATGTCGGAGAACGCGATCGCCATTCCCATGTACCCCAAGAAATTTTGGCATTATTGCAATTTTGCGATCGCCCCCACTCCCCCGATCATTTGAAAGCAGCCTTAGAAGTCTTTGTACAAAGACAATTAATCCCCACTCAAGACCTCAACGCTCCTGCTTCTGTACCGGAAGAATTCTTGTATCCAGGTCCCTTATCCGCACCCCAACCAGAATCAGTACAAAAAGCCGCCCACCTATGTCGAAGTTTACTAAGGGCGCGGATGGAACTACCTTTGTATCAACTCATTTCCTTCCTAGCTTTGGCATTAAACTACGACCAAGCAGAACTTGCAACTGCCGACAAACTCGCAGAAAGAGTGAACATACAAATAGCTGGTCATGCTTCCATGACAAACATGCTGAATGTCCTGAGTGAAATTGTCAATTCTGAAAGATTTGAACCCGTAGAAACAGAAGACTTAGAAGCTCGTTATACACGTCGTGGTCAACTGACAATCATCACCATGCATAAAGCCAAAGGTCTAGACTGGGATTACGTATTTCTACCATTTATGCATGAAAACTTAATACCTGGGCGCTTTTGGGTTCCTCCCCAAAGCCAATTTCTCGGAGACTTTACCTTATCAGAAGTCGCTCGCGCCCAAATTCGGTCAGCACTTCACGATCAAGCAAGCTTACCAGATGTCACCCAAGCTTGGGAAGAAGCAAAATACCTCAAAACAGCCGAAGAATATCGTTTACTCTACGTCGCCATGACACGAGCAAAACGCCTGTTGTGGATGTCTGCCGCTCAAAAAGCCCCCTTTACCTGGAGTAAACCAGAGAATTTGCAAACCTCAGCCCCATGTCCAGTCTTCCCTGCATTAAAGCGACAATTTCATGAATGTGTGATGTAAGGGTGTAAGGAGATGCACTGCTGTTTTTGCCTGTAGTTTTAGGACTTTAGACTAAGATTACAAACGTAATTGTTTAGATTTGGTTACTCTTGGGTAACTTTCTCCAGATTTTTATTGATTAGTCTGCTCAAATCTAGCAGATAAACCATTATTCGGCGATACGTTACGCTGTCGCTAATGCATCCTACAAGATTGGCGATCGCCAGTCATGGTGTCAATTGCAAAATTGCTCGACCCCTACGTTACCTCAACGGCGATCGCAAAACTAATTTAACCCAGAGAACCGATGAGATGGGCTAAGATCAGGAGTATCTTTTGCAAGCTCTGAACGCCATATCATGCAGATTAGAGTTGACATTCCCGATGAGTTGGCACTTCGGCTGAGTCCACTACAAGACCAGTTGCCCCAGATTTTAGAATTGGGATTGCGAGAATGGAACGCAATTGGTCAATCTGGTTTTTCTGGCTTGGCAGAAGTGTTAGAGTTTTTGGCAAATCTTCCCTCTTCAGAAGAAATTTTGGCATTGAAGCCATCTGAGGCATTACAACAGCAAATCGCCAGCTTGTTAGAAAAAAATAGGACGGTTGGATTAACAGTCCAAGAAGAACGAGCTTGGCAGCAATATGAATATGTTGAACATTTAGTGCGGATGGCTAAGGCAAAAGCATTGCTCAAGCTCAAGGCCTTGTAAAGGATGAGCAAGACCTACATTCCTGCGGCGCTCAGACGCTTAGTTTGCGATCGCGCCAATCATGCTTGTGAGTATTGTTTAATGCCGGAAATTGCGGTTCTTGTGTCTCATGAAGTCGATCATGTAATTGCTCAAAAGCACGGCGGACAAACAGACGAAACTAATTTGGCACTAGCCTGTACGATTTGCAATAAGTATAAGGGCAGCGACCTGACATCAATCGATCCCAGCAATGGAGAAATTGTGAGGTTGTATCAGCCTCGTCATGATCGTTGGTGCGACCATTTTCAGTTAAAAGATGGTGAAATTCAGCCGTTGACTGCGATTGGGCGGGTGACGGTGCGATTGTTACAGATGAATCGTCCTGAACGTGTGGAAGAACGAAGGGTGCTGCTACAAGCAAGTGTGTTAATTGTGCCCGACTCTTAATGAGGGTAATGGCTAAATTTCTTTGCAAGTAATTGAAATAAGCGATCGCTCCTCAAAATAAGAAGGCGATCACACTGAGTAAAGAAGTAAGTGCCGCCCTCAATCCTCCTCGTGCGATCGCTTTCTCTTAAAGGTTCCTGGGAAGCATCACTAGCATTCAGTAGACCGAAAAGTTTGGCGATGGTTTATAATGATGGATTGTGTCGAATTATAGCCATTCTCATGCCCAAACTCAAAACTCGTAAAGCTGCGGCTAAAAGATTCCGCGCCACCGGCAGTGGTAAAATCGTACGTCGCAAGGCATTCAAAAACCACCTGCTCGAACACAAAAGCTCCAACAAAAAGCGTAAGCTTTCCAAAGCAGTTCTTGTTGACGAGCGCGACGCCGAAAATGTACGCTTGATGCTCCCCTATTTGTAATTTGTTCAGGAAAATTTAAGCCATGACAAGGGTAAAACGCGGTAACGTTGCTCGCAAACGCCGCAAAAAAATTCTCAAACTCGCCAAAGGTTTTCGTGGATCTCATTCCACTCTATTTAGAACCGCCAATCAACAAGTAATGAAGGCGCTGCGGAGTTCTTATCGCGATCGCAAAAAGCGCAAGCGTGACTTCCGTCGCCTTTGGATCACCCGGATCAATGCTGCTGTTCGTCAACACGGCATGAGCTACAGCCAGTTTATCGGTAATCTCAAAAAAGCTAACATCCTACTCAATCGTAAAATGTTGGCACAAATGGCAGTCCTCGATCCAACTGGTTTTGCTAAAGTAGCAGAATTGGCAAGCCAAGCAAAGAGTTAAAAATGGGTAATCCCAAACAGGTAATGATGGGGGGATGGGAAAATCGGGCGGTGGGGAGAAAAACCCTACACCCAAAACCTGCCACCCGCAATTACTTTTTGCGGAGTATTGGCAAAAAAATAATTCTTTTATTGTTGCTATTTGCCCTTGTAATTGCAGATACACAATCTTCAGCATCTGCCGCAGAACTGCCAGAAATTCAGCGGCGGGGCTATTTAACGATCGCTGTCAAAGATAATTTGCGTCCCTTGGGATTTACAGATCCAAAAGGCAATCTTCAAGGTTTTGAGATTGACTTAGCCCAACAATTAGCAGCAGACTTACTTGGGAAAGCCAATGCTGTTAAACTCAAACCTGTAGCGAATCGCGATCGCCTCTCACAAGTTATAGATCATAAAGTTGATCTCACTATTGCCAGGGTGACAGCAACCGAATCACGCGCCCGCTTAGTGAGTTTAAGTATACCTTACTACTTTGATGGCACAAGATTAATTACCAAAAATACCTCTATACAGAAGCTAGGGGACTTAGATAAACAGAAAATAGCCGTTCTTAAAAATTCAAGTACCATAGCTGATATTAAGTATTATTTGCCACAAGCAGATTTGGTAGGGGTGAATTCCTATGCAGAAGGGCGATCGCTTTTAGAAAATAATACAGTAGTGGCTTTTGCTGCCGATACTAGCGTTCTGAGTGGCTGGGTGCAACAATATCCTCAATATCGGCTAGTACCAGTCAAACTATCAACCGAGCCTTTATCTGTAGTCATGCCCAAAGGATTACAGTATGATGATCTGCGGCGTAAAGTCAATGGAGCGATCGCGCATTATTTGGAAAAAGGTTGGCTCCAGCAACGCGCTCAACACTGGGGTTTACCGTAAAATGGTCAATGGTCAATGATCAATTGTCAATGGTGAAAAAACTATTTACTCTGGACAATTGACACTTGACTCTTGACGCTTGACTATCAACTGTAGCGATGAAGTTGATAATAGATAAAGAAGATATTTTTAATAAAGGCAATGGATAACAATTTACCAGTTATTTATCTTGCAATTTTGGTGGGTATTCTCTTATTCACCTTTATTAATGTTATTCCCCAGATTTTCAAAAATCGCAAGCTAGAAAGAAATTTTTCACGCTTGCGAAATAAGCTCACAAAAGAAAAGGGAACTGCTCAAGAGTATTACGAATTAGCTAGTATTTATTCCGAAAAAAAAGTTTATACTCAAGCGGTAAGTCTGTTTCAAAAAGCTCTGAAAGCCGCAGAAGAAGAGGAAGAAGAAAACGTTGCTGTGATTTATAACGGCTTGGGTTTCGTTTACTTTGCCCAAGAGCAGTATGATTTAGCAATTCGTCAATACAAAGAAGCGCTGAAAACAAAACCTGATTACGTCACAGCATTAAATAATCTAGCTCATGCATACGAGCGCAAAAATTTAACTGCTCAAGCACTACAAGCTTACGAAGAAGCACTCAAATATGATCCGAAAAACTCCACTGCTAAACGCCGCGCCGAATCTTTACGGCGTTTGGTAGCTGCGTAAGTTATAACCCCTCCTGCAAGCGAAAGAGTGCTTAGGGATGGGGTTTTTTTTATTTATTTATTCTCTTTTTAGGCAAAACGCGCCCATCCATAGCTTTTGAACTTCTTGTCATTCCATCGATCAAGCTAGTCGTTTCTGTTAGAAATACTTGTATAATTAATTTAGGGCATTTTTATAATAACAATTTATTAATCTAGATAGATTAGCAAAAATCAAAACTATAATTTTATTGAACCAGGCTAAATTTTGTTATCTGGCTTGAATTCTGAGAATTTTTAAGCTTATTTTTTGCTATTCAGGCTTTTGAAATTACTTACTTTCTGGAGAATTTTTTGAGATAACTTTATTTATTGCTTTGACTGAAAAGCTGAACTAATGCAATCACTTTATACTGTGGATTTGCCTACTCTAGAGCAGATACTTGACTGCTCTCCTTTCACTGTATTACCGGATACCCTCCTTATTGATGTGATTGCCCTTATAAATCCGGTAAGAAGCAGTGCATTAGAAGTTTCATCTGATTTTAGTAATTGTGTTTTAGTAGTTGATAGAACAAACATAGTAGGTATATTAACTCTACGGGATGTCATACGTTTGACTGGGGCGGGGATAGATTTATCCAGGGTAAAAATTTCAGAGGTGATGACGCAGCCAGTCCTTAGCCTGACATTGGCTCCGGATCAAAATAGCCTCACAGCTTTATCTTTCATGCGCCAACATCGAATTCGCCATCTGCCTGTAGTAGATGAGCAAGGGCAATTAATAGGTCTGATTACCCAAGACAAAATTCGTCAAGTTATCCAACCATCTCACCTGCTAAAACTGCGATGTGTAACCGAGGTGATGGTGACGGAAGTGATTCATGCTCTGCCAACTACATCTGTGATGGAACTATCACAAATTATGAGCGATCGCCGCATCAGTTGTGTAGTAATTGTGTCACAACAGGAGATAGCTTTACTCCCGGTGGGGATAATCACTGAGAAAGATATAGTCAAAGTCCAGTTACAGAGACTAGATATAGCCCAAACCCAGGCGCAAGCTGTCATGAGTACTCCTGTATTAAGTATCAGTCCCCATGAATCTTTATGGACTGTTCACCAATTGATGCAAGAGCAAGGGGTGCGGCGGTTAGCCGTAGTTGGGAAACAAGGGGAACTACAAGGACTGGTGACACAAACTAATCTTCTGCAAGTGCTTGATCCTCTGGAAATAGTCAGGGTGATCCAACTTTTGCTTGCAAAAGTTGAGGAACAAACAGTTCTACTCCAGCAAAGCAACCAGCAGTTAGAACAAAAAGTTAGACAACGCCAACAGGTGGAGGAATCACTACGCCAAGCGCAGGAAGAATTAGAGTTACGGGTGGTGGAGCGTACAGATAAACTAGTGCAAGCAAATGCACTTCTCAAACAGGAAATTGAGGAGCGCAAACAGATCCAAGCCAGACTCCAGCAGCGTGAACATCAATGGCAAGCACTTTTTAATCATGCTTTAGACGCGATCATGATTGCGGATGATGAGGGGCGTTATATAAATGCAAATCCAGCAGCCTGTAATTTGTTTGGTGTATCTAGAGAAGAACTTTTAGGTTCCACAATTGCGGATTTTGCAGCACCCGAATTTGATTTTACCCAAGCTTGGCAACAGTTCCATGAACAAGGACAAATGTTTGGTGAATTTACCTTATATCGTCCTGATGGCACAATACGAGAAACTGAATTTGCGGCGGTTGGCAATTTCAGACCACATCGCCATCTCTCAATGCTGCGAGATGTGAGCGATCGCAAACAGGCTGAGGAAGCTCTCAGAGAAAGCGAGCAACGACTACAACTTGCCCTCTGGACTAGCGGTACAGGCACTTGGGATTGGAATCTCCAGACCAATGAAGTGATTTGGTCTGAAAATTTGTTCTCTTTGTTTGGTGTTACTCCCGATACGTTTAATGTTAGCTATGAAAATTTCTTAAATACGATTGTCCATGTTGAAGACCGCGAATTGATTAAGCGTTCAGTGTTGCAGACTATTCAAGACCAAGCACCCTATAGCATCGAATTTCGAGTGGTTTGGCCTGATGGTACAATCCGTTGGTCAGCCTGCAAGGGAAAGGTTCTTTACGATCACATTGGTCAGCCAATACGGATGATAGGGGTGAATACTGACATTACTGAGCGCAAGCAATCGGAACTGGAAATCCGCAAATTTGTTTCTCTGGCCGATAACAGCACGGAATTTATCGGTATGTGTGATATGAATTTTGTGCCGTTCTATGTCAACCCAGCGGGCTTGCAACTAGTCGGGCTGAATGATATTCGCCAGTATAGCGAAACGCCAGTCAGGGAATTTTTCTTTCCCGAAGATCAGGACTTTATCATCAATGAATTTTTACCGCATGTTTTGCGTGAGGGACGGGCGGAAGTAGAAATTCGTTTCCGTCATTTCAAGACGGGAGAAGCATTATGGATGGTTTACAGCGTTTGTTGCGTCAAAGACACGAACGACCAGCTAATTGGTCTAGCAACCATCAGCCGCAATATTACTGATCGCAAGCTGGACGAACAAAAAATTGCCGAACAAGCGGCTTTAATTGATATTGCCACCGATGCTATTTTTGTCTGCGATTTAGAAAACCGCATTCTGTTTTGGAGTCGAGGAGCTGAAAACCTATACGGTTGGACAGCAGAGGAAAGTCTGGGAAAATTAGCCCATGAACTTTTACACACAAAATCCTTGTCTCAAATGGAAGCAGGTTTAAAAACCACTGTCGAGCAAGGTTCTTGGCAAGGAGAGTTAGAGAAAACCACCAAAACAGGTAGAAAACTTATTGTTGCTAGTCGGTGGACACTAGTACACAATCAATTTGGACAACTCCAGTCTATCTTAGCAGTCAACACCGACATCACTGAGAAAAAACAATTAGAGCAACAATTTTACCGCGCTCAACGCTTGGAGAGTTTGGGAACACTAGCGAGTGGAATTGCTCACGATCTCAACAACGTCTTCGCTCCCATCATGATGATTGCCCAACTGTTGCCCTTAAGATGCAAAAATGTTGATGCGCGGACTCAAGAACTGTTCCAAACACTAGAAAACAGTTCCAAGCGTGGATCTGACTTAGTTAAACAAATTCTCACCTTTGCTCGTGGTACAGAAGGAAAACGCATCCTGTTGCAACCTGGACATTTGCTCAAAGAATTAGTCAAAGTCATCAAACAAACGTTTCCTAAATCTATTGAAATTGTGAATGCCATTTCCACAAACACTTTGTGGATGGTGCAAGCAGATCCTACCCAACTAGATCAGGTGTTCATGAACTTGGCAGTCAATGCCCGTGATGCTATGCCTAATGGTGGTATTCTGACAATTGCTGCCGAAAATCGGGTGATTGACGAAACCTATGCCCAAATGAATTTTGATGCTCATGCAGGAGGCTACGTTGTTGTTAGCATCTCAGATACAGGAATGGGAATTCCTCCAGAAATCTTAGAGCATATATTTGATCCCTTTTTTACGACTAAAGAAGTCGGTAAAGGTACAGGGCTTGGACTGTCAACGGTTTTAGGTATCGTCAAAAACCACGGTGGTTTTGTGGAAGTATCAACTCAGGTAGGTAAAGGGACACTATTTCAGGTGTTCTTGCCCTGACGGGGCGACAAAAATAGCTAGGATACAGACATGATAAGCTTCATAGCGCTCAGACCTCGTTGATAATACTTCTGCTTATTGCGATTTAGTTTCATTAGCTCGGTCACGAACTCTG
>JANBVI010000076.1 GCA_024239075.1 Fischerella sp. CENA71 | reverse complement strand
ATTGGGGATTGGGGATTGGGGATTGGGGATTGGGGATTGGGGATTGGGGATTGGGGATTGGGGCATTGGGCATGGGGAACAGACTTGTTAAATAATTCCCCCCACACTCCCCACACTCCCCACACTCCCCACACTTCCTTGTCGCCGCTCCCCGATCCCCAATCCCCGATCCCTTAACTATTTCCGGATTCCATTTTCTTTCCTCAAACGAGGATTGACAAATTCGTTTAACCCCTCACCGAGTAGTGATAACCCTACAACCATGAATGTTAAACCTAAGCCGGGGAAGAGGGTAGTCCACCAAATACCTGTGGGTAGTGCTTCCAAAGCTTGTTTTAAGTCACGTCCCCATTCTGGTACTTCTTCGGGTAATCCTAAACCTAAAAAGCCCAAACCACCCAAAACTAGAATTGCATCGGCTGCGTTGAGGGTGAAGAGTACGGGTACGCTTTGAATAACGTTAAAAAAGAGATAACGAGAAAGTACTTGCCAAGTATTAGCACCGATCGCTTGGGCTGCTTCTATATATACTTCTGTTTTGACGCTAACAGTATGATTACGAACAACACGGTAATATTGGGGAATGTAAGCAATACTAATGGCGATCGCAGCATTTAATATTCCCCGTCCCACTACAAACGCTAGTGTTACCGAAAGCAATAACCCTGGTAGAGTGTAGATGCTATCCATTAAGAACAGCAAAGTTTTGTCCAATCTACCGCCAACATAGCCACTCACCATCCCCAAAGGTACACCCACAACCATACTCAGTGCTGTTGCTAGCAAAACAACTTGCAACGCTGCTTGGATACCAAATATCGTGCGTGAGAAAACATCATAACCAAGACGACTAGTACCAAACCAATGCTTGGCTGAAGGTGGACTATGAATAGGGTTACTTAAGAAATCTGTGGGATCTTGTAGCCATCCCCAAGCCTGAAATACAGGAGCAAATAACGCTAGAAATATAAATAAGATGCTAATCACTAACCCCACAATCATTAATTTTTGGGATAGGTTAGGATTTTTAGCAAAACTTAAAAATCTTGGCAGTTGAGTTTTTACAACAGTCATGGTTTGGAAAAGACGCACCGCGACGCGTCTGAAAAATCAGATTTGAGTTATGAGTGTTGGGGTTTGAGGACGGTTTGTCAAGCAAAAAGTTGCGTAAGTTAATGAAGTGTAATGCAATTGTCTATTTCGGCGACCCCAAAATTCATTTCGGCGAGCGCAAAAATGTCTGTATGAAATCATCCTGGTTCCCTTGTCCCCCTTCTCTTGTCTCCTTCTTCGATAAGTATGAATTTGAGCCAAAGACATTCTTACTTGGGAAGGTCGTTATTCTTTAAGAACATACCTATGGTTGAAGTAGAAAAGACTTTATCTTGTTCTACTCTCATTAAATAATCATGACTATGCAAGCCCCATCGGAAGTAAACACTCTTAATCCCAAAATAGAAAGAATTGCTAATATTTTGCGCCTTGTTGGTTGGGTTAGCTTGTGGGTACAGCTTGGGTTGGGAGCAACTTCCGTACTAATGTTGATATTTGCTATCTCAGGTCGTAGTTTCAGTCAAGCAGTAACACCTGCTCCAGGATTACCAGTTAGAACCTACACTCAAAGTACAACCCCTGGACTTAGTATCAGCATCTTTTGGGGAATTTGTGGTATTTTAGCTCTATTATTTACTCTTTACTTAGCTTTTCGGCTTACTAGGTTTGCCAAACGACTCCGCAATCCCGAACCCGCTTTGCATCCACCAAAAGCGGAAGTAATGAAAATATTAAGGGTTGCTGTGATTGCAGGCTTTGTAGGAATGTTGTTAACAATTTTGGGAACAGGCTCAGGTTTGGGTGTTCTACTCTCAAAATCTATCGCCCAGCCACAAGGAGTAGCAATATATGACCCGAATCGTGTGATTCGCTCACTTGATATTTTTGTTGCTATGGCAAGTATGAGTGGTATTACTGCTCACTTTGTTGGAACTGTTGCTTCTTTGGGGCTTTTTAACTGGCTACATCCTGAGTTATGAATTGTAGAGACGCTAGATCATCAACATCTCTACAACAAAGTTATATATTTTTTGCTCTGCATTCACCCAAATGATTGCAGGCTTACCAAAGAGCTTCCACCTTGTACTAACAAAGAACTAACGATATTGAGTACTAAAAAGGCCAATATTGGGGAAAAATCTATTCCACCTAAGGGGGGAATAATATTACGGAAAATATTCAAATATGGGTCAGTAATTTGGCTCAAAGCAGCAAATGGTTGGTTGTACCAGTTGATGTTGGGGAACCAAGTCAATAGAACCCTAATAATTAGCAGGGTACTATAAATCTGAATGAAAGTAGCCAATGTGGAAATCAGTAAGTACATGTGTGGTTTAGTTTCCTTTGCTGTGTAAATGTCTATTTTGGTCTTATATTTTAGATTTTAAGGTAGCTGAGGTCATCCAATTTTAGATTTTAGATTACTCTGTCGAGAAGCCACACTTCGTGCGTCTATGGATTTTGGATTGAACCCCACGGATAAATCCGAGGACTTGAGGATGTGTGGATTTTGGATTGGCTCCAATGCGTAAAATCTGCTTGCTCTATACCATCAAGAAATTATTGGTAAATGAAGCATTGGGCATTGGATATTGAGCATAAGATATTAATTATTCTTTTGCTCTCCTTTGTCTTCCTTGTCTTCCTTATCCTCAAATTATCAAGTATCCTTGGTGAGCGATCTTTCATTGATCACCTGAGCTGAGTTGCTATTAACGTTGCCTAGCTGCTGCCGCACTTCATCTATTGTGGCATTTAACTGAGCTATTTTGTCTTCTAGCGATCGCCGTGCTGTTTCCATCTCCATGCTGTCGGTTTCTGAGGCTTTCATATGACGCCGCCGCAGGGATTTTTTGGCTTCTGTTTGGTTGGCAGAGAGTTGCTCTTCTGCTTCGGCTTCTAGTTCACTATCGCTTCTGGAAGCAACTACTGCGCCTAGAACACCGCCGACTACACTACCAAATATCGCACCTAAGAAAAAACCACTTGCAAAACCATCACGCTGACTCATATTTATTACCGCCAATTAAGAAAAGCTGCACTTTTGGATTGTTTGATTAATTTCCAGTTCTAGCTGCATACTAGCTTAAGTCCCAAAGGTGCGATCGCCTGCATCTCCTAAACCTGGAACAATAAATCCCCGCTCATTTACTTGTTCATCTATAGTCGCAGTGTAAATTATTAAACCTGGATAAGCTGCACTTAATTTTTGTAAAGCTGGAGGAGCTGCAACTACACAAACAATTCTAGTCAAAGACGGGTCAACTCCCCGTTGTGTCAATTCTTCCATTGCTCTCATAATTGATCCACCTGTGGCTAACATCGGATCGGTAATTAATACCCGTGTTTGAGGATGGAATTTTTCTGGAAGTTTGTTCAAGTAAGAAGATGGTTGTAGAGTGGTTTCGTCCCGCACTAAACCAAGGTGATAAATTGATGCCAAGGGTAAAAGTGTTTGCGCTCCTTCTAGTAATCCTAACCCTGCTCGCAAAATTGGCACTACTGCCATTGGAACTTCTGGATTTATCAAAGTTGCAGGGCATTCAGCTAAAGGACTCTGTACTATTGTATCTTGAGTCGGCAACCATTCTCGAGCGGCTTCATAAGTAAGCCAGCGTCCCAATTCTGTCATTGCACTACGAAATAATACTGAAGGTGTAGCAGCATCACGGGCAACTGCTAACCAGTGCTTGATTAAGGGATGTGGTGGAACATAAACACGCAATTGTAGCGTCATAGCCGGGATTAGGCGTTTTGCAATTGTATAACGACTGAAACATCATAATACCCTTTCTGATATCCGGCTATCAGCTAAAATCGAAATCTCCAAAAATTATTGATAATTTTTATCATTAACAGTTGACATTTATTCTCAATCAAAGTTATATTAACAGTCAGTGTTCTCCTCTCTTTAAGGATCGGCAGACGGGATTGGCCAGCGATCGCAGGCTTGTCCCTCTTTTTTTTGGTCGGGGATTGGGGATTGGGGAATTTAGGACTCTGACAGATGTAGGTCTTTAATAAAGCAATGAGTAATGACTGTAAAACTAATGAAATAATAATCGTTTCATAAACTCCTAAATCCTTACACCCTAAAAGCAATCACCATGCATAGAAATCTCTTCCCCGATCCCCAATCCCTAATCCCCGATCCCCATTACGACGCAATCATTATTGGTTCTGGAATTGGTGGTCTGGTGACAGCAACTCAATTGGCTGCAAAAGGAGCTAAAGTACTTGTTTTAGAACGCTATCTCATTCCAGGTGGTAGTGCGGGCTATTTTGAACGCCAAGGTTATCGCTTCGATGTTGGCGCTTCCATGATTTTCGGGTTTGGACAACGCGGTACAACGAATTTACTCACCCGTGCTTTAGATGCTGTAAACGTCAGTTTAGAAGTGATTCCCGATTTTGTACAGATTCATTATCATCTGCCCAACAGTCTTGATCTGAAAGTTGAGCGGAATTACGAAAATTTTTTACAAAATCTCATAGCCTATTTTCCCCAGGAAGCCAAGGGTATTCGTCGGTTTTATGACGAATGTTGGCGAGTATTTAATTGCCTAAATAGCATGGAGCTTTTATCTCTGGAAGACCCACGGTATTTGATGCGGATGTTTTTTCAGCATCCTTGGGCTTGTTTAAGTTTGTTAAGGTATTTGCCACAAAATGCGGGTGATGTAGCGCGACGCCATATTAAAGATCCCCTATTGTTGAAATTTATCGATATGGAATGCTATTGCTGGTCAGTAGTACCAGCCGATATGACACCGATGATCAATGCAGGAATGGTGTTTTCTGATAGACATTATGGTGGTGTGAATTATCCGAAGGGTGGTGTGGGTCAAATAGCTCAAAAGCTTGTAGAAGGACTGATTCAGACGGGAGGGATGATTAAATACCAAGCTAGAGTCACGCAAATACTTACAGAAAAGGGGCGAGCCGTAGGTGTAAAATTAGCTAATGGGCAAATCCACCGTGCCAAATACATTGTTTCTAATGCTACACGTTGGGATACTTTTGAGAAATTAATACCGCAAAATAAAAATTTAGCTAATGAGAAAAAATGGCAGCAAAACTATGAGAAATCACCTAGTTTTTTGAGTTTACACATGGGTATCAAGTCTTCTACTTTACCTGCCAAGACAGAATGTCATCACATTTTGTTGGAAGATTGGGAGAAAATGGCAGATCCAGAAGGTACGATTTTTGTGTCGATTCCCACGTTACTTGACCCAGATTTAGCACCAGTTGGTCATCATATCATTCACGCTTTTACACCACATTGGATAGATGATTGGCAAGGTCTGTCTGTAAAGGATTATGAAGCAAAAAAAGAAAAAGCTGCTAGGCGAATTATTGAACGTTTAGAGAAAATTTTTCCGGGTTTAGATACAGGGTTAGATTACCTAGAAGTGGGAACACCACGCACTCATCGTCGTTTTTTAGGCCGTGATGATGGTACTTATGGGCCGATTCCTCGACGCAAGTTGCGGGGGTTACTAGCAATGCCGTTTAATAGAACTGCAATCCCAGGACTTTATTGTGTGGGAGATAGCACTTTCCCTGGACAGGGTTTGAATGCAGTAGCGTTTTCTGGTTTTGCCTGCGCTCATCGGATAGCAGTAGATTTGCCATGAACTAAGAATCTGCCTCTGTTTAGAGCGCAGAGTATCAATTGCAAGCGATCGCCAAAAACAAAAAAACCCAAGCCATTAATTTATTCTCTACCTCATAATTAATAATTTAACGTGATGTGCTAAAAATGCGATGCGATCGCCTCGTCGGGATACAAGCCTATGAAACTTTAAAAGCACAAGCGATCGCTAATTCTGCATGTTGCTTGAGTGTGTCTTGATCTAGGGTTGAAACTGAGTACTGGGGAGTCGTGGCGACTAGGCTATCAATTCGCATTCTTGCTGCTTCCACAATGCGTTCATCAAGGCTAGAATTGCTGAGAGACTTGACAAAATCTTGAGCGATCGCAAAGGTGCGTTCTACAGATGATGAAGGTAGATTGCGCGAGACAATAAACAAATCACAGCCAGCATTAAATGTCTGCGCCACAGTCCCAGTTTTAGCATACATATTTGAGACTGCTTTCATATCTAAGTCATCAGATACTATCACCCCTGCAAAATTCAATTCTTCTCTGAGTATTCCTGTCAAGATCGTCTGGGAAAGTGTCGCAGGCACATCAGGATCTATCTGAGGGAATAAAATATGAGCAGTCATGATCATCGGTACTTCTTCAGCGATGAGTGCTTGAAAGGGTATAAGTTCGCGATTTCGTAGTTCTTCTCTTGTTAAATTTAGTACTGGTAACTCTAGATGGGAATCTGTGCTGGTATCTCCATGTCCAGGAAAGTGTTTAGCACAACCAATAATTCCAGCTTCCCGCAATCCCAGAAAATAATTACGCGCACCAGCAGCAGCAGTCTCTGGGGTGATACCAAAAGCACGAGGCCCAATAATTGGGTTATCAGGATTAGAGAAAATATCTGCTACAGGCGCCCAAGATATATTAATTCCTAATGATTTCAGTTCTATCCCTGCTGCTTTTGCGACTTCACGCGCACGGGACTGCAACAAAAAAGCATGGGGAAATCGGGTGATTGGTAAATATGGACGATGGACACTACCACCCTCATGATCAATAGTAATCAGCATCGAATCACGTTCAGCATATTGCCGAATTTGATTAACTAGATCCTGATAGATTGGCAGCCATTCTTCATAGTGAACACCGTAACGAAAGTTTTTAGCATAAAAAATAATCCCCACTGGTTTGAGTTCGCTCAGAATACGTTTATCATCATCGTTTAATTTAGTACCAGAAATACCGACGATTAAATGATGTCCAAAACGATGCATATCTGGCGCTGCTACCATTATGGGTTCCTTCCTAATCAAATTTTTCAGCAGTTGCAAAAACTGTAGTTAGAGCTAACTTAGGCTGTTAACTCCAATTTACTAAGAAAAAATTTTAACTGATTTTAACCTGAAAAAACGTAGGAACACGACCAATAACTCCAACCCGCTTCAGCGGGTTTAAACTTTCAGCCGGAACTTTAGTTCACAGCTTGCTGATCACTTTTGGTCAAAAATCCGTGACAATTGCCAGCTTTTTATTAGATTTCTGATTTTTCAGACTCAGGTTCAGATTTTTGAGAGTTATTTTTGCTTCACTTGGTTGCATAATCACTGCTTCGTAAGGTACTACTCCGGCTATTTCACTGTTAATACAACGAGCTGCGACTCGTGACAAATCCAGACTGCGATGAGGAATATAAGGCCCGCGATCGTTTACTCGCACAATCACCGCTTTACCAGTTTGCAAGTTAGTCACTTTTAAAAAGGTATTAAAAGGCAAAGATTTGTGAGCAACTGTCAATTCATTTTGATTGAATATTTCACCATTTGCCGTTAAGCGGCCATGAAAAAATGGACCATACCAAGAAGCCAAGCCATACATCTTTTTCTGGGAAGGCTTTAAGCCATACATCTCTAATTGACCTTCCACAAGTGATAATGTCGGTGCGCTCATCGCGATACGCAGGTTATTAGTCCATTCAATTGCTAATAATTCAGCACTTCTGTTAGCTTTCTGGGTAATTTGTTTGTTAATGCCAAACAGATAGCGATTCCCTGACATTAATGCTGGAACACCATCAACTAATGCTGGTTGTAACTGTGATGCATTTAGATTTGGTGAGTGCAACAATCGCCGCAAACGTTGTTGCATCAAAGTTGCTTGTAATCTATTAGGTAAATTTGCAATCAAACGGTTATTCACCCAGACTTCGTAATTACTTTCGCCGCGATGCACAACAGCTACGGGGAAAGCTGAAGAAAAACTTAAGACTGGTTCAAAAGCACTAGAAAAACGGAAGAAATTATGAAGTGATTGTGCTATGTGTAGCGTTCTCAAAGACGAACGCAAAATCTTATCTGCGAGAAAGTCTGGTTGGGTAGAAGTCGCTTCTATAAATGTAGCGGCTGATAAATTCTTGGCAGTTTGGACAAAAGGCTGTCGAATTTCAGTCTGTTGGAGGGAAGAGCAAAATTGATTTTTGCTGCTTTTAGCTTTTGCTTTCAAAGTATTTGATGGTTTATTTTCGATAGGTTTTGATGTCTTGTCTCCCCAATCTATTTTCAAAAAACGTGTAGGTAGTAGCGTCGTAGTCCAAAATTTTACTGGTTGCTTTGGCTGTACAAAAAATGGATGAGGCTTACTAACCAGTTTACCTATATTGGCAGAAATTTTTGTCGAATCAATTTTTGATGCAATGCTTGGTGGCAGGCTTTGATTCAAAGACAAAAATGAACCAATCCAGGATGTAACCCAAAGTAGTCCAAACAATATCATGGTTATTGTCAATGTTCAGAACACAGCACCTTCATACAGGTGCAAATTTATTTATGTTTTCCCAAGTTTCTCAACAGCTATTTGTGCATCAATTCTTTCTTTTGGAGAAGAATATGCATTGTTTAGATACACACCAAATGAGCGATTACCAGCAGGGATCATCATATACTGTTAATGCTCAATAAGCAAATCAAAATTTCATAAAAGTTTTAGATATGAAAGGCAAATTATACTGGTTTTTCAATTTAAATTTTTTATAAGAGATACAAATCAAGCCAAGTAAACATGCAAAAATCTGCTAACAACCAACTTTTTTGTTAAGTATAAAAAAGAAATGTCAAGTCTCTTTTTTTACATTGTTGATGTATTCGCTGAAGCAAAGTATACTGGTAATCAACTAGCTGTTTTTACCAATGCTGCTAATCTATCTTCAGAGCAGATGCAGGAAATAGCTAAAGAAATGAACTATTCTGAGACTACATTTGTGACTTCAACAGAAACAGTATCGGAGGTATATAATGTAAGAATATTTACACCTAATCAAGAACTACCTTTCGCAGGTCACCCGACTTTAGGTACAGCTTATATCCTCCAAAAAGAGATTATTCAAAACCCAGTTAAAAAAATTTTATTAAACTTAGAAGTTGGGCAAATACAAGTAAAAATCGATGATGTCAATGCTGCTGGTGAATATTTGTGGATGCAGCAAAAAGCGCCAACTTTTCACGACATATTGGATAGCCAAACAATAGCTGATGTTTTGAGAATACAGTCACAAGAGATAGATTTTCGTTTTCCAATTCAAGCAGTTTCTACAGGAGTTCCTTTTATTATTGTCCCTCTGAAGACTCTGGAATCTGTCAAGCGAATTCAGGTCAATAAAGAGAAATATTTTGAACTGATTAATGGTATAGATGCAAAAAGTATTCTTGTATTTTGCCCAGAAACATACAAACCAGAGAATGATTTGAATGTACGCGTATTCTGTGATTATCTAGGCATACCAGAAGATCCTGCTACTGGTAGTGCTAATGGATGTTTGGCTGGTTATTTAGTTCAATATTCTTATTTTGGCAAACCAGAAATTAATTTACGAATTGAGCAGGGATATGAAATTAACAGACCTTCTTTAATTTTGCTACAAGCAGAGCAAAAAGGTACAGCTATAAATGTGAATGTGGGAGGAAAAGTAGTGATGGTGGCGAGGGGAGAGTTTTTGTGAGTTGGAAGAAAGACAAGGGGGACACGGGGACAAGGGAGAAAATAGAAAACAAACCTACAAATGACAAATGACCAATGACAAAACACAAATGTAACGGTTTGCAAAGTATAATGAGTACGGCAAAACCCTTAAGAAATATTGAAGAGCAGTAAGGTTAAATGCGAGTAGCGATCGCCGGAGCTGGACTAGCAGGACTTTCCTGTGCAAAATATCTGACAGACTTAGGTTACACCCCCATTGTCTTGGAAAGCCGGGACGTATTAGGAGGGTTAGTAGCTGCTTGGCAAGATGCAGACGGTGACTGGTACGAAACTGGTTTGCATGTCTTTTTTGGGGCTTACCCCAATATGTTGCAGCTACTGAAAGAACTGGATATTGAAGACCGTTTGCAGTGGAAAAAACACACTATGATCTTCAACCAACCAGAAAAACCGGGAACATACAGTAGGTTTGATTTTCCAGAATTGCCAGCACCCTTAAATGGGATTGTGGCAATTTTGCGGAACAACGATATGCTCAGTTGGGGAGAAAAAATCGAGCTAGCCAAGGGATTAGTTCCCGCGATGCTCCGAGGACAAAAGTATGTTGACTCCACAGATCAATATACTTTTTCCCAATGGCTCAAACAGCAAGGAGTCAGCGAGGATGTGCAACAAGATATTTTTATTGCGGCCTCAAAATCGCTAAATTTTATCAACCCAGATGAAATTTCAGCCATAGTATTACTGACTGCCTTGAATCGCTTCCTCCAACAAAAAGATGGTTCAAAAATGGCTTTTCTGGATGGTTCACCAACAGAACGCCTGTGTCAGCCATTGGTAGATTACATTACAGAACGTGGCGGTGAAGTACGGTTAAATGCCCCATTAAAAGAAATTTTGCTCAATGAAGACGGTACGGTGAAAGGCTTCTTAATGCGGGGACTCAATGGAGCAGCAGATTATGTAGAAACTGCTGATGTTTACGTCTCGGCAATGCCAGTAGACGTTATGAAGGTGATGGTACCATCTCCTTGGAAAGAAAATGACTTCTTCCAAAAGCTGGAAGGGTTAGAGGGCGTGCCTGTGATAAACTTGCAGTTGTGGTTTGACCGCAAACTTACTGATATAGACCAGTTGCTATTTTCGCGCTCGCCTCTACTCAGCGTTTACGCTGATATGAGCAATACCTGCCGTGGGTACGCCAATCCTGAGCGCTCAATGCTGGAATTGGTTTTGGCTCCGGCAAAAGATTGGATTGCAACATCCGATGAAGAGATTTTGCAGGTAACTCTTGCCGAATTGCAAAAACTCTTTCCCTCACACTTTCACGGAGACAATCCAGCAAAATTGCTGAAATATCATGTAGTCAAAACGCCGCGTTCAGTATATAAAGCAACTCCTGGTCGTCAACAGTATCGTCCTTCTCAGCAAACACCGATCAGCAACTTCTTTCTGAGTGGGAGTTACACTATGCAACCCTATCTCGGTAGTATGGAAGGTGCTGTGCTTTCTGGTAAGCTGACAGCGCAGGTAATTGCTGAAGGACACTCAGTGGCAAATTCATCAAACCTGCAAATGCAAACCCCCCAGCCCGCAACGAATGCTGCAACTGTCTGATTCCCCCCCGCGCATGAAACCGCCGGTCTCTGTGGATGAGTCCTATCAACTTTGCCGTCAAATTACAGCAAAGTACGCCAAAACTTTTTATCTTGGCACTTTGCTGATGAGTAAGGCAAAACGTCCAGCCATATGGGCAATTTATGCCTGGTGTCGCCGTACCGATGAATTGGTAGATGGCCCGGCGGCTGCTATTACCACACCAGAAACTTTAGATAAATGGGAGCAGCAGCTGGAAGCCATTTTTGCGGGATATCCAGCAGATAATTTTGATGTAGCTTTAGTGGATACCCTCCAGCGCTTTGCGATAGATATCCAGCCCTTTCGGGATATGATTGCCGGTCAGCGTATGGACTTACACCGCAGTCGCTACGAAAATTTTGACGATTTATACCTGTATTGTTACCGTGTTGCTGGTACGGTAGGACTAATGTCAACGACTGTCATGGGAGCCGATACCAAGCAAAACACTGCTCCTTGGAACCGCAATCAACCACCTTATATTCCCACTGAAGAAGCGATCGCACTTGGAATTGCCAGTCAACTCACCAATATCCTACGGGATGTACATGAGGATGCACGACGGGGAAGAATTTATATTCCTCTAGAGGATTTAGCGCGATTTAACTACACTGAAGAAGATTTGTTCAAAGGGGTAGTGGATGAACGCTGGCGTTCCCTGATGCGTTATTTAATCGCTCGCACTCGCCAATTTTACAAAAAAGCAGAAAAAGGAATTAGCTACCTCTGTCCAGATGCGCGGTTGCCTGTATGGGCAGCTCTCATGCAGTACAGTAAAATTTTAGAAAAGATTGAGCGTAACGACTACAACGTTTTCAATCAGCGTGCTTACGTGCCTCAGTGGCAAAAGCTAGGCAGCTTGCCATTAGCGTGGTTGCGATCGCAAGTGTTATAGAATTAGTCATTTGTCATTTGTCATTTGTAAAAAGTAGTACCTATAAATTAATGACCAATGACCAATGACTATTGACTTGCATCTAAACATCTGCTACTATTTATATTCGACATAGGTGGAGAGGTGGCTGAGTGGTCGAAAGCGGCAGATTGCTAATCTGTTGTACGGATCGAAAGGCCGTACCGAGGGTTCGAATCCCTCCCTCTCCGTTATTAGGTAGAGACGCTATTTATTGCGTCTCTATTTTATTTAGATTTATTTAGAGTCTGAAAAATTAACTGCTTTACTCCTATTGGCAGATGCTATTATTTATGGTTTAGAAATCACAGATTAAACTTATCTTGCAATTAATGAAGTTAATTTGCATCTGTTAATGATAAGCTTCTGAGCAAAATAGGACTGTAATCGAAGTATATGAAAAAAACTATTAATGCTTTTGCTTTAGCCATAATTACCTTCACAACAGGCGTTTTAGTAGCAGCTTGTGGTGATACCAATAGCCAATCTTCTAGTAATCCGCAGAATACCAGTGATAGTGGAGCCACTAGTACCCCCGTCGCTGCAACTACAGAAGGGTTAAAAATAGGTTCACTGCTACCAACAACTGGTGACTTAGCTGCGATCGGACAGCAGATGGTAGAGTCTGTTCCCCTACTCGTAAATACCGTCAATGCTTGTGGTGGCGTTAATGGACAACCAGTGACTGTGGTCACGGTGGACGATCAAACTGATCCCAAAGCTGGTGCTGCTGGTATGACAAAGCTGGCAACCTTAGATAAAGTTGCTGGTGTAGTTGGTTCCTTTGCTAGTAGTGTTTCTAGTGCAGCCATCTCCATTGCTGTACCAAATAAAGTTATGTTGATTTCTCCCGGTAGTACTAGCCCCATCTTTACCGAAAAGGCAACAAAAGGCGACTATAAAGGCTACTGGGCGCGTACTGCACCTCCAGATACCTACCAAGCTCAAGCTTTAGCCCAACTTGCTAATAAAAGAGGTTTTAAGAGAGTTTCCACCGTCGTGATTAACAATGACTACGGTGTAGGCTTTGAAAAAGCATTTGTACAAGCATTTGAAAAATTAGGAGGAACCGTAGTTAATAAAAACAACCCCGTTCGCTATGATCCCAAAGCCACTACATTTGATACCGAAGCGCAAGCGGCTTTTGCAGGTAAGCCAGATGCAGTACTAGGCGTCTTCTACGAAGAAACCGGAGCTTTATTTCTGAAATCCGCATACCAGCAAGGTGGTACTCAAGGGGTACAGATCATGCTGACTGATGGTGTAAAATCAGATACATTCCCAGATAGAGTTGGTAAAACTCAAGATGGTAAATATATTGTTGCTGGAGCCATAGGTACAGTTCCCGGTTCCAATGGTAAAGGACTAGAAGCTTTTACTAAGCTTTGGAAAGAGAAAAGGAAATCCGCACCAGCACCATACACACCCCATGGTTGGGACGCAGCTGCTTTGTTAGTTTTATCTGCTCAAGCTGCGAAGGAAAATACAGGTGTGGGAATCGCTAGTAAAATCCGTGAAGTTGCTAATGCTCCTGGTGTAGAGGTTAGTGACGTATGCGAAGGTTTGAAATTACTCAAAGAAGGTAAAGATATAAATTACCAAGGAGCTAGCGGTAACGTAGATATTGACCAAAATGGTGATGTAGTTGGTGTCTACGATGTTTGGACAGTGGGCGATGATGGCAAAATCAAGACAATTGAGCAGGTTAGTCCGAAGTAGAGAGTAGGAAAAGGGGATCGGGCATGAATCAGTTAACAGTTAACAGTTAACAGTTAACAGTGACCAGTTTAATTTGATAACTGAGAACTGATAACTGATTAGTTGTCCCCGCTCCCCTATTTTCTATATGCCGAAGTTGTAACCTACTCCGAGTGTCAAGCCGATATCAGTGTCATCAAAAAATGCGGCGTTGATAGCGGCTGTCGCGGTGAATCGATCGCTCAGTGGAAAATCTACACCACCAGATAAAAGAAAAGTAAACTCAGAGTCATCACCTGTTTTAATCGCTGCACCACCACCGATGTAAGGAGAAATTGGTACAGGTTCATTAAAAGTATCTCCTAACTGCTGGAGGGAAAAATCGTAGGTGATGGGAACCAAAATTGTGGTGTTGTCACCAAACACCGCAGAAGGTCTGACAGATAAAGTTCTTGACAGACCAACTTTGCTAATGACCATGAAATTGCCATCACCTAAAGAGGATTCACCACCATTCACACCAATGTTTGCTGCTATACCGATATAACTAGATCCTCCACGAGTTGATCGACCTGGAAGAATATCTGATTGCGCTACTTTAGGAGCAGGAGCAGATAATTGAGTACTTGGCTGTTGATTTTGCTCTTGGTTTTGAGTAGTAAGTGCCGCAGATGATGTTGCTACTGTACCAGGAACAGGTGTAAATGTAGGACTATCTGTTTCTGGTGTGGCGATCGCCGAAAACTGTTCCTGACTTTGGCTAGAATTGGATGCTACTACTGGATGTTCTACTGCATCAGTTGTTACATTAACTGCCTCTGTTTCAATGCTAGTAGAGTCAGCCGTTTGGGCAACAGCAGGCAAACCACCAGCTAAAACAGCAACAGTTGTTACACTAACTAAACCGACTAATCCTGGATTAAAAACAATCTTATTCACATTCACTCCTCAAACAATATTACTTTTATAGATAATGGGTTTTGCCCATATTGAGCCAATTTTGGCAATATCTACATTTAACATCAAAAAATATATTTATACATCCCTGTTTTTAAGGTAGTACAAAGATGTGGATATTTACTATATATAGAGATAGATCCTCAATTCAACGGATGAAAAAATTATTCAATCAACAAAAAATTAGCTTATAATAATTATTAAATTTTGCTTTGATTATGATTGATTCTCAATAGTGATTTTTTAATAACTTTTTTAATTATTGTGGAATTGTATTAAAAATTAAATATTTCCTAATTCTTTTTAAATAAAAACTTAGAATTAATTATTGTTATTCAACACCCAATACTGCTGACTGAAAGAAATCTATTGACATTTACACCCTGTAGAAAGGTTGCACTACAACGTCTCTACATGACCAAAATTATGATAATAGTAAGAATTATTAACCAGGCAGTATTGATGAAATACCAAAATATCAGATATAAGGTCTACTGCATTGATATAAATACGGTTTAATTATTATCAATTATCTGATTAATTTAAAATTTATTCGAGTTTCTATGTGAGCAAAAACTCAGTTATTTCTATAATTTCGTCAAAGCGAAAGTTATAAGTAATTTGCGTTAGAAATTCAATTAAAGTTGAATATTGTCTGGGAATTTTAGCCAAGAGTTGGAAAATACTTTCATCGTTACATTCTTTAGCTGCTATGTGTAGTTTTTGTATCCATGTATCTGGCATTACTTTTAGGTCTTCAGGAGTTAACTTTCTAGATTGCACAGCATGATTTTGGTCAACTATACCTGGTTCTAAGTAAATGTAGCGTACGCCTAAGTGTTTTGCGAGGTGAGCAAAAACTTCTTCTTCACGAAATGGTTTGCTGATAAAGTCATCACAACCAGCAGAGATCATTGCTTGTCGTTGTTCCTCAAAAGCATAGGCCGTAAGAGCAATAATTTTGGTATGAGAAGAAGACGTACACAGATGAGGATGTGAAGACGCGGGGAATGCAGATGAAATACTCTCCTTGTCCTCGCATCTGTTTCTCTGGGCGTCTTCAATTTTTCTCATTACGTCTTTTCTTTGTCTCGTCTTAATCTCCCTGGTAGCTTCGTAACCATCCATAATTGGCATCTGCATATCCATAAATATAATGTGGGGATGCCAACTTTCCCATATAGCTATGCCTTGTTGACCATTTTCTGCTTCTTGTATTTCAAAACCTAAGGGTCTTAAAAGTTTGACGAGAAACTGACGATGATCTTGATTATCCTCCACAATTAGCAAGCGATAAATCGGTTGATCTGGTGCTAAACACTTAACCCGTTGACTTGACAACTCCTTTGGCTGTTGTTTGATCTCTGCTAACTTGATCCGAATATGGAATGCAAATAAACTTCCTTGTCCTAGCACACTGTTGACAGTGATATCTCCACCCATTAACTGTACAAACTTGCGACTAATTGCTAGCCCTAAACCTGTCCCTTCTTGCGATCGCCTACCAGTATCGGTTTGCACAAAAGCTTCAAACAAATTATTGATTTCTTCCGAAGCAATACCAGAACCAGTATCGTCCACCTCGAAAATGAGGAATAGGGGATCAGGGATCGGGGATTGGGGATTGGGAGAAGACGGGGAGACATTAAGACGCGCTGAGGTGGAGAATCTATCAAAAATTTTCCCCGTGTCTCCGTGTCCCTCTTGTCCCCCATGTCCCCCTTGTCCCTCTTGTCCCTCTTGTTCCATTCTCACGCGTAGAGTTACACTTCCTGCTGGAGTAAATTTGATCGCGTTACCCAATAAGTTCAATAGGACTTGCAGGAGTTTACTTTCATCGGTAATGATATATCGTGGTACTGATGGCGATCGCTCAAAGACGAGAGTAAGTTTTTTGTCTGTAGCTTTGAGGCGCAGCATATCTTCTAAGCTATCTAACAGACTATATAAATCTAATTTTTTTTCATTCAGTTTGATTCTACCTGCTTCAATTTTGGACATTTCTAATACATCGTTAATTAGTTGCAGCAGGTGTTGACCACTTTTGTTAATAATCTCAAGATACTCCCGATGTTCACCGTCGCAGGAAGTATCGTCATACATGATTTGAGAAAAACCTAAAATACTGTTGAGGGGAGTACGGAGTTCATGACTCATTGCTGCCAAAAACTGGCTTTTGGCTTTATTGGCTGCTTCGGCTGCTTCTTTAGCATGTTGTAATTCGATTTCAGCTTGTTTGCGATCACTGATATCTCGTGCTACCCAAAGAACCGATTGGTCTGATGTCGGGGAAATACTAGCGCTAAACCAAATTTTATGCTCTTGCCGATACAAATAGTAATCAAAATGAAGTGTTCGCTGTAGTTCTAGAGCTTGTCTAACTTTTTCTAACCATACCGGAGCAGTCTGTTCATGAAAAAATTGTTCTATTGTCTGACTAATTACATCAGTATCATCTGTATATATTTGATTAGGTTTTGTTGGCAGAATTTTTATACTTCCGAGTTGATTGTTGTGTAGATTGAGCATAAGCACTATATCAGTCATTGCTTCAAACACAGCACGCATCTGAGCTTCAGAAGTTTCGAGCCTTTGCTCAAGTAACTTGCACTTGCTGATTTCCTTTTGCAGTTGCTGACTTAAGTTTTTTAATTGGCATTCCTGACAATCAACTAAATCCATATATCTTAATACTGACCAATATTGATTAATAATTAAGTTGGAACCAAGGATTTATGCTGTTTCAGAACAAATTAAATTTTAAAGTATTTTTACGTAATTTTATGTATAAAACAGTTGGACTTCCTGAACTGTCAGAGAAAATTAACAAAAAATAACATCAATCTGAGTAAAATTGCCGAAACTGCTTTGAAAGAGGGAAGTAGTTTTTTAATATCTCCCTCCCTTTTCCATGATCTTTCTCTAATTTAAACTAGCAAGTGCTTCGGCAATACGCTGAGAAACAAAAGGTAAAATCTCGCGATTTTGAGCGTGTGCTTTGCCTTCAGTAAATACCACTAAAAGATAAGGATGATAATTGGGTATTTCTATATACGCAGCATCATGTCGGACTTGACTAGTCCAACCTGCTTTTGACCAAATTTGTGCTGTTTGGGGAAGACCAGCACCTAAAAAGCCTGTAACTTGGTCTTCTTCTACATCTTTTGGTAAATCATCAGGATTGAGACTACGTTTGAGTAGACTCATCATTGCTTGCGATCGCGTACTAGATACCGCCACACCACCAATGATGCTATGTAACAACCTGGCGATCGCATTGGTTGTTAACATGTTACGATTTTCCAGCAATTGTCCATAGAAGGCACGTTCACGTCCGTAAGGACCATCACACCAAGTCTTTTGACAGACGTTAATGCTTCCCATTTCTGGCCAACCCAAGGATTGATAATAGCGATTAATAATGTGACGCTGTTGCTTCCATGTCTCAAATGGGCCTGGTGGTAATTCTGGGCCAGATGTAGTTCCTGACAGTATATCTACTACCAAACTAGTAGCATCATTACTGGAGTCTACAATCATATCACGTATAGCTCTTTCTAACTCACTAGAAGTTTGAACCATACCTTTTTCTATCCATTCTTGTGCAGCTACCAAATAAAATAGCTTCACTACACTGGCTGGATAAATTCGCTCTGAGCCTCGATACGTAAAACCACGGACTGGATGGTTCCAAAAAGCATCTGGAGTCAGCGCACCGCCAGTATTTACCAACACAGGTGGATCGTAGACAATCCAAGTCAAAGCAATTTGGTTGCGGTCTAAGGTCGGAAATTTTGTCCAAGTTGCTTCTAAAATGCCATTACCTAGCTTTTCCAGTTGTTCTTCTTGATTAAAAAAAGTCATTGTTGTGTTTACAGAATGTCTCTAAATCTCAAATCCCAAATCGCCAATTTAGAATCAGGTGAGTACGAATGTTTAACTAACCTGAACATATATGATTCTCCAGAATGTACACGCTTGGCTACCCAAGCTGAGGCTGGACGACATTTGTGGGTGACATCAAAAAATGATGTAGAAACACGCCTTAGCGAAGCCATGCGCGACAGTGTTATTAGCACATCTGTACAAGTGTGTTTGTGTGAGGATGATTATCCAGGCTGGTTATCAATTACAGATTTGGTTTTATTACAAGCAGCTACTGTACCTTATCAGGCTAAATCATTTTCCGAAGCAGAAATCAAAAAATTGCTCCCAGAAGTGATTGCTTTTACCCAAAAAGCGATGCAACAGCCTAATTATTATCTTTGGGGTGGCACAGTTGGGCCAAATTATGACTGTTCGGGGTTGATGCAGGCGGCGTTTCGTTCGGTGGGTATTTGCTTACCTAGAGATGCGTATCAACAGGAAGATTTTACCCAATCAATTGATCTAGTACTGCTGGCACCTGGTGATTTAGTATTCTTTGGGACTCCCCAAAAAGCTACTCATGTGGGACTCTATTTAGGAGATGGTTATTATATCCATAGTTCTGGTAAAGATAAAGGGCGTAATGGTATAGGGATTGACATTCTCTCGGAACAAGGTGATGAGGTGAGTCAGTCATACTATCAGCAACTACGCGGTGCTGGCAGAGTGGTGAAAAGTTACGAACCGCAGAGTCATAGAGGATTGAAAGAAAAAATATGAGGAGTGGATTAGTTTCTAATGGGATAGCTGGACAATATGAGGCGATTTCCTCACCAGTTCCCAATGTTTCAGTGGTGGTACCCGTGCGTGATGAAGTGGAAAGTTTGCCTCATTTACTGGAGGCGATCGCTTCTACTTTAAATGCTAGTAATCTTACTTATGAAATTATCTGTGTGGACGATGGTTCTACCGATGGTTCCGCGCAGTTCCTGAAAGAACAAGCACAAATCCGCAATGATTTAAAAGCAGTCATTCTGCGGCGTAACTACGGTCAAACTGCGGCTATGGCGGCTGGATTTTACTATGCACATGGTCAAGCAGTTGTAACTTTAGATGCCGACTTACAAAACGACCCAGCAGATATACCGATGTTGTTGGCGAAACTAGATGAAGGCTACGACTTGGTTAGTGGTTGGCGGCTAAATCGCCAAGATGCAGCTTTGACAAGATTATTACCCTCTAAAATTGCCAACTGGTTAATTCGGCAAATCACTAGTGTACATATACATGATTATGGTTGTTCATTAAAAGCTTATCGTGCAGAATTGGTAGCAGATATGAACCTCTACGGAGAACTGCACCGATTTTTACCAGCTTTGGCATATATCGAAGGCGCAAGAATTACCGAAATGCCCGTACGTCACCACGCGCGTAAGTTTGGTCGCAGTAAGTACGGTTTGTCACGCACTTTTCGGGTGATGATGGATTTGTTTACGATCGCCTTTATGAAAAAATTCCTCACCCGTCCAATGCATGTTTTTGGGCTATGGGGCTTGATTTCTATGCTTTCAGGAGGTGCGATCGGCATTTATTTGACTTGGGTAAAATTAGCTTTGGGTCAAGATATTGGCGATCGCCCTTTGTTAATTTTGGCTGTTCTGTTGTTAGTAACAGGGGTACAGTTATTCTGCTTTGGTTTGTTAGCAGAGTTGCTAATGCGTACTTATCATGAATCCCAAGGGCGTCCCATCTATCGAGTTAGGGAAGTAAGTAGTGGGAGCAGGGAGCGGGGATTAGGGAGCAGGAAGCAGGGAGACAAAGAAGAATAACCAATGCCCAATGCCCAAGCAATCTGTCAGAATCTTGAAGTATTAGCTATTATTAAGTAATGTAACAATAATTGTTAGTTTGTTAGTTAAAACTTCCAAGTCCATAATGCCAAGTCAAAATTCAATGACAATTAACTTTTGACTCTTAACGATTGACTTAAATTAACTTGCATTTACCGTGAGATTACTTAATAAAATTGATACTCCACTACAACGAAACCTGCTGATTTTATTTACAGCAGGTTTACTGTTCTGGTCTAGTTTGGCTTCTTTGTTGCCAACGTTACCACTTTATCTAGAAGAAGTGGGAGCGAGTAAGCAACAAATTGGGATTTTAATGGGTAGTTTTGCCATCGGGCTGCTGTTCTTTCGTCCTTGGTTGGGAAGTTTAGCAGACGAGCGGGGTCGTAAAATTGTACTGCTAATTGGGATGGTGGTGGCAGCGATCGCTCCCCTTGGTTATGAACTCACGACATACATACCTTTATTAATGGTGTTGCGTGCTTTTCATGGCATTAGTATCGCTGCTTTTGCCACTGCTTACATAGCGCTGGTAGCAGATTTAGCCCCGCTTAGAAATCGTGGTGAGATTATTGGCTACATGAGTTTGGTTAATCCCATTGGTTTAGCAGTGGGGCCAGCTTTAGGTGGTTATTTACAAGCTGCGGCTGGAAATACGGCGTTATTTTTGTTATCTGCGGGGTTAGGTGGGTTAGGGGTGTTATGTATTTTGCCAATTGTTAATCCACCTGTTGACAAGCAGCAAACCAAGAACCCTGATTCTAATTTTTGGCAAATGTTGGTTAGTCCCAGGGTGAGAGTACCAGCATTTGTAATGTTAATGGTTGGTTTGACTGTCGGAACATTGCATACTTTTGCACCACTGTATATCAAATCTACTCAAGTTGACTTAAATCCTGGGTTATTTTACACAGCTTCGGCAATTTCTAGCTTTAGTGGTAGGGTATTTACTGGTAGGGCAAGCGATCGCTTAGGGCGAGGATTGTTTGTGACTGTTGGTTTAGTTTTTTACTCTCTAGCTATGGTATTGATGTATCTAGCCAACAATGCCAGTATTTTTTTACTCGCTGCCCTAATTGAAGGTGCTGGAGGCGGTACACTAATTCCAATGATTTCAACACTGATGACAGATCGTTCACTTCCTCAAGAAAGGGGACGTATTTTTGCCATATGCATAGCTGGATTTGATTTTGGGATCGCGATCGCAGGTCCAATTGTGGGCTTTGCTGCTGAACGGGTGGGATACCGCATTAGCTTCGGTTTCACAGCAGCATTAACAGTAGTTGGTATGATTGTTTTTCTTACCCAATCTAGTAAAACTGTTCCCAATTCCCTACGTTTCGCCCTTGGTCGTGGTCAAGATTACTACGCCTTAAATGCAATTCAAGAGTAAAAATTACAAATTAAAAATGGAGGAACTACATTCTTCATTTTTAATTTGCAGTTTTACAATTTATAAACGGGCGAGGAGGGATTCGAACCCCCGACACCGTGGTCCGTAGCCACGTGCTCTAGTCCACTGAGCTACACGCCCTTGCAATCACAGGATCTAATAGTAACACATGAAATTAAATGACGCAAGATAATTTTCAAACTGCTTCTGTTGAACTGACCCACCTAGATCACCAAGGGCAAGCCCAGATGGTAGATGTGTCAGAGAAACCATCCACAGTCCGCCAAGCAACAGCAGCTGCAAGAGTACGAATGTTAAACACAACCTTTGCTGCTATCCAAGCAGGAAACACCCCTAAAGGAGATGTGTTAGCAACAGCAAGGCTAGCGGGAATTATGGCTGCTAAACAGACAGCTAACTTGATTCCTCTATGTCATCCTTTGCCTTTGCATAAAGTAGAAGTACTCATAACACCAGAGCCACAACTACCTGGTTATCAAATCCAGGCAACAGTCAAAACCAAAGCCGAAACTGGTGTAGAGATGGAAGCCCTGACAGCTGTTTCTGTTACTGCTCTTACCCTTTATGATATGGCAAAAGCTTTAGAAAAATCGATGCAAATTGAATCAATTCAATTAATAAGTAAAACTGGCGGCAAATCAGGAGATTATTTCCAACAACAATGAAATTAAAAAACAATAACAACAACCAATCACTACTAGCAATACTTTCTTTATGTCCACCTATCTGGCTGATTGAATTGCACCTACAGCTTCGCTAACATCCGTTGGAGTTTGATACTCCTGTTCTGGTAATTGCTGCAATACAGACATAGCATTTTCATCAGCACCTTGTTGTTGAGCGTGCTGAATCAACTCTTCTTTACTGGCTGGATAGTCCACACCTTTCAAATGTTTTTGTAGTTGAACTGGGTTAACTTTAGCCATTTTGATTCACCTCAAAAATTCCATCTGTAAATATCATTTCCATGTTTACAACCAGGTGTATTTGTTTCCTCTATCAACAGATTAAGTAGTTTTAATTTTTGAAAAATAAAAGGTCATCCATTTGGCTGATGAGGCTAAATTTTAGCCTTGATAGTTTAAAATTAAAAGTAAGAGGTTAGCACTTCTTGCCTGAGATAGAATCGGAGGGCTGAAATATGGCATTAATACGTTGGGACCCTTTCCGGCAAATTAATCGTTACGATCCTTTCCGGGAAATTTCTAGCCTGCAACGCGAAATGAATCGCCTGTTTGATCGCATGATCACTACTAGTGATGAAAGTGATGAAATGGCTGGTTTTGCTTTTATGCCATTAGCTGAAATACACGAAAATTCTGATAATATCGAACTGCGGGTAGAACTTCCTGGTATAGATGCTAAAGATTTGGATGTAAAAGTTACTGCTGAAGCTGTTTCTATCAGTGGTGAACGCAAATCTGAAACTACTACCGAAGAAAAAGGGATGAGACGTTCAGAATTCCGTTATGGTCGTTTCCAACGCATGATTCCTTTACCTAGTCGAATTCAAAACGATCAAGTACAAGCAGAATTTAAGAACGGTGTTTTGTCTTTGATCATGCCGAAAGCTGAGGAAGAAAAAAATAAAGTTGTCACCGTTAATTTAGGGGGACAAGAAACTCAGGCGATAGGCGATCAGTATGATAGACAAACTCAACAGCAACTACAATCTCAATCTAGTTAACTTTCACCCAAATTAATTAGCTAATTAATTTGCCGTTGATATTTCGGGTTGTTTGAAAAACACTATTAGAAAATAATGTATAACAGGATTGACAGGTTAATTCACAACAATAATTGTGCTGTCAGTCCTATTTTTGTTTTATCAAAAATATTGAAAAATGCCATACTGACGACAGATTTTCACCAGCAATTCTATAAGTAGACTAAATTCAAGCTTATTACTTTGTGATCAAACAGCTATGCCAGCTGCAACCGATTTTAAGGATTACTACCAGATTCTAGGCGTAAGCAAAAATGCCACACCGGAGGAGATCAAACAAGCTTACCGCAAGCTGGCACGTAAGTATCATCCCGATATCAACCCCGGAAATCCAGAAGCGGAGGAACGCTTCAAAGAAATTAATGAAGCACAAGAGGTACTTTCTGATCCAGAAAAACGTCAAAAGTACGACGCTTTTGGGCAATACTGGCAACAAACAGGGACAACTGGTGCAAGGCCACCACGCGATCGCCAAGGTGTAAGAGTAGATGTTGGTGGGGTTGATTTTGATCAATATGGTAATTTTGATGATTTCATCAATGATCTGCTTGGTCGTTTTGGAGGTGGGGGTAGAACTGGTAGAACTTCCACCTATCGCACCTACACGGGTGGCGATCGCGCCTATAGCGATTTTTTTGCAAATGTTGGGACTGAAGTTCCTGCACCGGATACAGAAGCGGCTATTGCTCTGACTTTTGCCGAAGCATTTCACGGCACACAAAAGCGTCTACAAATAGATGGTGAAACGGTTACTGTCCGTATTCCTCCAGGAGCAAAACCCGGAAGTCGCCTCCGCGTTAAGGGTAAAGGACGTCCCAGTCCGTTTTCCCAACAACGGGGAGATTTATATTTAACTATTGAAGTATTACCCCATCCATTCTTTCAATTTGAAGGTGATAATATTGCTTGCGAAATTCCAATTCGACCAGATGAAGCGGTATTAGGAACACAAGTGAAAGTTCCCACACCTGATGGTAGCGTAACAATGAAGATTCCGGTGGGTGTGCGTTCTGGCCAATCCTTGCGGTTGCGTGGTCAAGGCTGGATACTACCTAAAGGGGGACGTAGTAATTTAATTGTCAAACTACAAATTGTATCTCCCAAGGATTTGAGTCAGGTAGAACGCGAGTGTTATGAAAAAATCCGCGATAGTACTACTTTCGATCCGCGCGTGGCGCTACAAGAGGTGAAATTATGAATCAAGTTAGTTTGTCACGAGTGGTTGTTTCTGAAGAAGGCGATCGCCTTTACACTTTTGAATACGCAGCTTTAGTTACACAAACATCAACTAAAGTTTTAGAACAGTTTGCAGCTTTGGGATTGATTTCACCGATTAATTCAATGTTGCGATCGCGTGATATTACTCGGATCGCGCAAATTCTGCGTCTACGCCGAGATTTAGGACTAAATTTAGTCGGTGCAGCAATGGTTCTAGATATGGCTGAAGAAATTGCCCAACTGCGGGCGCAGTTACAAGTGTACAAGACTCACCAATCTTCTTAGTACAGCTTTGCATTAATTCATAGCGGTTTAAAACGCACCAGGTAGCAAAGATAAACGCAGTGAGACCAGCCCCCGTCTTGGCGGTCTCCGTCACGTAGACGCGCAAGCGGCTTCTCGTAAGAGTAGGGGGACTGGCGTAGACGCGCAAGCGGTGAGCCAGTGCGGTGGACGGGTTCCCCGGCATAAAGCACCTGGTGAACCCGAAGGGCTTCTCGCAGAGTACCCGAAGGGAGGGGCGCGGAGTCTTGATGCCAAAATTTAGCTATGATCCGATCCCCTATTCCCCGTTCCCTGATCGCTATTTTCCACCCAGACGGTAACAACAGCCGAAAAAATCCTAAAATGGGTCAGAGAGTAAATTTTATTAAAATCTGTAACAAAGTATATGCCTCCTCGTTGGCCTCGTAAACCCGATCGCAAAGACCCAGCTTACCGCAAATTAGATGACCGGATGAATTTTGCTGTCCATGTGGCAATATTTGCAGCGTGTAATTCAGGATTGTGGTTTTTTCACAATTTCTTAAAAACTACCTGGGAATGGCTACCCTGGGTGACAGCAAGCTGGTCAGTGATATTGTTGGTTCACTTGATTTATATTGCGGCGATCGCTAATTATTCTGAAATCCCGTCTAAATCCGCCTGAAGACGGACTGATCAAGCTGGGGCAATTGTAACTTGTGGCTGTAGAGTCTTTTGGGAATTAAGCGATAATAGTAATAGTTTATAAATTCGCTTCCGTTCCTTAGGGTTATTTTTATGGCAAAGACTAACACCACAGAATTACTGGAAGCCCTAGCAAATGAAATTGGCGAAAACGTTTACATCGATATTGCTAAATGGCATTTATATCTATCAAACGCCAAGTTACATACTGTCGTTGCAGAACAGGTTTACCCCATAATTACTGCGAGTAAGCCAGTAGATGAAGAGGATGTGATCAAAGTTCTAGAATCTATTCCTGTCAAAATTGGTGGTGGTAGAAGGGAAATTCCACTGATTGATTTATTACCTCTGCAATGTCAGGTAAATTTGGTAGATATTTTAGAAAAGTTCCAACGCGAAATATAATCTTTTCTCATTTTGTGTTAAGTAGCTTAAATTTTACTTGACTTAATAATCAATATTTCTCTTTGTGAAAGAGAAACTATAACTGCGTATCTGTCTATTTAATCTCAACTCTAGTAGCAAATATATTTGCTAAAGCTTGAGAAAGAAGACTGGTACATAGTCTTTTTATGCTTTTTTTTGATTCTCTTATTGAAGCAACCTAGATTTATGGGGGTTATTTATTATGTTTCTACAACTTAAAGATAGTGGTGAATTGTTAAAAATCCTTGATGTTCAAGAGTTAATTGACCCTAGTATTGATAGTATTCAAGCTAGAGATCAAGAAGGTCAAGAAGAACAGCAACCAGAATCTTATAAAAAGGAAAATCTCGTTTTTCCTTCAGGTGAAAATCTACCTCGTTGTTGGATGGATTCAAATTATAAACATACAAAAGCTTCTTAATTTAAGGATTTAATCAAATAAATAAGCAGAGATGTGAGCGATCGCGTCTCTGCTTTAGTTTTTATTTAATAGCTAAATTTATAGAAAATTTTGATAGATTATATTATTTAAAATCGATGAAAGAAGATAATTGTTAAGATTATTATGTTTTGGAATCTCAAATTTAAAAGCTCATATTCAAAATTGGTATGATGGGTATCACCCATCATACTTGCAACATTGAGTCAATGATATTATTAGCGATCGCGCTTGAAAAATCTTCCTGACAAAATCACCAAAAAAATGATTGGTAAGCTGAGTTCGGTAGATAAAATACAAAGAGCGATGCCCTCATTTTCTGTGAACTAACTCAGAATCATTCGCAAAAAGAGGGATAATTATTGTTGTGGTTAAAAGTGAGGAGACTTTCTAGCAAAGTGACAATATAGGAGGTAAAGATGGGTCGTCTACTCTACGAACATGCATTTTCTTACAAGGGATATTTAATCATTCCTTTTGTTTTTGGAAAAGCGGATAATTACGAAATTTATTCGTATAAATTGTTGTCAGCAATTGGTTATAAAAGTCAATTCCACAAAGTAGAAAATCCAGCAAAAATATACGGCACCAGTGTCAGTAATATCCTGGAGATTGCCAAAGAACATATAGACCAAAACTCAGAATTTGTCAGCGAGGGTGATTACTTTCAGAACCGCTATGTTTACCGTAATAGCCTCATAATTGTTTATCGAGAAGAAGGTAAATCTTTTTACGATCACTATCCACCAGACTCATTGAATAACATTGCAGCACCCAAAATATTCACATCAGAATATGAATGTCTGAGTTGGATCAAGCAAGGGCTTGATAGCTTAAATGTGCGCCGTCGGTAGTCCTTTTATAACTGGGGTGGGTATTTTGCCCACCTTATCTTATAATTTTTAAGTCTAATCTTTTAAAATCTTCTGTATTCCAACCAAGAATTTTTGCTATTTTAAAAACTAGAGTTAGAGGATCAAACGGTTTCGCGATCGCACCTACTGCACCCAATTCTAAAAATCGATGCGGTTGTGTCAAACTAGATTGTACAGTAAACAAAATGACTGGAAGCGACTGAGTTTTAGGATTTAATTTTAGGTGTTGCAAGCAAGTCACACCATGCATTTCTGGCATCATACCATCAAGTAGTATCGCATCTGGTTTCTCTATTTCCGCCTTACTTAATCCTTCTAAACCTGATTTTGCCAGTAATACTTCCCAATTGGTGAAGGTTTTGAAACAGACCTTCACGATGTATTGTATATCAGGCTCATCATCAATAAAGAGAATTTTCTTGGTAGCTTTATTGTTCATAATCTCTACCTTTGTTGATTAAAAATATAAAATATTTATATGCCAAGGAATTACAATTTGAGGTTCAAGAAATTTTAAAAGAGCAAATCAGATTAAATTGATAGTTAAGCTTGTCTGTTCCAAGATATTAGCTAAGTATTTGAACCTTCACTTGCTGACGCGAGCGCGATGATTTTTGCAGGATGATAGTAAGCATATCGTTTTTTAAGTTAGCGATCGCGATCTCAGGTTCAATTACCTGTGGTAAGGGAATCATAATTTGGAATTGACTATAGCCACACTCTAATTCATAGTCGTTTTCGTCTTTTGCAGATTTGCGCTGTTTTCCTTGGAGAAACACTACTTCATTGGTGACTTGAATCTCTAGACTATCAGCTACTACATCAGGAATCATTGCATTGACACTTATTCCCGATTTGGTTTCAAAAACCATACACGTAGTTATAAAATTATGCAGGCGATCGCTCAACCACAGTGACGAAATCTGGCTATTGCTATCTAACTCATCAATTACATTGTTCAGGTACTGTTGCAGAATCTGTAGTGTTGGTAAATTTTTCCATTCCTCTAAAGCCATCAAATTTCCTCTTATTCACTACAATCGACTCAGCTAAACCCAATCCAAAAACTGAGTTGCTTTTGTTCTTAAATTAAGCAAACAAAATGAGGAAATTCTGAGGATCTTCAATAATTTAATTCCAATTCAGGGCTTTAGCAACCTGCTCTGCTAAAGTCAAAGGATCAAAAGGTTTGGCAATGACCCCCATAATGGGCAACTGTGAATATTGTTTATAGTTATTCTGCTGAACCTTCGCAGTAAATAAAATTACTGGAATAGATCGGGTTGTAGGATTTTCTTGGAGCTTGTGAAGTAGAGTAACTCCATCAATATCAGGCATCATTACATCTAGCAGGATAGCATCTGGTTGTTCAGTTTTGGCTTTGTGTAAGCCTTCGCTACCTGAAGAGGCTTTCAGTACTATCCAACCACCCAATTTTTCTAGACAAGCTTGAATTACTGTAGACAGATGCTTTTCATCGTCAATTAACAGAATACTCTTTGCCAACATAGGGAAACAAGATGATCAAAAACTAAGGTTGTCAATATTACTCAATTGGTGTCGGTAAGGTAAAGTAAAAAGTACTGCCTTTACCTAAGGTACTTTCTACCCAGATGCGTCCCCCGTGCTGTTGAATTATTTTGCGACAAATAGCCAGTCCTAGACCTGTTCCTCCCTTCTGACGGGCATCTGAGGCATCAACCTGTTGGAATCTGCCAAAAATACTTTCCAATTTGTCGGTAGGGATACCCCTTCCTTGGTCTTTAACTTGGAACAGAACTCGTTCGGCTTTGTCTTCAGCACTGATAATGATTGTAGTTCCACTATGTGAAAATTTTATGGCATTAATCAGTAGATTTACTAACGTTTGAATTATCCAGTCCTCATCAGCCCATATTTGTATCCCCGAAGATACAAGGGAAATTGTAATCTGATTTTCCTCAGCTAGGGGTCGCAAAGTTTCTATCGCCTGTCGTATCAGGTTAGCAGCATCACACCACTTTTGATTTAATCTAATTTTGTTTGCTTCTAGCCGTTCTAGATCAAGGATATCATTTACCAAACGCACCAGTCGCTCCGACTCGCTCGCAGCAATTTCTAACATCTGTTTGGTGGTTTCCGGTTCTTTATCGAGTACCCCAGCAGCAAGTAATCCCAGAGAACCGCGAATAGAAGACAGAGGAGTTCGCAGTTCATGGCTGACAACTGAGATAAACTCATTTTTCATTTTCTCAATTGCCCGACGTTCAGTGATGTCTTGAATTTGTATGACTAGGTACAATGGTTGACTTTGACTATCCCGAACTAGGGAAGAACTATAAATCACCCAAATAGTATCGCCAAGTTTGTGAAAATAGCGTTTCTCAATTTGAATTCGAGAAATTTTACCTGCTAGAATTTGCTGCCTAGCATTTACGTGTGATTCTAGGTCCTCTGGGTGGGTGATATTATCTAAGAGAAAATTTTCTTCTAGTAATTCCTGTTCTGAATAACCCAAAATTTCACAGAAAGCACGATTTACTTTTAACAAATGACCATCAGGCTTGACTAAAGCCATACCATTAAAAGCATTGTCAAAGGCACCACGAAAGCGTTCTTCGCTCTCCCGCAATTCCTGTGTTCGCTCTTGGACACGGATTTCTAAAGCTGTGCTGAATTGCCTGAGTTCTTCTTCTGCTCGTTTGCGATCGCTAATATCTTGTCCAATACCAATAATACTGCCATCGGATAGTCGCACATTTGCCCAACAGGTATCTACAATCTTTCCATCAGCAGTGCGAGTTTTAAAGTCCTGCCATTTTCCAGATGCAGTAAGTATGTAATTACACACTTGGTGATGATACTCCGAATCTGGGTAAGACTCAGTTAGTAGAGAGTTTCCTTTTTCTTTGATTTTTTCTTCTGACCAACCAAGAATTCGCTCTATTTCTCGGTTAACCAACTGAATTTGACCATTGCAATCAAATAAAGACAACATAACAGGAATATGATCGAATATTGTTTGTAGAAATTCTTTTTGTTGCCTGAGTTCCTCTTCTGTTCGCTTGCGATCTGTAATATCTACTACCACAGTAGTAGCTAGCCAGCAGTCTGCTGCATCATCCCGTCGAGAAATAATACTTTCCGAGTTCCAACGCAAAGAGCCATCTTTATGCCAAAATCTATACTCTAATGTCGTGGGACGTTCTGCATAGATGTCCTGAAAAATTGCTGGCAACTTATTTTCCCGATCTTCATCTAAAATTAGTGATATCCAGAGCTTTGTGTCTGCGATGAATTCAGCTGGTGTATAGCCAAAAATCTTCTCACAGCCGGGGGAGCAATAATCATATTGCACTGTTTTGTCTGAAAAAAGCCGACAAGAGACAATGGCAACATTTACACTATCAAGGACAGCATTAAGCTTGCTTTCTGAGGCTTTTAAAGCTTCTTCTGTTTTTTTGCGATCGCTGATGTTAAGAATTACCCCGATCATACGCACTGGTTTACCTTGGGTGTCATAAATTCCCCGGCCTCTTGCCATCATCCAGTGCAGGCTACCATCAGGATGGATAACGCGAAATTCGCTTTTATGGTCACTATAGGTGTTCAAAGCATCCCAAATAGCCTGCTCAACTCGGTCAATATCTTCGGGGTGGACGTGATCGCGCCATAATTGATAATTAGATGCTGTTGCATAAGGGGTCAAACCTAGCAATCGAAAGTGGTTCTCATTCCATGTCGTCTCACCTGTAGCAATTTGCCAATCCCAACTACCAATATCATTTAAGTCGAGGATAAGTCTGAGTCGCTCTTCACTTTCACGCAGTTGCTCTAGTGCTTTTTTTCCCTGCTCAATATCCTCTAATGTTGCTAAATCAGCAAATTTGGAATTATTGTCTGAAATTTTGGCTAATCTTTCTTGTTCTAATTCAACTTCTTGACAATTGCTCGTCTTCTCCATGACAGCGATCGCCAGTACAGCTTGACCATTTTGAGCAAAAATGAGTGAAATAGTATTTCGTACATAGATATAATTGCCATTTTTACAGCGATAACGTGATTCGGTTTGGAAAACTTCTCGTTCTTGCTGGAGCAATTGTGCAAACATAACCTGATTGATCGTGCGATCGCTTTCATCGATCAGATCAATAAATTCCATTCCTTGCAAAGCTTGTTCAGTATAACCAAGCATCTGCTGAGTAGCTGAATTAATCTTGACAAATCGCCCATCAAGGTCTATAATTACGATCCCAACTGCTGAGTGTTCAAACATTACTTGTAGGAAAGCTGTGTTGACAGGTAAGCTATCCAAGATATTCTCTAGCAGTTGCTCACTCTCTTTCATATACTCTTGGGAATGGAAGGGAAAATAAATAAGTTGGATAAAACTGATAACTGTACAGACGCGATGTTCCTCGCATCTCTAGCTAACTGATAACTGTTAATTGGCGATCGCAATCTGATCAGTTCTGGATCGTCTTTGCACTCTTTGCAATCGATTGAAGAGGCGCGAGACTAGTTCTGACTCTATAATTGGCTTAGTCACATAGTCATCTGCTCCCGCAGCAAAAACTCTAGATATAGTTTCTGTATCTTTCAGAGCAGATAAAAATAGTATTGGTATCTCACCCCAACGGAAATCATTGCGTACCACTTGACATAGTTCTAATCCATTGAAATAAGGCATATTTACATCTAAAATCAACAGGTTAGGAGCAAAGACTTCCAAAATTTCCCAGAATTTTCGGGGATTGTTCAAAGTTGTTACCCGAAGTCCCCAAGCTGGTAGTAAATCAGATAAAAAATCTAATATTTCGGGATCATCATCCACCACCATCACCTTTGCTTCTACTCCACGAGTCTGATTTAATACTGTCGTGATTGTTTGGAAAATGCGATCGCTAGAAATAGGTTTCTGTAAAAAATAATATCCTCCTAAATGAGCCACTTTCAATCTCAGACTCAATTGATTCTGTGCAGTAAGTACTACAACTGGAATTTTAAGTTTTTGCTCATTCAATTCTGCTAGCAGCTTGAGTCCATTCTCTGTTCTATCAGCAAAAGTGAGGTCTAGCAAAATGATCTCAGGAAGATTGTCAGTAATTTCTTTCCTCGCAGCGATTAAATTTGTTACTACTTTAATTTGTAAACCCCAAGCAACTGCTTCAATCTTTAGTTGTTCAGTTAACACAGCATCATCATCAATTACCAATATTCGCTGACGAACAGAAGTGCTGGGAGTGGGGAAAGACGCAAAGACGCGCAGAGTAGGAGACGCGGGGAGTCTATCAAAAATATTCACCGTCTCTCCGTATCTCCGTGTCTCCGTATCCCCATCTCCCTTCACCACAATTTGCCACAGTAACTCAACTAATTTATTAATTTGTAGTGCTACACTTTGATCTTTAGCTGTCGTGTTTTGGAATAAATCTTCAATTTGTCGCGCCACTTTAGAACCTTCTGGTAAACCCAAAGATCCCAGTGAACCAATTAAGCGATGTGCCTGTGCTATTGCTTTTTCGCGTAGTGTATGATCTAATGCTCCAGTAGCAAGAAGAGCGATCGCCCGCTCAAACAATTCCATCTGTTCTGTGAGACTATTTTTTAGTTCCTCTCTCATCTTTGCAACTACAGTCAAAACCTCTGTTTTGGCTTGCAGATGAGGGTGATGGGGTATCAACGCTGGTTCTTGGTTTTCAGCTTTGTTATCTTCCTGTTTGAGTCTATAGCCCAATCCATAAACTGTCTCAATTAAATCTTTGCTCATCCCAACTGCTTTTAACTTTCGCCGCAGACCTTTAATTTGCGTTGTGACAGCTTCTTCTCCTGGAAATTCATCAACAGACCAGACAAAGTCTAGTATTTTACTGCGACTGAAAATTCGTTGAGGATTTCGTAGCAATAGCTCTAATAAACCATATTCTTTAGGGGTCAGGTGCAGACGTTTCTGGTTATAGGTAACTTCTGTTGTTTTCAAATCCACCTTTAAGTTTTCCCAAGTAAGCACCTCTGGTAATAGTTCTCTTCCACGCCTCAGCAAAGCCCTGACTCTAGCAATTAATTCTGAAAAATCACAAGGTTTAATCAGATAATCATCTGCACCAGCATCTAAACCCATGACTCTATCTGTGCTTTTATCTAGAGCAGTTAGAATGAGAATAGGTACTTCATAGCCTTCATTGCGTAGTTGGCGACAAATGCTAATACCATCTAACTCTGGGAGAAGTACATCTAATAATATTAAGTTATAATTATATTCTTTTGCTAACTTCAACCCAGTCTCACCATCGCTTGTCGTATCTACTACGTAATCATGGTTAGCAAGTAATTTGGCAAGGATTGAAGCAGCATATTCATCATCTTCTATCAATAAAATTTTCATCTCAAAGAACTCTTTATTTATGAAAATTTTATAAACTAAGTAATTTTTGATTTTCCATTGTTTTCTTAAGTTAAAATATTTATATACATAAAAATTCTATTTCTTTTTTCTTTTCTGCTAATATTATTAAAATAATACATAGCATTCCTAAGTATAACAAGGTAAATAATTAAAGTTTGTAGTGAGGACTTTAATCCTCAAATAAAGACTAAAGTCCTTACTACGAACTAGATTCTAGTAATCTTACATTACTTCACATAGTTTGTTTTTTTCAAATCGTTCTACTTAAATCATTTGTAAACAACAAGATTCCCGACTTCTGCTAGAAACCCGTAGGGTAGCTTCCCCAAGGATAGAAGTCGGGGATTTAAATTATCAATTTTCACAACTCCTAGAGGGATTGCTATTAAAGTATCAAGGTAACCAAAAATTAGGTAAAATAGACTTACTCACATGATGTACAGTTCTATTAACTGTCCTTGCTAATTGAATGTGAGGTTCATCAGCTTCCACTGATATAATTTGTGCTGGTGTACCTTCACCCAAGTGAGAAATTACTAAATTTGCTGCTTCTAAACCTGTGACGTAAGCTTTTTCTTGAGACCAAGAACCGTGACGGTTAACAATCCAATCACCACTCATAAATACATTTTTTAGGCTAGTTTTGGCTGGTAGCATATAGCGATAGCTACCAGGTGCAAAGTGAGTAACCGCCTGTGGTAAACGAATAACGCTGCTATCAATTACTTTTGCTTGCTGAAATTCGGGTATACAAATTGCCAAATAACGCTGTACTATTCGTATGATTTCTTGATCTTCTAGGGGAATAAATTGATTAGCATGATAAAAATCAACTTCTACAACAGTCCCTGGTTCATGTTGATATTCATCATGTAGAGCGTTCAAATCAAAAAATGTCCAGCCTGTAGTTTGATCAAACCCAAAACAAGCATTAGAAGGACGAGGAATTGTAATTTTACGATCAAACCAAAGACGAGTTGCTAAAACATCAATCGCCCCTAAATTATTTAAATTGCGGAATTCTGTACGAGTTTGCAAACTGCTGCTACTAGAAACAATCTTTTTCATTCCAGTGACACCGACAGCAAAAATTATTGCATCGGCATCAAACACTTCTTCCCCGCAAACTACACCTGTCGCTTGATTATTACTATCGATAATTAAGTCAGTCACACGTTTATTAGTGAGGAATTTTCCCCCTAATTTTTCAATGTATTGTATCCAAGGGCGAAAGATTTTTTCTCCTACAGTTCCTCGACACCAAACTACATCAAAATCAGGTTGATGCGCCAGAATAAAATAGTAAAGCATCCCTAATGCTGCTGCTGCGGAACATTGTTCACCAGGCGCAAACAAGCCTACCAATAACATTGGTTCAAAGGATTCGCTGTAAAGTCGTGCAGAAACACCAAAATCTTTGAATAACTCTCGCGCCGTCACAAAATCATATCTTCGCCAAGCTGCATCAGAATTATCAAAATCAATGACAGCGTAAAGTAGAGGTAAGGCGCTGAGACGGTCAATTAGTGGTAGCCGTTTAAATTGAGTATAGATAAAAGTTCCTAAAGGTGTGGGAAGTTGGGGTAAGTTTTGAAAAATTGGTGATTCAACTTCTAAACCTGCCGGTGAATATTGGGACGAACGAGTCCAAGTGGTAAAGGGGTTAATTCCTAATTTATGAATAAGGGCAAAGATATTTCTGTAAGGATACCAAAAACCGTGAATTCCTGCTTCTACTGAACGTCCTCCTGGCGTTTTCCAACCGGCAACAAGCCCACCAGGATAAGAACCTGCTTCGAGAAGAGTCACATCGTAACCTTGTTTTGCTAGGTGATAGGTTGCACCTAACCCAGCCCAACCTGCACCAACAACAATCACTTTTTTACGTTGTGATGCTTCTGTCATCTTTAATCTCCAGTTCTCATAGCAATACCTACTAAGTCCACTATCAAGAGTAGACAATTATTATGCTATCAAGAGAACAGCTTGAAGTACCATCACTTGAAGACTTACGGATACATTACCGTCCGTCAATCGCTTTTGATAAATCCATTAGGTTTTGAGTTAGGGATTTGGCAGGGAGAATAGCAAAATATGGAATTACCTTGGCTATGCTGGTGGGATTTGCAAGGTAATTTGTTGTTGACTGGTGAGGAAAGAGCCGAAAGAGAAGGTCTAAGGGCTGATCGTTTGGCTGAACAATTGCGATCGCTCGGCGTAGAACCAGAAGCTTGATATTTATGGTGTTTGGCTTGAAGGTGCTGAAAATTGGCAGAAAACACACTCTTGTATCTATTATCGGTAAGGCATTTGCCACAGCAAGCTATAATCTCAAAAAGCTAATCAATATAACAAACTAATAAAAAGTCAACTATGGCTCAAGTCTTGGTTGAAGACCTAGACCCCATCATCCTAGAAAAGCTAGAAATCCTTGCCAAACTGCATGGTCACTCTTTGCAAGCAGAAATCACACGCATCTTGGAGATGGCAGTACAAAGTGAGGAAACTTCAAGCAAGCAAGTCAATATGGAAAAAGTGAGAGAAGCTGCTTTCCAAATGCGGTTGAAATTAGTAGGTAATATCCATACCGACAGTGCAGAACTCCTCAGAAAGGAGAAAAACAAGTGAATCGCTACGTTGTTGATGCGACTGTGGCTGTTAAATGGTTCATACCAGAGACTAACAGCGAAAAGGCATCTCGTCTTTTGGACGGAACTTTTGAACTACTAGCCCCAGACTTACTATTACCTGAGTTTGGCCATATTTTGTGGAAAAAAGTTCAGTTGGGGGAAATTACTCAAGAAACAAGCCGCAGAATTATACATGAATTTAAGGCAATGATGTTGCAGACCTATCCTTCAACACTGTTATTAGAAACTGCTATGGAAATGGCTAACAGTCTAGCACAGACTGTAGATGAATGTTTTTATATAGCTCTTGCTTTTACGGAAGAATGCCAGCTTGTCACAGCTAATCGCCAATTTTACAACTCATTCAATATCAGTCTTTTCGCTGATAAACTTGTGTGGGTAGAAGACATATCAAATGTGTAGCGGGCATTGGGCATTGGGCATTGGGCAACAAGTCAAAAGTTCTGAATTTTGAATTAATATGTCCCCCTTGTCCCTTTCCCCGATCCCTTTTCCCCGATCCCCTTTCCCTGATCCCTTTTCCCGATCCCTTTTCCCCGATCCCCTTTCTCCGATCCCCTTTCTCCGATCCCCGATCCTATTACATTGTTTAAAGTTATGTAGCCTTTTGATTACGACAGATGAGTCGCTGCGGTAAACTAAGCCTTGATTATGATTCTTTCGCGGAGAAGAACACTTCATTTAGGAGTTTTTTAATGTCTCATACCGTAAAAATTTACGATACCTGCATTGGCTGCACCCAGTGCGTCCGCGCTTGCCCGACAGACGTATTGGAAATGGTTCCCTGGGATGGTTGTAGAGCTAATCAAATAGCTTCTTCCCCCCGCACAGAAGACTGTGTTGGTTGCAAGCGTTGTGAAACTGCTTGCCCCACTGACTTCTTGAGCATCCGGGTCTATCTGGGCGCTGAAACAACTCGCAGCATGGGTCTGGCTTACTAAAAGCTAGAAAAAGCCCACACCATACCCGATTGGGTCGGGTCGGTGTGGGAGCAGTCACTTTTTAATTAGCAAACTTTTTTTACAAGATAGGGTAGACATTAATCGCCTCTCTATTCAGACTGGTGAAAAACGTCTACCCTATAAATTTATCGTTTTTTATAAAAATTAAAAAATCTTAGCATTTAGTCATTTGTCATTTGTCATTCGTCATTGGGAAAAGGGGAACGGTCAACAAGGAATGGGCATTGGGCATGAGGCATTGGGAAGAGACTTAAAATAATTCCTCTTTGTCTCCCTTGTCTCCCTGTTCCCTGCTCCCTGCTCCCTATTCCCCGTTCCCTAATCTCCCATCCCCTGACTTAGCAACTATACTGGAATTTAATCATCCTGAAAATTGTAGTGGTGTGAGTAATGTGTGGTATCGTCGGTTATGTAGGGACTCAAACGGCGACAGAAATTCTCTTATCTGGGCTGGAAAAACTGGAGTATCGAGGTTATGACTCTGCTGGAGTTGCTACGATTTGGGAAGGAGAAGTTAACTGTGTCCGGGCTAAAGGCAAACTATCTAACCTACGTTCCAAGTTAGAACATTTACAAACTCCTGCCCAGATTGGTATTGGTCATACTCGTTGGGCTACTCACGGAAAGCCAGAAGAGTATAATGCTCATCCGCACATGGATACAGCAATGCGGATAGCGGTAGTAGTAAATGGAATTATTGAAAACTACTCTAAGTTGCGTGAGGAACTCAAACAGCAAGGATATGAGTTTCGTTCCGATACCGATGTCGAAGTAATTCCCCATCTTATCGCTCAATTTCTCAACGAAGAAATCGCCTTGGGACAGACTAATTCAGATTCTCTGTTCTTGGAGGCTGTGCGAAAAACTGTTAATGAATTACAAGGTGCGTTTGCGATCGCCATTATCAGTGCTGACTATCCCGATGAATTAATTGTGGTTCGTCAACAAGCACCGATAGTTATTGGTTTTGGCCAAGGAGAGTTTTTCTGCGCCTCTGATACTCCCGCGATTATTTCCCATACCAAGGCGGTGTTACCCCTAGAAAATGGTGAACTAGCACGTCTTACTCCCTTGGGTGTAGAAATTTATAACTTTGCTGGGCAAAGGTTGAAGAAACAGCCCCGCCTACTCAGTTTGAATCCGATGATGGTAGAAAAACAAGGATTCAAGCACTTCATGCTCAAAGAAATTTACGAGCAACCAGGAGTAGTAAGGGCTTGTTTAGAAGCATACTTTAACACAGATTGGCATCCAGCAAATAGTAGTAGTTCTCCCATCAACATTGGTTTACCAAGTGAATTTTACGCAGATATAGAACAAATTCATATTGTAGCTTGTGGTACAAGTTGGCACGCGGCTTTAATCGGTAAATACTTACTAGAACAACTAGCACAAATTCCTACCCAAGTACATTATGCCTCCGAGTTTCGCTACGCTCCCTCACCCCTGACACCCAACACGCTAACTATTGGCGTTACTCAATCAGGTGAAACTGCTGATACACTAGCAGCTTTGACAATGGAACAGGAACGACGCCAGGGTAGAGAACCAAAGTATCAAGCGCGACTTTTAGGCATTACCAATCGTCCTGAAAGTAGTTTGGGACACATGGTTTCTCATATCATTAATACCCTCGCTGGGATTGAAATTGGCGTAGCAGCGACAAAAACTTTTATTGCTCAATTGATGGCGTTTTATGCTTTAGCCTTGGATTTAGCTTATAGTCGTCAAACACTTCCCCTGGAAAAGCTAGAAGATATTCTCAAAGGGTTACGCCAGATTCCCAAAGAAATGGAAGCAACTTTGGAAAGTCAGGAAAAATTAACCGAACAATTAGCGCATGAATTTGCTGAAACCCAAGATTTTATCTTTTTGGGTAGGGGAATAAACTTTCCCATTGCTTTGGAAGGGGCATTGAAGTTAAAAGAAATCAGTTATATTCACGCTGAGGGCTATCCAGCTGGAGAAATGAAACATGGCCCTATTGCTTTATTGGATGCCAAAGTACCAGTAGTGGCGATCGCTATGCCTGGTAGTGTATATGAGAAAGTGATCTCTAATGCCCAAGAAGCAAAAGCCAGAGATTCTCGCTTAATTGGTGTTACCTCAGTTAAAGACGGAGAAGCAGGAGAAATTTTTAATGATTTAGTTCCTGTATCCTTTGTGGATGAATTACTTTCTCCCATCCTGACAGTAATCCCCTTGCAATTACTGGCTTATCATATCGCCGCCCGTCGTGGTTTGGATGTCGATCAGCCCCGTAATCTTGCGAAGAGTGTGACTGTAGAATAGTATAAATTTATACTAAATATTTACTGTGGAAACATAATAAAGTTGTACAATTTATCCTGTAGGTGCATATGCAAGCATCTACAGGAATTTTGATCGCTAGAAATAAACAAGATTGCACGCAAGCCAAGTTTTAGCAGTTATTAGGAGAACAGGTATAAAAAGATTTCAAGAGATTCTCGTTGACCCAAAACAAATTTATGGTAAAAATATCCTCAAGCGACAAATTATTTTTGAGTAACAAAAATGGGTGGTTTCTACCCAAAGAGTGACGAATTCTTTAAACTCTATTATGCCTGGGGCTGAACACTACATAACACTTTGTTGGACTAAATAAGATCCAGAGCAGATTCTAAGTAAACAATTTACATGTCTGGTAGGTTATTACTTCTGCTAAACGTTCTTGATACACTTTTACTTCTGTCATCTTTCCTTCTAAAGTATCGCAAAGTGACATAAGGTAATCAACTCTTTCAACAATGCGTTTTTGCTCCTCAAGAGGAGGAAGAGGTATCATAATCAAGCTAAATTCTTTACCAGATATTTCTTTAAAAGTTGTTCCAGAAGCTTGGTAATCTATCTTTTTAGCAGCAAACTTTAAAAAGTAGTAAATATATTCACTCATTTCTGGATAGAAAGGAACACATGATTTAAAGCCTTGATTTGTGCATAAATCATTCTTAGCAATGGCAACATACCCTATAGGCGCACGACTTGAAAACAGAACAGTGTCTTTTGGCATTAATTGAGATGAACTCTTTTGTAAGCCAAGAAGAGTAATATCTTTTTTGCCTCGACTAATAAACTTACCTGGTAATTTATATAAATCGGATGGAGTGATCCAAGGAATACCATTATCAGTATAGTAATCAGATTGAGTTGTGTTCGGAGTACCTCCTCCTACAACTTTTCCAATATCTCTAATACGTACCCATTCCCAGCTTTGGGGAATATTGAATGGGATTTCAGTTAATTTTATAGCAACCGAGGTAAATTTATTCCTAATCTTTTTTTCCTCAATTAAACGCTCTTTTTCTGTTTTGATTTTTGTCAGTAAAGCAGAAGCAAGATCGTCATTAATATCTTGAGCGACAAGTTTCCCACAAACTGCCAAATGCAATATCAATTCACGTAGTTTAGCAATTCCACTAGGAGTATCTGTCAATACATCAAAATTTTGTAAAAATATTTCAATATTCATTCTTTATAATTATTATAATCTAATGATAATTTGAGTTCATACTTTAACTTACTACGTACTTCACTCAGTTCTGCTCTAAGCATTTGATACTCTTGGAACATTACATCTAGATTGACGTATTCCGCTTTATTTTGATGGGGGTTCTTGATATCTAGGTTGTAATTATTTGCTTTCAAATCTGCAATTGAAACCTGCCAAGCAAATTCATTTTCCTTGCGGTTATCCCACCATGCTTGCTCCGATGAGAACTCCTCAAAACAAATTGGCTTAGTTTTCGAGTATGACTTATACCCTGCTGGTAATGGGTGTTCATAATACCAAATCGTTTCTGTTGGTTCCCCTTTGGTGAAAAATAGCAGATTAGTTTTAATACCTGTGTAAGGATTAAATACGCCATTTGGTAAGCGAACAATTGTATGCAGATTGCAATCTTGCAGTAGTTTTTCTTTAATCCGCGTTTTCACACCTTCGCCAAACAGCGTTCCGTCTGGTAAAACTATTGCACCTCTACCACCTTCTTTGAGCAAGTTGATAATCAGCACCAGAAATAAATCTGCTGTTTCTCGTGTGCGGAAGGTAGTGGGAAAATTGTTCTCAATCCCATCTTCTTCCATCCCACCAAAAGGCGGGTTAGTGATAATTACATCCACCCGTTCTTGCGGATTGTAATCGCACAATGGTTGTGCCAAAGTGTTGTCATGTTCTACTGACGGCACATCAATGCCATATAAAATTAAATTTGTTACACAAAGATTATAAGGTAACGGCTTTTTCTCAGTCCCACGAATCGTGCGTTGCAAAATTTCTGGAACATCAGCACTTTGAAAATGTTGACGAATGTAATCAATTGCTGCTATTAAAAAGCCGCCTGTACCGCAAGCTGGATCAAGGACTATTTCGCCTAATTGCGGCTTGATTCTATCTACAATAAACTTTGTCACCGCACGGGGAGTATAATATTCTCCGGCATTTCCTGCACTCTGTAAATCCTTGAGAATCTTCTCGTAAATTTCGCTGAACTGTTTTTTCTGCTCTTTTTTATTAAAGTCAATTTCGTTGAGCTTATTAATTACTTGACGGATGAGAGTGCCATTTTTCATATAGTTGTAGGCATCTTCAAACACTTTACCAATCATCCGCCCACGGGGATCAGTTGCTTTATTTCTCAGTTCTTTGAGAGTTTTAAATAAAGCATTATCTACAAAGTCTAGTAAAGCATCTCCTGTAATCCCTTCTGCATTTGCTGCCCAGTTACGCCAACGCAATCCTTCAGGAATCGGAGATTTATAATTATCCTCTAGCAGTTCATATTCTTCTTCACGAGCATCAAAAACCTTGAGGAAAATCATCCAAACTAACTGGCTGATGCGTTGCGCGTCACCATCTACACCCGCATCTTTCCGCATGATATCTTGAATAGTCTTAATTTTAGTACTGATTGACATAATATGAGACTGCGATCGCCGATTGGTATGATTAACCTAGAACAGAGATCATATCGTATAATTAGTCACTGTAAATGCAATAAAAAAGCCGCAAAACAAGTGTTTTACGGCTTTTAATGTGGTGTGAGGAGCTTAACTAGATCCCATCATAACGATGATTCACCAATTCCAACGCACTCGTAACAGTTTTTGTAACAAGATTTTTGTGAAATGATATACTCTTCACACCAAAGCACCGCCACAGCTAGAACCACACCCAGCAGTACAACCATAGCAATAGGCCGCAGTTTGGATCTCATCAATCAAATCTAAGCTATCGGCTGCTAGTAACTTGGCTATTGTCAGATTTTCACCCTCGCGAGTTTTTGCAGGTAAATTCATCATTTGGTTAAAGTCGCAATCATACACATTACCGAGATAATCAACAGAAAGTTGATCACGGCACATCAAATTTTCTACAGTGTTGGGGTTGAAATTTGACTCTAAAAACTGCAAATAAGGTGCATATAATTTCTTTCGTTCTAAATGTAATTTAGTTCTGCCTACTGGTAAATTAGTAATGGTGAATAGATTGTTAAATCTAATATCAAAATTTTCTTCTAAAAATACTTTGTAATCTTTTTCTAACTTGACTTGATCTGGAGTTAAGGAAAATTTTTCACTGGAAGCTAATTGAGGATTATACACTAAATCTAAAATTAAATTTGGTTCTTTGCCATAACCAAGTTTATTCAACCATTGCAGTGCTTTGATAGAACCATCATACACACCATTCCCACGCATTTTATCAACATTATCTTCTAAATAGCAGGGTAAAGAAGCAACTACTCTTACTTGGTTTTGAGCAAAATATTCTGGTAAATCACCAAATTCATCTTCAAAATAAATAGTTAAATTCGACCTAACTATCACCTCTTTGTTTGTTAATTTTGCTGCTTCGACTAATAGCTTAAATCCATAATTCATTTCTGGCGCACCACCTGTCAAATCGACAATTTTAATCTGGGGAAAGGTGCGAATGATTTCAATCAATTGTTGGCATATTTCAGGAGAAAGTTCTTCTGTACGTTTTGGTCCTGCTTCTACATGACAATGGGTACAAGTTAAATTACAGCGCTTTCCTAAGTTGATTTGTAAAATGGTAATTTTTTGCTTGGTTAAAGATGAAGAAAGTTTATGTTTGAACGGTGTGACAGATATTTTAATCATGATTATTAAATATTTTTTATTTTTAGTGATTTCAGCCTCTGTGTTCTCAGCGCCTCTGCGGTTAAATAAATTTTCATCCACAGAAGCACAGAGCTAGCAGAGAAAATTTTGACCAAACCCTTTAGACAGGAAACAAATATTTTAATTTTAATTATGGGAATTTCCCTATAACACGTCGCCCGTTCACTGTTTCCTTTTAAAAGCTATTATTTAACAGCAACCACCGCCGTCATAATGCCATGTGGAATCAGTAATTATTATTTCCTGTGGCATATAATCAGCAAGTTTAGCGGCAGTTTTATCACATACTACTGCTGGAAGACCACGCTGTAAAACATGGCCCGCGCCATCATCAAAGAATTTTTCTGAGCCTACATAAATTGCTGTTTTACCAGTAAAAATGCAAGCTCCATCTTCCGGAATAGAGACTTTAAAAGATACTGAATCAAGACTTTCTAAAAGTAACGGTTCTGACAAATTATAAGTTTGACAATCTAACAAACGATAAGGGCGGCGGCGGCGAATTTCTACTTGCCCAAAACCTGCATTGATAATGCGTTCAATATATTCTGCATAAGTGAGGGCGCCAGATAAACACATCGCCCGTAAACGCTCATCTTGCTGTAAATGTGGTGGTATAGGACGAGTTGCAATCGGATCACTCATCTGTAAACGTCCACCTGGTTTTAATACCCGATATGCTTCTTGTAAGGCGCGGGTTAAATCTTCTGGTTCAAAAATGTTGAAAAGGCAATTTTGAGCGACAACATCTACAGAAGCATCATTAACAGGTAAGTTAAAAGCATCGCCAGCGCGAATGTCTACGAAGCTAGGATCAAACCAAAGGTTTTCTGTCGCGGCAATTTCCAGGTTACGTGTAGCAGCTTGGCGCATCTCTGCAACTGGATCTACAGCAATCACACCACCAGAACGCCGAGAAAAATAGGCAAATTGTAACGCTTCTAAGCCTCCACCAACACCGACATACAGTACAGTAGGCTGGTTTGCTAGTTCTGTTGCATGAACAGTTGTACCACAACCATAATTCATTTCCTGCATTGGTTGGGGAATTTTTAACCCAGGTAGTTGTAGAGGTGTACTTTGCACACAACAAAGTCCTACTTCTGGTGTTTGGGCGACTTGACTGTAGAATTGTGCTGCTGTTTCGAGATAAGTCATTACGTTGGGTGATCTGAAGTGTGTTAGGGTCTAGAATTAGCTTTGTGATCCTAATATATTTGAAACTCTATTTGATGAGTTTTTGCTGAGACAGAATGTTGTTTTGTGGAACACTTTTACTTAAATCTCTGTCATCACTGATTTGTCTTGTCAATTTTATTTTAATTTTGATGAGTTCGTAGTCAGCACTTTAGTGCTTGAATTTATTAGGGCTAAAGCCCTAACTACAAATTGAATTTCATTTAATTTAACAACACTGTTGATACTTAAATCTTTTTTTACTGAGTTTTTTGTGTAAATGCTACAATCCTCCTAAATAAAAATTGGGATACTTCAATGCCAGTTGCAGCTAAATCAATTAAGTTTGGTACCGATGGCTGGCGCGGCGTGATTGGCGATGATTTCACTTTTGAACGTCTAGCCCTAGTTGCGCCAGTTGCCGCAAAAGTACTATTCAATACCTATGGTAAGAAAGTAGGCGATCGCACAATTGTAGTTGGTTATGATCGCCGCTTTATGGCAGAAAACTTTGCCCAAAAAGTTGCTGATGTTGTCTCAGCAGCAGGGTTTGACGTTTTGTTTAGCGAAACCTTTGCACCAACACCAGCTTTTAGCTGGGCTGCAAAACAGCACAATGCTTTGGGGGCGCTGGTAATTACTGCGAGTCACAATCCAGGGCAATATTTAGGATTAAAAGTGAAAAGTGCTTTCGGTGGTTCTGTACCGCCAGAAGTAACCCAAAAAATAGAAGCGCTTCTAGAAGAGGAAATACCACCTGCCTCTACTCCAGGTAAGATTAGAAAATTTAATCCCTGGGAAAGCTATTGTCAAGAGCTAGAAAGTAAAGTTGACATAAGCAGAATTCGTGAAGCCATAGCCTCTGGAAAGCTGACAGTATTTGCTGATGTGATGCATGGTGCTGCGGCTGGTGGACTAGCAAAACTACTAGGCGATGCAGTTCAGGAAATCAATAGCGATCGCGATCCGACTTTTGAAGGTGGAGCGCCAGAACCTTTACCTAAATACCTTTCCCGTTTGTTTGGGGTAATGACAACCCATCGCGAACACAACCCTACAGGTTTAACAGTGGCGTTGGTATTTGATGGTGACTGCGATCGCATCGCAGCTGTAGACGGTGCAGGCAATTTTTTGAGTTCACAAATTCTCATCCCGATCTTAATTGACCACTTGACCCTGCGACGCAATTTTACAGGAGAAATAGTCAAAACCGTGAGTGGTTCTGATTTAATTCCCCGTGTCGCAGCACTACACAAACTGTCGGTATTTGAAACAGCTGTTGGTTACAAATACATTGCAGACAGAATGCTAGCAGCCCAAGTTTTATTGGGTGGCGAAGAATCAGGAGGTATCGGTTACGGTAGCCATATTCCCGAACGTGATGCACTGTTATCAGCATTATATGTACTTGAAGCGATCGTCGAATCTGGCTTAGATTTAAGCGATTATTATCGGCAACTGCAACAACAAACAGGCTTTAGTTCTGCATACGATCGCATTGACTTACCCCTAGCAAGTATGGAAGTGCGGAGTCGCCTTTTGCAACAATTGCAAACCGAACCATTAACAGAAATCGCCGGGAAAGCAGTCACAAATTGTCAAACAATAGACGGTTATAAATTCCGCCTCGCTGATGATAGTTGGTTGATGATTCGTTTTAGTGGTACAGAACCAGTTTTACGTCTCTACTGCGAAGCTTCAACCCTCGAACAAGTACATCAAACCTTAGCTTGGGCAAAACAGTGGGCAGAATAATATTTAGTAATTTGTCATTTGTCATTTGTTCTGCTCTCTGGAAAGGAGGGCTAAGTGAAAGATACGATACCTTTATAATCATCAGCCTCATGACCAATGACTAATGACTAATGACTAATGACTAAATTACTCGTAGTAGCCACAGGAAACCCAGGTAAATTGCGGGAAATGCAAGCTTACCTATCGAATTCTGGTTGGGAATTAAAACTCAAACCAGAAGAATTGGAGATTGAGGAAACAGGTGAGACATTTGCGGAAAATGCCTGTTTAAAAGCATCACAGGTTGCAAAAGTCACAGGTAACTGGGCGATCGCAGATGATTCTGGTTTAGAAGTAGATGTTCTCAACGGTGTACCAGGTGTGTATTCTGCCCGTTATGGCAAAACTGATGCTGAACGCATTGCTAGATTATTACGAGAATTAGGTGATGAGGTGCAGCGCCAAGCCCAATTTGTGTGTTCAGTAGCGATCGCTCGTCCAGACGGTGCGATAGCTTTACAATCAGAAGGTATTTGTCGTGGTGAAATTCTCTATAGTCCCAGTGGTGATGGTGGTTTCGGTTATGATCCGATTTTTTACGTCCCCCAAATGCAAAAGACATTTGCTGAGATGACACCAGAAATGAAGCGTAGTATCAGCCATCGCGGTAAAGCTTTTGCAAGCTTACTTCAAAAATTGCCAGATTTGCAAGCATAGCTGGTAGGTGTTAGTTGTTAGTTGTTAACCACTAACCACTAACTACTAACCACTAACCACTGACAAAACTTGTACCAATTTGAAAAAAGAATACGACAGATGGACTTACAGAACTCTTATGCATCAAAGAGTTTCCCAATCCAAAATCTAAAATCGTTCGACTGACTTGTACTGAGCCTTGTCGAAGTAGCGCTCACGACGAAGTCCAAAATCCAAAATGGTATTAGACTGCTTCTGTATTCTTTTCTCCAGTTCTGATCCGCACAACTTGTTCAACTGGCGAGATAAATATTTTACCATCGCCGATTTCACCTGTCCGGGCAGCAGCGATAATCTTATCCACAACCATATCTACCTGGTTATCTTCTACGACAATTTCTAGTTTGAGTTTTTGCAAAAACTCCACCGTATACTCGGAACCACGATAGCGTTCTGTTTGCCCTTTTTGTCGTCCAAATCCTCGAACTTCAGAAACGGTCATGCCAACTATACCAGCATTGACCAAAGCAATTTTCACTTCATCAAGCTTAAATGGACGAATAATAGCTTCTACTTTTCTCATTGTTTCTCTCCTGCTTTTTAGTAGCTTCTATCTATATAACCAGATCCTTTGTCTCAAGCTTTAACTGATAGCGCAACCCATAATTGTCAGAAAGTGTCGATACATACAAAATATTTAATATCATGTCCGCTTGAACACTTATAATATCCGCCCGTGTTGGTAATTGGTAAAGTTCCATCTTAATTTATCACTATTTTGTAGCTTATGTAACAAAAACAAATTCTTGTTTGCTGAATTTAGAAGGATTTGGGCGTTGCAGAATAGAAATTATAAATGTTCCCTTTCCAATCCCCTATTTTGGGAACTTGGCAACTGTGATTTTAGTCCATGCCTTAGACTTGGCTTCATATAGCTGAGTATTTCACTGTAGTTTGGTGATGTGCGTTCACGAAGTGACTCCTCTGGAGTATCGTTCAAAGTTGGATTAAATTCCCAGTAGTTTTTACCACAAAAGTGGACTTGCAAGCATAAATAACAAAAACAAGTAGAGCGATAACCACTTTTCCGTAATCTTCGGGTTATCAGATCACACAACTTTATATAGAATTTACGGAACACTGACCATACAAATGTGAAAATACTATCTATTCTGCTTTCGTTAATCCCCAAAATTGTTGAGTAATGAACAGAAAATTAGCTCTCTCCTTGCTTTCTAGCCCCGCACTGTTTGCGTCTATGCTGTCTATGGTGATGATGACCCAACCAGCACGTGCAAATCAAACAGTGAATTCAACAGGAACTCATGTTTCTTGTATAGAATCTCCTCACTCTGCAACTCGCCATCTGGTATGTACACGGGTAAGTAATACTCCTGCTGCATTACCCAAACCAGAAATGAAACTAGCTCAAAATAACAATCCCGGTGACATAGTTGAAATGAATTTTAGTGAAGAAGAAAGCGATACAGCCATAACTCTATTTGGCTGTGATTGCCCATCTTGCATCAATGCCTTACGCCAAATGCGTGGTCAAACTCCCATGCCAGTGTAGCAAATTGACGGCGATCGCCACAAAAAAAGAGTCAGAGAGTGAATTCTCTGACTCAGTAATCGGAGACAAAAATATCATCAACCCAGTAGTGAACCGCCAATATGAATACGGCAAATCACTTGTGTTGCTTCTGGTACAAAAATTAGAATCTTCCCAGGTTGTGTAAACCCAAGATCACACCTGCTCCCAATAAATGACCAAAAGCCGTAGTAGCTAGTAAAGCTGGCGCTCCAAAACCGCCAAAGAACTGGTTTGATGGCAAAGCTGGTTCTGCATTGGGGTACTTGATGGTGAATTTACCAAAGAGAATGGCAACGATATTGCAAAGAATCATAGTCAATCCAACAGCTGGACTCCATTGCAGAGGTGTGGTTGCAGCCGCTAGTAAAGTAGATGTCAGCAACTGAATTTTCTCCTTACAATTGTGATTGCGTTAAAAATACCATGTGAACTTCTTACCAAAAAAAATCAATCCAAAGTTGAAATCTGCATTAATAGTTAACATTTTTTTTAATTACTTCATAGTATATGTCTATTTTTCTTGGTGTCTTAGTGTCTACCCTGCGGGTAGACAGGGAGTGGTTACTTACCCTACGGGAACCCTTTGGTGGGAACCTACATAGGTAGCTGCTAGCGCGTCTATAAGTGGTAAAAAAATTGTGGTTTTCGTTTGAATGAATGATGACATACATTATAGGCAGCGATCGCAAGAGCTTTCAGTTACAACTGTAATAAATTTTGGTTAATTTATGATTCTGTCTGTTAATGATATCAATTAGCTCAATTAATTAAAAAAATTTACATTTTCCAGATAGTGATAAATTTATATCTTAAAAGTTAAGTGTTCTCTGTCTTCACGACTAAGTTCATAAATCAAACTGGATTTCTTTCTCAAATCATATTGATATTAACTATGAGATTATGAATATTGAACTTTTTCATCAGTTTCCTTTAACTACTCTAGTGTTACACTGGCTAGCTTATGCTTTTTTAGGATGGTATTTATCGGTTAATCATATTGTTTGGCTCGTAGGAGTATTGGTAGTTGCTTTGGTGTTGACTTTAGTTGGGCGGAGTCTGTCTTGGTTAAACCGTTTATTGAATTATGGTTCTCAAGCCTTAATTGTTATCGTAGTTTTGAGTGCATCGGTTATTGTAGTAGCAATTTTGCCACTATTTTTTACTTTTATGGTTACACCATTAGCAACTACAGTTTTAGCAGAAATAGAGCTACGTTTTGCTGGCTTTAGCAAACGAGAGGCATTATTATTTTTAACTTTATTAGCTGTACTAGGTTTAGTAGTAGGTGAAACAATTGATTTAATGTTATTACCTAGTAGTAAATATTAATTACCAATATTAACTAACTTAAAATTATTGAAAAAATTCGTAGTCAGGACTTTAGTCATCAAAAAAGGAGTAAAGCCTTTACTACAAACCTCTGTTTATTTATACTGTTTTAATTCTCTGATTTTGATTCTCTTGAGACAACAAAAACTCTGATTTATCAAGAAATTGGGGTTGTTGTTATGATTGAATAATTTAGTAATACCATATATGTAATTAGGTAGCGATCGCTTCCCATGTTTGCCTATTATTACTTAATTTGAAAAATATTCTCTACGGGCATAATTGTAACATTATGTTAAAAAAGGCGTAATAACTTCATTAGTTTGAGAAGTATTACTAGGAAGATTACAAATAGACATATTTTGAAGGTCTAAATTCATCCTATTGATAGAAATCTAGAGAAAAGATTTGATTTTTGAGTTATATTTGATTGTTTAAGTTTTCACATCCTGACATTAATCTAATTTTCTGCGGTGATGTAGCAGAAATCAGTTCAATCCCATAAAGTATTGAAACGTGAGAACACAGCATGAACAAAGATTTATCAGATAATACACTGAAAATTTTGTTAATTGATGGTCATGAAATGTGTCTGAGTGGAGTATTCAAGTTACTACACTCACAGTATCCACATGCAAAAATTGTGACTGCTAAAACTGCTGAGAATGTTTTAAATCAAATTTCAGTATTAGAACCTGAACTACTTGTAATGGATATTCTTTTATCAGAAAAACAAGGAGTGACAGCAAGAATTAGTACGGGTATACAATTACTCCAAAATATGCTCAATAAATATCCTAAGCTTAATATCGTAGTTCAAAGCGAACATGTAAAAAAACTAGTGCGAATCAAATCTACAATTGACACACACAAAGGAGGTTTTACAATAGCTGATAAAAGTCTTTCCAGTAAAGAAATGCTCATCAGAGTTAATTGGGCATTACAAGGACTAACTCATATCAAAGATATTCAGTCTACCTACTCTGAATTGGAAATCAAACCAGAGTGCTTAAGACTGTTGAATCTAGCTTTTCAAGAAGGGTTGCAAGATAAAGCGATCGCAGAAAATATCTGTGTATCAGAACGCATGGTGCGCCACTACTGGGATAAACTACAAGAAGCTTTAGGAATTGATTGTCATGAATTAAAAAACCAAGGCAAAAATATCAGAATCATTACTCAAATTCGTGCTAGGGAAGCTGGTTTAATAGATTGAAAAAATCTTAAATACTAATACTAAATTTATAACCAGCAAAAATCATTTTTTTTGATTGATTGACTAACGGTTCTACTGGTTCACAATCAGGAAAATCTTAATGTTATCATGAAACCATGACTTACACTTAGTGTTAATATTAACTAAGTGTAAAATATTGTTTTAAGTTAAAAGTATTATCAAATCTTGTTTTTTGAAAAAAATTAATACTTAAGCGTGAGAATGAAAGTGATTTTAGTTACGTTAATTTAATATTTTTTGGATGTAGTATGCTTTGTAAGTAATTGCAACTATAGTCACTTTTAGTTTAAGCTTTGAAACTAATGAATCATTAGTATAAAAAATCATGTTAATTAAAAAAATATTATATTGATTATCATAGGCATAGCATTTAAACATAAAATCATGTACATAAACCTAATTCATTGTGATTGAATTAGTTTTAAATGTTTTTTAGAAATTTATATTGTTAGAAAAAAATCAAGTAGATTAAATAATAGTAATCAATCTCAAAAAAATAACATAAACCTAAAAATACCTAAGGCTATTTCATTATTGGCATCATTTTGTTACATAACTCTTACCATGTCCAGTAAAATTCAATTTCAATTAAATATGTACAAATACTGGTGTTGGTTGAGTTTAATAATATTTAGTGCAATGGCAATCAAACCACTAAACGCCCAAGTTATTAACACAACGCAAATACCAAACTACAAAACTGCTCAAGTTCCAAATATTAGACCGGAACCTGGTAAACCTCCCTCAAATCAGCCTTTACCAGAACAGTCACCACTTCTTCTACCATCTCCAGAAGAATTATTGCAACGCCCTGATACAACAACTCCTACTCCAGAACCAATCCCAAGCGGTGAAGTTCCTCAAACTGTCATCGTGAAAAAATTTAAAATCACAGGTAGTACGGTTTTTAGTCCTGAAGATTTTGACAAAATTACTAAAGATTTTACGAATCGCCCTATTACCTTTGCACAACTGTTCCAACTTCGTTCAGAAATTACTAAATTTTATGTAGATAAAGGATACATTACATCTGGGGCTTATATTCCCCCACAAAAATTGCAGAATGGAGTAGTGGAAATTAAGGTTGTTGAGGGTGAATTAGAAGATATAAAAGTTACAGGCGCTCAAAAACTTAACCCTAAATATTTGCAAAGTCGTTTGGCGATTGCTACAAAAAAACCACTAAATCGCGATCGCTTGTTAGAAGCATTGCAGTTATTACAACTTAATCCCTTAATTGAAACCTTATCAGCAGAACTGTCAGCTGGATCTCGTCCTGGCCAAAGTTTATTGGAAGTAAAAATTAGAGAAGCCAATACTTTTAATGTACAGTTGATTTTGGATAATGGGCGATCGCCAGCTGTCGGCACTTTTCGTCGGCAAATACAAATAAACGAAGCCAATCTGTCCGGATGGGGCGATAGCATTAGTGCTGTTTACGTCAATACAGATGGTAGTAATGCCCTTGACCTAAATTATACCCTGCCTATCAACCCCCACAATGGCACTTTGTCATTTAGCTATGGTTTTTCTGACAATAAAGTTATAGAAAGACCCTTTGATGTCCTTGACATTCAATCAAACTCTAATTACTACGAACTATCACTGCGTCAGCCCATAATACAAAAACCCACTCAAGAATTTATCTTAGGCTTAACAGCAAGTCATCGTCGCAGTAAAGCTACATTTTTGGATGACGAAGTTCCTTTTCCAGGGACAGGTACAGACGCTGAGGGAAAAACACAAGTAACAGCTGTACGCTTTTTTCAAGAATGGGTTTCTCGTGATAGCCTGCAAGTATTTGCTATGCGTTCTCAGTTAAGTGTCGGACTCGATCTTTTTGACGCCACCATCAACGAAACCTTCCCCGATAGTCGTTTTGTCGCTTGGAGAGGACAAGCACAGTGGGTGCGCTTATTGGGTCGTGACAGTTTATTAGTGCTACGAGGTGATGTACAACTCGCAGATAGACCACTCGTTCCTTTTGAGCAAATTGGAATTGGGGGCTTAGATTCCGTGCGGGGCTATCGTCAAGATGCTCTATTGACAGATAACGGTATTTTTGCATCTGCGGAAGTGCGAATTCCTGTTGTTCGCTTCCCAGGACGCAACAACTTTTTGCAGATGACTCCCTTTGTGGATTTTGGCAATGGTTGGAATGATTCTGGTAGATCGGACTTTGAAGTTGAACTCGATAGCCATACCTTGCTATCTGTGGGATTAGGGCTGCGCCTACAACTCGAAGACAATCTCACCGCTCGCCTTGATTGGGGTATTCCTTTAATTTCAATTACTTCCGAGGATAAAGACTCTTGGCAAGAAAACGGTTTGTACTTTTCCATCCTTGTCAATCCTTTTTGATCATGATGGAAAATTTGGGTGTAAGGGTGTAAGGACCCCTACACTCTACGATATGCAAGGCGGAGACTCTGGACAAGAATAATTAAAGACGCGATCGCCATCAAAGCTCCCCAAAACCAGTAAGGTAAAAGTAGTTGTTGCTGCATTTGGGCAGTATCAGATATCCCTAAAGGTCCTGCACCATAACTAAATAAATAATCAAGTTGATGATAAGTGCTTACACATGCTTGTACACCTAAAAACTGTATAGCAAATCCCTGCATCCAACGTGGTGTTTTCAAACCAATACCTAGAATAATTAAACCCAATAAAGGAATTGCCACTAATCCAAATAGGGATCTGACCCAAATTGCCGTTGATAATAGTAAAAAACCACCTAATATTTTTAAACTCCACGAAGCAGTTTTGAAACTACGAGAAGCCAATATTAAAGCCGCGCCAGCAATAGGGGGCCCCATTGGCCCAGCTGCTGCAACTAAAGCACGACCAAGAGGTCCTAGTAATAAACTCCCACTGTAGCTATAATATGCAACTCCAGATCCGTTAGGAAAAATCAGTAATTGTTGAAAGTTTCCTCCCAAAACTAGAGCCATCAAGCCATGGCTCATTTCATGAAACCAAGTCGCTAGGATAGTAAACGGGTATAAAATATACTCACCCACCGGAACTTGCCACAAGATGATTGTTGCGATCGCTGCTGTAATCAGCCAGGTAAGCCCCATGCGTTCAACCTCTGGTGGAGCTTCGTTAGCTAATAAGGGTTGATGCTGTTTATTTGATTCCCTCATGGGTTTTTTTCCTTGGGTAGTGATCCCAAAAGCAGAAGTTGCTTTTTTATCTATACTAGCTACTGCGTGGAAGTAAGGCATTGGGCATTGGGCATTGGGCAACAAGTTCTTAATTTTGACTTTTGACTTGTTTTGTCCTCCTTGTCTCCCTTATCTACCAACTACTATTTGCGATTGTTTGACACTCACCGCCCTATAAGTGGGGTGATTCTTGCTTCACAGGGATTCCAATGAATTTCCCCACCCTTCGGGAAGGCTTCCGCCTACAGCAAGCATCGTAACTGGTGCTGTTGTTGGTATTTCTAAACGGATTTTAATTTGTGGCCCAGAAGGAGCTAGACGGAGGATAACCCCATCGGTAACTGCAACTCTCACAATTGCTTGTCCATCTACATAAGTTCCATTTGCACCTAAATTGACGACTTCCCAGCCATTATTTACTCGTTTTACTTCTACATGGCGGCGGGAAACCACAGCACTATAGAGAACAACATGGTTATCCGCCGCTCGTCCGATAAAAATGGCTGGTTCGTCGTCTGCAAAAATCCAGCTTTGGGCCGCAATAGATTGTACTGGGTGCAGGAGAATAAGTGTAATCACGTGCTAGGCTTGTAGCAATTTTCTCCCACTATAACTGACCCTTTAGGAGATTTGAAATATGAATGTCACTAAGTCTCCTTTGCCTAAACTGATGCGATCGCCTGGTCTTAACCGATGTCTGTTTCCAGGTAATAAAGGCAAATTGTTAATGTAGGTGCCGTTAGAACTACCTACATCTTCAATATAGTAAGCGTCTCCCTCTACACGAATATCTGAGTGTATCCGCGAAACAATTTCTGAGTTGGGAAACCCAGAAACATCCACATCAGGAGGAATCCGGTCATTAGGCTTACCAATATGAATTACAGACAGATTCTGTGGTAATTCAACTTGCCTATCGCTTTGGACATGAACAAGCCGTGCAGTTACTTGCTGTAATTGCGTTCTCGAAGCAACAGGTGGTGATACGGGTTGTGGCGGTGGTGCTGGTGCGGGTTGTGGTGCTGGCTCACTTTCACTTTCGCTTTCACTTTCTATTTCCAGTACTGGACTCTCTTCTTCGGCAACCACTGGTGGTGGGGCTGCAACCGTTGGAGGTGGCACTGAAATTGGAGGTTCTGGAGGTGCTGGTGGTGGAGAGGGGCTAGTTTCCTCAGCATTAAAAGCTGGAATTGGGGGGGGTGGTGGGCTACTTTCTGCTGAAGGAAATGCTACGGCCGTTGGTGGTAAAGGTGGAGAGTCAGGCGTAGTGTAGCTGGCAGATCCACTCACTGATGCAGGTTGCGGTTGTACAAGTGGATCAGGTGCAACTAACGGTTCTACTTCCACAGGAATGTCAGGTGCTACGGTTGCTGCTACTGGCGTTACATTACCTGTACGCAGGTGATAGCCACACTGTCCGCAAAAAGAAGCATCTGCCTGCACGGTTGCCCCACAACTAGGACAGTTAGTAGTCGCTGGTAATGGGGTATAGCAAGCTTCACACTGGGTAGCGCCATCAGGGTTGTGGTGATTGCAGTTAGGGCAGACGATCATGGAAATTAAACCTTGTGTTTTAGGTCATCGTAACAATAGTGCTGGCAAGCAGAGGCACAACTCTGTCTTGAAAATAGGGAGCGGGGATCAGGGATCAGGGATCGCTTAAGAGGTTTTCATACCCTCTTTGTGGGCTATTAACCGTGGGATTCTAGCTTCTGATTTTAACAAGTAGTTCAATTTAGTTATCAGTTATCAGATATCAGTTATCAGTTATCAGTTATCAGTTATCAGTGAGTAGATTATTTTTAATGTTGTTAACTGTTCACTGTTAACTGTTCACTGTTAACCGTTCACTGTTAATTCTTCACCAGCTGCTGCATCTAGTAGCCACCACAGTTCACCTTCGGGTTGAATGAGGCGGGATGGATAAGTAGAGTTATCTGCTTCTGGTGCAAAAACTTGAGCAAGGGCTGGTTTTTTGTTTGCGCCAGCAACTACGAAAATAACGCATCTGGCTGCATTAATAAATGGATAGGTAAAGGTGATGCGAGGATTACCATCTTTGTTGCCTACGGTAATTAAGCGATCGCGTACTTTGAGTGCTTCTGTATGTGGAAACAAAGAAGCTGTATGTGCATCATCACCCATTCCTAGCAAAATCACATCCAAAGCCGGAAATTCTCCAAGTGAAGAGTGAAAAAACTCTTGCAGTTCCTTTTCATGTTTAGCCGCAGATACTGCTGGATCACCTTCAGTTGTGGGTACAGCATGAATGTTAGCTGCTGGGATATTGACGCGATTTAACCAGGCACGACGTGCCATACCTTCATTACTATCTGGATGATCGGGCGGAACATAACGCTCATCTCCCCAAAATACATGAATTTTATCCCAAGGGAGATTTTGGGTGGCGATCGCTTCGTACAACGGCTTGGGTGTACTTCCACCAGATAAGGCAATGGTAAATTGTCCTCGCTGTTCAATAGCAGCCTGAATTTGCGAGAGGATCAATTCTTGAGCTCGCGCTATTAAAGCTGTTTGATCTGGTAAAACCTCAATTTTTCTCTTCATCGCTTCCTCATCATATTGGCGACTTCCAGCATTACCATATCGAAATTACTGACTTTGTAAAGCCAAGGTCAAATTACCAAGCTTTGGACTTTGGACTCCGGACTTCAGACAGCAGATAACACTTGTTTATTCAAACCAATTACGGCAATTTAATAAAATCTTGCCGAATCTTAATAAAAATCATCAGTAACAATGACAGTTATCAGTTATCAGTTATCAGTTATCAGTTATCAGTTTTTTTTAACTGTTTACTGTTAACTGTTCACTGATTTTGTCATCCTTGATATATTTGATGCCAATCAGCGATCGCTTCTCGTTGGGCAGCTAATAAATTTTGAATTCCTTTTTCAGCAAAATCTAACAGTTGATTGAGCTGGGTACGGCTAAAACAGCCTTCTTCCGCAGTTCCTTGGGCTTCAATAATTCCCAAGTGCTGATTCATTACCACGTTAAAATCTACTGTAGCGGCAACATCTTCAACATAGTTCAAATCTAAAAAAGGCTCTTCTTGTAGTAACCCTACAGAAACAGCTGCTACTTGTCCAACCAGAGGCGATCGCTCTAAAACTCCCTGCTGTAATAATTTAGAAATTGCATGTGCGAGAGCTACAAACCCGCCTGTAATCGCTGTTGTTCTAGTACCAGCATCTGCTTGCAATACATCTGCATCTATAGTCAGCGTACGCTCTCCCAGCAGTTCTAAATCTACTGCCGCTCGTAAACTACGCCCAATTAAACGTTGAATTTCCTGAGTTCGTCCAGACAATTTCAAAAATTCTCGTTCTTGTCTTTGTTGAGTAGCAGTTGGTAACATACGATACTCAGCAGTTAACCAACCTCTGCCAGTACCAGCAAGAAACTTAGGGACTCCTTCAATCACACTGACAGTACATAGCACTTTCGTCTCACCAGAACTTGCCAGAACAGAACCATAGGCAAAGCGGGTAAAATCTTGATTAAAAGTAACAGGACGCAGTTCATAAGGTTTTCGACCGTCTGGACGCTGCCAAGCCATTGCAGTAGCCTCAAATTTGATCAGACACTGCCTTCAGGTTATCGTTTTAGCTCGCAATTTCAGGAAATTTAAATAACTATCTAAGGATTGGATCGGGGAAAGGGGATCGGGGATTGGGGATCGGGGGATTGGGGACAAAACAATTAAAAATTAACAAACAGAAAGCAGGTTCATAATAGTGTGTAGTACTATCTCTGGGGATTGGTCGCCGTTAATGGTTAGCAGGCGACGACGACGGTCGTAATATTCCAGGATGGGAATGGTGCGATCGTAGAATAACTCAACACGACGTTGGACAATTTCTGGTTGATCATCTGGAAGAGAACGCCCTAAAGCACGGCTAACCATAACTGCTTGTGGTACTTGTAGATATATTGCCCAGGTTAATTGTTGTCCTAACTCATCCAACAAAAAATCTAATTCTTCTGCTTGAAAGGCTGTCCGAGGATAACCTTCTAACACCCAACCACGATTAGCATCAGGCTGCTTGAGTTGATTCAAGATGAATTCAATAATCATCTCATCTGGTACTAGTTCCCCTGTTGCTATATATGGTTGTGCCAGGCGACCCAAGTTGCTAAAGTTAGCAATTGCTTGACGTAATAGTTCACCTGTGGAGATCAAAGGAATTTCAAGTTGATTACACAGCTTTTGGGCTTGTGTACTTTTTCCGGCTCCTGAACCTCCTAGAATAACTAATTTTACAACCATAAACTCCTAGTCCTGTCAATTTCACAATTGTCTTAAGTCTGTTTTGCCCGGTTAAAAAAAATTAATATCCAAAGAATTCAGAAGTTTATCGGGATATTTCAGAGATTTTGCCTATTTTTTTCTTGGAATTAAATTGAAAACTTGGTGTTTTAATTTTTACTGACTACTTCATAAGCAAAATCGTAATTTAAATCTTCATAAACCTTGACTTGAGTACAGAGGTAGTGTTTGACTAAGAATGCAACTTGCCAAAAACACTACACATCCTCAAAATAGTTTGATTATACAAGCAGACTTACTAAAATAAACCTCAGCGAAAACTCCTTATTGTATTGTATTTTTTTTAATACTCAACTATGGTTGCCCAGCTAGAAAATATAAACACAAATTTGACACTTGACCTACCATACTCAATAGAAGGACTCGTACAAGTTTTCACGAGTACCCATCGTAGCTTTTTTACTAATGTTATGGCTCAGGCACTGAGAATTGCTGGTCAAGGTACGCCAGTTTTAGTAGTGCAATTTCTTAAAGGAGGTATTAATCAAGGGCATGAACGCCCGATCCGGTTAGGACAAAATTTAGATTGGATTCGCTGCGATTTGCCTCGTTGTATCGATACACCACACCTCGACGAAAGCGAAGCACAAGCCTTACAAAAGTTGTGGCAACATACACAAAAGGTTGTATGTGAGGCTAAGTATTCTCTCGTTGTCCTAGATGAGTTAAGTTTAGCGATTAACTTTAATTTGATTCCTGAAACGGAGGTTTTAGCCTTTTTGGCAAAGCGTCCTGCTCATGTCGATATCATTCTCACAGGGCCGGATATGCCCAAGTCGATTCTAGAGGTTGCGGATCAAATTACAGAAATCCGTCGCAGTCATCAGCCTTGAGGGGATTCAAAATGGACATGATGAACTACTAACCAATTTAGGGTATTCTATTAGATTGACTTTGATTGCTCTCAAATTGTGATTAAAAACGATATTTGGATTTCTCAAATTGCTCAAAAGGGTATGATTGTTCCCTTTGAGCCAAGTTTGATTCGAGAAATAAAAGATAGTGAAGCTCCACAATTACGCCGTGTCATTAGCTATGGTTTGTCCTCTTACGGCTATGATATAAGGCTGTCTCCTGTCGAATTCCGAATTTTTCGCCACATTCCTGGAACTGTAGTTGATCCCAAAAACTTTAATTCTCACAATTTGGAACCAACATCACTACACACAGATGAGAATGGCCGCTACTTTATCCTACCCGCGCACTCCTATGGTTTAGGAGTTGCCTTGGAAAGGTTAGAAGTTCCAGATAATATTACGGTGATTTGTATAGGTAAGTCTACTTATGCAAGATGTGGTATCATTGCAAACTTAACTCCGGCAGAAGCTGCATGGCGTGGTCATTTAACTCTGGAATTCTCTAATTCTTCTAGTGCTGACTGTCGAATTTATGCAAATGAAGGTGTGGTGCAATTACTATTTTTGGAAGGTGAACCCTGCGCTATTAGTTATGAAGCGCGTCAGGGTAAATATCAGGATCAGCAAGAGAAAGTGACTTTGGCTAAAGTTTAATAGAAAATTCGGCAACTTATAATTTCTGCTGCCTAAAAAAATTGAGGTGTGTTAGGTGCTAGCCATCACGCACCCCATAAAAATGTTTCTTATATTCATGCGATCGCAGCACTAAACTGAGGTGGTAGATATGGAAGAATTTTTGGAAGAGTTGCTCACCGAACAGGAGAGCTTGTTGTTACAGCCTTTTATCACAAATTCAGATCGTGCTGTTTTTGGTTTGCGGAATTTGCCGGAAGTTGTCAAGGGTGCATTGTTCTCGCGCTACAGCCGTAGTGATAAAAGTTTACGCCGTATCTTACTAGATGAGTTTATCAAAGCACCGGAAGCTAGTTTTGCTCGTATCGTTGGTGGAGGATCTGAAAATAACGCTGATCAATTAGTGGCGATTCAACAAGCAGAGGCTTTTTACGATCGCGTATTAATCGGTTATGGTGATGACTCAGTCGCAGAATTAGGAGGCGCACACCTTGCTTGTGAAGGAATTAGTAATATTGCAGCTAAAGCTTTAGAAGACAGCCGCTTGGGAATTTCCCCACTGGAGAAGTCAACCAGATACGTTCCATTTAATCGCAAAGTCAACGGACGCTACCGCTACTATCGCGAACCGTCGATTATGGCATCAAACCATGCAGAGCGTTATGAGGCAACATTAGATCATTTATTCGACACGTATACTGAGTTAATAGAGCCTCTGTTGATTTGGGTGCAAGCTCGCACTCCCAGAGATACTACTACTTCTGAGCGGGCATATAACAGTGCCACAAGAGCTAAAACTTTTGACTTGTTGCGTGGTTTACTGCCAATGGCAACTCTGACTAATGTTGGGTTGTTTGGCAATGGACGAGCATTTGAGTATTTGCTAGTCAAGCTTGCTGCTTCACCTCACCAAGAATTGCGTAACCTTGGAGTTTCTATGCAACAAGAACTAGATCAAATCATACCTTCATTTGTCAAGCGTGCCAAAACTGAACGGGGCGCTCAATTTGCCCGTTATCTATCAAGAAATTGGGAATGCACAGAATTACTTGCACAAAAACATTTAGGACAAATTGAGCCAGTATCAAGTTCGACAGTTCAATTAGTTGAGTACGATCCAGATGCAGAAGTCAAGGTTATTGCGGCAATTCTTTATCCTCACACTGATTTGACATTTGAGCAAATCACAGAATACGTGACTACTTTATCAACTCAAGAGCGAGTAGAGATTATCAACACTTATGTAGGCGATCGCTCCTCACGTTTTCATCGTCCGGGACGTGCTTTTGAAGAAACTTACTATACCTTTGATGTGCTGGCTGATCTTGGTGCGTATCGTGATCTGCATCGCCATCGTGTTCTCACACAAGAACGTCAACACTACTCTGTTCGTCATGGGTATGTAGTTCCACCAGAACTAGAAGAAGCGAATCTTGCCCAAACCTACTGTAAAGCTTTGGAATATGCAGCCGAAACAACTGAGTTGATTAGCTCATATTTACCAGATGCAGCACAATATGTTGTACCCTTCGCCTATCGAGTGCGCTGGCGAATAAAGTTGAATCTACGTGAAGTTTATCATCTTGTTGAATTACGAAGTTCGCGACAAGGACATCCTTCCTACCGCACAGTTGCTCAAGAAATATATCGATATATTAATGCTGTTCACCCAACACTAATGGCTAACATGCATTTCGTAGATTTAAATGACTATGCTTTAGAGCGATTAGCGGCGGAGCAGAGAATTGATACAAAATTGCAGCAACTAAATCAAAACTAAGCTTCAAGTAACTAGCTTACCCATTTTTCTCATGATTACCCGTAATGATCGCGCCCAAAATGCGCGATCGCACTTCTTAATGAACTTATTTTCTTTACATTTTTTAACTTTATTGTTACTATTCTTAACATAAACGCAATTATCCCCTTTATTCATTTAGGAAATACTCATGCGTACAAACGGTGCAATCGTTGATGATCAAGGAAAAATGAACAACTTTGCGATCGAGCCAAAGGTTTATGTAGATGAACAAGGCGATCGCACTGGGTTTACTCCTTACGCTGAAGTACTCAACGGTCGTTTAGCAATGATTGGCTTTGTGTCTCTGATTGCATTTGAAGTGTTCACAGGACACGGTGTGTTTGATATATTTGCCAACCTGTAAACAATTAAGTCTTCACATCACTGACGCTTTTTTTATCTATCTTATGTAGAGATGTAAAATTTTTTATGTCTCTACATTTTTTATTTATACTCAGCGACAGCTTAATCAACTTATGTTATCCACATCCCATTACAGTTCAGCTAACCAGCAACCCATCGGTGTTGCAGTTGTCGGTACAGGGTTCGGTCAAAAAGTCCACATACCTGCATTGAAGGCTCATCCCCGTACCCAAGTCGTTGCTGTTTATCACCGAGATTTAGAAAAAGCCCAAGCTATAGCCCAATCACAAAACATTGCTTACGCCTGCGATACTATTACAGATATTGTTTCTCTCAGCGAAGTTCAAGCAGTCAGCATCGCGACACCGCCGTTTCTCCACTACGAAATGGCTAAGGAAGTTTTGCAAGCTGGAAAACATGTATTACTAGAAAAACCTGTAACTCTAAATGTAGACGAAGCTAAAGAACTTTATTTTTTGGCAAAATCAAAAGGTGTGATTGCTACTGTAGATTTTGAATTCCGGTTTGTACCTGGATGGCAATTATTTGCTGAACTTTTATCAGAAGGCTATGTTGGTAATAAACGTTTAATTAGAATTGATTGGTTGGGTTCTTCACGTGCTGATGCTGGGCGTCCTTGGAACTGGTATTCACAAAAAGAGAAAGGTGGCGGTGCGTTAGGTTCTTTAGGTTCCCACACTTTTGATTATATTAACTGGTTGTTTGGGCCTGTACGCAGATTAAGCGCTCATTTGAGTACAGCCATACCCCAAAGACAAGACGTTCACACGGGTGAATTCAAACCAGTTAATACCGATGACACCTGCATGTTGATGCTGGAATTGGCAGATGGGACACCTTGTCAAGTTTCCATTAGTGCGGTAGTACATGCATCTCGTACACACTGGTTGAAAGTGTATGGCGATCGCGGTACTTTAGTTTTAGGTAGCGAGAATCAAAAAGATTATATCCACGGTTTTCGTGTTTGGACATCTCAGCCTGGTAAACAATTAACAGAGATAGAAGTTCCTAATCGTTTAGTTTTTCCAAAAAATTACGCCGATGGTCGTATTTCTGCATTTCTCAGAGTTGTAGATCAATGGGTACAGGGAATTGATCAAGGAGAAGAAACTGTTCCATCTTTGCGAGAAGGAGTTTATTCTCAATTATTGATGGATTTATCACATGAGTCAAATATGAAATCAAACTGGGTTGATGTGCCTAGTTTAGAAGAAGTTTTAGAGAGATGAAAAGCTAACTTAGGATAGAAGTACGAGAAGATATCAATATTTAATATTTGACTAGCGTTTGTGATATTTTCTATGTCTTTCTTACCTAAATTAGATCATCGTCGCAAAGAAATTCTTCGCGGTGTTCTAGCATTTTCTATTATCATTGTTGGAATTACACATTTTATCAGACCTGAGCAATACGCCCGCATTGTTCCACCACCATTTCCACCATTTGCATCTGTTTATATTAGTGGTTTTTTTGAGATTCTTGGTGGTATTGGTTTAATGATTCCATTTGTCAGTGTAGCCGCAGCCTGGGGATTAATTGCCCTATTTATTGCTGTGTTTCCTGCCAATATTTATATGACTATACATAACATTAAAGTGGAGGGAATTCCTCATAATCAGTTATTTTATATAGCAAGACTGCCTTTTCAAGCAGTGTTAATTGCCTGGGCATATTGGTATACTCGTAAACCAAAAGCACAAGCTGGAGTGTCGGAAGTTGCAAAAGAGTTAAAGGATTCTTCTTTGGTTAAGTAAAATCATGAAATTATTGGGCATTTTATCTCTAATGTTAGATTTGGATTTGCCAATTGTTCAAACCAAGGATGGATGATTAATAAACGTGCAAATTGACAAAATCTGACTAGATCGCAAAGGGTGAGGCAATAATGCATGATTAAATCTTGGATGGTAATTGGTGGGGTTGCTTTCTTAGTTGCTTTAGGTGCAAACTTTATCACTCCTGGCGATCGCAAATGGTTTAAACGTCTAGAAAGACCAAGATGGCTAACATTTGAAGCAGCAATTCCTGTAATTTGGACTGTGATATTTGTTTGTGGTGCTTGGTCTGCTTATATTGTTTGGGAAAAGAACCCAGGAACGACCACCACTTGGTTATTAATGGGATTATATTTGCTTTTAGAAATAGTTACTATTGCCTATACTCCTGTAATGTTTAGGACTCGTCATTTGAGAGTAGGTACGATTCTCGGCGGAACAGGTTTTGTAATTGGGGTGATCTTAGCGATCGCAGTTTTTTCTATTTCTGCTTGGGCAACATTATTACTTGTACCTTATTTATTATGGAGTCCCATTGGTACATATACAACTAAAGCAATGGAACGCCTTAATCCTCAAGATGTATAAATTTTGTTTGCAGGATTTACGCACAGCTAACGGAAGAACAAACCGCAGAGGACGCAGAGTACACGGAGAAATAAGAGTTTTAGAGGTCTTTTTGCCTTAGTTCTAGTTTGTTGATTGTTGTTTGGAACTAAGAACAATCAACTATTAACAATTAATAATTAATAATATGACTAATGACTGATTAAAGTTATATCCTAAATTGCCAAAATTGCTGTGTAAAACTCACACACACCGAAGAGTCGAAAATGATTCAATCTTGGATGGTAATTGGGGCTGTGACTTTTTTAGTTGCAGTTGGTAGTTTTTTTATTACACCACGTGATGTGAAATGGTTCGCACAATTAAGTCGTCCACGCTGGCTAGTTTTTGAACCATTCATACCTGTAATTTGGACTGCGATTTTTATTAGCGGTGCTGCTTCTGCTAGCATTGTGTGGCAAAAAAATCCAGGTAGTTTAATAACCTGGTTATTAATGGGTTGTTATCTGTTGCTGGAAATTATTACTGTCACTTACATACCTTTGATGTTGAGGTTTCGCAGTCTTAGAACCGGAGAAATTATTGGTTCAGTTGGTCTTGTTTTGGGTATAGTGCTAGCGTTATCTATTTTACCTATTTCTCGACTTGCTAGCTTATTGCTTGTTCCTTATTTGGTTTGGAGTCCAATTGGAACTTATACAACTGAAGAATTAATTCAGTTGAATCCTGAAGATGCGTAAGTTTTGTTGGTTGTTGGTTGTTTGGAAGCACCAACAATCAACTATTAAATATTTACATTAACCTCGCGTAGCGGGCTATAAAATTTTTACTTGTATCGGCTTGATTTTGCAACCAAGCCCACATTTGATCACCTAGGGAAAAATGCCACCATTCGCAGGGATTGCGTTTAAAATCAGCTTTTTCCATCACATCTTTTAGTAGTAAACGATGAGTGTGATATTGTTGTGCTTGTGGTTGTTCACTATTGGCATAATAATCAGGGAGCGATCGCTCTGACATTTCATCAATAGGCGAACCCATATCTACAATTTCGCCATTTTCATCCACTAGTGTTACATCCACAGCAGCACCAGTACTATGAGGTGGTGGTGTGTTTATATCAAAACTAGGTTCAGCCCAAATTTTGTAAACTTCTTGCCAAATTTCTTGGCGCTGAGTTGCTGATAAATTTGCCTCAACAAGTCCTCTTTCTCGTACCGCTTCGGCAAAACTGTAATCTACCATAAACTGTTGCACAGCTACGGGACGATAAGCATCAAAAATTTGAATCCGCCAGTCAGGACGCAGCAATTGTAAATGATTTTGGGCTGCAATTAAACTATTAACAACACTTTGGCGAAGAAAATAAGGTGAATGTTCCCCATAAGGTGCGCCTAATTTTTCATAAGCATGGGGAGATTCTACCGCAAACATTTCTAGGGGAATAGGTACTAGCGGTTCGCCACACTCTTGAATGGGAATATGATGATAAGGTCTCATGGATTGTAAGGTGAAAACTTGGTTTTACAAATGTTAGCTTGTGGAGTTCTCAATTAGTTCAAAAGATCGCCTAATAAATTAGAACTTACGCATTGACAAAATAAGTAATCCATGCATTCAAGGTGTGGTGTGTCTAATTGTCTTCGTGTCTTCTTTTACAGATGAGCTAAGGTTGTAGATGAGTAGCAAAACTCGTAAAGAAGCTTGAATAGCTAACCAATACTGAAGAAGCCTAGACTAGACTAGAGACGTCGAGTAATCAGTAAAGGAATTATGATGAGCGATCGCGACTACACCTTAATCATCGATAAAAGCGGTAGCATGTCAACTCCCGATCAAGTCGGTGGTAGAAGTCGATGGGAAATTGCTCAAGAATCTACCCTCGCTTTAGCACGTAAATGTGAACAATTTGATCCAGATGGGATTACTGTTTACGTATTTTCTGGGAGATTTAAGCGCTACGACGATGTTACCTCTGCCAAGGTAGCGCAGATATTTTTAGAAAATGATCCATCTGGTACAACAAATTTAGCAGGTGTACTTCAAGACGCAACCAATCATTACTTTCAACGCAAAGCAGCAGGAAAAACCAAAGCCAATGGCGAAACAATTTTAGTCATCACCGATGGTGAACCAGACGATCGCAAAGCTGTCTTTGAAGTCATCATTAGTGCAACTCGCCAGATGGAACGCGATGAAGAACTAGGAATTTCCATCATTCAAGTAGGTAATGACGCGCAAGCAACCAAATTTTTGAAAGCTTTAGATGATCAAATGCAAAGTGTCGGTGCAAAATTTGATATCTGCGACACAATCACCCTTGATGACATGGAAGATATGAGTCTTGCAGATGTTTTAATGAATGCAGTAACTGATTAATTTGTCATTCGTCATTGGTCATTTGTCAAGAGTTAACAATCAATAACTAACTTCTAATTGGAGAATCAAAAAATGCTTGAAAATCGTGACTATACTTTAATTATTGATAAAAGTGGCAGTATGGCAACGCCGGATCAAAAAGGTGGTAGAAGTCGATGGCTAGCTGCACAAGAATCTACTTTTGCTTTAGCAAGTAAATGTGAACAATTTGACCCAGATGGTATTACTATTTATTTATTTTCTGGTAGATTTAAACGTTATGAAAATGTGACATCAAGTAAAGTATCACAAATATTCCAAGAAAATGATCCAGCAGGAACCACTGATTTAGCAGCAGTATTAAAACACGCCATTGATAATTACTTTGAACGGAAATCAGCAGGTCAAACTAAACCAAATGGTGAAACAATTTTAGTTGTCACAGATGGTGAACCAGATGATCGTAAAGCTGTTATGAAAGTAATTATTGAAGCTTCTCGGCGTATGGACAGAGATGAAGAATTAGCTATTTCTTTTATTCAAGTTGGCAAAGATGCTCATGCAACTCGTTTTCTCAAAGTATTAGATGACGAATTACAAACTGCTGGTGCAAAGTTTGATATTTGCGACACGATTACAATGGACGACATGGAAGACATGAGTTTATCTGAAGTCCTCCTGAATGCGATTAATGATTAGGTAGTTAGGCAAAATTAAATTTCTTCCTGAAGGTTAGGGAACAGGGAATAGGAAATAATAAAGAGCTTAAATAACGCGTAATTAATTTTGTTTAGTTACTTAACTATAAATCTTTAAAAATCACAAAATAAACCTCTAAAAGTGAATCACTACACTATTGTTTTACAGCGAATAATTAAGATAGTAAATATTTTGATATGCAGTAAATCAGGAGTTAAAGATCATGGACTCTATTGATAAGCTGTTAGCAGAACTGCAAGCTGAATATCAGCATCAAAGCAATGAACAGCCAAAACAAGTACCAAATACAGCAAATACAGCAACACCCAATATTCCTCCATCATATTCAAAATCAGCATCTTTAATAGATAAACTTTTAGAAGAAGTAAAGACTGATTTTGAAGAACAAGAGCAAGCAGAAAAATTAAGAATACAGCAAGAATTAGAAGAAGAAAAAATTAGGCAAGAACAAATAAAAGCCAAGCAAAGGGAGGCTTTTAAACAACAAGCTAAAGATTGGTTGGCTAAGTTAGATCCTTTCTCACCGGAGGGATTATGGTTTGAAAGATTTGCGGAAAGATATTCATCAAAATTAGAAGCAGCAATAGATTATTTACAAGCTAACGAGTAGAGGTAGTGGTTATATCGCCTATTCATTTTCGATCGCTTCGGGTTCAAATTGAACTTGTCGGTACAAATCAGCGATCGCTATTTCTACATTCACCGATTCAAGTCGCAATTTGTCACCCAAATTATACTCCCACAAAACCCATTGCCCCTGTTGATTGCGTCGAGAGACTTCCACACTAGGTTGCGCTATTTGTACTAAGACATTTTCTTGCAAAGTTGGAGATTGACGATATGCAGCAAACTTTTTTCCTCGGTCAGCTGCTTCTGTTGAAGGTGATAGCACTTCGATAATTAAGCAGGGAAACTGTATCAATTGTGGATCGCGATCGCGATCGTCGCAAGTCACCACCACATCAGGATAAAAATACTTCAGCCCCGGTTCTACCTGCACCTTCACATCAACAATGCATACTTCACAAAAGTGATCTGCTAAGGCATCATCTAGGAGTTTGAAGAAATTTCCAGAAACCCGATTATGGTTGCGTGTCCCACCACTCATTGCTATAACTTCGCCATCCCAATATTCGTAGCGTTGCTCTTGGGTGGATTCCCAAATCAGATATTCCTCTGCGCTCATTAAAATACGATCAGGTAAAGCAACCATTGTTCAATCGGGCAAAGATTTTTTTCTAATTTTTTAGCATAGCTAAAAAAGCAAATCATCAACAACCAATACCAATAACTATTATTTATTTATTTTGTCGTAATATTGAACTGCCCAATCATGCATTGCGTAAAGAATTGGTTTGAGACTTTCCCCTAGAGGTGTGAGTGAATATTCTACTTTTGGCGGAATTTGTGCATAAACTTGACGATGAATAATCCCATCTTCTTCCATTTCTCGCAGTTGCTGCGTCAGCATTTTTTGTGTAATTCCTGGTAAAGCTCTTTGCAATTCACCAAAGCGCTTTATCCCCAGCATTAATTCTCTAATAATTAATACTTTCCAACGTCCACCGATTACCTTCAGTGTAGTTTCTACTTCACACGTCAGTCTGTTGGGATTTTCGGCTTCAGCTTTCATAGTGTATTGAGGCTAGGGAAGATGGGTTTTCATGCTTTTTATTTTACATAAAGGTTTGCCGCCCTGTAAGAAGCCCGGTTTCTTTAAAAAACTAGGCTTCTGGGTTTTATTTTGGGCAAGCTAGTAAAGATTTGTCAGCATAGTAGCAATCAAAATATTCTAATGCTTCCCGACTAGACTCAAAGCTGCTGCTAGTTGTATAAGCTTCTTCTTTACCATAAAATTCCCGTTTCCAGATTTTCAGATAGTACCGTGTATTATCTTGCCAGAGTTCGTAACTATAATCACCACCCGAACCGTTGCTGACTAAATAATCAGCCTTCGCAATTGTAGATACACTTATGAGTGTCAAAGTGGTTAATAAAGGCAATAAAATTTTTTTAACCATTTCTATGCGTGTAAATATTACACTCACATTGATAATTTATTTGGCAGCTAAAATGGTAAAGTTATGTCTTTAAAATAAAAAAAATCGTTTAAATTTTTACAGTTTTTATCAGCTTAGTTTACGCGGTTTTACTTAAATAGTAAAAGATCCCTGGCTTGTTCAACAAGTCGGGATCTATGTCTTTCACTACCTTGATTACGCTAAGGTATACACCTTCGCTTCCCAAGGAAAAATACCTTCTCTACCAACCCAATCACTAGGAACAATCCGTTCTTGAGTGATTTCTTTCCACTGCTTACCTGATGGGGTTGCAGGCCAATTTTGTACTCTGTACTCAGAACCAGGTGGAGTACCGTAGTCAGAGAAATTAGCAACTACAACTACCAAATTATCAGGTTGATTACCACGCTGCCAGACTAGTACTCGTTTGCCTTCACTAAAATCTACATGCAGAAAGCGAGTATCATTAACAGCTAAAGCTGGAGAAGATTTACGGAAGCGGACTAATCGAGCTACATATTGAAAAATACGTTGTCGCCAGTCATCTTGTAAACGGCTGTAGTTGACTGGATCGATTTGTTTATTGCTGTTGTGTTCATCAGAAATATCTAAATCTTGTTGATCAGCAAATTCATCGCCTGCCAAAATCATGGGAATTCCTACTGCTGTTAGCAAGCAAGCAAATGCTAACTTAATCCGGGGTTCAGTTCTGGAAACACCATTATTCACCAGATAGTTGAATAAACGTTCGTTACCAAAACCGCCAACATCATGAGATGTCAGATAGTTAATTGCTTGGGAACCATCGGTAAAGCCGAGGTTGCGACAATCAATTAATTTGCGAACAGTCCACTCAAAACTAGGTTCATCCCAGGCATTTTTACCTAGAAGTACTCGCCGAATCATTTGTTTAAATTTCTCGTTCCAAAGCCCATCTAAACGATTTTGATGAACGAGGGCAAGTGGTACACTTAACTCTTCTCCTACAACTAAAAAGCGATCGCTCTTACCACCTCGTTTATCCCACAATGTCCGAGCTAAATCTTTAAATTCCTGCAAAAAGTCGTAATTGGCGATATTGTTGACACTATCAAGCCGTAAACCATCTACTTGATAGTATTCTAACCAGTGAGCAATCTGGGCTTTGAGATATTCCCGCGCTGGGACATACCATGATTTTTGCCCAGTAATCGGGTGATAACCTTCTACCCAATAGTTGTACTTGAATAAATCTCCACCAAACCCGTCTCTTGAACCTTGTTCAGGATCACCACTGCCCCACTGGATGTAAAAATCTAAAAAGTTAATGTTGTGATAAGGATTGTTGCGAGAAAACGCCATTACAACATCAATAAAAAAGCGCAACCCTTTCTGATGACAAACCTTAATCAGATTTGCTAAATCAGTGGAAGCTGTAGGTGCGGATTGATGATCTGGACGTCCTAAATCAAAATCAGCAGCAAAATAATTAGCAGTACCATAGCCCCAATTGAGATTATCATCGCTGTCTTCGGGGGGCAAAAGTTCTAAGGCGTTGATTCCTAATTCCACAAGATGAGCGCGGTTATTTAAAGTGCGGAGTGCAGGAAAAGTCAGAGAATTAACTTCAGGAATCAACAGCGCTAATGCATCGCGAAATGTGCCATTACCTTCTTCTATGTTGCCATTAGAGCGAATTCTTGCCCAACGAGTTGGTAGTTCGTAGATGACTAGTTGGTTATTGACTGGAAGTGTATCTGAAGGAGTATCGCTATCCCAATGCACAGTCTCACCCTGCGGATCGCAAGGAACGAGCATACCATTTTGATAAAGAACAACACTAGCAGAATCGAAACTAGCTACACCTCCTGATTCTGGTGGTACTGGTGCATTGACTCGTCGATCTATTGTCGTAGCCATGGGATCGGTACAATAGAGAACTTGATGAGCATTAGCAGCCTGATAGGGTTCACTATTGCGGACTTTAAACCAGTAATAATAGACTTTTCCTTCAGTCAAACGGCATTCTTGAGGTGATATTTCCCACAAATCAGAAAAATCTGGCGATTGATGGAGTGGAAATTCTTGCAGTTGTGCTAATCTATCTTGACTGTTGGGATCGATGTTGCCAATACACAGAGCAGGATTTGTTTGTAAATTACCCGGACGCCACAAGACAAAGTGAGTCTTTCTGCGGCTCAATATATCGATTGGCATTATAAAAACCTCAAATTGATATAAGTTCGGTTATGGAGTGTTTACACAAAGGTCTGTTACTATTCCAGAAATTTCGCTCAAACCATTTTACATGTAAATTTAACACCAGATTTTGATTAACGCTATGTATATTTACGTAATTTTTTAATCTTTTGATAGCTCAAGTCGAAGGTTTAAAGACTAGAGTCTACGCACTCGAGAGCATCCCAATTTTTTCAAAACACAAAACGAAATAGCTCTGCTTAACACTCTGCGCTCCTCTGCGCGTACCTTAGCGTTCCTCTGCGTTTAAAGCTCCCACACACTCTAGCAAAGGCTATTTATTCCGTTTCGCTACAATGATATCCATAAAATAAATGTTCGTAGTGGTGTAAAAACACCAACTACAAACAATCTGTAGCTTTGATTCAGAGAATTGGTAGTAGATTTTTAGGGAAGTTTAAGTTTAGAAGTTTTTCTTCTGTCTTTATTTATGGGTAAAACAAAATCGACTTATGCAGTTTTGCGATAAAAACAGAAAAGAATACACAAAGAACGATCGCACCTCATGAGCAATCACAATAAAACTCTTGGATTAGACAAATCTCTTTATGACTACTTGCTTTCAGTATCTTTGCGAGAGCCAGAAGTTTTAACTCAATTGCGTCAAGAGACGGCGCAGCAACCTATGGCTCTCATGCAAATTGCACCTGATCAAGGACAGTTTTTAGCCTTGCTAGTCAAGTTAATTGGAGCTAAAAAAACTTTAGATATTGGTGTATTTACTGGCTATAGTTCTTTGGTAGTAGCTTTGGCTTTACCAGCAGACGGTAAAGTAGTAGCCTGCGACGTTGATGAAGAATACACAGCGATCGCTCGCCGTTACTGGCAAAAAGCCGGTGTAGCAGATAAAATCAGTTTGCACATTGCTCCAGCCTTGGAAACTTTAGAAAAATTAATCGCAGCCAAAGAAGCCGAAACATTTGATTTTGCTTTTATTGACGCCGACAAAAGCAACTATGACAACTACTACGAACTGGCTTTGCAACTTGTGCGTCGGGGCGGACTGATTGCGATCGATAATGTTTTATGGTCAGGTCGAGTCGCAGATCCTCAAGAACAGGACAATAGAACTAACAAAATTCGGGCTTTTAATCAAAAATTGCATCAAGATCAAAGAATTACACTCAGCATGGTAGCGATCGCTGATGGTTTGACTTTAGCAATGAAAAATTAAAGAGGGGATCGGGAAAACTCTAAATTTAGCATCCACAATCATCCAAGAGAAAATGGAAAAAGGAGAACTTTCACGCTTGTTGGTGGTAGTAACTTGAATAGCGAACCAGTATCCCCAAATATTTCTGATTCTGAGCGATCGCCGTTTCAAATCTGGTTGGTTTTATTAAGTGTAGGACTGGGCTTGACTATGTTTACACTTGATAGTGCTACAGTCAACATTGCCCTACCTACAATTACAAAGGCTTTTGATACTCACTTAGCTATTTCTCAATGGGTGATTATCAGTTACCTGATTGTTTTTACGGCTTTGATTTTCACTGTTGCTCGTTTGGGTAATATACTCGGCAGACAGAAATTATTCCAAGCTGGATTAACTTTGTTTACCCTCAGTTCATTACTGTGTGGATTAGCACCTGGAATTGGGTGGTTGATTGGCTTTCGAGTCTTGCAAGGATGCGGTGCTGCGCTCATTGTGGGATTAGGAATGACAATTATTACTGAGTTGTTTGCTCACACCTCACAATATGGATTAGCTCTGAGTCTTGCTGCGGTGACGCTTTCTATCGGTTCTGTGTTAGGCCCAGCGATTGGTGGTTTACTGGTTAAGCTTGGTGATTGGGCGGCGATCTTCCTAATTAATCTTCCCATAGGAATGATTGCGATTTTGTTATTTGCTTGGTGTATTCCCTCTTCCCCAAATCCTCGTAGTCACCAAGAACGCTTTGATGGATTGGGAGTAATTCTGCTGGCGCTGGTGATGCTTAACTTGGCGTTGGCGATTAGCGAAGCACAAAAACAAGGCTTTCACAGTGCGATCGCTCTGATTTTACTAATTATTGCCATCATCGGCTTAATTGTTTTGGTTTTGGTTGAGTCTCGAAGCAGACAACCAATCATTGATTTGTCTTTGTTTCGTAACCGCATTCTCAGTATTAATCTGTTGACTATGGTAGTAGTTTACATAGTCCTCGCATCGCGGTTATTAATCTATCCTTTTTTCTTAGAATTAGTTGTGCAGTTTCCAACCGAGCAAGTCGGAATGTTAATGATCACCTTACCAATCAGTAACGCCATAATTGCACCGATATCAAGACGTTTCGCTGATCGGTTTGGTAGTCATCGCTTGATTCCCATTGGTTTAATGTTGTTATTATTTGGATGTATGCTGGTTAGTACCTTTAATACCCAGTTAACACCCTTGGGTTACGTACTTAGAGATATAGTGATGGGTGCAGGTTTAGCGATGTGGCGATCGCCCAATAATGTTGCAACCATGAGCATTGCTCCCCAAGATAAAATCGGTATTGTTTCAGGGTTGCTAAACGAATCATCTTTGGTTGGTCAAACTCTCGGAACTTCATTAGGAGCAACTTTATTTGTCACATTTATTTTAAGTGTTGTCAATCTACCCCATACAACACCGCTTGGATCTGTACCACTTCCAGCATTGGTTTTTGCCATGCACAGGACATTTTTGATTTTGGCAGTCTTCTTGGGAATTATGCTTGTTGTTAATATTGTGTTTCAAATCAAACAAAAATTTCTCAGCAATAATTCTTAAGCATGATTTATGAGCTTGACTTGCTCGCTTTTTTAGATTACAGGAAACAGTAGGGTGTGTTGTCGCGCAGCGAACGCACCATCCCAGTTTTTCGGTGCGTTAGGACTTACATTATTAATGCATCGGCTTACAAATACAGATGCACACCGATAAACACGGGTTAACAGTTAACCAATCTTTCCATAAAACATTACCGTCCGTTAACAGTCGGAAAGTAGCTTTAATTATAGTTATCCCTAAACCCCGATCGCCAATCCCCAATCCCCAATTCTTTTATGACTGCAATCGATCCCAACAAAAGAGCAGCTTTACAAATAGAAGACGATCGCACAGGTTTAAGTATAGAAACTCTGCGGCGAGCAATGGCGGATAATCTCTTCTATATTCAGGGTAAGTATCCTGAGATTGCTACAGAAAATGATTTTTACATGGCGCTGGCTTATACGGTGCGCGATCGCTTACTCAAACGCTGGATTAGCACAACCAGATCATATGTTAAAAATGATGTCAAAGTTGTTTGCTATCTCTCAGCCGAATTTCTCATGGGGCCGCACTTAGCAAATAACTTGATCAACTTGGATATTTATGAGCAAGTACGCAAAGCAGTTGTAGAATCAGGATTGAATTTAGAAGAATTAATTGAGCAAGAAGAAGAGCCAGGTTTGGGTAATGGTGGTTTAGGTCGTCTTGCTGCTTGCTACATGGATTCTCTCGCTTCCTTGGAAATTCCAGCAATTGGGTATGGTATTCGTTACGAATTTGGTATTTTTGATCAAGAAATTCGTGATGGTTGGCAAGTAGAAATTACTGATAAATGGTTACAGTGGGGAAATCCTTGGGAAATTCCGCGTCCAGAAGTAGCCTATGAAGTGAAATTGGGTGGTCATACAGAATCTTACACTGATCAACATGGTAATTATCGAATACGCTGGATTCCTGATCAGGTAGTTAAAGGGATTGCTTACGACACACCCATACTAGGTTATAAAGTCAATACTACTAATATCCTCCGCCTGTGGAAAGCAGAAGCTCCTGAATCATTCGATTTTCAGTCATTTAATGTCGGCGACTACTACGGTGCTGTTAATAAAAAAGTTGTTTCAGAAAACATTTCCAAAGTTCTTTATCCTAACGATGGACAAGTTCAAGGTAAACAACTGCGTTTAGAACAGCAATATTTCTTTGTTTCCTGTTCTCTCCAGAATATGATTCGCATTCATTTAGATCGTGCTGGTAAGAGTATGGAAAGCTTCCACGAAAATTTTGCTGTCCAACTCAATGATACTCACCCTGCGATTGGTGTTGCGGAACTGATGCGGTTGTTGTTGGATGAACATCAATTTGGTTGGGAACAAGCTTGGGATATTACCCAAAAAACCTTCGGTTATACAAATCACACTTTACTACCAGAAGCTTTAGAAAAGTGGTCTATTAGCTTATTTGGGAAATTGCTACCTCGCCATTTGGAGATTATCTATGAAATCAATCGCCGTTTCCTTGATCAGGTGCGGTTACTAGATCCTTACGATCAGGGTAAAATTGCCAGACTATCGCTGATTGATGAAACAGGTGATAGATATGTGCGTATGGCTAACCTCGCATGTGTTGGTAGTCATGCGATTAATGGTGTAGCAGCGTTACACACTGAATTGTTGAAACAAACAGTTCTGCGAGATTTTTATCAATTATGGCCAGAGAAATTCAGCAATAAAACTAACGGAGTGACACCACGACGTTGGATAGTTTTAAGCAATCCCAGCTTGACTAGTTTAATTTCTAGTAAAATCGGTGATAGTTGGATTAAGCATCTTGAAGACCTCAGACAATTAGAAAGCTTTGTTGAAGATCGTAATTTCCGTCAACAATGGCAACAAATAAAGTTAGAAACTAAGCGCAATTTAGCAAAATATATTCAAAAGAAAACTGGTATTGTTGTTAATCCAGAATCGCTATTTGATATTCAAGTCAAGCGCATTCACGAGTATAAGCGTCAACATCTGAATGTACTGCATATTATTAGCTTGTATAACCGCATTAAGCATAATCCTGATCTGGAAATTACCCCGCGTACATTCATTTTTGGTGGTAAAGCTGCACCCGGTTATTATATGGCCAAGCTGATCATTAAATTGATCAACTCCGTAGCAGAGGTTGTGAATGCAGATCCCCATGTACGCGATCGCATCAAAGTTGTCTTTTTACCAGACTATAATGTGACTTTGGGTCAAAAAGTATACCCTGCTGCTGATTTATCAGAGCAAATTTCCACTGCTGGATTAGAAGCTTCTGGTACTGGGAATATGAAGTTTTCGATGAATGGAGCGTTAACTATTGGTACTCTTGATGGTGCCAATGTTGAAATTCGTAAAGAAGTCGGAGAAGAAAATTTCTTCTTATTTGGACTGCGAATTGAAGAAGTTCAAGCCCTCAAAGCTCAAGGCTACAATCCTTGGAATTATAATAATTCCAACCCCGAACTTAAAGAAGTAATAGACTTAATTGCTTCTGGGGTTTTCTCTCATGGTGATATAAATCTGTTTCGTCCTCTGCTTGATTCTCTACTTCACTACGATCCATTTTTACTATTTGCTGACTACCAATCTTACATTGATTGTCAACAGCAAGTGAGTCAAGCTTATCGCGATCAAGATAATTGGACTCGGATGTCAATTTTGAATGTAGCGCGGATAGGCAAATTTTCCTCTGATCGCTCAATTCAAGAATATTGCCAGGACATTTGGCAAGCACAACCACTAACTATAGAATTAGAAGAGTATGTTCAATCAAAAGCTGGTTTAAAAGTTTAACTTTAACAAAAAAAGTATTTATTGCAGTATTTTGAAATGTGATGTAGTTAAAAAATTCATTGTTATGCTTGAACCAGCAGAAACCGTAAAAATATTTCAAAAACAGCCAACAATCAAAAATTTTTCCAGTGGGCAAACCATCTTTACAGATGGTGAAATTGGGGATTGCATGTATGGCATTTTGCATGGAGAAGTAGAGTTATGTATCGATGGCAAAGTAGTCGAAACTATTCATCAAGGAGATGTATTTGGGATGGGAGCATTAGTGGTTCCAGAACAAACTAGAGCATCGACAGCAGTTGCTAAAACTGACTGCGAATTGGCAATTTTAGATCGAAACGGTTTTCTGTTCGCCGTGCAAGAAACTCCCATGTTTGCATTACTCGTGATGCGAAGTTACTCCGAACGTTTACGTTTGCTGAAACGTTCTATTTAATACTTTTGTGCTAATGGGTAACGGGTAATTGGTTATTGGTTATTGGTAATAATTAATAATTCTTTGTTAGTTGTTGGTTATTTCCAATGCCCAATGCCCAATACCCAATGATTGCGCTAAAATTAATGACGTTGTTGCGATCGCTGAAACTTGCAATGCCTAGTTAGTGGTTGAATTTCATTAAATTCAGGAGATTACTAATGGCACATCTTACTGTATTAGAATTCCCCACGGCTGATGGTGCAGAGAGAATGGAAAGTAAACTGCTTGAACTACAGCAACAACATTTGCTAGATATTCAAGACGCGGCTGTTGTTTCTTGGCCACAAGGTAAAAGAAAACCCAAAACTCGTCAACTACATAACTTATCTGGATTAGGTGCGTTAGATGGTGCTTTTTGGGGATTACTGTTTGGTATCCTTTTCTTTATCCCGATTCTGGGAATAGCAATTGGTGCGGCGATTGGTGCGTTAACAGCCTCCTTTGCAGATGTTGGAATTGACGATAATTTCATCAAAAAAATCCGTGAAGAGGTTACTGAAGGAACTTCTGCACTTTTCTTACTCACCTCTAATGAGGTAGTTGAACGAATTGCAGAAGCTTTAAAAAACGAAGATTTCAAGATTGTTGCTACTAATCTACCCAAAGAGCGAGAAGAGAAGCTTAAAGAAGCCTTTGCTCATTCATAGTCACGGGTTTAGTAGTAATTAAGTTACGCTTAGTGAATTAGAGGCTGAAACCTTGTATTTTCGGTGTAGAGACGCTTCAAACAGCGCGTCTCTACACTTTAAACGAGAGCAAACAACACTCAACAAACAACAAATCACAAAGATTCTGCATAAAAGCCTAAATGATTAGCCACAGGGCGCTCTCGCATTGGTATTTTGGTATGTATGGGAGCGTTTAACACTTTTGAATCAGTGTTTTTTGCTACTACCAATGTAGTAGAACCACCACCATCAAAATTGAGTGCTGTATCTGCACCTAATGCGATCGCAATATTAGCTAACTCTTTTTTCGTCACTCCTTCGCTGTAAACAGGTTGTTTACCATCAACAACAATTAGCCAGAGTTTTTTACCTGCTTGATCAATTGCTACAGCCACATGGGGATATGGTTTATCGTTTTGTTGTTCTAGGTTTTTGGCTTTTGGCTTTCCACCTTCAACTAATATTTGACTTCCTGCAACACCTTGAATTGTACCTTTAGGACATTCGTCACGATCTAGCATGAGAGCGCGGTTTTTCAGAAAGCACAATACACGCCATCCTGGTTCGGGTTTGGAATATCGATAACCATGAGAAATTACTTCGCCTAGTGGATAGGAGGAATCACCACTATGAGGATAGTAATCCCAAGGAGTGTTTTCTACAAAGTGATGAAAGTAACTAGCATTAATTGCTACTTGCACCTTGAATTCACGCAAAAATTCTGAGGTGGTACGGGCTTTTGTTTCCACACCTTGTTCTGGTGGCATTCCCGGTGTTACTAGTGGTTTCACACCTGGCGCAGTTAAATCTATACTGACTATATGAATGAGCATTGGTCGTGGTTGGGAACGAACTTGGCGTTGATAGGAAATACCACGAAACAATGCTTGTTCTTGATTAGTCTGGGGTGGGCGTAAAAAGTGGAGTCCGCCATAAAGTATTAAAGGTAATAAAAGTATGGCAGTACCAGCTGCAAATAAATATTGTTTCATATCATGTTTACTTAGCTCGACTTTATCCATTTTTTTCGTAACGCGATCGCGCTTTGCTGAAACCTATGTGGGCTGATAGTTTTACTTTTTCGATTTCAGCATGGATCAGTGACATGGAAAAAGTGTTTGCTCTTATTGCTATGGTTTTTGCCTTATAAGGAGAACCAAGCTCTTAATTTTGCATAAAGTCGAGCTTATACCATTTCACTAAAACTTTGGTACAAATACAGGCGGTGTAGAGACGCGCTGTTTGAAGCGTCTCTACAAATTTATATGGATCGTGATTAACGTGAAATGGTACTAGAGGTTATTTATAAAGTCAAAACTTAGCAGCGTCTAGGGGAAGCAAGATAGCAAGTAAAAAGTATACACCGCGAAAACGTGGGTCGCCCATGTGGTCAATCAGACGTGTTTCTACTTCATCATCTTGGCCGAGGAAATTTTGTACCAAGAAAAAGTCCATAATTATTGATTTGGGCAGCGAAACCTTGAATTATTTACGCCGTTCTACTTATATCTATAAAAAGGCTGGTAATCGGTAATCACAAAGATGAACGATCGCTCATTACCAATTATCAATTACCAATTACCAACACTAAAGTCCTTTACCGAAGTTTATCCTAAGTGATAATGCCCACGCTGCCGGTATCTAAATCATAACGACCACCCACGATTTTTAATTTCCCAGACTGCAAACGCTCAGATAACAGGGGCGATCGCTTTAACCGTTCGATTTGATAGCGCACATTGGCAACAACAACTTTGTCAACCATATCGCCTGATTTATCTTTAATCTTGTCTACTACTGGCTTAATTGCTTTGACAAAGGTGCTGATGTCGCCAGGTAACACTTCATTTTGAACGGCGGCGGTAACTGCTCCACATCGCTCATGACCTAACACCATCAGCAAAGGAGTATTTAGCAAAGCAACCGCATATTCTATACTGCCAGTGGCTTCTGGTATGGCAATATTTCCCGCAATGCGAACATCAAAGATATCTCCGATACCCTGATCAAAAATAATCTCCGCCGGAACTCGCGAATCTGCACAACTTAAAATAGTTGCAAAGGGATGTTGAGCTTGAGCAACTTCCTGCAACCGAGCCTGAGTTTGATCGGGATATTGGGGTTTATGCTTCACAAAGCGCTGATTTCCTGCCATCAGCTTTTGCAGTGCAGCATCTGGATCAAGAGAAACAGGAGCAGTTGGGGGTAATTCGGCGGCTTGAACCTGTTCAATCTGCCAGAAAAAATCACCAGCAGTTACCACCAAACCAAATCCCCCAATAGCTCCCCACTTTAAAAAGTCACGACGTTCCATGAAACGCTTCCTTGCATGTACGGTTTTTTACAGCGACGCAACACATTTTAATGAGCGAATTTCCATCACATCTGAGATGTAACAGGTTCCCCCAAATTTATTGAGTACTGGTCTGATATGTTCCACTGCTGACTTGAGTTGTTCTGGCAGACAGAAAGCGATAATGTAAACATTATCAAGCATCGTCATATCCAAATCTTCAGCCATTCCTCGTAATCCCTTACCAGCAACATTACGAATCACAATGTGACCATGGACACCTGATTTGTCTAAGCTTTCCAAAATTTTAGCCAGTTCAAAAGAGTTGGCAATGATTTCTATTTTTTTGACTAAGTGCATAACATTAGCTCCAAAATAGGTTAATCCCGTACAGATATAGCGGAATTCCCACAATAATGTTGAACGGGAATGTGACTGCTAAAGCAGTAGAAACGTACAGACTGGGATTTGCTTCTGGAACGGTTAACCGCATGGCTGCTGGGACAGCTATGTAAGAAGCGCTGGCACACAGCACAGCAAATAAAAGTGCATCCCCTTGAGCCATACCAATTGCTTTAGCGATCGCCAACCCAATCACTGCATTGACTATGGGAATTAGTATGGCAAATGAGATCAGAAAAATTCCGGTTTTTTGCAAGTCTTTAATTCTTTTCGCTGCAACCAACCCCATATCTAATAAAAAGAAAGTGAGAACGCCATAAAACATTCCCTGAGTAAAGGGTTCTAAAACCTGCCAACCGTGTTCTCCTGTTAAGAATCCAATCAGCAGACTACCAACTAAAAGAAAGACAGAACTGTTGAGAAATGCATCTCTTAAAACTTCCGGCCAAGAAAAGTCTCGCTTACCATCAGTCGTGAATAAATTCACTAAAATCAAACCAACAATGATGGCTGGCGATTCCATCAAAGCCAAAGCCGCTACCATGTAGCCATCAAAAGTAATACCCAGTTCATTCAAAAAGGCGCTGGCTGTGATAAAAGTGACAGCACTGATAGAGCCATAGGTGGCTGCGATCGCAGCTGCATCGTAAGTATCCAGTTTCAGCTTCAGAATAAAAAACGTATAAATCGGTACAGCACAAGCCATCAGCATTGCTGCGAAAAGCGTCAGCACGACTTCCTGGGTGACGCCGCTTTTCATCAGTTCAACACCTCCCTTAAACCCAATCGCAAACAGCAGATAAAGCGAAAAAAGTTTGGGTATGGGTGCAGGAATTTCTAAATCAGACTTGACAAAAACAGCAGTCATCCCCAGGAAAAAAAACAAAACTGGTGGATTCAGGATGTTGGATACGATCAAATTGGCATCCATGTCCATTCCTCCTTATGCTGATGAAACCCGAAGTTTGAAAAACTTTGCATTGAAACAAACTTACACAACCATAAGCTTTGGTGTATCGTGTATCCCTACCTGATGTCAATTGAATGTGAAGTATCTCAAAACTTAGGAAGAGGGAACGGGGAAATAATATGTGTAATTAACTCTGTTTAGGTACTTAAAATATTAAAGGAAAGGAAATTATTATTGGTAGATTCACCGCGTCACCTGTCTCTCCTTCTCCGCGTTTACTCTGTCTTCCCCAATCTCTAAAAATGGGCAATTCTGTTAATTATTTCCCCACTGGTAATTCTTTGATCCGAGCGATACATACTGCTGTCAAAGGTAGGGCTAGATATAAGGTAAGTGGATTGTATTATTCACCAGGTTTCAAAACATACCTTGAGTCTAGATTGTCAGAGGAGAAAGTTGTCACACAAGTTCGCGCTAATCCTGTGACAGGAAATGTTCTAGTATTTTTCCATCCAGAGATTAATCCAAATGCGATCGCTTGGCTGATCCAAAAAATTATTGTAGATTACGGCAAACAGAATCAAAAACTACCTCCAAACAAGAATTTGCCTATCTTGGCTACACCTGTGCAGAAACAACTCGCCAAAGCAGGTAGTGAACTTGCTTTGGTGTCGGGGGCTATTTCCACCCTTGTTTTAAGCACCGCATTTCTACATAGATGTGGATTAGATGAAGTAATTTTATTAACTATCCAAAAATTGCATACGCCACTTTTAGACCGGATCATGCTTAGTATCACTTTTTTGGGTGATCCGCTTTTTTTGCTGTTGCTTAGTCTGGGATTAGCAACTAGATCGGTATCCAATCAGCGTCCTGGGGAAGCAACCAGCTTGGGTATGGCCGCAGTGGGTGCGATCGCCCTGAATATTTTCCTCAAAGAACTATTTTCTAGAGCGCGTCCAGCACTGTGGGATCATCTGGTAAATGTGGGTCACTACAGTTTTCCTAGCGGACACGCTATGGTATCAATGGTAATTTATGGTTTTATTGGTTACACCTTAGCTAAGCAATTTCCTCAACATCAGCGGCTGATTTTTGCTTTGACTGCTGGCTTGATTAGTGCGATCGGTTTGACCAGACTTTATCTCGGTGTACATTGGCCTACTGATGTGTTGGTTGGCTATGCAACAGGTTTAGTGTGGTTGGTTGTGTGTTTAAAAATTGCCAGCCAAGGCTTGATCAAATTGAAAAATGCATATGGTTGAATTACGGCACACTGCATGAACGCCTAATAAGTAGGTAAAAATGACACAAGCTTTACCAAAACTCTTGACGTTTGAAGAATTTGTAGAGTGGAAGCCTAATGAGGGACGCTATGAATTGCATGATGGAGTTCGCAAGTAACCAGTTATCAGTTATCAGTTATCAGTTATCAGTTATCAGTTAACAGGTATCAAATTTTCACTGATAACTGATAACTGTTTACTGTTGAGTGTTGATTGTAGCTTCTAATGGTTGTTCAACTCTGGCGCGGAGTGCAGGATTTACAAACAAGGTTCTAAATACAGCTTGTCGCTTGTCAGGTGGTTCGGGTGCATATTCCCACAGGCTTTCGTAATAGAAGAAAGCTACACCTAAACCGCGTTCTTGGGCGGCTCGTACCTGGGAATTAATTTGTTGTATTGGTACTGGATTATTTCGCAACCCTGTCATAATACCAATGCCAGTTGGTATCTTTTGTTGGGAGAGTTGAATTTCTGGACGGGAAATCTTGGCGACGAAACTTTCCAAATTGGAACGATACACTTGCATAATTAGCTCATCGACAATATTTTGATCGAGCCAAGCTAGCCAATCTTGCAACTGGAATTTATAAGCAAAGTCGTAGTAATTGGGAGAAATAGAGAAAATTGCACCAGGTTTTCTGGCTTTCACAGCTTGATTGAGTTGTACCATAAAAGCTGTGATTTTATCTGCCCGCCAGCGCATCCATGCTTGATCTTCAGGATTAGTGGGTGGAGCCTTTTTAGTTTCCTGGGTATACAAGGCAGTTGTGTATTTATCGTAGCCAAATTCGCGGGGTAAACTCATGTGGTCGTCAAACTGAATACCATCGACGTCGTATTGAGTGACGATTTCCACTACGAGATTAGTGATAAACTCTTGGACTTTTGGATGAAAGGGATTGAGCCACATCACCTCACCCGCAGCACTGATGGAAGTTTGGCTACCATCCCGTTTTTGCGTAAACCAATCTGGATGATTCATGGCTAGTTCCGACATCTGGGGAGCCATAAAACCAAACTCAAACCAGGGAATCGCAAGTAGTCCTTTGCGATGGGCTTGGTTAATCAAGTCTGCTAAAATATCATGTCCGTCTGAGCCTCGCAATACAAAGGGTTGAATACCTTCGCGTTTGGCTACAGCGCTGGGATACATGACATAACCAGAATTCCACACCACAGGATAGATTGTGTTAAAGTTCAAATCCCGTAATTGACTAACGGCATTTTCGACTTTGGCACGATCTTTAAGGGTGTTAAAGTCATTGTTGGTCATCCACACACCACGAATTTCCTGACGAGGAACCTGTGCTGTGGCAAAGTTAAGGTTGCTGCCTAAAGATACCGTCAAGAATGAGATTACAAAAAGTAGTGGGAGAAGAAATTTCAGCGATCGCCTGCCAAGCGGCCACCAGTTATGATGTTTGTGTGATTTTTGATCTACCCACATGTGCGATCGTCTGCTTGGTTGATGAAGTTTACTAGCCATCGTGTCTACGAACTGGTTAATCAGTAGTTGTTCATTCCGTGCAAATTGAGTTACTGCCTGTCTTTTGAAATTGAAGCAGACTAAGCACAGTGAAATAATTGACGCAGCAACTAACACATTAGTGCCTAGTATCACTTTCGCATGAAGGGTAAATACTTAATCCAGGGATAAGTTTATCCAATGTATCGAATTGTTTGATAATGAATTTTGGAAAGACTTTTTATTGAATCACAAAAAACCAATCAGTGATTCAGTAAACAAGCCTAAAAAGTACAGACGCGTAGACGCTCGTAAGAGCGGCTTCAAGGTAAGAGTATAATCGCGTCTCTACAAATGACAAATGACAAATGACAAATGACAAATGACAAATGACAAAAAACTTTTTCTGCCAACAATGGGTTGTGGAACTTGGGCATGGGGCAATCGGCTGCTGTGGGGATACGATGAAAGTATGGATCACCAATTGCAAGCAGTCTTTGACTTGTGCGTGAGTAATGGTGTAACTTTGTTTGATACGGGTGACTCTTACGGAACGGGGAAATTAAATGGTCGTAGTGAGTTACTTTTGGGAAAATTTACTCAAGAATATCAAGGTATAAATAAAGAAAATATTTGCATTGCAACTAAACTTGCTGCTTATCCTTGGAGATTGACGCGCCAGTCAATGATACGAGCTTGTCAAGCTTCTGCTGAACGCTTGGGAAGAAATGTGGATTTGGTACAAATGCACTGGTCTACAGCTAACTATGCTCCTTGGCAAGAAAAAGCGTTGTTGAATGGTTTAGCGGATCTCTACGAACAAGGTTTGGTGAAAGGAGTTGGTTTATCTAATTTTGGCTCGAAACGACTCAAACAGGTACATAAAAAATTTGCAGAGCGAGGAATACCAATTGCGACTCTGCAAGTTCAATACTCATTACTATCTACTTATCCTGTTACTCAACTGGGAATTAAAGAGGTTTGTGACGAACTGGGGATTAAATTAATTGCTTACAGTCCTTTGGCGTTGGGAATATTAACAGGTAAATATTCTGAGCAAGGCCCGTTCCCCAAAGGTATCCGGGGACTATTGTTTCGCCAATTATTACCAGGAGTGCGATCGCTCTTAGAGTGTGTGCGAGCGATCGCTCAATCTCGAAATAAAACCATGTCCCAAGTAGCTCTTAACTGGTGCATCTGCAAAGGAGCAATTCCCATCCCAGGAGCCAAGAGTGCAGAACAAGCACAAGATAATATTGGTGCTTTAGGTTGGTTACTCAACTCTCATGAGATTGCAGAACTGGACAAAGCTGCTGCAAATACAGATAAAAAAATGGTACAGAATATTTTTCAGACAAAATAGGGGATTGGGGATTGGGGATTGGGGATAAGGGACAAGGGAGATAAAAAAGACAAGGAGGACAAAGGAGAAAAACTAATGACTAATGACTAATGACTAATGACCAATGACCATTAACTACATATAACTAGTATTGGAAACTTTTTGGATTTCTTCTTTGATGCTATCGAGATCAATAAAACAATCGGCGTAATTAATTAAATTTTCACTTGTCATTGAGTGCAGACTGACAATTTCTACTCTAACTCCTTTGTAAGAAACTGCATTGACGGCGTAGGCTAAGTCCCCATCTCCACTTACTAAAACTACAGTATCGCAGTAGGAAGCCAAAGTCAGCATGTCTACAGCAATTTCTACTTCTAAATTGGCTTTTTTAGAGCCGTCAGGAAACTGAACTACATCTTTGGTTACAACACGATATCCATTGCGACGCATCCATAACAAAAAACCCTGTTGTTTGTCGTTGGTGCGGTCAACTCCACTATAAAAGAAAGCACGTAGCAATTTACCGCCTTTTACGAGATGAGACAGTAGTTTGGAGTAATCAATTTCAATCCCTAATTGCAAAGCTGCATAAAAAAGGTTGGAACCATCAATCAAAACAACTATACGACCCCGATTTGAAATGTTACAAATCGCACTTTCTTCTGAAAAATCTGGTACTTCAATGTCTGTATCTTGATTGTCTCCCTGGGAAAAATTTTGTTCCTGATATGGAGATTGATGCCGCAATGCTTGATTTTGATTGTTTTTTTTATTAAAGTTAGTAATGTTAGTCATTATTGCCTCTATATAAAAATTCAAGAAATTTATTGATATTGCAACCACTGGAAGGTTATATTTACCACAATCAGAGTAAAATAAGTTATTCTGCAAGTAATTTTATCTTTTTTGACGCATGAGTTTCTTCGTCCATGTCAGACGAGAATAAACCCTTGGTCATATTATTACTTTCCAGTGAAAAATCATAGATCATGACTAAATCATTCGTGCCTAATTTAAAGTTGGCATGAAAGTTTTTAAATTGTCTAATTAGCAATTAAATCATTTTTATAACATCTATGTATGAATTCAACCGAATTATATTAGATTTCTGATTTCACAAAAAAAGGATGTAGGGGTATAGGGATGTGAGGGTGTAAGTGGAAATAATTTTTCAATCTATTCCTACACCCATAGGGAATTAAGATTACTGCTGCGGTTGCAACCTATTTGGCAATAATGGATCAAATTGTTGCTCTGGTGCAGGTGTAGGATTCAGAAATTCGCGCCAACTACGAATTTGTTCTTGAGCAGCATTGTAAACAGCCGAATTGCGGGGAATGAGGTTGGCTGTTTCGATCGCTCTAGGAATATCAGATCCACTTTGAGAGCGTGCTATATCCAATAATTGCTGACTCCATTGGTCGATCGCAATACTCGCATCACTACTTAAAATATTACTCCGAGGGACTCGATTTGCTAATCTAATTGCCTCTGCCAGAGCTTGAGGAGTACCAGTTAAAGCCACTTCTCGCGCTCTCTTCCAGTTTTCGCGGGCGCGAATTTGCGATCGCCAATCATCGATAGCGGCTTGTGCTTCACCAGATAGCGCCCTACCCGAAGGTATTTGTTGAGCAACGTTGATAGCTGCGGTAAGGTTCCCACTTCTAGCTAGTTCTCGCGCTTGATCTAAGTAAGGTTGATCTTCTATACGTTCTATCTTCTCCGTCCAGATAGCAATTTTCTTCTGTGCTTCTCTATATAATGCTCGTCCTCGACGAATTTGGTTAGCTTCAGCGATCGCCGCACCCAAGGAGTTAATATCTTCTAAGACAGCGATCTCTTCAGCGCGTTCTAAATAAGGTCTATCTTCGATTGTCTGTATTTGAGCAACCCAACCATTGATTTCTGATCTTGCTTCTTCCCCACGGGGGTTGTTTTCGGGAACTTGTTGTGCTTCTGCAATAGCTGCTGTTAAATCGTTGATTGTTCCTTGACTCGCGATTTCCCTTGCTTTTTCCAGTTTAGAGACATCTTGAATTTCTAGTTGCCAACGCGCAATTAACTGTTGTGCTTTGTCGTAGACTGCTCTTGATGGATCAATTTGTTGAGCTTGGCTAATTGCTGTCTCTAAACCAGCTACATTACCAATCCAAGCATTTCTTTGGGCTTCTGCTATGGCAACGAAGTCCTCTGTTTCTGACTGTAAGCCTGTACTTAGAGGAATTTGTTGAGCAATAGAGATGGCTTCATCAGCTTCACGATTATCTAGTTTTTTCTGTGCCAAATCTAGCATTGTGCGCCCAAATTGGGGGATTGCTTCTTGAGCTTTTTGGTAAACGTAACTTTCTTTTTGTATTGACTCTGCTATTTTAATCGCTTTGAGTAAATTATCTACACTGCCGCTTTGAGCCAGATTTTCCGCTTTTGCCAGTTTATCGCCATCTTCTCGTGCGGTCGTAATCAATCGATTCAATTCGTCATATTTGATACTTGACCAAAATTTATTATCTATTCGTAATAATTTAGCAGCTGCCATAAATGCGTCGTGCCAGTGTTGTTCGCGCATTTCATTCTCTGCTTGCTGGTAAATACCTTCTGCTTCTGACCAAATTTTTTCCCAGTCGGTAATTTGCTCTCTGACTAATTCATGAGCAGCCATGTCTTCAGGGATTTGTTTTGCAGTGGCGATCGCTTCTTCTAATTTACCTTGTTGGAAACTTTCGTCAGCTAACTTTAAAATATCCCGTGACCATTGTTCTAGGAAACGGTCTATTTCTGATCGTAAAGGATGGCTTTGTGGTAACTGCTTCACCAGAGCGATCGCTTGCAGTAAGTCTTTGACGGTTTGCTTAGAAGCAGCTAATTGAGCGCAATGTAAGCGTACTGAAGCACTAGCCAAGGGCCAAAAGATAGACGGACAATTCGGGGCAGATGGCAACTTTAACAGCATTGATGTTGCCATAAATGCTATACTTCCGGGTACCAATGTTAACAATAGCACCCACAAAACCCAGCTTTTTAACCAACGCGGCACTTTCCCAGAACCACGTCCACTGGGAGGTAGTTGTCCATAAGTGTTTGGTTTTGACTGCTTCACAGACTTGGAGCTAGAGTCGGCAGGTGGTACACCAGACATTTTAGTTTCATTTACTTGCCCTGAGCGGGATAATATTGTTGTTATATCTGGCTCTTTGGCTTTGCCTAGTGACCAACTTTCTGGAATATCCCGTTCTGTCATCTCTCACACCAAAGTAGTTTAATAGCGATCTGCTCTGAATCGCAACTATGCTGTTGCCATGCTAACTTTCTCACCAAGAAAAATCTACCTCTTGCATAGTTCTATCTCCATAGATATCATTACCACCCTTCAAATCCAGCATGATTGTATACTCTTATCTGGTAGCAGATGATTCTGCTTGCAAATCAACGATTAATTGAGCTAAATGATCGCTACTTGCTTGGTAAACTGTGCCACAAAAATCACAAGTTGCCTCTGCACCATTGTCTTTGATAATCATGTCTTGCAGTTCATCTTCTCCCAACATCTTCAGCGCTCCTAAAACTCTATCAAAAGAGCAACCACAGTGGAAGCGTAGCATTTGAGTTTCGGGAAATAACGACACTCCCATATCTCCCAGCAAGTCTTGAAAAATTTCTGTTAAGGACTTACCTGCTTGCAGTAGAGGCGTAAACCCGCTTAAAGCTGCAACTCGCGATTCTAAAGTTTCTATTAAAGCTTCATCCCTGGCTGCTTTCGGCAAAACTTGTACTAGTAGACCACCTGCTTGTGTCACTCCATTTGGTTCTATAAATACACCTAATACTAGGGCTGAAGGTGTTTGTTCTGATGTCACCAGGTAATGAGCTACGTCATCTCCGATTTCACCAGAAACCAGTTCAACTGTACTAGAGTAGGGGTAGCCGTAGCCAATATCCCGTACTACATAAAGAAAGCCGTCACCAACTGCACCACCAACATCCAACTTGCCTTTAGTATTGGGGGGTAGTTCCACCGTTGGGTTACCTACATAACCACGTACTGTGCCATCTAGACCTGCATCTATAAGTATACCACCCAAAGGCCCATCACCTTTAACTCGAATGTTGACTCTAGAGCCAGTTCGCTTCATGCTAGATGCCATCAACAAGCCAGCTGTCATCGTCCGCCCCAAAGCAGCTGTTGCTACATAAGACATCTGATGGCGCCGTCGTGCTTCTTCTGTCAGACGAGTAGTAATTGCACCGACTGCACGAATTCCACCATCGGCTGCTGTAGCGCGAATTAATTGATCCGCCATGAAAATCCTTACATTTCTTTACAATTTTACTTTCTTTATTTTAAATTCATAGCTTGATCAAAAGTGAGTGAATATATGAAACAAAGATGATAATAACCGTACCAAGCACAAGCGGCTTTCCCTTCTCCCTTGCAACTAGATATTTTTGATGTGGAAGTCTCTAGGTGTGCGATCGCTATCAGTGGCAGATGCATTTAATACAGTTCATCCCAGTCTTTGTCATACTAAAAGAAAGAGCGATCGCATCAACAATGCTAGGTAATTTTCAAAAAACTCAACTCAGGATAGAAATAGAAGCACCAGCAACTGCTATTAGTGACAGTCTGCTGCGTCCTACACAACTAGAAAAATGGTTACTTTCCGGTCGTCTTCCCACCGGAATGCCAGAACAATTACATCCAGGATTTCAGTTTACAACTCGATTCGGACCAGTTGCAATTCATCATCAAGTCGATGTCGCAGATTCTAATTGTCTGCGCTTAATCCTGAGTCAAGGAATTGATGGTTTTCACGAATGGTATTGGGGAGAAGGTTGGGTACAATCTCGCCTAGAAGGAATCTCAATTTTGCCACTTGCTTTAGGACAAAGTTTGAATTTACTAAGTTTGCGTCAGTTTTTGACAAAAAAATAAATTAGTTGCCATTTGTTTGTAGTTCGTTGTCTGGAAAATCAATGTAGAGACGTGCCATGGCACGTCTCTACAACTAATTACGAAGCACCCTTTAATTCAGCTGTGCGTACTGATAATTGCTGTGTCTGATTTCCGCGTTGGACTTTCACCTGGAGCACCTGGCCGATGCGAGTGTCTTCCACAAGATTTTGCAGTTGTTCAGCACTAGTGATCGCTTGTCCATTAATTTGGGTGATCACATCTCCGCGTCGGATACCTGCTGTAGCCGCTGGAGAATTGGGTAAAACCCGCATTACCAAAACTCCGTTCACTTCTGGAATCAGAAACTGAGAATTGGGGTCATTGTTGCTTTCTTTAGCTAACTGGGATGTGAGAGTTACCATTTGCACACCCAAGTAAGGATGAGCTACTTTACCACCGCGTTGCAGTTGAGCTGTGATTTGTTTGGCTTTGTCGATAGGAATGGCAAACCCAATCCCCATTGCATCAGCACGAATTGCTGTGTTAATACCGATGACTTCGCCTCGATCATTTAATAACGGGCCACCAGAGTTTCCAGGGTTAATTGCAGCATCTGTTTGAATAAAGTCCAAGCGCTTGTCAGGGATACCAACTTGGGCGCTAGAACGTCTGAGGGTACTGACAATTCCCAAGGTGACGGTGTTATCAAATCCCAAGGGATTACCAACTGCGATCGCCCAGTCACCTACTTGGACATTAGAAGAAGAACCCAAAGGCGCTACAGGTAAATCACCGCCAGCGTTAATCTTGACTATAGCCAAATCAGTGACTTCATCCACACCTTGAACTTTGCCCTCAAAAGTGCGCCCATCTTTAAGGCGGACTGTAACTTTATCAGCATTATCGACTACATGGGCGTTAGTCATAACTAAGCCACTTTTGTCAATAATGAAACCAGAACCTAAACCGCGTAATTGTTCCGGGGGTAACTGTTGAGGCAAACTTTCACCAAAAAATCTCCGGAAGAATGGGTCATCATAAATATCAGGGAGACGACGGGTAACTGTGCGTTCAGTATCAATCCGTACCACGGCATTACCTACACGATTCACAGCCGCAGTCACAAAGCTAGTGTTACCAATAGCTGCTGCTGCGGGTGATTGCTTTTGAGCAATAAGTTGTGGCGTATCATTTGTAACTGACTTAGGTGCTGGGTCAGCTTGGGAAGGTGACACTTGGAGAGTGCCAACAGTTAGTACAACTCCTAAAATTATGGCTAATAAATGGGTTCCGAGTTGTCGAATAGACCTGGGTAGTTGGGAGAATCGCATAACCACAACCTTATTTTTCAGTCTAGTTAATTACGTAATCGTGACTGTTTTCTCTAAAATTATTGTTGCAGATTTAATGATAATCCTTACGTATTGACGCTTCCTTTCATGTTGGAGTTTCGCGATGACCAGAACTAGGGGTGTAGGGGAAGTTAAGAGAGCCAGATCCCCGACTTCTTGCGTGAAATCGGGGATCTTTTTGTTCACGAATAATTTAGGAGCAAAGTTTTTCGGTTATCCCGACACAAACCAATAATTAAACCAGTTTCAGTTCTGGATATTGTGCCAATACATCTTCACTAGTCAGGACATCGCCTTCTGCTTGCGGAGTCCATAGTACTTCAAAGGCTAACAGTTGTTCACCAGGAATACTGCCAATTTGACGTAAGGCTTGACGCAAATCATCGGCGTTGTTGATTTGTGGTATTTCAAATTTACCGAGAGTCGCAGCCAACAAAGTCACAATGATGTATTCTCCTGGGCCTTCGCTGATTAGGCGAGTTGGGTTGTCGAGTTCATCCGCAGACGGTAAAGCCTCTTTGCGAGTTGCGGCTTTAAGCTGATTGTTGACGTTAGACAAAGTTTCTTCGCTAAACTTGCTACGTTCAGCCAATGCTAAACGGTTGAATGTTGATTCTGCTGCATTCAGACGTGCTTGTTGAGTACCACCACCTGCATAGACCCAATATTCTGGATGACGGAGTAAAGCGAGACTAGCTTCTTGTAAGACTTCAGCTCTACCCTGTGAAGAATTGGTATCAGCAGTTTCGGCAATGTAGTTGAGTTCTGGTTGTAAACTACGGGCATTAGCTAATAAACCCACTTGTAACTGACTAATGGAAACTGTAGGGTTGCTGCTGTAACCGATATCGTCACCACCACCACCACTAACAGCACGACGGAATGATTGTACTAAAAAGCCAGCGATCGCCAAAAAAATCAACAGGCCAAATAGTCCACCACCAAAACCAAATACTGGCACTATAAAAGGAAATCCGAATCCACCACCTGGATACCCTGGATAATATCCACCGCCGTATCCTCCACCGTATCCACCGCCGGGAGGTGCATAAGTGCGGGGTGAGGAGTAGCCACGACCACTACTAGGCATTCGGAAGGAACCACCACCGATTCGACCCCCACTAGCTGCTAATGCGCCGTCAGCATGACTCAGTGCCAACGTGAACACCAAAAAGAGGAGGAATAGCGGTTTTAAAAGTGGTTTGAAGGCTTTTTGCAGTTTTTTATGCATAACACAGTTACTTGAAAAACGATATTGATTATATTTTTCCAAAGGCGGAATTTTTTTGCGTTTGGTGAGTGACGCTAGCCTATACCATGCAGGGAATGTCAAAATCAAAGTAGCTCTCATCACTAGCTACATCTTAAATTTATCGTTTCTTATCCTGTGTTTGCAGCTATCCTCCAGCCTAATCCTGTCGCAATAACCGTACTTGTTTAGGAATCGGGGAAAGGGGATTAGGGATCGGGGATCGGGGACAAGGGATCTCTTAGCTCTTAGACATGCTTACAAAGGAGAATAACCAAATGTTTGCTCCCTGCTCCCTGCTCCCTGCTCCCCGATCCCCTTTCCCCGATCCCCAACCACTTCTATTCGGCATTTTGGCAGAACATTTTGATGGTATTTAGTTATTCTACTGATTACATCTATACTAAGTAACGGTTACACAATTTTTTGCGATTATGCAGCTAGAGATGTAGCGATCGCAACTATAAACCCAAGAGCTACAAGTTCTTAAAATAATAGTGTTAAGAGTTGATTAATAAAGTGAATATCAAATCTGGGAAGTGTGTTAAGAATGTGTAGCGCACTACTGAATTAGTTGTGTGACAACACTTGAAATTGATGTAATTATTAATTCAGTAGGGCGTACATTTGTACGCCTTTACTATCAACCAACAGCGGAATAAGTTTTTAAATTTTATTTATTAAATTTCTGATGGAACAGATTTCATCAAGGGTAGCAACCGTTGGAGAACAAACTGTATCTCCAGATATTCTAGTCGTATGCCGCACTTTTCTACCCAGAGAAGGTGGTATCGAGGAGTATATTTATAATCGCTGTCTACAAGATACAGATCGGGTAATTCTTCTGACTGCTAGTTGTGCAGGAGATAAAGCTTTTGATAAGTCACAGTTATTTCCTGTATATCGTTGGCACATTCCTCAGTTTTGGCGTGATGGTTTGAGCAACAATATCCTCAAACCAACTCTAAATATAGTTTGGTCAGCTATTTTCGCAATCAAACTTTATTTTCGCTATCATTACCGCTATATCGAATGGGGTCATGGCTACGATTTTATTTCACTGTTGCTTTTGAGCTATCTTTTACCTATCCGCTTTTTTATCTATCTACATGGGAATGATATTTTATATACTTTACGCAATCCAATCATGCGATCGCTGTTTGCATGGACTTTAAAAAGAGCAGAAGGTATTGTTTGCAACAGTGGTTGGACACGAGATTTACTCACCACTCATTTTCAGATCAACACTCCCACTCACGTTCTTCATCCTGTAGTTAGAAGAAAAAAATTCGGTGTAGCTAGTCCTACTGCAATTGAGGAATTACGTCTACGGGTACGCAACAACCACGACATTCCAGAACATGCAGTAGTCATTCTCTCGGTCGGCTGTCTACAACAATATAAAGGTTTTGATTTAATCATAGATAATCTACCCCTGCTGCTCACTTTCGGGTTTGAGGTTCATTACATACTGTGTGGACAAGGCCCTTTTGAGGCACAATTACAATCTCAAGTACGACGCTTGCGCTTGGACAAATGGGTACACTTTGCTGGACATGTTGCTGAACGGGAATTAGCTGGTTACTATGCAGCTTGCGATATATTTGCTTTACTGACTTTATTTGATCGCAGCGCTCGCAGTTACTTAGGTTTTGGCATGGTCTACTTAGAGGCAGCTTACTTTGGTAAACCTATTATTGCCTCAAACTTTGGTTGGGTGACAGATACAGTCCGCCACGGGGAAAACGGCTTAATTGTCAATCCCTATTCTGGTTTAGAAATGTTTCAAGCATTTCGCCAGCTTTGTGAAAACCAGCAACTACGTGAACAACTAGGACGTAGGGGAAAAATACTAGCAAACAAAAGAAGCCTGCACCGATGGCTTTATATCCCTGAATCTCGCTATTCTTGTTTACTGACTTAGGAAACAAATTTTCCTTGTTTCCCGTGTCCTCCGTGTCTCCCTATGTTTCCCATTACCCCCCACCAACAATAGTGACAATTTCTAAGCGATCGCCTTGCTGTACTTTTGTTTCCTGCCAAAACTGACGGTGTAAAATTTCACCGTTGTATTCTACTGCCACCAAGCGAGGATTAAACCCTAATTGCTGAAGTAATTCAGGTAGAACAGTTTGAGGTAAGCAGCTACGAGGTTCACCATTGATCTGGATAGTAATTTGATTCGACATAGGAATGATCAGGATCTGGTTGAATACGATTGAGCTGCGATAGAAAATATTGTGTCACTAAAGTTGGTTGTTCGGCTTGCATGATGCCACGCACTACTGCTACACGCTTCGCCCCAGCATCAATCACATCATTGATGTTGTTGGGATCGATACCGCCAATAGCAAACCAAGGGATAGAACAATTTTTCGCAACGTAACGAACATATTCTAAACCAGCAGCAGGCTTACCTTCTTTTGTAGGAGTTTCATAAACAGGCCCAACACCGATATAATCTGCTCCTTCTTTGATAGCCCGTTGCATTTCTTCAGAATTTGTGGTAGAGCGACCAATCAAGCGGTGAGGTCCCAGCAATTGTCGAGCTATAGCAATGGGCATATCTTGTTGTCCCAGGTGTACCCCGTCTGCATCAACAGCCAAAGCTATATCTACTCGGTCATTGATAATAAAAATGGCGTTATAAGTATGGCATAACTGCCGTAATTTTTGAGCTTGTTGGAGACGAACAGCATCATCTACTTTCTTATCGCGATACTGTACTAGAGTTAATCCTCCTTTGAGGGCAGCTTCGACTGTATCTAGTATTTTGTCACTGGGGGAGGTAACAAGATACAAATGCGATCGCACAAGTAACTGATGTCGTTGATAGCCCATCAAATTACTTTCTAGGGTGTAAACGCGGTAACGCATCTGCTTCAAAGCTTTCCCCATATTTGGGTGATAAAGCTTGCCATATTCTTCCAGCACCCGCATCGCTTCTTCTACTCGACAGAAGTTAGCTTGTAGCAAAGATTTGATACTAGCACGCTGTTCTTCCTGGGGATGGGTTAATTCAGTACCAGGATCACCCGGTGTATCTCGAGCCGCCCTTAAATCAGCAGTATGCCAGGTTGCTAATTCTTGCCGCATCCGCTTGCATTCCCCAGTGAACTGGGTATTATTTAAACCAAAGCGACACCATTCCTCAATAATTCGCAAACCTTCACGCGCACGATCTAAATTTGCATCTAAAATGCGACAAATAACTTGACTTACTTGCTCTTTTTGGCTGTATGGCTCGACCATTACAACAATCCCATTAGTGTTTTGATCGTAACAGTCAATTCCTTTCATAGTTGCAATAATTTTTTCATATATTTTGTTTCTTTAAATTAAAAATTTGAGGTTCGAGATAAATAATTAGAAAATAGGAATTATAAAATATTTTTACTATAACCTCTACTCTTGGAGTGAAGGTCGGGAATCGGGAATCGGGGAATCGGGATCGGGGATTGCTTATTTTCCTTTGTCACCACGTCTTCCTGCTAAGAGGTTCCTTGTCTCCCTTGTCATCCCCGATCCCCAATTCCCGATCTCCGATCCCCGACCCCATATATGAGTGATATCATCGACATTTTTGCAATTTAGAGAGTATAAAAATTGCTAATTGGTTGTAAGGAGTGCAGAAAAGGTGAATTTCCCCCTCATTGTTTCTAAGTCTTGTCAGGCTGACATTCTACCAGCACAGAAGATTAACCTAAAGCAGAATTCACATCCGTACTTAGAAGTGACAATGCTTTTTAGTTATCATTCGGTGCGTTTGTTTTTGAACGCTGCTGGTATTGGAGTTGCAAGTCTGATGCTGATTAGCTGCTACTTTGATACCGCCATTGCTCAGACATCTCCACCACAAAAGCAGATACACCATACTGAGAGAACAATCTCTCAGGTAAATGTGTTATTTGTCAACCCAAGTGTCGGAAATGACAAGCAGGGAACTGGGGATGAAAGTAGTCCTTTGAAAACTATTACCCAAGCTTTGCGAGTTGCCAACCCCAATACTGTGATTATGCTTGCTAGGGGAACTTACAGTACCAAGATAGGAGAATCGTTTCCATTGATACTCAAATCTGGTATTACCATTCAAGGAGATGGTAGTAGCAAAGGCCGTGACATAATCATCAGTGGAGGTGGTGATTACCTAAGTCGGAGTTTTGGTAGTAAAAATGTTGCTGTTGTCAGTGCCAAAGGAGCAAAACTAATAGGGATAACGGTGACAAACTCCAATCCACGTGGTTACGGTTTATGGATTGAGTCTAACAATCTTACCGTTGCAGATAATACATTTGTTGGTAATACTCAAGATGGAATTACTGTAACTGGCAACACTGCACCAATCATCCGCAACAATTTCTTTGAGCGCAATAGTGCTAACGGGATTACGGTGACTGACACCTCTGGTGCAGAAATACGAGAGAATGTATTTCAAGAAACAGGCTTTGGTATCAACATTGCCCAAAAAGCTCATCCTCTGGTAGTAGGTAATCGCATTATCAACAATAGAAGTGGAATCATTGTGCAAGCTTCTTCTCGACCTATTTTGCGAAATAACGTGATTGAGGGTAATCAAGAGGATGGGTTGGTGATATTAGCCCAAGCACAACCAGATTTAGGTAACACTTCCGAAGCCGGTGGTAATCAGTTTCGCAACAATGGTCGTTATGATATCAATGCTAGTGCTAGTAAGCAGATGATTACTGCCTATGGGAATATTCTTGCTAGCGATCGCATTGCTGGTGATGTCAACACAAGTGGTACAACAGATGCGATCGCTCAAAATTTACCATCCCCTCCCAGTACCACAAATAGCACCCAGAAAACACCAGTAAATCAGGAAATCACCTTTTCTGCTCCCAGTGTCTCTACTAACACCATAACCACTACAGCTACTTCCACACCAAAATTACCCCCTCTTCCCGTTCTCCAATCTTCTCAGCCGTCACTATCTTCTCCCCCGCCTGTTGTATCTTCTTCTGTTACTAGGGCTTCCAAACCATTAAACAGACAATTACTACCACTACAACCAGCTGCCAATTCTACTTCTAAAGTTGCTAGCACTGTTACCAAGCCAAAGCAACCCATACAAACACCTACTTCTAGAGTAGTTATAACTCCTAACCAACCAAAATCACCAACTTCAAGAAACACTGCGGGATTTCCTATTCCTAGCAGCTTGGCAGTTAAACAAACAACTACAGGTTGGCAACAAGCAAGTACACCACAAATAAATTATGTACAGGTAGCACCCAATACAGTCGAATTTGTTGCACCTCAACCCCAATCTCCACCTAATCCAATCACACCCACATTAGTCAAAACAACAACAAATCAAATCCCATCATTACCAGTGGTGCAACCTGTAGCTATTCCTAGCAATAATGTTCCTGTTAAAAATCAACTACCAGTATCCAAAAATTCTTCAACTACAGCCTATGCTGGCGGTTCACTAGGCACGCGCTACCGGGTAATAGCAGAAGTACAAACTCAAAGAGATCAAGAATTAGTCAGATTTCTAGCCCCTGGTTCCTTTCCCACTTTCTGGGAAGGTAAAGCAGTTATGCAAGCAGGAGTATTTAGCAATCGGTACAATGCCGAGCAAATGTTAGCTATTCTTAACAATAATGGTTTGAAGACTGTGATTGAGCCAATTGGATACTAGGGCATCGGGCATCGGGCAACAAGTTCTTAATTTTGAATTTTGAATTTTAAATTGATATGTCCTCCTTGTACCCGATTCTCGCTCCCCGATCCCTACTTTTAAGACATTAATTTCTTTAAGAAAAATTTAACAATTACTTCTTTACCCCTACTAATACGTCCTTTTTACTATCTCCTCACGGTTGTTATTTTCAAGCGAGTATAGAAAATTGTGTCAAAATTGATTGTCAAACAGTTGCATAATTCCACAGTAGATTGAGAAGATAGAAAAACTTCATCGTAAAAACCATAACAGTAACATCTTTTTCCTAGTACTTTTAGTGAGAAACACTAGTGTGGAAATCCTTCCACAAACACCTCTTGCACTTGCAGCATAGACAACCACCTAGACTCTCAACATCAACATGGATACTTGCAAAAGGACCACTTTCAACGAAACGAACTGCTACGAACCTGATGATACACAACAGGAGGAATTGTTCGGCATCCCTAATCTACTTTCCTTAAATGTCACAGATAATGATCCCACGATCATTGATCTCCAGTGTGTAGAAACTCAAACAGATTCAAAAAAACCTGAGTCAGACAAACAACAACAAGAAATTTTCCAGCAAACTACTTTGATTCAGAGAGTTGTTGTACCAAGAGCAGACTTTATCAAACCAAACTCCTGTGGTAAATCTGCTGATCTACCAATATATCCAATTCAACGCTATCCTCTTTACGAACCTACTGAGTCAACAACAGAATCTACCCAAGAAAACTCAGCCTATAAACCTGTGAAGCAGGAGAAGTTGCTGGATACGATTTCTTATATATTTCTGGATGATGAAAATCTGGATGAGATTGACCACTACACTCGAGAGTCTCGGACATCTTCACCACACTCCAGGCTACAAACAAAAATGCCCAGTCGGTCATCAAATGTAGGCCTAAGTTCTAAGGTAGGGCTAGCTTCGATGATGTTTGCTGGCGGATTTGCTGTTGGAGGAGTTTCCTGTTGGTCTGTAATATCAGATCAATTTGCCTCAGCAAACACTAAGCAGAATAAATCAGTACAGAAATATGCTAGTAATATTTCTGCATACAGCACCAATGCTTTAGAAAAAATAAACATCAGTAAACCTGAAATCGAATTCCCAGAGTCAAGCTTTACAGCACTTGAGCCATCTGAGGAGAAAGAATCACAGGTGACTTCGCAACCTGCGAAAAAGTCTAGTTTGAATCAAATTGAGTCTCCACTGTCTAAATCTCTTCCTAAACTGATTAAATCAAAGGCTAATTCACAACTAGCTAAGAATCAGGCCAATCAAAATCAAACTGAACCGCCACTACCTCAATCTCAAGTTTTGGCTGCAACATCAAAGCCTTTATTCCAAGAGCGATTACTCACTTCGGCAGACCTGAAGGGTCGTAATGGGAAGGAATTAACGCTGATGCGTAATGAAATCTATGCCCGTCATGGTCGTCGTTTTAAAGAGCAAAAACTACAGAGTTACTTTGAAAGTCAAAGTTGGTACCAGCCTCGTTATGCATTGGGAGAGTTTCCTGACTCTGTTCTTTCTCAAATAGAGTTAAAAAATGCCGTTATGATACGTGAGTATCAGCGTATTCACGGTTTAATGGTTGATCTATAACTACCTTTAACTTTGTTTGAAGGGCGACTTCAACCAGGGTGTTTTTATGTCGCCCCTGTTATATTCAAGAGTTAATTATTACTAAGTAAGATATTTCACAATCTAAAATCGTTCGACTGACTTGTACTGAGCCTTGGCGAAGTAGCGCTCACGACGAAGTCTAAAATTCAAAATCATAGAACGCGATCGCATTGATTATTTTTTTTATTTTTAAGGTATGTCACTATTTATTGTTTCTTGAGCATAAACGCTTAGTAGTTTGTCATTAGACATTGCTTTCAGTTTTGAGGTAAATGACTGAGAGCGATCGCTGGTTTGCGGAGTAAATTGCTCAATCGGAGAATGATTGATAGCAGTTGGAAGCAGCTTGTGTTGTGGTTTGGGAGTAAGGGTGGCCGGAAGGGAAGAAGACGCGGTGACGCGGTGAGTGGGAGATGTGGAGATATTATCAAGATATCTCTCCGTCTCCCCATGTCCCTGTATCCCCGTGTCCCCGTGTCCTCCTTGTCCCCGCATCCCCGTGTCTCCGTGTCCTCCTTGTCCCTGTATCCCCGTGTCCCCGTCCCCGTGTCCTCCTTGTCCCCGCATCCCCTTGTCCCCGTGTTCTCCTTGTCCCCATGTCTCCACGTTTTCCTGTTTCACTTGATCGGGACGAGGATTGTGATAAGCAGAAAATTGAAACCATGTTGGTACTGAAGTCAAGGTTTCGGGGAATTTGCTGCAAATTAGACGCTCAAATTCCATATTGAAATGAAAGACAGCCTGCCCCCGTCGCTGCCAAAGTGTTAATATTTGCTGTACTGATATCGCTTTATAACGCCCCTGATACAGTGCTTCAATCACTGCCATATGTAACCAACTATCAGAGAATTGCTGTTGCCAACGATGAACTAGTTCATTGGCCTGATAACCACTGAGATCAAAACTATAGTGAATCAATAAGGTTATTGCCAAGTCGGCAGATGTTCCCAAACTTGGTGTAAAAGGTGTAATTTCACTTTGAGGCAATAGGGCTAAATCTTGCTCCTGTTGCATATGGCTAGCTTTTTGCTACTGTTTTTTAGATAGTTTTAATTAAGCTTATTTGTTGTGAAGACTGTTAGGGGATCGGGGGTCGGGGGTCGGGGATCAGGGATTGGGAATCGGGAATTGGGAAAAATGGGGTTCCCTTTGTAGATAAGGGGGAGTATTCAATGATAAAAGAGTGTCTTTCATTCTACTCTTTCCCCACTGCAAAAGGAGAAACAATATATGGTGAATTAATATTTGGAGATCGCCCGATCGCAACTAATGCTTGGTAAACAAAAGCTGCTACTTCTGCTCGTGTTGCTTCTTTTGTTGGTGCAATTTGTTTAGTATCTGGGTAATTGACGATGATTTTTTGCAACGTTGCGGTTGCGACTGCGGTACGAGCATAATCGGGAATGCTATTGCGATCGCTAAACCCAGATAATACATCAGCATTAGCTGCTGGTAAACTAAGTCCGTTGACCAAGGAAACAATCACCTGTAATCGTTGCACATTTTGCTGGGGGCGGAAGGTACGATCATTAAAACCACCCACAAACCCACCCTGTGCTGCTTGTTGAATGGCTTTGTATGCCCAAAAATTCTTGGGTACGTCGGTAAACTCTGGTGCGGAACGTTTAGCAGTGGGATTAAAAGCAGCTGTGACTAGAGCAGCATACTGAGCGCGAGTCATTGGTTGATTTGGTTGGTAGCTACCATCAGCAAAACCACGGGTTAAATTCATACTCACTAATGCCCGAATAAATCCTTCTGCCCAGTGTCCCTTAAGATCGGTAAATGAGGGAATATCAACATCTGGATTGACAATGTAAGGAGAAATAATTGGTTTTTGCTTACCGCTAGTCACCAATGCTTGATAAATTAACGCTACTACCTCAGCGCGAGTGATGTCTCGCAAAGGGTCGAGTATTTCCGTTTGCGGATAGTTTACCACTAGAAGTTTCTGGGTAGCAATGGCCACAGCTTCAGTGGCATAACTGGGTATTTGAGCGCGATCGCGATACACGGTTAACACATTTGGATTACCACCACTTAGTTGTAACCCATTTACTATCGATACGATGGCTTGAATTTTTGTTAAGTTTTGTCCTGGTCGAAATGTATTATCCGGGAATCCGCTTATAAAACCCATACTAGCAGCGCGATCAATGGCTGCGGCTGCCCAAAAATCTGGTTTAATATCAGTAAATTTACTGTATTTATTTTTTAGAGGTAGTTCAAAAGTTTTAGCAATCACAGCAGCATACTGAGCGCGGGTGATTGGGGCTTCTGGCTTAAACGTACCATCACCAAAGCCACTAATTAAGCCTTTATTTAGTAAAACTTCTACAAAAGCAACTGCCCAATGCCCCGACATATCAGCAAAACTCGTGTTCACAGATGTTGGTTTGGCAGTGTCTTCAACAGTTGCACTCAGCTCTACCAACCCCTTGATCCCCACAGGATTTAACAGGTTTCCAGCCGAAACTAATTTTGCTGATGTGGCATTTTGCACATCAAAGCCAGAATTGTCGCGAAATATATTACCGGCAGGATCTTGTGTGCTACCCAAATCAGGGATCGCGTTACCATTTACTAACAAACCACCTTGGGAACTTTTTTCGATGACATTCTGGCGTAGTACTGGTCGTGCATCACGAGATAGAGCGATCGCAGTCTGATTTTCTGATAGTTTGTTATTTGCAATCAGGGGAGCAGCAAAATCACTGATAGCGATACCAATGGCATTTTTTTGCACAACATTCCGCAGCACTTCTCCTTTACTATTACGTGCCATTACCAGCCCAGAAGCACCATTTTCGGCAAATATATTATCGAGAATGGCTGGTTTAGCCGTACCACTAACAAATACGCCTTCTCGCCCACACTTAATCAAACTATTATTAGCTAAAGTTGGTGCTGTAGATTCAATCCAGATACCAGTACCCTTGGTGATTGAGTTAGTTACAGTCACACCCATGAGACTGGCATTATCCAGTAATAGCAGTGTGATGTTTTGTAGGCCAAAACTTTCGCTTTGATACTCTCCACTTCCAGAAATCACGATAGCTTGACCTTTTGTGGCTTCGTTACCCACCACCATCACCCCAGCTGGGACAATCAGAGGAAAAATCTCACCATTAGCACTACTGTAATTACCCGGTGCAAGCTGAATAATCATTGCAGTTTTGGCTGCTTTTAAAGCACGGGTAAGGGTTTTATATGGAACTAAGCGTGACCCAGCATTGGCATCATTCCCCGTCATGGGGTTGACATAGATTGTAGCAATCAGGGTAGAGCTGACCATCGATTCTTGTGATTAGGCGAATGTTTAAATTATGACTATCAAAAAAAAGTAACTCTACTACTGCCTGATGACAAGAACTTTTGGAGTGCGATCGCTAAAAGTTTCGCCTAATCACGAGGAGAATGCGGGAACACGGGGACATGAGGACACGGAGAGATATCTTGATAATTTCTTTGGGTCTCCCACTCACCGCATCACTGCGTCTTCTTCGATTAAATTCTAAGGATTTGCGACTGCAAAAGTATTACATTGTGCTGGATTACCTGTTTGAATCCCCCGCTTGAACCATCGTACTCTCTGGGCTGAACTACCGTGAGTAAAAGACTCTGGAACGACATATCCTTTTGACTGACTTTGCAAGCGATCGTCTCCGATGGCGCTAGCAGCGTTGAGTGCTTCTTCAACGTCGCCTGCTTCAAGAATTTGGCGCGATTGATTAGCATGGTACGCCCAAACGCCAGCAAAACAGTCGGCTTGTAATTCCTGTCGCACTGAAAGTTGATTGGCTTCTACTTCATTAGTTTGACGCTGCAATCTACTGACGCGATTGGAAATTCCCATGAGATTCTGGACGTGATGTCCGACTTCGTGAGCAATTACATAGGCTTGAGCAAAATCACCTGGTGCTTGATATTTATTTTTTAAATCTTGATAAAAACTGAGATCAATGTAGAGTTTTTGATCGGCGGGACAATAGAAGGGGCCAACTGCCGATCGCGCCAAACCACAAGCAGATTTGACTGCATCTGAAAAAAGCACTAACTTCGGTTCTACATAGGTCTTTCCACTTTGCTGAAACAGATTACTCCAGGTATCTTCTGTATCACCTAGAACAACCGAAACAAAATCAGCCGCCTGATCTTCCGTTGCAGGACGTTGCGTTTGAGGAGAGCGATCGCTCGGTGTTTGTGTTTGATCAAATATGATACTGGGGTCGCCTCCCAATAAAGCAACAATCACCGCCAAAACCACAGCCCCAATACCACCCCCCACTACAGGCGCAGAAACCCGACTTCCACGTCTATCTTCAACATTGGTACTTCTACGACCAAATTCCCAGCGCATAACCTAGTACTCTCCCAACTACCCAAGCAAGAATTTCCCTGATTCACCAAATATAATAGTGGTTTGACTTAGCCAGTTCATCTGTCAGAAGGAAAGATTAATAGTCATACTTAGGGAAGGTCTGAATAAAAAATTGCAACTGCGGAGGTGGTCGATGATTTTTGCTTCGCATTCAATATCTTGGGTAGTACAGTAAACTCCCTGATTGTCAATCCTCTTTGTCAAATAGTTCTAGTAAAGCAACTGTCCCTACAAAAAAAGTATAAATTCCATATTTGATTGGTGTCTTATTGTTTACAGATGCATAAAAAGCTGCGATCGCGGCTTCAATTAAGTGAGCAGTTATAGCAAAACGCTCCATCCAAAAAATCGGATACAGGCTGCTTGGTAACTTAAAATTATGCAGTAGTGCGTAAATATTTCCCAATTCTAGAGCGATCGCACTTGTAATCAGAATAGTTGATACAACTTTGATCAGCTTAAACAAATATTGATTTTTCAGCTTTAAATTCATCTGTGTGGCAAGAATTTGATGTTAATTACTTTCAATTATGGAGAGCATCCCTATTTTTTCTACTGCTAAGGTTTTAAACTCCTAGCAAACAGCACAAGTCATCTGAAGACGACTCAAATAAATCACATGGGATGCTCTAATTTACAGGTATACAAAAAGCTGCAATTACAGCTTCAATCAATGGTGATGATAGCTAATCCGACTAATTAGCCAAGCTGAAGAAATGAGACCGACAAATTGAGCCAGGATGGTATTAATATTTGCTTGTACGACAAACATATCGAGTGGTTCAATCAATTGACTAGCGTTATAAATCGCCAATCCTTCAACTTGAGTTAGGGATCTCGCTACAAGCCCACCAACAATCGCCTCAACACCAAATAAAGTTAATATCATGCCAACTGCATTTAAAGTCAATCCTTGCCACAAAAGACGAATAACATCAGCTTTTTTGGGGTGTAATGCAGGATTTTCTGACTTTAACTCTTTGCCAATGCGAGTATATTTCCAATCCCAATAAAGACTGCTCCCAAGGAGCAAAAGTCCAACAACTGCACAAAATAGACCAGACCAAGACATCGGATCTTGAGCCTTAAGATTGAAATTAGGATCAGCGATCGCAAACAATACAATTAATCCTGAAACTACCAGAAGTCCTAGCTGTAGACCAAAATTCATCCAACCTATGAGGCGAAAATTTGTGGCAATTTCCTGGATGGTTGGTAAAGAGGAGTGGGAGTCTAACTTATTTAACATTGTTTATCCTCAGCCACTATAGACCAATACCGTTCATTTAACGATAATTGTAGGCTGAGTAGAGCGATCGCTCTACTCAAATCAGAACTGGAAACGTTCTAGTTTCAATAGGACTTACGCAAAAATCGCCAAAAAGCTTAATTTATCGTAGACGCGCAGCAGCTTCTGTTCCCACCAAAGGGTTCCCGTAGGGTAAAAATTTACTATTTTAAAGACTCGCCGACGGGGTTCAAAGACTCGTTTATCTATTTCAAACACTCGTTGACGGAGTTCAAACACTCGACGACGGAGACTATACAGCGCTTTGCATCTAATACACTCCTCCCCAACCCTGCAAGCACACTCTACAAAAAAAATTACACCCTGTTTTACGCAACTAGAGGTATTGACGCTTTTTGTCAAACCTGAAAATATGCAAGTTAAATGCTTCCAGGATAAAAAACTATAAAAATCTAGATAAAAACTTGACATCCACACTAGCCCAAAGCAGAAAAAAATCATAAATTTGTTTTTTCCCATTCCCACTTTCCCCCGACTAGGGGTAGCCTGATTCAAATTGGATTACCGCATTATCTTTATTTTTAATTATGCAAACTCCAAACAATACGTCTCCTGTTGTCCAAGATTTTTCACGCAGGGAATTGCGAGATTTAGTGCGAGCGCAATTACAAAGTTTATTGGAAGTTGGGGACTTGCGTGGAGCTAAAGCCATTTTAGTACCTGTACAACCTGTAGATATTGCTGAAGCTATTGAAGGATTACCAGAAGCAATGCACGCGATCGCTTTTCGGTTACTTTCTAAAGATGAGGCGATCGAAGTCTACGAATATCTTGATTACACTGTGCAAGAACGATTGATTGAGGAACTCCGAAGTCAAGAAGTGCGTGAGATTGTCGAGCAAATGTCACCGGATGATCGAGCCAAGTTATTTGATGAGTTACCAGCAAAAATCGTCAAGCGTCTGTTAGAACAACTTAGTCCCGCAGAAAAAGAATCTACAGCTCAACTTTTGGGTTACGAAGCTGGTACTGCTGGGCGAATCATGACTCAGGAGTTGATCTCTCTTAAAGAAAATTTTACAGCGGGGGAAACTCTAGAGCGGATTCGCACCCTCGCCAATGCTAGCGAGATGATTTACTATCTTTACGTTACAGATGCAGCCAGGCGCTTAACTGGTATTTTATCGCTGCGTGAGTTGGTAACAGCTCAACCACAACAAACTATTGGCGAAATCATGACTCGTGATGTGCTGTCTGTGAATACAGACACAGATCAAGAAGAAGTAGCTAGATTAATCCAAAGATACGACTTTTTGGCTGTCCCTGTGGTAGACCGGGAAGATCGTCTTGTGGGTATTATTACCGTTGATGATGTAATTGACATTATCCAACAGGAAACCACCGAGGATATTTACGCTGTGGGTGGTGGTGTCCAGTCTGATGGCGATAGTTATTTTCAGTCAAATTTGCTGACTATTGCTCGCAAACGGGTAGTGTGGTTGTTTGTCTTGCTGATCACCAACACCATTACAGGCACAATTATTAAATCTCAAGAAGATATTTTACAAAAAGTCGTGGTGCTGGCAGCGTTTATTCCCTTGTTGACGGGTACTGGTGGTAATGTTGGCGCTCAATCTTCTACCGTAGTGATTCGCGGGATGAATACTGATGAAATTCGCGCCCTTGGCCCATTGCAAGTGGTTGTTCGGGAAGGTTTGGCGGGTGTGTTGCTGGGAGCAATGCTAGGTGCGATCGCCACAATCTGGGCTTTTTTGCTACAAAAGAATTTACAAGTAGCGATCGCAGTTGGTAGTAGCTTAGTAGCAATTTCGGTTCTCGCTTCTGTTTCCGGTTCCGCACTCCCGTTTTTGTTTCGCTTCTTGCGTTTAGATCCAGCATTGATGTCTGCACCGTTTATTACTACAGCAGTGGATGTCTTAGGTGTATTAATTTACTTTGGTTTGGCAAAAACGATTTTAAATGTATGAGTGCTATTACAAAGCTGTTTGCTGTGTACAAGGCGTGAAATTGCTCAGGCGATCGCTCTAATTTAATTGTATTTATTTACACTATAAAATAGGAAAGTTCACTAAAAAAATAGTCATTTTTATCTAGTGAAATTTATGGTCACAGGTATAAATTAATTGATAAAAAAATGACACAATCAAGTTGGTCAAACTTGAGTAATCAAAATGACAGCTAATATAATTGTTTTGATAAAAAAGCTAAATTACACAATAAAAGTGCTACTGCTAGCACTTTTAATTTTGATACTTACTCTATTGATTTTTCCAAATCCTAACCAAGCCGTTGATATAAATATACCTAAACACCATGGTAAAAATCCCATTGTCGTTGAAAATTTAAAAACAGGTACAACCCATTGGCAGCTAACAAATCCTGCTACTAAACGAGAAATAGAAGGTTATGCCTCGCTCACAAGTGTAAATCGTGGTGAAGAAATCAAGTTTTTTGTCAATACAAAAGAGCCGATTTATACAATTGAAATTTTTCGTATGGGTTGGTATAGAAACACAGGAGGACGACAAATCATCCCTGTAATTCAGCGCAAAGGAGTCAAACAGCCACCACCAATAGTAGATCAGACAACTGGTTTAATCGAATGTGATTGGACAGATCCCTACGTATTAAAAATTCCCGATCATCCAGATAATCCTACTTTGTGGACAAGTGGTATTTATTTAGCAAAACTAACTGCTGGCATTAGCGGTAAACAAAGCTACATTATTTTTGTTGTGCGTGATGACAGTCGCTCTTCTGATATCCTTTTTCAATCGAGCGTGACGACATATCAGGCGTATAATAACTGGGGCGGAATGTCCTTATATCGATGGAACAGTCGTGGTAAACAAGCATATAAAGTTTCTTTTAATCGTCCCTATGCTGCAAGTCCTAACCGTGCAGCTGCTTATGGAGTAGGAGCAGGAGAATTTTTAACTAACTTTCAACCCAAAAGAAGAACTTCTAGCGCTGGCTGGGAATACAACATGGTGCGGTGGTTAGAACGCCAAGGCTACGATGTCACCTATTCTACTGATATTGATACCCATGAAAATCATTTAGACCCCTACACTGGCAAGCCGATGCTATTATTGCACAAAGCATTTCTATCCGTAGGTCATGATGAATATTGGTCATGGCAGATGCGGCAAAATGTAGAAGCAGCTAGAGATGCTGGTGTAAGTTTAGGCTTTTTTTCCTCCAATAGTTGTTATTGGCAAATTCGCTTAGAACCCGGCCAAACAACCCGAAGTCTTAACCGTACCATCGTTGCTTATAAAGAAAATGCTGCCTTAGATCCCTATGCTAGAGATAAAGATCCAAATAATGATTATTTAGTCACTACTATTTGGCGCAAAAAGCCTGTAAATCTCCCAGAAGATGCTCTGATTGGAGTCATGTACCAAACATTTCAAGTCAACGCGGATATAATCATTAATCACACAGCACCAAGTTGGCTACTTACCGATACGCAATTAATGCAAAATCACAACCAAGCATCTGTCAGTAAGAATCTTCAATCATCTAGCAAACAAATCCGCTTAGAAGGACTTTTGGGTTATGAAGTCGATCGCATGTTTGGTAATGCTCCCTACAACACAATTCGGGTTGCTCATTCACCCTATCGTTACGGGCGCGGGATTCGATATGCAGATATGACAGTATATAACACAGATTCTGGGGCAACAGTGTTTGCAACTGGATCTATGCAGTGGAGTTGGGGACTTGATGATTACAACGTTCCCCAATTACGCCCTTCAGTTTTAAACGCTGATGCTCAAATCATGACACGCAATGTTTTAGCTCAGATGTTAAAGCATTGAACAGGGAACAGTGAACAGTTATCAAAAATAACTACTGATAACTGATAACTGATAACTGTTAAAGTTGTGAATCAGTGTCAGGGGCGACAATTTCACCTTCACCTAAATTCAGCACTAAGTCCTGATCGACAATCAGATCAGTGAGTTCCTTAGCTTGCAAATTCATTTCTTCACAAGCTTTTCTTAATTCCTGTGCAAAGGTATTCAAATCATCACCATAACCACATTGATAAGCGGCAATTTCAATTCCCTGTTTGGCATTTGCTCTTGCACAATCTACTAAATCAGTACCATGTAAACGTGTTTTAGATGACATAATAAGCAGCTTTTTTGATTTCAATTTGTTTGCCATATTATCAATCTCTCAAAACTAACTCATCTCTCAAATGAAAGGTAAAACTAGGTTTTTAGTCAGGACTTTGGTTATAGTGTTGTTTACGGCAAAGTTATGGGTAAAGTCACAAGAAAAATCACTCCTCAAAACAAAATTGACAAAGTATTACTACGCGCGTTTTATGTAGGAGAACAGCTACAGTAAAAGAAAGAACTTGCCATCTTCCGAGGAGGAGGTGCAATATGAGTCAAGCTTTGGAAGCAAAGAAAAATACTGAGCGTTATGTATGCGTTGCTCAGGTTGCTGATGTCAAAGCCGCCGCTTATGCAATTGTTTATGTCGAAGGACAGGCGATCGCACTCTTTGATCACAATGATAAAATTTACGCTATAGATAATCGTTGCCCACACATGGGTTTTCCTTTACACCGAGGCACAGTTAAAGATTGTATTTTAACTTGTCACTGGCATCATGCTCGTTTTGACTTGGCGAGTGGTGGCACATTTGACGCTTGGGCTGATGATGTACGTGCTTTTCCTGTAGAGATTCGTGGTGATCAGGTATGGATAGATTTAGCGCCCCATGCAGATCCCCAAGCTCACCAGCGTCAACGCCTCCAAGATGGTTTAGAACAGGGTATCTCGTTGGTAATTGCTAAATCGGTGATTGCTTTGCTGGATGCAGGTCTCGAACCAGCAGAACCATTCCGCATAGGACTGGATTTTGGGGTACGTTACCGTAATGCAGGCTGGGGAACAGGTTTGACAATACACACTTGTATGATCAACCTTCTACCGTACCTCGACCCGGAAGACCGACCCCGGGCCCTTTATCACGGACTGGCTGCTGTGGCGCGTGATTGTGCAGGTCAACCACCCCATTTTGGAGTTCACCCCTTACCCACATCTGCACCCGACATAAGTACATTAAAAAGATGGTTCCGTCAGTTTATTGAAGTACGTGATGCAGAAGGTGCAGAACGGTGTTTAGTATCGGCGGTGCGTTCTGGTGCTGACCAACAGCAAATCGCTGAAATGTTGTTTACTGCTGCCACTGATCACCGCTATATCGATGTCGGTCATGTTCTGGATTTTACCAACAAAGCTTTAGAAGCTCTTGATGCTACAAATTGGCAGAATGCAGAATCAGTTCTGACTAGCTTAGTTGCTGGGTATGCCAGTGCCGAACGCATGGAAGAGTCGAATTCCTGGCGTTACCCAGTGGATTTAGTCGCAATTTTAGATCGTGCTTTTGCAGAAATCCCAGCAGCCTTAGAATTAGGACGGGATAAACAAGGAACATGGTCAAGTAGTGAAAAATTAGTAACAATCCTTCTAGGTGAAGATGCCCAAGCGATCGCTGACTCACTTTTAGAAGCACTGCGAACTGGTTGTACCGAGACAGAATTAGCAGGCGCTGTTGCCTATGCAGCAGCATTGCGAATTGCTCGTTTTCACACCAACAATGATTTTGGGGATTGGGATACAGCCCATCATACTTTTACTTTTGCTAATGCAGTGCATCAAGGCTTACGGCGAGTAGCTTCCCAATCATTGCTGCGGGGTGTCTTCGATGCAGCTATGAGTGTGTATCTCAACCGATTTTTAAATGTGCCACCAGCACGTTTACCAGAACCAAAAGAAACAGTAGACAACCCAGAAAAATTGCTGGATGAACTACCAAAATTACTTGATCAACAACAACAGGTGAATGAAGCAGGCGCTTTAGTCGCCCGTTACCTGTATGGTGGTGGCAATCCTAATCGACTTTTAGCCGTACTAGGTAAAATGCTATTGCGCGAAGACCGCAGTTTTCATGTGATTCAAGAAATAGAAGCAGCTTTTCGTCAGTATAGTTTACTACGCGACACAAAGGCAGGCAATCACGTCCTAATTGCCGCAACCCGCTATTTAGCAGCCCATGCACCAACCATGCGATCGCAAGGACAAACTTATCAAATGGCACATCGGTTACATCGAGGCGATCGGTTATTTGAAGAGTCGTAAGTTTGTGGGATGAATCAGTTAACAGTTAACAGTTATCAGTTAAAAGTTTAATTTGATAACTGATAACTGATAAGTCTTCAATATTAAAGAGGTAAGCAATGGTACAGGAAATTAGATCCAATGAACCGCAATATGTTTGTGTTATTGCTATTGAGAAAATGACAGGTAATCAAGATGAAGAAATTATCGCACTTGGTGTGTCTGCTGATGATGCCAAAGCACAAGCAATGCAGTTATTAGTGGATAATTATCAATGTCAGGAAGCACAAATTGTGGAGTTAATGCAACAAGCAAAAATTGAACCTATAGGTCAATGGTGTGCGCCAAAAATGGCAAGTGAATATTGATGCTTGAAGTTCGTAGTGTAGACTTTAGTCCTCAAATATTCAAGCACTAAAGTGCTTACTACGAACTTTTCAAAATTAAAATGGCGTTTTTGTCTGTAAATGCAGTTTTTCTCCCAAGTGGGGATGATCAAAACTTAGTTCTCTGGCGTGTAGATGTAACCGACTCGCCTCTGCACTACATCCATAAAGACGATCGCCTAAAATCGGAATCCCCAGTCCTCTTGGATCAGCAGCATGAACTCGCAACTGATGGGTGCGTCCTGTGAGGGGGATAAATTCTAGGCGAGTGTAGTTTGCTTGTTTGCTAATTACCTGGTACTTTGTCAAACTAGGTTTTCCATACTGCCAATTTACTTGTTGATAGGGGCGATTGTGAGGATCACCCCACAGTGGTAATTCGATTAAACCTTGGTTAGTAGTTACAGTTCCAGCAAGCACCGCTTCATAAATTTTGTGAACTTGGCGTTGTTGAAATTGCTGACTTAGTTGACGATAAGTTTGGCGATCGCGTGCCAATAAAAGAATACCAGAGGTTTCTTGATCTAAGCGATGTACAGCAGTAAGTGCGATTCCATCTGGTAAGAAATGGCGTAAACGACTGAGAACACTGTCTTGAGTATCGCGATAACGACCAGGTACTGATAATAATCCTGGAGGTTTGTTAACAACAATCAGCCATTCGTCTTCGTAGAGAATCGGAACTTCTTCGGGAGGGTTAGGTTGCAATCCCGACAGCAAAAACCCCATTAAAGGCTGACAGCGTTCGACACAAGCTCCGTAAAATTCTCCCTGAATTTTATCCTGATTAATAGAGGACGGCCCCCACCAAAATTCTGCCATTGCCAATGGTTTTAAATTATGCGTTGCTGCATAGTGGAGTAGCTTGGGGGCGCAACAATCACCAGTACCAGTTGGTAAACCTTCCGGAATTAATTGTTGTAGCGATCGCGACTGTCCAAAGAAATTCATCAATGAATAAGCGGCGTGCATCTGTGCTTGTAGTTGGCGGGATAGTTCTTTGCGCTGCTGTTTCAATTCCCGAATGCGTATATCTGCGATGTCAATTATTTGCTTCAGTTGTTGTAATTGTTCATCCCGTTGGCGCTTGAGTTTTCGTCGTTCAATTCCATCTCGACGACTTTCTGCTTCAAGTTGTTCTAAGGCTGTTGTCAGTGCTTCTCCTGTGAGAGTTTCGCTAAGTACTTGACGTTGGGTGTGGCGTTGCTGCTTGCGATCTTTGTGGCGATCGCTCATTTGTTGTAGTTGCTGTTCAAACTCATGAGATAATTTTTCGTATTGCTGTCGTGCGGGAAGTTGCTTGAGGGTAATTAGTTCCTGCTTAATAGTATCCAAATCAGCCAACGTCCGAGCTTCATCAACAGCAACCTCATCTCGTCCAGGAATCGCTGGAACCCAGCCCGCAACCACACTACAACCATTTAATAGCCCAGAAAAAGCTTTGAGTATCCGTTGTTCGCCATCAGCCATTTCTACCAGTAATATCCCGTACATTTTGCCTTCACGGGAATAAACCTCATCGCTAGCAAGGTATTGCATGAAATTATATGCGATCGCTTCTACTACAGGAGTGCGGGGGAGTTTGAGCAATTCGCCAGTTTGAGGACAAATACCTTCATAGTAATAGCTGGGGGATGAGTTACTGATTGTAGAGTCCTTGGGGAGGTTGAACACTAATGCTGATAGCATATCGTAGTAGACAGGCACGGGAGTATAAGACCAGACGTTTCAAGGTGTAATAAAAATTTCTTGGTGTCTTAGTGTCTTGGTGTTTCAAATATTGTTTTTTCAACACCAAGACACTAAGACACAAAGAATTAGCACAAGCAAAGATAGAGAAGCTTTGGCAATTGAACCAGAGGTATAAAGGATTCAAAATGCTAAATTGTGCATAAATGTGTTTAGCTACCCCAATAAAGATATTAGAAGGTAACTTCTACAACGCTGAGTTCAAAATCTAGGGTGTAGCTTATGTCTGGTTTTGAAGTTGGAGACAGTGCAATTTTTAAAAGTAACAGATGGGATAATAAGCATAATAATAGTAAATGCAAAATAATTAAAAAATACTCTTCACCTTATGTACCTATCTTATTAGAGGAAAGATACCGATTTGATGTAGAGTTTGAGGATAGTTCTCAGATGCATAATATTCGACAATCAGAGTTAAGAGTTCCTCAAGATCGAGAAGAATGGGAAAATAATGTAATTCAACCTTTAGTAAATATTAAGTCTTTAGTGGATAAATCTGCAATATTACTGGACAAAAAAAAGGAACTAGTCAGTTATCTAACAACTGCTCAGAAATATGTTCAAACTAAAGAACCGAGCAAACTACCTCCAACTAATAAACAATTAGCGGCTAACAATCTCGACTCTATGGCTGTAATACTTGAAGATGCAGATTCTGAGCTATGGAAAACGGTAAAACCGGAGCTAAAAAAGGTTATTAAAAAGTTAGATATTTCACAAAAATTATTTGCGTTTTGAGCAATTTACTCAGAACAATAAAAAGTCTCAAAACTACCCTGATTGAAAGCCCCCCAACTTTTTAGAAAAGTCGAGGTTCTGAGTATTAAAGACTCGTGAACGGAGATCAAATACTCGTGGACGAGTATTAAACACTCGTGAACGGAGATCAAATACTCGTAGACGAGTATTAAACACTCGTTGACGGAGATCAAACACTCATGGACGAGTATCAAAGACTCGTTGACGGAGATCAAACACTCGTCTACAAAGTTTTTAGCCTACGTCTTTCTTGCCAATCGACATAGAACAAGAGAATCGCAAGCATTATATAGCCAATAGCCCAAGGTGTGCCAGTTCCAGTCCCTAAATTCACAACTGTATCTGCGACAGTCCAACGATAACTGTGCATTAACCCAACCCAGGAGATGACAGCAGCGAGCATAGACCAATAGGCAGCTTGACGAAACTTGCGCTCAATAATGTAAACTGTCATGCCAGCTAAAATCATGGCGGAAAAAATAAACCCCTGCTCAAGAGCAAAAGCCCCATCAATGTATGTATCGCTCAACTTAAACTGCTCAATCAAGGCTGGTGTAAAAGGTTTTTCCGGCGTACCCAAACCTGCTGCCCGGAGTGCATTTTTGGCAATTAAAGCACCCCAACCAGCAATCCCCGGTAATAGACCAACAACCACAGCAGGTGCATGGTGCGATGGAGTGGCTGTAAAGCTTTGAGCTACAATCACAATCCCAATCCACAACACAATTGCCATTCCGGCTTCAATCGGGACAAAGTAAGCCAGCATTGCTACAGTTCCAGTTAGGCAGAGCAAGCCCATAATTATGCCGTTGAGGATAGAGTAGCCCACTCTTGCTCCCAAAGCTTTCCAGCCAGGGTGACCAATATAAATAGTAGTTGGAAAACAGGAGCCACAAATAGCAGCAACTAACGTACCAATACCATTTGCCGCCAGACAAGGAGCAGCTGGATAAGCATCACCCGCAGCTTCCGCACTTTCTAAATTCTGGAGACTGCCGACAAGATTAAATAACCCCATTGGTAGAATGATGCTGAAATATTCGAGCAAGATTGAACGACTGCTCCACAATTTCCCCAGCCACAAACCTGGTAAATAAAGTCCAATTGGTTGCAGGGTAGCGGTAAACTTGGCATGATCCCAACTTAGCAAACCTGTTCCCCAAGCAAGGGCAATTCCTAAGACAACAGCTAACAAGCCACCGGGTATGCCAAATCGCACTCGCCCAAAATAAGTCAGCAGAATTACACCAAGAGGCACCAAGCCGACTACAGGATTAGCAAAAGTACGAAATAAAAAACCAATGGCAATAAAAGTGAGCGCAATACCGCCCAAAGTGGAAAGCAGTGCTGCGCGGGGAGCGAGACGGCGCATTGGCTCTCCTACCCAAGCCCCAGCAAATTCTATTAAACCGGAACCAAAGCAAGCCACAAGTCCTGCTTGCCAAGCCAATTCAGCAGCTTGTTCACTGGATGCACCACCAGAAATTGCCGCTAATCTTACAGGCAACATGACCAGAAAAATATAGGCAAAAAGGCTGACGGTGTTAATTCCATAGGGCAAAGCAGTAATATCGTCTCGCTGCTCACGTTTGCCTTGCTCTTTGGCTAACCATGCGTAATAGAAGTTACCAACAATCAAACTTAAAGCAACTCCTGGCAAAATGCGCCCGTAGACTAACGACGCAGGAAAGCCAAGCACTGTTTGACATAAATTAACAATCAATAAAATTTGAATAAAATTATCAAGTGCCAGTCCAAATAAACCATCAATATCTCTGCGAACGAACCAACGGGGTACTGTGGTTGTAGCGATTTCCATTGTTTTACTTTTGCTTTGGTCTTGCCGCTTTCACAATACCAGCAATGGTATTACAGGTGATAGAGATTTTTATATCAGTTATCAGTTATCAGTTATCAGTTCACCTTGATGTCTTTGTGCCTTGGTGGTTCAAAATCTATTTTTTAACCACTAAGACTCCAAGAAAAATACATTACACCATAAGCACTAAAGTGCTGACTACGAACTTTCAAAATAACCCCTCATTAAAAGATCCCCGACTTTTTTAAGATACAGCTGGCGAATAGGGGGTAAGACCCCTCAAGAGAAAACAGATTGAGAAAAACTTCACGTGGGATAGGCTAGCTCAAAAAGTGCAGTACTCTACTGCACTTTTTAAGCATAAAAATTGACGACCAAAGCACAAGCAAGTGTGCCAGGACGGTGCAAGGGTGAGAAAAAATAAATTGTTAATTAAGCAGCATGAACACGTAATCTAGCAAAAGAGCTAGTGCGAGTGTGAGCGGGAGTAAGATGATTAGACCAAGCAAAAAAGCGACTTAAATTGATCGCACAAGCAGTAGCAATCTGTTGTAAATGTGTTTTTGCCAGACCAAAATATCGGGTGCGGCGCAAATCAAATCTACGAACAGCTTGGGAAATAGTACCCTCAACACCAGCACGAAGAGCATATTTCTGCTCAAACTCTGAAGTTTGTTGTTGGTGACGACGTTGTTGGAGTGCCTGAAATTCTTCACGAGGTCGCAACTTAATCTTTCTGGCAGCAGTACTAGAAGAAGTACAATTAATCCGCACCGGACAACTAGCACAAGTCTTACGGTCAAAGACAACTTCAATTAAAGGATTTTGATTACAGTCACGAGCTTTTCGCCACAGACGACTGAAATTGCCTTGTGGACATATGGCAATTTGTTGCTCCCAATTAATGATAAATGCACTAATATCAAAACCTGTTTTTAAGTTTGCCTGCCAACTGGTATCAATCGCCACTGGTCCAATGAGTGAAACTTGATGAACCTGATGACTTTCAACTAATTGGTAGGCATCTACATAAGCGGCATCTACATAATGCTCCTGTGGTAACAAGTCTTTGTTTGCCAACTTTTGATGAATAATAGATGTGATTTCTCCATCGGGGGTTGTAGAAGAAGTTGTTTCTACATTTGTAATCAAATTTGGGGTGGAATCATCACAAGTTTCACTCAGATGTACTTTATATCCTGTCCAATTTATCTCACGCTTAGTACTATTACGAGCTTCAATATCATAGGGGGATACAATACAGATTGAATGAGGTGTTAATCCTGTCTGCTCTGCGTTTCTCCAGACTAATCCACTCCGGTCAAATGTGTACTGTTGCATCCACACCTGTCTTAATATTTCCACACTCTCAAGTTGACATAAACCAACTTTCTCATGATTGCCAAACCAAATTTGATGTAATAGATAATGCCCATCAAATCCTATTTTTAATGCCAGTTCTTCTCGCTCTTTTTTATTTTTTGGTAAGCGGTAATTATCAAATCGCCAACTGTATCGCTCAAACCACTCATCACTAATCATTGCTCTTAACCATTCTGGTTCTACGAAAGCGATAGAGTTGAGTGCTGCTCTTAATGTTTCTCCTACCAATTCCAAACGATTTAATTGTCGGATTGCCGCTATTACTTGTGTTGAATCTGTTCGCTGTTTAGAGCGATTCTTGATCAGTTTCTTTTCTTGGAACTTCACTAGCATTAAATCTAGCAATTTATTTTCTAGGTCATGCTCGCATAATCTGTTGCGAAACTCACTCAATACACTACAATCAAACCCTGAATCTGTTAACTCTAACCCAAGTGCATATTTCCAATCTATTCGACTGCGTACTGCATCTGCCGCTTGCCTGTCACTCAATCCTTCACAAAATTGCATTACTGTGATTAATGCTAATTTCCCTGGAGACATTGCTGATTGTCCACACTTTGCTGGGAATAGACCCGCAAACTCAACGTCTTGGTACAACACTCCCAATTCATCGTACATTTTCATGTACATATTTCCTTTTGGGAAGGATGCACGCGCTATTTGTGCTGTTTGTTCCGGGATTTCCCATTCTGGTAAGGGATGCAGTGTCATATGAGCAAATGAGATGTCACTAGATTCTCAACTAGCTGTATCTTCTGATTTCACTTCTTGATCTGTATTAGGGGGTCATACCCCCTATTCGCCAGCTGTATCTTGAGAAAAGTCGGGGATCTGTATCTTGCAGATTATTAACCCTTGATCACTGATAACTGATCACTGTTAACTGATTCAATAGCCGCCCTCTTCTTCGTACTCTGGCATTTTCTCTTTGACTTTCTTAGGAATGTTCACCGGCTGTGGTGGTTCGTCGTCCCAAGCGTCGCGCTTCAGGTCATCGTCGTAATCATCATATTCTTCTGTATATGATGATTTACTGGTGTAAGGTTGGGGTGGTTCGTAGGGTTGGGCTTCGTACCTATCTTTACCCGTGGCTTCACTCCAGTTGTCTTCTTCCTCTTCTTCTTCGTAGCGGATGGACTCGTAGGCTCGTGCTTCCATTACCCGCCGTTGGGGGCGTTCTTCTTCGTAATAGTCTTCGTCCCATTCCTGTTGTGCTACAGGTTCGGGTGTGCGAATCTTGGGTTTAATTGGTTCAATGGGGACTCCGCTTGGTAGTTGGTTGGAAGGTGCGACTTGACGCGGCGCGTAGTTGTAATCTTCGACGTCTTCGCGCTCCCAAGGCGCTCTACCGATACCAAGGCGCTCTAAAATACCAACTGTTAATTGAGTTACTCGTTCTTCTGCACCCTCGAAGACAATTAATCTGTTGGGGCCTGTGCTGACGATTTCTTCGATTGACAGTTCGTAGGTACTGAGGAAAGAATCAGGAATTTGGGGTAGTCCTAAAGAGGCGATGGTGATAGAATATATTTTCCCGGTCTCGCCGTTGAACTTGAAGCCCCGGACTTTTCCTAAGACTTCACCTGTTTCTGTAATTACTTCCCAATTTATCAGGTTGCTGAAAGCCTCAACCTCAATGTCTTCGATGACATCCTCGTTATCAACCAAAATTACATCCCCGATTTGGTTGATGTTGTTGAGGTACATATAGCGGGGTATGCCAGACACGGAGATCAGGCTGTCTCGTAAGCCAAGAGCCACAACCTCTCGCTGATCTACATCCACCCAGACTTGACTGACTATGCCTAGCCGTTTACCGTTGTCACGGGTAATCACCTGGGTATTTAAAATATCGGAACGCCTAATTATTTGTTCAGAGGTCATTCTATACCGAGTCCTGATCTCGAATCCGGTTATCTATACACTATTATTAACAAAAACTCAAGCAGACGTATTAGACGATTGTAACTTAATACCCAACACTTGAGTAAAAGCACCTCTGGCTTGAGTAACGCCAATTGTGCGTTCGGCTGATTCTATCATCGGGCGACGCAAACTCACAACTATAAATTGTGCTTGTTGCGCCTGTTGTTTAATCATTTTAGCTAATCGTTCCACGTTTGCCCCATCGAGAAACATATCTACTTCATCAAAGGCATAAAATGGCGAGGGACGATATCTTTGGAGGGCAAAAATAAAGCTTAAGGCGGTGAGAGATTTTTCTCCCCCAGACATGGAAGCAAGACGCTGTACTGGTTTACCTTTGGGGTGTGCGACTAAATTCAAGCCACTGCTAAAAGGATCTTCGGGATTGTCGAGTTGTAAATAGCCGTCACCTTCAGAAAGGGTGGCAAAAATAGATTTAAAGTTTTCATTCACGGCGTCGAATGCTTCTTTAAAAGCACGTTGGCGGAGTGTGGTAAAGTTTTCAATTCGTAACAATAATTCGGTGCGTTCTGCTTCCAATGTCTGCAATTTTTGGCTGAGTTCTTCTAACCGTTTTTGCGTACGTTCGTATTGTTCTAACGCCAGCATGTTAACAGGTTCCATTGCTTGGAGGCGTTTGGCAAGCGATCGCAATTCTTTTTGTAAGTCTTCTAAATCGACTTTATCTGGTACTTCTGGTAACGGTGATGGTAAGTCAGCCACCACTGTTTGCAGTTGTGCTTGGATGTTGGCGAGTTCTTCCCGGCGTGTTTGTTGGGTTTCTTGCAGTTTTTGAATTTCCCACTCTAGTTGTTGTTGACGCTGGGTGTCAGCACGCAATTCCTGTTCGGTGCGATCGCGTTTTTGTTTTTCTTCTCCTAAATTCGCTTCCATTTCAGTCAAGCGCTGGCGGGTTTGGGAGATTTGTTCGTCTGTGGTGGTGATTTCGGTGAAGACGCGATTCATCGCGTCTCTACAAGAGGTTTGTTGGGTTTGGTATTCAATAATACGTTGTTCGGATTCTTGGATTTTCTCCTGTAAGCGCTGTTGCTGATTTTCTAGGTTTTTGAGGTTTTGTTCTGCTGACCGTAAGGCTTGATCACGTTGTTGTAATTGTTGCTCTTGTTCTTTAATTACAGCTTGGATTTGCTGCCATTCCTGGGGAGTTTGGGAGGCTTCCAACTCGGCGAGTGCGTGGCGTAATTGTTGTAATTGTTGCTCTTGCTCAGGTAAATCCCGATCCAATATTTCCAAACGTGATTGAGCAGAAGTTAATTTTTCGGTATTTTGGCTAAGTTGCGATCGCGTGGTTTCTAACTGCGAAGTCAGGGTTTTGATTTCTTTTTGTAACTGTTCTAGCTGTAATTGCTGTTCGCGCCGTGTTTGACGTGCTTCTGTCAATTCTTGGGAAAGTTGTTTAGCGCGAGTTGAAAGGGATGCGATCGCTTCGGTACAACGTTCTAAAATTCTTTCAATATCTTCCAATCGCTTTTTCAGTGCAATTACTTCATCGGATTCCGCCGTTTCACCACTACCAAAGCGTAACGCCGAACGCTGGAAAACGCTACCACCAGTCATCGCGCCGCTAGTTTCTAACAATTCGCCTTCGAGGGTGACAATCCGGTAGAGTCCCAAATTTTTCCGCGCGTTTTCTAAGGTGGAAAACACGACTGTATTGCCAAAAACATAAGCGAACACATCGCGATAACGCGGCGCACACTCTACCAAGTTTACAGCATAACCAATAAAACCTTGAGCCAAGCGCAGGGTGGCGTCGGGTGTAAACCTGGGTGCTTGAATTTTGTTTAACGGTAAAAAGGTTGCTCTCCCCGCCCGTCTTTGCTTTAATAACTCAATTCCAGCTGCGGCGATAGCATCATTTTCCACCACAATATGTCCCAACCTTGCACCAGCAGCAATTTCTAAAGCGAGTTGAAAACGTGGTTCCACTCGTCCTAACTTCACAACCAGTCCACAAATCCCAGACATTCCTGATTGTAAAATGACTTTACTCGCACCAGTGCCTTGGACTTCTTGCTGTGCTTGCGCTTGTGCTTCTAATTTATCCAACTGACGTTGTTTTTCGCGCTGTTCTTGTAAAAGGCGCTTTTGGGTTTCCTGTTGGATTTGTAATTCTTGTTCTGTAGCGGTGAGATTTTCCGCTAATGTTTGAATCGGTTCGCTAGAGGAATTAAATTCAGTTTCTAGGCGACTACACTCAGTTTGTTTTTCTGCAAGTTGCGGTTCTACTGTTTGAATTAACTGGGTTTGTTCTTGAATTTGCTGCTGTAGTTGGTTGTTTCGTTCCCTTAACTGCGCTTGTTCGGTGCGTTGGGGTTCGACGGTTTGGAGTAAAGTTTCAATTTGGCGATTGAGTGCAGTTTGTTGTTGTACCCACGCTTCCGAAGCAGAAGCAATTTCTGCTGCTGCTTGGCGAGAATTTTCTAATTCTTGTTGAACTGCGTCACGTTCATGTTGTAGAGACGCAACCTGGCGCGTCTCTACATTTTGTTGTTGCACCAGTTGTTCTATAGTTTGTTGATGTTGTTGAATTTCTTGCTGAGTTTGAGTTAAACGCTTGGTTGTTTCTTGGGATGCTGTTTCGAGTTCAGTTTGTTGACGCTGGAGTTGTTTACGTTCCGCTTCTTGGTTTGCCAGAATTGCTTGTACTGCTAACAGTTCTTCTTCTCCCAATGCTTTCACACGGGCGTTAAGTTGCTCAAGTTCAAGATTTTTTTGGCTAATTTGGGTGTTAAGGTGAGTGAGTTGTTCGGTAAGTTCCGTGGAAGTGCGATCGCCTGCTTGAATTTGGTTTGCTAATTTTTCTTGATGATTTTGCAGAGTACGCCAAGATAAAACCGCCTCCCACTTTTGTTTTTCGAGATATTCAGTCCGGAGTTTTTGGTATTTTTCAGCTTTGGCTTTATCTTGAGAGAGGCGATCGCACTGTGCGGTTAATTCGGTTTCAATAATCCGACAACTGTCTTCTTTTTCCCGAACTTCTTCCAGAGTATCTTTCGCTTGATTAATTTTACGGTCAAAGGATGCTACCCCTGCCAACTCATCAATAATTTCCCGCCTTTCCCGCGCATTCATAGAAATAATGCTGGTGACGTCCCCTTGCAAAACGACGTTGTAACCTTCGGGATAAACGCGTAGACGTTCTAATTCTTCGTGTAACTCTGTGAGAGTACTAGAGATTCCGTTAATGTAATAGTTTGATGTATAAGTTCCTTGGGGAGTGACACGTAACCTCCGAGTGACACTCCACTCTCCACCAGCTACAGCGCGGATTTTTTGTTTGCGATTTTTTTCGTCTTCTGTTTGCTCTGCTTCCTGTTCTACTTGTTCTGTTTCCTCCAGTTCGTCGTCGAAAGTATCAACTTCGACAGTGGAAACAATCGGTTCCATTTCTAAAAATTCATCTTGTTCATGATCAGATAAATCAAACGTCACCGTCACAATTGCTTCCACAGCAGCACGAGACTTGCTAGTTTGAGTCGTGTTGACAAGATCAGGTAAGCGGTCAGCACGCATTCCCTTAGAACTGGCGAGTCCTAAGCAAAATAGCAGCGAATCGAGAATATTCGATTTCCCGGAACCATTTGGCCCAGAAACAACAGTAAACCCCGATAGCAGAGGGACAGAGGTAGTGCCACCGAAGGATTTAAAATTGGTAAGTTCAACCCTTTTTATATGCACCATAGGCGCTGATTATTTGGCAAGGCGGAAATTTCAAGTTTATCAGTGAAAGTTGTGAATCGGTTAGAGGGTAAAGATTATTAAATTACCAAGATGCTGATATAGGACTCCTATTTAATTTTTGAAAAAACAAGCTGGCTAGAAGCTTGCTATACAAAGGTTTCTTTCTCAGTATACTTAGCAAGATTCAAGTAATGTTCCTTATAGATATACATTGATTTCCCACAGTATAGAACACCAACGAGAAAGAAAGGTTGAGTCATAATTCTGGAATTGACTGAATAATTTTGAATTTAATTAAAGATGAGAATTGATTTAGAGATTCTTTTGAGATGCTCTGGCTATTTTAGAGTGTCTAGGCATAGATTTTGTTTTTCTAATACATAGCTAGTCAATGGCGATGTGACTTAAGTGGCAATTAAGACTTTTCTCTAGCCATCAACATTTGATTTCTATAACTATGACACCAGAACAAATCAAAATATTATTATCTTTACTGCTCGCCATCCTTACTGTTGTTGGGGCGCTACTAACTAATGCATTTGACAAGAAAAAGCCTGTATCGGAAAATTTATTAGTTATTGGGCTAGCAGTGGTAAGCGCAGTACTAACATTATATGTCGGCGTTTTATCCAGTACCGCAACAAATCAACCAAATACTGACTGGATACAGAAAGTATTGTGGACTTTGAGCATTGGCTACAGCTTCTCACTGGTAACAGTACTATATTTGTTCAGAACCAGGCATGATTATAATCTTGAAAAAACTTCGGATGATTGGCGACAAGCATTATTGAGGGTGATGGAAAGTTATGTAAAACAAAGACTACGTGACTCGCTGCACCATGACAAAATTATTCAAGTTTCGCAAGAAAGACGATCACAAAATCAACTTACCCTAAATGACAATTATCTATCTCAATCCAATCAATTTATCCAACCGCAACGCTTGTTGACTCTGCTTAACAGGCGAAACACATTTCTAGATCCTGGGCAGCCAATCATTGAGACTTTTGAAGAAGAAGCTGATGAAAGATTGATGATTTTAGGCGCACCAGGTTCAGGAAAAACCACACTACTGCTGGAGCTAGCACAAAGTTTAATTAAAAATGCTAAAGATGATCCTAACAAACCTATTCCAATGCTATTTGAACTTTCTAGCTGGGATGATAAACAGACAATAGGTAATTGGCTAATAGCTGATCTCAAGTCCCGCTACAATGTACCAGAAAAAATTAGTAGTCAGTGGTTGGAGAAAAGTCAACTAATACCATTGCTAGATGGTTTAGATGAATTAGGGTTATCCGGTCAAGAGAAGTGTATTGAACAAATTAACGAGTTCCTTAAAGAAAAATATAATTTACCTTTGGCTGTCTGCTGTCGTGAAGAAGAGTATGACGAATGTGGAGTCAAGTTGGGACAGTTGCGCGGAACAATTTTTTTACAGCCACTCAAAGCAGATCAAATTAAAGACTACTTGCGGCAAGTCATGGGACGCAACTCTGAATGGTGGAAGATTTGGCAACTTATTCAAAATGATCCCAATGGTTTAGGAGAATTAGCAAAGACACCACTGTTTTTACATCTCATTCCAATTGCTTATCTAGGAGGTTTACCTCAAAATAAATATCTAAATCCTAGAAATCAACCGCAAGCTTACCAAAATGAACGTCGTAAAGATTTATTTGATGCTTATATTAAAAAATGTTTGGAAAGTAAAAAATCAGAAAACAAACATAATCATTGGAAAGATGAATATACTAAAAAATGGTTGAAGTGGTTAGCAGAAAATTTGTCTTGTCAAAATAGAAAAGATTTTTTTATTGAGAAAATTCAGCCTGATCATTTAAAAAATAATGGACACAGAAAACTGTATAGGTTGATAGTTGGAATAATTAGTGGATTGATGATTGGGTTAATTAGCGGACTAGTAACTGGGTCAATTAGTGGACTAGTAATTGGAGTAATTAGTGGACTATTTTTTAGCTTTTCTGATGAGATCCAACCCAATAATAACTTAGAACTTTCATTCGATATTGTTGGAGTAATTATTGGATTTATTGTTGCTATAACTATTAGTTTGATTTTTAAGTTAAGTGTTGGATTAATTATTGGAGTTGTTGTTTGCCGATGTTTTCAAATAATTATTAAGCAGATTAACAAGATAGATTTAGGAATAATAAATATCTCATTAGATAAGGTTATTAATAGCTCTTATTTAAACAAAAGAATTATTTTACCTAAGATTAATAAATTAAAAATAAACAGTTATCCTAATCAAGGCATTAAAGAATCAGCTAAATACACTGTTATTGTTGCGATTATTTTCTTGCCAATTTCTATGTTATTTATGACATCGTTTTTGTATGATCAAGGTATTACTGTTTCTCAGTCTAAGATTATAATAACAGGGCTTAGTTTTGGGTTATTCTTCGGTATTATTTTTGCTGGTATTCCTGTTATTCAACACTTTGCCTTACGCCTAATCCTATGGCGCAACGGTTCAATTCCTTGGAATTATGCTTATTTCCTTAGTTATGCAGATAAGCTAAAATTAATTCAACAAGTTGGTGGACGCTATCATTTTATTCACGATTTATTGCAGGAACACTTTGCAAAGATGTGAGTCTTTTTATAATAATTAATATTCACAAAATCTTTTTTATAACAGAATCAATCTATTAATAATACTGCTCTTAGGCGTTCCCATAAGGTAGATTATCCGAAGAGGGAAGCACATACATAGGAAGCAGAGATTGATTTATAGCAGGATTTTAGAGAATTGATTTTGTTATGCTTGGCGATCGCCTGTCCTCACGATCACCATAACTGATTACTGCATCAGGAAAATAAATTAAGTCAATCAATAAGCAAACCGCAGTTTGTTTTTTCATTTAATTTAAATACTTTCTCGTTTCAGTAATTTACTCTCTCTAATACCAATTCAATTCATGATTCCAACACATCCTTGGCTAAAGACGCGATTAATCGCGTCTCTACAGATGGTCTATTTGTCGAATTCTTTTTTCAAATTGGTATAACTCGCTAATCCATTCGTTGCAACTGTGCAACTTGAGGATCGATAATTTTTTGACCAAGGTGATCAAATTTAATTGCTACAGAAACTTTTTTATCTGAACCAAATACGTGTGTAATTTCACCTTCACCAAAGATTTTGTGTAGGACGCGATCGCCTACTTGCCAATTTTCTACAATGCTTTGTTTGGCTTTACTTCCTCGTTGTGGCACACTCCCACTAGCTGCTTTTGTGTAAGCAACTCTACCAGGACGATGAGTAACTAATAATTCTTCGGGTAATTCGTCGAGGAATTGCGATCGCACTGCTGGTTCTCGACTACCATAAAGACGACGTTCCCGCGCGTGGGAAATAAATAATCTTTCTTGGGCGCGAGTAATCCCCACGTAACACAAACGGCGTTCTTCTTCCAAAGCTGAGGGATCGTTCATCGAACGGTAGTTAGGAAATAGCCCCTGTTCTAACCCCACCATATACACCACAGGAAACTCTAAGCCTTTGGATGCGTGGAGAGTCATCAAGGAAACGGCTTTTTGTCCTTCTTTGAGATTATCTAAATCGGAACTCAAAGCTGCACTGGCGAGGAAATCTCCCAAGGAAACTTCTTCGTTTTCTTCTTGAAATTGCAGTACGGCGTTTAATAATTCCTGGACGTTTTCGACTCTGTCTTCTGCTTCGTCTGTTCCCTGGTTCATCAAGTCTTGTACATAACCAGAGTCTTCTAATATACCTTGTAAAATATCTGAGGCTGGCATGTTTGCTAGTTCTGCTTGCCAACGACTAATCATGGCTGCGAAGTTATTGACAGATTTTGCAGAACGTCCAGCTAAAGTATTAACTGATGTTTCGTCGCTCAGTATTTCCCACAAAGTTGTGCCTAATTGTTGAGCAGCACCGACTAAGTTATCTATCGTCGCTTTACCGATTCCCCGGCGAGGAGTGTTAATTACTCGTAATAAACTGAGTGTGTCAGCGGGGTTAGCGATCGCTCTTAAATAGGCGAGTACATCTTTAATTTCTTTGCGGTCATAAAACTTTAAACCGCCAACAACAGTGTAGGGAATTTGGGCGCGGACTAAAAGATCCTCAAAGGGGCGAGATTGAGCATTAGTACGATAAAGAATCGCAAAGCTTCCCCAATCTAATTCTGGGTTTTCTCTTTCTAAATTGCGAATTTGATTGATCACAAATTCGGCTTCGGCGATTTCATCGTCAGCTTTGAAAAAATAAATCTGTTCGCCTGCGCCTCTGGTGGCGCGAAGAATTTTATCAATGCGTTGGGTATTATTTTCTATCAGTTCGTTCGCAGCTTGGAGAATATTTTCACAGGAGCGATAATTCTCTTCTAATTTTACCATTGTCCTGGTGTCATCATCCGGCAAACCATCGCCAAAGTCTTGCTGAAACTCTAGCAAAATCGTAAAGTCAGCCATTCTAAAAGAATAGATCGATTGGTCAGCATCACCGACAACAAAAACTGAGCGATCGCTCCAATCCCAATTATTTTTATTTGTCTCACCATGCGTAACCAATAACCGAATCAAATCATATTGAGTCCGATTAGTGTCTTGATATTCATCTACTAATATATGGTGAAATTTGCGATGCCAATAACCTAATACCTGTTCGTTTTGCTGAAATAATTTTACAGGTACAAGAATCAAATCATCAAAATCGAGCGCATTATTTTCTGCCAGTCTGTCTTGATATTTACTGTAAACTTCAGATATTACTCTTCCCCGATAATTTGGCTGTTCTCTCTCAAAATCCTGAGGTGATAAACCTTTATTTTTGGCATTACTAATGGCGTAGCGTACTGAACGCGGTTCAAATTTTTTATCGTCCAGGTTTAATTGTTTTGTAACGATTTCTTTTACTAGACTCTGGGCGTCGGATTCATCAAAAATAGAAAAATTACGATTCCAACGTCGCCCTTTTTCATCTTGATATTTTTCGATATCAAAGCGGAGAATCCGAGAAAATAAACTGTGGAAAGTACCGCACCACAAATCTTTGACATAAGTGCGCCAAACTCGCGATTTTAACTTGACTTGATCGTATTCTGGCAGTAGATCAAAACGTTCACCAAATTCTGCGATCGCCAACTGTTCAGCAAATAACTTCTGAATCCGGTCTTTCATTTCCCGTGCAGCTTTGTTAGTGAAAGTCACTGCTAGGATATTTTCAGGATCGACACGATGTTGCAAAATCAGATTAGCAATGCGATAAGTCAGCGCTCGTGTTTTACCCGAACCTGCACCAGCAACAACTAGCAAAGGGCCACAAAAGTGTTCAACGGCGCGGCGTTGACTGACGTTAAGGTGACTGAGAAAGTCAATAGTCATTAGTCAATAATTAATAGTCAAGGGTCAAAGGTCAAGGGTTAAGGGTTATCAATTACTACTAACCACTAACCCAAACAGTCATTATGCGAAATATATTTTTTCACATTAACTTGTTTATTTTGACAAAAAATGTTTCCTAAAATAGATGAGCTATCACTTTTTATATGGTACTGAAATTCAAATGTATCGGAGATTTGATTGTGGATTTTGTGAGTAGCTTTTTTTATAGCGGAAATTTTATCCCACATGGTCATTGTTACCTATGGATGCCGCAGTTACTATGGCTACATATCTTAGCAGATTCGTTCATTGCCCTGTCTTATTACTCAATTCCACTGACGCTGATTTATTTTGTCCGTAAAAGAGAAGATGTGCCATTCAAGAATGTTTTTTTCTTGTTTGGAGCTTTTATTATCTCTTGTGGCACTACCCATATTATGGAAGTATGGACGCTGTGGCATCCTGACTATTGGTTATCAGGCGGTATTAAAGCTATCACGGCTATAGTTTCTTTTTATACTGCTTTAACCTTAATACCTTTAGTACCTCAAGCACTAGCTCTGCCTAGCCCAGCGCAACTAGAAACAGCAAATAACGCTTTACAAATAGAAATTATAGAACGTAAACGAGTAGAACAAGAGTTACGCGAATACAAAGAAAATTTAGAAGAATTAGTGGAACAGCGCACAGCAGAACTTGCCAAAACGAATGAATTACTCCAGCAAGAAGTGATTCAACGTCAGCAGTCTCAAGAAAAAATGGCATTGTTATTAAAAGAATTAGAAAGTACTAATCAAGAATTAAACGATTTTGCCTATATAGTCTCCCATGATTTAAAAGCACCACTCAGGGGAATTAGCTCATTATCAGAATGGTTAGTATCTGATTATGCAGACAAGTTGGACGATGAAGGAAAGCAATTAATTAATTTGCTAATTGCTAGAGTTAAAAAAATATATAGTTTAATTGATGCAATATTACAATACTCACGAATTGGACGCATTAAAGAAGAAATCAGGCAAGTAAATTTAAATGATGTCGTCACAGAAGTAACTGAATTACTTGAACCAATAGAAAACATTCAAATAAATATAACTAATGAATTACCTATAGTTTCTGGTGAAAAAACTCGTATAGAACAAGTTTTTCAAAATTTATTGAGTAATGCTATTAAATTCATTGATAAACCCCAGGGCAAGATTACAATCGCTTGTACTGAAAAGAATGGGTATTGGCAAATTAGTGTTAAAGACAATGGTCCTGGTATTGAAAAAGAGCATTTTGAGCGCATATTTAAAATATTTCAAAAACTATCTGATAACAAAAACTTAGAGAGTACTGGTATTGGATTAGCCATAGTTAAAAAAATTGTAGAAATGTATGGCGGAGAAGTTTGGGTAGAATCAGAGTTAGGCGTGGGTACTACATTCTTTTTTACACTTAAGAAGTAGTAATGGAGAGCGAGAAACGGGGACAAGGGGACAAGGGAGAATAACCAATGCAATGACAAATGACAACAAATGACCAATTACCAGTGATTTCTACCAGTTACAGATAGTCCTTCCACAATGAGAGAAGGGGTATAACACGAACCATTCCAATCAGCGTCGTCGCCTAGTTGAGTTATTTGTTTGAGTGCAGTATAAACATTACCTGCCACCATCGTATCTTTTACACGTCCTATAACTTCACCATTTTGGACACGATAGCCTAAATCTACGTTGATAGAAAAATCACCAGAAATTCCGCTTCCACTACCCAATATTTGATCTACAATTAAACCGTCATTGAGTAATTCAATTAATTCTGGTAGTGATCCTGAACCAGGTTGGATGAGGAAATTAAATAAGCCAGGGGTGGGATAACTACCTAAACTTGGTCGAAAACCATTACCAGTGGAAAAACTATTAAGTTGACTAGCGGTGGTGCGATCGCAGTAAAAATTTTGTAATTCTCCGTTTTGGATAAATACCAAAGGTTCAGTCGGAGTACCTTCATCATCAAAAGGACAACTGTAAGGCCCTGCTTCGGGATCTTGGTAAAGGGTAAGAGAGGGAGAAACTACTAATTTACCCATACGTTCTGCCCAAGGAGAAGCACCTTCCAAAACACGTTTCGCATTTAATGCAGCTTGCACAGTTCCCCAAAGCATATCAGCTGCTTTAGAAGTAAACAGAACTGGGACACGACCTTGGGGCGGTGGGACGTTTTCTTTTGTCCAATCTAGATGCTGTAAAATTTGGTGAGCAAGTTTTTTCGGTTGGAGATTATCACGTTCGGTTTCACCATCGGAAACACTTAAAATATCGTCTCCCCGTACCCATTCAGCCGAAATATAGCAACTGAGAGTAGTATCATTGTAGTAACAATCGAGACCTTTAGTATTCACAAGTCTAGTAGTTTCCACATCACATTCCCAGTCGCCGTTGCAAACAACTTCTGAGTAAACGTCACGAATCAGGGCGATTGTTTCTTTACCCCACTCCACTAATTTTTCTACTGGTACGTCTTGTCCTAAGTCAGGGTAAGAGGGCTGAAAGTTACTGGCTAACTCCAAGGTTTCGGGTTGATTTAGCTTACTTAAAGACAAGGCACGTTCTACCAAAGCTTGTGGTTCCACAATTCCATAGGCTACTGCCAGTCCTGGACGTCCATGAGACCATAACCTTAATGCTGTACCCTCAGCTTGGCTAGTTTCGAGCTGCTTGAGACGGTTTGCCTCAAAAAATACCGGTCGAGAAAGCGATCGCGATTGATAAACTTCAGCAGCTTCGGCCCCGGCTTTTAAAGCTAGTTCCAGCAATTGTTCTGCTAGTGTATCTTTTGGTAACTTTTTAGACACCATGTTTTGTACTGGCAGTGGATCAGGGAATAGTTAAAAGGGGGAAAAGTTAAAGGTAACAGCAGAGGGTAAAGGTGATAAATTTCTCCCCTTACCCTTTATCCCTTAGCCTTTGTCCATTTTTCTCTCCCAATTCACTTTAAGATAGATTGATCTCACACAACAGCCAAAATCCTGCAAAAGATTCAGATTGGGGATCGGACTGCACTCCGATAAAATGTACCCCATTAGCTTTTTGCTTGGCTTGTTCAAAATTTCTGGCTTCTGCCAAAATTTGAGGTTTTTTGAGATTCGCTAAAATCCAACTTTCTGTTGCACCAGTTTCTAACAGCAATCTTCCTCCTTGTGGACTGTCGTCAAATCTCAACCAAGCTAAATCTAATCCAGACATCCAGCCTGCCAGAGGTAAGGCTCTTGGTGAGAAAATCAGGATACCAGGAATGTTAGTTTCAACAGAAAGTTGTGCTAACTCCAAGGGAAATCCTTCACCAAAATCAATTTCCCACTCAGACATATCAAATAATTCTGATGCTGGTAAAGTCACAAATCCCCATTGTTGCCATTCCAAAGCATCTGGTAAGCGTTGAGGTAAAGGTGCTTCTAAACGTACTGAGGGATTTACTCCGCCTTGATACCCTGGTTCTTGTGGATACACTTGTTCCATCCGCTGCTGTAACCATTGATTAAGCACCAAAGTTCGTCGGCTTGGCTGTGCTGGAATACCAATATCAGCGCAAGCTTTGGTAATCATATTATTCATTTGGCGACGGAAAAAGCGGATTTTAATTGGTGCTTCTCCTGCTTTATCGATTGCTGACTGCAAAGCAGTTCGCAGCCATACAGAGTTTACCTGGGTACTGGGGCAATACTGAGCATAGCGAAACAAAGAATCAATTTTGGTGCGCGTATCTAAGGGACTTTCGCACACTAGAACTTCCCAAACTTTTTTCTGATTTTCGTCCAAAATTGGACGGGAGTAAAAATCAAGTTCCCAAATACTGCCCATGTGATGCCGTTAAAATTTGGCTACTTTTTTCTATATCTTCATCATACGAGCCTATGTGTAGTGTCGGGGCAAAGGTTGGGATGTTGTTAGCCAACAAAGAACTCGATTAACACTAAACATAAATAAAAACAATCTAAATATTTATTAAAATTTGCTATTTTAGAAGCAATCCATTTATTGAGTGTCCTGAGCTTCCTGTAGAAGCTTAGGATTTTTTTTGATTATTAGTCATTATGTGGAATTGTTGCCTAAATTAAGCCCATTTCTTGCAATCCTTGCCGCAATCGCTGTGCTTCTTGGGGATTATTTTTTTCATGTAAAGCGATCGCTCTACTAAAGGCAGCTAAACTAGCCTGTAAATTACCGACTTTGAGTAATACAACGCCGAGATTTTGATATGCATCTGCGTAGTTAGGATTGATCCCAATAGCTTTTTGATAACAAGCGATCGCATCTGTGTATAAACCCATTACTTTGAGAGTCATACCCAAATTGTAATGAGTTGTGGCAAAATGAGGGTCAATCTTCAACGCATTTTCATAAGCTATCTTGGCATTATTTAAATCTCCAGCTGCTTTGAGTAAATTACCCAAATTGTTATAAGCACCTAGTTTAAGCATAGGATAAATAGGTAATTTAATGGCAGCTTGATAATGAGCAACAGCCTGTTTTAGATTTTGTAATCGGCTGTAGGCAATACCTAAATGATAGTAAAGTTCATACAAAATATCATAATTGTCTTCTGCGGTAGTCACTCCTCTTGCTAATAACTCTACACCTTCAGGAATGTTCCCAGTTTCGACATATAATGCCCCTAGTTTACTGCAAACATAGGGATCATCAGGATGAGTTGTTAAAAACTCTTCCATTGCTGCTTGTGCTTTCGCATATTTGTTATTTTGGTTGATGGTATGTTTTTCATAACCAGAATGCAGAATTGCCACACCTTGTAAATAACCTACTTGCCATTGCGGCTCTTTGGATAAAATTTCAGTGACGCTATCATCAACTAAAGCATGGTAAGGGCGAGAAAAATAGATATCTGGATGATGACGAAATAAACGAGAAACTAAGGAATAAGGAGATTGTACCGCCCCGACTTCTTGACGAACTAGATTTATCAGTAAATATTCTTCTCTGTAGATCACCTCTTGCAACTGGGGTACAATTTTTTGTGTGAGACTTTCATCTGCATCTAAAACCAGAACCCAATCACCTGTGACATATTTTAATGCTGCATTGCGGGCTGCACTGAAATCATTGCACCATTGAAACTCATGCACCTTTGCACCAAATTTCTTAGCTATATGCACGGTGCGATCGCTCGAACCTGTATCTAGTACGATTATTTCATCTACCACATTTTTGACGCTGCCCAGAGATTTGGGAAGTGCTTTTTCTTCGTCTTTAACAATCATGCACAGACTAAGCTTCATAGGTTGGTTGTATTCTTCTGGAAAATTTATGTAAATACAAGCAACTTTTATTTTGTGCGAAAATCAATATCAAATAAAGAGCATCATGGAAAATTACTTTTGAAGCTTCTGATACTTAATGAGATTAGTCTTGTAGCGATCGCACATAAAAAAGGGGTGTAGGGGTGTAAGGGGATAAGGGTATAAGAGGAATAATTACAGCATTGCATCTCAGTTAATTTCCTCTAAACTTCACACCCCCATACCTAGAAAGCCTTTGTTCCAAGCACTCAAAACTTAACACCAAGGGTATTGATTTATTGAGTTTTACTATTTATTTTTAATAGAGACTCCCAATCTTGAATTGCTGCTTCAGACCACATCCAATTGTTAGCCAATTTATTTTTTTGAAAACTAATAGGATCAACTTTGATAACCATTTGCCGCAGTTTTACTGCTTCGCTAATAAATTGATCTCGTTTAGAATTTGGTTGTTGATTAGGTGCAGATTTGTATAATCCAAGAGCTAAACCTGCGTAAGCCGTTAAAGCATCCTCAGTTTCTTGTTTGGGTTTATCTACAACATTATTGACTGATATATTTTGTATACCAGCTGCTTTCAATGCTTTAAACCACGAGTCATTAGCACGATTGAGATTGCCTTCTATGTAGTAAGCAAAACCTAAAGCATTTAAATATAAAACGGAATTTGGTTCCGTTTTCACGGCATTTTCCCAATATCGACGGGCATCATCGACACTATATCTATTGTCTTTGATTTGGGTAAATTGCCATGCTAACCGCCCTTGCAAAAACTTGACAAAATGATTGTCTGACTTATCTTTAGGGATCAGAGCAAGGGCTGTTTTCGCATTCTCTAAAGCATTACGATCAAGCAGTGCTTCTACAGCTAATAGTCCATTTTTCAAGTCACCCTTGCTGAGTTTATCAGTAGCATAAGCGGTGACAATTCCAGTTGCTTCTGTTTTGAGATTAATCGGTGACAGACTAGGGGTAGATTTAGATTGTGTGGGAATTCCTGGTATATCAGATAGAGTAGGGGTGCGTTGATTTTGCTGCCACCAATTTATGCCTACAAATATTGCGATCACACTCACTCCGACAACACTGATTATGGATAAAAACTGACGTCTAGCCCGTCGTCTATAGGCAGCTTTTTGAGAAGGAGTAATGTAAGAAGAAACAAAAGTACTTTGCCAATCTGCATCTACACCTAAGTTGTCATCAACAGTTACTTCATCCCTTCCCGCTGCAATTTGTCTGTTTGGCGCTAATTGTGGTTCAAATTCTCCCCATAAAGCATCTATATCTTCATTATCATCTATATTATTTTCATGCTCTTCTTCATCTTCTCCTATGAGTTTGGCTGTCATCGAAGTTTGCTCGTTAGCATCTGTTTGACTGCCTAGTTCACCAAATATCTCGGCAACGAAATTAGAATCTTGAGCATAGGTTGGATCATCATATTCAATTTCATCTACCAAATCACCCCAGGTTTCTTCACCTAGCCAGTCTAGCCCCGAAGATTCTTGTGCCAGATCGGAAGGTATCATATTATCAATCGGCAAAGATAGACTAGTATTATCTGCTGTGGCTGGGTATAACGCCGGTGTTCCCCCTACAGCCTGATCATAATCGTTGAGTAATTTTGTGGTTTGGGGTGCATCAGTTTCCGGCCCAAGATAACCATTAAAATCTTTGTCAAGATACAAAATAGGCAACGCCCAATACATCTGATGTGATCCATAGGCAGAAATTAAGCCTTGACGTACTCGACTCACACACAGATCCACAGGATATCCCTGAGCAAGGTTGCGATAAAATAACTGCGTTAATGTCAGTGCGACTTCATCAGGAATACGTTCTGACATTGCCAGAACACTCCTGATACCGCGCTTCACTAAGCTTTCAGTAAGATTGCGTTCACCAGTTTCTTGTGTGGGATCAGAAGTAGCTGCATATGCTCCTAAGCAGGAATTAAACACTGCCATTTGAATATTATTGTTGACGAGTAAGCCTGCTAAGTCGTCTCCACTGAGTGTTTCCGTAAGCCCGGTTCGACTACTGACAAGATAAATTTCGCCGCCATTAGGGCCTAAGTTACTATGCCCGGAGTAGTGCAGGATGTGATACCGTCTTTGTTCAAGGACTTGTGTTAATTCTTCTCTACCTGGTTGTTCTAACAAAGTCAATTCAATTCCTGGCAGATAAGCCCCAGTTTCCGAGAAGCGTGGTGATTGACGATGTAGTTCTGCTTGTAGTTCTTCGGCTTCTTGCTTCAGGAGATTTAAACGGGTTCGATCATTAGGAGAAGCAATGATCATCAATACCCTGATCCCACCTTCTTCTGGCAGTGTCAACAGATTTGATGGTAGACGAGATGCGGCATTAATTCCAGATTGGAAGCGAGAAAAGGCAATATACGGCCCTGTAGCTATGGGGCGATCGCCTGCGTGCATCACTTCCCAAGGCAAACGTGCTAACCGATTATCTTTTAACCCTAAACGTAAGCGCAACACACCCTGGCGATTTTGGGCGATACCTTGGGCGGCCATCCAACTATCTCTGAGGGTGCCTTTAAACAATTTCTCATAAAAATCCCGACCCAATGCTGCTAAGTTCACAGAGTTTCTGGCGATCGCATCTCCCTGTAACACTAATTTCAATGGATCATTCATCAAATGTCCAGCAGCTGTCAACCAATCAGCTACAGGCCAAGTCACCAGTTCTTCTGCCAACGGCACTCCCTGCGCGACTCTTTCCGTCCGCACCAAGTAGTCGTTTTGTCCTACAGGGGTTACGGAAATTTGAAATTCCTGGGTCACAATTACTCCTGTTTGCCTCCTACTGATCCGGTTTTACACGCGATTCATTTTCAAGTTGATGTTTCGCTGTTTCTGATACATTTAGATGCATCTTGCAACTGAGATGTTTCTGATTGCAGTTGTTTTGCTGCTTTTGCAACTTCTACAACTTTAATCCGGATTTTGTCGGCTGTGCCTAGAACATTTTTATTGGTAGATGCACCTTGATCTTTAACTCCCCTGTTTGGCTAATACACGCTGGGGAGTTTTTCTATCTTTACCAGAAAAACGTCCCCCATGCACCAAAATTTTACCTTTGCTTTTCACGGAAAGGCTAGAAACTGGCATCTGGTAAGGAAAAAGATATTCAAAATAATCTTTTCTTTAACCGTGCTTTTGCAACCTACTTTCCTCAAATACTGTTGGCTTATGCTGGGTAAGGTATCTTGTCCGCCTAATTTATTCATCAAAAAAAACTCACCGCATCACTACATCACTGTGTCTGAGCGTCAGTCTTAATGATCAATATCTAAGCGGACTTGATCTGATCCCTCATTCGCCCACAAATTAGTTTGTACCAGACGTTATAGCATGTTTGGTACATTTAATGGAATGGCGAAAAATTTTTCCACTTACCGTGAAAAGCGAGAAAAATTATCCTGATGACAATATAGACAACCGGAATTCCTGATTAGTAAATATACCTTGGTAACTCTGTTTCCCTAGTTGACTATCAAACACTAGGGGTTTTTATTTTTACCAGCCTGTTTTCGGAAAAAACAGGAGGTGTAAGTATGGTTCTAATTCATATCTTGCCAAAAATCGAGATTTTTTCGGATCTTGGATATGAAACCAGAAAAGTAAAAAAGCCAACTTAATTCCAAATGAGAAATTCACAATCGTTATGTCCAATTTCCCATTCTCTGTTTTCCATACCCTACTATCCGCTTAGTCCCATATTTTGATACTCCTAGCGTTTGCATCCAAATTTATACTAACGGTTTTGCTCTCAAGCAAAAGATTGGTAGATGACTAAATAAAAACTGGTAGATGACTGGTAGATGACTAAATAAAAACTGGTAGATGACTGGTAGATGACTAAATAAAAACTGGTAGATGACTGGTAGATGACTAAATAAAACTGGTAGATGACTGGTAGATGACTAAATAAAAACTGGTAGATTAAATCTGATAACTCACTCCCCTTGTTGGAAATCGGCTACTGAGGGATTTTATGTTGTTTTTCATAACTATTTCATCCCATTTTCGCAAAATTATCCGGAACATACAGGTTTTCTCAGAACATAGTAGTTGGTAGATGCACCCTGATAACAAACTCCCCTTGATAGCTGTCGGCTACTTGGGGATTTTTTATGTGCAAAAACAAACATGTAGCCAAATTTTTGCACAAAATCATCCGGAGCATACTGGTTTTTCTCAGAACATATTAGTGGTAGATGCACCCTGATAACAAACTCCCCTTGATAGCTGTTGGCTACTTGGGGATTTTTTTATGTGCAAAAACAAACATGTAGCCAAATTTTTGCACAAAATCATCCGGAGCATACTGGTTTTTCTCAGAACATATTAGTGGTAGATGCACCCTGATAACTCGCTCCCCTAGTTAACTGTCGGTTGCTAGGGGATTTTTTATGTGCAAAAACAAACATGTAGCCAAATTCTTGCACAAAATTATCCGGAGCATACTGGTTTTTCTCAGAACATATTAATGGTAGATGCACCCTGATAACAAACTCCCCTTGATAGCTGTCGGCTACTTGGGGATTTTTTTGCAAGAAAAACACATGATAACGCATCTTTGCAAAAATTGCCCAGATGTATTAAAAATTTATTGTTTGTTTGCACTTCAGATACATTTGTGTATTTGTTAATTGCAAACTAATTTATTCTATCATTTTTATATTTAGCCACATCGTTAGTTTATGTTGTGAAGTGGAAGCACATGTAAATATATATAATGCCAAGTCATATCAAGTTCGGCTCATTGCGTACGATGTAAAGCTTGGGTACTGAGCATTGGGCATTGGGTATTGGGTATTGGAAAATCATCAGTATCTCAATTACCAATTACCAGCCTACGCGACAGTATAAGCATTCAAGCGAACATGAGATTATTACTGCTTAGGCTTCTTGATAAATTACTTCCTGAAATTGAATTACATCTTTTTGGGGATCAGCATGGGAAACTTTCACTGCAACTTGTTCTCCCAACTTTAAAGCACGCCGAAAGGACATTGGCAACTGCAAACCCAAATCTTCTAAAAGAATTAGTGCTAAACCGCTATCTTCTCTCAACCACATTAATACTGTGGCTTGCCAAACCCTATCTGTACAACGGCGCAAGTACTCTAATGCCCAATATCTGTTAGTCTGCCGTTCTACCATTGTGACTTCTTGAGTGATGTTACTGACGGTCATCATTACTTCTTTAAGCTGTTCGGCAGAAAAGGGCAGAATATCTCCGCGCAGATGTGCTTTAAGTTGAAAATGGGTGAGTAAGTCGCTGTAGCGGCGAATAGGAGAGGTAGCCTGAGTGTAGGTATCTAAGCCTAAACCAGCGTGACGCACTGGTGTAATGCTCATTTCACTTTTGGGCATACAACGACGCATAGCACAGGCTCGGACAAAACCTGCTGGTAGCTGGAGTAATTCTTGTTCGGGGGGTAATTCTGGTTGGGGTTGACCACGAAAAGGCAGAGGAATTTGATGAGTTTGACCATAACGGGCAGCAACCTCACCAGCAAGTATCATCATCTCAGCTACTAATTGCCTGGAGGGGGAGTCGTCTAAAACATAAATATTAATGTCGTCTTCTTTGACTTTAATCATCGCCTCCGGCATGTTAATACTGATGGCTCCTTGGGCATATCTCCAAGCTTTACGCTGATTAGCCCATTTGGCGATCGCGGCAATTTCTGGTTCCGCTTGCACGCCTAAGTCCAGTACTTCATCTACATCTTCGTAGGTGAGGCGATAAGTGGGTTTAATCAAACTGGCATGAATGTTGTAATCTTCTACTGCCCCCGATGTATCTAAAATGATTCCAAAGCTCAAAGCACAACAAACCTGTCCTTGTACCAAACTCATGGGCCCAGTTGCCAATATTTCTGGAAACATGGGAACCATACCAGTAGGTAAATAAACTGTGCTACCCCGCTTTCTCGCTTCTAGGTCTAACTCATCTTCCGGTATCAAAAAGCGTGTTGGGTCAGCGATATGTACCCACAATCTTTCTCGCCCATCTGGAAGTTTCTCCCAACTCAAACCATCATCTATTTCTGTAGTACTTTCATCATCAATTGTGTACACTTTGAGATAGGTGAGATCCAAGCGGTTAGAATCTGGATCAGGCGGTGGTGATTGCAATCGCTGTTGCGACACTTCTAGTACCTTTAGAGGAAATTGGACTGGAATTGAGGAACGTCGCAGAAATAAATTTTCATGAGGACTCCACCAACCCAAGTCTACCAATAATTGCAAAGCTCCTTGGGGTGTTGCAGAACGTCCTAGCATGTTCATCGTTTCCAGGACTGGTGCTGGCGGCGGATAGGCACGAGCCAGAGAGTCATAATTTAGCCCTACACGCACAATATCGGCAAGCAGTGCAGCATATTTTTCTAAAGCTTCTAGGCGATGGCGGTCATGTCTTTGCCACTCGACTGCTTCACCTTTGAGTGCTTGCTCGACACGAGCCAAAAATTCTTGTTGTCCTTTTGCTTTGAGCGCCTCTACTTCTAGTTGGTGTTTGCGTTCTGCTACCTGAGCTGCTGTGCGGGGTTCGTAAGAGTCTCCCTTTTGCTTGAAATAGATTTTATCGTCTGACAGCAAGCAATGAGCAGCGTAACACTGAGGTGCTTGTAATCCTGAAAACAGTAGATTTGCCATTTCTTGTGGCGTTACTGTTTCCCCATCCTCTACTAGTATTTCCCAAGCTACTTCTAAACTTGATGGATCTAAGTAAGGCTTGACTTCTTCTAAAAAACTAGGAATTTGTGAGGATTTATAGCTTTGTCCGTTGATTGTGTAGGTGATTTGTCTAGGCGCGAGACTGTGAGATTGACCGCGTTCATCGATGACGAACCAACGGGTTTTACCGTCAGGACGATCTACCACACCCAAACGGCGATCGCCTTGAAGTCTAAATTCAACTAGCGTCCCCTTCTCCACAAGCCTCGCATCTTAATTAAAATTTTAGATTTTCGGTTTTAGATTTTGGATGAAATAAATTGCTATTAAATCCTAAATCTAAATGATTTTAAGCTTGACTCAACTGATTTTACACTTAACTTTCTTAGATTTTAGATTTTGGACTCAGAAACGCCAAGTGCAATGCTACGTAAACTCAGCTGATTGATCTAAAATCCGCAATCCAAAATCCAAAACTAAAATTGTACTTAGCCTTCTGCATTGATAAACGGCAACAAAGCCAAAATTCTAGCGCGTTTAATCGCTAATGTTAACTCTCGCTGTTGCTGACATGTCAATCCAGTGATTCGACGTGGCAGGATTTTACCGCGCTCGGTGATAAATTTACGCAGCAGGTCTACATCTTTGTAGTCAATTGGTTCTCCCGGCTTAATCGGAGACAAACGACGACGGTAATAACTCATGGTTGCCTATTTAATTTCCTTATGAACGGTATGTTTGTTGCAGTGAGTGCAGAACTTTTTGAGTTCTAAGCGGTTGGTGGTGTTACGACGATTCTTAGTCGAGGTATAACGCGAAACACCTGGAGAACGTTTATCTGGATTTGTACGGCACTCCGTACATTCCAGTGTCACTATGATTCGGACACCTTTAGCCTTAGCCATAATTTTACAAACAATTAAGCCTGAGAATAATTAACACAAATATCTATCTTCGCATATTTCGCTGCAAAGTTTCAAGCATTCGCTTGACTTTTATATCTAGCGAATAGCCACGACTTGCCGAAACGATTATAGTCTTAGCATAGCGGTCATGCAAAGCTTGCCGCAGCTGGCTGTCAGATGCAGCTGTACCACAATCGATGGCTAGGGGAAGTATTAGCAGTATAGCAGTGGGATTGCGGATAATATTGCTTAAGGCGATCGCAAGTAAAAGCGCACCCAAACCAATGATCGCCTCTCGTTTCAAAAGAGCTTGTAAATCTGGTACTTTTCCCCGTTCAACTTCCAATACTCTCATATCCAGAGCATAGCGCCCTAGACTTTGTCCTTGGTTGCTATACACAACTACTACTCGTAACACCAGCCAAGCGATCGCAAAAACTAGTATTTGGAGAAATTGAATCCCAAGCGCACTAGTACCCAATAAAGAGCTAACTGACCAAACAATCAAAAAATCAATCCCAAATGCCATTATTCGTCGCCCAAATTCAACTCTGGGATAGTTTGGTGGGGGTCTGTGTTCAATAGTCATAAAAATATTGTATATGTATAAATTTTAACAAAAAATCTAAGTTTTTATATCTTTTTAATATTAAAAGCTTTTAATCCTAAATGTAGCGATCGCTCTTTAACCAATTCTTAGTTGAATATAAGCATTTTTTATGAGCTAAATAGAACAAACATGAGTAATATTGAGTAAATCTCAAAATAACTAAAATAAAGTGGATTAAATGAGTGAATTGACAGATAATACCCAGGGGAAGAGAGTACATCTTCATTATCTAGATGGTTTACGTGGTTTGGCAGCTTTATATGTAGTTTTTTCTCATTTATGGGAATTACAAGGACATGATTTACCAGGAATATGGCTGAATTTTAGCAAACTTTTTAGATATGGACTTTTTAGTGTAGCTATATTTATTGTCCTTTCAGGATACTGTTTAATGCTGCCAGTATCTCGTTCTCAAACAGGTTATATTTCCGGTGGTTTATTGAATTATGTTAAGCGGCGAGCGCGTCGAATATTGCCACCATATTATTCGGCACTCATATTGTCATTAATAGTCGGTATCTTAATCACAATTTTAATTAATCTTCATTTACTATATTGGAATAATCACATCTGGGGACATTTTGAGCATAATTTTTCAATTTTTGATGTTGTTTGCCATCTATTTTTAATTCACAATCTCATTCCCAATGATGAAATTTATAAAATTAACGGGCCGATGTGGAGTGTTGCTACTGAATGGCAAATATACTTTTTGTTTCCTCTGATTTTACTACCTATATGGCGGCGTTTAGGCTGGTTTGTAGTGATCAGTTTTGCTTTTTTATTAGGATTATTACCTTATTATTTATCCCATGGATTAATTGGCAGAGCGCATACATGGTATCTTGGTTTGTTTGCTTTAGGGATGATGGCAGCAGATATCGGATTTTCTCAAAAACACTATTTGCAAAAAATCAGAAAATCACTACCGTGGGGTTTACTAGCCGCAATATTTTTTGGGATGGCTTTATTCGCTGATATGTCCCAAAAATTTGGCTTAGAAATATGGGTAAATGAATTGTGTGTTGGTTTAGCTGCTGCGTGTTTGTTAGTCTATTGTACTAACTGTATAGTAGAACAGAAAACACCACCTTTAGTATTAAAAATCTTGCAATCGCCTGGAGCGATCGCACTAGGAACATTTTCTTACAGCTTATATCTACTACACTCTATAGTCTTAACCGTACTCAATCAATATCTACATACCTTACAATTTACTCCCCTCACAAGAGAGATTATCTTCTATACAACTGGTTTGTCACTATCGTTATTGACTGCCTATATTTTCTATTTAATCTTTGAGCGTCCATTTATGTCTGGCTTCTTACAAAAACGGAAAGTTAAAGATGCCATTAAAATAGATGGAAATTAATGATGTCGTGAGTCAAATCTAGCAGTACGGAAGCATCCCAAATGTTTAAAATCCCCTCAGACTAGAATTTAGGGCTGCACAGATAAAGCCTGCCTATGCAAGCTATAATGAGTCCGCCTCATATTGTGTTTGTCTTCACAATACCAGGCGGACTTGGTTTGTGTACCTGTGATTACGAACATTGCCAGGTATTTTTTTATTGGGCTGCTCCTGCGATTTCTAACCGCCAGGGCTAGATGCAATATCTCAGTTTACCCAGAACCGATAAAACTTTCAGTAATAAGCCACTTCTGCTGATACCAAAATTGTTACAGCATTTTCTAAGTACAATAGACCACACAGTAAAGGCATATGGCAAGCCCTTGCTTCTATAGTAATTATGTATTGAAATTTAGAAGGAAATTGCTATTAGCTATACTTTGACATGTGGGCGATCGCATTGTTTGAGTTTTTCAGTTTCTCAAATTACAGTTATTTTTTAACACAAATAAAAAGTAATTTAAACTATATTATTTATTTTACTGCTAACATAGTTAGACACTATAATTAGTCAATTTAACTTTTTCTTAATAATTCTTAATCTTTCTTTAGATATGTTTATATTCCTACTACAGTCAGAGGTAGATAACATCAAAGTGAGAGGAAATATAGAATAAAAAGGTTTTGTTTCGGAAGATCCTCATTTTTGAGTATCTTCTCATAAAATCACACATTTAATAAATATCTTATTGTATGAGTTGTTTGTTTCCTGAAGAAAATTTGCAGAAAACACAAATTCTTGTTGTTGACGATGTCATCGATAATTCTTTACTACTAGCAACAATTTTAGAGTCCGAAGGTTATCAAGTTGACATTGCTTCTGGTGGTTATACAGCAATTGCCAAAATAGAAGCGAATCCACCAGAATTAGTGTTATTAGATTTAATGATGCCAGAACTCGATGGTTATGAAGTAGCCAAATGGATTCGACAGAATCAGCCTTCAGTTGCAATTGTGATAGTGACAGCCTATGACGAATTGCCAACATTTGAGCAGCAACAATTACAAGTAAATGGATTTCTGCACAAACCGATCAATATTGATGAATTATTGATGCAAGTGCAAGCTATCCTTGAGCCAGAATGAAAGAAAAATCTAATTGCAGAGAGACAAAGGAACAGGGGACACGGGGAATATTTTTGATTAACTCTCCGCGTTTTCATCTCAATCCTCGTTCCCTAATTCCGTCTTTGTTGCGCTTGTTGTAATAATTGTTCTGCTTTATTTGCCCATTCAAGATTATTCTGAATTTTGTATAAATCTCTTGCAAATTGCAATACTTGTACTGCATCTACGTACTGCTGTAATTGTATAAAAGCTAGTCCTGCGCCATAATATGCATTGGGATAATTGGAATTAGCTTCCGCAGATTTTCTAAAGGCTTCTAGAGCATCTTTTGATTTGCCTTGGTTATATAAAACTGAACCAAGACTATAATAAGCTTCTGGATATTTTGGATTTATTTGTATTGCTTTACGAAAAGCATCTTTGGCTTTATCGATTTTGTTTTGTTGCAGATAACATATGCCTAGATGATAGGCTGGTTCTGGTGCATTTTTGCTATATTCCATTGCTTTTTTAAAAGATGCGATCGCTTTATCCCAATTTTGCTGTTCTTCTCTCACCAACCCCAAGTTATAGTGAGCTACCCCCAGTTTGGGATCAAGTTCTATTGCTCTTTGTAAATAATCATTTGCTTGCTGTAAATTCTTGCCTTCTAACAATGCACCGCCCAAATTCGCATAAGCTAAAGCAAACTGGGGATCAGCTTGGGTAGCACGATAAAATGCATCCGCCGCAGGTTGTAACTGTCCAGCTTGTCGTAGTGCTAAACCCAAATTGTAATGTGCTGGAGCGAGGCTGGGATCTAATTGAGCAGCTTGTTGAAAAGACGCGATCGCATCTTGTATTCTCCCTGTTTGCACAGCTTGCAATCCCTGATTTAAATAGTCTGTAGCCTTGTTGGGAGTATTCTGTGCCAGTAAAGAACAAGGTAAGAAAATTATTCCACTTATAAATATCAAACTCACCAATGTCCGAAGGCGATATTTATAGACTAATGCCTGCATATGCTTTACTGACTTGAAAGGGTATAGGGGTGTAAGGGTATGGGGGTGTAGGAGGAGTCTTGTTTTCATGCTTGGCAGTGAAATTTTTTCATTGGCACTACCTTGTAACTACATTTAGTTACGTTCTTTTAACAAAGATTTGGTGAGGATGGCAATATATTTACTAAACTACAACTTTGTATAAATAAATTTTTAAATTGTAATTATTAATGACTGAAATCTTACAACAAAATACGATTTTTTGCCGTTGGGTTAAAGGCGAGTTAATGTCAAATTAAAGACGGGATAATTTTCTAAATAACGGTTTTGAACTCTTCATAACTCAACTATTAGGCGGTTAGAAACAATAGGCCGCAAAGGAGTTTTTATGAACGAAAAAGTAAAATCGGGTTCGCGAAACGTCGCAATTGTTGGCCCTTATTTGAGTGGAAAAACTACCTTACTAGAAAGCTTGTTATTTGTAACAGGTGCGATTTCTCGCAAAGGCAGCGTTAAGGATAGTAACACAGTCGGCGATAGCTCTCAAGAAGCACGCGATCGCCAAATGAGCGTAGAAGTCAGCACTGCTAACACTGAATACAATGACACTCGCTTCACCTTTATTGACTGCCCTGGCAGTGTAGAATTTGCTCAAGAAACTTACAACGCCCTAATTGGAGTCGATGCAGCAATTGTAGTTTGCGAACCCATCAATGATCGCGTCCTCACTCTTGCGCCTCTATTTAAATTCCTGGATGACTGGGAAATTCCCCACCTAGTCTTTGTTAACAAAATGGATCGGGCAAACATCCATGTTTTGGAAACATTGCACGCCCTCAAAGCTGTTTCCAGTCGTCCCCTAGTTGCCCATCAATACCCAATTATGCGGGAAGAACAGCTAATTGGTTTTATTGACTTAGTTACCGAACAAGCATATCACTATCATTCCGGCGCACCTGCTGACCCCGTTCCTTTTCCTGAAGAATTAAAAGAAGAAGAACACATTGCACGAGCAGAAATGCTTGAAGCTTTAGCAAATTTTGACGACCACTTACTAGAAGAACTTTTAGAAGACATTGAACCGCCCCAAGAAGAAATTCTCAAAGATTTAAAAATGGAATTAGGGGCAGATTTGGTAGTACCAGTATTCTTTGGTGTTGCCGAACAAGATTACGGAGTCAGACCCCTACTAGAAGCCTTAGTGCGGGAAGCTCCAGAACCAGAAACCACAGCCGAACGTCGCTTAGGTAGCAGCAAAAAAGATGATACTACCATTGCCCAGGTGTTAAAAACTTATTACACTCCCCAAGGCGGTAAACTTTCCTTGGTACGGGTTTGGCAAGGTAAACTCACTGATGGTATTGTCCTCAACGGTGTTCGTGCTGGTGGTATTTATCATTTGATGGGACAACAGCAACACCAAATAAATCAAGTTGGAGCTGGAGAAATTGTGGCTTTGAGCCGGATGGAGGGTATCAAGACAGGAGATACAATCTCTAACAATGCTGCCAAAGAATTACCCAAAACAGGACAACTCGAACCAGTTTATGCTCTGGCGATTATTCCCGAAAAACGCAACGATGAAGTTAAACTGAGTGGCGCGATCACCAAATTATTAGAAGAAGATCCATCGCTGGCTTGGGAACAACACGGTGATACCCACGAAGTTATCCTTTGGGGTCAAGGCGAGATTCATTTACAAGTGGCATTAGATCGCCTGCGCCGCAAGTATAATCTGCCGATGACCACCCACTTACCACAAATTCCTTATAAAGAAACCATCCGCAAACCAGCTTCATCAGTTCACGGACGCTACAAACACCAAAGTGGTGGTCACGGTCAGTTTGGTGATGTTTACCTCGACATCCAACCTCTATCACGTGGTGAAGGTTTTAACTTTAAGGAAACCATTGTTGGTGGCGTAGTTCCCAAACAATATATTCCCGGTGTAGAAACGGGTGTGCGGGAATTTTTAGCACATGGGCCTTTAGGTTTCCCAGTCGTAGATGTGGCGGTAACTTTAACAAACGGTTCATACCACACCGTTGATAGTTCCGAACAGGCATTTAAGCAAGCTGCCCGTGTAGCAATGCAAACCGGAATGACTCAGTGCCAACCCACTCTGCTAGAACCAATTTTACGGGTACAAGTAACAGCCCCCAGCGAATTTACTTCTAAAGTTATGCAGTTGGTGACTGGTAGACGGGGACAAATATTAGGTTACGAAGCTATTCATGATTGGCAAGGTTGGGATAGTGTTACAGCCTACTTGCCACAAGCCGAGATGCATAATTTTATCGTTGAATTGCGATCGCAAACTCTCGGCGTCGGTTCTTTCCACTGGGAATTCGACCATCTCCAAGAAGTTCCCGATAAGCTAGCTGAACGTATTTTGACTACTAATGGTAGTAATGGAGGTAATGGTAACAGCAAGTAATTTTGAATGAGTATAGAATTTACGACGCCTTGTACTCAAAAGTACAGGGCGATTTTTTAATTGACATCATGTAGGAATATATTAAGAATGGGCTGCATTTAGCTAATTGCATCAGGCGATCGCGCACTGCTTCTTTATGGGCGATCGCAATCTGAATGTTCCGGATATTCTAAGTCTGCAAATTCTGCTGTTGTAATGAGGAATAACTTAAGGAATCGGTATTGCGCGTAATAATCTTTCCATCACAGCTTTTACACTGCGTCCGCCTGTAGGGATCAGACGATGACCAAGCACGTAAGGAGCAAGAAATTTTACATCATCGGGAATGGCATAATCACGTCCCAATAAAAAAGCCAGTGCTTGAGTAGCCCGATGTAACGCTACTGTACCACGGGGACTTACCCCCAAGGTGATTTCTTCATCACATCGGGTCGCCCGCACTAAATCAAGGATATACTGTTGCAAAGAAATATCTACCTTAATTTGAGTGCAGATTTGCTGCAATTCTTGGATTTCTGTCAAGCTAATACAAGGCTGTAAATTAGCAACATTTACCCCCTTATGCAGACGTTGCAGCATTTGTAGTTCTTCTTCTTCAGAAGGATAACCCAAACTCAAGGACAACATAAACCTGTCCATCTGTGCTTCTGGGAGAGGAAAAGTACCTTGATATTCAATAGGGTTTTGAGTAGCAATCACAAAAAATGGTGTGGGAACAACACGAGAAACGCCATCGACTGTTACCTGCTGTTCTTCCATAACTTCCAGTAAAGCCGACTGGGTGCGGGGTGTGGCGCGATTGATTTCATCAGTTAACAGGACATTGGCAAATACTGGACCCGGAAGAAAGTGAAATTCCCCGCTTTTTGGATTCCAGATATTAGTACCAGTGATGTCGGTTGGTAGTAAATCAGGGGTACATTGTAGTCTTTGAAACTTGCCATCAATTGAACGGGCGAGTGCTTTTGCTAAGAGAGTTTTACCGACTCCCGGCACATCTTCGAGTAAAGCATGACCACCAGCTAATAAAGCGACTAATACTAAGCGGATTGCTTCATTTTTGCCAACAATAGTGTAAGCCAAATTTTGTGTGAGGGCGTCAATTTTGTCTCTCATAGAAATTGGGGATTGGGGATCGGGGATCGGGGATTAGGGATTAGGGATTAGGGATTAGGGATTGCTTATTCTCCGCGTCACCGCGTCCCCGCCTCCCTACGTCTCCCTGCAAAGAGATCCCTTGTCCCTTCAATTAGTGTTCCCCTAGCGAGACAAAATTAACACTCAACACTTAAAAAATGCTCTAGCAGCAGTACAGTCTAGGTGAATTTGGGTTTTTAGGGCTTCTAGGTTCGGAAATTTTTGTTCTGGTCGCAAAAACTTTTCTAGATGCACTGCCAGCTTTTTACCATATAGATCACCAAACCAATCAAATAGATGTGCTTCTACCGAAAGATGAACACCATTGACTGTGGGGCGATTGCCTATATTCATAACACCAAAATAGCCATTTCCTGTAATATCTAATGTTTCACTAACAGTAAAAATACGGACAGCATAAACACCTGTGTGAGGCAGAAACTTGTCTTTGGGTAATTCGAGGTTAGCCGTGGGAAATCCAATAGTTCTGCCAAGTTGTTGACCTTGAATCACAGTACCGACCAGCGTATAAGGTCGTCCCAACAATTGGTTTGCTTGTTCGATGTCCCCGCTAGCAAGAATTTCACGAATCAGTGAGCTGCTAATCCGAGTCTGTTGGTGTACCTCAGGATAATTTTCTGGAGATTCTGCACAAGTTTCTAAAGAGGCGATGCTAACAGGAATGTTGTATTTAGCAGCAATGATTTTTAGATCATGAGCAGTACCAGTACGTTTAGAGCCAAAACGAAAATCTTGCCCCACGCTAATTTGTGCTGCTTGCAATTGCTGGACAAGAATTTTTTCTACAAATTCTTCTGGAGTCAAAGCACATAATTCTTTATCGAAGGGTAATAGTACCAGTTGTTGTACTCCAAGCGATCGCAACTGATGGACTTTTTCATCCAATGGTGTGAGCAAACTCCGGGGTTGACCTGTAAAAAACTCTTGGGGATGAGGATCAAAGGTGACGACGGTCGAGTAAATGTGGCCTTTGGATAACGCGGCTTCACTAGACGCAGTGACGCGGTGAGTGGGAGACGTGGTGAGATTCTCTGTGTCAGAGTGTCCTCCCGCCATGTCCTCAGATGCGTCAGAGTGTCCTCGTGTCCCCCTATCCTTCAATATAGGTTGAATCACTCGTTGATGACCGCGATGTACACCGTCAAACTTGCCAAGCGCGACAGTAGTTGGCGTCAGAGCCAGTTCAGTTGAAGATGTTACCCACACAGAACACCCATTTTGAGACAGATTTGGCACGTCGATTCTGGGATTTTAGGTTTGTTCAGCTTTTTTGCTAACTCTCAGGCAAATAGCATTTGTGGGCGTTTTTGGCCTGTGGTAGAAGCTTGCAAGACATTTGGTACTATCCACTTTTGCCTTGTGACTAACTCATACCACAGATACCCAAAGGGCGCTTACCTGTAGAATCAGCTCTTGATCACCAATCTAATCTAAAATCTAGAATTGCTTCCTTGGCAATATCTACACAGAAAACTTACTAATAGGAAAAGATTCTGATAAGGGAACAGAAACAGGAACCTGAAGCACCATTCCTTCTCGTGCGATTATAGCAGTCGGAAATTTCCGCCGTGCTTCTTTCCCAAGACGATCTAAAAATTCATCATCATGGGCAGGATCGTGGTGAAAAATTACTAGTGTCTTAACATTAGCGGCTTTGGCTACCTTCACAGCTTCTTGCCATGTAGAATGTCCCCAACCAATTTTAGGATTGCTCGGTGCATGATATTCTTCATCGGTATATGTGGAATCATAAATCAGGATATTAGCATCACGAGCTAGCCACAGGACATTTTCATCCAGCCTGTCTGCAAAATGTTCAGTATCAGTGATGTAAACAGCAGCACCATCACGCCAGTTTACCCGGTATCCGACTGCTTCACCTGGATGGTTAAGGGGAGCGGTTTCTACAGTAATATCATCAATGTGTATGGCTTGCCCTGGTATAACATCGTAGAAATCCAAGTTTGCTTGCATAATCTGTAAGGGAACAGGAAAATTTGGATGTAGCATCTGATCATTGAGACGCTGTTCTACGGTTGAACCATCGGGAGCGATCGCACCATAAATATGAAAAGTATTTCCCCTCACAAATCCCGGCGAAAAGAAGGGAAAACCTTGCATGTGATCCCAATGGGAGTGAGTGAAGAATATGTGAGCTTCTATAGGCATTTTGGGCAACAAAGATTGCCCTAGAACATGCAGTCCCGTGCCACCATCGAAAATTAAGCGTTTGCCATTCACTTGCATCTCGACGCAAGAGGTATTACCTCCGTAACGAACGGTGTTTGGTCCCGGACAGGGAATACTGCCGCGAACGCCCCAAAAATGCACGGTAAATTGATTGTCTATCCTTGACATGGGTGTTGCTTGCTGGACTGAACGGACGGTCATCCGATTTTAGATTTTAGATTTTAGACTGGTTCCACAGCCCCTCCCCTAACCCGCAGTATGGGGTTACGGGGAGGTGCTTGTAACATTAAGGAATTATAGGTCAATCAAAAATGTTACTAGTTGTATTAAGTTTATGCAGTCTCACTTCTTTTGAGGAGAGTGATTATTGGGTAAAAAAGCATACTTTTATTGATAGTGATTTTACGTCTATAAATTAGGTAAAGCATAACTTCAGTTTCAAAATTTTTGGAGTTTTTGTAAGGGTTATGTGCAATGCAAGTTAGCTCCTACTTTATAGTCTATATTTAATCGTGATGCATTCAACCATTACATTATGATTATCAGTACTCCTAAAATTAACTACAATTTGAAGTCCCACTGAGATAGTTGATGCAACCCTGTGCCGTAGGTGAGGTTGTATTGTAATGGCGTCACGCTAATGTAGTTATCACGGATAACATGCACGTCCATAGGTATATCTTGAGGCAAATTTAACCCTATTGGTGGCTCTATGTCTTCTAAAACCTCTCCTGTTAACCAATAGTAAGTTTTACCACGCGGATCAATTCTTTTATCAAAAACATCAACATAGCGTCGCACTCCTTGGCGAGTGATGGTGACTCCGGCAATTTGCTCCCACTCCACAGCAGGAATGTTAACGTTAAGCAACATCAAATCCAACAGAGGGTTTCGCGCTAAATAGTCCACTAAGATTTTTGCGAATTTTGCTGCGGGTTGAAAATCTTTAGAAGAGAAACTAGTAAGACTAAATGCCACACTAGGAATACCTTCAATTAAGCCCTCCATTGCCGCAGAAACTGTACCAGAATAAAGAATTTCTGTTCCTAGATTCGCACCTTGATTAATACCAGAAAGGACTAAATCGGGGGGAGAATCTAGCAAAGCCCATAGTGCTAATTTTACACAGTCAGAGGGAGTACCATCACAAGCCCAAGCTTTGACCGCAGGATGAAAAATAGACTCGACAATTTCTGCGCGAATGGGTTGATGCAAGGTAAGCCCATGTCCAGTAGCAGAACGTTCGCGATCTGGACAAACAACAGTGACTTCATGTCCTGCTTCTGCCAAGGTATTAGCAAGAGTACGAATACCCAAGGCATAAATACCGTCATCGTTACTGATAAGCAATTTCATCTGTTGAGTGAGTGCATGTGTAATTTGTCATTAAGTCATTAGTCAATAGTCTTTGGTCAATTGTCAATGTCTTAAATCACAATTGGGAGAAAAGGGAGTGGGGATTGGCGAGTGTGGAAAGACAAGAGGGACATGGGGAAAAAGGAGAATTTTTTCCTGCGTCTGTCCTATTTCTTTTTTGGGTGGATGAGTTTAACAATGATTGATTTTCCATTCTCCACTCCTGAGATTCTAAACTGGTAGTAATAAGGTTGGGTTGTAACCGTTGGTTGCCTTTAATGCACAATTGACTTATTAATTAATTTGATTAGTCTTTTGTCATTAGTCCTTTTTCGTTAGTCCAAAGTTAATGACCAATGACCAATGACCAATGACCAATGACCGATGACCAATGACCAATGACCAATGACTATATAACTAATGACAAGTAATTTAGAGACTCAACTGTTGGCACTGCAAGAGGAAGGAGAAAAAGCGATCGCAGCAGCAGCTACTTTAGAAACTCTTGAAGAACTGAGAGTCAAGTACCTTGGCAAAAAAGGTAGTTTATCAATGCTTCTCGGTGGTATGGGTAAACTCCCAGCCGAAGAAAGACCAAAAATTGGAGCGATCGCCAATACAGTTAAAGAAGCACTGCAAAAAAGCCTTGATCAGCAACGTGCCACTCTCGAAGCAGCTAAAATCCAGGCACAGCTAGAGGCAGAAACTATAGATGTCACTATGCCGGGAATTTATCGCCCCCAAGGTCGAGTTCATCCGATCAACGGTATGATCGACAAGGCGCTGGATATATTTGTCGGTATGGGCTACACCGTAGCTGCTGGGACAGAAATGGAAACAGACTACTACAATTTCGAGGCCCTAAATACCCCGCCCGATCACCCCGCCCGCGATATGCAAGATACTTTCTATCTCCCAGATGGTAATTTGTTGCGGACTCATACCTCATCGGTACAAATTCGTTACATGGAAGCTGAGGAACCCCCCATCCGCATTGTTGCACCAGGGAGGGTTTATCGGAGAGATAACGTAGATGCTACCCACGCGGCAGTTTTTCATCAGATCGAACTTTTAGCAATTGATGAGGGACTAACTTTTACTGATCTCAAAGGCACAATCAAGATATTTTTACAACAAATGTTTGGGGATTTGCCTATCCGTTTCCGGGCCAGTTATTTCCCATTTACAGAACCATCGGCGGAAGTTGATTTACAGTGGAATGGACGCTGGTTAGAAGTGATGGGCTGCGGTATGGTCGATCCCAATGTGTTGAAATCAGTAGGATATGACCCAGAAGTTTACACTGGCTTTGCTGCTGGTTTTGGTGTGGAACGCTTTGCAATGGTGCTACATCAACTTGATGACATTCGCCGTGTGTATACTAGCGATTTGCGCTTTTTGCAACAGTTTTAAAAATGGTCATTAGTCATTAGTCATTAGTCATTTGTTATTCATCCTTTGTCATTTGTTAATGGATGGGGAACGGGGAACAGAGAATGGGAAGATAAACTAACGACCATGCCTAATACCCAATAACCATTGACTATTGACCAATGACCAATGACCAATGACCAATGACTATTGACAATTATCACAATGCCCACAACGCCAGTTAGCAGCTTCTTTATTAAAACCAAAGGCATGTAACAAAAATTGCCAGCGACACTGCTTGGTAAAAAGATATTGATTCATCTGCTTGGCGGCATGTAATTGTGTTAGCGACTGGTTTTTTGTACCAGATACAATTGTGTAGTGAAAAGGGTCAAGCCAGTTGAGTTTACCACTACTGTGCAACAGAGAAAGAGCGATCGCAGCATCGGAAAATTGTCTTGTCACTGCATCCACTTCGCCTGTTTTGGGCAATTTTTTCACTAGTTGCTGTGCTTGTAGATGTTGCGATCGCATTTTATCTGCAAAAAACTTCTGTCTTTGCTTGTCTTCTGGATCTAACCACCCCGTAGGTTCGCTTACCAAAGTCATTACTTCTGCTGTTCTACCATCTCGTCCGGCGCGTCCAATTTCCTGTAGGTATTCTGATAGCAACAAAGGTGCGTGAAAGTGAACCACCCAGCGTACATCTGGCTTGTTTATCCCCATACCAAAAGCAGAAGTACAAATCACAAATGGTATTTTTCCTTCTATCCAAGCAGTTTCAATCGTGCGACGTTCTTCTGCACCAAGTCCCGCGTGATAACTGGCTGTAACGTAACCCAACTGTTGTAGCCATGCAGCTAAATTCTCGCTATCTCGCCTGCTGCGAACGTAAACTAATCCTGCTGTTTTTTCTTTTTCTTTGATAAATTTTAATAATTGTTGCTTTCTGCCTTGGGGAGTCCAAATCAATCGGACTCTTGGGTTAAGATTAGAGCGATAGGGGTCTAATAAAAATACTGCTGGTTGATTTAGTTGTAGAGTTTCTCGAATTGTTTTTTGGGCTAGAGGATCGGCGGTGGCGGTGAAAGCGGCTAGTGTTATTTTTGTTCCTGCTGGTTTTGATTTCAATAACGCTGCCCGCACCGCCCCAATTCTTCGATAAGCTGGTCTAAAAGTTTCTCCCCACTGCACTAAACAATGTGCCTCATCTAAAATCAAACCATTAATTGTCAGTTGTGGCTGACATAATCTTTGCCACACTGGTAGACTGAGTAAAGTTTCTGGCGATAAATATAATAATCTCAACTTTTGTTGTTCTAGAGCTTGCAGAGTTTTTCGTCGCTGCCAAGAAGGTAATTCGTTATGTAAAAGTGCGGCGTTTAAGTTGCGTTGGCGTAGTTCTTGAACTTGGTTTTCCATCAGCGCTACTAAAGGTGAAACCACCAAAGTTAATCCTGTTTGTAACAACGCCGGCAGTTGGAAACAAATAGATTTTCCTCCACCTGTAGGCATGATAATTAATGCATCTTTTTTTGCCAATAAAATTTCGATAATTTCTCCCTGTGGCGAACGAAAATTTTCGTAACCCCAAATTTCTTGAAATGCAATCAGGACGTCATTCCAGGATATTTTTGCAGAGTTATTCATGAACAGTAACGAATAGAATTAATTTTGAATATATCCTCTACTGAAAAGTAATTGGCTCAGTAATTTTATGTACTAGTGCAAGTTTTTACAAATGAGACTGACACACCAGACGCGGATATAAAGGGTGATAAAGAAAATTTATTTTCAATAGGAACTATCTTTTTATTCAATCCACAGAGGTAGTTTTTTAAGACTTAAATTAAATCAATAATTAGCTTGTGTAGAGGAATCGCTGAATTGTTTTCCTGTTTTGCTGCGATGTAAAAGTTAATTTTTGAATTTTTCCCTTATAATGCCTGTATTCTTGCAGTTGAAAATTTTATTGATTCAAGGTACAGCTTGTGGATCAGCAATTCAAAAGACAACTAAATAGTCGCGATCGCAAAATTGTCGAACTAGAAGCCAAGTTACAACATGCTTATCAAATTATTGAAAATCTCCAACAACAAAATATTGAATTTCAAAGGCAGCTTGAAGAATTGAATCATGGAGAAAAGCAAGCATCTCATTTTCTTAAAAATTCTATTTATGTTTCTTACCCACAAACATTACATCATCTAAAAAAGCCAAATATAGCTAAACAGCCATCAAATCTATCTCAAATAAAAGAATTAATAAAATTAAGTAAATTTCAGTTTTCAAAATTATCACCCTTACAACTTTATGGAATCATTTCTTTAGCAGTAATAGTAATCGTGAGTTTGCTTTTCATTTATTTATTATTTTTGCAAAGAGTCAAAAACCAAAAACATGAAACTACTAATAATTCATCTGTACAACCATCTCAAGTTATTTTACACAAAACCAATCCACCTAATTTTCCAACAAATATTAATACCCAAATTCCTTTTATCCATCAACCGGATGTATCCAATCAATCAGTTAACTTACCATTAGAATCTTCTTCTCAATTCGCAAAAACAGATTCAGATTTAACATATAACGTCAAAATACCTCCTCAATTTCAAGCAAGTGAAGAATTAGATAGTCATATAAACAGAATATTAGACTATGTCAAAGAGAAAAATTTACCTACTCAGAGTTTCTCAATTACATTAATAGATTTAAATAAAAATACTATTTCCGGTTATCAGCAAGACTCACCTAGATATCCGGCTAGTGTAGTTAAATTATTTTGGATGACTATCCTTGAAGCCAAAATTAAACAAGGTTTAATTCCATTTACTTACACTATAATTTCTGATTTAAAGGCAATGATTTTGAAATCAGATAACGATGCAGCTAGTCGTATAGTAGACCTGATAAGTGGGACTTATTCTTATGAAAAGAAATTAAATAACGAACAATTCCAAACATGGAAGCAACAGCGCCAATTATTAAATTATTTCTTTCAAAATGCTGGATATCAAGATATTAATGTTAGTCAAAAAACTTATCCAATTTTCTATTTAAAAGTTACAGAACCCAAAGGTGCTGATTTACAGTTACGTGGTGAAAATTCTAATCATCCCAGGCGTAATAAAATTACAACATTCCACGCTGCCAGATTGATGTACGAAATTTTTACTCATCAAGCAGTTGGGGCTAAATATAGTGAACAAATGATTAATTTATTAACTAGAGATTTGCATCCAGAAGCATTGAAATTACAGCCACTTAATCCAGGTGAGTTTAATCCTGTAGAGAATTTTTTAGGTGAATCTTTAGCCACAGATGCAGATCAACTTGTTTTTGCTTCTAAAGCTGGTTGGACTACAGCGTCTCGTCAAGAAGTCGCATATGTGGCAACTAAAGACGGCAAAACTCGTTATATCATTGCTATTTTTGCAGAAGATCCAGCCTACGCTGCTAGTCCGAATGTTTTCCCGGATATTTCTCGGCTTGTGTTCGAGGGTATGAGGAATGCTAAATAGAACTTGTTTTTTTGTAGCATATAACTACATTAACAATACAAACTCTAGATAATATTGATGGCTAAAACTATTTATCAGCTTGAGCAAGCAACTTTGCAAACCCAAAGACTGATTCTATGACCATTTTGTCTTGCAGATGCAGATGATGTTCAGAAATTGGCTGGTGTGCGGGAAGTTGCTGCAATGACTCTTAATATTCCCCATTCTTGACCTTATTTTAATAATTTTATGTTAATAAACAGAGTTTGATTTATTTTCACCGACTTACTTATTGTGAAATTATTAGTATTGCTGTAATTCCGATCAAATTTAATAAATTTTTACTTATGGAAATCACAAGAAAACCCAATTCTAAAATCTTCTGACTTTGATCATAGAGATTTCTTATTGTCTTCTATAGGAACTAGAGTTTTGTCAATACTTATCTGTGGTAAATACTTATAAAAAAAATTTACAAAGTTTAATAATATAGTATTATCTCTCCATAAGTATTTTTGCTCATAAACATGATAGGCGATCAATTTCCCTGGCTCACTACGATTATCCTATTCCCACTTGTGGCTTCCCTAGCTATTCCCTTCGTGCCTGATAAAGATGGTAAGCGTCTGCGATGGTATGCGTTGGGTGTGGGTATCGTGGACTTTTTCTTGATGTGCTGTGCCTTTTGGCAAAATTATGATCCCACCACTGCATCTCTGCAACTTGTAGAAAAATACACCTGGATACCTCAGTTGGGCTTGAACTGGGCTGTTTCAGTAGATGGTTTGTCTGTTCCACTAGTACTTCTAGCAGGATTGGTAACGACGCTAGCGATTTTTGCAGCATGGCAAGTCGATCGCAAACCTCGCCTTTTCTATTTCCTGATGTTGGTGCTGTATTCTGCACAGATAGGCGTGTTTGTTGCCCAGGACATGCTGCTGTTATTTATTATGTGGGAACTAGAACTGGTTCCCGTCTACCTGCTTGTTTCCATTTGGGGTGGACAAAAGCGTCGCTACGCAGCTACAAAATTCTTGTTGTACACCGCAGCAGCTTCAATTTTTATTCTAGTAGCAGGGCTGGCAATGGCTCTCTACGGTGATCATATGACCTTTGATATGGTCGAATTGGGTATGAAGGATTACCCATTGGGACTTGAACTGTTGCTTTATGCGGGATTGTTGATTGCTTTTGGTGTCAAGCTAGCTGTTTTCCCCATGCATACGTGGCTACCTGATGCTCACGGTGAGGCTTCTGCACCTGTATCGATGATTTTGGCGGGTGTACTCCTGAAAATGGGTGGATACGGTTTGATTCGCCTCAATTTAGAGCTGTTATCTGATGCCCACGTTTATTTTGCGCCGATTCTGGCTTGCTTGGGTGTTGTCAATATTATCTATGGTGCCTTGAATTCTTTCGCCCAGCCTAATATGAAGCGTCGCCTCGCGTATTCATCGGTATCTCACATGGGTTTTGTACTGCTGGGTATTGCATCGTTTACAGATTTAGGAATCAGTGGGGCGATGCTACAGATGATTTCCCACGGCTTGATTGCAGCAGCCTTATTCTTCCTTGCAGGCGTGACGTACGATCGCACTCACACGTTAATCATGTCAGATATGGGCGGTATCGGTCGAGCAATGCCAAAAGTATTTGCATTGTTTACAGCTGCTGCAATGGCTTCTTTAGCTCTTCCTGGGATGAGTGGTTTTGTTGGTGAACTTGCAGTTTTTGTTGGCGTTACCACTAGCGACATTTACAGTTCGACTTTCTGTACCGTCATGGTTTTCTTAGCAGCAGTCGGAATCATCCTCACACCCATATACCTCCTCTCGATGCTACGACAGATATTTTACGGTTCTGATGTTGCTCCTAGCTGTGGAATTACAGATGCAAGTTTGCAAAACCAAGACAATGATGAAGCAGTTTGTTTTGGTACTAACTGCATCCTACCTACTGAAGCAAAATTTAGTGATGCTAAACCAAGGGAAGTATTTATCGCTGTTTGCTTTTTGCTGCTAACCATTGGTATTGGTGTTTATCCAAAACTGGCTACTGAGATTTATGATGTAAAAACTGTCGCAGTCAATGCCGAGGTGCGCCAATCTTACGTCCAAATCTCCCAAACCAATCCTCAAATATTTGCTAAGGGTTTGTTATTTCCTAAATTCACACAATCTAATATAGCTTCGGTTTCAGGAATTGATAAATAACCTTGCGATCGCCTTAATAGTTAATATTTGCCGAGGACAGGGAAAATATTCCAAAATATGGAAGAGGTTTGATGACCTCTTCCATTATTTTTTTGAATGAAAACAGGTAACAGCGATTAATCTACCGATAGAATTATGAGATATGAAACGATTTTGGAAAAAAACAGCTTTTTTTACAATTATTGCTTTAATTGTTTTTAGTTTAGTTGCTAGTAGTGGAACAAAAAATAAAATCCTCAGTCAAGATATTCGTAATCCAGAAAATTGCATTCTTGCTGGTTCACTCAACAAGCAGAAGCAATTAAATCAACTTTGTACTAGCACACTCAATCATATAAACGCCCCTACTCCCCAAACTACTTCTATTCCTATTCCTACTCCTAATTTCAACTTGACTAATAAAGAACGGTTTTTAGCAACAATTACAGATAAATTATTCACAATTCCCCAACCTGGTACTTATGAATATATTTTGTTACGTGCCTATGGGGCAGTTTTTGTCAATCATAATCCAGAGGTTCAGCTTCCATCTAAAGTTGTATTTGGCGATGAAAAGGAAACAAAAGATTTTCAATCCACTTTGAGTATGGGTAAAGTTAATGGAACTAACAACTGTTATTTACAAAAAGCAGCAGCCGATGCCTTAAATCAGGCTAAAGCACAAATTAATATCCCTCTAAAATCGGGTTATGGTGATAGTGATTGTACCCGTACTTTTGCTACTAATCTCAGATTCTGGAGAAAATACGCTAACAATAAAACATTGGCAAGAGTTCAACAAGGTCAAGAGACAAAAATTTTGGGAACAGTCGCACCTCCTGGCGCGTCACAACATTTGTGGGGATTAGCAATTGATTTAAGAGTTGCAAGTGAAGCTCAAAGACAAGCTTTAAATCAAAATGGTTGGTTTCGGACTGTGGAATATGATATACCTCATTGGACTTATATTGGTCATCCACTAGATCAATTAGATGAGTTTGGGTTTGAAAATAAAGTAATTGGTGGTATTAGTTATTGGTTAACTCCTTTATAAAAATTCAGCAGTATACGGAAATGCCAACCCCAAGGTAGAGAAGTTTTAACTGTTTTAATTAGTTAATATGTAAATAATAGAAAAATAATATAGCAGCCAGATTATTTGTTTGAGTTAGGAAAATGAACTTTTTTAACGTAGACGAGCAAGCGGCTTGCCGCAAGCTGCCACGAAGTACACAAAAAACACAAACGAAGGAAAATTTTTCTCGTTTGCCTAAGAAGTTAAATAAAGGTCTTTCTTTGATCCTGGGATTGGGAACTGCTGCGAGTATCGGTTTATCTGCTCCTAAACCTGCTGAGGCGCTTCCATTTCAAGATTTAATTATTCCAGGAATTCAATATTTTCAACTTTCTAATTTATCGACTAAGGAAAAGGTTAAATTAGGCAGCAATATACATCAGCAGGTACTCAGTAATTACAGAGTTGGTACGAATGCAAATATTACCAGAATTGGTCAAAAATTAGTGCGTTCAAGTAGCTGTTCTCAAACTCCTTTTAAATTTTATGTAGTTCAAGATCCAAGTATTAATGCTTTTGCTACCACAGGTGGTTATGTTTATGTCCACAGTGGCTTGATTAACGCTGCGGATAATGAAGATCAGTTGGCGTCGGTGATGGCACACGAAATTGCTCACATTTGTAATGATGACTTGATTGGTAAACTCAGACAAGCACAAATAGCTCAAGGTGCAGCTTCACTTGCTGGTTTAAATGGAAGTAAATTGGCTTCTGTAGCTTATCAGCTGGCTGTAGACTTGCCTAATAGCCGTGAGGCTGAGTTTAATGCTGATGCTAAAGGATTGCAGTATTTGCAACAGGCTGGGTATGATCCGAATGCTATGCCTACTTTCTTAAAGAAATTGGTGAATCGTTCTTCTGCACCAGCGTTTTTAAGTACTCACCCAAACCCACGAGAACGGATTTCTGTTTTAGAAAGGAAAATTGCTAATAATCGTTAGGTTAAGGTAGAGTGCGATCGCCTTATTTTTCTTGCTCATAATTACTGGAGTTGTGTAAAACAACTTCATAGTGTTCCACCGTGGGAAACGGGTGATAAAAGTGATGCAGTAGGGAACGCCACTGTTGGTACTCTGGCGATTGTCGAAAACCAACAGTGTGATCTTCCAATTTTTGCCAACGCACCAGTAGAATATAGCGGTTTGGATTTTCTACGCAACGTTGCAGTTCATGAGAAATATATCCCGATATAGAAGCAATGATAGTTGAAGCTATTTTAAAGGTTGTTTCAAATTCAGTAGCCAAACCAGGTTTAACATCAAGAATTGCAACTTCTAGTATCATGTTGTCAAATACTAACTCAACAGCGATCGCATTGTAACTAACAATCTCATCAACAAGTTTACAGTTAAGTAGAACAGCGTAAATAATTAAAGGTTTGTAGTAAGGACTTTAGTGAAGCCTAATTTTCTCTCTGGCTATCAATCGGTAGCAAACTAGCCATAACTCTTAATTTATTTAACTTAAATACCAACCTTTGAGCCTGTGATTTATACATTGTTAATGGTAGATTTGCAGGCAAATTATTCATAAATTGTCTGGCTGTACTAATATCACAACCAGAAATGATACTAATTACATTTGCACCATCAAACACTGCATCAGAAGTTAAAGCTTTCTCGACTTTGATTTGCCATATTCGGGGCGACAATTCACCTCTTTCAATGCGCTGGAGACTGTGACTATTGGCTAATACTATCATGCGATCGCCTACTGCAAGTCGTGTTTCGTAAGCAGGCATAAATTTGGGTGGTGATTTAGGAGGTGATTGCACAAATTTTTGATAGAGAATCGGTACAGCACCATAACCATAGGCGATATCACTAAGCATTAAACCGTTGAGAGTGTCACCTGCTTCAACCATGTACTCTACCACTTGAATCGCTTGATTATTTAAATGAAATAAACCAAGAATATTTTCCCCAAAAGCCGCAGCCGCAAACACTTCTGCTGATAAAGCAGAGGTACACAAAACCTGTGCATAAGGAAATAACTGTGCTACTTTGTCACTAAAATGGCGATTGTAGGTACGAATTACTAAGCCGCATTTAGGATTTTGAGCATGAGCCATCAAACCAATTTCTAAATTTTCCATCTCATCATCTGTAACCACAATCACGCTTTTGGCATCGGTAAGATTGGCATTATTGAAGGTTTGAGTAAAGTTACCAATAATTAGCGGCATCTGGGGTACTATATTTCCGTCAAGGAATGTGTTGTGAATTCCTACTAGGGGTTGCTGGAGTTCTTGCAATAAAATAGCAATATGCTCACCCACCGTATTTAACCCAATTAACACAATATGATCTTGTTGAGGTATTGGTGGACGAGTGCTAGTAAAGAAAAACTGAAATCTTGAACTTAAAAGTTTTTCTGTGAGTAGTGCATACAACACCCCGACAAATGCTGTACCTGCCAAAGCTAGTACTAAGCTAAATAAGCGCAGCCATGCAGGAATAGCTTTGTCAAATCCAACACCTCCATATAAATCTCCATATCCTCCCAAAAGTAAGACTGCTACAGCATAGAAAGCTTCTAATATATTGATGCCAGGATAATACAAGCTATATAAAATTGCTCCCAAACTCCACAGTAATAATACTGTTAACCCACAAATAATTGCTACTTTTAGAGCCTGATATTGATGATCTAAGCGCCAAAATTGTGCTAACTTCTGCTTGAGGTTTTGCCATGACATATGTACTGAAACTTTTTGCCATAACCAGGGCAAGTTTCGTTTAGACTTTACAGTAGAGCGTGGCGATCGCTCCTGCATATCTGCAAGTTCAATGTAAACGATTGTGTCTCCTGGCTGTATTGTTGCTTCTGGTTCCCACTCATAAAACTGATTGGGTAATTCAGATGAGCTATTAGTGTAATTTAATACTCGCCGATATGAAGTATTAAGTTGATGTAGTTGCCATTGATGGCACCAGAAATCACCCGGTTTAATCTGACGTTTTACTACTCGCAGTTGGCGTCCTTCCAAGTTGAAATATCCCAAATCTTCATTACTAAGAGCTGCAAGTGCAAAAGCAGAAGCCGTTAATTGATTTGGTTCAAAAGCAATAAAATTACCAAGATTTTGACTTAAAATTTGATTTAAATTTTGTTTATTAGAACGTACAACTAAGCGAACTTGAGGATTTAAAAGTCTTGCTGCAAAAGCAGCTTCTATATTTACTCGTTCGTCACTAGTAACTAAAAGCACAGTCCGACATTGGCGAATCTGTGCTTTTTCTAAAATATTAGTTTGACGGCAATCACCGATAAATAAATCTTCTAACAAATTCTGTAAGTTTGGTACTTCCCAGTTTTTAGGACGCACCTGATCAATCGCACTGACAGCAACACCATATTCTTTTAAAATTGCTACACAATGCTGACCTAAACTTCCTAATCCACACACCAAAAATTTATCCAATTTTATCTCGGTAGTGTTAACAGATTGATGGTTGTTATCTGAATATGGCAGCATCCGATACCGCCAAAACTAAATATTATCTGGATTATCTGGATACTAATAATTATAAGTGACAATTTACTACTCATATAAAGAAACTGGATATGTTTTAAATTACACTTGCCTCAATTAGGAATAAGCAACTTTACGGACGAATAACACGCGATGAGAATCATTTAGAAATAACTTGGGAGCAACAGGGAGAATATGCTTTCCCCTACGACAGTGTGCAATTGCATCTACACGGAGTTGAACTACAACAGGTTTGGGTAGACGATGTAGAAGTTGCTAGCCAAGGAAATTTAATTGAGTGTAATCCTTTTGGTAAGGCTGTTTTGAATATTATTTAGAAGTGACAAAATAAGCTTTTTTAAACGCGGAGGGACGCAGAGTTTCTGTGGTAATATTTTAAATTTTTGAAATTTTAGGTATATATTTGCAGGATACCGAGATATTCTTGTTTCACAGGCACTTTTCCACGGTTTTTATGGAGAAGCTAAGTATGAGACGGGATAAATATTTTGGTATGTTGTTTGGATTGGCGATATTGCTATGCAGTTTACCTTTTGCTTGTTTCGCACAGGTTAATCATTCGCCAGTTATTGCCCAAATAAATAATACTTCTTCCCAAAATAAACGAGCGATCGCACGAATCTGGCACGGTAGAACACTGAGTTCTAAGGCTGACGAGTACTATGCTTATCTTAAGGAAGCAGGAATCAAGAAAATTGAATCGATTCCGGGTAATTTAGGAGCGCAAGTTTTTCGCCGTACTAGTGGTAATATTACTGACTTTACTGTAATTTCTTACTGGGAGTCATTAGACGCAATTCGTAAGTTTGCAGGTAATGATATTGAAAAGACTCGCTTTCTTCCCAGAGATAAGGAGTATCTTCTGGAACTAGAACCTAATGTTAAACATTTTGAGGTTTTGCTTGACGATCGCAAATAATTAAATTTGGTTGGTGATGATTATGACACAAGAGTCAGAAAATACTTTAAAAGTTGGTCGTCAAGCATTTGTATACTTTCAACATGGTTTAGAAACTGGTGATTGGAACCAGTTTTTAGATATGCTCACAGAAGACTTTACTTTTTGGTTCCCAATGGGAAAGTTCCACGGGTTAAATGTAGGTAAAGAACGAGCGCAAGAGTTTTTTCAATACGTTACACAGGCTTTTCATCCTGGACTGAAACTAACTTCATTAGACCGCGTTACCAGCAATGAAACAACGGTTGTGTTTGAATTTCGAGATGAGGGGATGTTATTTGGAGAACCATACAAAAATCGGGTAGCCGTTTCCTTTGATATACGTGGCGATAAAATTTGCAGCTACCGGGAGTATTTTGGTAGTGATGGTAAGTCGAACTAATTTATCAGTTATCAGTTATCAGTTATCAGTTATTCAGTTATCAGTTTAATTATTCTCAACAATTGACTTATTTACTTCTATACATTTTGCTTCTGCGGCTTTAAAGGCTTGTAAGTATTCTTTACCACCCAACATCACATCACCATAATACTCATACGGTGCGTCGCCATACACTGGTAATGGGTCATCTTCTGGATAATCTTCTTGAGATTCTTCGAGAATCGCTTTCAGTTTTTTTACTGTTAATGATTGTGCCGGAAAATACCAAAGTTCTTCGACATTTTTATGGAGATGGGGTAAGGTAGGATCAATAATGCGATCGCTCAACTCAATCCAAGCGTATTCCATAGGTTGGTAAGGTTTACCCTTGGTAGCTAAAAATCCTTGCACATAGACAGATCCCTCAGTCGCTAAGGCAGCTTTGTAAGCATTATCAAACGGTTTCTTAGCTTTACTTTTGATGCGAGCAGCAATATCAACAGACAGCGCTTCATCGAGTAATTTATTCATCAACAACGAGGATTCACAGCAGTAACAAAAAGATCCTAACATCAAATTAAGTTGTTGATTGTTGGGGATTGGGGATCGGGAATTGAGGATTGGGGATCGAGGATCGGGAAGAGACTTGTTAAATAATTCTCCCTTGTCTGCCTTGTCTCCCCATACTCCCATGTCTCCCCACTCCCCATCTATGGCACAATAAAAAACGGTAATAAATATAAAATATTGATAAAGGTAGTTTAGTGAGTCCAACAGCTGTTGCGCGTCGTGTGGTATTTCCGTTTACGGCAATTGTAGGCCAGGAAGAAATGAAACTGGCTCTGATATTGAACGTGATTGACCCGAAAATTGGTGGTGTGATGATAATGGGCGATCGCGGTACAGGCAAATCCACAACTATTCGGGCGCTGGCTGACTTGCTGCCAGAAATTCCCGTGGTTGCGAATGATCCCTTCAACAGTCACCCTAGCGATCCTGATTTGATGAGCGATGAAATCCGCCAAAAACTCGAAACTGGCGGTGATATTCCCGTTGATCATAAGAAAGTCCAAATGGTTGATTTGCCACTGGGCGCTACAGAAGATCGTGTTTGCGGCACTATCGATATTGAAAAAGCCCTCTCAGAAGGTGTAAAAGCCTTTGAACCAGGACTTTTGGCAAAAGCCAACCGGGGCATTCTCTATGTGGATGAGGTAAACTTGCTGGATGATCACCTGGTAGATGTATTGCTGGACTCTGCTGCTAGTGGTTGGAACACAGTAGAACGGGAAGGTATTTCTATCCGTCACCCAGCCCGTTTTGTTCTAGTTGGTTCTGGGAATCCAGAAGAAGGTGAACTACGTCCCCAGTTACTCGATCGCTTCGGAATGCACGCCGAAATTCACACTGTCAAAGAGCCAGCTTTGCGGGTGCAAATTGTGGAGCAACGGGCTGAATTTGACCAAAATCCCCCTGTTTTTGTGGAAAAGTACCATTCTCAGCAACAGGAACTGCAACAACGCATTATTAATGCTCAAGAGCTTTTGCCTTCAGTTAATATTGACTATGACCTGCGGGTGAAAATTTCAGAAGTCTGTTCTGAACTTGATGTTGATGGTTTACGAGGTGATATTGTCACCAACCGCGCCGCCAAAGCTTTAACAGCCTTTGAAGGGCGTACCGAAGTGACTGTTGATGATATCCGTCGTGTGATTGTTCTATGTCTACGTCATAGACTCAGAAAAGATCCTCTAGAGTCAATTGATTCTGGTTACAAAGTGGAAAAAGCCTTTGCACGTGTCTTTGGCGTAGAGCTATCAGAAGACATTGCACAAACAAATGGCACTAGTCAATTGAAAACAGGTGTTCGTTAGTTTATTTTTACTGGTTGTTTGTTGTTGGTTGTCACAAACAAACACCAACCACTAACAAACAACAAAAATGTTAAATATGGTCGATTGGTGATGAGAAGCTGGCGCTTTTGGTTAAACACTTTAATTTTATCTAGCCAATACAACCCACCCCGGTTTGTGGAATTGTTAATGTTGATGTTAGCAATTACCATGTTGGCTATTTCTAGTGTTGTACCAACAGAAGTGCCTTATATGGTTTTGGGTTTAAGTTTTGTGGTTGGTGCATCAATTTCTATTTTAGTCCGAGAAGCGATCGCCCCCTCTCCTCAGACGCGAGTTACCCAATTGACAGCATTACTATTATTAGTAGTCAGTTTTTATGGTTTTGCTGACTTAATTAAGATGTTGTGAATTATAATGAAATATTATCGGAAACTTAATTTATTTAACTAATTACAATTAAACTTATACTTAGTTATCAATTGCTAACATAACTTTTTATAACAGTTTTTCAAACTTGGCTGCCGATATTTAGGTTGCTATGCCATGCTAGTATGGTGAGAGTTCATTCGGCGACCGTGTTTGTTCTTAGTATTGATAGGTTTTTTCCTTTTGGTATTGACAGACTTTTCTCCGAAATCGCTCATCTCTACACATTTTACGATTTTGGAGAAGATCTATGTCAATTTATGTAGGCAATCTTTCCTACGATGTTACAGAAGATAGTTTGAACGCTGTCTTTGCAGAATATGGTACTGTCAAGCGAGTACAGCTACCTACTGATCGTGAGACAGGACGTTTGCGTGGCTTTGGTTTTGTAGAAATGGGTACAGAAGCTGAAGAGTCAGCTGCCATTGAAGCTCTTGATGGTGCTGAGTGGATGGGACGCGACCTGAAAGTGAATAAAGCCAAACCCAAAGAAAACAGGGGTTCCTATGGTGGTAACAGAGGAAACAACTTCCGTAACCGCTACTAATCCTAAATATTTTATAGATTTAGGATTCATCTGAAGTTAACCCGTGCAGATGTACTAAAAAAGCTTTGCAATCCCACGCTTAAAAACGTGGGTTTTTTTTGCTTTCTCGATTCTCATTCTTGATTTTTCAGCTTCTGTTTCTGATTAAAAACACCATGATTAGGACTCAATAGCAACGCCAACACAAATAATCCTGAGACTACTAAAACGATCGCAGGTCCAGAAGGCAAGTTATAAAAGTAACTTAAATACATACCACTAATACTAGAAATTACCCCAATTACTGCCCCTAAAATCATGACTTCGTGCAAGCGTTGAACTAATAAATAGGCAGTAGCGCCTGGTGTAATTAATAATGATAAAACTAAAATGACACCAACGGCTTTCATACTAGCGACTATTGTTAACGCAATCAACAGCATCAGTCCAAAGTTGAGACGATTGACTGGTAAACCTGCTGCTTGTGCGCCTAAAGGATCAAAAGTATAAAATAGCAGTTCTTTGTAGAGTAAAAAGACGACTATAAATACTATAGCGGCAATGATCGCTGTGTCTCTGACATCCTGTGTCGTCACGCCCAGAATATTACCAAAAAGAAAATGATTGAGGTCAATTTTATTTTCTTTTTGAATCACAGTAATTAACGTCACACCAAGGGCAAAAAAAGCCGAAAATACTATTCCCATTGCGGCGTCTTCTTTGATTGGCGATCGCGTCCTGATCAAAGCGATACACATTGTACTCACAACACCAGCAATGAATGCTCCAATAAAAATGTTAGCACCCAACAAAAAAGCGATCGCGAGTCCAGGTAAAACCGAATGACTAATTGCATCACCCAGCAAAGCTAATCGTTGCACCATCAAGTAGCTACCGACAACCGCACACAACATCCCTACCAAAATGGCGATAACAAGCGATCGCTGCATAAAGCCATATTGTAAAGGCTCAATCAACGCTTCTAACATAATTGTCCTTTGTTCTTTGTCATTTGTCCTTTGTCATACCAATGACCAATGACTAAATTACGCTGCCTCTTTCCAAAAGATTACATTACCACTGTAGGCACGAGACAAGTTTTCTTCTGTTAATACCTGTTGTCGAGAACCTGTGGCGATTAATTCACGGTTTAATAAAATCAATTCATCAAAATGAGAGATTGACTCACCCAAGTCATGATTGACAACAAGAACTATTTTGCCAGCCTGGGTGAGTTCGCCGAAAACTTCAAAAATTACTGACTGAGTTTTTTGATCTATTCCTACAAAAGGTTCATCAAAACAAAAAATTTCTGCTTCCTGTGTTAAAGCCCGTGCTAAAAATACTCTTTGTTGTTGTCCACCAGAAAGCTGTCCGATGGGGCGATTACGGTATTCACTCATCCCTACTCGCTCTAATGCAGTTTTTGCGACTTGACGACTCACCGTACTAAAACCACGTAACCAGCCTGTTTTTTTCACCCTTCCCATCATCACCACATCCCAAACTGTTGCTGGATAAGTCCAATCAATTTGACTGCGCTGGGGTACGTAGGCTACCTGATCTAGTTGCTGCATTAAAGGTTTACCTTTATACAGTATTTTGCCGTTACTCGGAACCAAGCCCAACATCGCCTTCATCAGCGTACTTTTACCAGCACCATTAGGGCCAAAAATACCTGTGAGTTGTCCCGGTTTGATAGTGCAATTTATATCTGTGAGGGCTTCCACTGCTCGATAATACACGCTTAAATGAGTAATGCTAATAGCATTACTGGGATTATTCTCATTAATTTGTATCTCTGCATTAGGCATTTCCACCGTTTTCCTTTGGGATTGGGTTGGGTGTAAAAAGAGCATTTCCATAATTGTGTTTTTATAGTTCTTGCTTCAGCTTACTATAAAAATGAAAAGAAAATGAAAATATCTATAGCTGGGAATAATGCTTATTATAAGTAAAACTAATACCTTGGGTAGAGGACTAGAAGCAGAAGGGAGACGTGGAAGACACGGAAGCTATTTTTATCTTTTGTTTTTCCTAGTCTCTGCTTCTTCACCCTGGAGACGTATTTGTCAAAATGCTTGTTTAGCAATATTTTTACCACTTGCTTTATTCGGCTGCGCGCCATCGAATTCTAATTCAGGCGCGGATGGCAAGCCGCAAGTTGTCGCAACTAGCACGATTCTTGCTGATTTGGCTGAGGAGGTTGGAGGAGATGAAATTCAATTAACGGGAATTCTCCAACCGGGTACAGATCCGCATGTATATGAACCTAGACCACAAGATAGTAGATTTTTAGAGGAAGCAGACTTGATTTTGTATAACGGGTATAATTTAGAGCCTGGACTGATTAAGTTAATGAATGCTGCTGGAACAAAGGCGCGGAAGTTAGCGGTGGGGGAAGTAGCGAAACCGTTACAGCTAGACAAAGGTAAGGGTGAAGTAGTACCAGATCCACATGTTTGGGGTGATGTAAAAAATGCGATCGCAATGGTGAATGCAATTCGAGATAGCTTAATTGAGTTATCACCCGAAGACAAAGCCGAATTTACCCAGAATGCACAGCAACTAACTACAGAATTACAACAGTTAGATAGCTGGATTACCCAACAAATTCAAACTATCCCCCAAAATAAACGCAAACTTGTAACTACTCATGATGCATTTCAGTATTACGGACGTGCTTATCAAATACCCATTGCAGGTACATTAATTGGTATTAGTACAGAAGAACAACCAAGCGCCCAAACTGTTAAACAACTAGTAGAATCAATCAAAAAAATTGGTGTGTCGGCAATTTTTGCGGAAACGACAATTAACCCGAATTTAATTCAAACAGTAGCACAAGAAGCAGGAGTGAAGTTAGCACCGCGTCAACTCTATTCTGACTCAATAGGTGCAGCCGGAAGTGAGGGTGATACCTACAGTAAAATGATGGCAGCAAATACACGGACTATTGTAGAAGCATTAGGAGGCAAGTATACGCCATTTTCTACTGATAAGTAAGACCAAAGGTTCGTAGTAAGGACTAAAGTCCCAAAGTCCTTACTACGAACTTATTTCAATAATTTTACGTTACTTAACTTATACAGAAAAATAGATTTCTAAAAGTTAAAGAATCAATTTTTTCATATTGATTTAATATTAAAATCAGTAGTTTTTAATTCATCGAGTATAATTTAATGATTGAAAAATAATTAAATAAATAATAAAGCAAAATGATGAATTGTAGACCCATTGCTGTCGATTTATTTGCTGGTGTTGGTGGAATGACATTAGGATTTGAACAGGCAGGTTTTGATGTGCTTACATCTGTTGAAATTGATCCAATTCATTGTGCTACACACGAATTTAATTTTCCCTTTTGGAGTATTTTTTGTAAAAGTGTAGTAGATATTACAGGAGAAGAAATTAGAAAAAAGTCATCCATTGGGGATAGAGAAATTGATGTTGTCTTTGGGGGTCCCCCATGTCAAGGATTTTCATTGATAGGCAAACGTTTTATTGACGATCCTCGCAATTCTCTAGTATTTCATTTCATTAGATTAGTTTTGGAGCTACAACCAAAATATTTTGTGTTTGAAAATGTAAAAGGAATGACTGTAGGAAAGCACAAGGAATTCATCTCGAAAATTATCAGACAATTTGAGACAAATAATTACAAAGTTAATCAAAGTTATAAAGTATTGAATGCTGCTGATTATGGAGTTCCTCAAAACAGAGAGCGGTTATTTTTATTAGGTTGTCGTAATGATTTAGATTTGCCAAATTATCCAATACCAATTACTATATATACCAGACAAGATAAATCAAATTTTGATAATAAACTTCCAGCAACTCCTACAGTTTGGGATGCGCTGAAAGACCTACCAGAAGTGGAAAAATACCAAGAACTATACACAAGAGATTGGATAGTTGCGGATTTTGGTAAGCCTAGTGATTATGGTAGACAACTTCGCAATCTTTACTCTACAGATAATAACTATTCATACGAACGTAAATATGATTCTAGAATTCTTACCTCTAGTTTAAGAACAAAACACAAATCAGAATCCATTAAAAGATTTGAATCTACTCAAAATGGTAAAATAGAACCCATAAGTCGCTTCCATAAACTTGACCCTGAAGGTATATGTAATACACTCAGAGCCGGAACTCCTAGTAATAGAGGAGCTTTTACTTCTCCTAGACCAATTCATCCATTTACACCAAGATGTATTACTGTACGAGAAGCAGCACGTTTACATTCTTATCCTGATTGGTTTAGATTTCATGTCACCAAATGGCATGGATTTAGACAAATAGGAAATTCTGTTCCTCCGTTGTTGGCTAAAGCAGTAGCCTCAGAAATTATCAAACTGTTGAATGTACGTTTAACTAAACCTCTGATTACATATGAGTTGGGGGATATTCAATTGCTAATGTATGATATGTCTGAAGCTTCTAAATATTATAATGTTGATCCATGTGTAATAGAACCCAGAACTAGACAAAGTAACAAAGAAAAAATGAACAATAATTTAATAGCAATGTTTGAACTGACATTAGAAGAAGGTGAAGTTAGAGTAGTACAATAAAAACACTATCAATTAGTAAATGCAGATCAAGTTTTGAAAGCAGATTGACAAAAATATAAAAATTATTAAGCAAATTGAATTATATACTTAAGTAAATTGTCGGGAATAAATATAATTATGTTACGAATGACAAATGACAAATGACGACCCCAACTAATAAGCTTTGACTTGTGCTGACTTAATTAAACTAAACTTGTGCAGATTGGTGAATGAGCAGATACTTGGCGTCTGGGAAGTTCAATCAAAAATTCTGCTCCTTGTCCTGGTTGAGAATTACACAAAAGCTTACCACCATGCTTTTCAGTAACAACTTGATAGCTAATGGCTAAACCTAAACCTGTTCCTTTACCAACAGGTTTAGTCGTGAAAAACGGATTAAATAACTTGGAAAGTACTGTCTCACTAATACCAATCCCATTATCTTTAATACTTATGGTTACAGTCTGATCTTGAGCAGACGTTGATATATAAATTTTGCTTGGTTGAGCTTTAATTTCCTCTAGTGTCCGATCGCGATCGCGTTCTTCCAATGCATCAATCGCATTACTAAGTATATTCATAAACACCTGATTTAACTGGCCTGCGTAACACTCCACTAAAGGTAATTTTCCGTACTCTTTAATAACTTTGATTTCAGGACAATCTGATTTAGCCTTGAGACGGTTATTCAAAATGACTAATGTGCTATCGATACCTTCATGAATATCGACTTCTTTCACTTCTGCTTCATCTAAGCGCGAGAAATTTCGCAATGACAGCACAATTTCACGAATGCGGTTTGTCCCCATTTGCATTGATTCGATTACCTTGATTAAATCTTTATCCAAGAAATCAAAATCTATCGCAACAAGTTCCTCTTGAATTTCTAAGGGTGGTTCAGGTAAATATTTTTGATAAAGTTGCACCAAACGCAATAAATCCTGAGTGTAATCCTCAACATAAGTGAGATTACCATAAATAAAGTTGACTGGGTTGTTGATTTCGTGGGCGACTCCTGCCACCATTTCACCAAGAGCTGACATTTTTTCACTCTGCACCATCTGTGCTTGTGTATAATGCAGTTCCTCAATCGTTTTTTGTAGTTCTGTCGTGCGTGTTTCTACTCGTTGTTCTAGCTCAGTGTTTGTTTTTTCTAAGACTGTAAAAGATTCTTGTAACTGTCTAGCCATATGGTTGAAAGATTGCGCCAGAATTTCCAACTCATAAATTCCTTTGACGTCAACTGGGCTATCTAATTTTTGATCAGCAATTGCCTGACTTGCCTGACTCAGCTGTAAGATGGGTTGAGTAATCCAACGAGATGTATAAATCCCAACTATCGAAGCCACTACCAAAGTCAGCAAGCACAAAGCTATTGTAGTGCGAGTGTTGGCGTTGATTTCCCCCATAAAATCAGCTTCGGGGACAGTAACAACCACAAGCCAATCCAAACCAAACTGATCGCGCCAGGGAGTAACCTTAACATATTGGCGATCGCCTTTGAAATCAAACATTAACTGCTGCTCTTCTTTAATTCGTTGCAAGTATCCCAGCTTTTGCTGTAAATACTTAGCAGTAGCTTGAATTAGAGGATCAGCACTATCAGATGCAGCCAATCGTTTAGTTTTATAATTAACTACCACATAGGGTTTTTGGGTACTGGAATTAGCAACCAATAATCCATTGCGTTCAATAATAAAAACACTGCCATTTTGACTGACATAAATTTGGCGGAGAAAATCACTGATATTCGACAGTAGTAAATCAATGTCAAAGACAGCAAGCAATTTACCACTTTTGTCATAAATAGGATAGCTAGCAGAAGCAGCGATGTAACCAATATCTCCATCCCAAGGATTCACACCACTCCAAATCGGTTTTCCAGCTTTTACCGCATTTATATACCAAGGTTGTGCGAAAGCATCGTAATCATATGTTTTAAGTGGCTTTGTCCGATTTCCTTGAGCATCTGTAGCGTATGGATAAACCTTAGCCACTCCATTAACAGCTAAAGGATAGAATTCTATTGTGGTAGATTTTCTCCCCGGATAATTACCAGAACCAGCCCCTTCACCTGTAGCTAAAGCATAGCCATTGTAGCCCAAATTTTTATGGATTTGCATCTGTTTCCATAAGTATTTTCCTGCGCGTTCAAAATCTCGTAAATCGAGCAATCCCGTCTCCACAGCATCCACGTTCATTTGATTAATTTGATGAGGAATTGCTAGGTAGCTATTCAGATGCTGATTCACTAGGTTGTTGGTTTTATCCATTACCTGATCAGCAAGTTCGTTGACTGCTTTTTGCCCATTTTTAAAGGATAGATATCCGACTAAACCAACAGAGGTAGAAATTTGAACTATAAAGGGAACGGTTAATAATAGCCGTAAAGGAACTTTTATAAAGCTCTTGGAATGAGAAAATTTCATATTTGTATGAATTTAGTAATATCAACCAAATATTCAACTGAAGTTATTGTTCCCATATTCGTGATTCAAATTAATGTTGAGACAAATCTAAATTAATTGATTGGATTAATTCTTGTTGATTGGCAATTTGTGAAAGTTTTTTGGATAAAATAGGCATTGATTTCAGAGTATCTGTTTCCAGGAAAAATACATAACTATAAGGGTATAAAGGGTGTAAGAGTGTAGGAGTGTAGGAATTTATGAAATGATCATTACTCAATTAGTTTTAGATTCATCACTCATTGCTTCATTAAAAATCTACACTTGTCAGAGGGAACCCCTACCCCTACCTTCCCCAATCCCCGATCCCTGATCCCCATTCGCCAATCCCCAATCTCAGCAAGTGCCAAAAAACACACAAGAAACTCATCTCAACCGCGCTCGTGCTAGTCTCAGACAAGCGCTGTCTTGGTATAGCAATTTCCGTAAACCTGGACAAGCATCAGCAAATGCAAAATTAGCTGGTTTGGTAAAACCAGAATTAGAGGTTTTAACCGCTACTCTCAACAAACTAGACCATAATGTGATTGTAATTGCTGCTTTTGGTTTAGTAAGTCGTGGTAAGTCAGCGGTGTTGAATGCTTTGTTAGGACAGAAAATTCTGCAAACTGGCCCTTTACATGGTGTAACTCAGTATCCCCGTTCTGTACGTTGGAATCTTGGCGATAAAGCACAAGTAGAATTAATTGATACGCCAGGACTAGATGAAATTGCGGGAGAAGCGCGATCGCAAATGGCAAAGGATGTAGCACGTCAAGCAGATTTAATTTTGTTTGTCGTTGCTGGCGATATTACCCGTACCGAATATCAAGCTTTGTGCGAATTGCGACAGGCTCAAAAGCCTTTGATTCTCGTGTTTAATAAAATAGATTTGTATCCAGATACAGACCGGGAGAAAATTTATAAAAATTTGCAACAACTGGGTGCGGGAAATACCCAAACTAAGCCTCTACAACCCGATGAAATTGTCATGATTGCGGCGGAACCAACACCCTTGGAAGTACGGGTTGAATGGCCCGATGGTAATATAACTTACGAATGGGAGACACCACCGCCACAAATAGACGAACTCAAACAGACTCTTCTCAAAATTTTCAATCGGGAAGGGCGATCGCTCATTGCTTTAAACGCACTCATCCAAGCACGGGATGCGGAAGAAGCGATCGCATCCAAAACTGTTGATGTACGTCAACAAGAAGCAGAAGACTTAATTTGGCAATTTACCAAATATAAAGCCGTAGCTGTTGGGTTAAATCCTATTGCTTTGCTAGATATATTAGGCGGAACTGTCGCCGACTTAGCCTTGATTCGTTCTTTGGCACGATTGTATGGTTTACCGATGACGGGTTATGAAGCTGGGAGATTATTAAAAACAATTTTATTCAGTTCTGGTGGCTTGCTATTAGGAGAATTAGGTAGCAGTTTTATTTTAGGCTTAGGTAAAAGTACGGCAGCTATTGCCAGTGGTGACAATCCTAGTAATATTACAGCCTTTACCGGGAGTGCGATCGCTCAAGCTGGAATAGCAGGTTATGGAGCCTACGCAGTCGGTAAAGCTGCCCAAGTATACCTTGAACAAGGCTGTACCTGGGGACAATTAGGCGCTAGCACCGTAATCACAGAAATTCTAGCTGAGGTAGAGTCAAACACAATTTTGTATCGTTTGCGACAGGAATTGGAACAGAATTTGGGTATAACAGGCAAGTGAACTTTAAGCATTAAAAGCCCTTAGATCCTCTGAAATTTGAGGTCAAACGCTTGTAACGCTGGTATTGCCTTAACCATTCTTTACAAACCTCCTCAGCGAGTTGTATTTCTTTTTCACTCAAAAGTTCATCTGGTGTTCCAGACGCTAGCATCTGGGCGACTTTAGCGGCTCTATGGTAATCGACACCATACTTAACCAGTTCTGTATGAAAAAACTCTTCTTTCTCCTTAGAATACATATTTAAGTTTAGTAACTAAAATTTTTAAGCTTTTTATATAATCTCTAAAATTTATGAAGCAACCACTTCTTACTTAAGATAGATTCAATAATAAACTTTAGCTTTTCTTTATAAAGTGGGTATTAGTAAGGCCATATTACAACCGAATATATTTCATACATAATAATTGAGAGAAAACAGGGATTAAGTAAGTCGGCCAGTTACGAAAAGTAAATATGCACCAAACCCTTACAAATGATAAATGACTAACGACCATAAAATTTCTCTACCGAAAAAGTCTGTAGAGACATTACAATCGAACGTCTCTACATAACCAGAAAACCATACCAATAACCTTAACTGAAATGTATTAATTTATAAATCTGTCAAAAGTTTATGAATTTTAATTAATTCTATAACTTTTTATAGAGTGAAAATTTTTACCCCTGCACTTTTTTATTTTTTCTATCTACGCTATAAATAAAGGCTCAAGAAGCAATCAAAATTAGAGTCAATTTTGTGCAGTACAAAAAGGGTAAATTATGACATCACAAACTTTAGACGTATTTCAAGCTCTCGATGAAGCTCGGACTATTTGTGTTCAAAAAGGCAGTAATTCCAATGAATGTATTTTAGCCTGGGAAACAGTTGAAAAACTGCGAGTTGAGCAATCTCAACAACAGCAAATCACAAAACGTAAAACAGATTTAGAACGTTATTGTGAAATTCATCCAGAAGCAATTGAATGTCGTATTTATGACGTTTAATTATCTCTAAAATCAGCAGTCGCAGATTTCGTAATTTGTTGAATAGTTTCTAAATTTGGCGGTGCTATCTCACTATCCATTCCTAACCACAAAAGGTACTCAATATTTCCCGCTGGGCCAGTCACAGGCGACCAAGTTAGACCTTTATAATTCCATCCTAACTCAATAGCTGCTTGTAACACCTGAGCGATCGCATCAGCATGGTCTTTTGGATCACGTACCACTCCTTTTTTCCCAACACGACTTTTCCCGACTTCAAATTGAGGTTTCACCAACAAAACCGCTTCACGCTGAGGTTGAGTTAATCGCCACAAAGCAGGTAAAACTTTCGTTAGCGAAATAAACGAAACATCAACCACCGCTAAATCAGCATAATTTCCCCCCATCTCTGCTAGGGGGGATACACCATACAATTCATCAGGGGTTAGATAGCGTAAATTCGTGCGTTCTTTCAAAATTACCCGTGGATCGTTACGTAACTTCCAGTCAACTTGTCCGTAACCAACATCCACACCATAAACCAACTTTGCTCCAGCTTGCAGGAGACAATCAGTAAAACCACCTGTAGAAATACCACCATCCAAACAAACACGATTCTCTACAGCGATCGCAAACTCTTGTAGCGCCTTCGCGAGTTTTTCACCCCCACGAGAAACAAAACGCGATCGCTCCTTAATCTTAACCTCAGCCGCGACCTCAACCTCTGTCCCCGCCTTATCAACAAGCTTACCATCAACACTCACTTCCCCAGCTTGAATCAGCCGTTGTGCTTGCTGACGGGACACACATAACCCCAAATCTACTAACAAAGTATCTAATCGTTGCTTCATCAAAATTCTAAATCCTTATTTATTACCTTTTTTCTAACCCTATTTACAACCTGCTACTTTTATTTAATTTTTTACCAATAATGATCTACTTTTATAAATTTTGTAGTGGCGTGGCAAGCTTAAAATAGTGCAATAGAAAAAAGTTCGTAGTAAGCGCTTCAGCGCTGAAAAACTAAAAATCTAATGCACTATTTTAGCTGTGTCAGTCCAGTAGAGTGTGTAACAGCGTTTGTGATATATACTTTTTAGTAATAAATTACATCTTACGCCGTAATGCTCCACATTAGCTTAGTCAATCATCCTGCATCAACTTACCTAGTTTTGTTGAAAAAATCTTTTATAAAATCTTTCTGGAGTTTTATTCTTTAACCTTATTCATCTTCATCATAATTAAACATTAAAACAAATTTTTGTTTAGGTAAAACCAACATAGGTAGATATATAGGATGCTCATCCCATCCTTTACTTTTCTCACCTTTTTGATAGCAAATAATCAAAGTTGGAACATCAGGATATTTCTTTTTAGCTTCTATTGACCACTCACCTGAACCAAAGCCAAATCTCCATTGAAAAGGATCTTTTCTTGGCATATCTAATCCTTTACTTTTATTCTTTTTACCTCTACGAACATTTAAACGCCCTTTTGTTATACCCTTTGATTTTATATCTGTTAATCCTTTAACGATACGTTTAGATTCCCATTCTTCACCGGGAATATAATAACTCTTTGTGTAACTGATAACTTGAATTATAAACTCTATATCCACCTCATAATAGCGATCGTCATCCTGATAATCAATTAAAATATTTTCGATATTGTGAAAATTCTCTTTAATTTCTTCTTTCTTATAAGCTGGATTTTGAGGGAAAATCAATTTTCCTGGTGCTAGTACACCAATAACTGTGGGGTCTAAAACATTAGAGCGAGTTGGTTTTAGAGCTCCTCCTATCCAAACAGGCTGAAGTTTAATGTTATGAATATCATCTCCTATTGCTTGACGCATTGCTTCATCCGCTTCGTGGATAGAACGAAAAGTGTATAGTATATGTTCTGGTAAAAAGAGACGAGTAACATCTTTTAAATGTGGTCGATAACCATACATTCGAGCATGTTGATGAACTGTATCCACTACTTTTTGTTTAGCATCACGCCCATAATAAGTTACCATTAGCCCATCAATAGTTACACCCCTACCTAATCTATTACCTCCGATTAATATATTCATTCCAGGATTATAGTTAGGCTCTTTATCTGAATTCTTTGCATTAATTATTTTAGGGGTGATTACGCTCCCTAATTGAATTTTTAACTCATCTACTAATTCATTAAACGTCGGTAAATTATCCGCAGTTTTATTTAACTCATTGTAAGCTTGTTCTAGCCATTTTCGGGCTTGTTTATTTTCCGTTTCTGAACTTTTTTCTCGAATTGCTTTATCTAAATTAATTACAAATTGACTAATAACTTGATCCAAGACACTATGAATATCTTGTTTATAACAAATATGAGCGAGAAAAGAATATCTTGCATCTTCTTGTTCCGAAGATAACATTTTGTATGTTGAACCTATAAAAAAGCAACACAGCGCAAGCCTTAATCCTTCAGGAATTACCCATTTATTATGCGTATTACCCGGATTAATTGCACCTTTTTGCTTCTTTAATTGGTTAATTTCTTCAGCATCTACAATACAACAATAGTTACTATTCTCTGAAAAAAACAGTTCTCCTCCCATATAGCTATTTCCCGGTTCTGGTAGTGCTGCACAAAATTGTGGCTTACAAGGATGAGAGAGATTTTGTAATAATAGACTTTGGGGAGTTGCTGTGATTTGAATATAAATATGATTAGCAACTTCTTGACGAATTTTACCTATTTTCTCAAAAATTGTGCTATCAGGAATAATATCTTTTCCTTGTTTAGCCTGTTTAGATTCATTCGTATTTAAACTAGCATTATCAGCTTCATCATCAAAAATTAAGGTAGAAACATATTTGACTTTAGCTGCTTTTAAAACCTTTAGTAAATTATCCAAATGATGAACATTTTTTGTAGAGATTAATACAACGCCTCTATCTTTTATATAGGGTGTAACTTTATTTTCTGCAAAATCAATGGGGTCTTGTTTCCATGCTTCCCAATCAAAAAAAGCAGGACCACTTTCTCCTTTAACTTGATTATTAAAACGATTAGCTGTTTGTTTTCCTAACCAAGTATTATCAGAAGTTAATATAATAAAACAACGAAAATTATTTTCATGAGCCAGTGCTAAGGTTGCAATAGTGGTGTTAGTTTTCCCACTTTGAACTCGACCATAAATCAATCCAGTTGTACCATTGGGAATAGGTTCTTGTCCCTTATAAGGTTGACTTACTAAACCTGTACCGTTTTCCCCTACATCACCAAAACCAAAGTTTTCTGAATAAACATTGACACAGTTTTGGACGATGTCAATAGCAGTTTCTTTAAGTTGATTTGCTTCTTTGAGTCCAATTTGTTTCTCTAATTTAGAAATTAATCTATCAATACAGGAACCATTAGTGTTAATAGGAGTGTGTGTCATAAATTATTTCATACTGATAAAATTACGTCCGGCCAATTATTTTGGGGTATTGTTCGCTCTAAGGGAACTCTTCCCGTACCTTTAACATAATAACTACCTCTTAGTTCTCTCTTTACAGAAATACGCTGCTTGGCTAAACCTTCACTAGGATTAAGAATTGTCCATAGTTGTTCTTCTGATAGACAACAAACACCATCTCGATGACAAATCAATACTATAAATACTTTGACATCAGGATAAGTTTGATGAAATATTGTTAGTGCCATTTCTTCCTGTGAACTAAAGCTAAATGACCAGGAAGAAGTAGGTTTTCTTGATATCTTAAATAAGATAGCTGAGTCTTGATTTGTATTTTTTACGAGATAAAGAGATGGATGAATAGAAGATAAATAACTGATAGATATACAAGATGTTCCTTTGAGAAGTCGAAGAAAAGCCGCACCGTGCAAAAATTCTAGATCATTAATACTCATGGAACTACTGCCAACAATCATCCATATAGGTAATATATTTTACAAAATTTTTAAGTACTCCTCCAATGGGAAGTAATTAATTTTTAGTATTAAAAAAAGTAAACGCACCTTGCCAAAAAAAGCAAAGTGCGATAATCACAGCTTTTGATATATGGAATTGGCTAGTGCAACATAGCAGAAATATCTAGACAGGAAAACCAGACGAAAAAACAGATTGTCTAAGCATGACAATTTCCTGTCTCTTGCCTTCTGCCTTATGCTGAATTACATTAAATATCCTTCTCGCTCAACTCTCTGGTCATGTAGTCAAACGGCTCATCTACAAAGCTAGTATTAGTAACACCAGCATCCGCTAATTGCAGCTTGACAATATCCTTCATAAGTTGGATACCACGAACTGTAGGACCAATGGGAACAGCCAAAGAATTATAAGTTTCCCGCAAACCTTGCAGCACACGTTCATCCAACACATCCATACTGCCAGCTACAATCGCATAAGTAGCATAGCGCAGGTAGTAATCCATATCCCGTAGACAAGCCGCATACCGACGAGTAGTATAAGCATTGCCGCCAGGACGAATCAACTCTGGCTGTTCATCAAATAATTGAGAGCCAGCCTGCTTGACAATTGCCGCCGCATTTGCATTAATAGCTCCTGCGGCTTGTACTCGTGCCGTCCCGCTTTCAAAGTAGGACTTGAGACTGTCGATCGCATTCCGATCAAAATACCGCCCAGCAACGTCATAATTCTTAATTAAACTTGTGACTGCATCCCGCATTCGTTTATCTCCCAATCATTGCTATTTATGGTTTGATATTTATTTGACTGCTTTTGCAAGCGGCTAATTTTTGTGCCAATGAATATTAAAAGAAGCTCAAGCACAAAAACAATAAATGCGCTACTTAAAGGATTCTATGCCAAAGTTGACCCCAACAGATGAACTGTCAAGTTTTGTAGAGTTAGTTCGGCAAAAGTGAACATAACCTATAAACATGATATTCTGTAACAAAAAATACAAAATATCTCAAATTTATATCATTAGGATATTCCAGGTGTCTTTAATGATTTGGGTTCATCAAGCAAGGTCAGCGTGCATTACATTAGTGGTTTACTGTACTAAATTGGCGGAGAAGGAGTAACCATGACAACCCCACAAGAAGTCCTGAATCTCATTCGGGACAACAACATTCAGATGATCGATCTGAAATTCATCGATACGCCAGGAATATGGCAGCACCTGACAGTGTTTCATAACCAAATCGATGAAAGTAGCTTCACAGACGGCGTACCCTTCGATGGTTCGAGTATTCGGGGTTGGAAAGCAATCAACGAGTCAGACATGTCAATGGTACTCGATCCAAACACTGCCTGGATCGACCCATTCATGAAAGAACCAACTCTCAGTATCATTTGTAGCATTAAAGAACCCCGTACGGGCGAATGGTACAGTCGTTGTCCGCGCGTAATTGCTCAAAAAGCATTAGATTATCTCGTTTCCTCCGGCGTTGGTGATACAGCCTTCTTTGGTCCTGAAGCTGAGTTTTTCATCTTTGATGATGTCCGTTTTGACCAAAACTCTCACGAAGGCTACTACCATGTAGACTCAGTTGAAGGGCGCTGGAACTCCGGTAAACAAGAAGGCCCCAACCTGGGTTACAAACCCCGCTACAAAGAGGGTTATTTCCCAGTACCTCCTACCGATACTTTCCAAGATATTCGTACAGAAATGCTGCTGACAATGGCAAAATGTGGCGTGCCTATTGAAAAGCAGCACCACGAAGTAGCTACAGGTGGTCAGTGCGAACTCGGTTTCCGCTTTGGTAAATTGATTGAAGCTGCCGATTGGCTGATGACTTACAAATACGTCATCAAGAACGTAGCCAACAAATACGGCAAAACCGTTACTTTCATGCCTAAGCCTGTCTTCCAAGACAACGGTTCCGGTATGCACACCCACCAGTCTATTTGGAAAGACGGTCAGCCTTTGTTTGCTGGCGATAAGTACGCTGGTTTGAGTGAAATGGCACTACATTATATTGGTGGCATTCTCAAGCACGCGCCAGCACTATTGGCTATTACCAACCCCACCACCAACTCTTACAAGCGCCTAGTACCTGGTTACGAAGCACCTGTGAACTTGGCTTACTCCCAAGGAAACCGTTCTGCTTCGATTCGGATTCCTCTATCTGGTACTAACCCCAAAGCCAAGCGCTTAGAGTTCCGTTGTCCTGATGCAACTTCTAACCCCTACTTGGCATTTGCTGCCATGCTGTGTGCCGGTTTAGATGGCATCAAGAACAAAATTGATCCTGGTGAACCTCTGGATAAAAATATTTATGAACTCTCTCCAGAAGAACTGGCGAAAGTTCCTTCCACTCCTGGATCTCTAGAATTAGCATTGGAAGCACTAGAGAAAGATCATGCTTTCTTGACCGAACCTGGTGTCTTCACCGAAGACTTCATTGAAACTTGGATTTCTTACAAGCTAGACAACGAAGTTAACCCAATGCGTCTACGTCCTCATCCCTACGAATTTGCTCTTTACTACGATTGTTAATTTCAAAGGGTTAGTGGTTGGTAGTTAGTGGTGAATTATAAATAACTACTAGCGATTTTCCATAAAACCAGACGTAATTATTTGAAAACACAAATACAGCCACCCAGTTTGGGTGGCTTTTTTTATATTTCTCTACCACTGTGGCGGATAAACGGGAGTTCTAACTCATCGCAGCATTACTGCGGTCATAGTTCATACGAGCATTGTGGTCTATTTTCCCTTGAGTCGGGTTCCAGTAGTGAGATATTTCTCCAGGAAGACCCAATTCTTCCCCTGCACGTTCTAGCATCGATTGTTGCCGATTTTTGATCAGCTGATAATGACGCATCATTAAAGCACGAGCTTTGTCTTGGGTAGACATACCAGAGTCCTCCCTGTAGTTTTAATTTGATTGATTTGTTTGTCTCCATTAATAAGATAGCAGAACAATTCTGTATCAGAAGTTACTGAATGATACATTTTTATAAAACTTAATATTTTATGAACTAGTACTCTGTCACATTGAAGGGTTTGTAGTGTAGACGCGGTAGCGCCTACCTACAGAACCCACTGCGTGTGTACCCATACGCCTTAAGGCGTTCCTGTAGGGTAGGGTACGCTTAAGCGCTCAATTCATCACTAAAGTGCTTACTACAAACTCCTCAATTTTTATTTTTGTTGCTTCTTCTTAGTTATCCTCATTGGTTTGACTTGCTTGATCAACAAATCATTCTTAAAATTCATGATGTAAGAGTTACAATTATTTAAGTTAAATAAATAAAAATAAAGACAAGCCTAAGCCATTCACATGTCCGACACATTAACAAAGCTGACTTATCAAACATTTCAGCAGGGTAAAAACTATTTTGGTTTGGCTCATAAGACATTAAGCACACGGTTGTTAAATTTAATTTCTCCTTTTGAGCAGCAAACCAAACCCATCCCGACAGAAGCTTTACCCAAACTTCAACAAAGACTGGATAATCTACTAGAAGCTGATTGGCAAGATGCAGAGCAGGGTGTATATCCTACGAGCTTGCTGTTTGATAATCCTTGGCAAGACTTTTTCCAGTACTATCCAGTAGTATGCCTAGATTTATTTCAAACCTGGGAGCGAGCTAAACAGAAGAATTATCAAGACTTTCCCGCAGATTTAGAAACTTCTGGTTATCCGAGTTATTACGTACAAAACTTTCATCACCAAACTGATGGCTATTTGAGCGACTGGTCAGCCAATCTCTACGATTTACAGGTGGAAATTCTGTTTGGTGGTACGGCTGATCCAATGCGACGGCGAATTCTCGCACCTCTTAAGAAAGGGCTAAAATTTTTTGCTGATTTACCACACCACCAAATACGCATTTTAGATGTAGCTTGTGGAACCGGTCGGACTTTAAAAATGATTCGCGCAGCTTTCCCACAAGCATCACTGTTTGGTACGGATTTGTCACCAGCTTACTTGCGAAAAGCAAATGAATTATTAAGCCAAATTCCGGGAGAATTACCACAATTATTGCAAGCTAACGCTGAGGAGTTACCCTACCTGGATAATTATTTTCACGCAGTTACTTCTGTGTTTCTTTTCCATGAATTACCTGCGGGAGTACGTCAGGGAGTTATTGAACAATGTTACCGGGTAACAAAACCCGGAGGAGTGTTTATTATTTGTGACTCTGTACAAATGAGTGATTCTCCAGAAATGCAACCATTCATGGAAAACTTCCACCAAATGTATCATGAACCCTACTATAAACATTACATGACTGATGATTTAGTAGAGCGTTTGGAAAAAGCAGGTTTTGAGAATGTTGAAATACAAGTTCATTTGATGAGCAAGTATTTGATTGCTCACAAACCAGTTTGACAACTTTAGGACTGGTGTAAGGGTGTTCCGAGTGTGGGGGTGTAAGGGGAATAACTAGCTGTTTTCTTTTCTCTACACCCACCATGTGTTATTTTTTGGTAAAAAGCAAAATAGTTGTGCGAAATGATGGTAGTGAAACAAAGATGACTAGCGCTTGTTGATATATTTATGAACAAGCACAGGCTTTGATTTTCTAAGATTAATGTTGTTTGCAACCTCAATAAAGTTCTTTTTTTCCCCGATGCAAGATACCAGTAGCTCAACACAGAAAAAAGCCTGATTAAGATATCAGAGAGTTGGTTTCTTGCCTATTTCCCTAATAATCGAGATATATCGGCAAACATATGTGCTGACGCTGCACTGGTAGACGAAGTGACACCCTTTTCCTGATTATTTGAGGTTTGCGATCGGGATATGGTTACTTGTTTGAGGAGTGATGCTGTTTGCAATACGGATTTTGATTGATTTTGCCTTCTGTTCGCAACGGTGGAAGACCCTTTATTTACACGAAAATCACAGAATTAATACAGAGCGATTACCTGACTTAGTTGTGTCTCAACTGTTATATACTTGCTATAGAAGGTGTGTAACAGATGTTTACGTAAAACATCGTGTTGGGGTGTAATCTGAATTCCTTGCTACCAACAAAACTACTAGCCTATAAAGATTGTCTTCAGTGTGTCGTTGTTAGACAACAACATGCTTGTTACCAGGATGTTGGATTAAATCTCTACGTGAACCACCCTTAGCAGGACGGTTCCTGGGAGTAGTTTTTGCAGATAGCAAAAGAAAAGATACTCTTTGTCTTTCTCGATCGCGTCCACTACCCCGATAAGGAGAAGACTTTTGAGGTTTAGATTTTGCCGAGATTAACAGGTGAGAATCAGAGTGAGGTATCAACATATCGGATAGGGAAGTAGTAGCTGTTTGGCTGTTCACAGCCAAGCTGCTCAGTAACAAACCTGTAACTAAAAGTGAAATGGCAGCACGCATAACAAGTGTCTATTTTAGAACTCTTCATTTCCTTGATACTGAGTTTGTTTTACTGCTTCCGGACAATTTCGTCAAAAAGTATTGTTTTTAACTGAAAAAAATATTTGAATCAGTCATGAGTATTTTCCACTAGTAACCAACGACCAGCCTGGTTGAGACAACCCCAAAGATTGAGCTGTTGCCCATGGGGTGAAGTTTGCAGCAGTTCATTGATTGGCGATCGCAAAGTCACAAGCTGCCAAATTTGGCCTTTGTATGAAGCTGGGATCATAATTGTGAATCTGTAATCTTGGTGGTTAAGGCGGTGAAAAATACCTTGGAAACGGTTAAAATTTTGTTCTTGCCTAGTTTTTATACTGCCGTGATCGTACTGATAAGCAGAGTCATCAGGACAATAGCCGTTACATGGATATAGTTCTGGATTATCTAAGTAATATTGTTGCCAATGTAGCCAATTGATACTAGTATGCGAGACATTGAATAACGGAATTACTGCTGTCGGTGCTATTTGATCTAGTAGTAAAGCTGTTTGCAAGACTCTAACAGGTAATTCTTTGGGCTGACAATTCAACTCTACGCAAATAGCAGCAGCCATCCCTGCTGCTTGACCAATACCCATAACAACAGGTTGCAATCTAGTTGCACCATTGGCTATATGAGACACAGAAATATTCTTTTCACACACTAATAAACCATCTGTCTCTATCGGAATCAGACAACGGTAAGGAATAGTGAAGGGAGTTCCCGTCCAGCGACCTCCCCAACGGATTGATTTTGGTTGTAAGTCAAACTTGACACCAGGATAATGATGATCGTTGGCGTAATTGCCAATGGCGATCGCATCTATATTTAATGCTGCTACCGTACCTCCTGCTACTGGCAAAATATCCTGTTCTCTAACAGTAGTTAGCCCTACTAAACGGCGACTTTCTCGGTAATAAGGATGTAACGCATAAGCACCTGTGCAATTTTGGATTTGGGGAAAGATACCATCTGCTAAACCATAACGACGACCAAGCTGATTTTGAATAAAATGGGCAAAATTTTGACTATGCCAAAGGCATTCTTGGTGAAATTCTTGCTTTGCTGCTTCAGACTGGATCAATCTACCCACACCTTCACCATAATCGTTACCGTGAATCGGCCAATTGATCATGAATCTATTTCCTGGTAAGCGCCCGTAGTTCAAAAAATTCTCAGCGCCATAGTCATCCCAAGCACCAGTAAACATTGATGGGTCGTAGTTTGGTGCAGATGGAATTTCTGGGGCAACGGCTTCACCGTAATCTTGCATCACCACCACCCAGGTTGGGGCTTGCACAGGATATTTTGCTGTGAGAGAATTAAAATCAGCTGGGGCGCTAGTTTCTCCAAACTCCGACTGCAACTCCCAACCCCAGCGATGAGATATTTCAGCCAAAGCCAATAAATCTCCTAATTCTGTGGCATCGAGAGTCACCTTGGCTTTAACAGTAAAATCTGTAAACCTAACCCCAGTTATACAATCTCCTTCTCGAAAAATCTCCAAAGGCAGATATCCAGGAATCCAAAGCAGATTTGGTAATTCTCGCACCCAATCTGCAAAAATCTCCGCACCTATACGCGGGTCATAACTAAAAAAGCTGACCCAACTATTATTCAATCCTCCTGGTTGTCGCTGCTGCAATTCTCGTAAAAACGCCCCCCATAAACCTGTTTGAAAAGCTTCTAATTCATTCCCATCCGGTGCAGATACACCCGCAGATGTCAGCATTCCTCCTAACCAAGGAAATTTGCTGACGAGGATAGTTTTTACTCCCCGTCGCGCTGCTTGGATAGCAGCTGCGGTTCCACCTGTTCCACCACCGACAACTAAGACATCGGCTTGATATGTCTGATTCACCATCTTTTAACCTCACTGGCTTTCCGAATATATTTTCACCAATTGCTTGGGAATCAGACACTTGCAATATAAACTCATAACGATTATGATTTAATATAAAGAGCTAGATCGAAAATCCCAGGTATGGAAAACCTTTTTATCGGTGCTTAAATATGAACTTGATTCGCTTTGAACACATTAACCTTTCTTGTAAAGATATAGACGCCAGTCAGAATTTTTACCAAACTTTATTTCCTGATTGGTATGTACGCGCAGAAGGTGTATTTAATGGTCGGCGTTGGATACATTTTGGCGATCGCCAATTTTATCTAGCATTAAATGATGAGCATGAGCAAGAACGTGTACATACTTCCTATGAAAACATTGGCATCAACCACGTTGGTTTTGTGATTAAAGATGGCGAAACCATGAAAAAGTTGCTGGAGGATAAAGGCATTGAATATTACACAATGTCAGCACTAGAAACAAAGCATAGAATTTATGTTAATGACCCTGATGGTAACGAAATTGAGCTAGTGGAATATAACCAAGACTATGCTTTGAAATAATTCTCTATTGAGTGTGCGTTATCGATAACGCACACTCTCGTTACTGTTGTGGTAATGGTGGATGTTTGGCTGAGTATTGTTGGACTAACCGAGAAATTTCTGGGTTATAAAGTCGCAAATAATTCCAGTAATTTCCAAAAACTTGACGTACATAATTTTTAGTTTCATCAAACGGTATTTCTTCAACAAACTCATCTGGATCTTGTGTTGGTATAGTTTGCAACCACTTAGCGACGTTACCGGGGCCAGCATTATAACTCGCGATCGCCAGCAACGAGTTATTACCATATTGCTGATGAGTATGATCTAAATACCAAGTACCCAACATGATATTGTCGTTAGGGTCTTCAAGGTTAATTTTTTTACTATCCTCTTTAATTTGAGGAGCAATCCACTTAGCTGTATCTGGTAATACCTGCATTAAGCCAGTCGCATTAGCAACTGATTTAATTTTTGGTTGAAATCGTGACTCTTGGCGAATCAATGCTGTCACCAATAAAGGATTTAGCTGGCGTTGTTTTGACCAATATTCTATTTCTTTAAGATAAGGAAAAGGATAACGAGCTTGCCAGTAAGTGATCTGTTTACTTAAAGTTTCATATTCAGCTTTTTCTTCTGGTTTTTCTCGGTCTTCCAATTTAGAGATTGTGTCAATTCCACGTAAATTTTCTCCTTGAGTCAAAAGCATCAAACCTTCAGTAAATTGTTGTGCTACTGTAGGTTGGGCTTTGTTGTTGAATTCAGCTTCCCATTGCAACCAAGCATCACGGTCTTGACCAAGCAGATATAATTCTTTGAAGGTTTCAGAACCTGCTGTGGGTACAGGACGCACAAGGGGAACTACTTCTGGTGTCAACTGACGAACATTGTTAAAGTTGCCAACATTTAATCCCAGAGTCACTGCCGATCGCCACGCATAATAAGACTGAGGAAAATTGCTAATTACATACTCATAAGCTTGTGTCGCTTCCTGCATTTTCCCTAAATTTGTGGCCCATCTCCCGATCCAAAAACCCGCTCTTGGAGCCAAAATACTATCAGGGTTAGTGCTAGGAATTGGTTCTGCCCATTGCCATGCTGCTTGGTAATCTTTGGCTTCAGCCTTTTCTAATGCCATTTTCCAACGGTATTGTGCTGCTTCTTCAGTATTCCCGTACTTACTCATCAGTAATTGCAGCGCTGTATTTGCTCCGTTGGTGTCATTTTGACCTTGTAAAATTTTGACTTTTGCTACCAATGCTTCTCCTGCTAGCTCAGGAAATTTACTGATGATTTGGTCAAGATAAGGTAGAGCATTTTGACGTGGTTTGCTCATTTCTGCCAAACGCAGCAAAGCTGTACCTGTTTCTTGGGCGTCTGGGAAAGCACTGATTAGTTGTTTGTAGATGGCGATCGCTTGATCTCGTTTATCATCTATTTGTAATCCCCGCGCCAGACGATAGAGGTTACGAGGTGTTTTGGCTGATTTGGAGTAAACTTCTGCTGCTTTGGCAAACTGATTATTTTCCCAATAGGCGTGAGCAACAATTTCCCATTCTTCTGGCTTCAAAGTCGCATTTTTAACTAGCTCATCTAAGACGGGTACAATTTCTGGTTGGTCATAAGCATGTTTTGCCAAAATTAATTGTAATTGTGGCTGATTGGGATTTTCTGCCAAGCGCTTGCGAATAATATCCCAGGTGAGGGGATGAGAAGGAAAAGAGGCGATCGCTTTTTCTTGATATTCGGGTAACGCTATTAAATAAAGGGCTTTCACACTGGCTGGATGTATAGGATAATTTTTGACAACAGCCTGTCTATCATCAGAAGCTTTACCTGCTTCTCCTAAAATGTCATAGGCCTGGGCCCTTTTCAGCAAAATATAAGGCGCCAGCTGTGGATAGTCTTTCTCCAGCCCTTCCAAGAGACTTAACGCCTGTTTACCTTCATTGCGTTCAACTAAATCACTGGCTAGCAAATAACGAGCGCGGTTCCGATCTCGTGATGGAAACCCTTTGGCTAATTCCTCAAGTTTTTCTGCTCTTTGGCTAGGAGATTGGAGTACCAAAGAGAAAACAGCTGACTCAGCTTTAGTTGCTTCTGTCAGTTGTTCTGACTGATTGTTAAATTGCTTGAGCCATTGTCCAAGATATCTTCCCATTTGAGGGGCGGAAACCATAGCCCCAGCTAGAAAGGCACATAGTCCTGCACCCACAATTAGAGAAATTTGTTTTTTCTGTAGCTTCTTCAGCATTGATACCCGCTGAAAGTTTCACATGAATTTCTTGCCACTTTAGCATTACTAATGCTGTAGGGAACCATTTTTGCCTTGCAATTTTTTATTGAACACGAAAAATTTTCAGTCGATTGCGATCGCCATTTTTATACTTTTGTTAATAAAAAATTATCAACCTAATTTGAGATTCAGCATCATCCAATAGGTATATTTTCATGTTTGAACTTGCTATTTGTCTGCGAACGGTAGGGAAACTCCTCGCTCGTAAGTTGGCTGAATGAAATAAGAATCCCACGTGCTAAAGCCCAGTGGGAGTATCAAACAAAGTTAGATTGAATAGTAACGAACTAACTAATTAACTTACCTTGGTTGTAACTATAGGTGTTGGGTTTTGGGATGATTGTAAGTAACTAAGCAGAATTAATTACACAAACAACTGATAGAATATAATCAAAGTTAAATTTGCATAAAAATTAAGGTTTTAGATGTTCTTCATCAGAGAAATAAACCCTCTTTCTTTGAAA
>JANBVI010000075.1 GCA_024239075.1 Fischerella sp. CENA71 | reverse complement strand
TTGCACAATACTCATCCACAAATTTGATGCTGGGTTTGGGGCTTCTTGGCTGTGTCATTGTCCCCTCCTGGCTTTCAGTCCTCTTTTCTGATTTTACTCTTCCCGGAGTGACAAAAGAAAGCTAATAGCATTTCAAAATAATCATGATCATCTTGCAGTGCTTTCATCTCCATGAACACTTTACAATCATTCTCTGACTTCTGTAAAAAGTCCATTATCTACCCTAAAAACAACTTGTATGCTGGATTCTTATTTTCATCCCAGTACTGATAGCCAAGTGTATCCAAAAAAGCCTGCCACTCTTCCATCTCGTGGGGAGGAACTTGTATCCCTACTACAATCCTTCCGTAATCTGCCCCATTATTGCGGTAGTGGAACATACTAATATTCCAGTTGGGACTCATAGAACCGACAAACTTCATCAATGCACCAGGGCGTTCAGGAAACTCGAAGCGGTAGAGTAATTCATTATGAGCGAGGGGAGAGTGCCCGCCGACCATGTGGCGCAGATGTAATTTTGTCAGTTCGTCATCGGTTAAGTCAATTGTCTTAAATCCACAGCTTTCAAAAATTGTAACCAACTTTGCGCGATCGCCACGATTTTGAATTTGCACACCGACAAAAATATGAGCTTCTTTTTGATCAGCAATTCGATAGTTAAACTCAGTCAGATTGCGTCTACCCATACATTCACAAAACTTACGCAAACTTCCCTGTTCCTCTGGAATTGTCACTGCAAAGATGGCTTCACGGCGTTCACCTAGTTCAGCTCGTTCTGCAACAAAGCGGAGGCGATCAAAATTCATATTCGCACCGCACGCGACAGCTATCAATGTTTGTCCTTGAATTTGTTCCCTTTCTACATAAGCTTTAGCGCCTGCGATCGCCAATGCTCCCGCAGGTTCTACGATTGATCTTGTATCTTCAAACACATCTTTGATAGCTGCACATGTATCATCTGTATCAACCAAAATAATTTCATCGACATACTGCTGACACAGACGGAAAGTTTCCTCTCCTACTTCCCGCACGGCTACACCATCAGCAAATAAGCCGACTTGGGACAACCGAACCCGTTTCCCAGCTTGCAGCGATTGATACATAGCATCTGCGTCTACTGGCTCAACCCCAATAATTTTGATCTCTGGACGTAACCGTTTTACATAAGCTGCAATCCCAGAAATCAATCCACCTCCCCCAATTGCTACAAAAATTGCATGGATGGGTTGCTGGTATTGGCGGAGAATTTCCATACCGATGGTTCCCTGTCCAGCAATTACATCGGGATCATCAAAGGGATGAATAAAAGTTAAGCCTTTTTCTGCTTCCAGTTGACGAGCGTAAGCATAGGCATCATCGTATGTATCACCATGTAACACCACCTCACCGCCACGTGCTCTAACTGCGTCTATCTTTACCTGGGGTGTGGTTATTGGCATAACGATAATTGCTCGTGTTCCTAACTTCCGTGCACCAAGAGCCACACCTTGAGCATGGTTTCCCGCAGATGCAGCAATTACACCCTGAGCAAGCAAATCCGGGGGCAAATTTGCCATCTTGTTATAAGCGCCACGCAGCTTAAAGGAAAATACTGATTGCATATCTTCGCGTTTCAGCAGTAGCTTGTTATTCAACCGTGCAGATAAATTTGGAGCGTATTCTAATGGTGTTTCTTGGGCAACATCGTAAACGCGAGCAGTCAGAATTTGTACCAAATAGTCACAAAGCATGGGCTTGAACAGGTTGATAGATGCCGAATAGAGTTCATTTTACGGCAGTTGTGTACCTGTTTTGTGACTTTTGGAATAAGTGCGATTTACCTTCGATACATAAAATCAAAAAAGCATTATTAATTGAGATTGAAACATGCAAAAGCGACAGTTGGGTACATCGGAAGTGACAATTACACCCATCTTGATGGGGACTTGGCAAGCTGGTAAAAAAGTGTGGGTGGGAATTGAAGATGCAGATTCGATTAAAACCATACGTGCAGCATTTGAAGCAGGTATAACCACTATTGATACTGCTGAAGTATATGGTGATGGACACTCAGAACGCATTGTTGCTGAAGCTTTATCTGATGTTCGCGATCGCGCCGAATATGCCACTAAAGTTTTCGCCAACCATCTCAAGTACGATCAAGTCATAGAGGCTTGCGATCGCTCACTCAAAAATCTCAAAACGGATTATATTGATCTTTACCAAATCCATTGGCCATCAGGTGCATTCAACAGTGAAATTGTCCCCATAGAAGAGACAATGAATGCTCTCAACTACCTTAAAGAGCAAGGAAAAATTCGGGCGATAGGTGTTTCCAATTTTTCCCGCAGCCAATTAGCAGAAGCATCTCAGTACGGACGGATTGATAGTTTACAACCGCCCTATTCTCTATTCTGGCGGCAGATAGAAAAAGATACGATACCCTATTGCATAGAAAATAATATATCTATTCTTGCCTACTCACCATTGGCACAGGGATTGTTGACTGGGAAATTTGGGCCAGATCATAAATTCGACCCCAAAGACAACCGTACTAGTAATAAGTTATTTCAAGGAGAAAACTTTGTTCATGCTCAACAAGCTTTAGAAAAATTACGTCCAATTGCACAACAGCATCAGTGTAGTCTAGCTCAGTTAGCTCTAGCCTGGTTAATTGCTCAACCCCAAACTCAAGCGATCGCAGGCGCACGCTATCCAGAACAAGCAAAAGATAATGCCAAAGCTGCTTCTATTCAACTTTCAGAAGCTGAACTGCAAAAAATCGATGCTATTGGACGCATCGTTACCGATCATCTCGATGACAGTCCGATCATGTGGAGTTGGGAATAACACATTGAGAAACTTAAAGACTCGTTAACTTCAGTTAAAACAGACTTGCAGCTAATTTTTAGAATGATAGATTAATAAACAGGACACCAGACAAAGCACAACCAAACTGAATTGGGCAAATGACTTGGTGTCCCCCGTCATGAAGCCCTAGTAAACTGTCAGCATAACAGTAATATAAAGTGGCATATTCTCCTAGCAGAGGAGGAGCCAAATCCCAAAGCGGAAAAACAAGATTATGCTGGGTTTGCTGTTAGTGATGTCCACCTTAACTATCTACTTTTTTTAACTCTGAACGATAACATCAACTTGATCACCAAGGAGTTTGCATAACCTGGTCACCTTTGACCAGGTTTTTGCATTTGAATGGGACTTTAAAATTTTTGGGTATAAAAATTAACTAAAACCTCAGTACAGACGAGGTAAACATTTTTAAGCTTTTATTGGGTTACCGATTATAGAAATTTGAACAAAAACAATGGGTAGTTTTGTTTAGAAATTTTAGAAATTAACTTACAGTTTCAAAGCCTTCAAGAACGCCAAGGGCGAACGCAAAGTCTCAATCCAACCTAAAATTATCCTTAACATCAAGCGTATTGGACTATGGATATCATTCAAATCCTTAAAGAAGATTATCAAAGATTTCCAGCAAATCAGACTTATAGTATCTACGCTGAAGAGGTTTATTTTCAAGACCAAGTATTTAAATTTCGGGGTATTCAGCTATACAAGCTGATGATTAAATTTATTGAAACTTTTTTTTTAAATCCCAAAATGGATTTGCATGAGATCCAAAAACAGGGAGACACAATTACAACTAAGTGGACACTCAGTTGGAATACTCCCCTCCCCTGGAAACCACGCATTTCTATCCCTGGTAGGAGTGAATTACGTCTCAACTCTGATGGTTTAATCGTTTCTCACATAGATTATTGGAATTGTTCGCGTCTAGATGTGATCAAACAACATTTCTCTGCTAAACAATCGATAATGTAAATAAATGTAAAAACTTCTCAGATAAAGCAGAATCATCCATGCGCGTAATTTTAATGACCGGAAAAGGTGGTGTAGGTAAAACTTCCGTAGCTGCTGCTACTGGATTGCGTTGTGCAGAACTTGGTTATCGCACCCTGGTTTTGAGTACAGATCCCGCTCACTCTTTAGCGGATAGTTTTGATTTGGAACTAGAACACGCTCCTCGGAAAATTCGCCCAAATTTGTGGGGTGCGGAATTAGATGCGCTACAAGAATTAGAGGGAAATTGGGGTGCTGTCAAGCGCTACATCACTCAAGTTTTACAAGCGCGAGGTTTGGATGGGGTACAAGCGGAGGAATTGGCTATCTTACCAGGGATGGATGAGATTTTTAGCTTGGTAAGAATGAAACGCCATTACGACGAAGGCGATTTTGATGTTTTGATTATTGATTCCGCTCCAACAGGTACAGCATTGCGCCTGCTGAGTTTACCAGAAGTTGGTGGTTGGTACATGCGCCGTTTTTACAAACCGTTTCAAAATATTTCTGTTGCTCTGAGACCTCTGGTTGAACCTCTGTTTAAACCTATTGCTGGTTTTTCTTTACCAGATAAAGAAGTGATGGATGCACCTTATGAGTTTTATCAACAAATAGAAGCACTCGAAAAAGTCTTAACTGACAATAATCAAACCTCAGTGCGTCTGATTACCAACCCGGAAAAAATGGTAATTAAAGAATCTCTTCGCGCCCATGCTTACTTGAGTTTATATAATGTTGCGACCGATTTAGTTGTCGCCAATCGCATTATTCCCAACGAAGTCCAAGACTCATTCTTTCAGAAATGGAAAGAGAATCAACAGCAATATCGTCAGGAGATTCACGAAAATTTTCATCCTTTACCTGTGAAAGAAGTACCTCTGTTTTCTGAAGAAATGTGTGGTTTAGCAGCCCTAGAACGACTCAAGGAAACTCTCTATAAAGATGAAGATCCCAGTCAGGTTTATTACAAAGAAAACACGATTAGAGTTGTACAAGATCACAATCAATACAGCTTGGAATTATATTTACCAGGAATTCCGAAAAACCAAGTTCAACTGAGTAAAACAGGTGATGAATTAAATATTACTATTGGTAATCATCGCCGAAATTTAGTTTTGCCACAAGCATTAGCAACACTGCAACCAGCAGGAGCGAAAATGGAAGATGATTATTTGAAAATTCGCTTTGCTGAGGCTATAAATAGTTAATTTTTAGAGGTGGGTAATCCCCACTTCATCAATAATTATTAATTAACAAGCAAGTAAACTGTTATTTGAACAACAATAATATACCCGATTTTTTAAGAAATCAGGGTTCTGGCTTTGTCAATTTTCACTACTCCTAAACGGATTGCTATAGCTATCAACAGTTCTGAATTAATATTTCTTAATTACATAGTAGATACACTAGATTGCTATTATGTTTCAAGAAAATCTTATATTAACTTTCGTATAAATTAAGACTAAGTTTTATTGATGCAGTATATATGATCATACACTGATACTTAACTTTATCTTAATCACAACTAATACCTCATTTTTTTGAAACACATGCAGGTTATTCTCAAACCAGAAACTCTACGGCTTCGGATTGCCAACCGTATCCGTCTCTCCTCAGAATTGCAAGATGTCTTGACAACAACGGTAGCAGAGTTACGCTCATTTCTTAGAAGCGATCGCGTCAAGATTTACAAATTTCATCGGGATCAAAGCGGTCAAGTGATCGCGGAATCTGTGGATAGTAATAAGTTACCTTCGCTACTAGGGTTAAATTTTCCCGCAGATGACATTCCGCCTGAAGCCAGAGAACTATTTATCAACTCACGGGTACGTTCAATAGTGAATGTTGATACTCAACAAATTGGCCGCATACCCCTATGTGAAGATTTGGAAGACGCAGAAAATTTTTCTGAACAAGACTTTTACCGTCCGGTAGATCCCTGTCATGTGGAATACCTAACGGCGATGGGGGTTAAGTCCTCTGTTGTAGTCCCGATTATGCATCACAATCAACTTTGGGGACTTTTGGTATCTCACGACTCCCAATCTCGTTCGATTCCAGAATCAGAATTAGAAGTGTTACAGATGGTGGTTGATCAGCTTTCTCTAGCGATCGCTCAAAGTACCCTGATCATCCAAGCTCAGGAAAAAGCTACAAGGGAAACCAGGATAAAACGTATTGCTACCCTACTGCATTCATTACCCACAATTGAGTATCAGTCAGCGTTAGCAGAAACCATCGCCGCTTTCGGTGGTTCTGGTGGTAGGCTTTGTATTAAAAATCCAGCCGTGATGGAAAGTTTTGGGAATTGCTTACAACTTGATAACGAGCATATCAAGGTTTATGCTTACGGCAAACAACCTGTGATCCCAGAGCAAGCAAAATACAGACATATGGAGCAATATAACGTCTGGCAGGAACGCTATAAGTCTGGTAAATATCATATTTGGGCGATTTCAGACGTTTATCAAATTCCCGGTTTACGAACTTTGCAAGTTGCTTTTCGAGCAACCAAAATTCGCAGCATTTTAATGATTCCACTTAATTATCGTCAAGAATTGCTAGGATATTTAAGTATTTTTCGAGACGAAGTTGAAACAAAAGTTCTTTGGGCGGGTGAATTTGATCCTGATGGACGACAACTGTATCCCCGTCAATCCTTTGAAGTCTGGCAAGAATCGAAAGCTGCCCAACCTCGTGAGTGGAGTGTCGAAGAAGTAGAATTAGCACGAGAGTTAGGTCAACAATTTGCCTTTGCAATTCACGAAAACGAGCAATCTCAACAAATACGAATGCTTGTTACCAACGCCAGCTCTCAAGTTCAACAAAATACTAGCAAGTTAGAACAATCTGTCAAACAACAACAAGCCCTTTCAGAGGTGATTGCAAAAATCAGAACCTCCCTTGATATAGAAACGATTTTTCAAACGACTAGCAAAGAAGTTTGTCAATTATTGCAATCAGATCGTGTCAGTGTTTATCGCTTCAACAGTGATTGGGGTGGTGAATTTGTCGGTGATTATGAGGTGAGTAACCCAGAGTGGTTACATTTATCTCAACTCGGCGTCAATACAGTTTGGAACGATACTTATTTACAGCAAACACAAGGGGGACGTTACCGCGACAATCAGACACTGGCGGTGGATGATATTTATCAAATGAAATTTGAGCAATGTCACATCCAACTTTTGGAACAGTTTCAGATTAAAGCCTTTGCGATCGCTCCGATTTTTGTTGGCGAAAAACTGTGGGGTTTGCTAGCAGCTTATCAACACTCAGCCCCCCGCCATTGGGACTCCTCTGATATTCATTTTCTAACTCAAACAGCAGCCCAACTGGGAGTAGCACTCCAACAAGCTGAATTACTTGCAACCACAAAACAACAGGCTGTTGAATTGCAAAAAGCAGCAGAACAACAGCAGTTATTATTAGATGTCGTTACTAAAATTCGCGCCTCTCTCGATCTCGCGACCATTTTTCAAACGACTACCAAAGAACTTTGTCAATTGCTGCAAGCGGATCGGGTGAGTGTTTATCGCTTTAACGATGATTGGAGTGGTGAGTTTGTCGGTAGTTTTGAAGCGGCTAATCCAGAGTGGTCAAATATAGACAAACTTGGTGTTAATACTATTTGGCATGATACTTACTTACAAGAAACACAAGGGGGACGCTATCGCCACAATCAAACATGCGTCGTTGATGACATTTATCAAATGAAATTTACTCCCTGTCATCTTAATATTTTAGAGCAGTATCTGATTAAAGCCTTTGCGATCGCTCCGATTTTTGTCGGTCAAAAACTTTGGGGTTTGCTAGCTGTGTATCAACACTCAGCCTCTCGCCACTGGGATTCATCTGATATTAAATTCCTAACTCAAATAGCAGCCCAACTTGGGGTAGCACTTCAACAAGTTGAATTGCTTGCCAAAACCCAACAGCAAGCGGTTGATTTACGAAATGCACTCGATGATTTGCAAGCTACGGGAGAACAAAAACAGTTCTTGATTAGAGTTGTGGAAAAGATGCGGAAGTCTTTGACATTTTCTGGATACGATCAAAATATCGGGGAAAATTCATCATTTAAGTAAAGTTTTGGACTGTTACCATGTTTGATTCATGGACAACAGCATGAAATTTTCTTTTACTAACTTGGCAGTTTTTGAAATCAGATATTACCAAACTCCAGCAGGGTAAATGATTTTGAATATCACTATTAGCATCTACCAGAAAAAATTATCTGTGAATTTTTATCTCCATCAATCAATTATTACTAGATAACCAAAAGGTCCGTTATGTTGTTGGGTGTAAGTGTAAATCTGATTAAAAGCTTTACGAATATATTGCTTACTACGTTTATCGGCATCAAAAATCTTAGCATCAGCTAAAAGCGGATCTTCAGAACTTGAGAATGCATATCTCTCTAAATTTCGTATTCCACCGTAGTGGCGTGTCTAGACTAAAATAGTGCATTAAGAAACCGCACAGACACAGAGAACACAGAGGTAGAAGAAGAGATTCATTGCAACATTTTAGCCTAGACATGCTAGTAGATACATCTAACTTTAATTTCGCAACTGTACAGGCATAGCTAAATAGGTCATCTTTAAACCACCCAAAGGAGTAAAAATAACTGGAGTCAGATTTGTATTCATCTGCATCAAAATTTCGGAAGCTGGCAAAGCTTTTAAGCCTTCCATTAAATATTTAATGTTAAAAGCTATATCTATATCTTCTCCTGATATTTGGGCTGGCATTGATTCCATTGCACTACCGACATCTTGAGATTCCACAGATAAGGTAATTTCTTGAGCATCGCCGTTAACGCTGACTTTCACCAAATTATTCTTTTGGTCTGCAAGTACAGCAATTCGTTCTAAACTACTCAATAATTGCTTTCTTTCTAATGTCAATTCTCTTTGAAATTGTTTAGGAATGAGTAGATGGTAAGCAGGATACTGCCCTTCTAAAGTACGGCTAGTTAAGCGTTGATGCTGCCATTCAAACACCACTTGACCTTGATCGAAATACAAAGCCACAGGTTCTTCAGATTCAGAATTATGAGCCAACATCCGCTCTAATTCGCGTAAGGCTCTTGCTGGTACTGTTACTTCTAAACTATCTTCGCTACTAGCATCTGGACTCTCATTTGTAGTTTCTACGACTGCGAGGCGATGTCCATCGGTAGCAGCAAATTCTAGGGTATCTTGCTTAACTGTTAAATGTACGCCAGTCAGTACTTGCTTGGTTTCATCTGCACTAGTAGCAAACAAAGAACCACGCAAACCCTCAATTAGTGTAGTAGCACTGAACTGCATAGGTTGAGCATTTTCAATTACGGGTAATTCTGGAAACTCTTCGCCTCCCATTGCTCGCACCTGGTAACGTCCACTCTTCGGTGTGAGTGTGACAATTAAACCGCTATAGTCTGGTAAGTTCTCGGCTGTGGGAGATGATTCATCGTCTAGGGTAATTTCTCCCTCTGGTAAACGAGAAACTATATCATTGAGTAGTTTCGCAGGTAGAGCGATCGCCCCTGGTTCTAACACCTCAGCACTGAAACTAGTGCGGATACCCAAACTCAAATCAAACGCTGTTAAGCTAACTTGATTTGTTTCAGCATCAGCCTGCAACAACACATTTGCCAGAACTGGATGAGTAGGACGAGAAGGAACAGCACGGCTGGTTAATGAGAGGTGAGTACTGAGATCGCTTTGAGTACAAACGAGTTTCATGGTCAAACTTAGCTGGTGTGCTTGGATATGTTAGCACTCTTAGGCAAGGATCGGGGATTGAGGATTGCTGGGAACTAATAACCACTAACCACAAATGTGTGTCAACTGTGGAAAAGCTGTGGAAAAGTTGGGAACTTTTTCCACAAGGTAATTATGCTCACTAAAGTTTTCCACAGAATCTTTATGACTTTTCCACAGAATCTTTATGAATTTTCCACAATCTAATTTATTCTTAATAGTTTTTTATAGTTTGCTTAATAATTTTAGTTGTTAGTTGTTGGTCATTAGTCATTAGCTTTTCTTCTTTGTACTCCTTGTCCTCCCGCTCCCCTATTTGGGGCGGCTTGTCAGATTAATGCGATCGCTCAGTTGACGTAGTGTTTGTGCCAAGTTTTTATCTGTTTCTTTTAATTGAGTAATTTTCTCACAACTGTACATAACTGTCGTGTGGTCTTTTCCACCAAATTCTTCTCCTATTCTAGGCAAACTTAAATCCGTATGCTGCCGCATTAGATACATCCCTATCTGACGAGACCAACTAATTTCTCGCCGTCGTGAGTTGCCTTTCAGGTCTTCAATGGTAACATTAAATTCATCGGCAATAATGGTCAAAATTGTTTCTGGGGTTGCTTCTACTTTTTGAGTAGGAGGCTCTAATACTGGTGTGATATTTTCTACCGTCATAGATAAACCCCAAATAGAAACATATGCCAGCGCTCGAACAAATGCTCCTTCCAATTCTCGAATATTCGAGGTATAATTAGAGGCAATATATTCGATTACATCCTCCGGTAGACGGATATTTTCATACTCGGCTTTTTTTTGCAGAATAGCCATTCTAGTTTCTAAATCTGGCGGTTGGATATCAGCAATCAAGCCCATTGCAAACCGAGAACTAAGACGTTCTTGCAGCCGAGGAATTTGATTAGGAGGACGATCAGAGGCAATTACAACTTGCTTACCAGCTTCATGTAAAGTATTAAATGTATGAAAAAACTCTTCTTGGGTATATTCTTTACCCTCAATAAACTGAATATCATCAACTAAAATCAAATCTGCTGCTCGATAGTGTTCGCGAAAACTTTGCATACTGTCTTTGCGAATAGCAGTGATTAAATCATTTGTAAACTGTTCGGTAGAAACATAGAATATTTTTGACTCTGGGCAAATTTCTAAGCGATAATGTCCGATCGCTTGCATAAGATGAGTTTTACCCAAACCCACACCACCGCACAAAAACAAGGGATTAAATTCTCTACCAGGTGATTCGGCAACCGCCAAAGCCGCAGCATGAGCCATACGATTATTAGCTCCGACTACAAATCGTGAAAAGGCATATTTAGGATTGAGTTCAGTGGTCTTCAGGCGATTTTTAACAGCATGATCAGCAATATTACTGTGAGGTGGTAATGATAAAGATGCTTCTTTGTCTGTAAACTGAGACACATCATCACCTTGAGCAACAGTAATATAAATCACAACAGGATAACCCAGAATATCCTGAACAACATTAGCAATTGTCTTAATGTAATATTTTTGCAGCCAATTACGGGCAAAGGGGTTGGGAGTAGAAATTACTAAATAGTTATTTTCTAATCTTTCAGCGCTAGCAGTTTTGATCCAAGTTTCAAAGGTGGGACGGGATAGTTCTAGGTGCAAGCGTTCCAGAACCTGACTCCACAGACTATCTATGGGAATTGCCATTATCTACCACCTTTGCTGCTAACCGTCACAATAATATAAGCAAAGACCAATTTAACATTTAGCCACTTTGAACCAGGAAGATGCTTTTAAGTTGTAATCTATTTTTGAACTGTTTAGGACTATTTGGACTCCCCCGGTAGGCAATATCCTATCACTCACTGATTCAGATGGAGAAGTAAGCACGGATGAAGAAAGCAGACAATAACTTGCAACAGAGAAATCTTAATACAGAGTTAAGTAAGTTAACAGATGCAGTTTCAGAAGACACGGTGATAGTTAGACACGGTGACGCGGAGAGTGTATTTAATAGATTCTCCGCGTCACCGCGTCAGCTCGTCTCCCCATCTTCTATGCGGTTACTGCTTGTGGCTAGCGTAGCATTTATATCTATAACTGGCTGTAATCGTAATGTAAACATACCGAGAAATCAAACACCTAATTCTCAAGTGCAAAACCCGATCAACACCCCTGTTCCTGCTCCTCCTCCGATTTTGCAATCATCTGGAGATCCTAACTTTGTGGTGAATGTGGTGCAAAAGGTAGGACCAGCTGTAGTTCGCATTGATTCTGCGAAAACGATCACATCACCAAGCTCGGATGACTTCGATGATCCATTTTTCCGGCGATTTTTTGGAGATGAACCACAGCCCCGACGGCGAGTCGAGCGCGGTAGTGGCTCTGGTTTTATAATTAGTACCAATGGTCAAATTTTGACCAATTCTCATGTCGTCAATGGTGCTGATACAGTAACGGTAAGGTTAAAAGATGGTCGTACTTTTGACGGACGGGTAATAGGGGAAGATCCAGTCACTGATGTTGCTGTAGTGACAATCAACACTAATAATTTGCCAACTATTTCTTTGGGTAATTCTGAAGGTTTGCAGCCAGGAGAAGCAGTAATTGCGATCGGTAATCCTTTGGGTTTAGACAATACCGTCACCTCTGGTATTATCAGCGCTACGGGACGTTCTGGTAGTGCGATCGGGGCTAGCGATAAACGTGTAGATTATATTCAAACTGACGCTGCGATTAATCCTGGTAACTCTGGTGGGCCTTTACTAAATAGTCGTGGGGAAGTCATTGGTATGAACACTGCGATCATTCGTGGCGCTCAAGGATTAGGTTTTGCTATTCCCATCAATACGGCTCAAAGAATCGCTCAAGAATTAATTGCTAATGGGAAAGTAGATCATCCCTATTTAGGTATTCAGATGGCGACGCTGACACCCGAAATTAAAGAAAGAATCGGTAAATTAGGCATTAATATCACAGCAGATAAAGGGGTTTTATTAATTGATGTCATTGCACGCTCTCCCGCCGCCAATGCTGGACTACGAGAAGGTGATGTGATTCAAAATATCAATAATCAGTCTGTCACTGATGTGGAACAAGTGCAAAAATTAGTAGAAAACAGTAGAATAGGAGTCCCGTTACAATTAGAAGTACAACGCAATGGACGTAATTTGCAAGTTGCAGTTAGACCTGCCGCTCTGCCAGTTCAGCGTGAAAGTGAATAAATTATGAATGATCAAGATTTTATGATTGATCATTCTTAATGATTAGATTAGGAGTTTTTAATAATGAGCGAAATGCTCTCAATAATTCAATTAGGTAATCCGATACTTCGTCAAAAAGCAGCTGAAGTTGAAAATATCCAAGACGAAACCATTCAGAAGCTGATTGACGATTTAATGGTTTCAGTTAGTGAAGCTAATGGTGTAGGCATTGCTGCTCCTCAGGTTGCTCAATCATATCGTGTCATGATTGTGGCGTCACGCCCTAATTCTAGATATCCTCATGCTCCATATATGGAACCTACAGCGATGATTAATCCCCGGATTATTGCTCATTCTAGTACTGTGAATAAAGATTGGGAAGGTTGCTTAAGCATTCCTGGGATCAGGGGTTTAGTACCAAGATATGAGTCAGTAGAAGTTGAATACACAGACAGAAACGGTAAAATACAAAGGCAATTGTTAACTAATTTTGTGGCTCGTATCTTTCAACACGAATACGATCATTTTGATGGTATAGTGTATTTAGACCGCTTAGAAAGTAATTTAGACATTGTCACTGATCAAGAATATCAAAAATTAATAGTTAATAATTTTTGACAAAAAATTATTCTAAAGAACTATACAAAAGGCAGAAATTTAAGTTACATTTAGTCTGATGTTAACCTTTTGGCTTTGAGGTAGCTATTGGGTAAATGACAAAAACTATTAGTAGTCGCAAGGGGTTAAGTCAACCGCTGCAACCATCTTCTGGCTTAATCTTTGCTCATCAGCAAAGCGATGAAGTTCATAACCATAAGGGTGAAGTATCTACACCGTCAACAGCACAATCAATGCTTGGCAAGTTGAAAATTATTCATGTAACTCAAGGCCGCGTGCGAATCCGTGCCACTGACGTCAGTCATAACTCGATACTAGAAAGTTTATCCCGGCAATTACGGCAGCATGATGGTGTAACGGAAGTTACGACTAATTATAAAACGAGCAGTTTGCTGGTTAAATTTGATGAAACTAGGCTGTCTTTGCCACAGACGTTGGCAATGCTGCAAGAGTTTGGGATTCAGCAATATCAAGCTGTTTCGGATTCACAAAACAATAGTGATCCCTTTGCTGCTTGGAAATCTGTAGAATTTTGGAAAGAGCAAGGACTTTCATTTATTCCTTTATTTGCAGGGTTAGGAGTTACAGGGGCGATAGGAATTAACGGATTGGCAGCAATTCCGGTATACATGATTACAGCAGACGCCACCCGACGTGTGATTGACTATATAGAACCTCAATTATTGGGAACTAAAAAGAATAAAAAATTGAATACAGCTTCTGCAACGCAATCAATAACAAAACATCAAGTTACACCTCAAACCTCTTTAGCAAAAGTGGAGCAAATCACAGCCGTCAAACAAGAATTATTCCCAACAAAAAATGTGGACAATGCAAAGATTACTTACAACATTGTTCATGCAATTCCGGGACGCATTAGGATGAGCGTACCAAAACTCGCTCACGACCGAAATTACGCCAAACGCTTGGAGAGATTGCTCGCAGCTGATCCCCAAGTGACAAATGTGCGTCTTAATTGTGATGCAGCCTCAGTGGCGATCGCCTATCAACCGAAAAATATCAAAGCGTCTCGCTGGATTGATTTGATGCAACTAGCACAGGAGGAGACGACTGTACCACCGCATGTTATCCATAAAGACGTGGTGACGCACAGACACTCTGATGTCCAGATGCAAGCAGAAAAACTAGTCACTCCTGCGCCAATCCAAGACAAAAAATTCCAGACAACAAAAGTGGAATCAACGCCAGAGGTAACTGGCTTATGGGCTAATTTCAAAGCTCCAGCTTTGTCTTATGCTCTCGCCTTTATGGCGAACTTTCCGATTAATGCAGCCCCGGACTGAGGAGGGAGGAAAGCAATGGTTGGATCGATATTACGACTGGTATCTACCGCAGAAAAAAAAACCCAGATAAGAGTTACGCCGCAGACTGATCACACTCAGCAGAAATCGCCCCAAGAAGTCTACAGCATTACCTATGCAATGTCAGGACAAGTCGGGTTGTGCGTACCTCGTATTTCCAGAGATTCTAGATATCTAGAACGACTTCGGAAGTTGCTGCAAGCAGAAGCTTTAGTCACAAATGTGCAAATCAATAGTACTGCTGCATCTGTGGTAGTGACTTACAACTCTGGAGAAATGTCAGATGAAGCGATGCGATCGCATTTAACTAATCTGATTCAGTCTGCTGCACAACAGCCAGTCACGATTCAACCAGGAAATTCCCACCCCCAAACTAGTCAAATCCAAAGTGGACAGATTAAGTCAACTGAACTTGAACAGATAAAAGAAGCTTACAGCATTACCTATGCAATGCCGGGACAAGTTGGGTTTTGCGTTCCTCGCATTTCTAGAGATGATCAATATCAAGAGCGTCTTGTAAAATTGTTGAAAGCAGAGGCTTTGGTTACGAAGGTGCAAATAAATATCACTGCTGCGTCTATTGTGGTAATCTACAAATCTGGAGTTATGTCAGATTATGAGATGCGATCGCATCTAGTTAATCTGATTCAATCTGGCAGAGAACAGCCAGTAACGATACAACCAGCGAATTCATACCCCACATATAACCAAAGAGAAAATATACAACAACAAGATCAGGAGAAACTACCAATTCTTCCTATATCTTCCCATCCTCTGGTTACAAGACGTTTTAACGCCACTGCTGTTAAGGAAATGGCAATTGCAAAAATTACAAAATGCAAATTTCTACCCAGTAGAAACTTGACTCAAGCAAGTATAAACAAGCAACCATCCTCCGAAATTCACAACGATGGAAACCAAAGTTCTTGTTTATCTATAGCAAAAGTCCTACCAGTATCTTCGTCTCGCCCTGACTCTGCTGTGCTTCCCCAGAAAGCGGAACAAAAAGCAAAGCAGCCAGCCAAAGTAGCTTACAGCATTGCTCACGTCATTCCGGGAAGAATTCGTTTTCACGTGCCTCGGATCACGAGTGATCCCCAATATGTGCAATGTTTAGAGGCTTTATTAAAAGCAGATCCAACAGTCATCGGCGAACGAGTCAACCGTAGTGCGGGATCAATAGTCATAACTTACAAATCTGCGGTGAAAGCCAATACCAGAGATCCGGATCGCAGTGTTTTGGAAGCTGCAATATCCCATTTAGCAAACCTGCTACAATCTGCTAGTGATGTAGCAGTTGCCTAACTGCAAGGAACCCAAAAGCAGAAATTTTCAACCAAATACAGACTTGAAGACACGTTTGTAGTGAGGACTAAAAAGTCCTCATTACAAACCATCTTCTCGTAGCCAATAAACCTCTTTGCAGGTTAAAGGGGAAGGATTTTTCAATTCCTTTAATACCAATTCACAAAAACTTCCCCCGACTTCTGCGAGAAGTCTAATGTTCACCAATATTTTTTTATGAGAGAGAAGCAATGGTACAAGTTAAGGTGGGTCTACCATCCTCCGCAGGTCAATCACAACTGAATTTGACCCAAAAGAATGGAAAAGCCCATTTTATAGAATATCAGGGACATTCACGCACCCATCTTCCCAAAGTAGACTATACTGTCATCCATACAATTCCGGGAAGAATACGCTTACGAGTACCTCGCTTGCGTCATAATCCAGACTACGCACAGCGCCTCCAAGTTCTGCTAGAAGCAGATGCGTTAGTCACATCCTTTCGACTCAAGCCAGCTGCTGCATCGGTTGCGGTTACTTATAACCCCAAAACAGTTTCAGAATTTAAGCTGCGCCATCATTTAGGCCATGTATTTCAATCCGCAGCAGAAGTTGTGGTTTTTAAGCCAACAACGCAAAAAATCACAAAAGAAACACAGACATCTTGGCCTGGATTACAACTTTCTGGCGCTGCTACTGCTTTGGCTGTGCTGGGTGGCCCATTGGGTTTAACCATTCCGCCGATTTTAATGGTAGGAACCATTTCTCTTGCTACCTTGCCTGTTCTCCAACGCGCTTGGAAAGGAATTATACTAGAGCGAAAATTAAATATAGACTTTTTGGATTTAATTGCGATCGCCATTACGACAATCCAAGGTAGATTTCTTGCACCAGCATTAATGCTAAGTTTAATTGATATTGGTGAAAAAATTCGCGATCGCACAGCTCGTTGTTCCGCACAGCAAACCTTAGATTTGCTCAGTTCCCTGGGACAATTCGCCTGGGTAGAACGAGATGGTGAAAAACAACAAATACCCATTCAGGAAGTCCAGCGCGGCGATATCGTCATTGTCTATCCAGGAGAACAAGTCCCCGTTGACGGTACAATCTTGCGAGGGAAAGCACTGCTGGATGAACAAAAACTGACTGGCGAGTCCGTACCTATATTCAAAACCAAGGGACAAAACGTCTTCGCTTCTACCTTGGTACGGGAAGGACGCATGTATATTTTGACAGAAAGAGTCGGCAATGATACACGTGCTGGCAAAAGTCTCCAGTTAATGGAGCAAGCTCCCGTCCACGATACCCGGATGGAAAACTATGCAGCCACAGTAGCACAAAAAACAGTATTGCCAACTTTGTTACTAGGAGCAACAGTATTTGCCCTGACTCGCAACCCAGCCAGAGCCGCCAGTGTCCTGACTCTGGACTTTGCTACCGGAATTCGGGTATCTGTACCAACTACAGTTTTGGCAGCCCTTACCTATGCTGCCAAACGTGGTGTTCTGATCCGCAGTGGTAGAGCGCTAGAGCAACTGGCACAGGTAGACACCATTATCTTTGATAAAACTGGTACGCTTACTCAAGGAGAAGCTGCTGTTGTTGGTGTGGAAAGTCTCAATAGAGCCGTCTCTTCTCTCAGAGTGCTGCAACTAGCTGCAACTGCTGAACAGCGTCTAACTCACCCAGTTGCAGAGGCAGTTATGCGTTATGCCGAAGCTCACAAAGTTGAGATGTTACCGCGTAGCAAGTGGGACTATCAGCTAGGCTTAGGTGTGAAAGCAGAGATCGACGGTGAGACAGTTTTTGTGGGTAGTGAACGTTTCCTGCGTCTTCAAGAAATAGATATGTCCGGTTTGGAGGGACACCAAAAACCGGCTTCGGCAATTTATGTTGGCAGCAATGATCAACTTTTAGGTATAATAGAATATAATGACCTATTGCGTCCCGAAAGCCGCGAAGTCATTAGCAGACTGTTAACGGTGGAAAATGTGGAAGTACATATGCTCACCGGAGACAACCAGCAGACTGCTAATGCTGTAGCCACGCAGCTTGGCATTGCCCCAAGTCATACCCACGCCGAGGCTTTTCCTGAGCAAAAAGCAACAGTTGTTCGTGAACTACACGAGCAAGGCAAGACAGTTGCATTTGTTGGCGATGGCATCAATGATTCACCTGCCTTAGCATATGCTGATGTTTCCGTTTCCTTCGCCAACGGTTCCGATATTGCTCGTGAAACAGCAGACGTGGTACTGATGCACAATGATTTGCATGGCTTACTAGAAGCGATCGCGATCGCTCGCCAAACCAAGCAATTAATTCAGCAAAATACGGGCATTATTGCCATTCCTAACTTAGCTGCTTTGATTGTAGCCGTATTCTTTGGACTGAATCCTTTAGCAGCAACAGTAGTTAACAACGGTTCCACAGTTGTTGCAGGAGTCAACGGTTTACGTCCACTTCTTAAACCAACAAATGCTTAAAAGTTGGTTGTTGCTTGTGAACTACAAACAAAATTAAAAATCTCTATCGACAGCAGGATGAGATATTTATCTCAAATGAATTAACGTTAGAGGTTTTAAAAGAAAGTTCAATTCACGTGAGGTTAATAAATAATGGCACCGAAAATTACTGACTTTGTAGAAGATGCTGGCGCACCTGGAATTATCGCAGGTATTGGTGCAGTCATTTTAGCACCTGTTGTGATTCCAGTAGTAGCAGGAGTTGGTAAACCAATTGCTAAATCTTTGATCAAAGGTGGACTTGTTCTTTATGAAAAGAGCAAAGGAGCTTTTGCAGAATTGGGCGAAAGTTGGGAAGACATGGTAGCTGAAGCCAGAGCAGAACTTGCTGAATCTAAGCAACTGCCAGCTGTTGAAGCTGCTGATAATATCTCTGACAATGGTGCATAACACAAGTGTTAGGTAAAAGTTAAAGGGCAAAGGGAAAGTTTTTCACTTTAGCCCTTTAATAATTGTGGATTTTGGATTAAATCTATTGATTGAAATCAAATTTGTAATTACTCAAGGAGAGTGGTTACGTGTTGAAAAATGGTAATGGCAGTCTTACTCAGATGCCAAGAACAATGTCAGAAAAAATCATTAAAAGACGGCCTAAACCTATACTGACAAAAATAGTTAGTAATACTCCAGGTAGGTTACGTTTGCGAGTAGCTCATTCTCATCGCCAAAAGGAAGAAATGCAACGTCTCGCTAAAACCTTGGAGGCAAATCCTAGTATTAATGATGTGCGGATGAATGTTCATCAAGGGAGTATTACCATCCAGCACAATCGCGACGATGAGAGTTTCCAAAACGTTCTCGCTACCCTATATGATTTAGGAATTATTTTTGCTGATATTACAGGTGGAAAATCTGAAGCAGCCGCAGGAGTTTCTGATTCAATTGTTGATTTAAACAAGCGAATCCACGATGCAACCAAGGGTTTAATTGACTTACGAATCATTATGCCCATAGGACTTGCTAGCCTTTCTATTCGCCAGTTACTCACTAAAGGTTTGCAATTAGAAATTATTCCCTGGTACGTGTTGGCATGGTATGCATTTGATAGTTTCATCAAGCTGCATGGTAATACAAGTCAACCAACATCTACGAGTGAACAATAGGGTGTTGTTAAATAATGGGATGGTTTAGGCTGATACAAAGACGTAGTGATTATTTTTGACAGCAAATTCTCAAATCATTGTGCAATCTTGCAACGCCAAGAATAGGATAAGTTGGCGTTGCTGAACTCGCAATCTAGCTCTTTTTGAGGCACAGACTGGCCTAAATCATCTGTTGCAAAGGAGAGCTTGTCAATATCTACCTATGGTGATGCTGGCAAAATAGTTAGTGTTTGGGGACCTGCAATGAACGAGAGACCCTGAGTGGAACAAGCGTTAATATCTGTTGTTGCAAGCACAATTGTTCTTGTTACTGCTCTATTTTGGAACACACCATTAAGGACGGTTCCGTAAGAAATTAGTATAGTTTGACCTCCAATCACATTGCTTTCAGTTGTGGTGTATCGCACTAAGCTAGTTTGATTAGTAGGGTCCCAATTGTACGTAACTTCATACGTTGGAAAAACCCCAATGTTGTCACAGGAGGTTGGAGCCGTAAATGATAAGTTATAAGTTCCTGATGTAATTCCTTGAGCATTTATGCATCCACCTACAGAACCTTGTATGGTGACAGTAGTGTTTTTTACTTGGTTTGTGAGCGGTGGGTTATAAGTAACTGTCTCCGTTCCCGATGGACAAGTTGTCACAGGAAGAATCTGGGACTGAGCAATTGATTTAGTTCCAATGAAATCAACACCTATGGTTGTAGTCACAATAGCACAGGCAAAGGCTGACAATTGGCAACTTTTAGCGAAATTACTATTAATTGGAAGTATCATTGAAAATCTTTCTTTGGGTAGATGTATGTAAAAAATTACAGAGTGATTGCAATTTTGAGTAAATCTATTGCTTAGAATACAGCTAATTGAGTGTTATAAAATATTTAATTGCTTGATTAAAGCAGGCAGTTTTAATTAATTATTTGTATAAATAAAAATATAAATAAATCTTGTTTTGTGATATACCAGTTCGCCAAACATAAACATTAATTTTTGAGGAATAACTGTTTCAATTAGCGATCGCCTATTTTTTCTCATGTCTTCTATTTTCTTCAGCAAGATATTTAAGGAAAAATTTTATACTCTTTAGATAGATAAAGATATTTGCTTATTAATTCTCAGTCAGCAAAATATGAAAAAACTCATCAACAATCCCCCTGATTTTGTGCGCGAAAGTTTAGAAGGTATGGCGATCGCTCACCCGGATCTGATTCAAGTCAATTTTGATCCTTATTTTGTCTATCGAACTGATGCACCTATCAAAGGCAAAGTAGCAATTATATCTGGGGGTGGTAGTGGACACGAACCGATGCACGCGGGTTTTGTAGGGATGGGAATGCTGGATGCTGCTTGTCCTGGGGAGGTTTTTACTTCGCCTACCCCTGATCAAATGCTCGCAGCAGCCAAGGCTGTAAATGGTGAAGCGGGAATTTTATACATCGTGAAGAACTACTCCGGCGATGTGATGAATTTTGAAATGGCAACAGAGTTAGCAAGAAGTGAAGGTATCCAGGTGCTGAATATCTTAATTGATGATGATGTTGCAGTCAAAGACAGTCTTTATACTCAAGGACGCCGGGGTGTCGGAACAACAGTATTAGCAGAAAAAATCTGTGGTGCCGCAGCCCAACAGGGGTATGATTTACAACAACTAGCTTCTTTGTGTAGGCGCGTAAACTTGCATGGACGGAGTATGGGTATGGCTCTGACTTCCTGTACAGTACCAGCCAAAGGTACACCAACGTTTACACTTGGGAACCAAGAAATGGAGATCGGTATCGGGATTCACGGTGAACCCGGAAGAGAACGTATGAATCTAAAATCAGCAGATGAAGTTGCTGAGATGTTAGCGCTATCAATTATTGAAGATGCATCCTATACTCGCACACTACGAGAATGGGACGAAAAAACAGGTGAATGGCAAGAAGTGGAATTGGTAAATGCAAATTTTGCCAAAGGCGATCGCCTGTTAGCTTTTGTTAATAGTATGGGTGGTACGCCGATTTCTGAGTTGTATATCATCTACCGCAAACTCGCAGAGATTTGTCAAAAACATGGACTGCAAATAGTGCGAAACTTAATTGGTGCTTATATTACTTCCTTAGATATGCAAGGTTGTTCGATTACTCTACTTAAGCTAGATGACGAGATGATTCACCTGTGGGATGCACCTGTAAAAACCACAAGCTTGCGCTGGGGAATTTAACTCAATTATTCAACAAAAATCATAAATAAGTCGCCCAGAATAAACAAAACGCGAGTTAGGATACATAACCAGTACTAAAACTCTAACCAATAACAAATGACAAATAACAAATGACATTACTCTTTAAAACCCGTATATAACATCAAAACTCTACCATTAGCTGTGTATCTACCAGGAAGTTGATCTTTCATCAGCTTTTTAGTTTGTTTTCCTCGTGTTTCTTCTACCCATATTTGGTAGGTATCATTATCAAAATAAGCTTCAGCAATACCAATAAAAGCAGCAGAAGCATTAGTAATCCGAAAAAGAGGCTCTTGGGGCTTTTGTTCACCAGCAGCATAAACTAGTCCACCCAAAACTTCAGTTAAGCCGCCATTTTTAGTTTCAATTTTTGTCTTACCTTGCTCTGTTTTCAAACCGAGAATCCACAATTTTGCTCCATTATTAATTATATTAGTCTCGGAACCACCTTCGGGATTGACTTGGCGTACCCAAATATCTTGAGCAGGATTTAAAAACCTCAATTTACCCATCACAGCATCATCAATAAACATATCTCCAGCACCGTTACTTTCTAAGCTTAGGTGACTAATACTGCGATAAACAACAGTTCTATTAGCCACATTTTTCCATCTCAACTTAGAACCAAAATCAACAAAGAAGTTTTCAATAATCAGTGTTGGTTTACTGCCATTATCTGCTACTATTTCTCCTTTGCCATTCAGTGTTCCTCCTGTACTAGTAAATCTTTCTACTTTACTTCGTAGTCGCAGAGAACCGTCAATTATAAATGTTCCTTTCCCACCAGGTACAACTACTGTTGTGGCGCCAGAATCAATTGCCTTTTGAAAAGCAGCTGTATCATCTTTATTATCGTTGGCAATTGCGCCAAATTTCTCAACATTCACCCAATTTTTGGGTTCATCCCATTTCAACTTAGGAAACTGTTTAATGGGAAGTTGCAGTGACTTTGATGGTGAAGGAAATTGTGAAATTATGGGGTGGGATGTAAATTCTTGACTATTGGCATCTTTGAATGTATTTTTCCCTTCTTTTGCCTTATTTAGAAGAATTTCTTTATATCCAGAAGAAACTAAATTTCTAGTATAAATAAAACCAGCCGAAGAAATTCCTGGCAGTTTATTAGCGCGATCGCGACCAAATAGTTTAGCATTTACTAGCGTCAAAGTACTACCAGGATCGAGACCTCCATTAGGCTCAATACCATTGATAATTGCCGATACAGAATTAATGCTATTAAAACCCTCTAGGCTCATTACTTGTCCATTATTAAAAATACCTGCAAAATTTTGATCGCGGACAGTAATATTCTGCATGGTAATACCATTAATAGCGTTATTGGTACGCACACCATAATCAAAACCAACAATTTCTACATCCTCAATCAAAAGAGGACCAATTTCACCATGAGTTAAAGCTAAACCAGTAGCTCCCTTTTTGTCTTCAGAGATAATCTTGACGCTTCTGACTGCTCCTTGATTATTAGCAACAAAATTCAATCCCTCTGCACCGGGATTATTTTTTCCAATGTTAATAGTCAGATTTCTTACAGAATTACCAAAACGTTGAGCCGCTATACTTGCTTTGAATTCTTCTGAATTGGGATCTAAATCTGGATCGAATCCTGTGGAAATGACCGGTCGAGGTTTGTTGCCGTCCTGGAATAAAGGAGATTGATCTTGAAGGCGAATAATTACGCGATCGCGAGTTTGTCCTTGTAGTGTAGTATATTTATAATCGGAGCGGTTACGCTCTCCAGCTGGCCAATGTAGACTATTAGAAATATCATAAATACCGTTTGGTAAGTAAATAATTCGTCCTTGAGCAGGAAATTTATTGAGTGCTTTTTGAATAGCCTTTGTGTCATCCTTTCCATCATTGGGTATCGCTCCATATTCTGGAGCAGTAACATCTATTACACCTACATTTTTGGGAAAAACAATATTTTCTGGCACACTTGGGCTAGCTTGTGCGATTTGAATCTCAGCATTTTTGCTATATTCAGCACAAGTAGAAGTGACAACAGCCACGAAAATCAAGCAGGGAATTTGTTTTAAAATAGAGGCTTTAGCAAAAAACACAAGCGGATGTTCTCTTAAATACTTTACTACTCCTTTTTACATTTATTCATTGCCAAAACCGTAAAAACTCGGATATTTTTTATGATATCTGCGTTCAGTATGAGGTATGAAGATGGTAACAACAGAGCAGATTTTGCAGTGGTTGCAAAGATTTGCAACTACAGTCGAAGCAAACAAAGACTACTTAACAGAATTAGATGCAGCCATAGGTGATGCTGATCATGGTATCAATATGGAACGTGGCTTTAAAAAGGTAATTACTCAGTTGCCAACTGTTGCAGATCAAGATATCGGTAGTATTTTGAAAATGGTGAGTATGACCCTAATCTCCACAGTTGGTGGTGCAAGCGGTCCACTGTATGGCACATTATTTCTACGAGCAAGTACGGTAGTAGCTGGCAAACAAGAAATTAGCGAGCAAGATATGCTGGCTATGTTACAAGCGGGATTAGATGGTATCATTAGCAGGGGAAAAGCACAACTAGGCGATAAAACAATGGTGGATGCCTTTTCGCCAGCTGTAGCAGCTTTTGGACAAGCTGTGACAGAAGGCGAAGATACATTGTCAGCAATGCAACAAGCTCTAGCAGCAGCAGAAAAGGGAATGCAAGATACAATACCTATGCAAGCTAAAAAAGGTCGCGCTAGTTATTTGGGAGAACGAAGTATAGGACATCAAGATCCAGGAGCGACTTCTGTTTATTTAATGTTGCAGAGTTTGCTAGATGTGATTCAGTGATATAAAACTTTCAGGAAATATTCACATTTCCTACCAATAATGCGTAGTTTTTCTCTTGATTTTTGATCTGCACGCATGTAATATAACTCACAACTAAACCATTATTACTATAAGCCGACCGACTAATAGTAGATTTTAAGTAAACGGGGTAAATCGAATGAGTTCGTGGCAGCGTCTTTTTACAAAATCAAGACAAACTTTATTAAAAATCACTGGTGGGGTGAGAGTTAACTCAATAAAAGGTTTTTTATCACTTGCTTTGGTTGGAGTGAGTCTAAGTGTGGCGATCGCATCCTGTTCTGGCGGTAATGGCAACAATACTGTCAGTGACTCCACAGCTAGTCCTGTTTCAGCAGCAAACAACAAGCAAGATGTCGAAGTAACTCTCGTTTCCTTTGCCGTTACCAAAGCTGCTCACGATGCTATTATCCCCAAATTTGTAGAAAAATGGAAGCAAGAGCATAACCAAAACGTTACCTTTAAACAAAGCTATGGTGGTTCTGGTTCCCAAACTCGTGCAGTGATCGATGGTTTGGAAGCAGATGTAGTTCACCTAGCGCTGGCTTTAGACACTCAAAAAATTGAGAAGGCCGGACTTATTGAACCTGGATGGGAAAAAGAACTCCCAAATAATGCGATCGTCTCTAAGACTGTTGCTGCCCTCATCACTCGCTCAGGTAATCCCAAGAATATCAAGACTTGGGCAGACTTAGGAAAAGGTGACATCAAGGTAATTACTGCTGACCCTAAAACATCGGGTATTGCTCGTTGGAACTTTCTGGCACTGTGGAACTCAGCCATTAAAACAGGTGGAGGAGAAGACAAAGCCCTCGACTTTGTCACCAAAGTCTACACTAACGTCCCAATCTTAACTAAAGACGCCCGTGAAGCTACTGATGCTTTCGCCAAACAAGGTCAAGGAGACGCCTTAATTAACTACGAAAACGAAGTGATTCTGGCACAACAGAAGGGTGAAAAAGTTGATTATGTAGTTCCAGATGTGAATATTTCCATCGACAACCCAATTGCAATAGTAGACAAGAACGTTGATAAGCACGGTACTCGTGAAGTAGCAGAAGCTTTTGTTCAATACCTCTTCACTCCAGAAGCACAACAGGAATTTGCGAAATTAGGATTCCGACCTCTAGATGAAGCAGTAGCTCAAAACAAAGAACTCAAAGCACTTGCTGATAAATATACAAAAGTAAGTAATCTGGGAACTGTTCAAGACTACGGCGGATGGGCTGAAGTGCAAAAGAAATTTTTTGCAGATGGAGCAGTTTTTGACCAAATTCAATCAAAAATTAAGCGTTAGTCATTGGTCAATGGGCATTGGGAGAAATTTCTCCCTTCCCTTGTCTCTCTTCCCAATTTTTAATTTTTAATTGTTTTGTCCCCATGACCGTATCCTCTCCTTCATCATCACCTCAACAAAAAGCTAGAAGCAAGACTCCAGACTGGAAGAAGTTTTTGGATCAATTTTTCCATCTTCCTTGGACATGGCGAATTACCTTGGGATATCTAACAGTGATGTTAATTGTCCCAATCGCTGCCATGTTTTTGAAAGCGGCGACTAAATCTCCGACTGAGTTTTGGCAAATTGCTACTAGTCCCATTGCTTTGTCAGCATATACAGTAACTTTTGCGACGGCATTGGTAACAGCTTTACTCAATGGTGTTTTTGGTACTTTAATTGCTTGGGTATTAGTTCGTTATGATTTTCCAGGCAAAAGATTGATTGATGCCACCGTAGATTTACCGTTTGCATTGCCAACAGCAGTAGCAGGTTTAACGCTAGCCACAGTCTACAGCGATAATGGCTGGATTGGTTCGCTGTTTGCCCCTTTTGGTATCAAAATTTCCTTTACTAGTTTGGGTGTAGCAGTGGCGATGATTTTTATCTCACTGCCTTTTATAGTACGGACAGTACAACCCGTGCTTCAGGAAATGGAGAAAGAAATCGAAGAAGCTGCTTGGTCTTTGGGTGCATCCCAATGGCAGACTTTTTGGAAAGTGATTTTACCGCCTTTATTTCCCACAATTTTGACAGGTGTAGCCTTGGGTTTCTCCCGTGCTGTTGGCGAATACGGCTCGACGGTGATCATATCTTCCAACACTCCCTTTAAAGATTTGATTGCACCTGTACTGATTTTCCAACGTTTAGAACAGTATGACTATTCCGGTGCAACGGTAATTGGCATGGTACTACTAGTGATTTCCTTGCTGATATTGCTAGGAATTAATTTCTTACAAAGTTGGGCAAGAAGATATGACACAAAATGAAGAAGCCTCTTTTCCACAACCTCATTTTCATACAACAGAAGCTAACCCCAACAAACAAAAGCCAAGGCAGCCAAGGAATTTTGTTCCAGTCATATTAATTGGAGTGGCGCTGGGATATTTAGCATTGATGCTATATATTCCTGCTGTCAACGTTTTTTACCAAGCATTCAAAAATGGAGTTGGGCCATTTCTTTCTAATCTGACAGAACCAAATTTTCTAAATGCGGCAAAGTTGACAGTATTATTGGCTTTAATCGCTGTACCAGTAAATACTATATTTGGTTTATGTGCAGCTTGGGCGATCGCTCGTCACAAATTTCCTGGTCGCACTTTGATTTTGAGTATTATAGACCTACCTTTTTCAATTTCGCCCGTCGTCGCTGGTTTAATGCTCGTGCTACTCTACGGACGAAATGGCTGGTTTGGCGGTTGGTTGCAAGAACATGGAATCAAAATTATTTTTGCTTTTCCTGGGATGTTACTGGCTACAGCTTTTGTCAGTATGCCTTTTGTGGCGCGTGAAGTCATTCCGGTGCTAGAAGAGTTAGGAAGCGATCAGGAAGAAGCAGCGCAAACTCTAGGTGCAAACAGCTGGCAAACATTCTGGCGTGTGACATTACCGAATATCCGTTGGGGTTTGCTTTACGGCTTAATTTTAACCAACGCCAGAGCAATGGGTGAATTCGGCGCAGTTTCGGTAGTCTCTGGAAACATCGCTGGTAAAACCCAGAGTATGCCTCTGTTTGTAGAGGATGCTTACAAACAGTATGAAACAGAAGCAGCCTATTCAGCTGCTGTAATCCTAGCGCTGCTTGCAGTCGTAACTTTGGTGTTGAAGGGGATCTTAGAACGGAAAACAGGAATCAAATCAACAAAGGGTCATTAGTCATTTGTTATTTGTCATTTGTCATTTGTTAAGAAAGAAACTAATGAGCAATGACTGATAAATTAAAACTGGAATAGGAGAATTCATATGGCTTCTCACAATACCCTTACCAACAAACGAATTCGCATCAGAATTCCCAAAGACTATCGTCAGGAACCTGTTATCTCTCGCTTAGTTTCTGACTACGGTCTGACAGTGAATATCTCTGCTGCTATTCTCGGAGCTAATGCCATTGGTGATGGTTGGTTTGACCTAGAGTTAAAAGGAACGTCTGAACAAATTGATAGTGGGCTGAATTATCTCAAAGAATTAGAACTGGAAATTTGGGAAGACAGCAACATCGGTAATTGGTAAAAATAATTGTTTGCTGGTGTTTGGTTGTTGGTTGTTGTTTGTTAATTGTTTAAAACATCAATAACTAACAACTAATTACTATAAGAGCGCAACATTTCAAACATTTGGGATGATCCCTGCGCTCCTGCTATTAACATTTATATTTTCCACTATTTTGTATGACTACCTTTAAATCTAGAACTGCAAAAATACCTCCAGTCCACATTCGGATTCGAGTTCCTCAGCATTACCATCGGCAACCTGTAATTTCTCGATTAATCTCCCGCTACAATCTCACAATTAACATTAAAGCAGCTTCTCTTACAGTAGATATTGATAGCTGTGGCTGGTTCGATTTAGAACTTCAGGGTAATCCAGAACAAGTTATTAATAGCCTCTCCTATTTGCAACGAATAGGTGTGGATCTGATGCAAATAGGTATTGTAGGAAATATTCTGGCTAGTGAACACTCTCAGCCTTTTCCAATTTCAGATAATATAAATCGCAGTGACCATCCTGATTTAGTAACAAAATGGGAAGACCAAATCTATTCACAAATCTCCAACAATCAAACAAATATACTACGCTTACAATTGTGTATCTCGAAAAATCATTACAACAAACCTGTAATTTCTGAATTAGTTTCTCGCTATGGGGTAACAGTTAATATTACCGCAGCTTTACTAAAACCTGATGTCCAAAATGATGGTTGGTTTGACTTAGAGATTTGGGGGAGACAAGATCAGCTTTTTTCTAGCTTTAGTTATTTGCAAAGTTTTTTTATTAATTCTTGATTAGATAGTAATTGCTTTTCAAAAAAATACAAATAAAAATTATGATTAGATAAAGACAATGAGGACATTAAATCATCATCAAAACGTAAAGGAAAGCAAACTATCTTTCTTATCAAAGATATCAAAATACAACAGTACTACTCAAATTCGTCTTCGTCTTTATATTCCTCAATGTTATCAACACAAACCTATAATTTCTCAATTAATTTCAAACTATGGCTTGGTAGTAAATATTACTGGAGCTAGTTTAGAAAAAAATGCAGATAATGAGGGATGCTTTGATGTACAAATCAAGGGCGATACGTCACAAATTTCGTCTGGCTTAAGTTACTTAGCATCTCTAAATTTAAAAATTATAGGTAAGCCAAATGCTGATGGAGATAGTTGGTATTGTTAGTTGTTATTTATTATGTGCTAGGTATTTGGAAGCATCAAAAATAAACAACCAACTACCAACAATCAACTACTCAGCACTCATTACTAAATACTAATCATACTCCTATATTTCATAGTGCCATATCTGTTCTTCTTTCAGCACAATTCGATGTAAAGGCAGTCGATGAATTAGTCCTCTTTCTTCTAAATTAGTGAGAACTCTCGTAATCGTCACGCGAGTTGAATTTAACATTTCTGCAATGTCCTGATGAGTTAGACGTAAATCAATTAATTGACCATTTTCTACTGCACGACCAAATTTTTTAGCTAACCAACTCAACAATTTAATTAGCATAATTTCTACTGTTTTGTAGCTGCGAATCATCATTAATGCTTCTGCTTGTTCTATCTGTGCTAGTAATATCTCTGTGAGTTGATAGGATTCATTTACAGGAAAAATACTAACTTCTACTTTGGTTAAGCATTCTATTTCATATGGTTCTATTTTTGATAAACTTCTACCAACAACATCTCCTGGTCCCCAAATACCTAAAGTGACGAGTGTACCGTCTTCATGCCAGGTTAAATTTCGTACTACTCCTTTTTCAATCTTCCAGAGTATATTTGGTGGAAGTGGGATAAAAGAGCGTTGTTTCAAATACCGAGTGATAGTTTTATGAGAATGATTTATGAAAGGAGAAGAGGGAGAGACCACGGGTTAACTCCTGCTCAACGATAGATTAACCGTAGTTTTAAAATATCTCAATTTTGGAGCAATTAATATAGATCAACTTGAAATTTTAGATTTTCCATGTTTTAGGTGTACTATCACCTACTTGAAAAAGGAGTATCAGGGTGTAGGGGTGTAAGAAAAATTATATTTTTATTCACCCTGGTCTATGCAGTTCATGATCCTATTTAGGAGCGGAATTTTCAATAACGATTTTTTGGGACTTCATAAGGGCCAAGAAATCTTTCCCCATTGAAATGAATCATATGATCAGGTTGATCTGCTACCCAAACTTCAGTTTCCCAAGAAATCTCAGCAAGATACCTAGTCATTTCCTTACGACTGGGAAAAGCACTAACAAAAACTAATCCTTTATGACCAGACTGAAAGAGCTGCCTTAATTCATTGTGACGTTTCAAGTTAACCGGACCATGACTAGTCACAGCTTCTATCAATACAAGCCAATCTTTCCGTTGACAGTGAACTACAATGTCTGGCATTTTACCGTGAGGATCTAATTCAATCCCCATTTCTCGGAATTTTTGAGTTTCATTAATAATGAACTTATCCCCAGCATCGCCCACATAGAGAACTCTACCTCCAGGTGTAAATCTGGGACAGAAGCTTTCCAAAATGTCTTTTATTAGTATATTTTGTCCGCCTGATGATCTGACGGGGCGACAAAAATAGCTAGGATACAGACATGATAAGCTTCATAGCGCTCAGACCTCGTTGATAATACTTCTGCTTATTGCGATTTAGTTTCATTAGCTCGGTCACGAACTCTGTTCAGGCAATATTGTCATTAGATAGGTCTTATTGACACTCATGAGACCTATCTTTTCTTACCATAAATTGCTACATACTTTATCTCATGAGCTTTTCAGGCTATTTTGTCGCCCCGTCAGCCTGATGATAGCTGAATGGCTTGACCGTCAGGTAAGCTTACGGGAATCATCGGTATGTTGCGATCCCTAGCCTGCAATAAATTTGTAACAGAAACAGCATAATTTCGACGAGCCTCTTCCCACTGCTCAGAGCCATAGGATTTAAGAAGTGATAATGCTTGTTTATGAAGTTGATAACACCATTTGGGGCTATTAATTGGTCGGTCTGGTCGATCTGGATTCTCAACAACTATCCCCATCTGTACAAACTGGTGCATCGTTTGGCGTCGAACTGTTTCGCGTGTATTTGGTGCGTATTGTTTCCCATAGTAATCGCGAAACCAATCCATCATTTCTGTAATTCCGCGTCTTGGTGCTGTTGCTTGATTCCAAGGTGTTTCAGGCCGAATGTCTGCCAATGCGAGTAAGCAAAGTGCTGATCGTTCGTTCTGTTGCTCTCTTGGAGCAGAAATATCTTTGAGAATTGCAAGAGCCTCCTCAATTCGTTTAGCAGCCCGAACTGCATTTGTGACTTCGCTCATAATCGACAAAGTTTTATGTACAACCTGATCAAGTTGCTCCTGATCAAACTGAGAATCACCAATTTGGCTTCCTAGTCTGATTAAATCATCTTTGCAAGGGTACTTAATTCTACGCAAATCTGTTGCATTGACTTGTGTGTGTCCACTAAACTGCCGGAAGTAATGATCAAATAAAGTTGAATTGAGAAATGCTGCTAAACCTCGTGCCAGGTCAGGGTTCATTCCCTTACCTCTAGCATGGTAGTAGTTAAGATGATTTTCTATACCTAGCGCTGGCGCGGCTAAAGGAGAACAGACAGCAGCAACAACACGGCGCTTTTCCTCCTTAGCAGAAAAACGCTTTGTCAAAACGTACCAACCTGATTGAATTAACCATTTGCTTGTTTGTTGGTTTTGCTCAATTGCGATCGCCTTACGAGGATTGCTAGGTGGAAATAAAATTTTCCCTGCCTTCACAGTTTCTGGGTACAGTAGTGGAACACTCTGCTCATCCAAGCAAGCTCTTAAAGACGATTTGAGACGAAAATCGACAACCGGACCCGTCGAAACTTCTAAACCAATTTCATCCAATGTAGATGAAAATTTATCCATTTGCACTCTCAAAGAATCTTCAAGAGAGTTTGTCACAATATGAATAAATCTTTCATAATCATTGGCTTCAACTACTTTGCTGTAAGGAACATATCTTAATTCTGAAAAATTATCTAATTCAGTTTCATAATTACTAGTAATTTCTACATAATCAGGCTTAATTTTAGTTTTGCTAGCATGAAAAATAATATTTTCTTGCAATACGTCATCTTCTGCAAAAGCTGCTGAACGGCTCTCAAAAATATGAATTTTTTTTAGCGCCATGTTTTCTAGAAAAGCTTTCCGAAAAGGACGAAAATACGTACCATTACAGAAACTTCTGGGCGTGATTGCAACTATCTCTGCATCTTCGGCAAGATGTAATATAGTAAGCCAAGCAAATGCACTATATAGATTTACTGTTTCAATTCCAAGCGTTGAAAGGAGCTTTTTTTCTATTGATTTGCTGTGAATTTTTTTATAAGGTGGATTCAGAATTGCATGAGTAAATTTAATTGATGACGTAGTAAAAAGTGGTAATTTTTTTTTTGTAAAAGCTTCTATAAAACTTTCTTCATACAAACAATAATTTGCTTGAATTCCTCTGCTCTTTAAAGCTGTACAACACTCTATAAGACATTGCTTCAAAGAGGGTAGGAAGGCTGATTCAACTTCATATGCTGTTATCAAGCAACTTTTAACATCGTTGGGATTTGCCAATAACTGCTCTACAAAAGCAGCAGTTAATGACCCAACTCCAGCTCCAGGATCTAAAAGATTGATGTGACCCGATAGACTAGTAAATTTTCCAGCCATAAAACGGGCAACTGGGGCGGGAGTAAAAAACTGACCCAACTCACTACGTTGCTTCAGATTCAACCTTGAAGAGAAATGAATCCTAGTCATGTCCGCAGAATCTGTCAGGAACATCGTCATGCTGTTAATGTAATCTCACATATGAAGACATACCACACATTTGTTTTGTAGTAAGTCTAGATATTATACATTAGGAGAAAGTAATGCGAAAGCGAGCAAGGGCTTTCCTCAACATGTAAATTCCAAAAAACCGTGGTTATCCTTCTGATAACCACGGCATAAAATTTAAAAAATCGGTTTTTTTATTAGATATGCTTAGTCACGACCATTTAGGGCGATCAACAATCTCAAAATGAAGATGAAAAGATTGATGTAAGTTAAGTACATCGATAAAGCCGCAGGTAGGTACTGGTCATTGCGGTAGGTACGTGGGAGGATGTAAAAATCGACTACAGATGCTCCAGCAAACAGAAATACTCCCAAAGCAGAAATGCCAATTTCCAACCACCCTGGAGTATAAACACCGAACAAAGCAAAGACAAATTGCAAGCCTACAACCACGACCAGGGCGATAATGCCCAGATTGATGGTTTTTGTCAGAGCCATACCGTCAGTCTCAGAAAGATTTGAACCGATCTGACGAGCGGCGATGAAGGTGATCCCACAACCAAGTGCTGCTATACCAATTCCCTGAATGCCTACACCTTCTGTTCTTAGTGCCACAAATACCAAGCCACTGAGAGTATATCCAGACAACAGGCTATAGGCTGCTAACAGAGGCAGTGCAACGCTATTATTGCCCTTTTCAGCAACATTTTGGGCAACAAAGAACAAAATTAATTCCACAATCACTGCGCCAATGAAGGTGGGAAAGAACAGTCCAGGGTTAGCACGGATAACTCCCAAACCGCCATAGGTTCCCAATGCTGTTAGGATCAGACCGCCTCCCAGATAAGGTAGGGCATTGGCTATGACATTTGGCCCCACTAGGGCGTGGGTTTTAGCCTCACGGATGGCATCACGGAAGTTGCTAGTATTGCTCATATTTCACAATCAGTTTTTGAATGACGATATTACTGACTAATTCCATTCTTACTTAGATTTTTAGCTCATAATTGAGAAATGAATCCATAGAAATCCTGTTTAGGAAGCGCTGGGCCATATTTATCAAGGTCTTTGATGACCTTGTACTGCACAAGGATACATCCAAACTCAAACTTTTTGTTACACAACCATCTCTGCATCTGACAGATATGGGTACAAAAAAATGCGTGAAAATACTGACCTATAAAGCGAGACTCTATATAAGTTCAGTGAAACAACGAATGGTGTATCAAAGCGTTACTAAGGAAAATAATTACAGCTTAAGTGAAGTTTACGCAACTCCGTTTTTTAGGGAATAGGAGTTACCAAAAAGGAATTTCTATGGCAACAAGTCAGTCCTCTATGCGGTCTGATGGTATGGAGTTATTGCAGTTATATCATCAGAATCCTTCTATTGAACTTCGTAATCGACTTGTAAAATTACATACTGGTTTAGTACGTAAAATGGCTCATAAATTTAGCCATCAATGTAATGAGCCTTATGAAGACTTAGAGCAAATTGGTTACTTCGGTTTAATCAGAGCAATTGAGCGTTTTGATCCCAGTCAAGGATACGCTTTTAGTTCCTTTGCTGTTCCTTACATTCGGGGTGAAATGCTGCACTTTTTGCGCGATCGCAGTAGTCTTTTAAAGATCCCCCGTCGTTGGCAAGAACTCCACAATGAGGGGCAAAAAGTGCGTAAGCAATTAGCAGAAATTTTAGGGCGTCCCCCCAAAGATTCAGAAATTGCCAAGCAACTCAAAGTATCTCTACAAGAATGGCAAGAAACCAAGTTAGCTGCTCAAAACCGTATGCCTTTGAGTTTAGATGCTACAGTAGTCAACTATATTGATTGTCAAATCACCTTGGGTGAGGCGCTTCCTTGTCCCCGTTCTAGCGCTCAACAGCAACAACAAGAAGAGCAACAACAACTACAAGGGGCAATTAGCATGTTAGAAGAAAAGCCCCGTATGGCAGTAGAGTTAGTATTTTTGAAGGAACTTTCTCGCAAAGATGCTGCGAAGAAAATTGGCACTAGTCCAATGACAGTCACAAGGTATTTGCAAAAAGGAGTTCAGGATTTGATGTCGATGTTGCAAACACAAGCGTTATCAACGGGCTGAAAATGCACTCACGAGCAAGCAGTAAAGTTTAAGCTGGGTACTATTGGCGAGTCGGGAACTTGTGCCAACGCCTCTTGTACCACAGCAGAACCTACTCCTAGATGACAGGAATTTTCCGTCAGATGACGCTTCCAAACTCGACTACCCGGTTGTCCAGCAAACAACTGTAACATGTGGCGGGTAATTTTGTTGAGCTTCAGACCTTTTGTGACCCAATAATCAATATAAGAAAACATAGCTTCAGCAACTTCATGGCGAGATGGAGGTTGCATCGCCTCGCCGTAGATTTCACTATCTGCTGTGGCAAATAAGTAAGGATGATCGTAAGCTGCACGTCCAATCATCACCGCGTCTACGAATTGTAAGTGCTGTCTTACCTGATCTATATTAATTATTCCACCATTAATTTCAATAAATAGCTGGGGAAATTCTTGTTTAAGACGATACACTTCACTGTAACGCAGGGGTGGGATATCACGGTTTTCTTTTGGGCTTAATCCCTGTAACCAAGCTTTGCGGGCGTGGACAGTAAAACGTCGGCAGCCTGCTTGTGAGACGATGCGAACAAAATTTTCCATATCTTCGTAGCGATCGCGATCGTCAATCCCAATCCGGTGTTTCACACTTACCGGGATACGAGTAGCATAAATCATCTCGGCTACACAGTCTGCTACTTTCTCAGGGTGTGCCATTAAACAAGCCCCGAAATTGCCATCTTGGACACGACTACTGGGACAACCGACATTAAGATTGATTTCATCGTAGCCCATATCTTCAGCAATCCGGCTACATTCAGCTAATTCCTTGGGATTGTCGCCCCCGACTTGCAAAACAAGGGGCTTTTCTTGTGGCGAAAAACCGAGTAGGTATTCTTTGTCACCATGCAAAATCGCGGCAGTTGTCACCATCTCGGTATAAAGCAAAGTACGGCGGGTAATCTGCCGCATGAAATACCGAAAATGGCGATCTGTACGATCCATCATTGGTGCAACACTCAGAGGATAAGCACCGTGAATCATGGATTGGGGCGAAGTAGCTGAATTTAAATAAGTCATGATCACGAGTCTAGCTTAGAGATAAGCTTTTTTATATGTTCTAGCCAGTCATTTGTTAGGCGTTGCTCGGATAGGTATTTATGTGAATAAACGTATCAACCAGTTGGTGAATCTTACAAGATGCCTGGTTAGATGGTAGGGACAAAGAACTTGCGATAAAATTCTCAGGTTACAGAAATATATCATCCTATACAATGCAAATTAACTGGCAAAGCGTCAAAACCTACGAAGACATTCTTTATGATAAAGCCGATGGCATTGCCAAAATTACCATCAATCGCCCCCACAAGCGCAATGCTTTTCGTCCTAAAACTATCTTTGAACTATATGATGCCTTTTGTGATGCTCGTGAAGATACTACTATAGGCGTTGTATTATTTACAGGATACGGGCCACATACAGATGGTAAATATGCCTTTTGTGCTGGCGGGGATCAAAGTGTACGAGGACACGCGGGTTATGTAGATGATAGTGGTATTCCTCGGTTAAATGTATTAGATTTACAACGCTTGATCCGGTCAATGCCAAAAGTTGTAATTGCTTTGGTGGCTGGGTATGCGATCGGGGGTGGACATGTCCTACATTTAATTTGTGATCTGACTATTGCTGCTGATAATGCTATTTTTGGGCAAACAGGCCCGAAAGTGGGTAGCTTTGATGGTGGTTTTGGGGCTAGCTATCTGGCGCGAATTGTTGGACAAAAAAAGGCGCGAGAGATTTGGTTTCTCTGTCGTCAGTACGATGCTCAACAAGCGCTGGAAATGGGGTTGGTAAATTGCGTTGTACCAGTGGAACAATTAGAAGCAGAAGGTATCCAGTGGGCTAAGGAAGTTTTAGAAAAAAGTCCGATCGCGATTCGTTGTTTGAAAGCTGCATTCAATGCTGATTGTGATGGACAAGCTGGTTTACAAGAACTTGCTGGTAATGCAACTTTACTTTATTACATGACTGAAGAGGGAGCCGAGGGGAAACAGGCGTTTTTAGAGAAACGTCCGCCTAATTTTCGGCAATATCCTTGGCTACCGTGAGAGGGAAGGGGACAAGGAGACATCGCTTGTCAATATTTTCATGGTTGGCGATGTCTGGTGACAGGCCGATGCAGTGTCTACGTGTTTCAAACAGGAAGCTTCTCGGCTGAAGTGAGAAACTTCTGGGTTGAAACAGGAAACTTCTCGGTTGAAACAGGAAACTTCTCGGTTAAAACAGGAAACTTCTGGGTTGAAACAGGAAACTTCTCGGTTGAAACAGGAAACTTCTCGGTTAAAACAGGAAACTTCTCGGTTGAAACAGGAAACTTCTCGGTTGAAACAGGAAACTTCTCGGTTGAAACAAGAAACTTCTCGGTTAAAACAAGAAACCCCAGGGTTGTAACAAGAAATTTCGAGTTCTGAACTTGAAACTCCAAATAAGATCCCCGATTTTTGATAAAAGTCGGGGATCTGGCTGCGTAGACGCGCATCGGCTTGTTGTCAAACATCGCACTGAGGTGTATTTCATTCAAAGAAGAAGCGCTACATTTTAAGCTTTCTTTATTAAAAATTTCTATTTTTCTTGATATATCTAAGTAGGATTCTGCAAAGCTGCAAGTTTGATTTGTAGCTGTTTATATTTTCAATATATTTAGGACTTACGCAAAATCATGAAAAAACTAACCACAAAGGACACAAAGGACACGAAGAAATAAGAAAAGTCGGAATTCTGGGTGCGATCGCCCCTTGAGATTTTTCATGTATTTTGGCAAACATAATTTTTAATGACTACCTAGTTATTTTCTCTGCTCTAGGAAAGTATTTATGTTAACTTGTATTCAACATCTTGCCTACATCAACAGAATTTTATTTAATGCAAGTATGTAAATAAAAAGACTTGAGTCAGGTTATAAAAATGAAGTATTTTTACAGTCTTTCATCTGTATTAATAGGCGCGTCTATTGCGTTGATGCAACCACACATCGCAGTTGCTCTATCTTCTCAAGAAATCGAAAGCATAGGTAGAGAAATTACAGTGCAGATTGTGGATGATCAAATTCCTCCTGCTACGGGTTCCGGGGTGATTATTAGACGTTCTGGTAATATTTATACAGTCTTGACTGCTTATCATGTGGTCAAAGAGAGTAAAAAATATCAATTAATTACACCAGATCAACAAAGTTATGCAGTGAACAATGTCAAACACTTGCAAGGATTAGATTTGGCAATTGTTGAGTTTAGTAGTAGCAAAGCGTACAATGTTGCCAAAATTGGTAACTCTGATCAAGCGACGGCAACCACAACTGTATATGTAGCAGGGTTTCCAGCCAAAACAGCAGCTATTTCTAATCCCTACTTTTCTTTCAACAAAGGACAGGTAAACGCTAACGGTGCAGCCCAGCGTGATGGTTATAACTTAATATATGAAAACAAGACGCTCAATGGGATGAGTGGTGGCCCTGTACTCAATGAAAAAGGGGAATTGGTAGGTGTTCATGGTAGGGCTGATGAGCAAGAATTTGGTATAGGTACAACAATCAACGTTGTTTTGCAAAAAATGGTAGCAGTTGGGATCGATGTTGGAGGGCGTTCATACACTAGAAATAGTACTATTCCCACTGCGCCGAAAGCAGATGACTTTTTTATCAAAGCTTACGAGAGTTATCGCAATAAAGACTATCAAGGAGCGATCGCCAATTATACTGAAGCAATTCGCCTCAATCCGAGATATGCTAACGCCTACTATAACCGGGGTATAGCTCGCTCTGATATTGGAGATAAACAAGGAGCGATCGCTGACTATACTCAAACTGTCAAGCTCAACCCCAGACATGACGATGCTTACTACAATCGGGGTTTAGTCTATTATGAATTGCAACAATACCAAGCAGCGATCGCTGATTATAACGAGTCACTCAAAATCAACCCCAACGCAGAAGATGCTTATCTAAACCGAGGTTTAGCTCGCTATGAATTAGGAGAGAAGCAAGGGGCGATGGCGGATTATAATCAAGCCCTCAAGATTAATCCCAACTATGACAAAGCTTACTACAATCGGGGTTTAGCTCGTTCTGCATCTGGTGATCAAAAAGGAGCGATCGCTGACTATAACCTAGCAATCAAGCTCAATCCCAACTATGACAAAGCTTACTACAACCGTGGCTTAATCCGCTTTGAATTAGGAGACAGACAAGGGGAAATCGATGATTACAATCAAGCAATCAAGATCAACCCTAACTATGCTCTTGCCTACTACAATCGGGGGGTAGCTCTTTCTGAAAAGGGAGAGAGTCAAAAAGCGCTGGATGATTTTAATCAAACTATCAAGCTGAAACCCGATTATACCGATGCTTATATTTATCGGGGTTTAACCCTTTATGATTTGGGAGATAAACAAGGAGCATTGAATAATTTTAATCAGGCGATTAAGCTCAATCCCAATTATGACAAAGCTTACTATAACCGGGGATTAACCCGTTATGAATTAGGAGACAAACAAGGGGCTATCACTGATTACAATCAAGCTCTCAAGATTAATCCGAACTATGTCAATGCTTATCTTAACCGGGGTTTAACTCGCTCTGATTTGGGAGATAAACAAGGAGCGATCGCCGACTATAATCAGGCTCTTAAGTATAAGCCAGGCTATGACAAAGCTTACTATAATCGGGGTATCGCCTACTTTGACTCGAAAAATTTGCAACAAGCACTAGCAGATTTTAATCAAGCCATCAAAATTAATCCGAACTATGCCAATGCTTACTACAATAGAGCGCTAACACGTCGCGATTTAGGAGATAAAAAAGGCGCTCTCACTGATTTTAAACAAGCCGCAGAGCTTTATCGGCAACAAAATAACAATAATTATTACGAAGATACACTGTTTCAAATTAGAAAATTAGAAAATTGACACTCCCACGGCTATCAAAAATTCACCCCTACTAATCAACAACCAACTACTAGAAATCGCTCCTTTGATAGAGGAGCGATTTTTGATATATATCAAGGTTGTTTTTAGACCCATAATCATTAAAAACCAAATTTAATCTTGGAATTAGCAAAGCTCAATTCTTTGCTGTTCATTTTTCTAAACCACTATCCGAAAAGTTGACTGTAAAGGGGTCTGATTTTTATCCTACCTTGATGGATATATAAAAACTATAGAACTTGTGCTTCTACTACTAGAGTGATCCCAGATCAGTAGTCAAAAGCTAATGTATCATAACCTTTGTTTTTGTATGTTCAGAAGTACAGCTAGCTACTTCGTTTGTAAGAGTGGCAGATTTATTGATATCTGAAATTAAGACTGGGGTAGCATCTGGTAAACTCCAAACATCTTCCAATTTTTCCCAAGAGGGAGCAAATGGTGGTAGCGCAAAGGAACAAGCTTTCCAAGAAGCTTGTACTGGCGCTCCTAACTGTTGACATATACCACCACGACGTCCTTCTGGTTGGTAGTAACGACAATATTTACAGGCAGAAGTTAAGTATTTAATGTTTTTCATATATTATGGTGCCTTCTAAGGCTTATTCACATGATCTAATTTTGCATATACCTATCAATCCTGTTTTGTACCAAAAAGCATATTTATATATGGATTATGGCGATCCCCAAGAGAGATTTTACTTTAGGTTTTTTTTATCTTCGTGTTATGTTTGTAAATTATTTAGTTAACAATGCGACATACAACAATACAAATTGACATATGTCTGATTTTAGATAAAACAAGTTGGGGATCAAGGCTAAAAGAAAAGTTATTGAGGCGTGAAGACTTTTAATTTAGTAGCAGGAGCGATAGCATAAGATGATTTTTGTATATATTCTGGCATAGTAGAGAAAGATAAAACGTAGCATACATAACCTTGGAAGACACGGATAGTTTGTATGCACTCAAGGCGCTAGCTTAGACTTTGAATATCACAAATAGGGGTGTAAAGGTGTAAGGGTGTAGGAAATTTCCTAGTATCAGTAGATCAAATTAAGAAACTTGAATCTTTGAGCCTTGGAGCTATTTTTCCCTACGATTTCCTTGTTCCCCAAGCCCCGATCCCCATTTCTTTCACCCAGAAAACTTTTTAGCAGCACACAAACAACAAACACCCCAACGTTGGAGTTCACCGGGGGGTGTGGGACATTCACATTTAGGACAAAGGGGTAAGTGATGCGATCGCGCTTGTATTGCCACTGCCCAATCTGCAAAACTCGTATTAGGATCACGAGTAGTGGAGTTGACATCATGATCATTTTCCGTAGCAGTTTCTTTACCAAGGTAGCTTGGATGCTGGGGATCTACAGATGAGTTTGGTTGATGAGCAATTTGTTTGCGAGAGTGCCACTCAGCAGTCGAAAAGCGAATATCTACTAAAGGAGTAGGTAGTAGTGCATTTAATTTTATAAGTAGCCGTTGACGTTCAAAAGTCAAGTTCTGCGCCCAAGCAGCACTGGAAGTTGCTACCCATAACACGTTACGCTGAATTGACAATGGACGAGTATGAGCTGCTACTGCTGTTCCTACAACTTTAGACCAACACTTGAGCAAATGTTGAAATGGTTGCTCTTGTAGTTTAGTCTCTAGTTGGAGAACACTTAAGATATCATTAACAGATTTAAACGACATCCTAGTATATGACCGTCACAATTAAATTTGGTTGATGCATCAAATATATGTAAATGTACGATAGTGTTGGTACAAAGATATTTTGAATCAATAAAACAATTGGCGATCGCAATTGGCTTTTTTAGTTTACCCTGGCAGTCTAGGTTTGAGGCAGATAGGCAATGAGTCAAAACCCTGTGATAGATTCGGGTGCAAAATCCTCCAAAACACCTGAGTTAAAGCCAGTACTTGCAGCAGCACTGGCGAGTTTGGAAGTACAACTGGATCAAGAATTGGCACGTTATCGGCGTACACGATTTACATACAAGACACTGAGTCAAACTCGTGTGGGTACTCCTATCAGTAGTAAATTTCAACAGATAATTGCCACTTCTACAACTGAAGTCACAACCCAATCACCAATTACTAATAACAGCACTAACAGTACTAACAGTACTGAGGAAATATCCTTAGCACAATTTTCCACCATCGCACCACCAACATCTGAAGCAGACACTCAAGAACAAGTACCAACACCAGCAGTCAAGGAAGAATCTACACAGCAACAACACACTTCCACTATTCCCACTCCACCTGCACCAAATTCGGCTAGTATTGTGCCTGCGTTAATTAAAAAAGATGAGAGTGAGAATCTTGTCAAACCAGACGACATTCCCAAACCACCTGATGAGTATTTAGAATCGTCAGAAGCACTGCTGCGAAGTTTGACAGAAGAACAATCACCGACCCAAAAGCGTAATAATTCTAATGATACTCTGCTCTCACCTTTGGGTATAGGCTCAATGCTACTGCTGTTGATGGCAAGTCTGAGCCTGAGTTATGCAGTATTCAATCTGAAAAATTTGCCGAATTTGAGTTTCGGCGGTTTATTTAAAAAAAATACCCCTAATAATCAACCAACAACAAACAACGAAGCAACAACAAACAACCAATCAAAAATTACCGCAGTCTCAGAACCAGAACTTACACCCATCCCTAAAATTCCCAATCTAGAGACGGGCGAATTTCCAGAAGTTAAAAATCCCAATGATGTTGTTGGTTTAACACCAAAACCCAAACCAACATCGGTAAAAGAATCTAGTCAAGTTGCTCAAAATCCGACAATTGCACCTGAGACTACTACAGAAGCACAACCAACATTCTCGCCGATCGCATCAGCAACTGTTGCTGCTAGCGTGATTCCTACCACGCCAAAACCAACACCAAGTCTACAAAATATTGATGATCCAGGAATAAAACCATCGACGGATGGATTTTTTCACATCATTACAGATAATCAAGATGACAAAACTTTCGCTACAGTCAGGCAAGTAGTTCCTGATGCTTATTTATCAAAAGATAAAAAATTAATTTATCTAGGAGCTTTCAAAACTAAACAACAAGTCAAAAAACAGATGCAATTTTTACAAAGTCAGGGAATTACAGCCAAAGTGGAGTAGCCAATAAACCATTTCGGCAGAAACTAATATCAAAATATATAGCCGCAGAAGCGTCTATATATTTTGTTTTGGTAAGTGCGTTAGCGACAGGCGTGCAAGTAGCCACTCCGTGTTGAAGCGCAGAGTAATCCAAAATGGTATAAGGGATAAAGGAAAATTTCATCTTTTTCACATGCATCCATACTTCTGCAAGAAGTCTATTCAAGATAGGGTGTAGGAGAATAGGGGAAGGTAAGTCAAAAGTTAAAAGTCAAAAGTCAAAATAAATAATTAATATTCTTTTTACTTTTTGCCTGTTTGGCTTTTGAACTACCCTTAGAACGTAGATGGAGGGCGAAATGGGACTAATTGATCGGATTGGGCGGGTAATTCGTGCTAACATCAACAGTCTAATTGGGTCTACGGAAGATCCAGAAAAAATTCTGGAAAAAACCGTTTTGGAAATGCAGGATAATTTGGTACAACTGCGACAGGCGATCGCAGCGGCGATCGCTAGCCAAAAACGTACAGAAAGGCAAGCAGCGCAAGCCCAATCCGCAAGTGAAGATTGGTATCGTCGCGCCCAATTAGCATTACAACAAGGTAACGAAGTTCTAGCACGCGAAGCCCTCACGAAACGCCGTGCTTACGAAGAAACAGCCACAGGGCTTTATAATCAAGTAGAAGAGCAAAGTAGCGTTGTCGGTCGGCTCAAAAAAGATATGCGATCGCTAGAGCTAAAGATTACCGAACTTAAAACTAAAAAAGATATGTATATTGCTCGCGCTCGTTCTGCGGAAGCCAGCGTGAAGCTTCAAGACTTGCTAGAAGGCGTTTCTAGTACAAGCAGCTTGAGTGCTTTTGAGCGTATGGAAGAAAAAGTTCTTCAATTAGAAGCCCAAAAAGAAGCAATAGCCGTTACAGGAACGGATGAATTGGAAAAACGATTTGCAGCTCTTGAATCTGAAGTAGATACCGAACTGTCACAGATGAAAGCAAAATTACCTAGCAGTACGGAAAATACACAATCAACATCACGGCAATTACCCCAAGGTGAGAATTAAGCGCGATTGGGCAATTTGTAAATTAAAAGCATATCTTAAGAATAAGGGTTTATTAAGGATGAAAGATGAAAGGGAAAGGAATAAGGATGAAGGGTGAAGGTTTAAGGGTTAAGGGTTAAGGGGAATGAGAACAGAATTAGTCTGAAAAGATTAAATTTAAATAAGTAGTTTTCATCAACTGCGTACGAATAAAAATATGACTCTGAAAATTTCTACCTAATTCCCTGATTCCCTCTTCCCTATTCTCAAGTCAAGCTAATTGCCAAAGTCGCGCGTAAATCTTTCAAAGGAAAAACAAAATTATGGGATTATTTGATCGTATTAGGCGAGTAGTCGGCGCCAACCTCAATGATTTAGTCAGTAAAGCCGAAGATCCCGAAAAAATGCTGGAACAAGCAATCCTGGAAATGCAGGAAGACTTAGTTCAGCTGCGCCAGGGAGTAGCTCAAGCGATCGCGGCTCAAAAACGCACTGAGAAACAATATAATGATGCCCAAAACGAAATCAATAAGTGGCAACGTAATGCTCAACTCGCCCTGCAAAAAGGTGACGAAAATTTAGCACGCCAAGCTCTAGAGCGTAAAAAGACTTTTACTGAGTCAGGAACTGCTCTCAAAGCCAGCTTAGAGCAACAAACTGTTCAAGTTGACAGTCTCAAGCGTAACTTAATCCAGCTCGAAAGCAAAATTTCCGAAGCTAAGACTAAGAAAGAAATGCTTAAAGCTCGGATCACTGCTGCTAAAGCTCAAGAGCAACTCGAAGGTATGGTGCGAGGTATGAATACCTCCTCAGCAATGGCAGCTTTTGAGCGTATGGAAGAAAAAGTTTTGATGCAAGAAGCCCGCGCTCAATCAGCAGCAGAGTTGGCTGGCTCAGACTTAGAGCATCAATTTGCGGCTTTGGAATCTAGTAGCGACGTAGACGATGAATTGGCAGCTCTCAAAGCTTCCCTTGCTCCTGCTAATCCCTCGAATCAACCACTACTACCCCAAGAATCTACCACTAACACCCAGCAACCAAACACTTCTAAATCTAACAATGAAGTGGTTGATGCTGAGTTAGAATCGCTACGCAAGCAATTAGACCAGATGTGAGGCTTTGATCATACTTTTGAAATGAATCCCACACCTTTTGGATGTGGGATTTTGCGTTAGGGGATTTGTGGGGATCGGGAAGCGGGAGACAAGGGAAAGGGTAAATAATTCAAAATTCTGAGCATGTGCTTAGATCATGTTTTTAATATTTTGTCAATATATGTTTATTAAGAAATATAAATAGTTTATAGTAGTAATAATTATTAAATATTGACTATAGATGATTGACTAGTTTGGGATAGAGTAATTTTGTGTGTCAACTGATAACGATAACACCATTAGGAGAGGGGAATGAGTAAGGGTGTCAAAACCATAACTGATGCTGAGTTTGAAACCGAAGTTTTGCAAGCCGAGGAGCCAGTATTAGTTTACTTTTGGGCTTCTTGGTGTGGTCCTTGTCAATTGATGGCACCACTAGTGAACCTTGCTGCAAATACCTATAGCGATCGCTTAAAAGTAGTAAAAATGGAAATTGACCCTAATCCACTTACTGTTAAGCAATACCAGGTAGAAGGAGTACCTGCTCTGAGGCTGTTCCAAGGTGACAATATCTTGGCATCTGCGGAAGGAGTTATCGGTAAAGAGAAATTAATTAGTTTCTTAGATACTCACCTAAATTAGTCATTGGTCATTAGTCATTGGTCATTGGTCATTGGTCATTGGTCATTGGTCATTGGTCATTGGTCATTAGACGCGATGATACTCTTACCTTGAAGCCGCTCTTACGAGCGTCTACGCGTCTGTACAATAGTCATTGGCATTGGTCATTAGTATTTTAGACAAATGACAAAGGACTAATGACAAAGGACAAATACTCAAATGCTATTTGCAAAACGTTTACAGCCCTTACAATTTAATGTATTTGCCGATATGGATAAAGCCAAGGCGAAAGCTTTGGCTACCGGGCGGCAACTAATAGATTTATCTTTGGGATCTGCGGATCTACCAGCTGCATCACATATAGTAGATGCGATCGCTCAGTCTCTGTATGATCCAAGTACCCACGGCTATTTGTTATTTCACGGTACTCAAGCTTTTCGTCAAGCTGCGGCGCAATGGTACGAGCAAAAATTTGGCATTGGTGTAGATCCACAAACAGAAGTACTACCACTGATTGGTTCTCAGGAAGGGACAGCCCATTTACCCTTAGCGATCCTCAATCCAGGAGATTTTGCTCTGTTACTTGATCCGGGTTATCCTTCCCATGCTGGGGGAGTTTACTTAGCTAGTGGTCAAGTTTACCCCATGCCACTACGCCCAGAAAATGATTTTTTACCTGTATTTGCTGATATTCCTACACCCGTTCTGGCGCAAGCACGGATGATGGTGTTGAGCTATCCACATAATCCTACCAGTGCGATCGCGCCATTATCTTTCTTCCAAGAAGCAGTCGCCTTTTGTCAGCAGCACAATCTTGTTCTAGTTCACGATTTTCCCTACGTTGATTTAGTCTTCGAGGAAAAAGAGATAGAGAATTCAGGACAAATCCCCAATCTCAAATCTCTCGCCCCCTCGATTCTACAAGCAGATCCCCAAAAAACCGTCTCGATAGAATTTTTTACACTTTCCAAATCCTACAACATGGGCGGTTTTCGGATTGGCTACGCCATTGGGAATGCTGAGTTAATTCGGGCTTTGCGTCAAGTCAAAGCAGCAGTTGATTTTAATCAGTATCGTGGTATTTTAAACGGTGCGATCGCCGCTTTGCTTGGGCCACAAGATTTAGTCAAAGCCACCGTTAACAGATTCCGTCAGCGTCGAGATGTCTTTGTTAATGCTTTACATCGCATTGGTTGGCAGGTTTCTGTACCCAAAGCCACAATGTATGTTTGGGCAAAATTACCGGAACCGTGGAGTCAGAATTCTATAGAATTTTGTACCCAATTAGTAGAAAAAACAGGAGTTGCTGCTTCTCCTGGTGCTGGTTTTGGCAAATTTGGGGAAGGTTATGTTCGCTTTGCTTTGGTACATGAGCCAGCAATCTTAGAAACTGCTGTCAGTAGAATTGCTGAGTTTTTGTAGCTATTAAAATCACTTTACTCACCAAATTGCCATGCTGCTTGAAAGAAATCTTGCTCACACAACATAGCGTAGCGATAAGTTGAGTGGACTAGAGTAGAATTAGCGGCAAAACGTTCTACTAAACTTTCTAGTTGTTGCACTAGTGGCTGAAAATCTGGACTGCTGTAAGTACGAATCCAATCGGCGTATTGATGATCCGGGATACCATTTTGAGCCAACTTTCCTCCCAAAAAGGCATATAGACGCATACAGGGAGACATAGCAGCCGCAGTTAAACCCACATCCCCACTCCAAGCAGTAGCGAGCAAAAAATCTGTATAGTGACGTGTTGCGGTATCTGGTTGCACAGAACGCAAATCAACCCCCCACTGAGCAGCATAACTTTCATGCAGCCGCAGTTCTTGCAATACACCACTAGCTAATTCATGAAATGTGATAAATGCTTCCCAATCGGGTGCTTTTGCTGCGGCGACACTGTAAGCACGAGCAAATGCTTCTAAGAAAAAAGCATCTTGACCGACATAGTAAGCAAATTTCGCCGACGCAAGAGTTCCGTAAGCAATACCTTCAACAAAGGGATGTAATAAACAAGCTTGTGCTATGTCTAGATTTTCTTCCCACAATTGCTTGGAAATAGTCATTTTTCATTTGTCATTTGTCATTAATTATTCTACCCATCTCCCAATACGGTTCGGTTAAGAATTTTTCGTCATGCTTTGGGATGTAGAGACGTGCCAATAGCGCTATAGCGCATGGCTTCGCTAAGGCACGTCTCTACAGGGTATTAGATGTCTAATCGATTTGTCTTATCCGAACCGTATTGACCCATCTCCCGTGTCTCCCTTGTCCCCGCTTCCCAATCCCCTAAAAAGGTAGAAACTGGAGTAACACTGAAGTTACACTTCCGAAAAAGTCCATAAAACTGGGTTTACCACGATCTAGTTGTGCTGTTTGGGGTGTTTGTAGTTGTTTCAGAAAAACTTGTGCTGTTTGTATTCCATCACGATCATTTTGATTTGTAAATAATTTTTCTGCTGCTTGAGCGTCTTGGAAAGCACCTTGTTGATCGAATAATTGGTAACGAGCAACAGCACGAGCTAAATAAGCACCAGCATAGTCTGGTTTGAGTGCGATCGCTTGATTAAAATATTCTAAGGCCCGCTGCTGATTGCCTTTTTGCGCTTCGGTAACACCCCAACCATAGAACTCTTCTGGTTTGGCAATTTGCAACGGAATACCATAAGCACCTTGCAAGTTAGCGCCGTTGAGATTCACTCCTGTCAAATCTGCATTGATGAGATAAGTATTTCTCAAGTCTGCACCCATGAGAATTGTCCCAGTCAACTTAGCACCACTGAGGTTTACACCAAACAAACTAGCACCACTCAAGTCTGCACCAGCCAAATCAGCACCGCTGAGGTTAGCACGGCTAAGATTCGCACCACTGAGGTTAGCTCCTTTGAGATTTGCATTGTTCAAGTCAGCCATTATCAACCCTGCACCGCTAAGGTCACAGTTTTCACACTGTTTACTAGCTAATAACTGTCTGATGTGTTCTGAATTTGCAGCTAAAACAGTTTGGTTCAAGCTGATTGTAGCTATAAATGTGGCTATGGCTAGGATTTGGCTTTTCATTGCTTATACTGAATTCTCAACCTTACCGTAGACACATTTATACTCCAACTCAGATTTTTCAGCCAACCCCGCCTTTAGAATTAAAAATTAAAAATGTAAAATTAAAAATTGGTTCGATATTCATCTAGAGACGTAGGATTGCTACGTCTCTACAATGTCCAATGCGATTGGAATCACCTACTTATTCCCTGATGGATCAGCAGCATGAACTAAATCTGGTTGTTCTTCGCTGGCTGGAATTTGAATTACCTGTTGGCTTGTTGGTCTTGTTTTTTCTGTAAACTCATGAAGTTCTACAGTTTTACCTGTTTGTGCCGATGCAATAATAGCACGGATAATACGAACATCTGCTAAACCTTCCTCTCCTGATGGTTCTGGGTTCTTATCATTCAGTATGCAATCTGAAAAGTAAACAATTTCGGCAGCAAACTGATCACCAGCAGGATAAGATTGCTCCTGAGTTTGGTTATCAATAGTAATTTGTTGCTTCAGTTCTCCTTGATAGGAATAGGCGGAATCCATTCGTAGATTGCCTTTTGTTCCTAATATCTGCAAAGTAGAAACTGGTGCAACACCAAAACTAGAAGTAAAAGTTGCCAATTTATCATCAGGGAAACGTAGGATTGCACTTGTCATTTCATCAATTTCTGCAAAGCGTTGCTCACCATTATTTCCACAAAATGCAACGACTTCTATGGGTTCATCTTGAAAAAGATAGCGGGCGGCATTTATGCAATAAATTCCCGTATCATAAACTGTACCGCCACCATTAGAAATTGGCTCTAAGCGCACATTACCTTCGGCTACTTGCTGAGAAAAGACAGAATTAAAAATGCGGGGATTGCCAATTTTTCCTGAATTCACTATTTCTACTGCTTGCATATTGGCTTGATCAAAGTGCAAGCGATAAGCAATCATCAATTTGACCTTATTATTATGGCAGGCACGAATCATTTCTTCACATTCTTGTTCTGTGACTGCCATTGGTTTTTCACAAAGTACATGCACTCCTGCATTGGCAGCTTTCACTGTGTATTCACAATGTAAATGATTAGGTAGAGCAATGTAAATTGCATCCGCAGCCCCACTTCTCAGAAATGCTTCGTATTCTTCGTAGGTAAAAGCAGGAACATTGTACTTTTCACTCAGATCATGACGCTTAACTAGGTCATCAGAAAATAATGCGACTAATTCAGAGTTTTTTGCATTTTCAAAAGCAGGTAAAACAGTTTCTTGAGCAATCCAACCCAGTCCAATCACAGCATAACGTACTTTGCCGTTTTTTTGATTTAGAATAGATACCATAATCTTTATCTCCATTTGATTAGAGTAATTATCTGTTATGATGCTTATTTTTTAGTTTCAGGAATGCGTCAATAGTGATATAAATGCAAATCTTGCAGAATAATTATCTAAATAATTTTTATTTATTTTTATTGATTGATAAAATCTGAAATTTTAAGTTTTGCCTATTCGGATAATTGAAGAGGAACAGCTTTAGATAAATATTTCAAATCCGCTTTAATCTCTCTCACCCATACCAAAAGAGAGAAAAGATGTGTAACGGAAACAATATCTCAAGCCGTTCCTATTAGTTAATCTTTATTTCAAATAACTAATGAATGATGAATATGAATTCATCGTTGGCGTTCAAATCAATTACCACCAAATTCTATTGCCATTTTCATCAACTCTTGCCTGTCGAATGACATCAGAAATTTCTTCAGCATCCTTAACATGATGGAGTGCCTTTTTTTCTCCATCTGGTTCTTCCACTATAAAGTAGGTAGGAACAGTGATGTGATCTCCTGTAATGTCAGGAGAATCTACAGCTACTTGTTGACTTTTTTCTTCGATTGTTTGAGGTTCATCAGCAATGCGATCGCCAGGATTTGCTGTTAAATTTCTTTCTTTAACGTTTGGCTCGTCTTTGGAATGCCAATCTTTACTTACTGGTTGATTAATTTGGTTTTCTTGTTGGTCTGTCATAGTAAAATCTCTTTTGTTTTTAATTGATTCCTTACTACGACCACTTTAGTCAATCAAAACCTTGATTTGCTCTTTCGTCAGGAATAATCTCGGTTTATGTATATTGATATAAATTTCAGAGATGATACTTAAAAGTAAATCATTAGTTGCCCGTTATTGCTTGATTCTTCTCAATAGAATATAAGCGAGAAACTCATCTCTTCTATACAGAGTGGTTTAGTCATGATTTTTTCTGGTGTAATCATGAGATAATTACTAAAATCAATATCTACATAACTAGTAACTAGCAATTCAATTTTCCAAATAAAAAAATAAATAATAAAGATTGTTTATCATCCTTCTAAAGATAGAATATTTTGTAATAAAATATAAATCGTTAGAGATACAGTTAAATTAAAATATTGTATATTTTATAAATATATAAAAATGCCCGACTTTGAACTGCCCCGACAACCGCTAACGGATGAAAATTTATCTCAGCAGCGGCAGTTATCTGAACTATCTACAATTACAATGGTAGCAAATCAAGAGCAGGCGATGCTGCTTCAGTTTGTTGATGGTCGTATCCAGGCTTGTAATCCTTTATCTGAGCGGATTTTAGGACTAAAAGCAGAGCAACTAATCGGGCGTCGTTGGCTGGATACATCCTGGCGAACCATTAGAGAAGATGGTTCTGCTTTTACTCAAGAAAATCATCCATTTATGGTTGCTCTCACCACGGGTCAACCCTGTTTGAATGTGGTCATGGGATTATATCAGCCGCATGGTGAACTTGTCTGGCTACTCGTGAACTCAGAGCCTTTATTTTTACCAGGAGCAACTATACCCCATAGTATCGTTACAACTTTTACTGAGATTACAGCCACATCAAATCTAGCATCGATTTTTGAGCAGAATGAAGTTGCTTTGGCAACAGCCCTAAAGGAAAATCCTAATTTAGTTCAAACAATTGCTAGTAGTAGCTTAGGTACGCTGTATATTTATGACCTTATTGAGCAGCGTGTCATTTACATTAACAATCAAGTTACTCAGATTCTGGGTTACACTCAACAAGAAATTCAAACCACAGGGTTGCGATCGCTTTTACAACAAATGTACCCTGAAGACTTTGCTCGACTTCCCACTCATTATGATTGCCTCAACTATGTTGCTGATGGTGAAGTAGTTAGTTTTGAATTTCAATATCGACATGCAAACGGTGAATGGCGTTGGTTACGTTGCTATGACACGGTGTTACGGAGAACAACTGAAGGTTTAGCACAAAGGATTCTGGGTTTCTGTGAAGATATTACTGATCGACGGCTGACAGAAACCGCTTTACGGCAAAGTCATGAACGATTTGAGCTAGCAGCAGCAGCTGTTAACTGCCTAATTTATGATTGGGATTTCAAAAATGATACTGTACAAAGAACTCAAGGTTTGACAGAGCTTTTAGGTTACACACTAGAAGAAACTGAACAAACCCCCGCATGGTGGCGATCGCACATCCATCCTCATGATATCCAACAAGCCGATGAAGACTTTGCAGAAGGTCTAGCTAAAAAAGACCGTTTTTGCACTCAATATCGAGTCCGTCACAAGGATGGTTACTATCTGTGGGTAGAAGATCGAGGATTAGCAGTACGAGATCACAAACACGATATTATCAGAATAGTTGGTGTCGCCACTAACATTAGCAATAGCAAACAAACAGAAGCAAACTTACGCGAAAGTGAAGAACGCATCCGCCTAGCCACCACCGCCGCCGAATTAGGGATGTGGTTTTGGGACCTTACCACCAATAATTTAGTGTGGACAGCAAAATGCAAGCAACTGTTTGGACTTGCAGCCAACACAGAAATGAACTATGAGGTATTTTTAGATTCTCTGCATCCAGATGATCGCCAATTTACTCATCAAGCAGTCATGCAAACTCTGGAAGACAAAGCTGACTATGATGTGGAGTACCGCGTCATTTGGCCGAACGGAAGTGTACATTGGATTGCAGCCAAAGGTCGATGCTTGTACGATGACAGAGGTAAAGCAGTACAAATGATGGGTACTGCCCAAGATATTACCGAGCGCAAGCATATAGAGGAAGCACTATGTCAAAGTGAACAACGCTACAGAATGCTGAGTGAAGCGATTCCCGAAATGATCTGGACATCAGATGCAGCAGGGGTCACTGATTATACAAATCAGCAATGGTGTGAATATTCGGGACTAACTCTAGAAGAAACTGTGGGAAATGGTTGGCAGAAACTACTGCATCCAGATGACTTGGAACCTACCATCCAACGCTGGCAACAATCTTTACAAACTGGGCTTCCCTTTGAAAACGAACAGCGTTACAAAAGAGCAAGTGACGGTACATATCGTTGGCATTTAGTCAGAGCCTATCCCCTCAGAGATAATCAAGGAAATATTATTAAATGGTTTGGTACTTGTACTGATATTGATGAGCAAAAACAAATAGAACAACAACGCGCTCGCCTGCTAGAGTTGGAACAAGCAGCTCGTGCAGAAGCAGAAGCAGCCAATCATATTAAAGATCAGTTTTTAGCTATTCTTTCCCACGAATTGCGATCGCCCCTCAACCCCATCTTAGGTTGGACAAAATTACTCAGAAGCCGCAAGTTAGATCCCACAGCCACAGATCGCGCCTTAGATACAATCGAGCGGAATGCCAAATTACAGATTCAACTAATTGATGATTTATTAGACGTTTCCCGCATTCTTCGAGGTAAACTCAGCCTCAATTTAGCCACCGTCGATTTGACAACAGTAATTAATGCCGCATTAGAAACTGTGCAATTAGCTGTACAAACTAAAAAAATTCAACTTGAGTACATATCTCTCCCCACTTCCCCTGTCTTTATTCAGGGTGACTCAAATCGCTTACAGCAAATAGTCAGCAATTTACTTACCAACGCCGTCAAATTCACACCCAGTGGCGGTAGGGTGGAGGTGCAATTGTCTCAGGTGATGGCGACTGGAGATGGGGGACATGGAGGACATGGGGACACGGGGAATTTAAATGAAAGACTCTCCGCGTCACCCTTCGGGTTCGCAGTCGCTACAACGGAGGGAACCTCCGCAACGCGCTGCTCACCGCGTCCTCCCGTCCCCGTGTCTTCTTCTGATACTCAACCTTCAATCACGAACTACGCCCAGATCACAGTTACAGACACAGGTATGGGTATTTCTGCGGAGTTTCTACCCTACGTATTTGAATACTTTCGTCAGGCAGATAGTAGTACTACTAGAAAATTTGGTGGTTTGGGATTAGGATTGGCAATAGTGCGCCACTTGGTCGAATTGCATGGCGGTGTAGTTACCGCCGATAGTCCAGGAGAAGGGCAAGGAGCTACATTTACCGTCAAGCTGCCTCTTATAGAACAACAAGTAGGTGCTGGGCAAACAGACACAGAAAAAGAAACAGACAAATTTAGCTCTTCGTATCTAGCTGGACTGCGGATACTAATAGTTGATGATGATGCCGACACACGGAATTTTGTGGAATATCTATTAAAAGAGTATGGAGCAACAGTAACTCTTGCCAAATCAGCAAATCAAGCTCTCGCAACTTTAGCACAGTTACAGCATGACTTATTAATCAGTGATATCGGGATGCCTGAAGTAGATGGCTACGGTTTGATTGAGCAAATCAGAGCCATGCCTCCAGAACAGGGTGGAAATATCCCAGCTATTGCTCTAACTGCCTACGCCGGAGATAGCGATCGCCAAAGGCTATTAGCAGCAGGTTTCCAAACCCATATTGCCAAACCAGTTGATATCGATCAATTACTCCTAGCGATCGCAGATTTGTGTCGCTCTTTGGGGTAGGGGAGCGGGGAGCGGGATTTAGACCCAAGGAAAAAAGGATACAAGCCCCTAACTTTGGTTCTGGTGTTCCCTACACCCGTAATACCCCTACCCCCTCACACCCCTATTTAATTGACTTTTATCTTCAAATGTGCTATTTTGGCGCTGACATAGTAACTAAAAATCAAAATATTAAACGTGAATATATCTAAATCACAAAAAAAACCGCGTGTCTTATCTTGGCAAGCGGTTTTCTCACTATTAATGTTTGTATTCATGTATTTACCAATCTTGGTACTTGGATTTTATAGCTTTAATAATTCACCTTACAGTGCTGCATGGCAAGGTTTCACCCTAGATTGGTATCGCCAACTCTTGAGTGATGAGCAAATTTTGTTGGCTTTAAAAAACAGTTTAATAGTTGCTTTGAGTGCTGTAGCTATCTCCGCAGTGCTGGGAACCCTGATGGCGGTAGGTTTGGCACGCTATCAATTTCCGGGTAAGGCATTATATCGCGGAATTTCTTATCTACCGTTAATTATTCCCGATATTGCGATCGCAGTAGCTACCTTAGTGTTTCTTGCAGCAGTGGCTATTCCCCTACTTGGTATTTCTTTGAGTATATGGACAATTGTCGCAGCCCACGTAGTATTTTGTCTTGCTTATATTAGTCTAGTTGTTTCGACGAGATTGACTAACATAGATCCCCACTTAGAAGAAGCCGCCTTAGATTTAGGAGCAACACCAGTACAGGCTTTTCTTCAAGTATTATTACCTCAATTAATACCTGGTATTATCGCTGGTTGTCTGTTGGCGTTTGTTCTAAGTTTAGATGACTTTCTCATCGCCACTTTTACAGCTGGTAGCGGTTCTAACACTCTACCAATGGAAATTTTCAGCCGCATCAGAACAGGAGTCAAACCCGATATTAATGCTCTGAGCGTCATCTTAATCTTTATCTCAGCAACAGTCGCTTTGATCGCCGAATTAATTCGCGCTTCTTCGGAAAGAAATAGGCAATAGTCATTGGTCATTGGTTGATTGTATATTGTCTCCCTTGTCCTCCTTGTCCCTCTTACCAATTTTTAATTTTTAATTTTTAATTGATAAGTCCCCAATCCCCGATATTACTGCTTGACAAGAGCGATCGCTTCCGTTATTATCCTTTTCAGAACGGAAAACCGTGCGCTCATATTTATTTATATTTAAAAAGTTCTCAGGTACAGATAAACAAATAAATAAAGGATTTCTTCATCTGTATGACTTTCTGTGCGAGCAATATTGCAGATGAAAGAATTTTGGTGCTTATTTGTCCACACATCTGTTTTCAATATAGATAGTATTGGGCCTACTCTCGAATGTAATATCTGGCTCGGCTATGCTAATCTGCCAAAATCCCAATTGCTCAAATCCCTTCAATGCTGATGGCAATAGGTTTTGCATTAGTTGCGGACAAAGCAACTTTGGTGAATATTTACGCAACCGCTACCACGTATCGAGATTGTTAGGCGAAGGTGGGTTTAGCAGAACTTATGCAGCAGAAGATGTGGATAGACTTAATGCTCCCTGTGTCATCAAGCAATTTTTTCCGCAAGTTCATGGTACATCGGAACGCACCAAAGCCGCAGAATTATTTAAAGAAGAGGCTTTTCGGCTGTATGAACTCGGAGAAAATCACCTACAAATTCCGAGATTACTAGCTTACTTTGAACAAGGTACAAGCTTGTATCTAGTACAAGAATTTATTCCCGGAAATACACTTTTTGCAGAAGTTTATCAACAAGCTTTTACTGAAGAAAAAATCCGAGAAATTTTAGCTGACTTATTACCAGTTCTAGATTTTATCCATTCGCGTAACGTTATTCATCGCGATATCAAGCCAGAAAATATTATTCGCCGTCAAAACGATGGCAAACTAGTGTTAATTGATTTTGGTGGTGCGAAACAAGTCACACAAACAAGTTTAGCCAGACAAGCGACTGTCCTATATACACTTGGTTATGCACCCAGTGAACAAATGGCAGGATTTGCTTGTCATGCTAGTGATTTGTATGCTTTGGGAGTGACTTGTGCGCGGTTGTTCACTGGATGTTTACCTGTAAGGGATGCTTACGGCCAAATTTATGATCGCCTGTTTGATCCCATGAGTTGTAAATGGTTGTGGCGACAAATCCTAGAAGAAAAAGGTATTACTATTAGCGAAGACTTAGGAAAAATTTTAGATAAATTGCTGAAACATTTAGCTTCAGAAAGATATCAATCAGCAGTAGAAGTTCTTAAAGATTTAAATCCCCCAAAGTTATCTTCTCTATTACCTGTTGTCTCTGCAACAACTCAAATTTTCACACCCCACCCCACCCCATTACCAACAACCATCCCACAATCAGTTACACCTGGATTTCCGGTTCTAGAAGCTTTTGAATTTGACACAGTCACCGTAGACTTTAGAGGTAGGGAAATTAAGCGTGATCGTCACATTGCCAATTACTATACAGAAGATTTAGGAAATGGGGTGAATATGGAAATGGTAGCCATCCCTGGTGGTAGTTTCTTAATGGGTGCTACTGAAGAAGAAGGAGATGCTGATGAACGTCCACAACATCAAGTCACTGTCGAACCCTTTTTTATCGGGAAATATCCTGTCACCCAAGCACAATGGAAAGCAGTTGCAGCTTTACCTAAAATCAAACAATCTTTGAATCCTTATCCATCTAAATTTAAAGGTGCTAATCGACCAGTAGAAAATGTTTCTTGGCATGAAGCAGTAGAATTTTGTGCGCGCTTGTGGAAAAAAACCAGGCGACATTATCGCTTACCCAGCGAAGCGGAATGGGAATATGCTTGTCGTGCTGGTACGAAAACACCTTTCCATTTTGGTGAAACAATTACTTCTGAGTTGGCTAATTGTAGTAGTGGCGAATCTCCAGAAATCAGAAGTAAATACCGCAAAGAAACAACACCTGTGGGCAGTTTTTGTGTGGCAAATGCTTTTGGTTTATATGATATGCATGGGTTAGTTTGGGAATGGTGTGCTGATCCTTGGCATAAAAATTATGATGGCGCTCCCAAAGATGGAACAGTATGGGAAGTCGGTGGAGATATGCATCGTCGGGTATTGCGGGGTGGTTCTTGGAGTTTTAGCCCAGAACTTTGTCGTAGCGCCAGTCGCAGCTGGAATGAAGCGGATGGAGGATTACGGATATGTGGTTTTCGAGTTGTGGCGACTTCTTTTGGATAGAATCTTTGAAAATCAAGTTTGCACAGCAAATTCTGCTGGTGTTACTCCCCAATTCGCCCAAGTAATGGCTTCTTGTGCTGATTGTATATGAGGTGGTACACGTAACACATGAATATATCCTGTGCTAGGACAAGTCATTTTTAAGAGAAAAATAGGTTCAACATCCACATCGTTCTCTATTTTTAATAATGTATATTCTTGATGTTGATCTAACTCAGCTGCTTGTAATTGTTCGATCATCCGAGCATAGCCGATACCCTGAATTAATACCCGTCGTAGTTCGGCATTATCTTCTTGTAGTAACCATTCTGCTTGCCATTGGTGGGGATGTAGCTTACCGTATTTTTCCGGTAATATGACACCGTGATAGGCGTAAAGTTTATACCCGTCAGTAAATTCGATCGCAGTTTCACCTTCGGCGTGGAGGTGGTTGTCCCTGTCAAAGCATAATTTTGTGGGGCGATCGCACACTACCGCTACTTTTTTATAAGGAAAAATCCAACCACAAGATTTAGCTAAAGATTGAAATAGCTGCAACAACTCTTGATCGCCAGTGTAATTTAATGCAGATTTCCAAAAATCTAGCCAACTACAGTAACTACAAAAATTAGCAGCAGGTATGAAGTTACTATCATATTGTTCACCCAATTCAATTTGTAGTTGGTGATATAGTTCTGATAAGTTGACTTCAATTTCTAATTCTGTGAGATATCCTAAATCGACTTGGAATTGCTGTTCCAAAGATTTCATGTATGAAATAAATCCATAATATAATGTCGTATTAATATGTACATTCACATTAGCGGGTCTTTCAATAACAAGATGATTTTGGTGAAACCTTGCTTGTTCAGGAAATAATTTTAATATTCTTGAACGTAATTGCAATAATCTTTGAATTAAGGGTGAAATAATTAAAGACTCAGAGCTTGGTAAAGTCTTACTCATAGCCTCATAAGGGCTTTCACAAAATATTATTTCTGGTATGGCAAGCCCACAAAAAGCGTAAACTTCTTTAACTACCTCCGCAGCTTTTTGGCGGTCTATTCGCTTAGTTGAAAGAGCAATATTTTTCCATTTATGTTGATAAATTTTAATTAAATTCTCTTGTTCTGGATTTAGCTTGATAAATTGGTATGACATACTACAATCAGTTTGTTGATAGATTTTTTATCTTCTAAAAATAACTTCAAACTTCCAAATCTGCCACAGTGTTTCTTGATCTCTAATTTTGTAATAGTTACAATCACCCAAATCATGAGGAATGTTGCTACGAAATTCGTAAAATGCACATTCTCTATTGCAAATTAACACATCAAGGAAGATGATGTGTTAAACCAAGTGTTATAAACATGATAGATAACCTGAATGTTTATGTCACACAAGTATATCTTCAAAAATCAGAATAATTGTTACTATTGTCCACCTAATTTTAGAGATAACATTAATAATCACGAGAAGACAACATATATGCAACAAGAATATATATCTTGAATCAATCTTTATCTATCTATACATAAGTAAATCTCAGCCACTTTTTAGTATCAAAGGTTTCTTTCAGTTGAATTTACTCTAAGAGGCTGTTTGAAAAGTTGAAAAAGGTATAATTTGTCATGCTGTAGCTGCTTCGCGTCTACAGTATGAATTTTCAAACATCCTCTAAGACTGCTACAGTATAGCTCCCCTTTATACTAACTGTCAGGTACTTTACTGTTTATTTATAAAAATAAGTATTTTTTTATACTAATTATTCAGAGAAAAACTTTTGGGTTTAATTATGCAACGCCAGCAATTCTATTATGATTTGTGAAAATCGCAAAGCCAAGATCCCCGATTTCTAACCTCCGGGAAGCCATCCATAGGTGTGTATAAGAAGTCGAGGATCTTGTCGAATGCTATAACCACATTTCACTTACCGCAACTTGTGTACATTTTGCTCCCAATTTGCGCCGTCAAAAGGTACAATTTCAAACTTTGTCACTACATCATCGTCTAAGCAACGGATGTTAACATCAATACTGTCGGGATGACTGCGAGGAATATAAAAAGAGTGTATTCCACAAATGCGACAAAATTTATGCTGGGCAACTCCTGTATTAAATGTGTAAGTTGTTAATACATCATCGCCTTGTAGTAAAGTGAATTTATCTTGTGGCACAATTAAATGCAAGAATCCTTTTTTCCTGCAAATAGAACAGTTGCAATCATCTACTTTGTGTCTATCAACTATAACTTGAAAACGTACTGCGCCACAATGGCATCCACCTTGGTAAGTGGCTGATTCTGCAATATTGGCTGTCATCCGATTTGAGATTTTGGATTTTGGTTTGGATTTTAGATTTATTCCACGGATAAATCCGATTTTTTATACCATCAAGGAATGATTGGTCATGTGATGTAGATCAATGCTAGGTTTCAGGCATGTAAATTGGCTTGTTCTTGCAACCAAGAATCTACAGGTTGTCCATCTTTGCGTCGCAATTCAATTTCTATTACCATAACTTCTTTAGAGCCTGGAGGAGCAGGTTTTTTGTGAAAAATAATTTCATAATCAGCAGGGTTATGATTACGCTCTTTCAACCATTCTTGGACTTTAGTTGTCGCGAAAAATGATTGTCCTTGTTCAAACATCTGGGTAATTTGCATTTGTAAAGAGTAAGGATTTAGACGGCCCATTTTCTACCACCTTTTTTAAGTAATGTTAAATTGAGGACTTTGCCTTACTTTATGTTATATCTGTTGCTAACTTGATCAGATACATGAGTCGAATATTAACGTGAGGCGATCGCACTCCATATCTGTTCGTCAACGCAAACATCAACTATTTAACCAATACCAACAAAATGAGAGGGTTCGGTAAACCTCATTACCGATAGTTGATCAAGAGTAGCCAAAGTTAATCTATCTACAGAAAAAGGCTGTAAACTTAGTGGTACGGCAACCTGCAATACTCAGTTGAGATTGGCGATCGCTAAAATTGAAGCTAAGAAAGCAAAGGGAGGAGCCACCAGGATGCACGTAACATACAATTCTGATAAGCGCAAATTGCTATCATCTCTGTGTCATGGGGCAATTTTTTTTAGTACAGCATTATTTTCGATTGGGGTTCCAATTGTAATTAACTTAATTTCTGATGATCCAGTTGTGAAAAGCAACGCCAAAGAATCAATTAATTTTCACTTCAATGTTTGGTTCTGGGCAACAGTAATTGGAGTTCCTATTGGGATTCTATCCTTTTTGACCTTTGGTATCGGCGGAATTTTGTTTTTCCCGGTTGTTGCTTTTGGTTTTCTACTGCACTGGGGACTGACTATTTGGGCTTTGTTAAAGTGTTTCAGCAATCCTGCTCAACCTGTGCGTTATCCGTTTATTTTCCGACTGTTCTAGTACTGATCAATTTTTAGAACATAGGTAGCGTCAAAAGCCATATAGTAAAAGCGATCGCTTACTTGGATAGTATTTATCTGCTGAATAGGGCGATCGCTTTGTCATGTTCGCCTTCATTATTCTTCACTCTGCGCTAGCAAATACGTCCTTGGCTGAGATTCATATAAACCAAACTTTTTAATAATTGCATCACTTCGGTGAATATTATATTTTCTTTCGTATATATCCCAACAGGCTCTTTTGTTCTAACTTTAGTATATTTAGTATAATTATTAACGTATTGAGCTTCATTTAGGTTAGTAATTTTCCCATAACTGAATAAAGGTTCCATAACCAAGACAAGATGTTCACTAAAAAGTTGTAGTTGCTTGACATCGTCTTTTGTAAATTGGCGGGAACCAAAAGTACCAACATGAATGACACCGTTTATTTGGTTTCTAAGTACCAGTGGAACACCAAGTATAGAACGGATTCCCCTATGACGCAGAATAGGACTCACCACTTCTATTTTTGACAAGTCGTCTACAATCGTATACTCGCCCGTAGCGGCGATTTTACCTGCAAAACCAGAACCGAGGGGAATTCGGATTCCTTCTAAAATTTCCTCCTCTAAACCAATGCTGGCATATACACCTAATTGCTGCCCATTTTCTGTTGGTAAGAGAACTGTAATCGTGTCTACACTCATGAATGTGCGTATATTCTCAAGCAAAACACGCAGCACGTTTTCAGGAACCAAATCAGTAGGCGCAGTGTTGTTGATGCTGAGATGCTGAAAGTTCATCCCACGAGTTTTATTAACCGTGCTAAGGTCTACACTCGGTGGAATGAAAAGATCACCGCTATCTTTGTAAATGTACTTCTGATCTGGTTCTTTACGATTGTGACTTTTGACTATCACATCAAATAAACGCAACCCGTGATTACCAATAATTCTCAGTTTTCTGACTGGAGTCTGGTTGTTGTCAGTCTGAACAATGGCGCGGAACAAACAGGTACTATTTCCTCCAACGTAGTCGGCAAACCTCTGGATTTCCTCTTCACTCATTTCAAGTACAATGCAATTTGATGCGTTCTCAGAGACTTTCTCCGGATTGCGAGCTTCCAAAATTTTTGTTAGATGAGCGTGCAGATACTTGGACTCATGATCGTTGAGCGAAATGCAGTTAAGTCTATGAATCAAGCGGCTTGCTTCAGAAACTTCAGAAACCTGAGTTGATGATTTGATATAGTGATATTGTCGCGGATTCCCCTTTTGAAACCAGATTAGCAAACGGGTTAAGCTGAGAAGCAATTCATTAATCATAATTTCAAATCCATTTGAATCTGTTTCAAATTTCTATATCTTTACTAAAGAATTTTTAGTGTTTACTTTTCATCACAGTATTTACTATAGCAATTCAAACTCATTAAGTCAGATACTTAGAAATAATTGGGTGAATAAAATTCACTACTCAATAAATAAAGTCCACGTAAGTGGACTTTGTTAAAATAACGAAATTAAGTAGATTTTGCCTATTTAAGTGCTATTGCTAATTGCCATAAAAGAATTAAAATTTACTTTTCGATGAGATTTTATTGCTAAGTATTTTTTGGCAAATTAACTCGATAGCTTATAGAATTTTCGCCTTCATGCTATTCATTTCGATGATGATTCTGAAGTCTTATGAGCATATATCTTACTGAATCTCAAGTTTGGCTGTGAGATTCTCTGACTTAACAGCAAACCGAGTCTTCACATGATCTGCCAAGCGAATTGCCAGAGCGATAATAGTCAAGGTGGGATTAGCGTAACCTCCTGTTGGAAAAACCGAACTACCTGCGATAAATAAATTCGAGATCCCGTGAACCTGACAATTTGCATCGACAACACCCTGTTTGGGGTCAACATGCATCCGCGTTGTTCCCATATTATGGTGCGTACTAAAAGCTAGAACCATTGGAAGTTCCCCATCACGTTCAATCTGCAATTCACCGAAGCCTGCACGAGCAATCTCTTCTGCTAAAATTGCTTGCGATCGCTTGATGCTGCAAATGTCTATTTCGCTCCACCGAAAAGTTAACTGTGCTTGAGGACAACCAAGTCTGTCAAGTTTAGTACTAAGGGTCACCCGATTATCAGGGTTTGGGACTTGTTCGGTTTGGCTCACGATTTCAAATTTTACATATCTGTCTTCGTTACCCTTGTGTTCCGACCATCCACCATAACTCAAGTCAGGGAATAAATATTCCCGTTTGATTTGATATTTATACCACTCGCTCACCAGCTCATCAATATGCGTGATCACATTACCCAAATGTTGAACAGCATTTTTGGGAAGTTGTCCACGCCGAATTGAAGAGAACAAAGTTTTTGCAGAAGCCTTAGCTGGTGATTTATATTTCTCATCTCTGGGAAACAGGATAAAACTCATATTAAGTAATTGCTCACGCCGCATCACTTGTTCACTCAAGTGCAGTTTTCCCATGACTGGTACATTATTAACTCGGCGTAAATCATATAAAGCTGTCGAATTGAAGATTTTTCGACTAGAAGGATAAAGCATACCAGAGCGAAGAATCGGATGATCCATAAAGTATCTGCCGACAACATCGTTCTGATTGGCTAATCCAGTCTTTTGAATTTTGTTAGATAGCAGTAACAAACGTGCATTTTCAATGCCACCTGTGGCTAAGATAAACATTTTGGCAACTATCCAAAATTGATTACCGTCAAGACAAGCTAGGCGTACACGCTTTACATTTTTAGCTGTTTCGTCAGTCTCAATTTCGACGACGTTTGCATTTAAATAAGTAGTAATATTAGGAGATTGGTTGATTTGTTTGCGATATTCGTTGGTGAAAATATCGCGAGGCCCAAATTGAAACATACTGGTAGTTACGCGATCGCCAATGAAAGGTAACTGAGGAGATTGAGCATCCTCCCAACTCAGAGCGTCATAAGTAAAGGGGCCGAGTTTGCAGACTTCATGAGCGCGTTCGTAGTAAGGATCTAAGTGAGATTTTCTAAAAGGCCAGCCACTATATGGCACACAATCACGTTTTTCAAAGTCTATCTCGTCCAAGGTCATATGCCTCAGACCACGTTGATTTTGATTAATTTCAACATTCCAAACATTAGCATGTCCACCAAACTGACGATGACGCATATCTTGTAAGTTTGGAAAAGGCTCACCAACAGTTTCACCCTCACTTAAAGATTGCGTCTGTTGATTAAATTCTAAATCGCCACTTTCGACTAAACATACTCGAAAGTCTTGCCCAATCAATTCTCGCGCCAGTGTAATCCCCGCAGGGCCAGCACCAACAATACAAACTTCTGTTTGAATAACTTCATCTTTTGGTAGTTTACGACTATCAATAAACATCAATCTTAATCTCCTGTTATATTTTCTAGATACCTATAGCAATATCCCTATACGAGGCAATATTTTTGGTAGCTGACTAGCGTTTTATAATCAACAATATTTATAACGTCAAGTCATAATTCTTAAGATTAATCAGATTTCAAAATATATTCCAAAATAGACACTTTCTCCTGATAGAAAAAACCCTTGTCAAGATAAAGACATGCGAATATAACAGTATTTCTCAGCATGAGATACTGTTATCTTCTGATGGTGTGATGGCTCGATTGTCTTTCAATTACATAAAATATTTTTCGCAAAAAGTTAGATATTTATCAATTTAGATGATTTGTATCAATACCTATTGATATTAAGCTTATAAGCTAATTTTCTGATACTGTATTTAGAAATTAAAAAAATAGCCTCAAATGTGTAAAGATATGACAAAGTTTCATCTGTCTAGAGTATGAGTTTGTCTCCAGTATGGTTCAGTTAAGGGTATACAGTGCTGATGATAGGGGAAATAAGAGGATAAAAGAGTTGGGTGAAGTGCGATCGCTTTGAATAATTCTCCTCTTAAATGATGCTAACTGAATATTTAAGGACTTCTGGATCTACTGTTGCGATAGTTAATTTATGTTGTAAAGCTTGACAAATAAGCATTCTATCAAACGGGTCTTTGTGAAATGATGGTAGACTAGCAAGTTGAGTAACACTGTTTTCATCCAAATCGAGATTCGCAATTTGATGGCGATCGCGTTGTTTGGGAAGATAAATTTCGGGAGATAGTGGTAGTGGTAGCTTTCCCAATTGATATTTGACAATAGACTCCCATATAGAGACAACACTCAGATAAACTTCATTATCTGAATCGCGGATGGCATCTCGAACATCTACTGATAGACGATTATCTCCACTGATAAACCACAAGAAAATATGCGTATCTAAAAGAATTTTCATCTGCCCTCAAATTCATTTAGAATTTCTTCAGGCAGAGGTGCATCAAAATCATCAGGTACTATAAATTCTCCTGCACACAAAGCAAATGGTCGTAATTGTTGGTCGCGTCTTGCAAGTGGAAGATAAGACGTTAATTTATTCGATATAGGGTTTTCCCAACCAAGCAGTTCTATCGTATCACTCACTTCTTGAACCAGTAACTCTATAGGCATGACTTAATCAAAGAAATTCAATTTGCTGCTTGGAATACGCTATGAAATCAAATGATAGCTCGTCATAACTTTCGACACTTTCTTCACAAAGTGGGCATTCCCAAGGTAACTCAGGAAAACCTTGACCAAAAGGAATTTCTCCTGCTATGGTCTCAGGGTCACAGTTATGATAAATGAGCAATCCTATCTCGCAAAGTCCTTCAGCTTCAAGAACTGTTAAGATGGCAAGAGCTTCAGAATATTCTATCCCCAATTGAACAGCAAGTTGATGCGGCATTGCTGTTGTCCCTGCCTTCATGAAATGTCTACTCAATTCAGTCTTCTGTTTATCAGACAGAAAGTCTAAACGCCCTTTGCTAATGAAGCTAGCCATCGCTTTAGCCTTGAAGTCCAAGTTCCCTCACTAGAAACTCCAGAACACCTGTACTACCACCATATAACTTTTTATAGCACTTAAGATGCTGAAGTGAATCTTGAGTTTTGGAAAAGGGTTTTAACCCAAAATAACAGTGTGCTTTAAAAAGATGCTCTGTTTGCACCTGGCGTTCCGATCCTTGAGTACTAGCTTCATTCAAATAGACTTGTCTGTCTAAACTAAATTCATAAGACTTAGTACCTCTTTCTTTGAGCAAAGCATTTAAAATTTCATTTTCGCTAATGGAGAGAGCGTCTATATTATTAGACAAGCCATGTGGCTTTAGCGAAACCTCGGCTAAGTGTCTTGCAAAAGTTTGTAATCCTTTGACAATTTTTTGGGCTGCCCCTGAACTATGAGCATTCATTGCTACCCCATCTGCTTCTGTTCTTACTCGCCAGTGTTGCCACTTGTAGTCAGAATCTATAGCTGATTTGCCAAGATATTTACTCCACATATCATCCATAACTAAATTATGAAGGTTCGGATGAACCCAATTGGCTTGACAGAAATCAGCTAGCTCATCAAAAAAAATGGGAATATGAGACCAAAAAGCAAACTGTGTATCGTCGATATGGTCGTTCTCTAATTGATTAAATGAAAACCCATCCCATGATAGAGCCACATAATTATGGCTAACCTCCGCAATGACTGTCCAACGAATGTAACCTCCTTTTAGTTGATCCTCTTCATCATTTTTTGTTTGAAAGTAATGTTTAATACGATATGTGCGAATATACCATTTCCGAGAAGCATCACTGTCTTGAATTGGACCATACCAGGCAGCATCACCAAATTCAAATAATAGTAAGGGAACAGACTTAAGAAAAGGCGTCGAACTACATTTTCCTTGTTTAATACTTAACCATGTTCTAGACTGCTTTACGTAGGCGAGCAAAATTTCTTCCGCAGAAATTTCTCCTCTCTCTAATGCAAGTGCTATACGGTAAGCAATTTCTTCTTTGTTCTCTTTACTTGAAACTGAAGTAAGTAACTAAGCAGAATTAATTACACAAACAACTGATAGAATATAATCAAAGTTAAATTTGCATAAAAATTAAGGTTTTAGATGTTCTTCATCAGAGAAATAAACCCTCTTTCTTTGAA
>JANBVI010000074.1 GCA_024239075.1 Fischerella sp. CENA71 | reverse complement strand
TGCTGCTGCACCATTTTGAGTCGCATTTTGTTGGTTGCTTTGAACATCAGCAAAAGCTGCACCAGGAGCAATCATCAAACCAGCAGCCAGTAAACCGAAAGCAAAAGATTTCTTCAACATTTTTTTAGACCTTTGTGTATTGGGAGTTATGTGTGTATGTTGTGTTTTCAGTTGGGATGCGCTCTTACTACCATCATCCCAATCCTGAATTCAATAAAACTTAGTAGCAGTTGTGGATACCGTTAGCAATTTCGGTTGCGTTTTGTAGAGCAGCTTGATTACCAACGTTAGCTACGGTGTTAGCAGTACCAACAGCAGCACCGTTTTGTGCGATGTTTTGACCAGAAACTTGAGCGTTGTAGCTACCATGACAAGAAGCACCATTCTTAATCTTGGTAATACCTTGGATCGCTGTTTGATTAGCGTTGTTGACAACGGTGTTACCAACACCTACAGCAGCACCATTTTGAGTCGCATTTTGTTGGTTGCTTTGAACATCAGCAAAAGCTGCACCAGGAGCAATCATCAAACCAGCAGCCAGTAAACCGAAAGCAAAAGATTTCTTCAACATTTTTGTAGACCTTATTAATTGTGTGTGTATTGCTTGTTGTGATTTTTTGTGGGGGATGAGCTAGCTATCTGTTGCATCATCCCTTGAAATTTAGTAGAACTTAGTAGCAGTTGTGGATACCGTTAGCAATTTCGGTTGCGTTTTGCAAAGCACCTTGGCTAGCTTGGTTGACTACGGTGTTAGCAGTACCAACAGCAGCACCGTTTTGTTCCAAGTTTTGACCAGAAATTTGAGCGTTGTAGCTACCATGGCAAGAAGCACCATTCTTAATTTTGGTGATATCTTGGATATTTGTTTGAGTAGCGTCATTCACAACGGTGTTACCAACACCTACAGCAGCACCATTTTGAGTCGCATTTTGTTGGCTACTTTGAACATCAGCGAAAGCTGCACCAGGAGCAATCATCAAACCAGCAGCTAGTAAACCGAAAGCAAAAGATTTCTTCAACATTGTTTTAGACCTTTCTTTATTTATTGGGAGTTATTTGTGTATTTTGTGTTTTCAGTTGGGATGCGCTCTTACTATCATCATCCCAATTCTGAACTCAATGAAGCTTAGTAGCAGTTGTGGATACCGTTAGCAATTTCGGTTGCGTTTTGCAAAGCACCTTGGCTAGCTTGGTTGGCTACGGTATTAGCAGTACCAACAGCAGCGCCGTTTTGTTCCACATTTTGACCAGAAACTTGAGCGTTGTAGCTACCAGTACAAGAAGCACCATTCTTAATCTTGGTGATACCCTGTCTCTTGATCACATCTAGGCAACAGCGATAATGCTTTTGCCCGTTTTTCATTGCCTTTGTACGCAATATTAACATACAAGGGCAAGGGAAGAACAGACTTTTTTTTCAAAAAATTTGCTCAATTTTGAAAAAGTGTCTAGCTCTACAATTTCTTGTCTACCCTGATTGTGAGAAAGGACTTAAATCACTGCCTTGTAAAAAGAAATCGGCTGGCTACTCACAGGCAGACACAAGACTGGCAATCGCCAAGCACATGGTTTGCTACTCAAGCAACCAACCACTAAAAACAACCAAATTTAATTTAACAATGTCTGTGTGATTTAGGCAAAGCTAGCTCATAGTCTAATCAAGTGGCATCAACTGACTAAAATCTTTACTACGACTTTCTAAAAATTTCAGAGAAATCTAGTTTTTGGCAGTTGTTGTAAGAAGGAGAAAATACATCCTTTACCCCCTTTCCAAACAACTGCTACGAAGTCAACTAATGCCGTAGTACTTGAAAGCGTTGCAGCGCTAGTATTGCTGAAGATTGTGGGTAGCCCCGATGAACACACATCGGAGTTACAAAAATGGAATACACCAGCGAAAACAATGTGTTTAACCCATTAATCCAAAAGCATTGGCAGGAATGGGTCTTCGGTTCAGCAGTTGACAATAAGCTTGCACAATTAAATGTTCGTTCTGTGATTGGTCAGGAAGTTTATGAATATTTACTTTACGCCCTAGACCAGACAGCAAGACGTAATGATGGACGACTGCGAGACTACTATTTAAGAAAATATGCCCACATCGAATTTGGGGGATGGTGGGTAAGCGGACTAGATCCACTTAACAACTGGGACATAATGGAATGGGGACGGTTGAAGCCTGATAATCCCCGGATTGACTTTGAAAAAGACAAACCAGTCAAATACGAATCTCCACCACTGACCCCCAACCGCGTCACCTATTTTAATGTCCCAGAACACTTATGGAAGAAAGTTGCCCAAAAGTACAACATCAAGCGCTATCTTTCTCCCCTGGCACTGCGTCTATTTGATAGATTGCATCCACGCTTATTCTGGGAATGGGTGCAGTTACATCCAGAAATCCCCGTAATAATTTGTGAGGGCGAGAAAAAAGCCGCTTGTTTGTTAAGTCTTGGGTATGTGGCTGTAGCCCTACCTGGTATTTGGAACGGACGTGTAGGAAACAAGGACTTCGACGAACGCCTGCATCCTGACTTAATGCCATTGGCGCAACGGGGACGCAAGTTTATTATTCTCTTCGATTATGAGACTAAACCCAAAACCCGTTGGTCAGTTTACAGTGCGATCATTCGTACAGGCAAGGCAATTGAAGCTGTTGGTTGTAGCTGCTCTGTCGCACAATTGCCAGGACCAGAAAAAGGGATTGATGATTGGGTGATAGCTAATGGCAACAAAGCTGCTGAAGCTGTGAGCATGTTGATTGACGATACTTTCACGCTCGCTGAATATCAAAAATCATTTTTCCTCAATCAAAACAGAGGACTAAGGAAATATAAACCTGATGTTAAGGTCAACAGCCGCTTTCTCACAGATGCCATAAAAAAACTCCCCTCAACAGGACTAGTATGCTTGCTTTCTGATATGGGTACGGGTAAAACCGAATTTTTAGCACGCTGGCGAAAACAGCACCCGCAACTGCGATTTTTAAACAACGGGCATCGGGTAAACCTGCTCAAGAACCTAAGTGAGCGGCTACAAACACAGATGTATTCTGCGATCGCATGTGGCAAGTTAAGTGAAGCGGATGCCCTGAGCATTACTGTTGATTCACTCTACAAAATGGCTAGCGATTTGCAAGCTTACGATTGCATATTTATTGATGAAGCCTGCCAATATGTAGCTCATCTGCTGAAATCAAAAACATGTAAACAGCATCGCGCTCTGATTTTAGAGGTTTTAGAATCTCTAGTTTATCAGGCTTCTTTGGTAGTGCTAGCAGATGCCCACCTGGACGACATAACGATTGACTTTTTCCGGGCGATGCGTCCACAGGGCGAGAAACCCTACATTATTTTAAATGAGTGGAAATCTTCTGGACGCCAAGTTTACTGGTACGAGGGTAGCAACAGTAGCTCCCTGGTAGCACAGATTCATGCCGCAGTTATGGCAGGACAACGATGCTATGTCGCATCTGACAGTAAGCGGTTTATTAAGAAGCTTGAACGCACCCTAGTTGAAGCAGGGGAAGGAAGAGGCAAGGGTGCAGGGGGCTCTTTGCAGGGGGAAGTTCCTCTCCCTTGCTCCCCGCTAAGAGCCCCTCCGCCTCTTCTTGAGCCAGAATCAGATCGCAGACTGAGGATCTGGGCAATTCACTCAGAAAATTCTGGCAGTGAAGAGAATGTCATATTTATTAAAGAAATCAACACTGCAATTTCTTATGTTGATGCACTCTTTACCACTCCTAGTTTAGGAACAGGGGTTGACATTAGTGCAAAACACTTTAACGTAATTTTCGGAGTATTTCATGCTGTGTCCCAATCGGCAACCGAATGCGCCCAGATGTTATGGCGTGTTCGTGATCATCTACCAATGCATATTTGGGTAGCTCCTCGCCCACCATTTGGCTACGCCGAAACCAACGCTAGGCGGATTAAAGAAAAAATTCTCCAAAAAAATGAGATGACCGCTTTTTTGCTCCGCATCGACAGAGAAACTGGTAAACGGGGAGCAGAGAAAGATTGGGCGTTAGAAGCCAGCTGTCAAATAGAAGCCCAAAGAAATTGGTCAATCAATAATCTTAGAACCGATCTGCGTAGGCTGCTCGAACACATGGGCAATACGATTATCCCTATGGGTAGTGGGGTAGATGACAACGCTGCGGACTGGATGAAGGCGGCTTCTGTTGCAATCGATACATTCCATTGTACCAAAGTTGCCAATGCCAAAGACATTGACCGTCTGACCTACGAAATTAGACAACACCAGGATTACCTCAAACCAGAAGAAGTTTATGAGTGTGAAAAATTCCGCATTAGAGACGCCTATGGAATGCAAGTCACACCAGAACTGGTAAAAAAAGATGATGGGGGCCGACTAATCCGCAAGCTGGTCGCCCTGGAAGCTATTTTAGCCCAACCAGGAGAAGCGATCGCAGACGACCAAGGGCGATTATTCCCAACACCACCACCAATGGTTGCACAACGTGATATCTCTGAACGAGAGAGATTAACTATTTGTAGCGATTGGGCGAACCACTCTACCAATTGGCTGATGCGTTATCGGCTAGGGCTAAGGGAAATACTAATTGACTTGTTTGCTGGGCAAAAGCTAAGAGGCGATGAACCAAGAATGCAAGCAATAGCCTCGCATTCTAATTGCTTGTCACCTCACATTAAAGCGATTTTGAATCTCACCATCCCTTTGGATAAATCCCCAATGTGGATTTTAGGAAAGTACTTGGAGCAGTTGGGGCTATCTACTGTTCGCAAGCGGCTTGGTTCACGCTCAAACAGAGTGAGTTATTATACACTCAATCAAGAGGATTTAGCTTTCGCGCAACAAGTATTAGCCTACCGTCAATTCAATCGAGAACAAAGCGAGCGCAAACGCCAACTAGACCAGCAGGCTCAGTCCAGGCGAGAAGCTACAATTGCTGCACAGTACCGCCTAGAAGAGGCAGAGGAGCAGGGAGCAGGGGGCAGGGGGAAAGAGGCGGAGGAACGGGGTGTAGGGAGCAAGGGGGAAATTTTATCCCCCTGCTCAGAACTCCCTGCGCCCTACTCCCTGCACCCTGCACCCTGCCCCCTGCTCCCTGCCTCTTCCGTGTCCACATCCCCCCCTAATTTAACTGGAGAACATTTAGGGGGGGATGTGGACACCGATTTCCAACAGTCAGATTCTTGGTGGAAAAAGGTCAAAGGCTTTGCTTGTTTACTAACTGAAGGACTTCAATACGGAGTTGAAACAGTACTAGAACTACTCAGTGGACTAACTCTCGATGAACGTTGGGGTGTGATATTTGAGTTTGAATCGGCTTACCCAGATAAATTTGGTCAGTTGCTAGCGATTGCCCCGGATTGGGTGCAGCGCTTTGAGCTATAATTTCCCTTGCTCGCTGGCAACATCATTATTGAGAAGGCAGAGGGCACTTATGCTGAAGGAAACCACGTGCACTTGTCGTGGGATTCAAGCAAGGACGCCCTGTTCGTCGCGCTTGGCGTATCGTAACAGATTTTGTTTTTTTGTTACGGATGAATCTGTGGGCTTGAACCCGTTTTGGGCAAGGCAGGGCAGAAGGCATTTCCAGTCTCGTATAAACCATCACATCGACCTTCTGCCCTCTGCCTCCTGCCTTCTACCTTGCCCGAAGGGCTTGTCAAACTTACCAGAAACTGATGGTTAATATTAGTCGAGTGGCTGTGATCATCAATAGGGTGAATGCAGTGGGAGACTCTGCCAATCGAAGTGATTTTGACTATTTTGCCTTGCCAATCATCATTTGTACCAGTGACTAGGTAAGTGGGTGCTGGTTCGATCCAGTTACCAAAAGTAGAGTATTCTTGGAAGTCACTGTTGATTACAGTAATACTTTGAATACTGCCAACTGATCCACTGACAGATGTAATTTGCAATGGTTGACCATTGCTCCACTTTGCAAAGTCCTCCACAGTTGAGTTGGCAACTACAATCTCTCCTTGCTGCCAACCTTGCCTCCAGTGTTCAGTAGGCAAGGGAGAAGAGGCAGGGGGCAGGGAGTTCTGAGCAGGGAGAGAATCAGGCATGGGGGAAGGGAGTTCTGAGCAGGGAGATAAAATTTCCCCCTTGCAAAGAGCCTCCTGCACAAGAGCTTCTTCTCTCCCTGCTAAGAGCTCCCCGCACCCTGCTTCTTCTCCTTCTGCCCAAACTAGTCTTCCTTGTTCAAAGGCTTCATAACACTCAAGTGCCTTATCTACTGCCTTTTGTGGCGTAACTCCTTGTTTTGAAGCTATTGTTTCTAATCGTTGTTGAGTTTGTTGCTTGTGATGATGAATAAGGCTTTTGTCCCGTTTTTTGGATGGAAACATCTGTTTTTTAAGACCATCGACGCTTGTTTGGGTCAATTGTTGCTCGTTTAAGATTTGTTCCCAAAGCGGCGTGTAGCGAGGTGTCAACAGTGAGAACATCATCAATCCAAACTTGGCTAGCTCTTGTGGTACAAACGGTTCACTCGCCTTAGCTAACTTGATGAATTTTGTCGCCTCCCGACGAATCATCCCATATTCAGCAAGCAAAGCTTTAAATGCTTTAGGCTTCATAATTTCTTGCTGGTGTTTCAACCAACGAGCAAACTGAATATAGGCAACATTGGCTTGTTCAAACAGTGCAAATCCATCGGTTAGGGATTGGTAGGATTGAGCAATATTGATATCTGAATAAAATGGCGCAGGTTGTAAAGTTAACATGGTAAATTGGTATTGTTTATGATTTATTTGTTGCACCTGATTTCGGCTGGTGCATTTTTTTTATCGAGTCGTGCTTGGGGATCTGCAAGTATGAGCAGCACTTTCGTTCGCCAGAAGAAAGCAACGGCACTGGCATATTATTATTTGGAAAGGCCATGTATAGTTGTACTTTGGTTTTGAGCTTTTTCTAAAGTGCTTAATAGATTTTCTTCCAAGGGAATCAAATAAGGACGTTGTATGCGACCCAACTGCTTGAGAACACTAGTGGCAACTTCTTCTAAATAGCCGCGATTACGAAGCTTATTTATGCGCAAGCTTGGCTGTGACTAATGCCTATTGTTTGCTGACAATAGAGATCAAAACTGGTGTGAGATGAACGGTAAAGCTTTCGCTTCAACAGCTCATTCAAGGCTTGACCAGCCTGATAGAAATACAACTTTGGTTTTTTTTCTAGAACAACCTCCAAGGTTTGCTCCAAACGAAGGCGCTCAAGATATTCTTGATTTGGGAGTTCCTCAACAGAGCAAACTTGTTGGTCAACTTGTTGAAAACTCTTGTGTTCAGTGATTGTTGCAATTGTCATGAAAACCCCTGTATTTCATTGATAGAGATACTGCACCCTGGAGTTTTCCGACGTATCTGTTTTGAATGACACAATTGAGAGGTTGTTGGAGATATTTAAGCTCTGATTGAAATAAACAGTATTTTTTTTATATACAGCATTTAGACTATCCGTAGCAAGCAGAAAAAATAAAGAAATGTAAAGACAATTACAGAAAATCGGCGGGAAAGCCCACTCCTTCCAGGGGTTTCATAAAAAGTATGCAAAACTGGGCTTGGAAAATTGCCTAAAGAAATAGAGCAGGCTTCTGGGTGATGTCGATATGCTGATAGTGCTTAGGGTCTGGTCTATTAAGCCTGCCCTATTTCTAGGTTTCGGCTCCCGCACCTTTGCAGCAAGGGGGTAAGATTCTCGGATGAATTGTATTCCAAACTACAAAACCCCCTTGCGAGGCGAAGGAAAGAAAAAGAAGCAGGCTTCAACAAAGACAATTCGTTGGGCCAATCGGATAATACCAATACAAGCCTGCTTCTTTTTCCCAAGCCAAATGCGATTGCTGCCACCGACACGAGAGATATTAAATGTGGGCAAAATATATAAGGTTGCCCAGTTTTGCACAGATTTATCCAAGGGGTGGGATGAGCTTGGGATAATACCCCCCTTCGACCCAACTAAAATAAAGCAAGCGCCTTGCACAGCGCAAGGCGCTTGCTTTATTTCTTGGTAATATGCTTGTACAAAACTTTCCAGTATAGTAGCTTTGAAAATACTAAAAATAGTGATATGAGGTGTGATTTTCTTTCATAGGGATCTCCAAAAAATAAAAGCAAGCGCCGTATTAAAAATATTTTGGTGCCTTACCAAGTATGAGCGGTGCTTTCGCCCTTCTGCTCGTAGCGACGGCGCTTGCTTTTATTTCGAGGATTAGCCTTAAGCAGCAGCGAGGTTATTTAAACAATATGCAAAAAGATCCACAATTCAATATGCAAGAAGAAGAAAAATTAACGAAAGCGATCAAACTAGTAGACGAGCTTACCTTATCACTAAAAGGCAGGCATTTGAGTGAACCAGAAATCGACGTGATTAAGGGAGGTTGGTACGGGCAAAGTTATGGAGAAATGGCTCGAAAGTCTTCTTACGCGGAGAAGTACCTACAACACACAGTCGCCCCTGATTTGTGGGAGCTTCTATCGGAGATAGTCGGAAATGGGGGACGAGTATGGAAGAAGAATTTACGTGAATTTTTAGAAAAACTAGTACAACAAGGAACGAGAAAAATATTAGTACGACTGTTGGGAGAACCACCAGTAGTGCCTTATTTTTATGGGCGGGAGGCGGAACTAGATGTTTTAAAAGCAGAAATTGTGCAAAAGCGTTTAGTTCATGTATTTGGGGAGCCGGGAATAGGGAAATCAGCATTAATCACAAAATTGCTAGGGACTGAAATCAGCCAAGGGTTTGATTTGTTGTTTTGGAAGTCTGTAGCTCATAGCCCATCGGTAGAGGACTTGGTTGTAAGCTTGCATAAGATGTTAAATCCACAAGACAGTTATCTGAGTCCAGACAATACAAAAATTTCTTCTTTCCTAGCTCAATTACGCTCACGTAGTTGTTTATTAATATTGGATGGGTTGGCGGCAGACTACAAGCAACGCAGGGAATATATAAGATTCTTTGTGTCCCTACTGGAAGAGTTAGATGGGATTCGCTTGATTATAACTAGTCGAGAATCTTTTACTGAACTTAATGCTTTATGCAATAGTCGGCCGGTTTCAAGTATACAAATAGAAGGACTAGATGTCAGAGCAGCAATAAATATATTTCGAGAGAAGGGTCTAAAAGTAGAGGAAGAATCAACGCAAATAGTTGAATTAATTAGATTTTATCGAGGAAATCCTCTAGAACTTGAATCACTAGCGAATCGAATTAATTATCTTTTTTGTGGAGATATAAATAAATTCTGGGAGTACAAAACAACTTTTATAAGTGATTATCTTCAAAATGTTTTGAACGAAATATTTGCACAGCCAGATGTATTAAGCTCATTTCAACGAGAAATCTTAATATATATAGCAAATAAATTATCAGAAAAAACGGATTCAATTAACGGGGAACTCTTAACTCTTAACAGGGAACAGGGACTGTCTGTGGTAGGGGATTTAAGCCCCCACCAAAACTTTCCGCCTGTAGGCGGGGGATTCAAACCCAAGGGTGGGGAGAGGAAACGAACGGACGAACTGTTGCCCGTTGCCCATTCCCTGTTCCCTCTCCCGAAGGGAGTTAAACTTTTTGAGCTATTGAATTATTTCGTGAAAGAATTAGGGGCATCAGTATCAAATCTAATTACAGCACTAGAAGATTTGGAACGGCGACAGTTAATTAAAGTATTGAAATCAAAATCTGAAGTTTTCTACACTTTAGCGCCAGGTGTTAGGAAGTATGTGTTGATAGATCCTTTAAAGCTAGTCAATCAAGAGCATGAAAAGTAGTAAGGCCTTTCCAAGTAATAAAAGCAAGCGCCGTATTAAATATATTTTGGCCAAGCCTAAAGATTTAGGCGCTTTCGCCTAAACGGCGAAAGCGACGGCTGGGCATTTTATTATTTGGAGTACTTTAAGAAAGTGCAGAGCCTCTTGTTTCAAATCAATAACAATTTTTAACTATGGTTCAAAACGTAGTAACAGCATTATTAGATCAAAATCTCAAACAAACGATTCAAGTGACCAATTGTTTGGAATCGCTAGATCAAATAGTTGCGTCTATTGAATCTGTGGCAGAGAGTGCAGAGCAAGCCGCAACGCTTGCAAAAATTGCTTCTAGCGATGCCAAAGCATCTAGCTTGGCAATGGAATCCACTGTTTCTAATAATTTGAAATTGCACTCCAGCCTGACACAAATAGTTAACAGGTTAAAGTTTCTGAACGAATCTTCTCAACAGATTTTTCCAATAATTTCAATAATCAACCAAATTTCTCTGCAAATTAATGTTTTAGCAGTTAACACGAGTGTTGAGGCTTCTCGTATAGGAAGATCAGGGCAGGCTTTTGCAAAAATAGCTGAACAGATTACTTTATTATCAGGGATAAAACGATTAGAAAAAGAGCCAGGCTTTGCACAGCGCAAAGCTTTGCGCCGTGCCACCACACCGATTAATCAGTGGGTTTGTCCAATATATATAAAGCCTGGCTCTTTTTCTTGGTTTCATGCTAGATCAAATCAAGCAACTCAATCAACAAAAGAAATCGAAAAAAATGTAGAAAATATTTATATAAAAACATTGGAAATCGTCAATTTTGGTAAACAAGCAATACATGAATTATTGGAAGAAACTGAGATAACAAAACAAACTCAATGTGAACTAAGAAAAATTGTAGACACATCTAATCAAATGGATGAGCTATTGGAATCCATTTCTGTTGAGCTAGAATTTCAGCAAAAAAATTCGCAAATACTAGGTTTAACAATTAAACAGGTTGCTCAAGACTTGCTGCAATCAAATAAATATTTTAGCTCTTCAGAAAGAAGAACAGAAGCAGCAAACGCTTTGCAGCAGTTGGTCGAAGTATTCAAAATTGATGTGAATAAAGAACAGCCATCATGAACTGGGTACACCAGAACAAATGAAAAACTTTCTTTCCTTCTGCGTTCTGCCTTTTTCAAGTCAGGAAACTTTTAACTCTTAATAGAAAGAATAATGTGATTTATCTGTTGATTGTAAGAAACTGTTAAGGGATCTCAAAGAAATAAAATGTCCAGCCCTATCAAATATATTGTGGCTCAATCTAAGGACTAGTAAGCGTTCCCACCCAGGTGGGAACGCGAGGGCGCTTTCATTTTATTTTTTGGAAAGGCCTGATGAGTCCAAAATTTAATAGTTATTTTAATAATAGAAAGTTTTTGAACTACTGCTATGATACCATTTTACGAAAAATATGATACAGATTAAAACTCTAAAACCTATGCTGAGTCTCACTTTCTTAATTTTGAATTTTGAATTGGTATGAGCTATTGTATCAATCCACTTTGTAATGAGCGTTCTAATCCGGACGATGCTGAACAGTGTTCAGCATGTGGAACTTCTTTACTAATTAATAATCGTATTCGCTTACTTCGCCCACTGCGTGATGACTCTTATAGCTACACTGACATTTTTGAGGTAGAAGATTTAGGAACAAAATGGCATCCAGTGAGAGAAATTCGGCTCATGAAGGTGTTGAAATGGGCTTCGGAGCCGAAGCGAGTTGAGTTGATACAAAGGGAGGCTCTTGCATTGCAAGTGATTCGTCATCCAGGAGTTCCTACTTCGACAATAGATGATTATTTTACTTTTTATCCTAATCAAAGCTCTATAGAATTGCATTGTTTAGTGATGCAAAAAATGTCAGGAGAAAATTTAGAGTCATGGATAAATAATTATGGGAAAATATCTCAATCATTAGCTGTTGATTGGCTAAAACAATTGGTGAAAATTCTGGATACAGTTCATCGTTCGACATTCTTTCACCGCGATATTAAACCTAGCAATATTATTGTTCAAGAGCATGGACAGCTAGCTTTAATAGATTTTGGTGGAACTAGACAAATTACTGATACTTATTTGGCAAAAATTAGTGTCAATGGTGGAACTTCTACAGGGTTAGGCAGCGAGAGTAGATATCAAACAACTCGCTTAGGAACGCCCCTGTACTCGCCACTAGAACAAATTAATGGGCAAGCTATACCCCAGTCTGATTTTTACGCACTAGGTCGAACTTTTGTTCGCCTGATTACAGGCGAAGAGTTAATCAAATTAAAAACAGATCCAGAAACAGGAAATCTCATTTGGAGACATAAAGCCCCCCATCTCGACAAACCTCTTGCAGATTTACTAGATGATTTGATGGCTCCATTTCCAGCAAAGCGTCCACCAAATTGTCAGGTAATTTTGCAACGTTTAGAACGCTTACCTCTGCAATCGAAGATCAATCGTATAATCAAAGCGAAGCCATTTCAAATAAGTGCAATTGTATTAAGTATATTAAGCATTTTTGGTATTTATAGAGCATCACTACCTTGGGTAGCAAATTATTTTTTAAGTGAGGGTAAAAAAGCAGAACTTGAAAATCGGTTTACAGATGCCCAAAAAAGCTTTGATACAGCAATCAAGCTTAACAAGAGTGCAACTTATGAAATCTCTGCTTTTTATTTTAGTGAAGCTTCTCGTAATCTGCCTCGTCCCCAAATAGCTAAGAAATACTATACTAAGGCTATAAAATATAATCCAAGCGATGTGTATGCATATAATAATTTAGCGTTAGTATGTCAGGAGTTAAGCGATTTTAAATGTGCTGAGAGCAATTATTCTTCAGCATTGAAATTACAGCCCTCTAACTGGTCAGCGCACTATGGAATAGGAAGCTTCTATGATGACCAAGGGAAATATGAAAAAGCTGCACAACATTATCTATTAGCTATAAAAGAAGGTGGCAATGCCGCTGTACATGCTATGAATAATCTTTCCAGATTAGAGAACAGAAATGGTGAATATACTAAAGCCGAACTTCTAGCCCTAAAAGGCTTACAAAAAACTTCTGATACCCAGTTACAGGCAGCGTTGTACAAGAACTTAGGTTGGTCACTTTTGGAAAAAAAGCTGTATATTCAGGCGAAAAATAGTTTACAAAAAGCTATAGAACTTGACCCACAAAGAGCAGATAGTTATTGTTTATTGGCGCGAACTCAGGAAGTATTAGGTGAGCTTGATGACGCTAAATTATCGTGGGAACCCTGCTTAATATTAAATTCAAGTTTACCAGAAGTTACTCTGTGGCGACAGCAAGTCTTTGAACGGATTTCAAAAATTTGGTAACTACATCTGGGAATAGGGAACAGGGAACAGGGAACAGATGAATAAATTAAGAGGTTTTTAAATGTCAGAAATAAATGATTTTAAAGACTTAAAAATTTGGCAGAAAGGCATGGATATAGCCGAAAAGTGTTATTTTTTGACTAAACTATTTCCTTCATATGAGTTGTATGGGATGGTACAGCAAATCAGAAGATCCGCAGCATCTATTTCAGCTAATATAGCGGATTATATGGAATATGCAAAAAGAACAACAACAACAGGATAAACGATTACTGTTATTTCATTTCACATTGTTTACATGACATCAATGTATCCTCCGCAGTAATTACATAACTTAAAACTGTCTTTGATGTCTGTTTTGCGTCCTGGTACTGCTTTCATGTGGCGAGCATTCACCAACATGACTTCAAAGTTTCCTTCTAAGATGTTGAATACTGGTCGCCAGTATTCCCCAGTACTCTCCATTGCTACATGGCTGCAATCATGACTTGTTAACCAGTCAGATAAATTTAACAAGTCTTTGGTCATCGTGCTAAATGTACGAATCTGCTTATGCCATTCTCCCGATTCTGAAGGGGTTATTACACAAGCAACTACGGTCTTCTTATGTACATCGCTCGCCAGCACAACGGGTGTAGACTACCTGCATATTCTTGACCTACAACTTACCGTCAAATTGATAGGGGGCTAGCACGTGGATACCTCTTTTGGTCGATTCTGACTTGCGTGCTTACTGCAACTGCTGTGAGTGTAGTAGCGACAATTGGCTATGCCTCTGGGTATCCGGGTTCGACTGCCTTTCAGGCTAAAGATGCTCTACTGAGGAACAACCTATGAATGTGTCAGCCTTGAATGGAAGCTACCACATTTTCATGTATGGTTGTGAAATTTTTTCATCGGGACTGCCTTCTGCCTTTTTATTTCTGGTTGAATTCTGTAGCGAAAATAGCATCTGTTCTCCTTAAAAAATATGGAAATTTAGTCAAGACTAATGACTGATACAGCACCGCAAGTAGCACAATACCAGGTAGAACGCCATTTATTCATCTGTTTTGGATAAATCATGGTGTTGTAGTATGTAAACCAAATTTTTATCGGCACAATAACTATTAATCCTATTAAAATTACCGTTCCCAAGCTAAATGTTGGTTTGATAAAACTGAACAACAAAATAATGAGGATAATTACAAACCATGAGAGTTTTTTCTTTTGTGGTGGAGCTAATCTTTGGGCTAAAGCAGAACTGGTTGTTCCACTTGCGCTGAGTCTAGAAAAGAATACAGAACTCATAAGAGAAAGCTCTGTATTATATGTTTGCTCCGACGAGGGATTCAATGTGTTCACGCATTGGGCAACCCTATTAGATTATTCGACAAGTCCCAAAATTTATTTGTGAGGGAGCAAAGCGCCTAAGCAGGCGCTTTGCGAGGGTTGCCCAATGCGTGAAAAAGAGAAATGCGTGACCAAATAGCAGATACAGATCGAAGTTGATTTGATTTGCAATGTGGACAACCGATCATCTTTCCATCTCCTCAACTGGTTTTTGATGATAGAAGTTCTGATTCTTTAGTTGTTCGTTCCAAGTAGTATTTGGCTTGAGATGTATAGCCTGTGGTAAAACTTTTTTAACTGAGCGAGCGGCTGTAGTGGGCATAGCAATAACCACAGTTGGTACATTTTGCAGAAATTCAACCGGAATTTTGGCGTACTCACTATCAATAGTCAGATATAGTGTCCGATGATTGTGGGGAACGTTCAACGTTGCTAAAGACAATGCCTCAATGGGTGATGAGACAACTATTGCTGTTTTTGTAGGAGAGTCTTTAGTTCCGCCCATACTGATATGAAACCAACCTTGCGATCGCCTGCTTGTGGAATACAAATTAAAAACATTCTCATTGATATTGGTGGGGTGCAAGTATGCTCCAGTCACCTCCAAAGCAAGATTACGTGCTGTAAACACCCCATTTCCAAAAGAGTCTGCGTAAACTAAGCGATGTTTGTATAGAGCTTGTACTAACTTTTGAGGAAGACAGCGCTTGAGTGTAAGGTAATGCTCGACTTCTGACCAGTGAGCAGCGTTTTGTTGAGGTGGGACAAATGGTTGAAAACAAATAGATTGAGCAATATTTAAAGCTTGGGTTCTAGCATGATGGATAACAGCTTGTAGCATTCCTTCAGTGCCAAAGCGCTCATATAACCAAGCACTCGCCTGGTCGAAAGTATATTGGTTAATTTGCATTACTAAGTCAAGGGCATCAACATGAGGTTGGTGGGAATGATTCAAGCCCAACTCATAAGCCACTTGTACGGGTGGTAAGTCCTGCAATTGCTTGGTTTGTTGTAGTCTTGAGTGTAATTCACGCTCTAGTTGTTGCCTTAGTTTTTCGCTATTTATTGCAGTTTGTTCTAATTGTGTTTTCTGTCTGAGCAAGCGAGTGCGATCTGCTAGTTGATGATTAATCATTTCCAACTGGGGACGAAGAAGTTCAATAGTGCGTTGTCGATAAGATTCGCTTGATTCTCCAACTTGGGTTTGTGGGAAGAAGCTTTCTAAATTAAGAGTTTCAAAGCTTTGGTTAACAGCGGCATAATATTTGTTTATCTTTGTATGCTTGGCTCTACTGCCTTTGATACCGCGCTCCAATCCAACAGATGCCATTGCTGCTGCATAGCTATCTTGCAGCTGGTAAAGTTTTTCATATCCACCAAATAGTCCCCGGCAGTTGAGTTTGCCATATTCATCTAAGGGGACAAGATATGCGTGGATATGGGGGGTCGATTCATCCAAGTGCAATTCAGCTCGGACTATGCGATCGCCAAAAGTCTGATTCAGCCAACAACGGGTAGCTTGTTGAAAATCCTCTAAACGCTCAGGTAGGTAGTAACTAGCCTTTGATGGGTCATCAGGACGAAAAAAATCGGGACTAGCGCTCAATAATAATTCCACTGCCAAAACAGCATTGGAACGAATTTTCTGCTCTCCGATTTTGTTCTTAACTAAGGTTGCCAAGCTAGGGTCATCAGGAGTGCCAATGAGTCGAAGATTATCGACATTTGGGTTGGCATTGGGTATGTCTTTAATTCTTGCAGTATGGGATTCATTACCATTTAGAGAACCCCAATCTTTGATTTTTTGTATTCTACAGATAGCAAAGGGCATGGAACGAAGAGTGCGTATTATTGCTTGATTAGTTGAGTAGATTTTGGGATAGAATTGCGGAAAAATTAGTGTAATTGAAAATACATTTTTGTCTCTTTTTGTTCTACGTGTTTTGTAATTGATGATAAGATTATAAATTAATAAATAGAGATAATGTCTATTTTTATTCTGTTAACAGGAGGGAAAAAATATCCCCGAAATCATTTTTCAGACAATAATTTTGAGTAAATGTGTAGTAAGTTTCACAAAGTGAAAAAATCAACGCGCTTATAAGTTTGAGAAAAAAAGGATGTTTCCAGAGATTGGTAATGATTATATTCACGAAAAAACACTGAGTAAAAAGTCTGTAAGCTTTATGAGCAAGGTTTTTCAGCCATTGTTTAAGAATGAATTTTGGTGTGGAGCAATTTGGAGCAAGATTTGGCGAAAAATTACTCAAAAAACAATAAGCTACGCTAATGAATCGACTCCATTTTGCTCCAAATTGCTCCAGGTATTTCATACATGAGTTCATTTTTTTTATACTTTTATGACTGACAGTAGCCAAAAAGTAAGAACCGAAAAAAAATCTAGTTCCCTATTGATTTTGACTTTAGATTTTGGTGGGAGTACAACCAAAGGAATTTACACTAAATTACACCAAAATAATCCGGGATTGTTGGTGATGGAACCGGAAGTATTAAAAGTACCGTTTGAGTCAGTTGCTTCCCATTCAACAGAGACTTTGGGTACTACAGAACCGGAAAATATCGCATGGGTAAGCTATGCACATGACACCTTTGCTGTGGGTTATTTGGCGAAAAATAACTATTACGCCAATGCTGGTTTGAAAGAGTTAAAGTACGAACGAGCGATCGCTAAAACCCTAGCAGCGGTTTGGGCAATATCACAAAAGCTGAGATTAGGAGCAAGATTTCAACTGGCGCTTGCTTGTTTGTTACCACCAGGGGAGTTAGAAAACAAAGAAAGTTTTCTGCATCAACTTCAAACAGTACTTGCTAATTACACAACACCAACAGGAAGAATGGAGGTGGAATTGGTAGAATTCAAATGCTTACCAGAGGGAGCAGGAATATACCTGGCATACCAAAAGAAGGTAGGAGAGACTCTCAAAACAAAAGTGATCGCTCTTTTAATGGTGGGTTATCGAAACGCAAGTGTATTGATCAGCGATAAGGGTAGATTGAAAGCTAATGGCAAGACTTCGGATTTGGGGATGATTCGACTTTTAGAAACAGTAGTAGCAAAAACTTCGGGACAAACAGCTTGTGAGCTTGCTCCAGCAATAGTAGCAGCAGGAAGCGATATATCTACCACACCCTTTATTCGATTGTTGAGAAGCACTGTTAACACTAATAGACAAAACGAGTTACAGCTTCTCCAAAAGGCGGTCAAGCTTGCCAGAAGGGAGTATACTGCTGCACTCACAAGTTGGCTGGATCAGGTGATTAATAGAAGCATAGTAGATGAAATTCTTTTCTGCGGTGGAACAGCAGATTACTTGAGAAAAGAATTGAATTCACACTATCCCGGAACACCCTGTTTATGGGGAGTGGGTGCTGATATACCCAAACAAGTTGATAAGTTTTCTTTGGGAAGTAGACTAGCTGATGTCTATAGTGTGTTTTTGTATTTTTCCCAACAGGTACAAAAATGATTTCAGCCTCAACAGAACATGATTGGTACAGGTGCAATTTCATGTCAGTCAGAATAAATTTTATCTGGCGTTACCAGCCACGAAACCAACATGATGTACGTTTAATGCAGTATATCAAAGACAATCAAGTTAGTAGCAAGACTGAGATGTTACTCTTGGCTTTGCGGTCATTTTGGCTACCTTATGCTTTAGTAGAAGATTGCTCTAGTGACTCCGAACAGATGCGGGGCGTAACACATTCTGCGGTACAGGTTTTAAGAAGACAAGTAAAAGATATTTTGGAGTTAGTTGGCTTAGAAGATGCTCCACAAACAATTCAGTCTCCTCCCATAGCAACGAGGCGAATAAAAGAGATGGAGTCGGGCGAAATCGCCTCCGCGATAAACAAAGCGGGCTTTTCAACTATACCTGCGAGGCGAAGGTCAGAAACAGAGCCGGACTTTATAGACCTAGCGACACGCCAAGGGTGCAACTCAACAATACAACGAAGTCCGGCTCTGTTTCCCAAGCCAAATGCGGCAACATCATTGCCTTGTTGCAAAACATCTCACTCAAGTATGTTTTCCTTTTACTGGCGTTACCAGCCACGAAACCAATATGATGTACGTTTGATGCAATACATCCAAGACAATCAAATCAGCAGTAAGACTGAGATGTTACTGTTGGCTTTACGGTCATTTTGGCTACCTTATGCTTTAGTGGAAGATAGTTCTAGTGACTCCGAACAGATGCGGGGCGTAGCACATTCTGCGGTACAGGTTTTAAGAAGACAAGTAAAAGATATTTTGGAGTTAGTTGGCTTAGAAGATGCTCCACAAACAATTCAATCTCCCCCCATAGCAATATCATTGCCTTGTTCCAAAACACCTCAATCAAGTACGCCGTCCCTTGATACTCTTCGCCATCTTGCTGGAGAGTATGCTTACGACGATACAGGATTGGTTGATTTTTTGTAGAAATTCCGAAAACATGAAATTTATACGCAGGAAAAGAAAAAGAGGTAGACCGAAAAAAAAGACTAATAAACCTTCCGTTCGTATACATAAGGCTCAAGAAGGACTATTGAGAAAAATGCACTCACGAATCAATTCTTTTTCTAACTCAACAGCAGAAACAGAGGAAAGAATAACGGGTGATGATGTTGAAGTTGAACTTAATAATTCGGAAGTTGAACTTGAAATTGAATCAACTCAAAATGAACAAATAGAGCCTACTCTCTTAATAGAAGCTGAATTATCTGTTACGAAAGAACCAACATCTTCTAATGAATCGATATCAAATGGAGATGACAAAAAGAATCTGGATGAACCAATAGAACCTGCTTCTCTAACAAAAGTTGACTTGTCTGTCAAGAAAGAACTAGCCTCTGGGAAGGTAATACCAACATCTATAAAACAATCTACAACTATCCACCTTGTAGATGGTGAAAAAGGAGGTTGTGGGAAGTCGTTCTTGTCAAGAGCATTTATCGAGTATTGTATTTCGATAGGGTTAGATACAGCAATTGTAGATGCAGATATCAGCAACAAGGACATTAGCAAAATTTATTCTGGTGTTGAGACTGCTTTTTTTAGTGATGATGAAAAGCAAGCTCAACAAGCAGACAAAATATTTGACTTGGCTTTTGAAAAATCGGTGATTGTGAATCTACCTGCTCAGGTTTACACGAATGTAACTCAATGGATACAACGCAATGATTTGATTGAGTTGGGTAAGGAGAATTCAATTACTTTTGTGAAATGGTTTGTGTGTACTGGTGGGGTTGATTCGGTAAATTTCTTTCTGGAGTCTTTGGAAGATTTAGGAAATCAGATGCTCCATGTATTCGTAAGAAATTGGGGTATGTGCGACGACTGGAAGTATATAGATGAAATGCCAGAGTTTATAGCAGCTAAAACTAAATATAATTTCACTGTGATGGACTTACCCAAGTTTCCCTTCTGGGAGCGTAACCAGGTTGATAGGTTGGGAGCAACTTTTGAGGATGCTCTAGCTCACCATGAGTTGGGGGTGGTATCAAAGCAGAGGGTGAAGAATTTTCTCAAACAAGCATATGCAGCGTTTAAGGAAACAGGTTTGGTTAAATGAGAGTCTGACACGTAGAAAAAATGGGACAATGTAAATGAGTGAGACTAAAATAGATAAAAACTTTCATGCCACGAATGAATTGCTAGCCGAAGCGTTAGAGGGAAAAAGTGAAGCTTTCAAGCGACGGGTAGTGGATTTTGCTTTTAGTTGTGGGCTGTCTCAAGATGACCCGTTATTTTTGATATTGATTGCTACCGGAAAGCTAGAAGCAATGTTAGAAAATGCGCCGGACACTTTGCAGGCGCTTTTCCAGCATTGGAACCAAGACTTAGTTAAAACCCTAGAACTAGTGGAACAAGTAACTGTCGAGCGACAGAAAGTAGCGATCGAGCGTTCTGCCTATGCTTTAATTCACAAAACGCTATTACAAGAAGGTAAGAATATTCTGACAAGCGTGACTCCCGCTACTATCTTGTTGTTGTTAATCTTGGGCTTTGGCTTCATAATGGGCTTGGTTGTGCCTAGTTGGATTACTAGTCCGATTATGGGAATGTTGGGTGGGGGATATACACAGGTGCAGTCAAGCTCCTTAACTTGGAAGGAGTTGGAGGCTCTGAAGTGGGCGACGTCAAAGGAAGGGAAGTTCGCCAAAGATTTGATTGATTGGAACAGGGGGTATCTAGATAATGGAAACTGTATTAAGGACACCCAAAAGTTAGGTGTTGTTCTTTCCTACTATGGACGCAAAGCTAAGTCTGGACATTGTTTAATTTGGGCTGTTCCGCCCGAAAAGCGCAAGTTTGTTGAGCCGTAATCTAAGGAGAAATAGCCAATGCCAAAATATATATGTAGTTTGTATAGTAAAGAAGTTTGTCAGCTGTCTCCAGAACAGGCAAACAACCAAACTTTTAATACTGATGAGTCAGCTAAAGAATGGTTCAAAAAATATTGTGAATCACCTCAGTTTTCTGGATATACATTTGATGGTAATTACAATAAAAATTATGTGTCATGTAATGGTAAATCAATTGGGTATATAAACCAATATTCTGCTTAACGTGAGACAGTTTAAATGATTAAGAAAAACATCAGATTTGCATCTGACTAGCAGAGAATACCTTACCCAGAATCAATTTACCATTTCAAAGAAAACCTGGAAGATTGCGCTGATTTGTTAGGTTATTGTCAGCTAATCGAACATCCCAAAATTGTAGCTGAACTTCAAGAATTTGCCCGAAAACAATGGGTAGAAATTGCTACTGGACGCTCTATTAAGTTTACATCTGGTCTTGCTCAACCAAGTTTAGACTTAGAGTTGGACGAAATTTGTATACCTTATATAGCAGAGGGAGAAGAAATTATAGTGACTCGTTCGCCATTAATTAACTCAAATGGCGTGATTACTTTAAAAAACAAACATCTATCAGAAATGTTAAATGGATGTGTTTACATACATCCGAAAACTGCAATGGATAATATGCAGTGTGATTTTGATGGCGATCTCCTAGCTTTTGCTCCAAGTGAAGATTTTTCAAAACTGGCAGCAGAAGTTAAAGAGAAAATTTTACCATCAAATCGTTATCCTGATATAGTCAAAAAAACTAAAGTTCCTTATCAAGGGACATTTGAAGAAATTGCTGTATCAGCAATGTAGAATAAAATTGGAATCATTGCCAATGATATTCAAAAAAATGTTGCACTGCAATGTGAAATTGATGCAATGCCTTAAGCAGAAAAACCTGATTATCTCAAAAAAGTATTAGTGCATTTAGGTAAGGTGCTAGTCAGACATGAAACAGGTAAATTGCAAATACCGAATAAGATATTAGACCAAATATATAAGATTACCCAAGTGCGGACTAAGGATGAGAATCAAATAGAACAACAATTGCAGTCGTTTAAAAAATTATTGAAAGATTGTGTAGCTGAACTTGGGAATGAACTACAAGTAGCTACCGATGGGCCTAAAAGTGCATTGCGACCTGATGATTCAATTATCCAATACTGTCAGGCTATAACAGCTTACAAAGAAGTAGAGTGGCTGAATGATAAGAAAAATTCAGAAGCTTTTACAGATAGGGGTATGAAGACCAATGGCTATAGCCCTATTGATTTAATGATTAAGCAAACAAATCAAATCTTTGAGCAGTGCAAACTAATAGCCAGACCTATTGAACAATTTAGAAGCTTTTATCCGGAATTAGAGTTTACTTCCTCACAGAAAGAATATGCTCAAGAAATAAAGAAAAATTATAACTCTATTGTCAAGCAACGTATTGAACTGGAGTCAAGAAAAAAGTTAGAACCTGGCCCTTACATGATCATTACTTCTCCACTAAGTGGTAAAAAGTTAGAAATTACTAATTTAATTAATTACGATATAGCAAAAGATCCAACATTTTGGAATCATTCAGAACTCAGTATTAAAATTTTATCGAGAGAACCAACTAAAAAAATTCCCCATCCTCTATTTGCTCAAGCCAAATTTCAAACTCCAGATGGTAAAGAGATAGATATTCCTATTGGCACAATTAGCATGAAGTCTATGTCCGAACATGACCTCAAACCTGGAATGTCAATTAAACAGGGTAAGGTAGAATTTCATTTTGGCATTAGTGATGGCATGATAGATGCCTTGAAACAGCAAACTAAAGAATATCTAGAATCAGTAAAAAATAATACTCCAGAAGCAGAAAGGTTGCAGCTAGCAGCGGCTATTCATGATGTGAGCCACACTGAAGAAAAATATGGGATGCGCCGGGCTGGTGTAGCGTTCACTGTTTTCCCGGAGACGGTAGAAAATCAACTAAAGCAGTTGCAATTTACTCAGATGAAGGTAATTGGTACTCAATTTAATGAGTATGCCAACAGAAATTTTAAAGGTGAAAAAGTTGCAATTAAGTTTGAGAATGGCCCTCATCCCCGTGAGCCGAGTCAAACTGCTCGTTGGGTAATAGTAGAAGGTAAAAAGTTTGGTACACTTGATACTCGTTCTCCCCATTTATTGCCTGGATGTGAAGCTCGCGCAACTGTTAGTTCTTGTGCTAGTACTAGCGTTGTTATTACCAGCTTGAAAAATCCTGAGAATAAGTTACAGATTGATGGTGTTGATAAATATGCTTTTGCGAATCGTCAATGGCAAGGAGAGAAAACTAATATAACTATTGACTTGCGACAGACTAATCCACGTCAACCACCGAAAGTATTTGCTTTGGTAGGAGACAAAGTATTGGGAATTTTGAATAAGCAATCAGTAACTTTTTTACAACAGAGACTAGCAGAGATAGGCAGACAACTTCACGGCTTTACTTTCACGGGTACTGTTAATCATGCTCCTGCTAGTTATGCTGATATAGTCATTGACCCAACTACTGTCAAGTATTCAGATGTTGAAAGCACACAACAGCAGGTTGGTCAAAAAGAGCAGAAACGAGTCGCCACTGTTGTATTTTTTGAAGCACCCGTCGAGCGATCGCTTCACCAGAGAACCGAACAGGTAATGTGTAATATGGTTAAACGTGCCATTAACCGCGCAGTTGAGCAGGGTTATGATACAGTCCATTTCGTAGATGCTTCGCCGTACAAGTCAGATAGCCCCTCTGTTGTTGTAAAGACAATTTCAGAGGTAGCGCGATCGCGTCGCGATATCAAGATTGAGTTATCTGCTGCAACGTCTGTAAAAAATGCAATGCAACTTTTGGAGCAGCCGAACGATATAGTTATTGGCATCGATAGTATAGAAACAGCCCCAATCATTGACTATGCTAGTTCTTTAGGAAAAGCTGTAGTAGCGTATATTCCAGAGACTGGAGAGTTTGAGCGGCGCAATTTACCCCAGATGGAAACTACAATCCAAAAGACAGTTTCAACACAAAAAAAGAGTTTAGAGCAAGAACAATCAATCTTATAGCGATCGCTATAAAAATCAGCTACTCTGCACAAAGAAGTATTTGTTATTTACTGAGAAATTATGGATACAGCTAATTTAGAACAAGCGCAAGTCTACTATAATCAAGGGCTTGAACACTTGAAATCAGGGAATTTGGATGGAGTAATAGAATGTTTCGAGCAAGCATTAAAACTCAACCCTAATTTTGCAGAAGTTCATAATCAAATAGGAATGATACAGCTTCAAATAGAAAGATTCTCTCAGGCGATTCAACTATTTGATAACGCAGTGATGAGGGGCGAAGGCAAGAACAAGGGCAGGCTTCAATTGAATATTCCAATTGGCCCACAGAAAATGGTGGAGGTCTCAAGCCTGCCCTTGTTCCTAAGCCAAATGTAAGTGACGAATCCGAATTTTGCAGAAGCGTATAATAACCGAGGTGTCGCACGTATTAAACTGAACTTCCCCCGGTGCAAATGTACTAAATAGTATTCAAAAGCTTGTATAGAGAAGAATACAGGCTTTGAAAGTCGAATCGTCGTACCCATGTAATTTAAGATTTTATTTAAATTTGTGTGAGGTGAAAAATGAGATAATTGTAGACATGTATGTAGAACGTGTCCCTAACAGAAACTCTCCCCCTGCTGTACTGCTGCGCGAATCCTATCGCGAAGGTGGAAAAGTGCGTAAACGCACCCTGGCAAACTTATCAAAATTGCCCGACCATGCAGTTGATGGGCTACAATCATTGTTAAAAGGTGGGGTAACAATCGAAAGCTTACCGAACTCTTTTAAGATAACTCGCTCTCGCCCACACGGTCATGTTGCAGCAGTATTAGGAAGTCTCAAAAATACTGGTTTGCATAACCTAATTAGTGAGGAAAATAGTAGAGAAAGAAGATTAGTATTGGCAATGATAATAGCGCGTATTATCGACCCACGCTCAAAATTGGCCACAGCCAGAGGACTAAGTGATGAAACATGTTTTTCAAGTATTGGGGAAACATTAGGACTTAATAGTGCGGATGAAGATGAATTATATCTGGCAATGGATTGGTTGTTATCAAGACAACAAAAAATTGAAAATAGTCTGGCAGCTAAACATTTAGCATCATCGACATTAGTCCTTTACGATGTATCAAGTAGTTATTTTGAGGGTAAATCTTGTCCATTAGCTCGATATGGTTATAATCGTGATGGTAAGAAAGGAAAATTACAGATAGTATTTGGGTTGCTTTGCAATGAGAAAGGTTGCCCAATTGCAGTGGAAGTATTTGAGGGTAATACTGCTGACCCGACAACGTTAACAAATCAAATTGAAAAACTAACTTCCCGATTCGGTATCAAACAAATAATTTGGGTTGGAGACCGGGGAATAATTTCCTCAACAACGATAAAAAAACACTTTAAACAAGTTGGTTCTCTTGATTGGATTAGTGCATTACGTTCTTCGCAAATCCGCTCCCTGGTTGAACAAGAGTGTATTCAATTATCTTTATTTGATGAGCAAAACATCGCTGAAATATCGTCTGATGATTATCCACAAGAAAGGTTAATTGCTTGCCGTAATCCCATGTTGGCTGCGGATAGGGCAAAAACAAGGGAAGAATTATTAGCAGCGACGGAAAAAGAATTAGATAAAATTGTTGCTGCCACAACTAGAGAAAAACGCCGTTTAAAGGGAGAGTCTAATATCGCTCTCAAGGTGGGAGAGGTCCTCAATCGTTATCAAGTTGGTAAGCATTTTCACTTGGATATTCAAGCAGATAGCTTTCACTATGAGCGAAACCAAAAAAGTATTGAACGTGAAGCGGCACTAGATGGTTTGTATGTGATTCGTACTTCGGTTGAACAAGAAGTTTTATCACCACAACAAACTGTTAAAGCTTATAAGAGTCTTTCTCAAGTTGAACAAGCTTTTCGTAGTTTTAAAACCGTAGATTTAAAAATTCGACCGATTTATCATCATACAAGCGAACGAGTTAAGGCACATGTATTTTTATGCATGTTAGCCTATTATGTTGAATGGCATATGCGCTCAGTATTAGCCCCAATTCTTTTTGATGAGGATGATTGGGAGTCGGCTCGACTCAAACAAAAATCGGTTGTATGTGCAGCTTTAAGTGATGCTGCTGAAGCTAAAGCTAGAACTAAGAGGAATTCGGATAATTTACCCGTTCATAGTTTCCAAACTTTATTAGCAGATTTAGGGACTATTGCTCTAAACCGAATTCAATCAACTATTGAAGGTGCCAGTTTCGTTTTTGATAAGATTACTGAACCTACAAGAGTGCAACAAAAGGCTTTAAATTTGCTTGGTGTTTCCCTAATTTGTACCCAGTAAACCGAGAACGGAAATCTTCAAAAGCTTTATTATTCACAGCATACGCCTTTTGTCAATTGGGGAAGTTCAGACTAAACGCCGACCCAAAGCTTACCCCTTTATGACTAAACCCCGGCACAAATTACGCCAACAATTACAAACTGCTTAATTGATAAGCCTTTCCGCTTTTCTTAGTGCCATTCAACCCAAGTGGGCAAGGCAAAAAGGCATACCTTAAAACTTTTCTTTCCTTCTGCCTCCTGCCCTCTGCCTTGCCCGAAGGGCGGATAAAGCGGGAGGAACCTCCACGCCGCTTTTTGCCTCCCCTACTTACTTAATTTGCGCTGAAGACAGAACTTGTGAGCGTGTTTGCTTGTACTCCAATCAGAGAAGCTAACAGATCACCAGTACTCGTCACACTGATCAGTGTGTTATTTGCATCTGCGCCAGTACCTTGGGTAATTGTGATGTCTGCAAAATTTAAGCCACTTAACTCGATTCGATCTTCTGTGAATACGAAGTTTTCAATCTGATCAAATCCTTCGCCAGCAGTTAGCACCAAGGTATCACGACCACTGCCACTAAATACTTTATCGAAGCCTGAACCTGAGTCAATTTTATTATTACCAGCTTCAGCATAAATTATGTCATTACCATTGCCAGTGGAAATTTGATCATTGCCTTGACCAGCATAGATAATATCGTTACCGTCACCACCCTCTATTTGATCGTTGCCATCTCCACCATAAATGGTGTCATTCCCAGCTTCGCCATACAGCTGATCATTGCTTTCACCACCGTAAATAGTATCATTACCATCACCACCATAGATGGTGTCGTTGCCTTCATCACCTTCTAAAAGATCGTTACCACCTAAGCCTGTGAGAGTATCATTTTTTTCTAAACCCCGAATGCGATCGCTTGCGGCTGTTCCGACGAGATTATCATTGCCTGGTGTACCAACAATTTCGTTGTATACCTGAGATAGTTTAAAGCTTGCCATCACCGGATCATGGTCGCTGACTTGATCAGCAAACTCAGAGTTAATATGCACAACATCGAATCCAGATCCACTGACTAAATTGTTACTCACCAAAATGTGGTCAAGTACTTGGGAGTTACCGTCAAAGACGTAAGTGTACTGTTCATTTACTGGCAGAGTATCAACTAAGTCAGTCAGGACACCACCTTTCAAGGTTGTAATGGGATTGGAAAACTGGAAGTCGTTGAGATCACCCATGACCACAACATTAGCGTTGGGGTCTGCTGCTAAAACGCTGTCTACAAAATTATTGACAATTTGGGCTTGTTGTGTGCGTTGTGCTTCAGAACTGAGTGTTGGCGGTTGGAAGCGTCCGAATAAGGGTTGGTCGCCACCTTTAGAATTAAAGTGGTTGGCTACTACAAATACTGTATTGCCATTGAAGACAAACTCACCCACCAAAGGCTTACGGCTATTAGCAAAAGCATCACCATCTGAGAGGTCGGTGTCAATCAGACGACCAGGACTAGCTGAAAGTTCGCCATTCACGACTGTTGTATTAGTCGTCGATGTCCCACCTGGACGATTTACAAAATCTACGCGGTTGGGATTATATAAAAAACCAACACGAATATTACCACCTGGCTCACCGCCATCTTGGTCATCCACCGGATTAATTTGACGGTACTCGTAAGTAGGGCCACCAGCAGCTGCGATCGCATTAATTAAAGTTTGGTAAGTTAAATTTGCATCAACAACAGAGTCATTTGTAGCGCCGTTGTTGTCTTGCACCTCTTCTAAACTGATGATATCTGGTGACTTGAGATTGTTAACAATCGCATTTGCCAAGCTAGTAAACTTGTCACTACCATCACCAGGATCGAGGTTTTCAACGTTGAAGGTGGCAACGGTTAGTTTATCTTCACTGGCTGTAATTGTTGTTGTCTCGCGAGTCAGACCACTAGGAGTTACACTTGGTAAAGATGTGGTATTTAAGAGCTTAAAGTTACCAAAGCTGTAATCGATTACACCCGTAACTGAACCATTAAAGCGATCGCCCACATTTACTTTTGGTTCATTAGTAATGATGACATCATCAATAATAATGCGTTCTGGGTTAAAATCTCCAGGCTGAATGACAATTCCGCCACGACTTGTACGGGTGTTAGCATTGACACCATTATCAGCAAGTACAGGGATTTCACCAAAATCATTAGTAGGGCCGACTGCTACTGGATTATTCACCTGCACTCGCATTCCTTCTACACTTTCGTAGAAGTCAATCCCATCTTGGGACGGATCAAAAGTGCCGCTAGTTTCTACATTACCAGTTGCATCGTCTTCTATCACCTTTGTGGGAATTGTTCGTCCACCGTCACCCAGAATTGTCGCTGTGGGTAAAGAGTTACCGTTTGACAGTACAGTGATAGTTGGATTGTTGCTAATTTCGGTGATCGAAAGATTGTTAGTACCGCCAGAACCACCAGGACGAAACTCTGTTACTGTACCACTAACTAAAATCGAAGCGCCAACGGTGAGTGTGGGTGCAGAAGAAGTGAAGACAAAAATCCCTTCGGAAGTCGCATCATTGTTGTCAGGATTGGGATCTTGTAAATAAAAGCCATTAGAAACAACTGCTGTGACAATACCAGGAACATTGCTAACTGTTTGACCAACTAGGGGTGAAATGTGGCTAGCACCTTGGATATCATGGATACGGATATTCCCAGCCGTGACTTCATTATCTGTGACGGTGACGGTGGTTGTACCGTTGGTAAATCCAGATGCAGTGGTGGTAAGAGTGACGGTTTGTGAACCATCTGCGATCGCATCATCCACAGCAGTAATATTAAATGTTGCTGAAGTTTGTCCAGCCGCAATTTCTACTGTTGTGGGAACAGTTGCCTCACTAATATCATTGCTAGTTAAAGTCACACTCAGAGCGTTATCTGTGCTTCCCGTACGAGTAACTGTACCAATCGCCGCATTGTTTCCTGCTGCTTCTGAAAAGCTAGTGGGAAAAACACTCAAACTTAGCGACGGTGTTCCACCACCATTTGTTGTGTAAAATCCTAAATTATCGAAGGTATCAGTAGCGTAACCATCCCATTCCAAAGTTGGATCAAAAACATCAAAGGGATTAGTATCACCATTGATCAAACCACTTTTGCGACGCAGGGTATTATCTGCTGTACTAGTTAGTCCACTTCCCCACTCAGTACCTGGGTCAAAACCAATTTGACCAATAGAATCAATGATTGCGCCATTAACACCACCTTGACGCAGGACGATCGCATCATCACCATTGAACCATCCTGCGCCATTGGTTTGATCTGCTTGACCAAGAATTACTGCACTGGCGCTACTTTGAGCAAGCACGAAGACATCGTTATCTGCGACTGTACCAGTTAGATTAATTGTCAAACCAGCAGAAGTGCTACCGTTAAAATACATTTGGATCACGTAGCCTTCTAAACTCAAGTCAATGGCAGCACCAGTACCGTTATAAATTTCTAGTGCTTTATTATTACTGCTTCCTTCTATATATTCTGAGAAGAACAAATTAGCCATTAAGCCTCCAGGATCAGTAGAAGTCAATTTAAGTTACTTACGCAACATTGCTTTTTCCTGACTCCATAAATCTCACTAGAAGTTTAAGAAGGAATTATTATTTGCTTAATTTCATCATCTGAAAGGTTTAGGTAGATGCAATACGGTTCGGATGAGTACTTTAACTCATTCAATGCAAGAGTTGCTGAAACTCTTCATTCAGGACTTATGCAAAAATCGCCAAAAAGCTTAACTTATTGTAGACGCGCAGCGGTGATATTACGCATTGACAAGCAAGACAAAAAGTGTATAAGAAAAATGCAGAAAAAAACCAGCGTTCGCCAGTTACCAGAGGCGTGAAAAACAGATAATTTACTTGACTATGTTTAGGGTTCGGACAATCAGAGCAATTACTAAACCATCAACCGCTAAATGTGACTTGAACACTTATACTCTGTTTCTACTGGCAGAATCAAAGTATCAAGGTTGCACACGTCTGGCCGAGATAATGGAAGATATATCTCATGATAGCGTCAACAGATTTTTACTGCGTGAGCGATACGAACCTAAGGACTTATTTGAAGAAATTAAGCCAAATATCAATTTAATTGGAGGTACTTTAAGCGGAGATGATACGGTAATTGATAAGCCTCATAGTGATCCAAAAATCACAGAATTAATTGGTTACTATCATTCAGGTAGACATCACCGTGCCGTCAAAGGAATTCAGTTAATCACCTTGTACTACACGGATTCGTCAGGTAAATCTGTACCTGTAAATTATCGCATTTATAACAAACAGGAGGGGAAAACAAAAAATGACTATTTACGAGAGATGATTAATGAAGTTTTGGAGTGGGGTTTAAAGCCGAAAACAGTCACTACTGATGCTTGGTATTCCAGCCAAGAAAACCTGAAGTTACTGAAAAACAAGCAATTAGGGTTTTTAACTGGTGTGCTAGAAATCGCTCGTGTTCGGTTGATGGTAAAAATTTTACCCAAGTCCAAAATTTAGAAATTCCCGAAGATGGTTTAATAGTGTATCTGAAAAATTTTGGTCAAGTAAGGGTATTTCAGAGAAGTTTCAAAAACGAAACTTCCAGATATTACATCATGTATACTCCTGAAAAAGATACACTAAAGTCAATTTCAAGAACAGAATTTAAGGAACTACATTCTATTCATTGGGGAATTGAGTGTTACCACAGAGCTATTAAACAACTATGTGGTATTGGTCAATTTATGGTCAGAACGACTGAAGCAATAAAAACTCATTTTTTTAGCGCAATTCGAGCTTTTACACACTTAGAATTAATGCGTGCAGAAGATTTAAATTATTACTCTGATGTGGCGATGTCTGACGACAAGCCGCTAAGAGCGTCTACGCGACAATGGGGACAATCCAAGGGGTGTTTCATTTACCTGGGCGGCAAGCCGAGGGGTTTTTGGAGTCGCTATTCATGCTCATGGGGATTGAGCTACAAGTTCCAGATCACTCCACGTTGTCGCGTCGATTAACGCCTTTGTATAGCAATGGAGAAATTTTGGTCGCTAAGCCTAGAAAGCAGACTGGGACAGGGTTCTGAAAGGACGTTTCTTTCCAACATACTCAAGCTCAAAATGATATTTCCCATAAACATTGATATGAGCATGACGGGTTGGCCAAATGTGCATTAAGTCTTCGTTGTTAAGAATCCATCCCTCTTGTTGAAGCTGCTGCATGACTCTCTCAATGTAGACTGTGTTCCAAATGATGATCGCATTGGTAACGAGGTTTAAGCAGCCTACCTGCCAATCGGAGTTGCTCATCAGATTGTCCCCGAATTTCGCCAGAGTTGGCATAGCACAGATGAGAGCGTAAGCTATGCAAAGCTTCCCCTTTATTGAGTTGCCGATTGATTCTGCGTCGATTTACTTCCGAGGCATACCAACGTAAAATGTGAATAGTTTTAATTAGCCTGCCATATTCAATAAGTGCGCGAGTGAGTGGATGTTGTCGTGGATAAGCTTGAAGCTTTTGCACTATAAGTGAAGCAGTAACCCATCCCATTTTTAATGAGCCAGCTAATCGAAGCATTTCATCCCAGTGCGTCAGGATACGCTCAAAATTAATGACTTCTTGGAAATAACTTTTGAGTTTTGGGTAATTATCTAACTGAATCTGGCTTGTGCGATAAAGCTGTTGGTCTGGCAGGTCGCGAATCCGGGGCGAGAATTGCAGTCCCAGCAGATCAAATTAGGTGTTCGCTGCAACCAGGACAAGCGAGTTCGCTTCAAGGTATCGTCCACCTCAAGTAACTTATCCAAAATATTGCATAGCTCTTGACTAAGCAAGGGACTGAGTGTCTGATAAATGAATTCTTGAGCTTGCTGCCGAGCCGTCGAAACCATTTTAGCGATTCGCGTGGTTCCAATGCGAACAATTTTATTGTGCTGGAGATGCTGGCAAGTCATTTCAAAAAGCAGCATTGGCTTATCATGTTCTAGGGCCCGCTCTAACAGCCATTGCTCTAAGGCTAGAAGATCCAAAGGTGATGCACGGCGATACCCCAAGAGAATTTGCACTTGACGTTGATGGCTGCGGTAGCCTTTTTGGATCTTTTGTTGTCTCAAGAAATCGACATCGTTGCCGCGACCACAGCCCATATCTAAGACGGAGGTGGCTGTTGTAATCACAGAGGCTTCGCGTGCCATTCGCATTGGCATCGACATGGACTTACGGGCGATCGCTGTTTTCCAACGCGGACTATCCCAAGTAGTATAGTCTAACCACTTAGGTAAAACTAAAGTATTCTTCATGCTGCGGACTCGCCCTGTTAAGGTATTAATTTCATTGCGCTCTAACGCGTAAGCGCATTTATTTGGAAGATTAGAGACTATGAGTTATTACCCGAAACATCAGAGACGTTTATCTACCTTGCCATGATTCGCATCATGCTGAGGCGATTAGCATAAATTTTGACCCATCAAAACTTTTCAAACACCCTCTTAGAACTGGAAGAAAAACGGTTTTTTGTTAAAGAAACTGGAGAAGAAATTAGAGTTAATCCAGATTATCAACCAATTATTTTTATTACTAGTAATGGTCAAAGAAAATTATCAGATGCTTTTTTGAGGCGGTGTATTTATTGCTATATAGAGTTTCCGAAGCCAGATAAATTACAAGAAATTGTTACAGCACGTTTTGGTAACAGAAGAAAATGGACAAAACAAATCATAGAGACATCTGTTAGCAGGTTTTGTGATGTTCGTCAAAAAATGGAGGAATATAAAGGGGAGTTTGGGAAAAAAGTTAGTACGAGTGAATTTATAGATTGGTTAAATGCACTGGAATTAAATTCAAATAATGCTAAAGATTTAGAAACTTTGCTTTTGCAAGAACAAATACCTTACCCCAATACATTGTTTAAAAGTCGAGATGACTGTGAGTTTGCTGGGGAATTAGGTCATGAATGAATGTAACTTACCTCTCTATAAATTATTCATCCGATTGCGGGAGGCAAAATTTCCGATTGGTGTGGATGATTATAATTTATTGTTACAGGTATTATTACATGATTATGACAGTTCCGAAGCATCAGTTTTTAGTTTAGGAGTTCCTAGTCGAGACAGTCTCAAACAATTATGTAAACTTTTATGGGTGAAATCTGCTAGTCAACGACTGGAGTTTTCAGTCATTTTTGATGATATTTTTGATGATGTTTTTACTAGAAAAACATTAGTCAAAGAGAAACCCGAACCTATTTTCAAAAAACCAGATAATTTACTTCCAGAACCAATTAACAATAAACCACCTGATAAACCACCTCAATATTCTGACAATGAACCTGAATACTTCTTCTTTCCTCCTCCTATAGATACAAGTATAGATACAAATACTGGTGATGCTGAGAAAATTGTTCAAGCAGTACGAATCGGAAAAGCCCAAGAATTATCTACTTTCAAACCTTCTGGTTTACTTAAAGAGTATTTACCTGTAACCAAACAACAAATGCAGCAAGGTTGGGATAGTTTACATCGTCTGACGCGACAAGGACTGAGGCGAGAGTTAGATGTGGCTGCTACTATAGAGCAAATTAAAAAGCACGGGAAATTTTTTCATCCCGTACAAAGACCTCGTTTACTCAAATCCGGTAAACTTGTCTTATTAATTGATCAAAAAGGCTCTATGCAGCCTTTTCATGTTTTATCAGGTTTATTAGTCGAAACCGCTAGGGAAATTGGGTGTGTAGACACAAACAATTGTTATTACTTCAATAATTATCCCAGGCGTATGTTTTATTGTGACCCCCAATTTGAAACTGAAATACCTGTGAATCAGGTAATTCAAGATTTTCATCCTCATCGCACAATTATCTTAATTTTTAGTGATGGGGGAGCAGCCCGTGGTAATTTCATGATGAAAAGAATTGATAAAACGCAAGAATTATTGCAAAATTTACGACAGCGATGTAAAGCTTTAGTTTGGATAAATCCCCTGCCAAAAATTTATTGGCAAAATACAACTTCTGAAGCTATTGCCAATATAATTCAAATGTTTCCTGCTGATTTATCTGGGTTTGAAAATGCTCTGAGAGTATTACGATGATTCACTCAACCTCACTAGAACCAGACCCGAAAATTCAAGCAGCAAAAGAACGTATCGATGCTTGGAGTCAGAGTAGACACGTTACCCCTGCACACCTAGAATTTGCTCGTCATGCGGCTTTTCCTTTGGCTTTGACTCCTGATTTACTGTATCGTTTACGCGATTATTTAATTACTGAATTGAAGCTGCAAGTTCCTTGGGTAGCGGTAACGGATTTGCTTTTGTCTGGTTTTTGCTATGAGGTGGGTCAAGAGCTTTATGAAATAGATATTACAGTGCGACAAGTGCTGTTAAGTCATCTCGCTTCCGAGCGTTTAAAACAACTATCCAATTTTTTGCTGAATTATATTGAACTACAAATTAATCATGGAGATCACAATCTAATTCAAGCTCAAAAATGGACTGCTTTATCTTATGTTGAACCAACCCAAGCAGCTAAACAAATTACCGAAAAATTAGCCAAAATGCTCCAGCAGCGACACCAAGATGACTGGCCACAAATAGCATTTTTGGTGGAAACTTTAGAAAAACCTTTAGAAAATGCGGGCTTTGAGCCTTTATTAACCTTAGCTCAAAGCATGGGACAATCAGCTCGTGGTGATTACTCAGGCGCAAAAGCACAACTGAACAAGCTACGTCATCAACTAGGAAATTCGCCGACGATTGCTGAGGTGACTTTTTCTTTTATTCCTGCTCAAACTTTTACATTTGAGGTTGTCACTGTTAACGCCAAAGGAAAAATAACTAAACGCGAGACTAAACAAGCAAAATACTTCACCGAAAACCTTGGTAATAATATCACTTTAGAAATGGTGTCCATCCCAGGTGGTACATTTATGATGGGTTCACCGGAAACTGAAGCGGAACGTTACCATAACGAAAGTCCCCAGCATGAAGTGACTGTTCCATCTTTTTTTATGGGTAAATATCCCATAACCCAGGCACAATGGCAGGTTGTGGCTGCTCTAGAGCAAATCAACCGAGAACTTGACCCCGACCCATCACACTTTAAAGGCGATAATTTACCAGTAGAACAAATTTCTTGGTATGAAGCGGTGGAGTTTTGTGATAGACTATCCAAACATACGGGAAAACACTACCGACTTCCTAGTGAAGCTGAGTGGGAGTACGCTTGTAGAGCAGGCACGACAACTCCGTTTCACTTTGGGGGAACTATCACATCTAATTTAGCAAATTACAATGCTGAAGTAACCTACGGTGATAGTCCTAAAGGTAAGTCCAGGAATCAGACAACATCAGTAGGCAGCTTTAAAGTAGCGAATACCTTTGGTTTGTTTGATATGCACGGGTTAGTCTGGGAATGGTGTGCTGACCATTGGCACAGCAGTTACGAGTACGCCCCAAAAGATGGTAGTGCTTGGATAGATATTAATACTAATGATAGGCATAATTATGCACGGATGCTGCGCGGTGGTTCCTGGAGCTTCAATCCGGGGTATTGCCGTTCTGCGTGTCGTTACTTCAACGGCTATCCGGACGGTGGGGACGGCCTCATCGGGTTTCGGGTTGTTGTTTCCGCTGCGGGGACATAATTCTTTACACTTTTGCCCTTTAGCTCTCTACCCTTTTTCTTTTACTCTTACCCTCCGCCGAAGGCGGTCGATAATTTTTTAATTTTTGCACGACTATCAATAGTATCTAAGAAGTGGTAAATTTTGTCAAGACAATTATACAGACTAAAAATTTGTTTTTGACAAAATGCAAGATTTACCGATTATTCAAAAGACCTATGACCTGATTAAATGGTATGTGCCGATTTTAAATCGTCTGCCCAGAAAACATAAATTTACTTTAGGGGACAGAATGATAGCGGGACTTTATGACCTGCTGGAAGGCTTGATTTTAGCACGATACACTCAAGAAAAGTTGCCTCAACTCGAATTGTTAAACGCTAAGTTAGACACCTTGCGTCATCAAACCAGATTATTATTTGATTTCCAACAATTCGATGAGCGACGATATGAATATGCTGGTCAACTGATCAATGAAATTGGTAATGAACTGGGTGGTTGGATGAGACAACAACGCCAAAAGGGTAACAGATGAAACGATACGGAAATCTTTACCCACAAATTACAGATTTTGCCAATTTAGTGTTAGCAGCACATCAGGCGCAAAGAGGGAAACGATTTCGCGAGAAGATTTTGAAATTTAATTATAACCGGGAAGCAAAACTAGCAAAAATCAAGAGTGAATTAGAATCAAAAACTTACCACCCAGGACGCTATAAAACTTTTGAAATTTGTGAACCCAAACCTCGCCTGATTTCTGCTGCACCGTACCGAGACAGAGTAGTACATCATGCTTTGTGCAATATCATAGTTCCAATTTTCGAGAGAACTTTTATTGCTGATTCCTATGCTAATCGTTTAGGTTTTGGTACTCACAAAGCTTTGCGTCGCTTTACTAGCTTTGCTCGTTCTAGTCGCTATATTTTGCAGTGCGATATTAAGAAATATTTTCCCAGTATTGACCATGAAATTCTCAAATCCCTTTTGCGTCGCAAAATCAAATGTGACGATACTTTGTGGTTAATAGATACGATTATCAATAGGAGTAATCCTCAAGAATCTGTGATGGAACATTTTCTTGGCGATAATTTATTATCACCTTTACAACGCCGAAAAGGATTACCAATAGGCAACCTTAGTAGTCAATTCTTCGCGAATGTCTACCTCAATAGTTTAGACCACTTTATTAAAGAGCAACTCAAAGCAAAAAAATATGTCCGCTACGTTGATGATTTTGCTTTGTTTGCAGATGATTATGGATTTCTCAGTGAAGCACGAGTAGCAATAGAAGAATACTTGGTTAATCTCAGGCTAAAGCTTCATCCAGTGAAAAGCCAATTATTTGAAACCCGACACGGGGCAAGTTTTCTAGGATTTCGTATTCTGCCAAATACAATCCGAGTACGTTCTGAGAACTTGCGAAGGGGACGGCGGAGATTACAGCAGCTCCAAAGGGACTATGCTCAAGGTAAAATCGAATTTCAAGACGTGGATTGCTCAATTCAAAGTTGGCAAGCTCACCTTGCTCATGGAGATAGTTGGCAGCTACGTCAAAAGATATTCGCATCTCTTGTATTTACGAGAGGGTGAAGAAGGGGTAGGCACTTCCGGATGCTGCGCGGTGGTTCCTGGAACAACAATCCAAGGAATTGCCGTTCTGCGTGTCGTAACAACAACGACAATCCGGACAATAGGAACAACAACATCGGGTTTCGGGTTGTTGTTTCCGCTGCGAGCGCTCTTCTGTGCCAGAGTCGGCGTATGGGAATGCGTCGAGCGTGCCGAAGAAGAGTCCAGACCTATTCCTGTGATACTGGTAACAGTATCCGAAAATAAACCTGAGTTGGGTAGCTTGGTAGGTGTAAGCCGAACAGTTGCTCAACTCTACAAACAAAATTGCAGGCTCCTGGCAATAGTAGTAGTTCACCAAATTGATTTTGATAGGTGAGCCAGTGTGGTGGATGGACATGCCTTTAGGTTAAGGGTTTTCAACCTACCTTATTGTAATTTAATTTACACATAACGTGAAGGCGGATGTTGCTACAGGCTGCGCGAAACACCTAAACGTGAAGGCGGATGTTGCTGCAAGGAAGGCGGATGTTGCTACAGGCTGCGCGAAACACCTAAACGTGAAGGCGGATGTTGCTGCAAGGAAGGTGGATGTTGCTACAGGCTGCGCGAAACATCCAAACGTGGAGGCGGATGTTGCTGCAAGGAGTCTAAATAAACATCACAATTACTAAACAAAATCTACTTATTTTGCAATTCATAATCTTTCTAAATAAAACTTTAAAAATATGATTTAACTTCGTAAATCTATTGTGATGCTCGTAGCTAAGATACAAGCGATCGCCCGTGTTTTAAAAACGCTGGAATTCTCATCAAATAGCTAGTTAGATTAATTTGAGAGCGATAAGTTTAACTTTGATCCCTTAAGCCCCTAAATTCAGGGATCAGGAAATCTCAATTTGTTTTATCTTCCTAATACATAAGTGCAAGTACTCACTTGATTATTATAAAGTTTTAAATTATACTCAACCCTTTGATAAAGATTTTAATCTAAAACTAAGCAAACTGAAGCGTTTTTCTCATGACGACAGACTGAACTACACGATAAAATTAATACTGGATAGATAGTTGAGATGGCTAACATCAAAAAATTATCTCTCTGGTCATAAGTATATATACTTTTATGTATTAATATAAAATAAAAGATAACAAAGTAACTTTTAGTAAAGCTTGACTAAATTCTACAAAGCTACAGAGAAATAGTCAGGTAAGTATTTGTTGAGCTGGAAGGAAACCATATCCGGTTTACAGAAAGCAAATTCTTATTTTAAATGAAGAGGTAAATAAGGGAGTGAGCCTGCAAACCCCTAAACAAAATAATCGACGCTACGATCCTGATGAGATCGCAAAGTTTTACCGCTATCGTCCTTGGCTTGCTTGGAGACGGGCGCTAAGGATTATTTGGTCTTTTGCCACATTTATCTTGAGTTTGAAGTGGGATGAGTGGCAAAATCAAGTCGAGCAAAACAAACTCAAACGAGCTGCTCAACTACGGGAGTTATTAACACGTTTGGGGCCGACTTTTATTAAAGTAGGTCAAGCTTTATCAACGCGACCGGATTTAATACGTAAAGATTTCTTAGAAGAACTGGTAAAATTGCAAGACCAGTTACCACCCTTCGATAATGCGATCGCCTACCGACTCATTGAAACCGAACTAGGTCGTTCCGTCGAGGAAATCTACAGCGAACTATCACCTAGTCCCGTTGCTGCTGCTAGCTTGGGTCAAGTATACCGCGGTCGTTTGCACAGTGGCGAAGAAGTCGCAGTCAAAGTACAACGCCCAAATCTCCGCCCAGTGATTACCCTCGATCTTTATTTAATGCGATGGGCTGCGGGTTGGCTAGCTCCTTGGCTACCTCTAAATCTAGGTCACGATCTGAGTTTGATTGTAGATGAGTTCGGAACCAAATTATTTGAGGAAATAGATTACCTCAATGAGGGTCGCAACGCCGAAAAATTTGCTACAAACTTCCGTAATGATCCATGTGTGAAAGTTCCAGCTATTTATTGGCGCTATACTTCCACACGGGTTTTAACTTTAGAATGGCTGAATGGATTTAAGCTCACCGACACCAAAAAAGTCAAGGAAGTGGGTTTAGATCCGGAAGCAATCATCGAAATCGGCGTGACTTCAGGTCTACAACAGCTATTAGAATATGGTTTCTTCCATGCTGACCCCCATCCTGGGAATTTATTTGCCATGCCCGATGGTAAAATGGGTTACATTGACTTTGGGATGATGGATCAGCTAAATGAAACTACTAAGGAAACTCTAGTAGATGCACTGGTACATCTAGTTAACAAAGATTACAACGACTTAGCCGCAGACTTTGTTAAGCTGGGATTTTTAACCCCAGATACAGATATTTGTCCGATTGTACCTGCCCTAGAAGCAACATTAGGCGATGCAATTAACAAAAACGTTGGGGATTTTAACTTCAAAACCATCACTGATCAGTTCTCACAACTGATGTATGATTATCCCTTCCGAGTCCCCGCCAAGTTTGCTTTAATTATTCGTTCCTTGGTGACTCAAGAAGGTATTGCTCTGAGCCTCAACCCCAACTTTAAAATTGTGGAAGTCGCTTATCCCTACGTAGCAAGACGTCTATTAACCGGCGAATCTCCACAATTGCGCCGACGGTTATTAGAAGTGCTATTCAAAGATGGTAAATTCCAATGGCAACGGTTAGAGAATTTGATTGCGATCGCTCGTAGTGATGATAATTTTGATGTTTTACCGACAGCCAAACTCGGACTAGAATATCTTCTATCTGATGAAGGTAAATATCTCTGGCGACAGTTGGTATTAGCTCTCACTGAAGATGATCGCCTGCATACCGAAGAAGTCCAACGTTTGTGGAACTTAGTCAAGGATGATTTACAACCAAATCGATTGTTCGATGTCGCAATCGGAGTTTTGAGCGACTTATCTAAACAGAGAGTTGCAGCAATATTACCTTCGGTAACTGCGATCGCCAATTTTGGTATGAAGCCTTGAAACCTTGATACAGTAAGCCTGGAACTAAAGTTTCAGGCTCAGAACTGAAGTCGGTTTCAACATACTTCAAAGAATGATTAATACACTTGATGTTAAGATAATTTTCGCAGCGAAATAATTGTAGAGACGTTGTAATGCAACCTTTCTACACATCGGAAAATCATTTTTCAAAATTCATACCAATCAGGAGTTTTCATGTACTACTACCCTTCACATCCGCCATATTTACTATTAATTATTGGTCTGTTTGCTGCATTAACCTCTGGTGTAGCATTAGCTGGAACACTAAAGATCATTGTGAACAAATGGCGGAGTGATGGAGCAGAAAAATCCAATTCTCAGTTGTCGATTAAACAACTATCTGTGCCATTTCTAGGAATAACTGGCGGTGTCATATTATTTATGTGTTCTGGTTTTGAAATATTTGGTTTTCCACCTTTGCTTGCTTATGCAGTCGGTGTACCTGTAACTATTTTGACTTCGCTTTTAGTTTGGTTACAGTTGGGAAGTATGATGGCTTTTGTACAACGACAAGGAATGCAATCTCTTGATTTAGATACTTTAAAGTGAATCTAATTCATTTTAGGATTATTTACTTTTTTGGTCTGAGAAAAGAAGCCCGATCACTTCCATGCGATCGGGCTTTTTATTAACGTACAGCTTTACGCCGTTTCTCCGCAACATTACTTAACATTTGTGCTAACTTTAAGGTATCTTTGGCTTACCAAAGCCAGATTACTTAGTCGTATTGTTCACAATACTTACACTTAAAGTTGTAAATAAATTAACAAAATGAAATTATGGTGTGAAGCGATCGCTGTAACTCAGCGTATTTTAATTGAACTATTACGGCGAAGACGTAGCCTGATTTTTTGGATTATTTTTCCTATTTCTATTCTGCTGATCAACGGATTTGTGTTAGCAGAAAGCATGAAACTATCAACAGAGCAAGGTTTTGAATATGCTGCACCTTCAACTTTGGTGGGAGCAGCACTATTTTTTAGCTGTTTGGGTGGTAGTGTCGCAACTGTCGTCTCAGAAAGAGAACAGCAAACACTCAAACGTTTATTTATTTCACCTTTGAGTGGAACATCCTATTTTGTGGGGATTTTTTTAGCTCATAGTTGTATTGGTTTTGGGCAAACATTAATTATTTATACTATTGCTGCTTTTTGGGGTGCTACGTTTAAAGGTTCCGTCTTTCTGGGTGCAATTATTATATTTATGAGTATTGTGGCTTATGTTGGCTTAGGCTTTATTTTGGGTACTCAATTAGCGCGTCGTACTGAAGATGTAAACTCCCTGGTAGCTGCTTTTGGTGTTCCTTTATTGATTTTGGGTGGAGCTTTTTTTCCAATTCGTTTTTTACCAAAAGCATTACTTGATCTTGCCAAAATCAACCCTATTTATCACATGAATCAAGCTCTTTTAGCAGTCTCAACACAGGGGAACAATATAGAAGATATTGCGTCTAACTTCCAGTTCTTATCAGGGTTTACTTTGATCATGATTTTGGGTGGATGGTTCTCTTATCGCAGAATGGTAATGCTAGAAAGAAGACTTTAAAATTCCTCATCTCTTTGTGAGCGAGGAATTTGGTAATTGGTAATGGGTAATTGGTAATTAAAAATAACAAATCACGACCCTAACTAATTATCTTTAATTTGTGCGTATCTATTTATTAAATATGCTTCATATAGAAAAGCTCAATAAGTCTTTTAAAAACAGGCAAGTTCTTCAGGATTTAACATTCTATGTAGCTCCTGGAGAAATATATGGTTTACTAGGTGCAAATGGAGCAGGAAAAACTACTACAATTAATATTATCTGTAATTTATTAAAAGCGGATAGCGGTGTAGTCAAAGTTAATCATCAGTTCGTTTCAGAAGCAACTAAAAAACTCATTGGGATTGCTCCCCAAGAAAATTTATTATATAGAGGTCTTTCTTGTGAAGAAAACATCCAATTTTTTGCCAAAATTTATGGTTTAGATAAAACCCAAAGACAGAAACAAATTCAAGCAACCTTACAAGCTGTAAATTTATTAGATAGAGCTAAAAGTCCGGTAGAAACCCTCAGTGGCGGAATGCAGCGACGCTTAAATATTGCTGTAGCTTTGGTACATCAGCCGAAGTTAGTTATTTTAGATGAACCAACTACAGGTTTAGATATTGAAGCCCGATATGAGATTTGGGAATTAATTAAACAATTAAAAAATCAAGGAATTACTATTTTATTAACTACTCATTTATTAGATGAAGCAGAGCGTCTGTGTAATAAAATTGGTATTTTAAAAAATGGACAGATTTTAGCTGAAGGTAGTTTAGAACAATTACGTACCTTTATTCCAGCTACAGAAATTTTAGTAGTACAAACTCCAGAAGCAGAAAAAGCGATCGCACGGGGTATTACATGTGGTTTTACACCCCGGCGTTATGGTAGCGATTTAGCATTTTGGTTGCCGGAGCATTTAGAGTTAAAGGATATTATCACGCGTTTTGATGGTATTAATATTGACTCTATCTCACGGCAACCAATTAGATTGGAACATATTTATCTGGAATTAACCGGGAACAGAGAATAGGGAGCAGGGAGCAGGGAGCAGGGATTGAAGGTATTAGTTAAGAATCTATTCTAGTTCCCAATTCCCAATCTCCAATCCCCGATCCCCAATCCCTGTTCCCTATTCTTCGGGATTTTCCTGAGAAAAGTGCATACGAATGGTTTTAGCTCGCTCACCATTAGCATTTGTTGCGGTCATAACATAATCAATTAAACTGTCTGTAAAGGGAATACGCAGGTGGAAAGTACCATCTGGTTTCAGTTTAATGGTATGACCAGCAACAGCAACACTTGAACCCGGTTCAGTAGCTCCGTGAATAATTAACTCTGCATCAGCAATAAACCAGAAATCTTTTTCTGGGCGACTAAAAACACGAGCAGGTGCGGAACGTGCAAGTGATAACCAGTTATTATCTGCTGTGGTATAACCAATTTCAGCCATATAATTGCGATCGCCTGTCGGGATAGCTACATAGCGATCTTCTGTAGTCTCTTCACATTCGTACTGCTGCACCAACACAGGATTTTGATAACTCAGGTCAATATCAGTGACATCATATAGGCGTAGTGTAAGCTGAGAACCACCTTGCGATCGCAGTGCTTGTTTGGCTTCATCAGATACTTGCCAAGAAACGTAAGCCCATTTCGGAGTACGTGATGTGAGGACAATAATATTTTCTGATTCTACATTTTCGGGTGTAGCCGATGCTGTGGTTACTGGATTAGTGTTATCCCCAATCTGAGTTTGTGCTGAGTTAGGATTCTGGTTTTGATTGTTGCTAATCCCATAAATACTAGCCCAAGAACCAATTCCTACAACTGTCGATGAGACTTCCTCTGTGGGATGAGAGGTAGTTGCAGAGGGATCTGGTGTTGGGGTAGTTTGGGCTACTGCTTCTGTGACATTAACGCTTGGTTCGGCTGTATCTGCGACTTTATCTAATAAATCCTTGGATACTCCTGGTTGCTGTGGAGCAGTTTCTATCTCTGAGTCAACAGTACTATCTTGTGGAATAGATGTACTTTCCCAAACATCAGGTAAATGAGGAAGTTCGGTATTAATAACTATTGATGGCGTTTGCAAATCTAAAGGTTGCTGATTTGTGTCAGGCTGTTGCAGAAGCGTCGGGGTTTCCTGCGTAGATGTAGCTTCTGTGACATCTGGCAAGTCTAGTTCCGGCTGCTGAAGAACAGTTGGCGTTTCCTGCGTAGATGTAGCTTCTGTGACATCTGGCAACTCTAATTCCGGCTGCTGAAGAACAGTCGGCGTTTCCTGCATAGATGTAGCTTCTGTGACATCTAGCAACTCTAATTCCGGCTGTTGAAGAACAGTTGGCGTATCCTGCGTAGATGTAACGTCTGTGACATCTAGCAACTCTAATTCCGACTGCTGAGGAACAGTCGGCGTTTCTTGCGTAGATGTAACTTCTGTTACCTGAGATGGTGATGGTAATGGTGTTTGTATTATGGTTGCATCTTCCCAAACATCTGGTAAGGGAGAATAAATATTTACCGATGGTGCTTGTGTCGGTACTTTTACTTCAGTGTCATCACCATTTGATAGCATTTGCTCTGTAACATCTGAGTGTTGAGCAGATAGTATCTGAGTATTGTCTTGTACTAATGTTGGTTGTGGCTCAGATGGAATCTGACCATTTGGCGACACTTGAGGATAGGAGGAATTGACAACAGTCACAGGCGCTTCTAAGTCTAATCCCGAATTATCAGCTGCTGGTATTTGTACAGAAGAAGATGAATGATTGATGTCTGTAACTACTGTTTGCACATCTTGATCATTAGCAACATCCTGATCTTTGACAGTGATTTCTGCATTTTTCTCAGACCATTTTGATACTAATGTGCTTCCTGTTCCAATTGCAGTAGCACCAGCAATGCTAGCAGCAACAGTAGGAGTTAAATCCTTGGCTGTATTTTGCTCAGATGGGATGCTATTTGCATCTTGTGTCACATCACCAGATGTTGTCTGAGTCGCAGAGTTGACATTTGTCGTCTGTGATAACATCGTGGTGACATCTGAAGAGGAAGCAGGAGGAGTAGAGTCAATAGTCACGTCTGCTGTTTGTACTTTGGCATCTGCAACGGCTGGGCGTCCTCTTCGTAAAAACCACAGTAAAAATCCGGCACTAGCTCCAAGTAGGAGTGCCAAAAGTGACCAAAATAAAACTTGTTGTTCTGGGTTTGTTTGATTGCTCTCGACAGGAGAAGTTAACGTAGAACTATTTGTAGTATCTGCTTGAACTGTGGTGATATTGTTTTCAACTGTTGTTGGTGAGACATTAGCAGCAGATGTAGTATCTGTGCTAGGTGGAGTGGTGGCGCTAGTGGTTGTAGTTGCTGTTTGGGAGTCAGCAGATACTATAGCTGCGATCGCGTCTGCTTCGATTTTTCTGGCTGCTTCTACTGCATCTTCACCTGGGGTATTTGTGACGAAGCCAAGAAAAGAAGCGACATTGAGACTGGGATTTTTCTTATAGACGTATACTAAAGGCTGTGAAAAAGGATATCTAGAATTGCTGGGTAAAGTTCGATCAACCTTGAGCGATCGCACACCTTCAAGTTTCGATACCTGATTAGCCAAAACATAGCTAATACCGTTTTTACCCAACTGTTTGACGACTTCAACTGTACTATCTTCGTTTAGCTGAGTTGCAGTTGCACCAGTTGTAAATTTGGCTTTCTCGAAAGCTGGGTAACTGCGAAAAGCCTGACGGACATCGCTATTAGCTGGACGATCAATAACCCGGATTTTACCCTTAGCTCCTCCAACTTCTGACCAATCTGTAATTTCTCCTCGAAAAATTTTCGCAAATTCTTGGTTAGTCAGGTTTCCTTTGAAAGGATTATCTTTACCAACTATGATCGCAATCTTTTCTCGACGTAGGCGGAACTGTTCTAAACCTTGGTTTTTTTCTTCTGGCGTTAAACCACGACTAATCGCGGCTATATCTATTTCTCCTGCTTGCAAAGCTTGCAGCGCCTTATCTGCACCATTAGTAGCAACTTCCACCTTCACACCAGGAAACTGATTTTCAAACCGTGTTTTCATGGTTTGATTAATCATGTTCATGCTATTTGAACCATCAATCCGCACACTAGTCCCACTTGGCACTTCTTTGAGTAACGGAAAAGACGGAACATTGGTAGATTGCGCCAGTGCAAAGTCTGACACCACAATAGAAACTGCCATGGGCGTTGTTGCTAATGCTAATAACAACGCCAAACTGACTATTGAGTTATCTTTTTTTTCTTTTTGCCACATATGCCCTCTGATCAACAAGTTAGAGGAAATTAAGTAGAGTAAACGACAAAAAAGTCGGTTTTAATCACATGTTGTTTAACATAATTTTTGGATAGTATTTTAGTTGAGATGTTCTCCTATAAAGATAAATTTTTACTGCAATAATTTATAACTGGCATGTTAAAACAGATTCTTGGCTAAAAATCATACTTTGTCAACTTTATGCCAAAATCCCCCTATACCCCTATACCTTTATACTCCTACACCCCTACACCCTCAATGATTCAGATAACAATGACAATCGGGCTTCTCAATCATTGACTCAACCAAAGCATTGAGTGCAGTAGCTGCTAACAAACCACCTCCGACAGTTCCTTCCACCACAATCCAGGCAGTGTTTGTTTGCATCAGGTGTCGTTTAGCGGCGGGTGCATGGCTAAAGCCAATCGGCATACCAATGACTAATGCTGGTTGAATTTGTTGTTGTTCGATCGCTTGGCAGATTGATAATAAGACTGAAGGTGCATAACCTACTACTAAAATGCAACCTTTTGTTACTTGTTTTAATTTATCTCGCCATTGTTGATGCTGCCAAAAAGCTTGTTCTGCTTCAATAGCTGTAGTAACGTGAGGATTGTCAATCAAAGTTTCGAGACGACATCCCAAATGAGCTAGTCGCGTTTGATCAATAGCTGCTGCAACCGTGGGAATATCTGCAATCACTTCACATCCTAACTTCAGAGCTTCTCGACTTTTGGCGATCGCTCCCTGACTCAATTTGACAAACGAGACTAAACTCACATCTCCGCAAGCTAAGACTAATTGAGAAATCAGGTGTTGTTCAATCTCAGAACGTGCCGATAAATCAGGTAATAAATGTTGTAAAGATTCGTGAAAATCTTCTGGGTGAGCATGAATTTCAGCATCTAAACCACTCCAGAGTTTTTCTAACTCCCCTAATCCGACTTTTGTTTCTACTTCGATTAACTTGAGTTGGGCAAGAACTTCAGCCTGTATAATTTGACAATCGCGATCGCGTCCTAACAAACCCTCTAATGCAGACGCAGTTTGTCGCAATTGGGAAATTTGCTGCATGACAGTTCGATATTGCTGTTGTAGTTGCAGCATCAAATTTGCATCAGGATTGTTTGGTGGTTCGACTTCCAGAATTTGGCGAATATGGTTAAGTTGAAAACCCTGTTGTTTTAATGCCACAATTCGCTGCAAGCGAATGACATCTGTATCTGTGTAGAGACGATAATTGCTGTGCGATCGCATCGGTTGGGGTAATAATCCTAACTGATGGTAATGTCGTACCATTCGGGGCGTGATTCCACCACCTACTACCTCAGTTAGTTCTTTGATCGTCAAACCATTAGCTTTCATAAGCTAATTATCACAAAGATGGCGATCGCTTGGATGATTTTTCAGATAATCATCTAGGCGCGAGCAAGCTCGATTCATCAACTCGTCAAAAGATTCAATCTGCCACACCTTAACACTACCGTCTTTTCCGGCGGTAGCTAGTAACTTATCATCCTGATTCAAAGCAACACTGTTTACCGATGATTGCTCAGTATTCCACGCTGCTAAAGGCAACGGAGCTTTCGTGAGCACATCCCACAACTGTACTCTGCCCAAACTATTACCACTGATAATTCTTTTGCCATCACGGCTGAATACCAATGACATCACTTGCGGCCCATATAGTTGAAATAATCCCCCAATCGGTTCACCCTGCAAGTTCCAAAAGCGAATAGTACCATCATCTCCACCACTAGCCACCTGTTTGCCATCTGGGCTAAATACTGAGCTATAAACAGCCCCTAAATGACCAGGAAAATTATTTTGCAGATTACCCTGTAAGTTCCAAACGCGAACAGTACTATTTTTGCCAGCACTCACAATTAATTTTCCATCCCCACTAAAACTGACACTGTTAACTCCTTGTTGCTGTGCTTGCCAAACTAAAGGCTGTTGTTGGGAATCAGGCTGATTTTGCAGATTCCATAAGCGGATAGTATCGTCATTTCCTGCACTAACCAACTTTTGACCATCTGGACTAAAATTGACACTGTTGATTAAGCCTATATGTCCTTTCAATTCTGCTACCAACTGACCCTGTAAATTCCAGATGCGAATTACACCATCTTGACCAGCAGCAGCCCATCGCTGACCATCGGGACTAAAACTAACACTATTAAACGAGCTTTGATCTATTCTTGAACCTGTTAACTGCTGACCTTGTAAGTTCCACAAAAAAGTACCATCATTGCCAGCACTGACAATTCGGCGACCATCCTTGCTCAAACTGACACCGTTAACAGACTGTTGATGGTCTGTTGATTCTGCCAATTGTTGACCTCGCAAATTCCAAAGTCTAACGGTGAGGTCATCTCCAGCGCTAGCTATTAGCTGACCATCCCGTCTAAAACTCAGGCTTCTGATTGGGCCTTGATGACCGACAAATCTCTCCAATTCGTTACCTTTTAAGTCCCAGAAACGGAGAGTACCATCACCTCCGGCGGTAGCCAATTGCTGACCATCTGGGCTAAACGCTACATCCCAAGGCTTAATTTGTCGCGTTTCCCATTTTTGCAACTGCTGACCTTGTAAGTTCCACAAGCGAGCAGTATCACCCTCATCAGTGCTGGCTATTAACTGACCATTTGGGCTAAAACTGACACCAGTGATTGAGGTTTGGTGTCCTTTCAATTCTGTTGCTTGCTGATTCTGCAAATTCCACACGCGGACAATTTTGTCATCTCCGCCGCTAGCTAGTAGCTGACCATTGGGACTAAAACTAACACTTTTAATTGAACCTTGGTGTCCCTGCAATTTTACTAACAACTGACCCCGCATGTCCCACACACGAATAATACCGTCATCTCCGCCGCTAGCCAGTAACTGATTATCAGGGCTAAAACTAACACTTCTAACTGAACCTTGATGACCTTGCAATTTTGCTAACAACTGACCCAACAAGTTCCATATCCGAATAGTACCGTCATCTCCAGCGCTAGCCAGTAGCTGATTATCAGGGCTAAAACTAACACTTCTAATTGAACCTTGGTGTCCCTGCAATTTTGTTAATAGTTGATCTTGCAAGTTCCGCACATGAACAATACCGTTATCTCCACCAGTAGCTAATCGCTCACCATCGGGGCTAAAACTGACACTTCTGATTGGGCGTTCATACTCGACTAAGCGGTTGGTTTCTTTAACTGTATAAACTGCTTTTTGTAGCGTTCCTCTCACTTGTTCTTTGAGTTGAGAATCTGGAGGAAATAGCTGCAAAAGTGGTTGCTTAAAAATGTTTCCTGCCTGTAAACTCTGGATCGTTCCATCTAAAGTTTGATTCTGATCCAAGTTGAGTTCAGCAGCTTGTCTCAAAGCACCGATCTGACCAATTAGCTGACCTCTCTGACCAATTAAAGCGATAGTAGCAAACCCGCTTAAACCCAAGATTACCCCAATCGCAATGCTCCAGCGTAGATGAATGTTTCTTTGTTTTTGTCTAAAGCTTTGCTGCACAAATTCAGCTTCTAATTGGTTAAACCAGTTGTCTGGAGAGTTGAGTTTTTCATGCAGTACTTCCAGATAGGGATTTGCATTCCAAAGAAACTGTTGTGGTTGATCACGCGATCGCTCTTGATTATCTGATGTTTGTTGCTGCGATCGCACAAATTGATGATTTATTTTATTAAACAAGTTTTCAACAAAGTCAAAACCACGATCAAGCCAATCTAGAACAGGTTCAAGCTTGGCGATCGCTTTTGATGATTGTTCGTTGCTTTTAATATTTTTCCACTCTTGTGCTGCTGGAGTCAGCCGTCGTTGCAAAATTAAATTGTCCTCTGCATTATGTTTCCACATCGCCAGTTTTTGCCATTCCTGCACTAAAGCATCATGAGCAGGTTCAACATAGGGTTGTCCTTCTATATCTTGTCCTTGTACAAGTAGGCGCGCTACCGAAAATCGCCTAATTACCTCCATCACTCTGGCGTTTTCTGGTTCTGGGTAGTCCAATTCAGATAATGCTACTCGTCTGCGTGCCAATTCACCATCAACTGCTACCATTCGCAACATGACATTGGGGATTGTCTGCTCATAGGCTTCATCTTGTTTGACTAACTCGTCATATTCACTGTCGGCTCTTTGGGTGAGACTTGGTATCACTCCACCCAGTTCTTGATAATCTGTCTCAGTGATGGCTCGATCAATAGTTTCACCCCGTTGTTGAGCAATTCTCTGCCGTTTGAGATATTTAAGATAAAGCTCACTCAGTGTAAAAGATAACAGAGGCAGCGCACCGGGCATATTGACAACCTCATCAATCAGGCGATCGATCAAAGGATAATTGGGATCATCCGATTTAAAATACATCACCTTGGCAGATGCAGGTTCTTCTATTGCTTGGCGCAAATCTGTCCGCGTCATTGGTGGCACAATAAATCGCGCACCTATCCAATATTGCTTTAATGCACTATCTCTAAATTGAGATTCAAAATCCAAACGTAGCGTCAGTACCAACCGCAATTGTTGGGGATAATTTTTTACTGTTTTCGCTAAAAAATTGAGAAATAGTTTTCGCTCTTGTTCGTCTTTGCAGAGAGTGATCAGTTCTTCAAACTGATCAATTACAAGTAATAATTTTAACTGAGGATTTGACTCCATCCAAGTTGTCAATTTGGCGAAAAGATTTTCTACTTTATCACTAATAGGCAGACTGGTAATTGCAGAGAGCAAAGAATTCTCTGATGTTAATGTATGATTTAAAGCTCGTAATGGAGACTCACCCGGACGCATTGGCGCTAGAATATGCCACTGTTGGTGAGTTGGGTCTAACTTTTTTATGTAAGCAATTAATCCCGCCTTCACCAAGCTTGATTTTCCCGTACCTGAAGCCCCTAAAACTATGGTCAACGGTTGCTGAGAAATTTGTGTAAATAACTGTTCGGTTAATGCTTGTCTGCCAAAAAACAACTGACTGTGTTCTTCGTTAAAAGATTCTAAACCGCGATAGGGATTTTGAGATTCATCTAGAGGTGGCGCTGGTGGTAAATTTAGTAGATGCCCTGGTGTCAGAAAAATATACTCGCCTTTGTCGTGTTTTTTCAGAGGCCAAATACCAGGGGTTTGACGTCGGCGATTTTCTTGAGTTGCTGGTTCAACTGCATCCCGTAAATATAAGTATAATTCAGTAGCCGTTATTACCCCATCTCCTTGAGGATTTCCGTGTGTCGCTGGAGGATATATATCTGCTCCACCTTCCAACGCTTCTAGTAAAGCCGCAGCAAAGGGCGAATGGTTGCCAATTTGACCACGTTCTGTATTTAAATTAAAAGCATCTAAGGCTTTTTGGTCATAGGCAGCACTAGTTATGATCTGCCAAGCTGGGTCAGTAATAAAACGGTCATAACGTTCTTTGTGAATCACTTCTGGTGCAGCTAATAAATCTCTGGTACTCGACCAACGAAAAGCACCAGCAAAGCAGCAATCAAAGATTCCCAAAAAATGACGACAGGGTAAATTACTCAAGTACTCCTGCAAATAGGTCATTGGTAGATAGGTTTTGCTATCTCCTAATTTGGCATCTTGGGGAATTAAATAACCTTGTGGACCATCGTCACCATTGAGGGCGACTCCGTGTCCGGCAAAGTAAAATAACAAGCGGTCATCTGGTTTAACTTGTTGTGGTAAAGTTTGTTCGAGGAATTTTTTTAGATTGCTGAGGATGGCTACTTCATCCAAGCATACCCATACTTGATAACTATGCTTTGTACGTAGAATTTCTATGAGTTTTTTGGCATCATTGACAGCTGTTTGCAGAGAAGAAATGCCGTTACCGTAGTTGTTAATCCCAATCACAAATGCCATATTGCGCGAGAACTCAGACATAGCACCCTGGCTCCTTTGTATACACAAAGTGTTCAGTAAGTCAAGTTCAATCTATTTTTACAAGTCTACTTATTTTATAAATGGGTGAAACCAGGCGCAACTTATGCAGTTTTATCGAAGGGATTAATAGCGATCGCTCTCGACTATTTGACAAAAATTTTTTTTAATTGTATCGAGAAAGTTTTAGTCAATCATGTAGAATATGAGCGATCGCACAAATTTTTAACTAAAGATAAACTGAGGAATGCGATCGCACTTTTATACCAATAGTTTTGAGTTGGCGATCGCGGAAATATCTGTTACCCAAAGAGTAAACGCGATGATGAGTTCATCCCTTGTATATTGAGAGAAGTAGTAGTTACAGTTCATACTAAGTATGCACGATTTGTAAACAGTCAAGATGAGCGAATTGTCCTTGACTCTACAATTAAGAGAAACGGTGTCAAAATAATAATTTGATAAAATCTCAAAAGAAAAATTTCTTGACCTTTGCTGCTCTGCGCTTCGGTGCTGCTAGCCAATAAAAAGAATTTTCCTAACTCTTGTTCAAATGCCATGTAGATGACACTGTTTCTAACGAAAAGCACCTCACTGCTACTACGGTAACGCCCCCTTACTTTAAGAAACGGTTTCCTATGAGCAAAAACACATCTGTTGGGAGTCTTTCTGAATCTGCTATTTTGATTACTAATGAACTGTATCAGCGCCCTAGCAGACCGATCAACCTGGAAGCCGAAGTTCAAATTTTCAGGGCATTAGGGCAACAGCTAACCCGCCCTCCACAAACAATTCTCAAGTACCTTGTGGAAGCAGCCGTTAATTTGTGTCAAGCCGAAACAGCCGGGGTCAGTTTAATAGAAACCCTGCCGAGTGGAGAAGAAGTATTCCGTTGGGTTGCTCTAGCAGGGGTTTATGAACCCTATGAGGGCTGCACTACGGATCGGAAACACAGTCCCTGTGGAATCTGTTTGAGCCGAGGTTGTCCGCAATTGTATCATTACCCAGAACGCTATTTTTCCAGCTTACAGCAAGCAGACCCTCCTATTGTTGAGGGGCTAGTAGTGCCGCTCCTGTTAGAAGGGCAAGCACTAGGCACAATTTGGATTGCATCACATAACGAGCAACGGCAGTTTGATGGCGAAGATGTGCGGATTTTGACAAGCCTCGCAGACTTTACCGCTGCGGCTTTACAAAGTAGTCGTCTTTGTCAAGCGGCTCAATCGACGCAACAGACACTACACCAGAGCCAAGCACAAATGCAGGCATTGATTACAAATATGCCAGGGATGGTGTATCGCTATAGCCCCTGTGCTGATGGTGGCGATCGCTTTACTCTTGTGAATTCGGGTTGCCGTGACCTATTTGAAGTTGAGCCAGAAGAAATATTACAGGACGCAGGCTCAATTTTAAGCCAGATTCACCCCGATGATCGCTTTTCGTTTCAAGCATCGGTTGCGGCAGCCGTTGAGAACTTTCTGCCGTGGAACTGGGAAGGCAGAATTACCACCCCATCCGGGCAACTTAAGTGGATTCAGGGCAGGTCGAGTGCGGTACAAACAGCCGATGGAGCAGTCTGGGATGGATTGCTAATTGATATCACTCAACGCAAACAGGCGGAACTCCTACTGTTTGAGCAGAAGAAAGTGTTGGAGTTCACAGCATCAGGACACCCACTCGATGAATGCCTCTCTTCCCTGTGTGCCTCGATTTCCAGGCTTAATCCTCGTGTTCGCGCCTGCGTATTGCTGCCCAATGATCAACGATCAGCATTTAAGAGTTCGATTACCCCAGACTTTGAACCATCGTTTGGAGAAGGACTCAAAGGCGCTCCCATTAATGAGCTTGCCATTGGTACCTGCGGCACAGCCGTGTATTGCGGTCAGCCCGTCACCTGCCCAGACATTGCCAACGACGATCACTGGTCTATTGGATGGCGAAATTTATGTGTAGCACATGGAATTCTGGCGTGCCATTCTGTACCAGTGCTAGGTGTGGACGGTCTGCCTCTGGGATCTTTGATGCTTTGCTTCGACGAAGCACGGATGCCAACTGATTGGGAATACCAACTAGCCGAGTTCGGTACGCATATCGCCAGTATCGTGTTTGAGCGCGATCGCTCAATTCTTGTTCTGCGAGAAAGTGAAGAACTCAAGCAACGCATTCTAGAGAGCAGCAACGACTGCATAAAAGTTCTAACGCTAGACGGGCGACTCTTGTTCATGAATACAGGCGGAAACTATCTTTTTGAAGTCGATGATCCAACGTCTTTACTAAACGCCGAGTGGTTGAGTTTCTGGGTGGGAAAAGACCAGGAGAACGCAAAAGCAGCGATTAACGCAGCTAAAGTCGGTGATGTCGGTCGATTTCAAGGCTATTGTCCTACAGCAAAGGGTACGCCGAAATGGTGGGATGTTCTTATTACGCCAATTCGAGACGCATCAGGACAGATCGGACAACTGTTGTCAATCTCACGAGATATTACCGAGCAAAAGCACAGAGAAGCCGAATTAGCCGCTTTAAGAGAGCAACTGGCCCATGACCTCGCTGATATGACACGACTGCATGAGGTCAGCACTCAGCTATTAGCAGATCGGGAATTGGAGCCATTGCTGCAAGAGATTTTGGAAGCAGCGATGGCGCTGCTACACGCAGATATGGGCAACCTGCAAATCTATGACCCCCAAACTCAAACGCTGAAGTTTGTTGCTCAATCTGGCTTGAACCAAGAATTTATCGACTTTTTCCACACGGAAATGGTTGGACAGGCACCTTGCGGCACTTCTATCCGGGAACGTCAGCGAGTCATTGTTGAGGATATGGAAACCGATCCACGCTTTGAATCGCTGCGCTCGATTGCCAAAACAGCAGGATATCGGGCAGTGCAGTCAACACCTCTATTCGGGCAGCGGGGGGAACCACTTGGGGTACTTTCCACACATTTTTGCCAACCGCATCGTTCTTCTGAACACGAATTACGCCTCCTCGATTTGTACGCTCGGCAAGCCGCAGCACTAATCGAACGGAAACAAGCAGAACAAGCCCTACGAGAGAGCGAGGAGTTAAAGCAACGCATCTTAGAGAGCAGTCAAGACTGCATCAAAGTTTTAGCGCTCAACGGCGAAATCCTTTACGTCAGTGAAGGAGGGCGATTTCTTTTGGAAATTGACGATTTAACGTCTATTCTGAACGTAAATTGGGTGAATTTTTGGCAAGGAGAAGACTATGAGAATGCATTAGCCGCGATCGCGGCTGCCAAAGCGGGCAGTATGGGACAATTTCAAGGCTACTTCCCCACTATGAAGGGTAAGGCAAAATGGTGGGATAGCGTGATTTCACCGATTCGAGATGAGTCAGGACACGTTGTTCAACTGGTTGTCATCTCAAGGGACATCACCAAGCAAAAGCTTGCTGAATCCGAACGCGAACGGCTGCTACAACGAGAACAAATTGCACGTACTGAAGCTGAAAGCGCCAACCGAATGAAAGACGAGTTCTTGGCAGTGCTATCCCATGAGTTGCGATCGCCCCTTAATCCTATCTTGGGTTGGACAAGCTTACTTCGCAAGGGCAGATTGGATGCTGTCAAAACTGCTCATGCACTAGAAAGCATTGAGCGCAATACCAAGCTACAGGTGCAATTAATTGAGGATTTGCTTGATGTTTCTCGCATTCTAAGCGGCAAACTGAGTTTGAATCTCATGCCCGTCGATCTGAATGGAGTGATCAAAGCTGCCTTAGAAAACGTTCAATTAGCAGCACAAGCCAAGTCACTGCAAATTCAGACGACACTTTTACCAAAGGTTGCCACAGTTAGCGGAGATCAAGGACGCTTGCAGCAGGTGCTGTGTAATATTTTATCGAATGCAGTCAAGTTTACGCCTACTGGAGGTCAGATTACAGTTTCATTAACAATAGCTGAAAATCTTGCCCAAATAGAAGTAAGCGACAGTGGGAAAGGCATTAATCCTGACTTTCTACCCCATATTTTTGAACATTTCCGGCAAGAAGATGGAGCAACAACTCGTAAATTTGGCGGATTGGGGTTGGGGCTGGCGATCGCACAGCAAATTGTTGAACTGCACGGCGGCACGATTGCTGCTTCAAGTCCAGGTGAGGAACAGGGGGCAACATTTATTATTAAATTGCCGTTGCTCAAAAGTAAAGAATATGGGACTGCTGATGAACAGACTCATGTATCGTTGATATCTGTTACCTTACCGCTATTAAATGTGAGGGTGCTTGTCGTTGACGATGAAATAGACACTCGTGAGTTCGTCGTCTTTGCTCTAGAGCAAGCTGGAGCGATCGTCACTTCTGTGCCATCGGCTCTGGCTGCATTGTCAGTTATCACCCAGTCAAAATTCGATGTGCTAGTTAGTGACATTGGAATGCCAGAAGTGGATGGTTATATGCTCATGCGCCAAATTCGGGCAATAGAACAAGGTAAGCAAATTCCGGCAGTTGCCCTTACTGCCTATGCTGGAGAGATTGATCGCTCTCTGGCACTATCAGCCGGATTTCAAAAGCATATTTCTAAACCAATCGAGGCAGAGACACTTGTACAAGCGATCGTGAGTTTAACTCAAAAGCTCAATTGATCAAGCCATAACGGTTTGTTGAGCTAGTTCTGAGCAAAAGAGTTACGTAGCATTACTTACCTTTTAAGTTTTCCAAACGCATTAGGAACATGGATTTAATAGGCGTGCTGAATCACTGCGATCGCAGTATTTTAACAAGGGTAAAAGAGAAAACCTTTACCCCTACATAAATTTACATACTACTCTCCGAGAAGCCCTTCGGGTAGTTCCCTCCGGGACGCTACCTGCGGAAGCCGCTCCGCGTCTACGCGAACGCAGTCGCACCCTGCGGGAAGTCGCCCTCACGGGCGTCTACATGGGGGAAACCCCCAAGACCGCGCTGTCTCACCGCTGCGCGTCTACAGTTAAATCGCGCCTACTTAATTCGACAAAACTACGCTTTTACTTACAGTACGTTTGCGATCGCTTTTGCGAGTACCTCCAGCCATCTGATACTCATAGCTATTACTACCAAATTTATAAGCAATGCCACGTAAAATTTTTTCAGAATATTCTGCCAAATCTTGTTCATTTTTGATGATCTGAGTTAGTAAGACATCAATAGTGGAGAGGGTGGTATTGTATGCTTCTAGAGATTGTCTGAGACTTTGAATTTTTTCAGTATAATTTTCGACTGTTAACCCTTCTCCGACATCGAGAGTCGGACTGATAGATTTAATGCTGGCTAGACGTACTTCAGCTTTGCCAAGAGTACGTGAACTGCGTTTTTGTCTTGCCATAATTAATACTTTTTTTTCCAATTACTGATAACTCTATAGTGGACAATTTTTGAAAAATTTGTCATACGTGAAATTGTTGATTTTTATGAAAATCACATTTGAGAATTTTCTGATTAAAACTGGAATGAAACAGCCCTGCGTTCACGGGGGGTTTTTAGGATTCATGCAAGAGGTCTAATGATTTAGCGCTTCAATGACGTCGTATGAATTGCGACCATAAATGTTCAGCAGATCATGTTCTAAACTGAGCCTCATCTACAATCTCTCATCAAAACACCTTAATAGAGCTATCCACTCATAACCTATTCATAACTAATCTTTCATCAACATCCGGTAGTCTAAATTACTGGCTCCAATAGCGTGAGCAAAAGCTACTTGTCCAAAATGCACTCACGATTTGAAAAATAATCGAGGATATGATGGTGAAAAAGCTTGGGTACTCGGTGTTTCGATGCGTCAATACTGCACATTTGCTGCGTAAAATGTGTTCAGTGTCCGTGAGTTTACCGTTCCTTCTCTCCACCATGACCAGTCTGGTGTTTGCCACAGAGGAAAACGCGAACTCACCTTACGAGATCGGACTTTGGGGTGATTTACCCTACTCGGACGCGCAGGAGGTTGGCGTAACAAAACTAATCGATGATATGAATTCGCAAAAACTTTCTTTCACCGTCCATGATGGCGATCTCAAGGCTGGTTCTAATAGCCTTTGCAACAACGAACTGTACGCCAAAGCACTCGGCTACTTTAACACCCTAGAAGCACCAGCAGCCTTCACGCCGGGTGACAACGATTGGACTGACTGCGATCGCCCTTCAAATGGTGGATTCAAATCACTCGAACGCCTCGACTACGAGCGTCAACTATTCTTCAGCACGAATTTTACTCTGGGGCAGCGTCGGCTAACTCAGGAAGTGCAGACGTCACCCCTGTGCCTCGGTGTTAACGGTGCAGTACCCTGTGTCGAGAATCGTCGCTGGACAGTTGGCAGAGTTACCTATGCGACACTCAACATCCAGGGTTCGTGCAATAACCTATGCGACACTGCGCCTGACCCAAAGGAGTACGCGGCGCGGAACGCAGCCAATATTGCATGGATGAAGGAGACCTTTAAAGTAGCAAAGGAACGCAACTCGGCGGCGGTGATGTTGATCTCCCAAGCTAATCCAGGGTGGGATCAGAGCGACTCAACCAGAGCGCCTTTGCGTGATGCGAAGACGCTCGTGCAAACTGATGGGCAGCCTGATGGCTTCAAGGACTTTTTATTGGCGTTGCGCGATCAGGTAATCGCTTTCGGTAAACCGATTGCTTATGTACATGGCGACTCGCACTACTTCCGCATTGACAAGCCATTTCTAGATGCTCAAGGCAGACGACTTGAAAACTTCACTCGTGTTGAGACATTTGGCGATAATCAGGGCAACGGCACCAACGATGTACAGTGGATCAAGGTAAGTGTCGATCCCCGTAGTCGAGAGGTGTTTTCATATCAGCCACAGATTGTTCCCGGCAATCGAGTCGCGGTTCCGGCTCCATAAAATTAAGAGCCACCTACGTCATGTAGGGGTTCAAAAACAATTAGACAAAATTGCCCAGCCTTATACATAATCTACCTGTTATCCCTCACAAGTCTATTTCTCGTCAAGGCAGAAGCTGCTACAGGCTGCGCGAAACACGCAAACGTGAAGGCGGAAGTTCCTGCAAGGAAGACGGAAGTTGCTACAGGCTGCGCGAAACACGCAAACGTGAAGGCGGAAGTTCCTGCAAAGAAGACGGAAGTTGCTACAGACTGCGCGAAACACGCAAACGTGAGGGCGGAAGTTCCTGCAAAGAAGGCAGAAGCTGCTACAGGGAATGTAAACAACGATCGCCTGTTTTCAAAAGCGCATTGTTTGATTTTTGTAAGCGATCGCTCCGAATGTTTCCCGAAAGAGCGATCACAGTAGCAGTAATTGATTTCCATTGGAATCATTACCGCTATTTTTTGTCAAGCTTAAAGTTCATCAAAACAACATATACACCAGCCATTGGATTTTCATCGCCAGTGACAGTGTTTTTTGTGAGGTTGGTAATCGAACCCACTCTCCTTACTGAGGAGAGGCTGTTCTTATGAGGTTTTGAAGTCTATTGTGGACGCACAGTTGTAATCACAATTTGACTTGCAATCCAATCATCATAAAGTTCTTCTTCTTCTGGCATGGCTACAAGATTGCGAGATAGAACTCGGTTCATTAAACGGTTAAGAGTTCCTTTACCTCGGCTTGCTTGTTTAACTAAACGAGAAGGCAAATCCAGTTCTTCTTGTTCAAGTAAAGTAGCATCAAATTCGGCGGTGCTGACAATTAGTTTAAGAACATCTTTCATCTGTGTCATTCCCTGTCTCCACAGTTTTTCTGGTACTGTGGCATAGATTTCTCTACCGCCTAATGCCCAAGCTTCTTGTTGTGGCTGTAACCAAACGCCTCCGCCATCAAATAAACCTGCACTGACTGCGTAGCGTTCTGTCAAATCCAACAGGGCGCAGTACAGAGGTTCTTGACTTGTATTTTTGAGTTTGACTTTAAAAGTGGGACTTTTCCATTTGCCATTTTCTTGTCGGTACTCAAGCCGAATTTGAGTATCTTGCAGTTGTTGTCCCTCTTGATAAATGAACATTTGCACCGCATCCGGTTGAATACGACTGGTAGCGGGGCTGGAGAGTTCAACAATATTTGTCCAACGGGTAATATGTTCTAAGCGTTGAATCACCTGCAAGGCTGTAGCATCTGTGTAACCTTGGATAGAAGCCACTAAGGGACGATCATCGGCTGGGCGGGTGATTAAATATTTACCGTCATGGGCAAGTAACTTAAACTCAGCAGTTTCTGGTGTAGCAACTTCACGAATATATAAAGAAGGTTGGTTTGCGGAACTTGCACTCAGCAATTTAGTGCGAACAAGTTCTAATCCTGCTGCTTCTCCTGACATTAATACACCTTTGGGTGGTAGAGGTAAACTGATGACTACTGCTTTAAAAGTTATTTCTGGTGTTAAGTTGTCAATACCGCTAATTTGAACTTTACTGAGTTGCGGCATGATTTCTAATACTTGAGCTTCACCGATAGCTGCTGATAATTGTCTTAGTTGCTCATTAGGAGTGTCAAAAGGAAACAAGGCTAACAAGGTTGTCTCATTCCCAGCAGGTTGAGGAAGCCCGTGTATAGCACCACCGTCAATTACCCAGTCGTACTGTGGATGATAATATACAGTAAAGTAGGGATTATGTTGAGCGATCGCTCCTCCTAAAAATGGTTGATCTAATTCACTTAAAATAGTTGCTTCTATTTGCGGAGATTGATCTGTAACTTTACTACGAACCAGGGCATGAGTGCGTTTAAATAAGTCTCGATAAGTCAAACTACCATTGGCTTTCTTTAATGTATCCAGCAAAAAGTAAGAAAACACGCCTCTTGGTTGCCCATCTCCGTTATACTCTTTAGCTAACTCACTATCCAGACACGCTGCTAGGAAAATATGTTTTCCTCTAGGAAAATTCCAGCCAGTGGGATTTGCTTCTAAACTGCGGGAAGCAGAAAGTTGACTAGCTTCTGCTAGGGAAAAAATAAAGCTGTTTAAAGGCCGCTTGCGTCTGTCGATAGGCGCTTTACGAACTGCTGTTTCTGCTTCTAAATCACCACGAGTCCCAGAACCAGAGTGGCAACAGTCCATAATCATGGCAATATGGGGATTGTTTACAGCTACTTCTGCTATTAGTTTTGCCAATTCTTTATCTGCCAAGTCCCAACCCCCCGGACTACGGCTGTCGTAACAAACCAAAGTTTCATTTAGCCTGTCTGGTTCCAAACTCCAAAACTCTTGTGGGGCTTCTTCTTGACTACCATGCCCTGCAAAGTAAAAAAATGTCACATCTTCACTATTAGCTTGGCATAGATGCTGACGGAAACCATCAATAATTGCCTGACGGGTAGCATTCTGATTTAATATTGTGCGTAAATGTAGCTGATATCCATCTTCACTTACACGCTGTTGCAAATACTCTTTGACAGCCATGATGTCATTCACACAGCCCTTGAGTGGAGGGACGGGACTGATATACTCGTCAATGCCAACTAGTAAGGCGTAGATATTACGAGTCATGGTGATTATACTTTTAAGTATAGATGCTACGATATTCAGCTACAAAAGAAAATTGCCAGTTTCCAAATTTTTTGCAAAAACAAATATTATGTCCGCTTGAAGATTTATGTTTAAACGCAGAGAGAAGTTTGTAGGCGCGATCGCGACTTCCTGTAAGGGTGCGGAGGTTTCCTCCGTTAGCGTAGCTCCTCGCGCCAGCGAGGCTCAAAGCTTCGGTGGGAGCGCAGAGCGTTAAGCACAGCTACTTCATTTTGTGTTTTGAAAGAATTGGGATGCTCCCCAAGGATGTAACTTACTTCATCTCACAGATTTACAAAGACATCAATTAAAACAATCTCTATGGGAACACGGTGTGATTGTTGTCAAAAATCAACAGCTTACTGCATCGGAGTTAGAAGAATTTGCTAGAAAAACTTTTGGAAATTTGATGTAAGGAATTAAGCATTTTCCCGATCTTCCACTCTTATTTTCTCATCCAAAAACTTTAACTGCTGGTATATACAGTTAATCTGCGGTAAATCCACACCCCTAGAATGCGCTTTCCGTAATGGGTTCCCAAAAATTGCTTCTACTTCCAAAGGCCGCCTTTCGTCGTAGTCAATTTTCATGCTGGTACGATAAGGCTTCATTTTCAGGGTGTAATCCAGCATTGTTTGAATGAAGCTATCATCAATGATGCGTCCGCAACTTTTGGCTCCTGCTGCAACTTCACACATCAACTGTTCAACTAATTTGCGGGTGTGAACATAGGACATTAATTCATCTGTTCTGGCGTTGAGAATTACAGACAGTCCATTATAGGGAATATTCCACACCAATTTTTTCCATCGCCCTAGTAATAAGTCTTCAGTTAATTCTATTGAGATACTAGCATTCTCCAAGTCATCGGCAATTTGCCGCATCTTATCTGTAATCCCAGTAGGATCATAGCCAGAAGCATATTCTCCTAGAGTAATTTGTCCATAGTCGAGGTGGTGGATATGTCCTGGTCCGACTTTATTGGAACAGAGAAAACACAACCCACCAATAATACTGACATTGCTAACTATTTTGGCAACTTCTTCTTCCATCGCCAGTCCATTTTGCAATACCAACACTACCCCATCATCCCTGATGACAGGCGGTAACATCTGCGGCAATAAATGGTTTTGTGTCGTCTTTAGTGCTATCACCACCACATCGCATTGTGGCATTTTTTCTACATCATTGTAGGCATTGACTTGAGGAAGGGTGAAATCACCATCTTTCGACTCAATAACCAAACCAGATTTACTGACATATTCATAATCACTCTTCAGCAAAAAGTGGACATCTAAACCAGCTTTTTGCAGTTTGGCACCATAAAAGCCACCTAATGCACCAGTTCCTAGAATGGCGTAACTACGCTCTGACATTTTGCTAACAAAGAGATTTTTCTATGATGTTTCTATGATGATCATCATAAGACGAATACGTTGTATACATATAAGTAGTTATACCAATTTAATCTGAAGACGCATACAAAGACCCCACCCGCGCTAACGCGCACCCTCCTCGATGCCTTGGGGAGGGTTGGGGAGGGGTAAAATTCTATGCAGCTTCACGAAGAATTGGTATTAGGCAAAATTAAATTCATTCGTGGAGGTCAGGGAATAGGAAATAAGGAACAGGAAGTGTACTGAGCGTCTCCTTGTATCCGATCCCCAATCCCCAAAAAAATTATTTCCTGATTAAACCTTGGCATTTTTGAGTGTGTATGAATATTTCATTCTGAGATTCTGTATAATGAGTCACGTCAACATAAGTGAAGTTTGCGCCAATCAGGCTACCATTTGGATCTGATATTGGTGTAATGTAGATGTCTAGATAAATTGTGCCGCGCTCGCTTGTCCATTCTACATTCTTCAGATTGATCGGGCAGCGATCGCAATGAAGCTGTCTCATTAAAGCGAATGAATTTACAATTTGCCCGATTTCTAAATCTTGCACTCGCGCACCTAAATTGTTGTTCTTCAAACCAAACAAAGTGTAACCCTGTTGATTAGCCATAAATAAACGGCCCCTGTGATCCACTACTAGCTGAGGAAATGGACTAAATTCAAAGGCAGTTTGCCAGATGCGAATCTGAGCGTTTAAAGGATTAACAGCTTTTTTCTTGCCAGTCTTGGATTGGAGCAGCAAGTGATCTTCCAAAGTCAGATTCTCTCCTTTAGCAAAAACATGATGTTTCAAACTGACAGGAATAAACAGATGTTTGGTGTTGCTAAAGCTTTCTGCGCTACCCAGAAAGAGAAAGCCTTTCTCTGCCAAAGCAAAATGAAAGCGAACTAAAACACTTGCTTGGGTTTGGAAGTGTAAATAAATCAGGACATTGCGACACACAAGCAGGTCTATTTTGGACATGGGTGCATCAGTAGCGAGATTGTGGCAACCAAAAATAATGGTGGAGCGCAGCTTGGAGCGAAAAACATAGCGCTGCTCGACTTTCTTAAAGTATTTAGACAGAGCTTCACTTGGAATCCCTATTACCTCGTTTTCACTATAACTAGCTTGTCGTGCTTGCATCAGCGCATCTTTATCCACATCTGTGGCAAAAATTTGCACTCGCTGCAAATATTGCTCAATACCCAAGTTCTCAGCCAGTAATATCGCCAGTGTATAAACTTCTTGTCCAGAAGCACAGCCCGCACTCCAAACTCGAATTTTTTCTTGCGCCTGCTTGCTGGTAATGATTTGGGGAATGATGTTGTTAGCTAAATAATCCCAGGAATCGCGATCGCGAAAAAAGCCAGAGAAGTTGATCAATACGGTATTAAGCAGGGAAGTATACTCTTCGGGATGTCCCTGTAGATATTGCAAGTAGTTCGGATAGTTGTCAATTTTTAACTGCTGCATCCGGTGTTGGAACCGACGCATTAAAGTAGCACGTTTGTAAACAGTCAGATCGCAACCACAGTTTTGCTTAAGGTAGTCCAACAAAGCTTCAAAATCTGGATTGTAATCTGATGTATTCATGTTACATGACTCTTTGTTAATTAATTTTTACGAAAGACCACTTTTAGACAAAGCTGTGTAGTTAGGAAATTCAAGGGAAATATGATTAATACCAATTCTTCGTGAAGCTATATAGAATTTTACCCCTCCCCAAGGCATCGGGGAGGGTGCGCGTGAGCGCGTGTGGGATATTTGTATGCATCTTCTATATTAAATTGGTATAAGAGTAGGGACTTTAAGCAGGTAGCTCTTCATAAAAAATCTCGCAGGAGTTTGGAAACCCAGTGGCTTTACCAAGGTGAGTGTCAATATAAATAAAACTTAAAATTTGTTTTTATTCTATTTAAAGATTAACCCTTATTAATGGCAACTTAACAATAAAAGTTGTACCCTGCCCAACTCCAGGACTTGCAGCATTAATAGTCCCACTGTGGAGTTCTATCAAATGACGAGCGATCGCCAGTCCCAGTCCTAATCCGCCTTTTGATTGTGCGCTCTCAGACTGACGAAAAGTATCAAAAATATAGGGTAGCAACTCGGTGCTGATACCAATGCCATTATCACTCACCACAATCTGGGCTTGATTTTCACATATGTCAACACCAACTTCAATGCTTCCTCCCTGAGCAGTAAATTTGACAGCGTTGGTAAGTAAATTCAGCATAATTTGCTGTAAACGATCAGGATCGCCTTCAACTATTATTGATAAAGGATTAAATATACAATTGAGGCGAATATCTTTGGTTTCCAGAGATTGACGCACTGTGGCGATCGCAGTTTCAATCACTCCTTGCAGTTCAACTGGCTCAAGATTCAGACTGATTTTGCCCGCAGTGATCCGCGAGATATCCAGTAAATCTTGAATAAGTTTGGCTTGCAAAGTAGCATTACGTTCGATTGTCTCCAAAGCTTTCATGAGGATGGATTGATTAGACGGGCTGCCACGCAGTAACCGCGTCCAACCGAGAATGGCAACCAGAGGAGTATTAAGTTCGTGGGAAACTGTTGATAGTAACTCATCCTTCCTGCGGCTAATTGTTCTTTCTTGGCGGAGTGCTTCAGAGCGTAGGTGTGCCATTTGCAGATGGGCATTTACACGGGTGACAAGTTCTTGGGCAGAAAAGGGTTTAATCAAATAGTCATCAGCCCCAGCTTCAAGTCCTTCAATCACAAACTCTTCTCCAGCACGAGCAGAAAGCAGAATAATTGGTATTTCTTTTGTCCGCGCGTCGGCACGCAATGCTTTTAATAACTCAAAGCCATTTAACCCTGGCATCATCACATCAGAAAGAACCAAATCTGGCACTCGTTCTTGAACAGCAGCCAGTGCAGCTGCTCCATCCGCAACAGCTTCTACTGTAACGTGTTTGCTTAATATCCGCTTCAGGTAATCGCGCATGTCGGCGTTGTCATCGACAAGGAGGACATGGGCAGACGCGGAGAGGAGCCAGTGCGTTGCGGGGGTTTCCGAGCCAGCGCGTTGCGGAGGTTCCCTCCGTTGTAGCGACTGGCGTCCCGTTGTAGCACCTGGCGTTGGGAGACGCGGTGACGCTTGCAAAGACGCGGAGACATTGAGATGCGGTGATACGGAGAAATTATCAAAAATAGTCCCCGTGTCTCCGCGTCCCCACGTCCCCGTGTCCTCTTGATTTCCTGCGTCTCCGCGTCCCCGCGTCCCCGTGTCTTCTTGATTTCCTGCGTCTCCGCGTCCCCGCGTCCCCGTGTCCTCTTGATTTCCTGCGTCTCCGCGTCCCCGCGTCCCCGTGTCCTCTTGATTTCCTGCGTCTCCGCGTCCCCACGTCCCCGTGTCCTCTTGATTTCCTGCGTCTCCGCGTCTCCGCGTCCCCGTGTCTTCTTCTGGTAGCCAGCGCTCTGCCTCCTCAACATAAGGGACTGCACCAAATACTGTTGATGCTAGGGTACGTGCGGCTTGGATGCGCTCACTTGGCAGGTGTGCTGTCCCAAGAGGAATTGTGACGGTAAAGCAGGTTCCCTGTCCTACGACGCTGCTGACTTCTACGGTTCCACCATGTAGTTGAATTAACTCCTGCACCAAAGCTAAACCAATACCAGATCCTTCATGAGTCCGCGCCTGTGTCCTTGGCATGTGGTAAAATCGCTCAAACAGATGGGGCAGTTCCTCGGATGGAATCCCCGTACCTGTATCTTTTACCTGTAGCGTCACATGAGTGTCATCACTAAGATACAGCCTGACGATGATTTCGCCCTCAAAGGTGAACTTGAAGGCATTAGAGAGGAGATTGAGGACAATTTTCTCCCACATTTCCCGGTCTATGTATACAGGCTCTCTCATTGGTGGACAATCGACTATTAGCCGTAGTCCTGCCCGCTCAATGGCGGAACGAAACACTGAGGCTAACTCGACCGTAAACATTGCCAAATCGATCGGTTCGTAAACGGCTTGCATTCGATTAGCTTCAATGCGGGAGAAGTCGAGCAGGGTATTAACTAGTTTCAGCAGGCGCAAGCTATTGTGATGCACCAGTTCTAGCCGTTTCCGTTGAGATGGAGAAAGAGGATCGACGCGATCGCTCAAGGCATCTTGCAGGGGAGCGAGTAACAGTGTCAGCGGTGTGCGGAATTCGTGGCTGACGTTGCTGAAAAATAGCGTTTTGGCGCGATCAAGTTCTGCCAAAGCCTCGACTCTTTGGCGTTCTTCCTCACGGGCGGCTTGTTCTCGAATCCGTTGAATTTCCGATTCACGCAAGGCTACTTCGGCACGAGCGCGTTCGATCGCCGCCCAGATGCGTTCGGCGGTTTCGCGCACGAGTTCGATTTCTGTTTCTGACCACTCGCGTGGCGCAGATTCGGTAACGCAGAGCGCGCCCACCAACGCGCCCGCTTTGATCAGCGGTATGGAGATATGCGCGGCAATCCTGACAGCCGCCATCGCCTCGCGATCATTTGCGGGAATGATGTCTGTGGTTTCAGCATCTGTGACGATAATGGTTTCGCCTCTTTGAAGCAACGGCACAGTCCAGCCAAAATCCGCTAACCGAAAAACGCCGACGAGGGAAGGCACGTCGCCGCGCAAATAATCGTGATTGACGCGGGCATAACTCTCTGCCTCGTTGACTTCGACGTAGTAAGCGCGGTCAACGCTCAAATGCTCGCCCAGCAGACGACACGCTTCTACCGGAATTTGCACTGGGTCAGCGAGCGATCGCAATACATCCGATAGCTTGACTCGGAAGGCATCCATTTCAGCAGCGCGACGTAATTGTTCTTCAGCGCGTTTACGCTCTGAGATATTGCTGAACAGGACGGCAATCTGACCTGGCGTTTGAGCCGGGAAGAGCTCCGCTTCTATCCACAGGTCGAGTGCTGAGACATAATCCTCGAACTGCTGATGCTGTCCTGTTCGGACCACTTTGTCGTAGAGATCCATTATCCTTTGCTCAAGATCGGGTACGAACTCGCGGATCGTCTTGCCAACGACATCGTTCATCCCCGTGTGACGCTCAAATGCCGGGTTCACCGTCAGGTATCGGAAGTCGCTCGGTTGACCAGCAGCGGTTTCGACCTTTTCGATGATGCAGAAGCCTTGATCCATTGCCGTGAACAGCGATCGATATTTTTCTTCAGATTCACGCAAGGCTGCTTCAGCACCCTTGCGATCAGTAATATCATAGGAAACAGCAAGCACGGCATACACTTCGCCGTTTGCAGAACGCAGCGGCGTTCCGCGTGAGATGTACCAGTGATCATGTACATTATGCTCATGCTCAAAGGTTTCACCAGCAAGCGCTCTGCGATACATCACCTCGTAAGATGCCGCTAATTCCATTGGAAGCGCCTCAAAAATAGTTTTGCCAACTAAATCTGCGGATTTGAATCCTGCGGTATGAAGTGCTTCACCTTCGGCTAGCAAATAGCGCAGATTGTGGTCAACAACAAACGCCGCACCACCTGGCAGATTCTCAATCATCGCCTGCAATAGTTTTTCCGAAGAGCGCAATTGTTCAAGTGCAGTCCGCTGTTCATGAATGTCAGTGGCGGCTCCAAACCAAATGATGTGTCCGTCCGCCTCAATTACAGGATCTGCCTGCACCAAAAACCAGCGATATTTGCCATCTGTGCCTTTGATGCGGTGTTCCTGTCGCAGGGGACGGCGCTCCTTGACAGCATTATGAAAGTTGATAGAGGACTGGGCGCGATCGCTCGGATGAATCACTTCTAACCAGCCATCCCCTTGTGCTTCTTCTAGGGTTTGCCCAGTATAGTCTAGCCAGCGTTGATTGTACCAGTTCGCTTTGCCATTTAAATCATTACGCCAGAGCAAATCGGGAATCAAATCAGCGATCGCTCGGAAGTATGCCTCATTATCCCGCGCTGATTCTTCGGCAAGTTGACGTTCTTTAACCTCAGCTTCTAGTCGGACATTTGCTGTCAGCAATTGGTGAGTTTGGCGCTGATTCAGTAGCAGTGCAGCAGCAGTAAAATCTGCCAAACTCGTCATCACCCGCACATCTTCACTGTCAAATTGCCATTGCTCATCGTGCGACATAATCCAGATCGTGCCGAGGGCATAGTTATCCGCAATCAGTGGTAGCACTAACCCTTCAACAATGGGAGTGTTTGCTGCCTGTAAATAAGTAAAATAACGTTCGGGATGAGAATAAAGCTGAGGAGTACCGCGATCAAGACAGGTACCACAGGGGCTAAAGTTGCGGGGTGTAGTGCCGCCAACGTACTGCTCAAATGCTCCTGCTAATACATTCCAGCGAAAAACTTCTTCACCATCGGTCGTTGTTTCCAGCAAGCTCACGCCTGTGCTTCCGGCTACGCACAATTCTAGTGCCATGTCAACTAGGCTCTGAAGCATCGTTTCCGGCGTATTCACCAACTGCCGCGCCAACGCGTGCAATGCCTGATTTTCTTGTACTAAGTTTGCAGTACGAGGATTTCGATGAGACAATTCCTCGGTAATGACAATATCTTCTAGCGTGATTGTTTCTGTTTGAGGTTGTTGCATTGCACTAAAGGGTTCGGCAGTTGGGCATCAAAAAATTCGTAAATATCCCAATTTTTTCAAAACACAAAACGAAGTAGCTGTGCTTAACGCTCTGCGATCCCACCGAAGCTTTGAGCCTCGCTGGCGCGAGGAGCTACGCTAACGGAGGAAACCTCCGCACCCTTACGGGAAGTCGCAATCGCGCCTACAAACTTCTCTCTGCGTTTACCTTTGCGTTCCTCTGCGTTTAAAAATAAACTCAAACATTTGGGATGCTCCCTAGCGCTTGATTGCAGTTTTGGCTGGCTCGAAGCGCAAAAAAGTTTGATATACGTCTTTAAGAACTGCCAGATAAAGAATGCGGTTTGGATCTTCTGAAGCTTAACAGTATCGTGAAAAATGTCTTTAGCCATATTGCGCTGTCAAATTAAAGGCAATTTGACTGTAAACGTTGCCCCTCGCCCATCTCCCTCACTTGCTGCCTCAATTGTACCTCCTTGTAATTCTACAAGTTGACGAGCGATCGCCAGTCCCAACCCCAAACCCCCTGGTGAGTGTCTGCTGGGAACCTCCGCCTGAGTAAAGCGATCGAAAACACGGGTGAGAAAATCAGCACTAATTCCCATACCTGTATCTCTGATTTGTAGCCTAGCTTGAGAATCGATAACATCAAGCCGCACTTCTATAACTCCCCCCTTAGGGGTAAATTTAATAGCATTGTCCAGCAATTCTTTGACAATTTGCTGCAAGCGCAAGTTGTCACCTAACACATAAATATTCTTTTGCTGTGAGGTGAGATGTCTTTGAACAATATTAATCCCCTTCGCCTGAGCATTTTTTAAACTTGTATTAATAACTTGATCAATGATGTCCGTGACCTTGATTTGCTGACGTTGCAAGTCAACTTTACCAGAAAGAATAGTTGAGATATCCAGCAAATCCTCAATTAGCTTTGCCTGATTCTTCGCATTGCGCTCAATTGTATCTAAAGCACGTAAAACAGTAGCCTCATCCAGCGCCTTTAAACGTAGTAAGCGAATCCAGCCAATAATTACAACTAAAGGAGCATGAAGTTCGTGTGTAACTGTTGCTAAAAACTCATCCTTCAGGCGATTTGAGGATAATTCTTGACGTAGACGCACCATTTGTAAGTGAGAATCTATGCGAGCGACCAATTCCTGGGCAGAAAAGGGCTTGATCAGGTAGTCGTCAGCACCTGCTTGCAAACCTTCAATTGCCGCTTCTTCTCCTGCACGAGCCGACAGCAGGATAATGGGTATGCCTTTCGTTTTTGGATCAGTCCGTAATGCACTCAATAATTGAAAACCGTCTACTTCTGGCATCATCACATCGGTGAGTACCAAATCTGGTAATTGCTGGGCGATCGCATTTAGTGCAGCTGCTCCATTAGCAACAGCTGTTACCTGCCATCGTTTCGAGAGCAGACGCTTAAGATAATCGCGCATATCAGCATTATCATCAACAAGGAGAATATGGGCAAAGGAAGACACGGAGACAGCCAGACGCGGTGACGCGGAGAAATTATCAAAAATATTCCCCGTGTCCCCGCGTCCCCGTGTCCCCGTGTCACCTTGATTTCTCGCGTCCCCGCGTCCCCGTGTCCCCCTGTCCTCTTCCGGTAGCCACCCCCACATTTCTTGGACGTAGGAAGCAGTACCTATTGAAGTTGATGCTAGTGTGCGTTCGGTACTAATTTGCTCGCTTGGCAAGTGAAATGAGCCTGTGGGCAGAGTTACTGTAAATGTTGTTCCCTTACCCAAGACACTCTCCACCTTTATAGTGCCGCCATGTAGCCGCACAAGTTCTTGGACTAAAGCTAGCCCAATGCCCGACCCTTCATGGCTTCTCGCTTGCACACCTCGTACTTGGTGAAAACGCTCAAAAATTCTCGGTAACTCTTCAACGGAAATGCCTGTGCCTGTATCTCGTATTTTTAGCTCTACTTTGTCACCAATTGGGCATAATGAAACAGCAATCTCTCCGGCTAATGTGAACTTAAACGCATTGGAGATTAAGTTAAGAACTATTGTCTCCCACATTTCGCGGTCTACATACACGAGGTTGCTTAGGGGTGGACAATCCACGATCAATTGCAATCCGGCTGTTTCAATCGCCGAACGAAATACTGATGCTAGCTCGGTTGTAAATATAGCTAAATCAGTTGGTTTATAAACAGCTTGTGTTCTGCCTGCTTCAATTCGGGAGAAGTCAAGTAAAGTATTGACCAATTTCAGCAGGCGCAAGCCGTTGCGGTGGACAATATCAAGTAGTTCGCGTTGTTCTGAGTCGAGTAAATTCTGTGTCTGGGCGATTACTTGTTCCAGTGGATTGATCAGCAACGTTAGAGGTGTGCGAAATTCGTGGCTGACGTTGCTAAAAAAAGCAGTCTTTGCCCGGTCTAATTCTGCTAAAGCCTCCGCACGTTTGCATTCTTCTTCATAGGTGTGAGCATTGGAGATCGCAATTATCACTGACTTACCAAGCAACGTGTAAAACGTTTGGTAAGCCTCATCCAAAGCCCGCCGGGGACTAACCCCGGCAACAAACACGCCCCACGGATGCGCTAATCCTGGCAGGGTGATAGCAAAAGCAATGGCAGACTTGGGGGTTTCTGGGTAAGGGCTGCACTTGAATGCACCAAACCGTTGTTCCAACTCATCTATCTGTCGGGCTTGACCGGATGATCCCTGAAAAGCTGGAGACGATTGCGCCATTTCCGCAAGTGTCCAAATTTCTGGTGATGCCTCTAAATCTACAATCATTGGGCAAGCCGCACTTCCTAGCTCCAGTCCAGTCATACTCATTAAATTTGCCTGTTTGTTGTCCGTATCAAACCGATAGAACAGCGTAAAGGGCAGATCGAGTTCATGAGCCGCAAGGGCTTCGGCACTCAAGCGACAAGTCTCTTTGATGGTTTTAGCATTGACGGTGCGATCCGCCAGGTCACGCAGCACTTGCAGCCGCCGTTCTGTCAGGATTTGCTGGGTCATCTCTGTAACCGGGTGAAACAATCCACCCACACCACCCGTTTCATCGCGGATGGGGCTGAGGGAGAACGTCAAGAAGGTTTCTTCCAGGTAGCCGTTGCGATCGAGGAACATCCGTCGATTTTCTAGGAAGGCAGTTTCTCCGGTAGTGGCACGCTCAAAGGGTTCCCCAACTGCATCCCAGGCAGAGAGCCAGCATTCTTTGTAGTCTTGCCCCATCGCGTGAGGGTGCTTGTCGCCACAGATGGACCAATAGCCATCGTTATAAATCTGAACCCGCCCAGGTCCCCAAATGATGTTAATCGGGAAGTTAGAGGCAAGACAGAGGCTGACCGTCGTTCGCAAACTTTGTGGCCAAGATTCAATTGAACCCAGCGGCGTCTTTGACCAGTCCTTAGAACGAATGAGTTTGCCCATTTCACCACCGCCATGAAGCCACTCTGCGGTTACGGTTGTCTCGTTCCCGCTCATACAATTTCTCCTACCTTAAACTGACCAAACCCATCTCGCCACCTTCGGTAAACACATCTAAAGCGAGAGAGTCTTTGTTGCTTTTAGTTAAATTATCCATCGTGTCTTTTCTTGCTTAGTCCAGCAAGTTGTGTAACCATTGCTACTAACTCTCCTGGTTCTGCTAATTTATGCAAGTGCGATTGAAAACCTGCTTTGATTGCCTTTGCTCGATCTTCTGCAAGATAAGCAGTCAAGGCAGCAGTAGGAATTTGCCATCCTTTTTCTGCTTCTAGTGCTTTAACTTTCCTAATCAAAGCATAGCCATCTTCATCGGGCATCCTGATATCACTGATTATGACATCGGGGCGCGATCGCTCCAACTCAGAAAGTGCCTCAGCCACTGAAGCAACTGCGATCACTGAAATTCCATGTTGCTCTAAGACGAGGGTGATAAATTCACGGGTATCAGCTTCGTCATCTACAAACAGTACTCGCAAGCCATCAAGCGAGCGAGGAGTCTCTAAAGCTGCTGCCTCTGGCAGCAGCTGAGTTGTAGAGTATTCCAATTTTTGTAAATTTGTTTGTTTGTACTTAGTGATATTACGTATACTAATCTGTAGCGAAACCAGCGTTCCGGAAAAGTCGCGCATCGGTGCTACCATAAGCATTGCGTCAAAAAGTTGAGTGCTACGGGAACACATAGGCATTTCCCACTCTTGCACAGCGTCTAGCTCTAACAACTGATTAAGTTTGGTACGGAAGACCGAACGCTCTGCTTCAGGAACAAAATTTGCTAATGGTTTGCCAATGAGAAAGTCCTGTAATACGTTGAATAATGTCGCCGCCGCACGGTTAGCTTTCAGAATAATTCCTTTAGCATTTGTTAGCAAATAGGCATCAGGAGCAAAATTAAACAGTTCATAATAATCCTGACGTTCTACTGCCAGACGCTCGTTCTGCTGGAGCAATTCTTCTTGAATCACCTGCATTAGTTCTAAGTTAGCCTGCCTTTGTTCTTCAAGTAACTGGAGGTTCTCGAAAGAAACAGCGAGTTCCTCTATTGCTTCAGTTAAGAGTTGCTGCTGTGTTGGCTTTGACATAATATATCTGTGCAGCGCCTCTATCTGCTGATGGATTATTTGGATATGCTCACTAAATTCATCTTCGTTCACAACTAGCCCGCCTCTTGATTACAAAATAAGGGAATGGGGAACGAGGATAGAGCATGGGGAACAGACTTGTTAAATTATTTTCCCTTGTCTTCTCACGCTCCCCCACTCCGTTGTCCCCCATTCCCCTATTTTTTGGACATACAAAAAAATTGTTACTTATTTTTGATCTGTAGTTGCATTACTGTCAGATACTTTTCTGAAGCAGTAGACTGTAGCTGAAAGCAGAAAATTTGCAAAGGTAAATCAATGCTCTGGCTCATACTTATGATACCCCTGTTGGGGACTTTGATAGTAGTTGCGATCGCTTGCCAGTGGTACACTAACCAAGCAATTCGAGAAGCGGAAGCATATTTTCCTCCCCAGGGAAAATATGTAAAAGTAGCTGGAGTGAGATTACACTATATTTGCAAAGGTTCGGGTCAAGCGGTAATTTTATTGCATGGTAATCCTGGTTTTTTGCAAGATTATCCACCCGAAACTATTGATCGCATTGCTCAAAAATATAGTGTTTACGCTTTTGATCTACCTGGATATGGTTACAGCGATCGCCCAGATATAGTCACACCACAGCTACAAGCACAATTACTGCGTAGCGCCTTGCAAAAACTTGGGATCGACAGACCCATATTAGTTGGTTATTCTGCAAGTAGTGCGATCGCTCTTGCCTATGCACTGCGTTATCCTGACGAAGTTGCGGGTATTGTTTTGTTTTCTGCGATTGCCTATAAAGTTGATCACTCACTTTTGCCATTCGCAAAATTTGCCCAGTCATCATTATTGGAAACCCTGCTCAAATTTATTCCACCCGTCTTGGTAGGGTATATTCTATTTACGTACTTAAAGAAAACATTTTTACCAAAATCTTCAAACATCAATTATTTAAAAGCAGCACAAGCATTGTGGACAAGACCAATTCAAATTCAAGCTTCCCTAGAAGACAGTAAAAACCTGCAATCAGCCTTAGACGAAATGAAAAAACGCTACAGCGAAATTAACATCCCGGTTGTGATTGTTGTAGGTGATGCAGATAACTTTGTCTCTGCAAAAGAAAATTCTTACCGATTGCGCGATCGCCTTTCCCACTCCCAACTAATTATTGTATCCAACACAGGTCATGCCATCCCCCAAAGCCAGCCACTAGAAGTGGTCAAAGCAATTTATATTATTGGCAAACAAATTTAAAAAGAGCTAAAAGTAAGGGCTGCATTAGAATATGTATTCTATATACTAATGCAGCCCTAGAGTTTTTAGGACTGGTTTTTACGTTGATTTCGGCTTAATACTCATGCTCAGAAAGCATCAAATTAACTTCCCTATTTGGCGTTGCTGAATCAAGATATGAATTGTCATTCTGTAGACGCTTCTGGGGCTACTTACTCTACCTAGCCCTTTCGGGCGGCTACGCCAACGGAACACTCTACCCTGCGGGAAGCTAACGCAACGAGGGAACGAGAACCCTTTGGTGGGAACAGAAGCCAAACTCGAATATCTACTTTCAAAAAATCAGCAAAAGTAATCTCTTCTAAAGGTACTAAAGTTGATTTTTCTGTTTCCATCACTATATTAAAGTTGTACTCTGGGAGACTACTGTAACTCTTCACGACTCAATACTGCTCAAGGTTTTTCTCAATTCAATATGCAAAGAATCTCCACAATAACTAATCATTTTAATAATTTGTAATATCTTAGGTAGACATAGACAAAAGTAAAACATTCCATTCATAATTTTCTATGATATGTATTCCTAAATCATCCCTGAACATTGCGATCCCCGACTCAACGAGAATTAATGCGATAGACCACTAGTTAGCTTACTGTATTGTTGAACTATACATAGATTTTCATTTATAAATGTCATAAGTTTTAAAATATCTAAGATGTCACAAATTATGTTTTGACTGCATATATAAACTTTTACTTATCTTAATAATCCAATATTTATTTAATAAAATGCTTTCACAACTAACTATTTTGGCTCGAAAAGCTGTAAGCTATTTTCATCAGACTTAATTATTGTTTAATGATTGTTTCAATAAAATACACACGGCTGTATTTGCAAACACAAACTTTTTACAAGGGGTTTCCATCACCTTTCTTTGAACGATAAGGGCTGATGTAGATCATCATGCATAGTTTTAAACAGGTTTTTCTTGTACAAGAAACATCAACTGTTTCCTGTACCAATTTTGCATACATAAAAAATACAATTCACTAACAGGAGATACTGTGTCAGACTTTTTGAATCAAATCTCTCGTCGCAAGTTTATAGTTACAGCTACAGCTTCTGCGGGTGCTGTATTTCTCAAAGGTTGTTTAGGAAATCCACCGGAACCAGGTGGAGGTAATGCTCAAACCCAGTCAGCAGCACAGCCAGTTGCTAATATTAGCCCTGAATTAGCACCGGAAACAAAGACAGTTAAACTGGGATATATTCCCATCGTCGAATCAGCACCTTTAATTATTGCTAAAGAAAAAGGCTTTTTTGCTAAATATGGCATGACTGATGTTGAACTTTCCAAACAAGCTTCTTGGGGTTCAGCACGAGATAACGTCGAAATTGGCTCGGCTGGTGGTGGGATTGATGGTGGACAATGGCAGATGCCTATGCCACATTTAATTACAGAAGGTTTAATCACCAAAGGCAATCAAAAAATTCCCATGTATGTGTTGTGTCAGTTAATTACACATGGAAATGGAATTGCGATCGCCAACAAGCATCTCGGGAAAGGTATAAGTTTACAACTCGCTAGTGCGAAATCTCTGTTTACTCAACTGAAATCATCAACTCCCTTCACCGCCGCTTTTACTTTCCCCCACGTCAATCAAGATTTGTGGATTCGTTACTGGTTAGCTGCTGGTGGTATCGATCCGGATGCAGATGTCAAACTGTTGACAGTACCAGCAGCCCAAACAGTAGCCAACATGAAGACAGGTACAATGGACGCTTTCAGTACAGGCGACCCCTGGCCCTATCGACTTGTTAAAGATAAAATTGGCTTCATGGCTGCATTGACAGCAGAAATTTGGAAGAATCACCCCGAAGAATACTTTGCCATGCGGGCAGATTGGGTTGATAAAAATCCCAAAGCCACCAAAGCAATACTCAAAGGTATCATGGAAGCACAGCAGTGGTTGGATAACTTTGACAACCGCAAAGAAGCAGCTACAATTCTGTCTGCACGTAACTATTTTAACCTTCCCGCAGACATCCTTGCAGAACCATTCCAAGGCAAATATGACATGGGAGACGGTCGCAAAATAGATGATAAATCAATGGCGGCATTCTATTGGAAAGATGGAAAAGGAAGTGTTTCTTATCCTTACAAGAGTCATGATTTGTGGTTTCTTGTAGAGAACATTCGTTGGGGTTTCTTACCAAAAGATTATTTAGGAAAAGCTCAAGCATTAATTGATAAAGTCAACCGCGAAGATATTTGGAAAGAAGCAGCAAAAGAAGCAGGAATACCAGCCGCCGACATCCCCACAAGTACATCACGTGGCGTAGAAGAATTCTTTGATGGCGTCAAATTTGATCCAGCCAAACCAGAAGAATATTTGAAGAGTTTGAAGCTTAAAAAAGTCAGTGTTTAAGTTTAGTTGTTACTTGTTAGTTGTAGTTGTTAGTTGTTAGTAGAGAAAATGAATTACTAAGCACCAACTATCAACCAGAAACCACCAATTACTATCCTCCAAGCATCAACAAAGAAAGGAACAAAGCAATGACAATAGCCAGCAGAAGACGTAATAATCCAAGTTTGGATAATGGCTTAATATCTCGTCTCCAAAAACAATTTCCTGATCTTATACCTCCTGTTATTGCCATTATTGTCTTTCTTGCTATCTGGCAATTATTTTGTTTGCTTCCTGGAGCAACCCTACCAGGACCAGTACAGGTGATTCAAGACACCTGGATACTAATTATGTATCCCTTTTATGATAAGGGTGGTATTGATAAGGGTTTATTTTGGCAAATTTGGGCAAGTCTCCAACGAGTTGCAATTAGCTACACCTTAGCCGCAATTGTTGGTATTGCAGTGGGCATTGTCATCGGGATTAATAAAACAATGCACAAAGCTTTAGACCCCCTGTTTCAGCTATTAAGAACCGTACCACCTTTAGCTTGGGTTCCAATTTCTTTGGCAGCTTTAAGACAAAACGAACCTGCTGCATTGTTCGTGATTTTTATCACCGCTATTTGGCCAATTTTAATTAACACCTATGTAGGTGTCACTCAAATTCCCCAAGACTACAACAACGTTGCGAAAGTTCTGCAACTCAATAAAAAAGATTACTTTTTCAATATTCTCATTCCTGCGGCTTTACCCTACATTTTTACAGGTTTGAGAATTGCGATCGGTCTTGCTTGGTTAGCAATTATTGCTGCGGAAATCGTGATGTCCGGGATTGTGGGAATTGGCTTTTTCATCTGGGATGCTTATCAAAACAACAACGTCAGCGAAGTCATATTAGCCTTGTTTTACATCGGTATAGTCGGTTTGTTGCTAGATAAACTCATGGCTTGGCTGCAAACACTAATTTTACCAGCAGAACAAAAATAATTAATTGTCAATGGTCATTGGTCATTTGTCATTAGTAAGAAAACATGACGAATGACAAATGACTAACAACAAATGACAAATGACAAATGACTAAGGACTAAGAACAAATGAGTGTATTCGTTGCTGTTGACCAAATTGATAAGGTTTTTAATCTCACAGGCGGTGGACAATATATTGCCCTCAAAGGTATTGACCTCCAAATAAAAAAAGGCGAATTTGTTTCCTTAATTGGTCACTCTGGTTGCGGTAAATCCACCTTATTAAATATGATTGCGGGTCTGGATTTACCAACAGAAGGTTTAGTCACCTTAGAAGGGAAACGCATCACCAAACCAGGCCCAGATAGAATGGTGGTGTTTCAAAACTATTCTCTATTACCTTGGCGAACAGTCAGAGAAAATATCGCTTTGGCAGTAGATTCTGTGATGAGCCATTTGCCTGCGGGAGAACGTCGGGCGATTGTGGAAAAACATATTGATATGGTGGGTTTGCGTCCTCATGCTGACAAACCTCCAACAATGTTATCAGGAGGACAAAAACAACGAGTTGCGATCGCTCGCGCTTTAGCCATTCGCCCTAAACTTCTATTATTAGATGAACCCTTTGGTGCGTTGGATGCCCTCACACGGGGTAACTTGCAAGAACAATTAATGCAAATCTGCGAAGAAAACGAAGTCACCGCCGTCATGGTGACACACGATGTAGACGAAGCAGTGCTGCTTTCTGACAGAATAGTCATGCTCACCAATGGGCCAGAATCAAAAATTGGTAACATCCTAGAAGTAGACATCCCCAGACCTCGTAAACGGATGGAAGTAGTTGAACATCCCAGCTACTACAGTTTACGCAGTGAAATGATTTACTTCCTCAACCAACAAAAACGCATCAAAAAAATTCGAGCGCGCAAATCCACAATTGTCTCCAAGCACGGTTTAGAAAAAGTCAATCTCGAAATCGGCTTTGTACCTCTAACAGCTTGCGCCCCCTTAGCAGTAGCCAAGGAAAAAGGCTTTTTTACCAAACACGGCTTAGATGATGTAAACTTAGTCCGCGAAACCAGTTGGCGTGGTATCGTCGATGGCATTAATGGCGGATATTTAGATGCAGCCCAAATGCCCTCTGGGATGCCGATGTGGTTAACCCTGGGAGGAAATGACAATCAACCCCTCCCAGTGGTTACTTCCCTCACCATGACACGCAACGGTAACGCCATCACCTTAGCAAAACGCTTTTACGACCAAGGCATACAAACCGTTGCTGAATTTAAACAATACTTGAAGAGTACCCGTACCCAACGGCACATCATGGGAGTGGTACATCCTTCCTCAATGCACAGTTTACTGTTGCGTTACTGGCTAGCAGCTGGAGGTGTTGACCCCGACGCCGATGTCGATATTAAAACCATTCCCCCAGCCCAGATGGTAGCCGACTTACAAGCCGGAAGTATTGACGGTTATTGTGTAGGCGAACCCTGGAACTACCGTGCTGCTTCTGAAGGTAGTGGCTTTACCATCGCCACCGATTTAGAAGTTTGGTTAGGACACCCAGGTAAAGTTTTGGGTGTACGGGAAGATTGGGCGACTGCATATCCCAACACTAATATTGCTTTAACTAAAGCCCTACTGGAAGCTTGCTACTACTGTTCGCGTCCCGAAAACGCCGAAGAAATTCGCCAAATCTTAGCGCGACGGGAATATGTCAGCACCGATATGGAGTATATCCAAATCGAAGATCCCAATAACGCCACCTGTGACCTAGACCATCCCATGCGGGAATATGCCCACCACCAATTTTACGGAGAATCTGCCATTAACCGCCCCAGTCGCACAGAACAAATATGGATTATGACGCAATTGGCGCGTTGGGGTGAAGTACCTTTCCCTCGAAATTGGGTAGAAATTGTGGAACGGATATGTCGAGTCGGTGTGTTTAGTACCGCCGCCCGCGAATTGGGTATGGACATCAATTACACCCGTCAGCCAGTTAAGCTATTCGATGGCACGAACTTTAACGCCGATGACCCCATCGCCTATCTTAACAACCTCAAAATTAAACGCGATTTCTCAGTTGCTGAAGTAATTCTCGATACTCCAGTTCGGAGAGTAGCCTGATTTTGGGACAAGGGAGACAAACAAAAAGAGGCTATAGATCCCCGACTTCTTGAAGAAGTCGGGGATCTCAACACCCGCAACTCATCAAAACAACAATGTTCTAGCCTGAAACAGCAACATTCTCACTTAAAACAACAAAATTCTCAGTTGAAACCAGAAAATTCTAGCTTGGATCAACAACATTCTCAGTTGGAACCAGAAAATTCTCACTTGAAACAACAATATTCTCACTTAGAACAACAACTTTCTCTCTTGAAACAACAACTTTCTCACTTAGAACAACAACTTTCTCTCTTGAAACAACAAATTTCTCACTTAGAACCTCATCGTTGAGCCTCAGAACTTCAACCATCAGCCTTCTGCTGAAAATAAACAACTATAAAATCACCATGCAAAACCGTAACTTTACAATTACCGACACCACTACAAATATGTTGGGAACACCACTAGCAACTGGAATTTCTAATCGTAAACCTTACTTAGAAATTAAAGACGTTAGCAAAGTTTATCCCACAAAAAACGGCCCTTTTACCGTATTGGATGGAGTAAACCTCAATGTTGGTGAAGGAGAATTTATTTGCGTTATCGGTCACTCTGGCTGTGGTAAATCTACTCTCCTCAATATGGTATCGGGTTTTAACAATCCCACCGACGGACAAGTTTTGCTAGAAGGAAAACCCATCACCAAACCCGGCCCAGATAGAATGGTGGTGTTTCAAAACTATGCCCTATTACCTTGGCGGACTGCTTTTGAAAATATTTATCTCGCAGTGAATGCAGTTTATCCTAACAAGCCAGAAGCAGAAAAATCAGCAATTGTTAGGGAACACCTGGCTATGGTGGGACTAGGTGACGCAATGGAGAAAAAACCACCGCAAATGTCCGGTGGTATGAGACAACGGGTTTCCATCGCTCGTGCTTTGGCAATTCGTCCTAAAGTCTTGATTTTAGATGAACCTTTCGGGGCGTTGGATGCGATTACCAAAGAAGAGTTACAGGAAGAATTGCTGAAAATTTGGAATGAAAACCGTTGCACCGTGTTGATGATTACCCATGACATCGATGAAGCCCTATTTTTAGCAGATAAGTTGGTAATGATGACCAATGGCCCCCGCGCTAAAATCGGCGAAGTCATGGAAATTCCTTTCCCCCGTCCCCGTGACAGATCCCGAATTATGGAAGATCCGCAGTACTACAAATTGCGTAACTATGCGCTAGATTTCCTCTTTAACCGCTACGCCCATGATGATGTTGGTTAAGTGATTGGTTAATTTTGACTTCCGCCATAAATTAACCAAATTACATAGGACGTAAAGAGTAGCGTGAACTATACAGATCCCCAGCTTTTTAGAAAAGTCGGGGATTTTTATCTTTCAAAGAAATCGGAACATGACTATCAAAATGTGAAGCTATAGCTTAGTTATTTCAATACCAAATTATGAGTAGTTTGCAAAAAAGTTTAAACAGTTTAATTATTACAGGTTTACTTTTTATCAGTCCTATCTATACAAACACTGTTGTTCGCGCCCAATCCTCTCAAATCTCTACTTCTCACGCAAGTGTAAAAATTCTCACGAAAGATGAGTTGTATTTTGGTTTATCTAAACCAGGAGGAAAGACAGTATCTGAGGCTGAATGGCAATTATTTTTGAACCATGTAATTACACCTCGCCTCCCGGATGGACTAACTGTGATGGATGTCTATGGACAGTATTTAGACAGTTCTGGCAAATTAACCAGGGAAAAAACAAAGCTAGTTATTCTGATTTATGAAAATAGTCAGACTAAAAATCAGAAGATTGAACAGATAATAGCAAGCTATAAAAAGACATTTCAACAAGAATCTGTTTTACGTGTAACTAGCAGTGTAAAAGTATCTTTCTAACAGTTATCAGTTATCAGTTATCAGTTATCAGTCAAAATCAATTGAAGTGGAAGCAAAGGAAATGGCAACATGAGGGGGAAGTTAATTAGTTTGTCCCTTGTTGTTTTATGAACAATCTAGAACAAGCCCAAATAGAATACGAAGCTTTGATTCAAAAATTCCAAAGTGCTATCATTGCCACAGCGAACGGACAAGGAATACCGAATGCTAGCTATGCTCCGTTTGTAGTTGATGAGTTTAAGAACATCTATATATATATTAGTGGTCTGTCAACTCACACCCAGAACTTAGTTGTTAATCCTCATGCTAGTGTGATGTTGATCGAGGACGAAGATAAAACAGAGCAAATTTTTGCCCGTCGTCGGTTAACTTTTGAGTGTACAGCAACTTTGATCGAGCGTGACTCTGATACTTGGCATGAAATCATGAATAGTTTTCACGCTCGTTTTGGTGAAATCATGGAAGTGTTGAGCGGTTTACAAGATTTTCGCATGTTCAAGCTGACTCCCAAAGAAGGACGCTTTGTAATTGGTTTTGGTGCAGCTTATTTTATTAGCGGTGATGATCTCAATAAACTAAAAGGTCGTTAAGAGGGAACAGGGAACTCGTCACTATAAATAAATCAGAATTTGTTAAATTGCAAAAGCAGATGAATTGATGAGGAGAAACATGCGATTTTTACTGTGGGGAGTCATTGCTAGCTTAGGAATTTTACCATTGCCAGCTCTAGCACAGGCACAAAAACAGGTATCTGATACCCAAGTAGCGGCGATGGTGGAAGCATTACGACTAGCTGCACCCAATACAGGTAAAGCTAATGATGGCTATTATAGTGATTGGCAAGTCAAACCAGAAACCCTCAAGGGTTGGTCAAGAAATTGTTTGAAAAAAGAAGTTACACCAACACAATTTGAAAATAATCCAGAATTAGCACGTCAAGTTATTTCATGTATTATGCGGCGTGAGTTGAATACTCAGTATACAGCGACCAAAAATAATGAAATTGGTGCTGTACGTGGGGCTGCTTGTTGGTGGATGACTGGTAATTATACAGGCTGTAACAGTGGTTTTACTGCTGCTTATGTACAAAAAGTTGTTGGCTATTATCAACAACAGCGTTCTAAACGTTAAAAGGAAGTTTGTAATGAGCGGCTCAAACCGCTCACTACGAACGTATTAAAGTTAGTGTGGTTCGCATATTTTGTCGTGAAAAATAACTCACTTCAAAATTTGCAATTATTTTCAGCACAATATACTGAATGATAAGTACTAGAACGCTTGCCAAACAGAGTATAACGATTGTCGCGGACTTGTTCGTAAATGCGATCGCCTGTCCATTTCACCCCAGGTAAAGCGCGATACGCATCTACAAACACACTACCAAACGGTAATATACGCCCAATTTCTTCAGCAGCAGCGCTACCTTGCCAGCGTTGTTCCGGCGCATTAGCATTAATCAAAATCACACCCAATTCACAATCTTGAGGTGTAATTCCGAATTCTTGGAGTGTTTGCTGATCTTGCATCGGAATGTAGCGAAACAGGTTGCCTTTGTCTAGATTTTCCAATAGTTGTACCCAGGTAACGCAAAGATTACAATTTCCGTCGTAGATTATGTTGTAGTTCATAGTCATTGGTCATTTGTCACTAATAAAACACTAACCACTAACTACTATCCACCAAAAGTAAGATATTGACATTTTTAGCAAGAACAGACAAGACAAGCATACGGGTATTCGCTAAACTCTATTTTGGCAAGTAATCGCAAACGCTTATCGAAATAAATGTTTCACAATCCAAAATCCAAAATCGTTCGACTGAGCGTCTCCGCACTGAGCTTGTCGAAGTGTCACGACGAAGTCTAAAATCCAAAATCGTATAAGAGGGTAGTGATGAGATATAAACTCTTGGGTAAAAGTGGGTTACGAGTCTCTGAACTCTGCTTAGGAACCATGACTTTTGGTGAAGACTGGGGCTGGGGTGCGTCTCAAGATGAAAGCCGCAAAGTCTTTGATGCTTTTGTCGATGCTGGTGGTAATTTTATTGATACCGCTAATGGTTACACCGATGGATCTAGTGAAAAGATTATCGGTGAATTCATCGCCTCGGAACGGGAACGCTTTGTAGTTGCGACAAAGTATTCGTTTCCTGTGCAGATGAATAACCACAAAAGCAACCCGAATGGTAGTGGGAATCATCGCAAAAGCATGATCGAGTCGCTGGAAGGCAGTTTAAAACGCCTGAACACTGACTATATAGATTTATTTTGGTTGCACGCTTGGGATTTTATGACTCCTGTTGAAGAAATCATGCGTGCTTTTGACGACCTTGTGCGTCAAGGAAAAGTATTATACATCGGGATTTCTGATGCTCCTGCTTGGATAGTTGCTCAAGCTAATACTTTGGCACAATTCCAGGGCTGGACTCCTTTTGTAGCTCTCCAAATAGAGTATAATTTGTTGCAGCGCACTCCAGAGCGAGACTTACTACCAATGGCAAAAGCTTTTGACTTAGCTGTATTACCTTGGTCTCCTCTGGGTGGTGGCGTATTAACAGGTAAATACAACAAGAGCCAGGGTAATGGTAACGAACAAGGGCGACTTGCCACTACTGCTGGTGGAAATATTTCCGAACGTGGTTTAGCGATCGCGGAAGTTGTTACCCAAGTCGCCCAAGAAATTGGACGCACACCCTCGCAAGTTGCACTGGCTTGGTTACGCGCTCAATCTGGTGTAATTATTCCTATTATTGGGGCGCGAAAAGTATCGCAGATTCAAGATAATTTAGCTTGTGTTGACATTAATCTGTCAGCAGAACATCTGCAACGTCTCAATGAAATTAGTCAAGTTGAACTTGGTTTTCCCCATGACTTTTTGCAGAATGATGTGATACGCGATCGCCTCTTCGGTGGCACATTTAACTTGATAGACAATCATCATTCTTGATGTTAGTAGGAGCGTCTACTAGAATGCAATTATTTTATAGCGACAAGATAAAAATACCATCTACCGCCAGAGAGTTTCCTACAGCAGCGTAGAATCTGTAGACTTGTCTTGTCGATCCAAAACAACAGAACTAAAAAAAGAGAGTTAGGACTATGGCTGATAAGCTTTCATCACGTCTTTATCCTAGTCGTATTGATCTTCCTGCTGATGCACGTGTCAAAATAGTTGAACTCCTCAACCAAACTTTAGCCGCAACAACAGACTTAAAAACTCAGACAAAACAAGCGCATTGGAACGTCAAGGGAACCGATTTCTACCAACTGCATGAATTGTTTGATGAAATTGCAGGTGAGTTAGAAGAGTACGTTGACATGTTTGCGGAAAGAATCACCGCTTTAGGTGGTTATGCTTGTGGTACAGCCCGGATGGCAGCAGCTAATTCTATCTTGCCAGAATATCCAGTTGATATTTTGGATGGTATACAACATGTTACCGCCTTGGCAGACCGTTTTGCACCTTATGCTAAACACATCAGACAAGCGATCGACACAACCAATGACTTAGGCGATGCAGATACAGCCGATCTTTACACCGAAGTATCTCGCACCATTGACAAACGGCTGTGGTTCTTAGAAGCTCATCTGCAAGCAGCAGAAGTAAAATCAGAAAATAGTGCTACAACTGCTAAAACTAAAGAAAAAGTTGCTGTTAAATAGTTAAGACTGTTTAGTTATTAGATAGGGACGCACAACTGTGCGCCCATATATTAATCAATAGCTAACGAGGACACAAAAATTACGTCCTCAACAATAAATTTTTAGGTACGTTATGCTAAATCCAACGTACCATTTTTTATTATTTATCTGTTAATTTTAATTCCATGTAAGTCAGATACAAAGAATAGTAACTTTTTGGTAACTATCTTACTTTTAAGTATCTACTTTTCATTTTAAAGACATATACTTTAATATTGAAATAGGTAAAAACCAGGGTAAAAATAAATCAATCAGCAAGTCCTGTTACGTTATTGATATTTGGTTAATCGTAATTTAAGCTCTGGTCGAGTATATGTAAAAAATAGTTTTTAGCAATATAGCGGTCTGTAAAGTGTCAGTGATTCATACTACACCCTTAAATCCTCACACCCATTTTCAAGACAGCTAAACAAATCCATTCAACAACATAAACGGAGTAAATTATGGCTTCCAACACTAAAACCCATCTAATTCATGATAGAAATGCACGTGGTCGTACCCAAACAGGATGGCTCGATAGTTACCACACATTTTCCTTTGGTAACTTTTATGATCCTAATCGCATAGCATTTCGTTCTTTGCGTGTAATTAACGATGACCGGATAGTTCCTGGTGCAGGTTTTCCTACCCACGGTCATAAAGACATGGAAATTCTCACCTATGTCATAGAAGGTGCAATTGAGCATAAAGATAGTTTGGGTAATGGTTCAATTATTCGTCCAGGGGAAGCACAAATTATGAGTGCTGGAACTGGAATTTTACACAGCGAATTTAATCCTTCCGAAACAGAACCAACCCACTTATTGCAAATTTGGATTATTCCCAATCAGCAAAACCTACAACCGAGATATGACCAAAAGGCTTTTCCTATCGAAGAAAGAAAGGGCAAATTAAAATTAATTGCTGCAAAAGATGGACGTGATGGTGCTGTGAAAATTTTCCAAGATGTTGATTTATACACATCTGTTTTAGAAGCAGGTGATGCTGTGAATTATCATCTTTTACCTGAGCGTTATGGTTGGTTGCAAATCGCTAAAGGTGTCGCCAAACTCAATGGTGAAGAACTCCGAGAAGGCGATGGTGTGCAAATGAATGGCGAAGAACAACTAGAAATTAGCACCGATGTTGGTGCGGAAATCTTGTTGTTTGATTTAGGTTAGGTAACAGTTCGTAGTGAGCGCTTTAGCGCTCACTACAAGCTTTTTATAGTTTCTGCAACACCAGTTGCGATCGCACTCATCAACAAATAATGCGATCGCTTTGAGAGTAATGTAGAATAGTTGGTATATGGTTGGTATTGCCAACCATTAAACAAATAAGTTAAATCAGCGAAAACAAACAGAACGCAAATTACAAAACGTAAATATCCTTCAAACCCTTACCCATCATGAATGACAAATGACGAATGACAAATGACAACCCCCACCACTAGTTTCAGTATCTCGATCTACTTAGCAATTCTGAGCAACTGAGAAAACAACTTTTGATGACGATTAAAGTTCAGCAGTAACTTTAGCTGTGAGTTTTTGCAATTAATTCTCATTTTGCAGCCTTGGAAGTGTCTCTAAGTCGCTCTCAGTCAGGCTTTTGCAATACTTACGTCTTGATTTTCTCCCAATAATTAAAAAATTTTAAATCGCATTTATTATCAAAAAAAAAGTGATATGTTGGATACAGAATTGAATTTCGCATATTTCTGGAGTAGTTGTCCGTAATCTGCTCCAGATTTCCAAACTCCAAAAACGCATTAATAATAAGCCTCTGGGTCCATTGTAAGGAGGCTGTGAGTACAACTTAAAAACAAGCTCAAAAAAACTTAATTTTATTTAAAACCCTTGTGATGGTTGGGTTTGAGGTGAGTACAAAAAGACTTGTCCCCTCCTCCATAAATACTTGTACTTCCACCTCAAAATACTAGTACCCCTACCCAAAAAAATTTTCTTATCTTTTGTCATGCCCTCATAATCGAAGTTTGAAAATTTGAGTACAAACTTAATAAATTTAATAAATCTTATCCAAGTTCCCATTCAGTCTCCTTCTCTAACGGCTGATATAAAACATATATCGCCAATCACTTGACGCACCAATCAAGGAGCGATGAGTGAGTGGAGGGATGAGATAGCACCATGCCCCTGTGAACAGAAGTCGCGGCTGTCAGCGCAAATTCCACCCGTATCTTGTGCATGACACACACCAGCCGAGAAAAATAGGGTTAATAGCCTACCCCGAACCCCGGTGGGCAGCGCTATAAACAGACGCGACTTCCATTCCTAAAAATCAGTGAACAGTGAACAGTGAACAGTTATCAAATTCAGAATAACCTGATAACTGATAACTGATAACTGACAACTGGCTAGTGTTCCATCTCCCACAGTGGCTGCCAGTCCATCGACATCTTGCGAAATTCAATGACTCCACCGTCTACAGGACTCGTCACTTCCCCAATTACGGAAACTACAATCGCATCGAAATCCAGTGGTTGCGGTAGCGGATGCAGCAGCAGCGCCACCGGGGAAATGGATGAAAAACTTCAACAGCGCATTGCCAACCATCCCTGCTATAGCGAAGAAGCTCACCATCACTATGCTAGGTTGCATGTTGCAGTTGCTCCTGCTTGTAATATTCAGTGCAACTACTGTAATCGCAAATACGACTGTGCTAACGAAAGTCGTCCCGGCGTAGTTAGCGAATTGTTGACACCAGAAGAAGCAGCACACAAAGCTTTAGTGATTGCTGGCAAAATTCCCCAACTCACCGTTTTAGGAATTGCAGGCCCTGGTGATCCTCTGGCAAATCCAGAAAGAACTTTTCGCACCTTTGAGTTGATAGCAGAGAAAGCACCTGATATCAAACTTTGTTTATCAACCAACGGTTTAATGCTTCCCGAATATATCGATCGCATTAAACAATTAAATATAGATCACGTTACTATCACCATTAACATGGTGGACCCAGAAATCGGTGCCAAAATTTATCCTTGGGTTCACTACAAACGCAAACGTTACAGAGGTATCGAAGGCGTAAAAATCCTCCACGAAAAACAGATGGAAGGATTGCAAGCTCTCAAAGAAGCCGATATTCTCTGCAAAGTCAACTCCGTGATGATTCCGGGAATTAACGACGAACACTTGGTAGAAGTTAATAAAGTCATTCGCTCCCACGGTGCATTTCTGCACAACATCATGCCATTGATTTCAGCACCAGAACATGGCACTCACTTCGGTTTGACTGGACAGCGTGGTCCCACTCCCAAAGAATTAAAGGCAGTGCAAGACAGCTGTGCTGGTAACATGAAGATGATGCGCCACTGTCGTCAATGCCGTGCCGATGCAGTAGGATTATTGGGAGAAGACCGCAGCCAGGAATTTACTAAAGATAAATTCATGGCCATGGCTCCAGAATATGACCTTGCTCAACGCCAAGAAGTTCACGCAGGTATTGAGAAATTTAGAGAAGAACTCAAAGCTGCTAAACAATCTGTAGAGACGCGCCATGGCACGTCTGTACAAAACGCGCCGAAAATTCTAGTTGCAGTCGCAACTAAAGGTGGTGGCTTAGTTAACCAACATTTCGGTCATGCCAAAGAATTCCAGGTGTACGAAATCGATGGTAGCGAAGTCCGCTTTATCGGTCATCGTAAAATAGACCACTATTGCCAAGGTGGTTATGGCGAAACAGCCACTCTGGAAAATATCATCGAAGCGATCGCAGATTGCAAAGCGGTATTTGTTGCCAAAATCGGTGATTGTCCCAAAGAAAAATTACAAGCCGCAGGCATCCAAACCGTTGAAACTTACGACACAATTGACAAGGCTGCTTTAGAGTTTTATCAGCAATACATCCAGGAAAAAGTTTAGTAATTAAGAGTTAGTAGTTATTAGTTAGTAGTTGGTAGGTAATCACTAACCACTATCCACTAACTACTAACCAACAAATTCATTACCCAGCACTCATTACCCAGAACCCAATCCTCAAATCTACTCTCTTTAATGGAGGATAGTATGGCTTACCAAATAACCAGCGAGTGCATTTCCTGTAATCTTTGTCAATCTGTATGTCCAACTGGTGCAATCAAAATAGATGGCGATCGCCCCTGGATTGATCCTGAACTTTGTAACAACTGTGTTGGCAGTATTCACACCGTACCTCAGTGCAAAGCTGGTTGTCCTACAAGCAATGGTTGCATAAAAGTTCCTAACGATTACTGGGAAAGCTGGTTTAACACTTATTACCCATTGGTCGCAAAATTAACAAAAAAACAAGATTATTGGGAAACCTGGTTTAACTTCTATTCCCAAAGATTTTCTGAGCAGTTACAGAAACGTCAGCACCAAGTTGCCTAATTGTTGATAGATGGTTGTTGGTTGTTAGTTGCAACCAACGCACAACCAACAAACAAATTTTAAACAAAATTGGAAGCAATGCAGAAAAATTGTATTTATTTGGATAATAATGCCACCACCAAAGTAGATCCTGAAGTTGTAGAGGCGATGCTACCTTACTTGACGGATTATTATGGTAATCCTTCTAGTATGCACACCTTTGGTGGACAAGTAAAAAAAGCAGTTAACAAGGCTCATGAACAAGTTGCTGCTCTGCTTGGTGCTGACGAATCAGAAATTATTTTTACTAGTGGTGGTACAGAAGGAGATAACGCCGCCATTCGAGCCGCACTGTTAGCGCAACCAGATAAACGACACATTATCACTACCCAGGTAGAACACCCAGCAGTCCTAACTCTCTGTAAACAGTTGGAAAAGCAAGGTTATAATGTTACCTATTTGTCAGTAAATCACGCAGGGCAGATAGACTTAAATGAACTAGAAGCAGCGCTTACTGGTAACACCGCCTTAGTCAGCATTATGTATGCTAACAACGAAACTGGCGTAGTTTTTCCGATTGAGCAGATTGGTTTGAGAGTTAAAGAAAGCGGCGCTCTCTTCCATGTGGACGCGGTGCAAGCAGTCGGTAAAATTCCGATGAACATGAAGACTAGCACCATTGATATGTTAACCATGTCCGGTCACAAAATTCATGCACCCAAAGGAATCGGTGCTTTATATGTGCGGCGTGGTGTGAGATTTCGGCCGATGCTCATCGGCGGTGGACAACAACGCGGTAGAAGGGCGGGAACAGAAAATGTTCCAGGAGTTGTAGCCCTTGGTAAAGCCGCCGAATTAGAATTATTACACTTAGAAACAGCAACCGCCAGAGAAAGAAAACTGCGCGATCGCTTAGAACAAACTATTATTGCAACTATTCCCGATTGCCAAGTTAACGGTGATTCTACGCAGAGATTGCCCAACACCACGAATATTGGCTTTAAGTACATCGAAGGTGAAGCAATTCTCCTCCACCTGAACAAACACGGTATTTGTGCATCATCTGGTTCTGCTTGCAGTTCTGGCTCTTTAGAACCTTCCCACGTTTTGCGAGCAATGGGATTACCCTACACCATTCTGCACGGTTCGATTCGCTTCAGTCTTTGTCGTTATACCACAGACACCGAAATTGATGCTGTGCTAGCAGTAATGCCTGGTATTATTGAACACCTACGCGCCCTCTCACCCTTCAAGAACGACGAAGCAAGTTGGCTGCAAGAACAAGAGAAAGCAGTCATTGGGGCTAGAGGCTAGAAAGAAGACACGGAGATACACCAGACGCGGAGATACGAAAAGATGAGGAGAAATTTTTCAATACAATCTCCCTACGTCACCGTGTCCCAAGCTCACCGCGTCTTACCCAATCCCTAATCCAAAATCTAAAATCTAAAATCCAAAATCGGCTATGTGGGACTATACAGATAAAGTATTGGAACTGTTCTACAATCCCCAACATCAGGGAGCAATAGAAGACAATGGTGAAGCAGGAATTAAAGTTGCTGTTGGTGATGTAGGTAGCATTGCTTGCGGAGATGCTCTGAGACTGCACCTGAAAGTTGAGGAAGATACAGAGAAAATCCTTGAGGCTCGTTTTCAAACTTTTGGTTGTACCAGTGCGATCGCTTCATCTGAAGCTCTGGTAGAACTAATCAAGGGTAAAACTTTAGATGAAGCCCTCAAGGTTACTAATAAAGAAATTGCTAATTACTTAGGTGGTTTACCAGAAGCAAAAATGCACTGTTCGGTAATGGGACAAGAAGCGCTAGAAGCGGCTATTTATAATTACCGAGGTATCCCCTTAAACACTCATGAAGATGATGACGAAGGAGCTTTAGTTTGCACTTGCTTTGGGATTAGTGATGTCAAAATCCGACGGGTGATTGTTGAAAATAACCTTACTACCGCCGAAGAAGTGACAAATTACGTCAAAGCTGGTGGTGGATGCGGATCTTGTCTAGCAAATATTGATGACATCATTGTATCTGTGCAAAAAGAAAAGGCATCTGCCACTGCTGTAAGTAATTCCCTTAGTCAGACTAATGGTAAGTCAGCCGTAAAACCACTGACGCCAGTGCAAAAAATCGCACTCATTCAAAGAGTATTAGATGAAGAAGTTAGACCCGTGTTGATCGCCGACGGGGGAGATGTAGAACTGTTTGATGTGGAAGGGGATCGCGTCAAAGTCATATTGCAAGGTGCTTGCGGTTCCTGTTCTAGCAGCACAGCCACATTAAAGATTGCGATCGAATCTAGACTACGCGATCGCGTCAGCAAAGACCTTGTAGTTGAAGCAGTTTAGTCAATTGTCAATGGTCATTAGTCATTTGTCCTTTGCTAATAAGCAATGACTAATGAGAACCAAAAATTTACCAACAACAAATATGCTCAACATTCCAAACTTTTTTGCAATAGAGCGAGCACCACCATCGGTGACGTTCTATAAAGCGGTCACTGCTGACCCCAACTAAAGTGAACCTAAACACAAATCCTCTAGACCCACCAAACCAACCAATTGCAGGAGAATAATTAATCATGACTGAGAATATCAGACAGATCGCTTTCTACGGTAAAGGCGGTATCGGTAAGTCTACAACTTCTCAAAATACCCTTGCCGCTATGGCAGAAATGGGTCAGCGGATTATGATTGTCGGATGTGACCCTAAAGCTGACTCTAGTAGTTTTTACATAATAGACAGAGAATTTTTAAGTAAGTACCAAGCGTGCTTACTACAAACTTATCAAAATAAGTGTGGTGAGTAGTAGAATTGAGTTATGACAATCTACATTAAAACTATCAAATTGGTGTAGTTTGTTTTGCATATCAGAACTACAAAAGTGGTGTTGGGATAAAAATAGGTATTTTGGCTATGTATTACTGACATTAAAACTACTATAAATTAGGGGATTGCAGCTGATGGATGTGTCTACAACATTTAATCCCACCCAAGGTTGCATCGAAATTCGGGTTCCTGAGAAATATCATCGTCAACCGATTATTTCGCGATTAATTTCTCGCTACGACTTGAGTGTCAATATTGCTGCTGCTGCTTTTGAAATCGAAACTAAAAAGGATGGTTGGTTGAATTTAGAAATTCAAGGAAGTTCTCAACAACTAGAATCAGGTATTACTTATCTGCGAGGATTAAGTATGAAAGTTGAACAGCTTAATTTTCCAACCCTTACAGAACAGAAAATCAAAGACTTACAAATATTATGTCCCAATTATGTCAAAAAATTAGATGAAGGGAAAATAACCCAATATCAAACAAATCATGCAAAGTTTCAAGTCTGTATTTCCAAAAATTACCGTTCTTTTCCAATAATTGCAGGATTAGTTACTTATTGTGGTTTAACTGTTAACATTACTCAAGCATTGTTAGATACCAACAATGAAAATGATGGTTGGTTTAATTTAGAAATTTGGGGCGATCGCGAACAGATTGTCTCTGGCTTGAGGTATTTGAAGCAGTTAGATTTACAAATTTGGTTGTGATTTTTACTCAAATTGGAGATTAAAAATATGAGTCATGCTTGCTGTGGTCCTGGCTACGCTTCTCCAGAAGCAGCCATTAAAGCCGAACGGGAAAAGATTCTTTATACAATAGCCCTCTACACGGGTACGGATATTGCAGCACCAGATTATCTTGCCACTGTAGACGTTGATCCTAACTCTCCCACTTATTCCCAAGTAATTCATCGTTTACCCATGCCTTACATTGGTGATGAGTTACATCATTTTGGTTGGAATGCTTGTAGTTCTTGTCATGGTGATAGCAGTAAATCGCGGCGATTTTTAGTCATTCCAGGGCAACGTTCTAGCCGGATTTATATCGTTGATACAATAGATGCCCGCGCTCCTAAACTGTATAAAGTTATTGAACCAGAAGCAATCAAAGAAAAAACAAATTTAACAGCACCCCACACAGTCCACTGTCTAGCTGATAGTCATGTGATGATTTCTATGCTAGGCGACAGTGAGGGTAATGGTCCAGGTGGCTTTTTATTGCTGGATGAGAATTTTGAAATTGCTGGACGCTGGGAACATCAAGCTGATGCTATGCGGTTTAACTATGACTTTTGGTATCAGCCACGCCATAATGTCATGGTAAGTAGTGAGTGGGGCGCACCTAAAACTTATTATCCTGGCTTTGACCTTAACGATGTCACAGCTGGCAATTATGGGCATCAATTGCATTTTTGGGATTGGTCAAAACACGAAATTATTCAAACTGTTGACTTAGGTGAAGAAGGATTAATTCCTCTAGAAGTGCGCTTTCACCACAACCCTAATAGTACTCACGGGTTTGTTGGTGCAGCACTTAGCAGTAATGTTTGGCATTGGCATCAAGCTAACGGACACTGGGAGGTAGAGAAAGTTATTGATATTCCGTCGGTAGAAGTGGAAGGCTGGCCGATTCCGGTGCCATCGTTGATTACTGATATTTTAATTTCAATGGACGATCGCTTTGTCTATTTTTCTAACTGGTTACACGGCGATATTCGCCAGTATGACATCAGTAATCCTTCCCAACCTAAACTCACAGGTCAAGTTTGGTGTGGTGGTTTACTAGGTAAAGCTGGGGAAGTGCAAGGAAATAAACTAGCTGGTGGACCACAAATGTTACAACTGAGTCTTGATGGCAAGCGGCTTTATGTGACAAACTCCCTGTTTAGTAGTTGGGATAATCAGTTTTACCCTGATTTGTCTAAAACAGGTTCCTATTTACTGCAAATTGATTGTGATACTGAAAATGGCGGGATGAAAATTAACGAAAATTTCTACGTTGATTTTGGTCAAGAACCAAATGGTCCCGCTCGCGCTCATGAGATCCGCTATCCTGGTGGTGATGTTACCTCCGATATTTGGGTATAAATCAAGAATGAGGTTCTCCCAGCAATACAATTGAACAAGTCAACTCTTTTATTACCTGTGTTGTCACTTCGCTGACAGCTAATCCCCCAGCGGTACGATAACGAGTTGATCGCAAAACTACTAAATCAAATGTTTTGGCTTCACCAATAATTACTCTAGCTACATCATCGCTAGTAATTGTTTGAATCTCGGTATTTACTTGTAATTTACTTTCAGAAGCGATCGCAGACAGTTGGGATTTAAACTTGTCAACTTGAATTTCGGGTGTTCTGCGATCGCCTACATGTAAAAGCACTACTTCTGCGTGATTCGCATCTGCTAAAATTTGAGCAAACCTGACAGCGCCTATAGTTTGAGGTGTTAAATCTCCCACTGGTACAAGAATGCGCTGGATAGTAGTCGGACTACTTAACAATCTTGTCACGGCTACCGGACAGTGAGAAGACCAAAACACGCTATCGATCACATTACCAAATAAGCGGGCGCGAATGCCTGTGTTACGCGACCAACCCATGACAACTAAGCTGGCGTTTTGTTCGCGACTAGTACGACAAATTCCCAAAGCAACATCGTCATCAATTCGGACTGCTGGTGAGACTTCCACACCAAATTCTTGACTAATTTCTAAAACACTCTTCAAACGTTGCTGACTTTGATCAAGTGCGGTTGTCAAGCGCGGATCATCCATTTGCACATGACCTTTGGCGATCGCGAGTGGAATAATCTTCCCTGATTCATGACGCGCTAATAGTGCAGCCATTTCGATCAAATAGTGCTGAGTTTGCGGATTATATAGAGGAACAACAACAGTGAATGGATACTGGGTTTGTTCATCGAAATTCAGATCACGACTATCTGCTTTTTGCCACCACGTAGATAGTTTATCTTTTGCCCAGTCAGTTTGAGGAACTGTTAGCCTAGTTGCAAATCGTGCTGTAATCACTGGACCAAGTATCGCAGTTACCAACATTAAGACAATTACACTATTTAATACACCCTCATTTATCAACCGTTCACCCGCAGGATTAACTGTTTCATAGGCAACTAAAGCCGCTGCTAGTGTAGCTGCAACTTGTGGTAATGACAATGACCACATCGTCAGCATTTCCGGTATGTTATAGCGATACAATAATTTGGCTAGAAATGCAGCTAGGAATTTACTACCAATTAAACCCACTACAATTGCCACAGCTAACCAAACTGAACTAAGGGTTTTGATAAAGGCAGGAATATCAATTAATAATCCCATGTCTACAAAAAAACAAGGGATAAATAAAACACTACCCACAAACTCAACTTTTTCTTTAACAGGGCTACGTCCTAAAACATCATTGACAGCCAAACCTGCTAAAAATGCACCAACAATTTTTTCAACGCCAATTACCTGCGCTCCAACAGATGCGATAAATAAGGCTAGTAAAATAAATAAAAATTGATTGCCTTGTTCATCTCCAGAACGTCTAAAAAATTCTTTTCCTGCCCAGTCAAAACCAAATAAAACAACAGCAGAGTAAATAGCTAATCCCACTAAAAGAGTAATCAAACTCAGGGCTGTAAATTCTCCACCATGAATGCCAACACAAATCGCTAGCACTAACAAAGCACCAGTATCAGTAAAAATTGTGGCGCCAATTGTCACTGTCACAGCTTCATTTGTCACCACACCCAAGCGGCTGACAATTGGATATGCTAACAAAGTATGAGAAGCAAGTAGAGAACCTATTAAAACAGAAGTATTCCAACTAAAATTAAATAATCTACCAACAACAATCCCAGCTATTAAGGGTACTAAGAACGTTAAAGTTCCAAATCCAATTGAGCGATTTCTAGTTTTGCGAAACTGTTCAAGGTCAATCTCTAAACCTGCTACAAACATTAAGTAAACTTTACCAATTTCCGATAGCAACTTAATTGTTTCAGATTCTGAGTTTAGTAACTTGAGTCCGTTTTCACCAAGTAAGACACCTGCTATTAACAAACCTACTAATCCGGGTAGCCGTAACTTTTCAAAAATAGGTGGTACGGTGAAAATCACTAATAGCAGGATTGTGAATGCAATAATTGGACTTTGTAGTAGCAAATTGTTACCCTCGGAGTATTTTAATATTTTAATATTTATATCTCACTAAATGCGAATCATAGACTATTTTAGTAATTAATTCAATTAACATTAAGTAAGTCTTTGGACAGAAATCAAAATATAGTAATTCTATTTGATTGAGAGATTGACTAATAAAGAGAGGAAAATAATGATAAGGAACAAAAAAGAGAAATGATACTGATTTTTAAGTGCAGAGTGCAGGATACGCCAAAAAATAAAATAGGAATCCTATATTTGGATTCAGGAGAATTGTGAAAAGATTTGCCTCCCAAGGGACTTTAGCTATTTTTTATGACTAAAGTTCAGACCAATACTGCTCGGATAAGACAAATCTATTGACATTTAAACCCACCAGAGACGCGCCATGACGCGTCTCTACATAGCCCAAATTATGACGAAAAATTCTTAACCGAGAAATATTGAAGTTCAGACTACAAAGAATTTCTTCTTTCTATTGACCTATTTGAGAGTTTTGATTATATCTATCTGCTGAACTACAAAACTAATTCTCTAGTAATATGAAAATTAAAATTTTAGTCTCAGCATTAGATGAAATAAGCTAACACTTAATCAAGTAAACATGTAGAAATTCAATACTAGTTAATAAATAGTTAATATATACAATCAAGCTTGGTTCGTAAATCTATCTCTTGTCCTAAAAAACCCTAACTAAAGATAGATGTATCTTTTGAATAAATAAATAGATACTTTCCATTGAAAGAAGCGTACAATCAAGTAATCAATTTCTCAAAATCCACGTTTCTTGACAATATAATTATCAATTTAATTAATTTATCAACTCACTATGGTAGCAAATCCTCCTTCTCAAACTTCAGATGCTCAATATAAAGTCGAAAACCCAGCAGCAGAAGTCGAAGCAATTGTCCAAACCCCACCATCAGATACAGAAATTGATTTAGAATTTCTCTACACCAGAGATATAGAATTTCGCCAAGAAACGCTTTACTTTATTGTCGTTGATCGCTTTTATGATGGTGATCCTGACAATAGTCAAGGGATAAATGCTGAACTTTATGATCCCAATCGCCAGGAATGGGGTAAGTATTGGGGTGGAGATTTGCAAGGGGTGATTGACAAACTCGATTATCTTAAGAATTTAGGAGTCACTGCGATTTGGTTAACTCCCTTATTTGAACAAGTGGAGGAATTATTTATTGAAAGTGCTGCTATTCATGGCTATTGGACAAAAGATTTTAAACGCATAAATCCCCGCTACATTGCTGTTGATGATGATCCTTCTCTCAATAAAACTCAAGCTGAGAAAAACACTGTTTTCGATCGCCTGATTACGGAATTGCATAAACGCAAGATGAAACTAGTGTTGGATATTGTTTGTAATCATAGTAGCCCAGATACAGGTGGTAGTAAGGGTGAATTATATGATGATGGAGTAAAAATTGCCGATTTTAATGATGACCAAGACCATTGGTATCACCATTACGGTGAAGTTACCAATTGGGAAGACGATTGGCAAGTCCAAAATTGTGAATTATCAGGACTAGCAACTTTTAACGAAAACAATATTCAGTATCGTAACTATATTAAGTCTGCAATTAAACAGTGGTTGGATCGGGGTGTGGATGCGTTGCGAGTAGACACTGTTAAGCATATGCCAATTTGGTTCTGGCAAGAGTTTAATGGTGAGATGTACAATCACAAACCAGATGTGTTTATTTTTGGCGAATGGATTTACAGCAATCCTAATGACGATCGCGCTGTAGAATTCGTCAATAACTCTGGGATGAGTATCCTCGATTTTGGCTTGTGTATGGCAATTCGCCAAGCTTTAGCCAAGTTTGATGAAAAAGGTTTTTACTTGATTCAAAATTTACTAGACCTAGACTATCGCTATAACGGTGCAACCGAACTCATCACCTTCATCGATAACCATGATATGCACCGTTTTCAAACTATCAACCCTGATCCTGAAATCTTGCGATTGGCGGTGATTTTGTTGATGACTACTCGTGGTATTCCTTGCCTATTTTATGGCACAGAACAATACCTGCATAATGATACTAACGGTGATGATAATATCTACGGTAACAACGATCCCTACAACCGTCCGATGATGGAATCTTGGGATACCGATACCCCCATCTATCGAGATGTCCGTAAACTCTCCGGACTACGCCGTCTCAACCCAGCAATATCAATGGGTAGTCAATGGCAAAAATATATCACACCGGATGTTTATTGCTATGTACGCCGCTATCGTGACTCTCGTTGTTTTGTAGCATTAAATAGAGGTGATACTGTTAGTGTAGAGGCAGTTGACACTGAATTACCAGATCGGGAACACACTTGTTTATTAACCGGACGTAAGTTTGAGGTTAAAGACGGCAAGATTTATAATTTGGAACTTGCACCCAAAGAAGCGATCGCTATCAGTCATGTCGGTGAACGTGTCAAAGCCCAAACTATTGTCCGAGTACAACTTAATGGTGTATGTACTCAACCCGGAGAAACCATCGTGGTGACAGGAGATTGTCCCGAACTTGGTAACTGGGACATCGGTAAAGCTTACCCCCTAGAATACATCAACTCCAACACCTGGTTTGCTGAAATTCCCTTTGATGAAAGTGCTGGTAAGCTAATCAGCTACAAATATGCCATGTGGCGCGAAGGAGCTTCTCCCCTACGCGAAAATCTAGTTTCTCGACGCTGGGTAATTGCTAGTGAAGGTACTGTGAAATGGCGTGACACTTGGGCTTCAGGACGGGAGTCTTAATTGACGCGGAGATGAGGAGACGCGGGGAAAAGGGAGACACGGAGACACGGGGAGGTGGGGACACGGAGACATGGAGAGGTGGGGACACGGAGACATGGAGAATATTTTTGATTGATTCACCGCGTCTCCCCCTCTCCCCTTCACCACGTCTTTTCCCATTGCTTACTTCTCACACTCGTTACTCCTCACTCCAAATCCCTATCAAGGCGTAGAGGAATAACTTGACATGTGTACTCGAAATGAATACGCTTTAGGTTGAGAAATTCACCAGGAGATAAACCTATGTTGCCAAATAATGAAGGAAAAAGAGTTCCCAACACCACGTTTCGTCTGCGCCAGAATGATCAGTGGGTGAATGTGACAACTGATGAATTATTTAAAGGTAAGACTGTTGTAGTTTTTTCTCTACCTGGGGCTTTTACACCCACTTGTTCATCAACTCATGTTCCGGGCTACAATCAATTGGCAAAAACCTTCAAAGACAATGGTGTAGATGAAATTGTCTGTATCTCTGTTAATGATACCTTTGTGATGAATGAATGGGCAAAGGATCAGGAAGCAGAAAATCTAACTTTTATACCCGATGGCAATGGTGATTTTACTGAAGGCATGGGTATGCTAGTCGATAAATCAGACCTGGGATTTGGCAAACGCTCTTGGCGCTATTCAATGTTAGTCAAAGATGGCGTTGTTGAAAAGATGTTCATTGAACCTGAAGAACCAGGTGATCCATTTAAGGTATCTGATGCTGAGACGATGCTGAGATATATTAACCCAAGCGCAGTCAAACCAAGCTTGGTTTCTCTGTTTACAAAACCTGGTTGTCCCTACTGTGCGCGTGCTAAAGAAATGCTCAAACAAAATGGTTTAGACTACGAAGAAATTGTCTTGGGTAAAGATGCAACTACTCATTCCTTAAAAGCGATCGCAGGTGCAACAACTGTTCCCCAAGTATTTATTGATGGTCAACACATCGGTGGTTCTGAAGCTTTAGCAAGTTATTTGAGCGCTACTAGAAGATAATATTTGTTGAGATTAAGATAAATAGATTGACATTTAAACTCTGTAGAGACGTAGCATTGCAACATCTCTACCATTTTTTATGCTGGATCAATTATCTGATCACTAAGCGTATTGTGCGATAAAGTAATCAAACTATCGTGTCCTAACGACAAAAGTTTGTGTCATAACGACAGAAGTTTGTGTCATAACGACAAAAGTTTGTGTCGTTACGACAGCTTGTTTAAAAATGAGAGCAACTTAGTTAACTATAAGTACCAATTTGCACAGGGGATGATTATGCCATCTTTAGCAGGAAAAGTTGCGATTGTGACAGGTGCATCGAGGGGAATTGGACGTGCGATCGCGTTAAAATTAGCAGAACAAGAAGCGTCGATTACTGTTAACTATGCAGGAAATGCCCAAAAGGCGCAAGAAGTTGTCGCCGAAATCGAAAAATTAGGCAGCAAAGCGATCGCTGTACAAGCAGATATTAGTAAAGTCACTGAGATTCAAAAACTTTTTGACCAAACTATTGAAACCTTTGGCAAGGTTGATATTTTGGTAAATAATGCCGGAGCGATAGTATATAAACCAATTACAGAAGTCACAGAAGCAGAGTTTGATAACATTTTTGCTGTTAACGTCAAAGGTACATATTTTGCTTGTCAACAAGCCGCACACCATATGCAAAATGGTGGACGCATTATTAACTTTTCTTCAACCACAACAGCGATGATGTTACCTACCTACAGCGCTTATGTCGGAACGAAAGGTGCTGTGGAACAAATCACACGCATAGTAGCCAAAGAACTAGGTAGCAGAGGTATTACAGTTAATGCTATCTCACCTGGCCCCACAGACACAGAACTATTCCGCCAAGGTAAAACCGAAGAACAAATCAACCGTTTAGCGCAAGCATCCGCATTAGGAGGATTGGGACAAGTCCAAGATATTGCCGATGTGGTAGCATTTCTTGCTAGCGACGAAGCAAGATGGATTACTGGACAAAATATCCGCGTTAACGGGGGAGTTGCTTGAAACTAAAGATAAATAAACAAACAAATCCCGCGCCGTAGGCAAAGCCTCGGCGTCGGGAGTACCTTACAGTTTGGACTTTGTGTTACTTTAGGAGTCATTTAGCTAAATGTGGGATGAGAGAATGGCACTCTGGTAGCTCAAAATGCATTATGCCATAGACCCTCCTAGCGGTGGTGTATCGCCGTCAGTTGGTTAAGGGAATTGTAATTGCTGCTGTGCTTGCAATTGCTGTTGAGCATCTTGGCGCAATATTCTCTCAAACTCTTCCTTAGAGTACTCTTCTTTAGCTTGCAGTTGTGGGCTAGCCTCTACGAGCGGAATAAAAATGTCATTATCGCCTTGCTCGTCTTTGAGCCACAAAGCAAACAGATAAATACCAGGAACTTTTAACACTCGCAATTCATAATCATGTTTTTTTGAACGCTCTAGACGTTCAGCTTTTTTGAAGGCTGAGATTGTCCCTGGTACAAATTCTCCTTCTTCCGTATTCAAGAAGGTATGGTTTTGTTCATTCTCATCTATGGCAACTTCCACTGCAAATTCATCGTCAGTGTTGTTGCGTTTAGGGTACACATAGCGCCAACTAATTTGTTTAGCATTGGCTAAACCGCTCTCTGCTAATTCTTGCAAACCCACGCTATAGACGGGGTGTTGTACTAAGTTAGGTGAGCCTGGTTTAAAGTTACTCGCACTTTCGGCAAAAGAACGACCCTTTTTGGAACGTGCTAGTCCAGGAGGTAAATTGTTGAGTCCTTCAACTAACGCTTGTTGCGATTTAGCTGGTGGTTGTTTAAGTTTGACTGGCATGATATTTTCTCCTCATTTGCATGACCAAGTTTAGAATTTAGTCTCGTAATAGTGCGTCAACTGACCATTGTTTTCGTAGTAATTGCGGAACGTGTTCCAGGGCATATACTTGGTAGCCCCACCCCAAGGGTCTTTAACTGTAACGTACCCAGTAGAAGTGCTGGCACCTGACACCACCACGAAGTGACCGCCACCACCGGACCAACCAATCCGCGCACCAAAAGGGGTTCCACGAGAGAGTTCTGCTTCGACATCTCCCAGAGTAGGTTGACCAGTGTACATTTTATAGAAGTACCCTACTCTTGTAAGCGCCCTGTCTAACAACCAAGGTTGATTACAAGCAGAAGAGGAACCGTTAGTGCAACAATCTGTGCGTCCAAGTTCAGCATTAACTATACTGCATTGCGTCCAAGAGGTTGCTGGGTCATAAAACTTGGCAACACTATATGAGCAACCAGCCCAGCACCAGTTAGTATTTTCTTGTGCGTATATCGTGAAATTAAGTTCTGCCATACATTCACCTTTGGTTACAAAATGGCTCAACTTGAGCAAAGTGATAGCAAAAATAAAGCTTCAAGCTTCTGGTTGTTTCTGTTTAAGAAACTGCTGACTGAAAAACTAGATACAAAGACATTCTTATGGTTAGCAACCGCCGCATTGTCCAGAAGTTGAATCTAGCCAGCTATATAAAGCCGACCAGATTCAAATCAAAACCACTGTTGCCATTTCTTGCTTGGGAAGGTTTGCGTAATAAGTTCATGGTTTTGCCTTGTATTCCAATAACTGTATAAGCACGCAAAAGACAACTCAACACAACAATTTTTGCCACAAGACATTAATCCGGGCAGAATACTATTGCAGCAGCGTACATAGTCGCTGTCTGAAAGCGTCTAGCTTGACTTTTGCAAAGAGTGAAAGTTGCTTGAAATGTATGTTTATAAGCTTGATAAATTTTACTTTCTCAGAATATTAATGAGAATGCAAGGACATTTTAGACATTTAAGACAGTTAAGACACATTTAATCAATTTTTCATAACCTCTTAATTGCATTTGAGTTTTGTGCTTAGATTAAAATCTCTGGAATTTACGTACTTAGAGCAAAACATAAATAAACCGCTTGAGAACAAAAGTAACCCAAGACGGTTTATAGTTGATTTTGGTTTTTTGATTTTGAGGCGAATATTAACAATACCTGGCAATCTACATTTATTGCCAAACGTAGAGAAGCACAAACAACACAATCCAAATCACATCCACAAAGTGCCAGAAAAGTGAAGTTGCATTCACACCAAAATGACCAGATTCAAAATTACCTGGAATAAAAGAACGCACCAAAATAATTAACTGTAACAAAATTCCAGTCAAAACATGCAAACCGTGAAAACCCGTTAGCAGATAAAACATTCCACCAAACGCGCCAGAAGTAAAACCAAATTCCAGACCTCTCCACTCAATCGCCTGTCCAATCAAAAAGTAAGTTCCCATCGCCATAGTTGCTAACAAAAACAGGCGATATCTCCACAAATTGTGACGTTGCAGCGCACGTTCAGCCAAATAAATTACAAAACTACTAGCAACTAAAACTACTGTATTGATTGCAGGTGCTACAACTTCTAACCCATCAACCCCTGGTGGCAACCAATTAGGGGTTGTGAGTTTATAAATAATATATCCGGCAAAAAAGCTGAGAAAAATAACACTTTCAGATAGCAAAAATACGACGAAGCCAAACATTTTATTGCCTTCTTCATCGTGAGTATGCTCTGCGTGATGCAGCTGCAACTCCTCTGAAATTATATAACCGTCCATTCCTGAAATTCTCCTTACTCTCTTTCTCTGTATACTCTGCGTCCTCTGCGGTTCTTATTCAATGAAGATGCGGAGAACCTTCTTACATAACTCTCCGCATTATCTAGCCGCATCAATCTACACTCGTCAAAGTAGGGTTAGTAGATAGATAGTTATGGCTATTAGTTTGAGCAACTAACGGCTCTGATTTTCCATATCCATAAGGCTCACTAATTACAATAGGAATCTCTTCAAAATTTTCTACAGGTGGTGGTGAAGAAACTTCCCATTCCAAACCAATAGCTTGCCAAGGATTAGCCGATGCTTGTTCGCCACCTACCCAAGCACTAATCATATTAAGAATAAAAGGTAGAGTAGACATACCTAACATAAATGCACCAACACTAGCAACAATATTCCATAACTCATACTCTGGAGCGTAGGAAGCAACTCTACGCAACATCCCTTGTAAACCTAATGGATGCATAGGGAAGAAGTTAAGATTAGTACCAATAAACGCTAACCAAAAATGCAACTTACCCAAGCCTTCGTAGTACATTTTGCCCGTCATCTTGGGGAACCAGTGGTAGATGGCTGCATACATCCCCATCGTTACCGTCCCGTAAAGGACATAGTGGAAGTGACCAACAACAAAGTAAGTATTATTTACGTGAACATCCACAGGCACAGAAGACAGCATGATACCTGTAATTCCGGCGAAGACAAACAACACCAATCCACCCAAGGCAAACAACATTGGTGTAGTTAGGCGCAATTTACCGCCCCAAATTGTCGCTACCCAGGCAAATACTTTAATCCCAGTGGGTACAGAGACAAACATAGTTGTCAACATGAAAAGCATCCGCATCCAACCAGGAGTACCACTGACATACATGTGGTGTACCCAGACGATCGCACTGACTACGGCAATTAAGATTGAGGAAACGGCGACTACTTTATAACCAAATAAAGGCTTACGAGCATAAACCGGGAATATCTCTGAGAAAATCCCAAAGATGGGCAGAATAATCACGTAAACAGCAGGGTGTGAATAGAACCAGAAGTAGTGCTGGAACATGACTGGATTACCACCATTAGCTGGATTAAAAAAGCCAGTACCAACGGTGAGGTCAAGTAACAGCATGACTGCGCCTGCTGTCAGCGCTGGAAGTCCGAAAAGTTGGATAATTTGAGCGCTGAATACTGCCCAAACAAACAGGGGCATTCTAAAGAAGGTCATCCCTGGTGCGCGCATCTTGACAATTGTGGTAACAAAGTTGACTGCCCCCATAATAGAAGACACACCAGAAATTGCCACTGCCAACAACCAGATGACTTGTCCGTTAATTAAGTTACCTGTGGGATTTTGGAGACTGACTGGCGGGTAAGACCACCAGCCAGCTTGGGCTGGACCACCAGGAACAAAAAAGCTAGCCATCAACAGGATGCCGACGACTGGAACCATCCAAAAAGCGGCAGCATTCAGGCGAGGAAATGCCATATCTCGCGCCCCAATCATCAGGGGTACGAGGTAGTTAGCTATACCAACTAAGGATGGGAATGTCCACAGGAATAACATGACAGTACCATGCATGGTAAACATGCCGTTGTACATGGTACGGTCAATCAAATCTGAATCAGGGGTGATGAGTTCTCCCCGCAGTATCATTGCAAAGATACCGCCAACTAGGAAGAAGATGAATGAAGTAACAAGGTACTGAATACCAATAACTTTGTGGTCGGTGCTAAAGCTGAAGTATCGCTTCCAGTTATCGGGACTGGGGTGATGGGTTTGTTCACCTGCGATACCGATACTTTCGATAGTAATGTTGGTCATCGCTTTGTTTTCCTATGAACCAGGATAATTAACCAGAGGAGGTGCAGCAGGGACGACGGTTGTCCAGCCATCTGCTTGAGCATATTCAGAAGCTGCTTGATTTTTGGCTGGAGAAGGTTTGCGGGTTGCAGCTTTGGTCAGCCACTGATGATAATCTTCTGGTGATTCAACTACAACATCGGCTTGCATAGTTGCAAAGTATGTACCACTGTATTGAGAATCAGTGAGTTGATATTTACCCAGCCGAATGGGGGTGAATTCAAAGTCTATAGTTTGGTTGGGAACTATGTCTTGTTTGAGGCGAAAGGCTGGTACGTACAAGCCATGAAGAACGTCTTCAGATTGCAGTGCTAAACGCACTCTTTTATTAGCAGGTAGGTGCAGTTCGCTACTAGTGACATTCTTTTCTGGATAGTGGAAGACCCAAGCCCATTGTTTAGCAAGAACGTCGATTTTTTCTACAGGCTCTAGGTTAGACGCGGAGACGCGGAGAGTGGGTGACGCGGAGAGTGTTTTTAATAAATTCCCCGCATCCCCGTGTCCCCGTGTCCCCGCGTCTTCCTTTGGTGCTGCATAAGCTGATTCCATCCCCATCGGCATACGGAAATGGACATGTTCATTTGGGCCTTGAATCCCCATTTGCTCGTAGATTTGGTAGCTGTAACCAGCAATCCACAACACCAGCATAATTGGAATGGCTGTCCAGACGACTTCGAGGGTGATATTTCCTTCTATGGGTGGGCCATCGCTGATGTCGCCTTTTTTCGCGCGATGGAAAATTACTGAATACATCAGGGTTCCGGTGACACCCAGGAAGATAAATGCTCCGAGTGTTACTAAGAAGCTTATCAAGTCATCAACGAGTTGTGATTCAGCAGCCGCTTGAGGAGGGAGCCAGGAGTAAGCTTGTTTCCCAATCCAGAGACTGGTAGTAGTCAGTGCGATCGCACTCGTTGCAAAGGTCAGTATTTTTAGTAATTTCTGGATTTTCATAGTAAAAAGTCAAGGGTCAATGGTCAATGGTCAATGGTCAATAGTAATTTGTCAAAACTCTGGACAATTGACAATTGACTTTGGACAAAGGACTTACTTAATCATGGCGTTGAAGTCTTGACCAACTCTGAGCAATTGATCGGCGGTGTTGTGGATGCCGAATTCCGCAGCCATTTGCGCTCCCAATGTGCCGTGAACATACATCACAAACATGATCGCCATTCCGACAGCTAGATAACTCAACTGCACTTGTCTATCTTCGTGTTTGCGCCAAATAAAGCGCTGAAATCCTCGCCAGACAGTCATCCCAACAATTAGTGCTAGGAGTATAACACCACCCACACCATGCCACAGCATTGTTTCCATTGCTTGCATACCCCAAGCGCTCTTGACATCGACTGGTGCTTGGGCAAGCATGATTTCGTAAAAACCTGCTGCTACTGTCAAAAAGGTAATCAAGGCTGAGGCAAGCATGTTATACCAGCCAACATCAAAGAAGTTAGCACGTTCCACTGATAATGCTAAATATTTATAGACGAATTGATGTAGGGGGAAAAATACACCGACAATATCAAAGAGAATCCCAATGATAAACAAACCCAAGGTGAGATGGACTAAGTTGGGGTGAATAGGAATGGTGTAGGGAAGTCCATTTGCGCCTAGTTGCGCTCCCAATTGGTCAATCAGTTCTGAGTTCATCGCAAAATACCATCCTTTACAGCTTCAACTACTGGTACTGTGTGCAGTCCATACACCCAAACAAGTTGATCTCCTAGATATACCTGCATACCAACGATGGTGACTAGAAGTAGTCCTACTCCCAAATATCCGATGGGTAATTTCTGGGGGTTGCGCGTACGAATTACATAACGCCAAGCTGTAATTGCAGCAATAATTCCTGAAAGCGACCAACCAATCAGGGTATGTATATTTAACACTGATTTTGCTAGATGGTAAGGTTTTGCTAAACCTGCTTCAAACTGGCCAAAAATGATTGCGACGAAGATGGCGACGGTAGCAAGACACATATTCCACCAGCTGACCTCGAACAGTCGTGAGTTGCGGGTAAAATAACCTATCGCATCACAGCAGAAGGCAAACAACACCATTGCGATGACAAAGTGAACAACAATGGGATGAATCGTATCTGGATAGGGTAAATTATGGTCGTTCAAACGCGTTAGATACTCAAGCATGAAATTCTCCTGGGTATGTCTACTGCATATAAGCTCAATTTCCAAGATTGGCATCTCAAAATATCATTACCAGCATTCATACCTAACCGATTTGGTTATAATCTCTGTGCGGCGAAATCTGGTTAATTAAGAATTAGCTTGGTTGTAGGATAGGATGAATTTAGTTTAACTTTTAGACTCAAAACTTAACAATTAACATACAACGATAATATTCTTAAACAAAACTAAAAAATGTATTTTTTAATCAGAACTATAATTACTAAATGTGAATAGTGAACTATTATTAATAATGTATTAATTGTAAATCGATATTCAATGTCTTGAGAAAATGTTGAGTTATTGTTCAAAACACCAACTGCGATCGCTCGACTTTTAAGACAGTCGCTACAAATTTTAGGAATACAAATGTCATACCTAATATCTTGCACCTATGTTAAAAACCGGGTTTATTGCGAATTAATTATGCTAAAAATCTTTATTTTTGGTTCATAAACCCGGTTTTTTTGGTTCTATTGAAAATGGGACAAAATGTGAGTAAATTGAATTACAAGTTGTTTTGAAAAAGTTCTAGAACATGTTCCCAAGCATCAACAGCCGCTTCTGGATTGTAACTTGGATGCTGCTCTAAGAATGGGTATTGGTCTTTAAAGAATCCGGCGAAGAATCCGTGTCCTGCGTCGTATCGGAATACACGGTGATTTATTTTATGTTTCTTTAATTCTGCCTCGATTTCCTCGTTTTCTTCCTGAGAAATGAATGAATCTCTTGTACCAAAAAATGCGTAAATAGTACCTTTTATTTTAGAGGTGCGATTAATGGTTGGAGTTTCTTCACCATAACTAGAAGTAGTAATTCCAGCACCATAGAACGAAGCTGTTGCCTTGATATCGCTTAATGTTGCAGCCATGTAAGCAACATGACCACCAAAACAGAAACCAATAGCGCCTATGCAATCAGCTTTTACATTGGGTAAAGTTTTGAGATAGGCGATCGCAGCTTGAATATCGCTTAATATTTCTTGATACTTAACTTGTTGATAATATTCCAAACCAAGTCGATAAGCTTCTGGACTATAGCCAATATCTTCTGGGCTAAACCCAAATTCAAAACCGGGAGCAATACGTTGATACATCGCAGGAGCCAGCGCTACATAACCTTGTTTAGCTATAAGTTCGGTAATATCCCTAATGTTACTGTTAACTCCAAAGATTTCTTGAAAAACTATAACAGCGCCAAAGGTTCCAGGGAGTGCTGGTTGGGCTAAGTAAGCATCGATTTGTAAGTCGTTGTTAGGTACTTTGACGTGAGTAGTATTAATTTCGATGTTTGTCATTTGTATTTTTTCTGCTTTATATGCTGTAGTTTTGAAAAAAATAATGCATTAGACTTGTTTAGGCTAACGCACCTCACTGACTTTAAGAACAACAAATGACAAATGACAAATGACATAGACGCGCTAGCAGCTTCCCGCAGGGTACAACAAATAACCATTATTGGTTGCGGTAATCTTAACCGCAGTGATGATGGAGTGGGTGTGATTGTCGCTCAACACCTACAACAATATCTTGCTGAACATCCCCATCCTCATGTGCAAGTTTATGATTGTGGTACTGCTGGGATGGAAGTAATGTTTCAAGCAAGAGGTTGTAAACAGTTAATCATTATTGATGCAAGTGTAACAGGTTCCGAACCAGGTGCTGTGTTTAAAGTTCCTGGACAAGAACTAGAAGCTTTGCCGGAACCCAGTTATAATCTGCATGATTTTCGTTGGGATAATGCTTTAGCCGCAGGTAGAAAAATCTTTCAGAATGATTTTCCGCAAGAGGTGATCGTTTATTTAATTGAAGCGGCAAATCTTGATTTTGGTTGGGAGTTGAGTCCTGCTGTTCAAAATTCTGCTGACTTGGTTTTTGCAGAAATTATAACTATTCTCAAGCCCAAAAATGACTAGAGTGAGGTTCCAGATTAAATCCAAAATCTAAAATCGTTCGACTGACTTGTACTGAGCCTTGTCGAAGTAGCGCTCACGACGAAGTCTAAAATCTAAAATCGTATTACGCCTGATCTCGATAAACTGCTAGCTCATCTACTCTCATTTCAAAAGGTAATCCCTGCTTTTTAGGCGGACAAACGCGAATTTTTGCGCTGCTGATAATGTCGCCTAAAATTGCTGCCATTGATACGATTTTTTGCAGAACACGCCAGTTAGTAATTTGATCTGGACATTCAACAACTAAAGTCAAAGCGTTGACTTGACTAACAATGTACCAGCGACAACTAGATAATAAATTTTGAATAGTGCGATCGCAAGCATTATAAAAATAACAACTAATAGAATTTTCTAGTTGCTGACGTAAGATAATATCTGCTGAAGTTAACTGAAGAGGATGTAAATCATCCTTTGATAAAAATTCTTTGTTCATCTCCTTCTCTCTCAATAGCTCTATAGGTTTTACACTCAAAATACTTGAACTTAAAAAATCGGTTTTTAGCTCAATAAATACAAATATTGGTTACATAAAAACCTCCAACAATTACTATAAAGCTAAGAATAAAATTAACGTTAATTGGATTGATAGAAAATTACCTCTGAGCAAACCTATTTCTCACATTAATCTTTCTCTTATTTTTGTAGAATGAGATAGATGTGAGAGGTTGGTTTATGGACGTTAAAATTAAAAATTAATTTTAGGTTTATGTCTGGATAATTCCAGCTAGATTTATGATAAACAGAAATTATTAAAAAAAAGAATCACTTGATACTATTATTTTGTAAAATCTAAATCTTTAAGTTAATATCAAATCATTTTATCAAGAATGCGAGAAAATAATTCTCAAATTCTAACTTTTATATGCAAATAGCTAGTCTGCCTATTCCTATAATTTACACCTAAACAGCCTTAGAAAAGGGTATTTTGTTTATAAAAATTGACTATTAATTTATCAAAATAATTTTTGATAAAAATTCTCAAAAATAATTATATTGAAAGCTCATTGATCAAGTAAATTACAAATATGTAGGGTGCATTACACTTAGTTAACGCACCCTACATAATTTAATACTTACCTTATTAACCTACATTCACTGGATTACGTCCATTAGAGAATAATTGTCTAGCTGTTTTTTCTGGTTTTGATGCGCCATAAAAACATGCTTCTGCTTCGAGTTCGTCTACAAAATCCCAAGCTTCTACAGCTTTTTTAGAATCCCCACCGTAATTACTAGAAATTGAACGAGCATTTGATACGGCTTTTTGGAGTTCTTTTTGCAAGAAAGCTAATTTGGGCTTTTCAAGAAAATCACCCTTGGTAATAATATCAGTAACAGAAATAATGCCAAGTAATTCACCTTGAATCACAGGCGCACGCCAAACACCCGTATTAGCAAATAACCGTGCAACGTATTCCACATCAAGGTCGGGATTGACAACGATGCAAGGCTTACTCATAATCTCATAAACATGTACCTGTTTGGGGTCTTTTCCATAGGCGACCACCTTAGATACAATATCAGTCTCGGTAACAATCCCGTATGCATCTGCATCATTACGAGGTTCTACAATCAACGCCCGTAATTCTTTAAGCCTCATAAGTTTGACTGCTTCTGCCACAGTAGCCGAACCGCGAATAGTAGCTACATCTTGAGTCATAATATGCTTGGCTCTCATAATTTCTGCTCCTTTTCCTTGATGTAAGGAAATTGATTCTGTGATTCTTTCCTAGCTACGTGAGTGTTGAAGATACACGCCTGTTCTAAATCTAAATAATTAGGCTCAATTGCAATTCCTGAAAGTCGCTGCTATCAAAAGCGATTATGGATGAATTTTAGCCAATTTCTGTTCTCTAATTTCTAAATAAACTTGGCTATTGTTTAGAATAAGATTTACGCATTTACCCATCATCAATAACTGAAATACATCTTTAATAGTCTGAAATTGAAAATTTAGCCAAGCTTTATAAATTCATTAATTAGAGAAGTCGATAATCACTTTTTACTGCTTGTTTTGGGCTTTAAGGCAACAATGTATCCTACATTTCCATCTTATATCTCTCAGCAAATTAGGCAAGGATTCAGTTATAAAACTTTGCAGTAATATTAATTAATCAAACGATTAAAAAAAAACAAATTTATAGCAAATATTGTTATTTTCATAGTAACTTAGTACTTTTTACATAAAAAAATCATATATATGCAATTAAATCTCAATAATCAATTATAAAAACCTTCTGATTATTGAAATCTGAAAATATTGACTACTTTAATATCAGTGACTATGTTTACTACAAAAACGAGACTTGAGTGTGTTTGGCTTGTCAATTATTTTAATTTAGCAGCTACAGATACAATACGGTTTGGTTAAGAATTTTTCGTCATAATTTTGGGTATGTAGAGACGTGCCTTAGCGAAGCCATGTGCTACAGCGCTATTGGCACGTCTCTACAGGTTTTAGATATCAATCAATTTGTCTTATCCGAACCGTATTGGTTACAGATAGATTACTGCACCTGCGCGATTTTACAAAAATCTTGTCTTTTCACTAATCAAAAATGATTGTAGATAATTTCTAATTTGTTTAGAATTATTTTTGTTGAAACTTTGTTTATACGATGCTTGATAGCACAATTATAAAAATGATTATCTTGTCTGTATCTTAGCTAACTAAATTAATTAAAAATTACTTTTTTGAGAAACAAGCTTCCCGACTTCGCTAATAAATCGGGGAACCGAATTATGTATGATTCCGACTATGGATTGCAACTGTAAACTGTTTGCAATCATCGACAACAAATTAGGCTTTTTATATTTACAGTCTAGTCAAACAACTAAGTATATTCCTATATTTTAGGTTGTATAATTTGCAAATTAATAAACATAAAAATAATCTAAAGAAATACATGCATATTGTTATTAAATTAGTAATATTATTGAGTCAAATAAGTCAAGATGTAAAAAAAATGAAAATAAGCGCTCGTAATACTCTAAAAGCAACTGTAAAAAAAGTTGTACCAGGAGCTATAAACACCGAAGTTATATTAGAATTAGCACCTGGAGTAGAAGTAACTGCAATCATTACAAAATCTTCAGCAGATAACCTTCAACTTGCTGAAGGTAAAGAAGCTTATGCTGTGGTAAAAGCAACAGATGTAATGGTTGCTGTTGATTAAAAAATAGTTAGTTATTTGTTGTTTGTTGGTTGTGACAACAAACAACAAAGGACACAATTCAATTAACCAATCTCATCATTACTTGAGTAAAATTATGGGTAATTGGTAAACTATCGACTACCATAGCAGCACATAGCAGCATCATATAGAGAATAGAGTAAAGAAAGAGCGATCGCGCAGATTGTTTATTCTCTGAATCTTGCAAAAGTGTCCAAGCTTTTTTAATCAAGATAGCTCCCATAATAAAGGCTATACAGCCATAAATCACACTCATTTTTTGCAGAGGATCTATCAATAAAAATGTCGCAGGGACAAGCATTAAAGTATATACCCAAATCTGCCGAGCGGCGGTGATATTATCAGTAACTACAGGCAGCATTGGTACACCAACCTTGGCATAATCTTCACTAATCATCAAAGCTAACGCCCAAAAATGAGGAGGTGTCCATAAAAAAACGATGGCAAACAATAACCATGCTGTCCAACTTAGTGTACCAGTTACCGCCGCCCAACCTACCAACATCGGAATCGCGCCAGCAGCGCCACCAATGACGATATTAAGTGAAGTGTGGCGTTTGAGTAAATGGGTGTAGACGCCCACATAAAATAAAATCCCAGACATTGCTAACAAAGCGCTGAGTAAATTCACAAACACTGTCAGCAATGTGAAAGAAATACAAGCTAAAGCGATCGCAAATATTAAAGCATGAGTAGGCTGGACACGGCCAGAAGGTAAAGGACGATGGCGCGTCCGTTCCATTTCATAGTCGATATCGCGATCGTAGACGCAATTAAAAGTTTGAGCGCTAGCAGCAGCAAAAGTACCACCAGCCAGAGTTACTAACATTAATATCGGATTTAACTTTCCCTCAGATGCGATCGACATACTAGCACCTGTAGTAATCAATAGCAGAGGAATAATTCGCGGTTTTGTAAGTTGATAGTAACTCCGAACAACTTGTAAAAAGTTGTGATAATGTTGCGTGATGGTATTCTCAGTCATTCGATTTTAGATTTTAGATTTTGGTTTCATTAATATCAAGCATGTAATTACCGATTCACAATCCGAACGTAAATTTTACTAGCAATTTCCTTATGTACCACTAACTTTTGTTCGTTTACTTTGATAATAATGTTAGGTAAATCCTGTTCTAAGGTAAAACATATTCCCGGATTTAGACCTAAAGATATCACTTGATTGATAATCTTTTCGTCCTGGGTGTTACAAAACAAAATTATTCCTCGTTCTCTGATTTTTAGTAATTCTAATGAGGAACCAGTGATACTAAAATTCTTAAACATTTAATACTTGTTTGTTGGTTTTCGATTATTGCTACGTAGGGATTTAAAGTGGTTAAAATTATGTATAAGAAACTTGCAGCTTTACAAGATCAACACATTTTTATTCATACATGTTCATTTATAAAATCAATATAAAGGATAATATAAAATAAATAGAAATACGTTATTATATAATTAAGATAAAAACTTGAAAAATGATTGTTTTGAACTGCTAACTTCATTAAATATAAATTTTTCTTTCTTAATAAAGAAGTCATAGCTGTGTCATAGCTATGACTTCGAGAATAGCTAAGGAAAGAAAAATACAGTGGAGAAAAAAATGAAAGGTTTAGACGAGATAAGGTTCTTGATGGGTTTTAATTGTACAATTAGAGCGAGGATAGGTAACGCAAAGTAATGCAAATCCTTTGGACATCTGCTCATCATCTAAGAAGATTTGCTCAGACTGATCTACTTCACCTTCAACTACCTTACCAACACAGCTAGAGCAAGAACCAGAGTGGCAAGAAAAAGGTAGCTCAATACCATTTTCTTCTGCTCCTTCTAGAATAGTAGTATCTTCGTCAATTTCAATTGTGGCGTCGAGGTCTTCTTTCTTGTTGATTAATCTTACTTGATAGGTAGCCATTGTTGTGTTCTCCTCAAAAATAAATTTGTTGATATTTGTTTGTTGATAGTTGTTTGTTACTTGTAGCTTCCCAACAACAAATAACAAAGAACAAGCAACATTCATTAATTAGTTGCAAGGTACACCTGCTGATTGACAATCACCAGTTTTAAATGATTTGCCACAACCGCAAGTTTCTGTTGCGTTGGGGTTGATAAACTTAAAGCCGCCTTCCATTACACCATCAATAAAATCGATGACAATTCCTTCCAGTAATGGCGCACTTTCAGCATCAACGTAAAGAGTTACCTTACCTTGCTGGATGACCAAATCGTCTGATTTTGGCTGGCTGGTGACATCCATTGCATATTCATAACCACTGCAACCACCATCTTTAACAGATATGCGGATACCTTTTGTGGCGCCATTGGCATCGGGAGCAGAACCTGCTAAAAATGTCCGTAGACGAAATTCTGCTTTCTCTGTCAAAGTAACAGTCATCAGACCTCCTGAGTTTTAAAAATTTGTCCTTTGTCATTTGTCCTTTGTAATCACCAGTGACTGATGACTAATGACCAATGACTAATGACTAATGACTGTGGATTTGGATTGCAAGTATCTCCAAGGTGCATTGTTTCCGCATACTGGACAGCAGCGATCGCGATAAGAACGACGTTTAGCAAATTCCATGCGGGTTAAATCCATTGTCAGTAGTTGTGATAACAAAGGTTGACTATAGCCAGTGATCAGCTTGATTGCTTCCAAAGCTGTCAAACAAGCAAGAGTTCCAGATACAGCACCTAAAACTGAAAATCCGCGTCTATCCCAGTCTGGTTTCTCTGGAAATAGACAAGATAAACAAGGCGTCACACCAGGAATAATCGTAGTCAGGTAAGCCTCCATCCCGTCCATCGCTGCTTCTACCATTGGTTTGCGCCAACGTACGCAAGCAGCATTTAGCAAATCACGCTCCGTAAAATTATGGGCGCAATCCAGGGCCATATCAGCAGATTTCACTAAGGAGTCAACATTGTCCTCAGTAATATACTCATGAACTGCTTCCACCTGGATATCAGGATTGATGGCTTCGAGAGTTTCTTTTGCTTTGAAAACTCTTGGTTTACCAACCCAATCGTGCGTCATCAAAATCTGACGATTCATATCATCCAGTCGCAGATCACCACCCCGGACTAGGATCAGCCGCCCAACGCCTGCTACTGCTAAGTAAAGCGCTGCTGTACCGCCTAATCCTCCCACACCTGTCACCAGAACAGTTGCTGACTTGAGACGCTTCTGTGCTACTTCGCCAAAGTTTGGGAGCATCATTTGGCGACTGTAACGTTCTAACTCGGTAGGCGTTAGGTCTATCACTTTTTACCTCCTAATCAGAAGTGATTTCTGTCAGCGTGACTACATTTTTAGGCTTCTGTTTAAATACTTTGAACAGCTTTTGTTCTTGAGGTGTGGATTCCAGAAAAACCTGATAAGCTTGTTGTAAAGCCTCACAATATTTATTTAATCTCTCTTCTGAACTCAGGTCAGTATAATTCTCATCAATTTCTTGAATAGATTGGGAGAATTTTTTCAAAATATGTAGACGATTTACACTTACAACTGTTTGGTCATAAGATAAGCCAAAAAATTCAAAATATTCCTCCGCTTGTGTAAGCTTTTGGAATTTATTCCAATCTTCACTCATTTACCTTGCTCCATGATTTTGAGTTGTTGCTTGAGTTCATCCAGCTGACGATAAATTTCATAAGTCGCAGCCGCAACATCCATAAGTTTTTGGTAATCTGTTGGCAACCCTTCCGCCAAATCATGCAGATCCATTTTCATTTGACCTGCTTTACTATTGAGGCGCTTAATTTGAGTTTGTAGTTCTTCAACCTTTGTCATTTGTTATTTGTCCTTTGTCATTTATTATTCGTCATTTTTTCTTTACCAATGACTAATGACCAATGACTAATGACTCATTATAATCTTCCAACTTCGGGAAATTTTTGTGCTAGTTCAATACCTTTTTGAACTAGTTTTTCTCCTTCTTCTGCTACTTTTTCCAGCGATTCAAAACCGAAACGATGGGCATCTCTTAAGGTTTTGATTGCTAACAAGAGACGACCAGAAAAAACCAGCGCCCAGCCAAAACCTTCATGACTCAAATCAACTACAACTTGCGATAACAAACCAGTTTCTTGTTCAATGCGGGCAGCGACAGCACGATAAAATGCCATAATTCTGGCAATTGTTACTGGATCTACCTCACCTTCAACAGATATTTCGCGTTTTTTTTGTTTGCTAACTACAAACGGTTTGAGGATTAATTCATCTGACCAATTGCGAAAAACACCGTAAGTATCTTGACCACGGATTTGTTGAACGATCGCTTTCAAAAAAGGTGAATTTACAACTTCACTAGGGGCGGTTCCATTAACACTATTTGTTCCACTCATACAGTTGTTTCTTCTTCTAGTTCTAATTCATCAAAATTCAGATTTTTTTGCTGCAAAGCTTTTCGTAACCAAGGTGGTGGACTACCTTTGAGAGTTTCAACTAATTTGTTGAGCGTATCAGCAATTTCATCTTGCTCTGATCGTGCTTTAATTGGAGTGACACCTGTTTTCAGTAATTTGGCAGCAGCACTGCTACCAATCGCTGCAACATAGACAATTGTGCATTCTTTTAAAGCATTAAGTTTGGGAACAAGTTTATCCTCGTTACCATCTTCTTTGAGGTTTCCATTAAATTTGATAGTTTCTAAAAATTGATAACCATCTTCGGAAACTTCATAAACATCAATCATCTTTGCCCAACCAAAATGAGCATTGACATGAACTTGGTCACTAGTCGTGAAGGCTATTTTCATCTTTAATTTGTTAGTGGTTAGTGGTTGGGGATCGGGAAGAGACGCGGTGACAACAGAGAGTAGGTGACGCGGAGAATCTATCAAAAATATGCTCCTTGTCCCCGTGTCCCCGTGTCTCCCTTGTCCTCGTTGTCCCCCACTCCCCGATCCCTAATCTCCCTGCACATCTCTATCTCTGACTTTCGTTTCCTCTGCGTGTAAAAAGAGATTACCGATATCAAATAAGAGTTCCATTGTGCCTCGGTAGCCTATTTTGGTAAATTGACCATTACCTAAGCGATCAAAAATGGGGATACCTTGACGATAGAGGGGAATTCCTAAACGTTTGGCGATCGCATTCGTATGAGAATTACCAATTAGCAAGTCAGAACCAACAGCTAAGTTTTCAAAGTCTTCAAAATCACCGATGGTGACGCTGTCGATCGCGAGTTTTTCTAAAAGTGGCGATCGCGTTGTCGTTACAGCAGCTTGAATTTCCGCACCCATTGATTGCAAAAAATATACCGTTGACCACAGCAAATCTGGTTCCAGCGCCAAAGACACCTTTTTTCTACCAAAGTAAAAGTGAGTATCCAACATCGCATCTTGCAGTTGGCGACGTTGGCGACGATATTTTTCTGGAACTGCTGTTCCAGTCAAATTCGCCAAAAACTGCATAAATTTGTCTACCGCTTCTAATCCAGTCAGTTCGGTAAACACTTCGTAAGGTGTGCCAAACTTTTGTTCTAAAATTTTGGCTGCACTCCGCATACTTTCACCCAGTGCTAGGGTATAAACAGAACTACCAACCTTATGTAATTGTACTAAAGTTGTACCACCCCCGGTAATCGGACTGTAGGAATCATCCAAGTGACCATCCAAAGAAGCCGAAAGGTCAGGGACTACAATTGGCATCAACCCAAAACTACTGACAATTTCCTTAATTTGTTGCACATCCCCCGGAGTGAAGGCGGAACTCATCAAAATTGTCACCTGTTGCGCCTTTGGTTCCCCCGGTTGTGGAACTTCTTTGACGATACTTTCTACCGCTGCTGCAAATCCATCTTGCAGTGCGCCTTTAAAATCCGGTGAGGAGACAAGTACAATTGGCAATTCATCCAATTCCGGATGACGTTTGCGAAAATCCTTGAGAATGCCGTCCATGTCATCCCCTCTGGTTTCCGTCAGTCCAGTCGTACACAAACCAATAATCTCTGGCTGAGACTTCTGCACTAAAGTCAAAATTGCTTGTTCCACATTCTCCTCACCACCTAAGATCGTGCTGACTTCCGTCATCGCTGTGGTGGACAGGGGTATAGCTTCTCGAAAATGCCGCACTAATATCACTTTGGCAAAGGCAGTACAACCTTGGGAACCGTGGAGTAAAGGTATCATCCCTTTCAAACCCAAAAAGGCCAGCGCTGCACCTAAAGTTTGGCTTTGCTTAAGGGGATTAACTATAACTGGCTTGTTAAGAGTGACGACTTTCGCCATTATTTATCCTCCTCGTCAAAAGACACGGAGAACGAGAGACGCGCTGACGCGGAGAATGTCCCCGTGTCTCCCTGTCCCCGTGTCCCCGCGTCGTCTTCCCAAGGTGCTGGTTTGCGGACTTGTTCCCACACAGGGCTGTAGAGGGCTTCATCTAATTCCCTAGCCATTTCTACCATGCCGCTATAGCCTGCATAGGCATGGTGACGTTCTTGGTTGATGTCGAGGAAAGGAATCCGGGCTTTGAGGGCGGTGTATTGGTTACGACCACCAGCAATCAACATCTCTGCGTTAGTTTCGTTAATCACCCGCAGAATTTCCTGGGGATTGCCTTTTTCAAGAGTAATACCGTCTTTGCCAAGTAATTGCTTGATGCGGGCTTTATCTTCCTCAGTACTTTTTTTGGTACTGGTAGCAACGACTTCCATCCCTAAGTCTTTAGCTGCTGAGATAATTGACCAGCTTTTCACACCTCCGGTATAAAGGACAACACGTTTACCTTTGAGGCGATCGCGATATGGAGCGAGTTTGACATTGAGGGCGGCGGTTTCTTCGGCAATTAATTTTTCTGTGCGTGCTTGTAAATCAGGATCGCCCAATTTCGCTGCGATATTTCGTAAACATCGATTTATGTCTTCAACACCGTAGAAAGATTCTTCGATGTAGGGGATGCCGTAACGCTCCTCCATTTTCCGCCCCATGTTGATCAGAGCTTTGGAGCAAATCATCACATTGAGTTTGGCGCGGTGGGCGCTGCAAACTTCTTTGTAGCGAGCATCACCAGTAATTTTTGCTAAAACACGAATACCTAATTTTTTAAATAAAGGTAATACATTCCACATTTCACCAGCGATATTATATTCACCGATGAGGTTGATGTCGTAGGGTGTGGTGTATTCTGGTTCTTCAGTACCAACGACGTATTCTAGTAAAGCTTCTCCACCGATGCGGTTGCCAAGATTTTTACTACCAACAAATCCAGGTGAATTTACGGGAATCACAGGAATGCCGATTTTATTGGTAGCGGCTTTGCAGACTGCATCCATGTCTTCGCCAATCAGAGCAGTAACACAAGTAGAGTAAACAAAAACTGCTTCGGGATTGTAGCGTTTATGAATGTCGAGGATGGCTTTATAAAGCTTTTTTTCACCACCGAAGATGACATCATTCTCACTCAAATCGGTGGTGAAGCCGAATTTGTAAAGTTGAGGGCCAGAAGATAGGCTACCACGACTACCCCAGGAATTACCAGCGCAGGCGATCGGTCCGTGAACTAAATGAGCAGCATCAGTGATGGGTACTAGGGCAATCATTGCACCATCAAAGGCACAACCCCCTTGAGCGGCTCCCGGTTGAGCTTGTTGCGTGCAAGACTTATTTTTCTTTTCTCCATTTTTGTGATGATTATGTTCGCATCCTGGCTCAGAGAGCAGCTCGTTGATTTTGCCTTGGGTGATTATCATCTCTTTCCTCGCGCTGGATGAATTTTGTTAGTTGTCCTTTGTCATTAGTCATTAGTCATTTATATTTACTAATGATTAATGACTAATGACTAATGACCGATAATTAATTAGTAATGGATAATGAGTATTAATAATGAGTAATTTGTAACGACTAGCAAATATATTTCGAGACATCTTCTCCACATTCATCGCTGAGGTAAGATAATGCCCGAAAACGCAATCCTACAAAATTGTCATATAAAGGATTGAGTTTGCATAGCGCGGGAACGTGGAAAATATGCCCAAACAAGTTAATATCTCGCTGAAAAGGACAACAGCAAGGAATAATTTGGCAAATTAAATGAGCCAGACGATAATTTTTGATTTGGATGCTATCTACTAACCGACGTAATGGATGTAGAAGATTAAAACCGCCAGATTTTTGATCATTAGGCGGATGGTAATTAGGGTGAGAATGAGTGTGATTAATCGATTCCATAATTCTATTTTGAGGAAAAAGTAAAAAGGAAAAAGTAAAAAGTTAAAGGAATTATCTTTAAAGTTTTTACTTTTAACTTTTTACTTCATTGGCACGCCGCGAGTTGATCAGATTCTTAACGAATCAAGTCAAAGGAAATATCGGTTACACCGGTGATGTTGGTGTTGCGATCCATTTCATCGAGGATGGTGTTGACAACCCAGTTGAGGAGGTTGATACCACCTTGATAACCGATGGTAGAATAGCGATGTAAATGGTGGCGATCGAAGATTGGATAACCAATCCGTACCATTGGGATCTTGGTATCACGCCACAGGTACTTACCGTAGGAGTTACCAACAAAGAAGTCTACAGGTTCAGTAAACAACAAGCTACGGAAATGCCACAGGTCTTTACCAAGCCAGATAGTCGCTTGCTTACCGAAGGGACTTTCATCAAGAATAGCTTGCAGTTCTTTCTTGAATACTTCGTCACCGTTGTGGCAAAGAATATGTACTGGTTCAGCACCCAATTCCAACAAGAAACTAACAACACTGATAATTAGGTCTGGTTCGCCATAGATTGCAAACTTCTTGCCATGAATCCAAGCGTAGGAATCGGTCATCGCGTCAACTAAGCGACCGCGTTCGATTTCTAATTCTTGGGGAATGGGCTTACCAGTCAATTCTGACAATGTCATCAGGAATTCATCAGTACCCTTGACACCGAAGGGACGCGAAACCTTAGTTTCCTGATTCCACTTAGTTCTAATATACTCACGGGTCTTGGGAGTGGTGTAAGCTTGCAGAGCAACGGTAGCTTCGGCGTTGCAAGCTTCAGCAGCATCTTCTAACTTAGTACCACCTGGGTACATTTCATATTCACCGTTATTAGGTGAATCAAAGTAATCGCTGGTATCAGAAAGAATTGTGTAGTCTATGCCCATCAAACCCAGCATCCGCTTGAGTTCGCGGTTGTTACCAACGTAAGTGTCGAAGCCAGGGATGAAGTTGATTTTGCCGTTAGTTTTGTCTTTCTTCTTACCTTCACTCAGGTTAGATAGAATTCCCTTCATCATGTTGTCGTAACCGGTGATGTGGGAACCAACAAAGCTAGGGGTGTGAGCAAAAGGTACAGGAAAATCTTGGGGAATAGAACCAGCATTCTTAGCGTTGGTGATAAATGCACCCAAGTCATCACCGATAACTTCAGCCATACAGGTGGTGCAAACAGCAATCATCTTGGGTTTGTAGAGTGTATAAGCAACGCTCATACCTTCAATCATGTTGTTTAAACCACCAAACACGGCTGCGTCTTCTGTCATAGAAGAAGAAACAGCAGAGCAAGGTTCTTTGTAGTGACGGCTGAGGTGAGTACGGAAGTATGCAACGCAACCTTGAGAACCTTGGACAAAGGGAAGAGTTCCTTCAAAGCCCAGGGCTGCAAACATTGCACCAACGGGCTGACAACCTTTAGCTGGGTTAACTGTTAATGCTTCGCGGGCAAAGTTCTTTTCACGGTAGTCCCAACCTTTTGTCCACTCAGAAACCCGTTCTACTTCTGCGTCAGAATGTGCGCCTTCAAATTGTTCGTGCTTATTCTTGAAGAGTTCGGTATACTCTGGCTGTTTAAATAGGTCTACGTGGTCTACGATTTTGTCTGGATTCTGTGGCATTTTTGTATCTCTTTTGCTTGCTGGGGTGGGTAATGGTGTTTACACGCAGACCAGGGATTGGTGATTGGGAATCGGGGAATGGGAATTGGGGAAGAATTCTAACCTAATTCCTAATCCCCACCCCCTAATCCCTAGTCCTCAGACTTTTTTTAGGCAACTTTGGCCTTAGCTTCTTTCTTATTCCAAGGAGCATCAATTAATCCCCAAGTTGGGCTATTGAGTGCTATATCCATGTCGCGAGCGAAGATGGCGAAGCCGTCGTAACCGTGATAAGGACCGGAGTAATCCCAAGAGTGCATTTGGCGGAAAGGTAAGCCCATCTTCTGGAATACATACTTCTCTTTAATCCCAGAGGCGACTAGGCTTGGTTTCTTAGCTTTAACAAATTCCTCGAATTCGTAGGCGGTAACGTCGTCGTAAATAATTGTGGCGTTATCGATGTAATGGGTGGTGCGCTTGTAGTCGTCGTTGTGAGCAAACTCGTAACCAGTACCAATAACTTTGATACCCAGGTCTTCAAAAGCAGGTACAACGTGACGAGGACGCAGACCGCCAACGTATAACATAACGGTGTTACCTTCGAGGCGGGGGCGGTACTTCTCAACTACCGCATTCATGATTGGGGTATACTTAGCGATAACCTTCTCTGCGTTTTCTTGGATCTTAGAGTCAAATTTAGCAGCAATCTCACGCAGAGATGCAGCAATCTTGGTAGGACCAAAGAAGTTGAACTCCATCCAAGGCATACCGTAAGCTTCTTCCAAAGCACGGCAGATGTAGTTCATGGAACGGTAGCAGTGGATCAAAACTAACTTAGCTGCCAGACCGTTAACCAACTCGTTAACAGTACCGTCACCAGACCACTGAGCCACAACGCGCAAGCCCATTTCTTCTAGTAACATGCGGCTTGCCCAAGCATCACCACCGATGTTGTAGTCACCAATCAGAGCTACATCGTAGGGACCTGGTTCAATTGTGAGTGTGTTTTCTTTCTTCGCTTTGTCAAAGCGAGGGAACATGTGGTCACGGATAGCATCGTTAGCGATGTGGTGTCCTAAAGACTGAGATACACCCCGGAAACCTTCACAACGTACAGGTACAACGGGCTTGTTAATTTCTTTGGAAGCTTTTTTCGCTACAGCTTCAATATCATCCCCAATCAAACCAATAGGACATTCAGACTGAACACTGATACCTCGGTTGAGAGGGAAGAGTTCTTCAATTTCTTGAATAATTTTGGCCAGTTTCTTGTCACCACCAAAGACGATGTCACGTTCTTGGAAGTCGGAGGTAAAGTGCATGGTGCCAAAGCTATCAACACCAGTTTTACCAACATAGTAGTTACGACGACCAGACCAAGACCAGTAACCGCAACCAACAGGACCGTGGCTGATGTGAACCATGTCCTTAATGGGACCCCAAACTACACCTTTGGAACCTGCATAGGCACAACCACGAGCGGTCATCACACCAGGAACTGATTTGATGTTAGACTTAACGCCGCAATCTGATTTGCCTTCTTCGTGAACGTTGAGGTGTTTTTCCCGCTTTTTGCGAGATTTTTCAGGATAAGCTTCGAGAACGTCTTTAATTAGTTCTTTATGTTCTTCTATGAGGTTCTTGTTTTCTGGAGGTGTCATAGTCTGCCTCGGTTAGACTTATGGGTTAGGGTAATTGCAGGTATAGAAGGGAGGATTAGGGAAGAAAGGGAGAAGGGGAGAAGGGGAGATGGGGAGAAATACTCCATGTCTCCGTGTCCCCGTGTCTTTGTATCTCCGTGTCTCCTTTGACTACGGTATTAATTACTTAGCAGAAGCTTCAGCTGGTTTGCCGATGATGTCTGCGTGCTTGGTATCGTCGTCAAGGATACCGTATTCAATCAACAATGCTTCTAATTCATCCATTTCCATTGGTGTGGGAATGGTAAGCTTGGTGTTATTGATGATTTTCTTAGCTAATGCACGGTATTCCTGAGATTGGTTGCTGTCGGGTGCGTACTCGTTAACGGTCATACGACGCAACTCAGCGTGTTGAACGATGTTATCACGAGGTACGAAGTGGATCATCTGGGTGTTGAGTCTTTCAGCCAAGTTTTCGATCAGTTCAGCTTCCCGATCAACTTTACGGCTGTTACAAATCAAACCACCTAAGCGCACACCACCAGAGTGAGCATATTTCAAAATACCGCGAGCGATGTTGTTTGCAGCGTACATCGCCATCATTTCACCAGAGGTAACGATGTAGATTTCTTGTGCTTTACCTTCACGAATAGGCATAGCGAAACCACCACATACAACGTCACCCAATACGTCGTAGGATACGAAGTCTAAGTCTTGGTATGCACCGTTTTCTTCCAAGAAGTTAATGGCGGTGATGATACCACGACCAGCGCAACCTACACCAGGTTCGGGACCACCAGATTCCACGCACTTCACACCACGGAAACCGGCTAACATTACTTCTTCGAGTTCTAAGTCTTCTACTGCACCTCTTTCTGCTGCTAAGTGCAGCACAGTGGTTTGAGCTTTACTGTGAAGCATCAAACGAGTAGAGTATAATTAACAAAAGAGTCAGTTAATCATGAGTATTTATGCGAGTCGGTTACGTCAGAGTATCCACAAGAGAACAAGATGAGGGAAATGCTTTGGAACAACAGACAGCCCGTGTCGAGAAAGCAGGCGCTGTCTTAGTATTCTCAGATATTGAAAGTGGGCGATCAGAGAAGCGTAAGGAATTTAACAATATGCTTGCCATGTGCAAGCAAGGGAAAATAACTGAAATTGTGATCACTCGTATTGATCGATTAGCACGGAGTGTGATTACTATCCATCGATCGCTTGTAACCCTGGAAGAGTTTGGAGTAAAATTAATAGTCCTGGATGCTCCTGTTGACCCATCATCACCTTTTGGCTGGTTCAGTGTTAATCAGATGGCAGGTTTGGCAGAATTTGAATCGAGATTACTTTCAGATCGAATTAGGCACGGGTTGAACTATTTCCGCGAACAGAAAAAAGCATCCCCACGTCCACCTTTTGGGTATCGCAGGATTGATGAGAAATACGCACCCGATATGACGCTGCATGAATCGGGTAAATCTAACTGGGCGATCGCATCCGAAATCATTGACTATTTTTTATCTGGCAATGCCACATTAAGAAGTACCGCCAAGCATATATTAGATACTTATAGTATTTCATGGACAGCTGCGGGTTTACGTTACTGGCTAACTAGCCCAGTACTACGAGGGCATACTGCTTACAATGTCAAGGGAAATCTGAACAACCCCGAAAAGTGGGAAATACATCAAGATACTCACGAACCACTACTTTCTAGCGACAAATTTAAATTTATAAAGAAAAAACTGGAAGACAACCGAAATAGATACAGTTACGGCAACAACAAGGATAGTGCTAAAGAGCCATTACCCTTAGTAGGGAAAATTATTTGTGGTGACTGTGGATACAAATGCTTTTGTAAAAAAATCAAATGGTCAACTTATCGCATCAGGTGCAAAAAACACGAAAATCTCGGAGATGCTTTTTGTACAAACAAAACTAGTACATATCTGCCAGATATTATTTCAGCCGTAGACGCTGCTTTAGCTGCTCGATATGAGGAAATCCGAAAATACACAGTAGCAAATTTATCTTCTTCATTTGAAGATAGTCCTGAGTTAATCGCTAGGCAAGAGCAATTAAAAGCGCTGAAACTATTGCCCCAAAATCCCATTATTCAAAACGCAATTGAACAAACCTTGCTAGAAATACAAGTACTTAAGCAAACAGAGGTTGCAGCAAAGCAGGTAAGTACTGACTTAGTAAAAACACTAACTACCTGCCTTGGAAACATTGGTTATTGGGGCGAATTGTCTTGGCTAGACAAACAACCAATCTACAAAGAATTGGTTGATTATGTGAAAGTTCTAAATGGCAAGATACTGGAAATCAAGCTACTGGTTTAACTAGCTTCTTGTATTCAACCTGAAAATCCTCTTCGCTTAAAGCCATAAGTCGCTTTCTTGTATCTGAATCTAAGTGGCGGATCGAGTACCATCTTTGGGCTGTGCGAACTAATATCTGTGCTGCTGTCTCTTTCATGATGAGTCTTATGAAGCGCTAATTTTACGTTAATCCAAGAATTGGAAATTTCTGTTAATAGCGATCGCATTTGAGGTTATTTACTCATCTTTCTCAACAGATAGCCGTGACGCAACAAATCATTTCTCGAACTTCTGGAGATAGGCGATCGCATTTAACTAGATGATATAGAACTTCTAATCATGATTCCATGACGCACTTATTGAAGATCCGCGATCGCATAAATTTGTAGAGACGCGAAATTACCCTGCGGGATCTTGCTACGCGTCTCTACACTATCTGTATTTCTATTAAGGTTTTCGTGAATGCTATTAGTTATAGGGATTTCCCCTATTGCCTATTTATTTTTTAATCACCCCTGCGCCTCTCCAATAAGCTGATTCCACGCTGCAACTATAACTTGTAAATTCTGCGGTAAGCGATTCTGAGAAATATCGTTGTATTGAACCGTACCATCGCTACTAGTCAGAGTATAAATCATGTAATCGGCTGCACCAGAAGGCGCAGGATAACTGAGATTCTGAAATTCCTTGGCTCCTTTCTCTTCTAGCAATTGCTGAAACTGTCGTAACTTCTGTAAAGAAACACGGCGAACACTACGTTCAGAATCGTTAGCATCACCGATGCGAGTCCGAATCAAAAGTCCATCATCCAATAAAACAGTTTCGTAGGTTCTACCAGCAAAACCACCACTAGAAATTTGACGAAAAACTACGCCACTTTCTAAAAGCGGCGGTAACTCGCTAGTGGGAATTGGCGCAGGTTTAAGATTATTATTAGCAGTAATCTTACTAGCTTGTTTATCTAGCCTAATCGTATCTGGTTCACCAACTCGGTAAACCAAACGTTGTTTTCCATCGCTGACAGTTACTCGCCAACCAGGTACAATACTTGGCGCACATAAAATCAGTGGTTCGCTAATACCTAGACAACGATCTGGCCATTCTCGCCGTTCTACTCCAACTATCCGCAGTCGAGAGAATGGTACTCCTAACTCTTCTTCTGCATCTGCCAAAATCGCATCAGAGATAGATTTCGGTAAAGCGCTACTGCTTGCATTTTGATTGAGTCTGACTTGAGAACCATCACGATTAGCGCGATAAACTAAACGTTGTTTTCTTGCTTGCAAATTGACTTCCCAAGCCTGCTGGGCAATTGCAATACAGGCCTCGTCAGGGCGTCCTAAACCTAAACAGCCATCTGTGGTAATTTGTTTAAAGTTAACAATGCGTATTTTAGAAGTAGGCAATTTTGTCAGTTGGGATGCAGCAGCTAAAACAGCATTTTTCACAGAAGTGGGTAAATTTTTTGATTGGCTATTTACAGAAGTAGCAGGATTAGCTAAACGTAAAGAACGTCCGTTACTATTAGTGTGATAAATCCAGTTTTGAGTCCCATTAGATACGATTACCCGCCAACCCGGAACCAAAGCTTGGGTACAAAGTTCATCTGGTTTAGCCAGTCCTAAACAACCATCTGACCAAGTTTGTTGATGGTATTCAGCAATTTTCAACTTACTGGGTAAAACTCCCTGAGTGCGCGATACATCTCGCAGTACAGCCCTTGCTACTGGTAAAGGTAAACCGTTACTTTTATGATTGATGTCTAAAATTTCATTTACTTTTTCTGGCAAAACATTTCTGGGAGCAGCAGTAGCACTCTTTAATAATGTGAAATTGCTACCAACAGACAAAATGCCAGTTAATATCAAAGCAGTGAGAAATTTTATTTGTTTGGTGGTAATATAAGTTTTAATGCTGGTTTTCATGGGAAATAATGCCAAATAAATTCAATCATAGTTAGCTATAGTCATTAGTCAAAGCTTCACTAATGACAAATAGCAGAAATATCCAAAGATAAATCTATATATCACCTGATTGTTGAGTTAATCAGGATGTTTATTACGTGTTTTTTGTAAACACAGATATAAAACTGGACGGAAATAGCTTGAGCTTTTGTTCCTAAATTGTATTTATGTAAAGTTATAGGTGAATAGCGATTTTAAACGCAGAGGGACGCAAAGTCAGCGCAAAGAGGCGCAGAGTATTTCCAAAGATCACTCGCTGTAAGTTGATGAAAGTTGTGACTTTGGACAGACACTAAAATACAAAAATACGATCGCCAGCTATTCAAACTAATACATGATCGGGCAAATCAAATCTAATAGTTGTAGCCGCCCAGTCTTTAAGGTCTGGCGCTAACAGGATGAGTTTTCGCAGGATTTCATCGTTTACCCACAGCACCAAGGGAAACTGAAACTGTTTAGCAAGCTCATCGCGCATTAAATTGGTGGAAATGATGAGTTGATTAATTGCGATCACCGACTCTAAACTATGTACCATTAAAGCTTCAGGCTGTTTAGAACCAAGGGTGTTGGTAATACTGGTATATAGATTTTCTGCGGAAGCTGACAAAGACAATTCCGCGATCGCTATTGGTGAAAATTCATGTAACAAACTCAGTAAGTGCTGTTTGTTGGGAGAGTTACAGCAAGCTAAAAGTAAGGAAAATTGACCCTTGGAAAGGTTAATCGCCCTTACTAATCGCCTGATAGCGGCTGTGGTGCTTGTGTTATTATTCTCTGCGTCAATTAAATTGATCATTGCTTATTCTTATATAGTTTTTTAAATCAGCAGCAATAAAAACGGGGAATAGAAAAACAAATAATGTGTGTAATTAAATTGCGTCTAAATATTAAAAAAGCAATATCTAAGTAAATATAGGGGACTATCTAGTTCTTACCTGATAATTCTACTTACAGTAATTCTATCAATTAGTCTAGTAGATCACCATATAATTATGACGATCTTTAAGTAAATTTTGCTAAAGATCAAGTTTTAGAATAGATGAGACTGATTTTTTTTACGTAAGTATAAACTGTTAGTGGTGTTACACCTTCTTAATTAAAGACCTAACCAATCTTTGATTTCTTTAATTAACCACTGCTGTTCGACATCAGCTATTTCTGGACTAAATGCACCAAATTTGTATTTTTGAACTCCTGCTTCAATGCTAATTGCCATCAAGGGTCGATGATTCAGAGAAATTGATTCACGGTTGATACAAACATCATCAATAGCTGAAGTATTTCCTCGCTTTCTGCGATAGCATTGACCAAATAATTCCCACTCCATGAAAAAATATTTATGATCAAAACGAATATATACTTCTCCAAAAGCAGGAAATAGCAACATACTCAGTGGTAATAAACCAACCATCCAATGAATTAATAAAAAAGGATGGAAAATACCTCTTGTGAATAAAAGCAGAATTCCATACCATAAACTCACAAAAAATAACAAAAAACTATCGGAAGATTGTATTCCTCGTGCGGGAATTTTAATTGCTAGATAATTAGCTGTTTTTTTAAGGTGAATGCGGCTACCATGAGGTTGAGAAATTATACCAGGAGAGTGAGTGGTTAGACGACTGTTGAGAACTTCTAAAGCTTGATGCGCTGTGTCAAATCTTTGTTCTACATCTGGTTCGGTGAGGGTTTCTAGCCAATGCAGAAAATGAGGACTTAAATTAGTGCGATCGCTGAAATGAATCCGCATATTTCGCTGGGGTAAATCGGCGGGAGAAGTACCTGTAACTAAATGAATTAATGTTGCTCCCAAAGCATAAAGATCGGAAGCTGGAACTGCTCGACCACCAAATTGTTCGATGGGTGCATATCCATAAGTCCCCACTACTGTAAAAGTAGCTCCTTGGGCTGTGGCTCGGTCTTGTACTGCACCAAAATCAACCAAATAAACTTGTTGATCTTCACCCAAAATTAAATTACTTGGTTTAATATCCCGATGTAAAACATGGGGAATTAATGAGTGTAAATAAATCAGAATTTCTAAAACATCAAAAGCAATTTTTCGGACTTGTTCTTCAGTAAATTTTTGTCTTTGATTGAGCAATTCTTTGAGAGATGAACCAGGAATATATTGTTGAACTAAAGCAAACCAGAGAATACGATCATCAATTGAAAAATAATCGCGATACTTAGGAATACGAGCATGGTTTAATTGTTTAAGAACATCTGCTTCCCGCTCAAACAGTTTCAAATCATCCCAATGTACCTGATCACCAAACGCTAAAAACTTGACTATGACTAATTCTGCTGGTTGAGTTGCGAGATCCTCAGCTAACCAGGTTTGACGCCCTGCATTTTGTCCCAATTTTTGTTTGAGTTGGTAGCGAGACTCTTGTGGAGTCGCTTCGCGAACGCGCAATATTTGCCCCGCCTCAAGCATGGATAAATACTCCAGTCAAGCGATTTAATTTTAATGTAACAAGTTTTTAGAAAATTAATAGTGAATACACTGATGTTGGTTATTTGTCATTGATCATTTGGTAAGGGTTTGCAAATAACCTGCTGCAACACAATCATCTATCAATTGCTGAACAAAAGGCCATAATTCGGGCGTACCTGCTTCTACCGGGGCTACGCGCCGCATGACTTGATCACGGGAAATATTATGAATGCGCCAAGTCCCGCCTTGGGTTTGCTGATTGTGCAGTACAGGTTGGATACGGTCTAAAGCTGCGGCAAAATGAGCAGTTGGTGTTTGCTGTAGTTCAAATTCTTCCCACAAAGAACGTAACTCGCTTTCTTGATCCACAGGTAAAAGTCCGAATAGTTTTTCTGCTGCTTCAGTTTCTTTTTCTGCTTTGCTCAAATTGCCTTGCAAATCATAACAGAAGGTATCACCTGCATGTATTTCAACTAAATCGTGAATGAGCAACATTTTTATCGCCCGTAGAATGTCAGTTCCGGCTGGGGCATATTCTGCTAAGATTATCGCCATGATTGCGATATGCCAAGAGTGTTCTGCACTGTTTTCCCGACGCGAGCTATCTGTCAGCAGAGTTTGACGCAAAATTTGTTTGAGTTTGTCAATTTCTATGATGAATTGAATTTGTTGAGTCAGTCGGTTAATTTGCATATTGACTAGCTCCTAAACAGCCTTGTATACAGCGTTTCATGTCTCATACTCGCCAAAGATAAACCCCAAGTACAGCAACTGAGTTCATCATCTTCTAAATTTAGAATTTGTGCTGTAGCGTGACTAAGTAAAGGCTGTAGTTCTAGTAATAATTTTTGTCCGGAAGTTTGACCAAGAGGAACGAGTTTGACTCCGGCGGTAATTAAATTATTTGCCCAAGAATATAGATATCCTAGTAAGGCTGCTTGTATATTTATTTGCCAATGGGTAGCAGCAATACTAAAAGCGATCGCATAATTACAAGAATTACCCACAGCATCGGCGATCGCTTGAATTTGTGGTTGTAATTCGACTAGCAAACGCATGAGCGATCGCCCCATTCCCAAACTCGAAGCGCGTAATTCTTCGGTTTCCCTCGCCGCTGATAACCAATTATTCCAACTAGATAAACTCTCCAAATCTCTCGCCTGTACTGAATGATAGCCTCGGATCATCACAGCTGCTTCGATGCGAATCGCCCCATAACGCAATTCCATTTCTATCCAATGTTTGAGATTTTTCGGATGAGCGATCGCGCCATCTTCAACTAAAGTTTCTAAACCTTCAGAATAACTATATCCGCCTACAGGTAAAGCTGGACTAGCCAGTTGCAACAGACACAACAGATTAGGATCGCTAAGAGTGATGGTGTCTATGTGCATCTGTTTTTGGCGTGGGAGTGTCAATTGCCTTTGGTCATGTACCAAGGTATCTTACCACACTAGTAGGTGTTCCCTGTTACCTCTTCAAAAACACCAAACAAGTGTACTATAAAAAACTAAGAACTTATTTTTAAGCCACATCCATAGTTCAGGTATCATGCCTAAACGCCTTCTTGTTGTTGAATCTCCTGGAAAAGTTAAAAAACTCAGTCAAATTCTTGGATCTGAGTGGATTGTGCGTGCTAGTTGTGGTCATATCCGGGAACTCAGCAATGAAGGTGAAGATTCTCTGGGCTTTACTATGGATGGTGAGCGGGTGGAGTGTCGCTACATACCCCGTAATCAGCAAGCAAAGGAAACAATTCAACAACTGAAGACTGCTGTTAAACAAGTCAAAGAAGTGATCTTAGCCACAGATCCAGATCGAGAAGGGGAAACGATCGCTTGGCACCTCAAAGAAGCTTTAGGATTAAAAGAACCAAAACGAGTTGTTTATACAGAGATTACAGAATCTGCTGTTAGAGCGGCGATCGCCAATCCGAGAAAACTTGACTTTAACTTGATTGGAGCCGGATTGTGTCGAGATTGCTTGGATAAGCTGGTAGGTTATAAAGGTAGTCCCTTAGTTTGGGCGTTAAATAATGGAGCCAAGAGCGTTGGAAGAGTCCAAAGTGCTACTTTACACTTAATTTGTCAACGCGAGAGAGAAATTGTCTCTTTTGTTCCCCAAGATTATTGGAGTGTTTGGGTAGACTACGCTGAAGGGTTCCGCGCTTTTTACAAAGGAACAGTCAATGCTCCTCAAGAAGAAGCAAAGCCGGAAACTGAAGTTCATGATGATACGGCGGTAAAGGCAACAGAAATTACCGAGTCTACCCGTGTGCTTTCGGAAGCTGAAGCCACGCGCTTAGTTGAGGAAGCGAAACGCCATCCCCATCAAGTTGTGCAATATGAAGGAAAAACCGTTAATCGCCAACCACCTCCACCCTTCATCACCTCGACACTTCAGCAAGCTGCTGGTTCCAGATTGCGATTTGCGCCTGAAAAGACAATGCTTGTCGCTCAAAAGTTGTATGAGGCGGGTTTAATTACTTACATGCGAACAGACTCAGTGATGTTGAGTCCAGAGTTCTGCGCCAGTGCGCGTAAATGGTTAGAGCAAAATGATCCAGAAAATGTCCCACCGCAAACAGCCAGACATCGCAGTAGTAAAACAGCACAGGAAGCACACGAAGCGATTCGCCCCACAGATGTGTTTCGTCCTTCCGCTCAATTGCGAGTAGAACTGACGACTGACGAGTTTAACTTGTATGTGTTGATTTGGAAACGAGCGATCGCCTCCCAATGTCGTCCCGCAATTCTGCGGAAAACTCTCGTCGTTACGCAGTCTGGAGATTTGCTCTGGCAAGCTAGAGGACAAATAGTCGAGTTTCTCGGTTATACTCGCTACTGGTCAAACCTTAGCAAAGATACAATTCTGCCTAACTTGCAAAAAGGACAGATGTTGAGTTTGGAGAATGCAGACCATGAGAAAAAACAAACTCAACCGCCACCACGTTACAGCGAACCAAAATTAGTCCAACTGATGGAGCGTAAAGGTATTGGTCGCCCAAGTACCTATTCTCCTACAATCGCAACTTTAAAAAAACGAGATTACGTCCAGCTGACGAAAGAAAACCTCCAACCAACAAGTTTGGGTTTAGAAGTCGATGATTTTTTGCAAAAAGCCTTACCAGATTTATTAGAAACAGAATTTACTGCCAAAATGGAAGATGCTCTTGATGCGATCGCTTCTGGAAAACAACCCTGGCAGCATTATCTGACAAATTGGCATCAGAATTACTTTGCACCAGCATTAATCAAAGCCAAAACTGTACCTGTGAGTTCATCTAGTTCAGCAAATGGCGCAAAACCAGCAGCTGTCACTGGACGTAAATTTGAGACTTCCAGAACTCGCTGTCCTCAGTGCAAAAACCATTTAGCCAAAATTCCTAGTAATAAAGTCAAAAAGAAATACTTTCTCAAATGTATGAGCGGGTGTGAAAATGTCGTCTTGTTTTGGAGTGAATACACCAAAACTTGGGAAGCACCCCGTTCTCAAACAACTAAAGAGAAAGATATAAATCTGCAAAAACCTCCAGCTAATATCACCACATATCCTTGTCCAATCTGCAAGAAACCTTTGGAGGAGTACAGCTATATCAAAGATGGGCAGAATAAAACTATGCTGCGGTGTTCAAATCCCAAATCCCGCAGTGATCAGAAACATAAGGATGTGGCTTATTTCAATACACAAAAAGGGTGGTGGAGTCCCAAGTTTGGAGAGTTGAAGGAATGAAGGGGATTGGAGATTGAAGTTTGTCATTTGAAACCTGAATATTCTTGTGGTGTTTGCGACTATTAAGATCCCCGACTTTTTGAAAAAGTCGGGGATCTGAACACCCAATACTGCTCGGATAAGACAAATCGATTGACATTTAAACCCACCAGAGACGCGCCATGGCGCGTCTCTACATGGCCCAAATTATGACGAAAAATCCTTAACCTAGAAATATTGTCTGAACACCTGCGAATGATTTATTTAATCAAACCCGTTTGCATCGCGATAATAACTGCTTGAGTGCGATCGCGTACCTCTAATTTATGTAAAATTGCATGAACATGAACTCTAACTGTACCTGTTGTAATATATAGTGCTTCCGCTATTTCTTGATTTGTTTTTCCTTGGGCGATGAGTGAGAGAATTTCCTGTTCTCGTTGTGTGAGTGTATTGATAATGACGGGTAAATTTTCGATATTTTTTTCGCCAGGAATTGACTCAAACTTGGAACGAATTTCTTGAGTTGCTGTTTCATCCCACCAAGATGCACCCCCAGCTACAGAACGTAGCGCTAATACTAATTTTTCCGCAGCAATTCCTTTCAAACAATAGCCTTGTGCGCCTGCTGCAATTAACCGGGAAATTAAGGGTTTTTGGAAATGGGAAGTCAAAACTAATACTGGAAGTTGGGGATGTAACTGTTTAATTTGGCGACATGCTTCAATACCTCCAATACCAGGCAATCCCACATCCAAAAGTACAATATCAAGAGAATGTTCTTTGGCTAACTCAACTGCTGTTTCACCGTCTTCTGTCTCAGCAATAATTTCTAACCCTGGTTCTTGTTGCAATCTAACGCGCAATCCCAGGCGAAAAAGTTCATCATCTTCAACTAGAAGAATTTTGAGTGGGGTAGAAGCCATTGAGGAACAGTTATCAGTTATCAGTTATCAGTTAGCAGTTTTATAGTTATTGGCTATTTATTGAATGAGGATAAACCGGGAGTTTAAAACCAAAGATTGCTCCAGTTGAATTGACTCGGTTCTCTGCCCAAATTGTACCACCGTGAGCTTCGATAATTTGGCGAGATAGATAAAGCCCTAATCCCGAACCTTTGGCTTGGCGATCGCTCTGCCCTTGATAAAATCTTTCAAATAAATGAGAAAATTCGTGAGATAAAATACCTGCGCCGGTATCTAGTATTTTGACGATTTGGTAAGATGCTTGGGATTCTAGCACCACTTCCACATTACCCCCGCGTCGAGAATGGTTAATCGCATTTACCAAAAGATTAGTAAAAACTCGTTCTAGTTGCAGAGTATCACCTAAGACCCACAAAGATTGTCGAAAATCTGAGTCTCCATAGCTAAAAGTGATATAAACACGACGATTGGCAGCTATACTAGCTAAGTTACCAGTAACATTCTCTGCGATCGCTACTAAATCAACAGGGTTTAAATTTAATTTCAAACCTTCAGTATCGTTACGATAGACATCCAATAATGTTTCGACAAATTGTAGAGAAGTCTCATGACTGCGTTCCATTGTGGCTAGGACTTTCTGCTGTACTGGCGAAACAGTGCCAAATTTTTCTTCCTGAAATGCTTTGATAGTTTCAATTGCTCCCAACAATGGTGTTTTAAGATCATGAGTCAGAGTAGAAGCAAAATCTTCTCGCAGTCTAACCAATTGTTCTTGTGATTCTAACTTAGCTTGGGTCAAAGCAATGGCTTGTTGGGAACGTCGTAGGCGTTGACTCAAAAATCCTGTCAACATCAACGCCATTGAAGCAATCACTCGACTTGCAACTGTCGAAATTCTAATTGCTTCTCTTCCTGGTATCCACGCATTTAACATCGTTAAGCAAACAGCAACAAATGTCGCCTGTACAGTTGCTTTTTCACCAAACCAAGAATTTACTAATAAAATTGCCCCACTGTGAAGATATCCAAATACATAGTCACTTGGGGTGGAATATTCTAGAGTTTCAATAACAAGAAATACTCCCAATATCAGTAAAATTTTACTCAAGCACCAGTTCTGAGACTGCAATTTGGTTTTTAAAGATATCATTCACAAAGTAATCCCACCACTTAATTCTATTAAAAATATAACAATTATCAAAGAATTGTGAGAATTGAAAGGTCAGATACCCGACTTCTTTAATAATCTGGTGTTTAGATATGTCTATATCTAGCGTTTATGAAATATCTAAACACGTTTACATTTACTCTATATCTTGTGATAAATAGTAAATTTCAAAAAATAAACTGACTTTTATTCCTTCTAATTATTGTTTTGTTTCTCAAAGAAATCGATGATGTAATTGTTACCAATTATCAAGCATTCAATGTTTGTAGCTTTACCCACAATTGACTGAAATTAGACTGATAAAAAGCCTTTTAAACTCTAACCAATGACCAATGACAAATCATGGAGTTTAACTAATTCATGCTGGAAGGATGGATTCAAATAGCCTTAACGCTACTTATTTTAGTAGCACTTACGCCCTTTTTTGGGCGATATATGGCGCTTGTTTTTCAAGAAAAACGGACTTTTCTCGACCCAATTTTGAACCCAGTGGAGCGAGTGCTTTACTCCTTTGTTGGTGTGCAAACTAAAGAAAATATGACGGGGTGGCAGTATGCAAGAGCTATTATATATAGCAACATTGTGATGGGGTTGCTGATCTTTTTAATTATCACAAATCAGGGATGGCTACCCCTCAATCCAACAAAGGTTGGTGCGCCAACTTGGGACACAGCCCTACATACCACAATTTCCTTTATTACTAATACTAACCAGCAGCATTACTCTGGTGAAACTTACATGAGTTACGCCAGTCAAATGTTGGGACTGGGGTATCATATGTTTACCTCCGCAGCGACAGGAATAGCAGTAGGAATCGCCTTTATTCGCGGATTAACAGGTAAACCCTTGGGTAACTTTTATGTAGATTTAATTCGCTCAATTACACGAATTTTACTACCAATTAGTATTGTAGGTGCGATCGCTCTCATGGCTGCTGGTGTCCCGGAAACATTAGGAGGGCCAGTTATAGTTCCGACTTTAGAAGATCCTAATATAAGTCAGGCGATCGCTCGTGGCCCTGTAGCTCATTTTGAAATTATCAAAGAATTAGGAGAAAACGGCGGCGGATTCTTTGCGATTAACTCAGCTCACCCCTTTGAAAATCCCAACGGTTTTACAAATCTGGTTCAACTAGTAGCAATTCTCTCAATCCCCAGCTCCCTAATTTACACCTACGGTATCTTTGCCAATAACATTAAGCAAGCTTGGTTAGTATACAGTATCCCCTTTGCGATTCTTGTAGGTTTTGTAATTATTACAGCCATTGGCGAATACAACGGAAATCCAGCTGTAAATGCTTTGTTGGGTAGTCAGCAACCAAACCTCGAAGGTAAAGAAATTCGCTTTGGCTGGGCGCAATCTGCTTTATACGCAGCCATAACTACTGCTAGCATGTGCGGGGCTGTGAACAGTTTACATGATTCGTTTATGCCTAGCGGTGGTTTCGTCACCCTTGCCAACATGTTGTTGCAAATCGTCTTTGGTGGACAGGGTACGGGAACAGCTTATTTATTTGCTTATTTAATCTTGGCTGTATTTGCTACAGGGTTGATGGTAGGACGCACACCAGAATTTCTCGGACGCAAAATAGAAAAACGGGAAGTAGTCCTAGCAAGTTTTCTAATTTTGCTAGTTCACCCCATCGCCATTATGATTCCAGCTGCTATTACCTTAGCATTTCCCGATCAACTAGCAGGAATTAGTAATCCTGGTTTTCACGGTTTTGCTCAAGTCATTTACGAATACGCTTCTGCTGCTGCGAATAACGGTTCCGGGTTTGAAGGTTTGGGCGATTCTCAACCCTCACCTTTAGCGATCGTCACAGGTACAGCCCCAACTATAACTGCTCTGTGGTGGAACCTCAGTACTTGCTTCAGTCTCCTAGCAGGACGCTACATCCCAATTGTCGGTTTACTCTTACTCGCCGACAGTATTTCCCGCAAACAACCAGTGCCTTTAACAACAGGCACATTGCGAACCGACACCGGATTATTTACAGGCGTAACCGCAGGCGTAATTTTAATCTTAAGCGCACTTACTTTCTTTCCAGTACTGGCATTTGGCCCGATTGGCGAATTTTTTCAAATTGCAAATGGGTGATTGGGGATTAGGGAGAAGTATCAATCGAGTATAAAAGACCCGTCGCCCAGTATAAAACACCCGTCGTCGAGTATAAAACACCCGTCGTCGAGTATAAAACACCCGTCGTCGAGTATAAAAGACCCGTCGCCGAGTATAAAAGACTCGTCGCCGAGTATAAAAGACCCGTCGCCGAGTATAAAAGACCCGTCGTCGAGTATAAAAGACCCGTCATCGACTATCAAACACTCGTCGTCGAGTATAAAAGACCCGTCGTCGAGTATCAAACACTCATCAGCGAAATACAAATACTTGTTTACAGAAAGACGACTCTTAAAGTCCAATGACAAATAACCAAAATTTATGAAAACTACTCGACCACCACGTATGCCACAGGGAACACGGGACTCGCGCAAACATACTCCTAAAGCAGATATGCGGGGATTGTATCAAAGGGCGATTAAAGAGTCATTTGTGAAACTCAACCCGCGAATTGCTGTGAAAAACCCAGTAATGTTTATTGTCTGGGTGGGGACAATTGTTACTTTTTTTGTCACCCTTGAGCCGAATTTATTTGGAACTATACAACTTCCATTTAACCAGCAGCGTTTGTTAAACGGGTTGATTTGCTTAATTCTATTTCTCACAGTTCTGTTTGCTAACTTTGCTGAAGCTGTGGCTGAAGGGCGAGGAAAAGCACAAGCAGATACTTTGAGAGCGACGCGATCGCATACAATTGCTCGTAAAATTCTCCCAGATAGTTCTATTCAAGAAGTGAATTCTACAGAACTGCGCCGGGGTGATTTGGTCAAAGTCATTGCTAATGACATGATACCCGCCGATGGCGAAGTGATTGAGGGTATTGGCTCGGTGGATGAGTCTGCTATTACCGGGGAATCTGCGCCTGTACTTAAGCAACCAGGTACAGATATTGCTAGTTCTGTGACTGGTGGTACGCGGTTATTGTCTGATGAATTAAAAATCCGCATCACAGCCGATCCGGGTCAGGGTTTTATCGATCGCATGATTTCTTTAGTAGAAGGTGCAAAACGTACCAAAACTCCTAACGAAATCGCCTTGACGGTACTTTTAGCAGTCCTGACGCAGGTATTTCTGATTGTTGTAGCCACGATTCCTCCCTTTGCAGGTTACATTGCTAACTTTATCAGTACTATATACGGAGCAGAAGCAGGGAACAGTTTACGGGCTGGTGCTAGCGTTGCCATTTTGATTTCACTGTTAGTAGCATTAATTCCCACGACAATTGGTGGTTTACTGAGTGCGATCGGCATTGCTGGGATGGATAGAGTCGCGCAATTTAATGTGATTGCTACCTCTGGTCGAGCCGTAGAAGCCTGTGGTGATATTAATAGTTTGGTATTAGATAAAACAGGCACAATTACTTTTGGCAATCGTATGGCTGATGAATTTATCCCCGTCAACGGTCACTCTGTCGAAGACATCGCCCAAGTATCCCTAGCTGCTAGCATCTTTGACGAGACACCAGAAGGCAGATCGATTGTAAAACTTGCTCAGAACTTTGGTGCAAAAGTTGATTTTGACACAAGCACGGCCGAAGGTGTGGAATTTTCTGCTAAAACCCGGATGAGTGGCACTAATTTAGCTGATGGTAAACAAATCCGTAAAGGTGCAGTAGATGCAATCAAAGGTTTTGTGCGTTCTCGTGGCGGAAATAACACTTCCGAATTAGATACAGCCTTTGAGCGAGTTTCCCGTTTGGGCGGTACTCCTCTAGCTGTCTGCAAAAACGATGAGATTTACGGCGTAATTTACCTTAAAGATATCGTCAAACCTGGTATTAAAGAACGATTTGATCAACTGCGGCGTATGGGTGTGCGTACCATCATGCTTACAGGTGACAACCGGATCACAGCTTCCGTAATTGCTGAAGAAGCGGGAGTTGATGACTTTATTGCTGAGGCAACTCCAGAAGATAAAATCGAGGTGATTCGCTCCGAACAGTCTCAAGGTAAATTAGTAGCCATGACCGGGGATGGTACCAACGACGCACCAGCACTAGCTCAAGCAAATGTGGGTTTAGCAATGAACTCTGGAACCCAAGCCGCCAAAGAAGCCGCTAACATGGTGGACTTAGACTCTGACCCCACGAAGCTAATTGACTTGGTGACTATCGGTAAACAATTATTGATTACCCGTGGGGCATTGACAACGTTTTCTATTGCTAATGATATTGCTAAGTATTTTGCCATTATTCCCACAATATTTGCAGCTGCTGGTATTGGCGCATTAAATATCATGGGATTAAAAAGCGCTCAATCTGCAATTATCTCGGCTTTGATTTACAACGCTTTAATTATCCCTGTTCTAATTCCTCTTGCACTCAAAGGTGTAAAGTTTCGCCCCCTGACAGCAGATCAACTGCTACGCCGCAACATTTTTATATATGGTGTTGGCGGGATCATCGCCCCGTTTATCGCGATCAAGTTGATAGATGTTATTTTGCCATTTTCTTGAAATAGGGAACGGGGGCTGGTCTCACCTGTTCCCTATCTCCACAAACGAATTTAATTTTGTCCAACTAATTATGAAACCCATTCAACGCTACCCAATTTTATCTGACCAACTATTAGAGACACTGACTGAAATTTGGTCTACCAGCAAAAGACAAAAGCTACCACTGTATTTGTTCATCGCCATCTGCTTGAACTTGGTAGTTGCACCTTTAGTCTTAGCTGCTGATCAACAATTCTCCCGCACTCAAGCTTGGGCGTTGGGATTATTAGGAATAGTCACAGTAGCTCTTTGTATATATCTATTTTTTGTAATGTTTGTACCGGAGAAATTTTAAATCATGAGTTTTGCGCGGGAAGCAACTAGAGCAGTGCGCTCTACTTTGGTACTTTGGATCATTACAGCGATTATTTATCCTTTTGTGATGATTGGGTTCGGACAAATTGTATTTCCGGCTCAGGTAAATGGTAGTCTGATCAAAAATAGTCAAGGTGAAATAGTCGGTTCTGCTCTGATTGGTCAACCTTTCACAAGCGATCGCTATTTTAACAGTCGCCCCAGTACCACTAGCTACAGTACTGCTAATCCCAAAAAGGATGAAGCCGGGATACTAAAAACAGGTGTTTCCGGTGCGAGTAATTTGGCTCCTAGTAACCCAGCTTTGTTGGAGCGTATCAAAGGTAACAATAACCCTGATTCTAGTAAACGAGTTGAAGGCGATTTTAATCGTCTCAAGAATGCAGGTGTGCAGCCCACTGCCGATTTAGTTTACACTTCTGGTTCTAGCCTTGATCCCCACATCACCCCAGAAGCAGCTAAAGCGCAAATTTTACGAGTCGCAAAGGCGCGAGGAGTCCAACCCCAACAATTGGAAACCCTCATCAATCAAAATACTGATGGTCGTTTTTTGGGTATCTTTGGTGAACCTGGGGTCAATATTTTGAAATTAAATTTAGCGTTAGATACTTTCAAGCCTGCAACTTAGAATTAAGAAGTGAGTAGTTAGTGATTAGTAGTTAATAGTTTTTAAAAAAAACCATTCACTATTAATCATCAACAACCCACAAATAACTACTTAACCATAATTCTATTATGCTGATTGCTAAAGCTGCTCAAAATATCCAAGCTGTTTCTGTGACAGTCCCTTCTCAAACAGATCAGCCTCATAAGCCAACATCTATCAAGCAAACAAATGAGAATGTAGGCTTATTTACATTAGTTTTCATAAGTTCTTTGATCATGGGCTTTATTTTAGGAAAATATCAGTTTAATAAGTACAAAAAGCAGCGTGACCAACAAATGGCTAAGATTATTAAAGAATTTGAAACTTTGAAAAATCAACACAAGATGATTTTTGATGCTGAAGAACAGAGGAGTCTTGAGAGGAAAAAGCAAATTGAAATGTTAGAGAGGATATGGAAGAAATAATTAATTAAGACGCAGAGGAAAACACAAAGAGACGCAGAGTTTGTTTTCCTCAATTCACTATGAACTATACAGTTTAGTAGTTAATGCCAAAATAGCTTGCCATTCATCTTCAGAAAATGGTTGGATATTTAACTCGATATCAAAATAATCACTGGCGGTTGTACTCAAAACTTCGATAATCTTTTCAATACTCAAATTTTGCGGAATTTGCACGCAAGTAAAGGACTCAGCATCAAATACTTGGGAAAATAATTTGACATCTGGTTGCAAACGCATTGAACCATGTTGCAAAATTGCCCCTCCACGTCGCAACTGAGCGCTACCAATCAGTTTACAACCATCTTCTGTAATTAAATCTGCACCTGTAGCAGTACCAAAACAATTAGGATTGTGGATATAACCCCGCCCAGCAGTGCCGTAGTGTAAATGGATGCCAAGCTGACGCCATCCTTGAATGAGAAAGTCGCAGATTTTTTGGTATGCTTCAATGCGACTACCACTAAGTCCAGATGTGACGAGGCTGTAAGTTAAATCACCTTGGTGCAGAACTGCTCGCCCTCCTGTGGGACGCCGCACCAAGTCTATTTTTTGACCTTGCCAAGTTAAATTCTGCCAGTGTTGAGGATATTTGTGTTGATGATAGCCAAGGGAAATAGCGATGGGCGACCAGGTATAAAATCGTAAAGAAGGGGGATGCTGTGTTGATAAGTGCTGTTCTAATAACCAATGATCAATAGCCATCTGAATATCGCCAGTGGCTTGTAGTAAAGGAATTAGTCGCCAAATCTGCTTGTTATGCATTTATCCAGCAAACCCCCAGTCCATAATCCAAAATCTAAAATCTAAAATCGTCTAAGCTGCACCAAATTCTGCTTGTAAAGTTTCATCGTGATTATCGGCGATTGTTGCCACAACAGTAATTAGGCGTGAGACTTCGCCAGCCGATAATTCTGCTAAAGCGCGCGTAGCCAGTACAACAACTTGATTTTCAATAATGCCAAAACGAGATTCAAAAGTGCTAGAGCAGTTCATCTCTAATAATTGTCGCATTAGTTTAGGTTCATCTTTAGCAGGTAATTTTAGTACTGGAGACCATACGGTGATCGTATCTTCATCTGTTGTCCCTGTAAGCTGGACAAAAACTTCTACACTACCATAGGTAAATTTCCAGAGATAATTACCCTCTGGAGACTGGCTAACCATTGCACTGTCATTTTGTTCAAGACTATCAATCACGTTTTCAATCACTTCTACATGGTTGATAGTTGCGGTGTCTGTCACCAGTTCATTAATTAATTCTTCATTGGCGATCGCTTCCGCATTTGGTTGGTAAGTTGCCATACAGATTTCTCCTCAAGTTTATGATTCACCCACCCCTACTTTATACCGTGCTAATGCAAGCCAGTCATCTAACAGCAAGTAGCGATTGCTGAGTTCGTAGTCAGCGCTTAAGCGCTCATATGAGGACTAAAGTCCTCACTACAAACTCTGCTGGTATACATAGATTATGATTTTGCTGCTAAATTAATCTCCAATCCCTGATCCTCAATCCGCTATGCTCACTCTTACCCAAAAAAAACCACCAAATCCTCATGCGCTAGTCAGATCAACTTTGTCTCTCACGGCAGAGGAACGTACCCGCAGTCGTCATCGCTTGCAAACAGAAGATGGACAAGTAGTATTTTTGCGTTTACCCAGAGGTACAGTACTGCGAGATGGGGATCTGCTTGTAGATGAAACTACTGATAGTCTAGTAAGAATAAATGCTAAACCAGAACCTGTTTTAACCGTTGTTGCCAAAACCACTATAGATTTATTGAAGGCGGCCTATCATTTAGGTAATCGTCATGTCGCAGTAGAAATTACACCGACTTATTTACGTTTGTCTCCTGATCCTGTTTTACAAGCAATGCTGGAACAACTAGGAGTAGACATCAAGGAAGAAGTTTCACCCTTTAACCCTGAAGCTGGTGCATACGGACATCATCATGCTACTAGTGATCTAGGGCATTAATTTTTGTATTTTTAGACTTTTGGCGATCGCCTGACTCGTTAGCTATCAGTAAAGCACCGAAATTATAAATAGAATTTTCTATTTTTGGTTTTGGCTGAGACTGCCACTCTAAAGAAATTTCTGAATATCCAAATCCAATCGCCTCTCTAATTGCGTATTCTAGATTTTCCATTTGGTAGCACCCAAGTCTATTAAACCTAACTATAAATAGATATAACTCAACTGGTGCATTCTGATACTTATATGGTGATATCTTTTTACTGACGCCGTTGCTGGCGTTGTTTTTTGTGAGAGTTATAGGTGCGATCGCTGATTTTGGTGCTACACCCATGACGTAAATTCAAATTGGTACCGCTAAAACTGAACCATCACTTCCCACTAACCCCAAAGTTACACCGACGCAACTTGCCAAAATAATTCCCAGAGTTAAGTTCATAAATATTTAAATGAGCGATCGCTTATCTTGTATATTGAGCTTTTTAACAAAAATCTTAAAAAACTCCTGCAAAAATTCAATATTATAGAAATGATTTATTAACTTAAAAAATATAAATTTTATAATATATTTTATTGGCAAATATTAAGTAGTCAAAATATTTACTTATTTTAGGTTTTACGATTTTGAAGCTGGAAGATTAATTGCTTCACCCATATTCATGAAAGCTATACCAAATAATCAGGAAAAAGCAAGATTAGCAGCCCTGCGTCACTACCAAATACTCGATAGTGTAACCGAAGCAGCTTTTGATAATCTTGTTGAGTTAGCAGCCCTTATCTGTAGTACAACCATCGCTTGCATCAATTTTATTGACGAAAATCAGCAATGGATACAAGCAAAAGTTGGTTGGGATGTCACTGAACTACCGCAGGATGTCGGGATGTGTCCTGTTTGCATTCAGCAAAAAGATATTTTGATTGTTCCCGATTGCTTCACAGATCAAGTATGGGCAGAAAATTCCATTGCAGCAGCCCCTTACTATGTAAGATTTTATGCTGGCGTACCACTCTTGACACCAGAAGGATATGCGATCGCCACCCTGTGCGTCATGGATCATCAACCCCGACAACTCAATTCTCAACAAATAACAGCTTTGCAAAAATTAGCTCAACAAGTGATGCTACTACTGCAAAGACAATCAAAAAGCACACCATTAAAAGATTGTCAACGTGTAGAAGCAGCACTACGAGAAAATGAACAACGCCTAAAAATAGCATTACAAGCTGGTAAGCTTGGTTCTTGGCAGGTGGACTTAAAAACCGGGGAATTGTTTACATCTAATCAGTGTAAAGCCAACTTTGGTGTACTCCCCAAAACAGATTTTTCCTACACAATGCTTTTAGACTGCGTTCACCCAGAAGATCGCGACTATGTACGCGAGTCTGTGAAGCAAGCTCTGGAACAACAAATTGATTATGAAGCAGAGTACCGGACTATTTGGCCAGATCGTAGTATTCATTGGATATTAGCACGGGGTCGTGGCATTTATGAAACTGATGGTACACCAATGCGGATGATTGGTGTGACTTTGGATATTACCGAACGCAAGCAAGCAGAAGAAGCTTTACGCCAAAGTGAAGAAAGATTACAGTTAGTAATTGATGCGACAAATGATGCGATTTGGGATTGGGATATTGTTCAGAATAGATGCTTTTGGTCAAAGCGATTTTATGAGTTTTTGGGTTTACAACGCACAGGTAAAAAACACTTTTATGAATCTCTTTATCAATTAGTATATCCCGATGATCGAGAACAATTTGCTGAGTTACTTTACCAACACCTCGAACTCAATCAGCCTTATCAAATGGAAGTACGATTGCGTCGAGCGGATGGTAGATACAATTGGTTTTTAATCAGAGGTAAAGTGATTCGAGATGACGATGGACGAGCGCTGCGAATGGTAGGAGTATTGAGTGATATATCTGAACGCAAGCGCACAGAAGAAGAATTAAAATTGCAAAATCAGCGATCGCAACTCTTAGCTGAAATTGCTCTGAAAATTCGCCAACACTTACAAACAGAAGAAATTCTCCGAACCACAGTTACAGAAATCCAAAAACTTCTGCACGCTGATCGAGTGATTATTTTTCGATTGTGGAATGATGATTCTGGAACAGTGATGCAAGAAGCAGTCATCAATGGTTGTAGTTCAATTTTAGGACGAAAGCTGTTTGAGAGATGTTTTCAGGAAAATTATCACGAAGCTTATCGCCAAGGCAGAATTAATATTATCTGTGATATTAAATCAGAAAGCGTCCATCCTTGTCATCGAGAATTTCTCGAAAATATTGATGTGAAAGCTCACATACTTGTACCAATTATTGTTAGAGATACACTTTGGGGTTTACTAATTGCTCAACAATGTATCCGTCCAAGAAAGTGGAATAATTGGGAAATTGAGTTTTTACAACAACTAGCAAATCAGATTGGTATTGCTTTAGCCAAAGCGCAATTATTAGAAAAAGAAATACACCAACGTGAAGAATTAGCTCGTTCCAATGCTGAATTAGAACAATTTGCTTATGTTGCTTCCCATGACTTGCAAGAACCATTACGAATGGTCACAAGTTACTTACAATTACTAGAAAGAAAGTATAAAAGTAAGCTTGATACCAAAGCCGATGAATTTATTTCCTACGCCGTAGATGGTGCGAAACGGATGCAAATCTTGATCAATGATTTGTTGAGCTTTTCCCGTGTAAGTACCCGTGGACAGCCATTTGGAGTAGTTGATTGTCATAGTGCATTGCAACAAGCGATCGCAAATCTCAAAGTCGCAATCACAGAAACTCATGCAGTCATCACTTACGACCAACCTCTCCCTCAACTGATTGCCGACGCTACCCAACTGGCACAATTATTCCAGAATTTAATTAGTAATGCCATTAAATTTCGGAGTGAACAATCTCCGCAAATTCATATTGGCGTAGCAAAGACAGACGCAGGAGACGCGGAGAGCATTAGACGCGGTGACGCGGTGAATCTATCAACAATAATCCCCGCGTCCCCACATCCTCATATCACCGCGTCCTCTTCCCCCGAATGGCTCTTCTGGGTGCGCGATAACGGAATTGGGATAGAACCTCAGTATGGCGATCGCATTTTCATCATTTTTCAGCGTTTACACACTCGCGACAAGTATCCTGGTACTGGTATTGGTTTGGCAATTTGTAAAAAAATTGTGGAACGTCACGGTGGACAAATCTGGGTTGAATCAAAACTTGGTCAAGGAACCACCTTTTACTTCACAATTCCAGATAGGATAGGTAGGGCATCGTGAATACTTTAATAGATGTTATGCCTATTGAGATTTTGTTAATAGAAGACAATCCCGGTGATGTAGAGTTGACCAAAATTGCCTTAGAGGACAGCAAAATCTCTGTTAACTTAAATGTAGTTGAAGATGGTGTAGAAGCGATCGCCTTTCTACGTCGAGAAGGTAAATATACTCAAGTCCCCTATCCAGATATTGTTTTACTAGATTTAAACTTACCAAAAAAGGATGGTAGAGAAGTACTAGCAGAAATCAAAGCAGATGACAGACTCAAGCGAATTCCCGTAGTAGTACTGACAACTTCTCAAGCAGAAGAAGATGTTCTTAGGGTATATAATTTATCCGCCAACTGCTACATTACTAAGCCCGTTGACTTCGATCAATTTGTCAAAATTGTACAATCAATCGAAAATTTCTGGTTTACCATTGTCAAGCTTCCGTCAGAATAACAGGATTGGGAATCGGGGATTGGGGATCGGGGATTGGGGATTCTTCAGAGGAGACGCTTCGCGTAGACGCGTAAGCGGCTTCTTGCAGAGTACGGGGATTGGGGACAACGGGGACAACGGGGACAAGGGAGATGAGGACAATTACTAATGACTATTGACTAATGACAAATAACCAATGACTAATGACTAATGACTAATGACACAACAACTGATCAAAGTTTTGTTGGTAGAAGACAATCCCGGTGATGTTCGTTTGTTGCAAGAATTTTTGTGGGATGTCACGACTGCACAGTTTCAATTAACACCTGTTGAGCGATTAGAGCAAACGCTGAAGTTGCTCAATCAAGAAAGTTTTGATGTCATATTATTAGACCTTTCTTTGCCAGATAGTCAAGGTTTAGAAACTTTTATCACTTTACATCATCAAGCACCAGCGATTCCGATTATTGTGCTGACTGGTTTGGATGATGAAAATTTGGCTCTGCGAGCTATGCAGCAGGGAGCGCAGGATTATTTAGTTAAGGGACAAGTGAGCGGTGATTTATTGGTGCGCTGTATGCGCTATGCGATTGAGAGACAAAGAATTGAAGAAGCATTGCGCCAAAGCGAGGAAAGATTTCGAGTCGCGCTCAAAAACTCTCCGATTGTTGTTTTTAACCAAGATAAAGAATTACGTTATACCTGGGTTTACAATGCTTCCCCAGGTTTTATTAATGAAGAATTTTTAGGTAAACAAGATTTAGATTTAATTGCGGTTGCAGATGGACAACAACTTTTTGATATTAAACAACGTGTCTTGTCAACAGGGATAGGAACTCGCAAAGAAGTATCAATAAATACTGCTCAAGGGATTAGATATTTTGATTTGACAATAGAACCGTTGCGAAATGAAGCACAAGAAGTAGTCGGGGTAACTTGTGCGAGTATTGACATTAGCGATCGCAAACTTGCTGAAGAAAAAATCCGCGAACAAGCTGCATTGTTAGATGTCACTACAGATGCAATTTTTGTGCGTGATTTAGATAATCGCGTGATTTTGTGGAACAAAGGCGCGGAAAATCTCTATGGCTGGCTAGCCCATGAAGCTTACGGGAAAACAGTTGTAGAACTTTTATATGACGATGAACCCCCAGAGGTATTACAAACAGCACTTTTGGCAGTTATTAAACAAGGTAAATGGCAAGGAGAATTAACAAGAGTCACCAAAACTGGTAAGAAAGTTTTAGTTTCTAGTCGTTGGAGTGTAGTTTGTCAAGAAGACGGTACACCAAAATCTATTCTCACCGTTGATACCGACATTACTGAAAAAAAACAGTTAGAAACCCAATTATTTCGCGCCCAACGTCTAGAAAGTATCGGTACTTTAGCCAGCGGTATTGCCCACGATCTGAATAATATTCTCACACCAATTCTGGCTGTATCTCAACTATTGCCGTTGAAATTTCCCGATCTTTATTCTGAACATCAGCACTTACTAGAAATACTTGAAGATAGTGCCAGACGTGGTGCGGATTTAGTCAAGCAAGTTTTGTCCTTTGCACGGGGTGTAGAAGGCAAGCGCATGACTCTGCAAGTCAAACATTTAATTCGGGAAGTTGTCAAGATTGTCAAACAAACTTTTCCCAAATCAATTGAAGTGTGTATGGATATAGCACCTGATTTGTGGACAGTTTATGGAGATAGCACACAACTGCATCAAGTGCTGATGAATCTTTGTGTCAACGCTCGTGATGCGATGCTAGATGGTGGGAGTTTGACTATTTCGGCAGAAAATTTATTTATTGATGAAAACTACGCTCGCATGAACCTGGAAGCCAAAGTCGGCCCCTACACGGTTATTACTGTAGCAGACACTGGTGTGGGTATTTCCAGGGAAATTATCGAGAGAATTTTTGAACCATTTTTCACTACCAAAGAATTAGGCAAAGGCACAGGTTTAGGACTTTCCACAGTAATTGGTATTGTCAAAAGCCACGGTGGTTTTGTCAATGTCCATAGTGAAGTAGGTCTTGGTACTCAATTTAAAGTTTACTTGCCAGCAGTACAGGGAGTAGAAATAGAATCAACACCACAGTTAGAACCGCTAGCAGGTAAAGGAGAATTGATTTTGGTAGTAGATGATGAACCTGCTATTCAAGAAATTACTAGAGCATCACTAGAAACTCATAACTACAAAACTCTTGTTGCTATTGATGGTATTGAAGCGATCGCATTATATGCTCAGAATCGAGACAAAATTAGTGCTGTTCTCATGGATATAATGCTACCGTCTCTAGATGGAATCACAGCTATTCGGACTTTACAAAAAATCAATCCCGCAGTCAAAATAGTCGCCACAAGCGGACTAGCCTCCAGCAGTAAATTAGCAGAAGCATCAACTATTAATATCAGTGGTTTTCTAGCAAAACCTTACACAGTCAAGGAATTATTATTGACCTTACAGAAAGTTCTTAATACTTAGTTGGAAGACAAGGGAGCATCCCAATTTCTTCAAAACACAAAACGAAGTAGCTCCGCTTAATGCTCTGCGTTTACCTTTGCTAACTGGTGCGTTTAAAAATAAACTCAAACATTTGGGATGCTCCCTTAAACACTCGACGACGAGTATCAAACACTCACTATTGAGGAATTCTAGCTAACCCTCTAGCAGTTACAGACCTTTGCAAAGTAGCTAGAGCGCGATTGTAAGACAAAATAGCGCTTACACTATTACCTTCTGCTCTTGTGAGATCATTTTCAGCTGCGATGACATCTGTTTGAGTACCCACACCTGCTTGGAATCGCAAACGCGCCAAACGTAAAGATTCTCTAGCTTGTTCTAAAGCAATATTTGCAGTTTGCACTTGGTCTAAATTGGACCTCAATTCCGAATAGGCTTGTTCTACCTGAAAGCGGATTTGATTGCGTGTATCATTAAATTGAGTTTCAGCAATCCTAATATTAGCTCTTTGCTGGTCAGCTCTGGCCCTAGCTGCTCCCCCATCAAATAAATTTAGAGTGGCTTGCACGCCAACAGAATAACCATCGGTCACACTAATACTATCATCAAACTGATCTAACAAGTTATAACTAGCAACTAAGCTGATTTGTGGGCCGAGTTCTGCCAGTGCTAAACGTCGTTGCTGTTCATTAATATTGCGTTGCGCTAACTGCTGTTGTAGTTCTGGGCGATTTTGATAGGCTAGTACAATCGTATCTTCTAGCGGCAAATTCCACAGACCTGCCAATCTTACAGGATCTGCGGCACTGACAGTTAATGCATCCGGTACATTCAATGTATTTGCTAACTGACTGCGGCGAATTCTTTGCTGAGACAACGCTCCACTCAAATCTTGTTGAGCATTTGCTAAAGTTACCTGCGCTCTGAGTACATCAAATTGAGTACCTACACCCGCTCTTTCTAAAGCTTGAGCATCGCGTAAAGTCACCTCCGCATTTCTCACAGAAGATTGGGCAATGCGTACATTTTCATCTGCTTCTTGCAAATCGTAGTAATTTGTGGCGACAGTGAGGCGAATTTCCTCAGCTTGACGCATAGTGTCAAATTCTTGAAGGCGTACCTGTTCCTCAGCAGCGCCTATATTGGCTGAACGTCTGCCTGAAGTAAAAATATTATAAATAAGTTGTGCTTGACCATTGAAGGACGTACTTGGTTCGTCGCCGTTGGATTGAGTACGCAGTTCTGGTGGTAAACCCCGTTCTTGCTGTTCTCGGATTTCTGAAGAGAGTTGACTTTGAGCAGATTGGCTGCGGGTAATACTAGTACTCAAGTCAAGGGTGGGAAATAAAGCGGCTTGAGCTTCCCGCAAGCTGGCTTTAGCCCGTTGTAATTGCAATAAAGATATTTGTAGTTGTGTATTGTTGCGCTGTGCTAACTCTACAGCTTGTTGTAAGGTAATTGGCTGGTTTCCCTTTTGTCTGACTTCATCAGGTTTGGTAGGAAATAGTAGGGGATTGCTTTTGTCGGGATTGAGGTAATTAGGTGCAGGTGTTGTTGGTTTGGAAATCGGCGAAACGATGGGGACTTGGGGAGTTGTTTGTTGTTGCTGATTGTTGATTGTTGGTGCTGTTGGTGTCGGTGTTGGAGAAATTGCTTGCGATACGAGTTGCGGGGTGAAATTTTGTGGAGGACAACTAACTGTATCTTGTGAGCAATTCTTGATTGCTAATAATTTTGCCGAGCCTGAACCTCTAGCGACATTTTGTAAAAAAGCTGAAGCTTGGATGTTAGGATTTTGTTTTGATGGTACTTGTGTAGTTGCATTAGGTAATTCCTGGGGAGCGATCGCATCACTTACCCCCACTGGCAATTTTTCTGGAGTTGCCTTTCTGCTAATCATAACTTCACGCAATTTTTGCCCAACTTGAGATGGCGATGTGCGTTTGACAGAGTTTTTCTGTGATCCCGTTTTCATCTGGGCAGTGCTTGGGTGTAGACGCTGAGTGCCATACTCAAAGGGAGCAACTTGCATAATTTCAGGCTGCAAGTTGTCATCAAAAATCGCGGAAGCTAGTTGATGACTATCTACTGCTGGCTGGGTTTGGTATTGGGCTGATGTCACCCTAAAATTACTTCCCCGATCCTGAAAAGAGATTTCTCCTATTGGTACACCAATTGTTTTAGTAGCAATTTTCCCAACATCATCATTCCCAAACCTGTGAATGTTAATTGTCTTGAAATCTGCTGGTTCTGATGTTTTGATTGTTGTTGACAAATTAGTTGCAAAAGTATTATTTCTAGCAGCAGAAACTTGATTTTTTGTATTGTCTGCTACTAAGTTTCCACCCTCATTCGGGGTAGAAATACTGGGGTTAACAACCTGTCGCGCCCAACTCGGTTGAGTGGTTAACACTGCTGCTGTTACACCAGGCAAGAAACTATAGAGTATTATCTGTCCTTTCACCGCATCCCCTCACACAACAATAAGGCGGCTTCATACCGTTTTTTCACACAGAATATAACACGAGGCTAACTAGAAGCATCATTACTGTCTTTGTCTTGAAAACTCTTGACTATTCGAGACAGTTCAGCTTTTTCATCGATACTAACGCGAGTAGGCGCTCCGCTGACAATTCTTTCATAATTGCGGAAAGAATCTTTAATTTCCGGCCCATCCGCTGTGATATTGTATTCACGAATACCCTTATCATGCCAAGAGCCACGCATTTTAAATACATTGATTGCCCGTGCCATTTCTCCACGAATTTCTACATACTGCAACATCAAAATCGTGTCGGTAATTGTGGAGATATGGGAGTCGGTAATCGAATGCGAACCCATAAATTGATCGGTTGTATTAGTAAAAAAGCCTGTTATTTCTTCTTGCTTGGCGTACCCCGTGACACCAATGACAAATTGTCGGAATGCATTATTACTTACACCCCGCGCCAAGGCTGAGAGTGAATCAATGGCAATCCGAGCAGGTTTAAAATCAGCAATTTCTGACTTAATAATTTGTAGATGATCTTCTAAACCAGTTGATTCAGGATAGGTACAAATTATTTTCAGTAAACCTTGACGTTCTAAATCCTCAAACTCGATTCCCCAAGAAGAGGCGTTACGCGAGAGTTGAGCACGCGATTCTTCGTAGGCAAATAATATTGCCCGTTCACCGTTGTTGCAGCCATTTTGCAGAAATTTGCTAACTAATAATGTCTTACCTGTTCCTGTAGCTCCTGTGGCTAAAATAATTGAATCTTTAAAGAAACCACCACCACACATATCATCTAAGGTTTTAACCCCAGAAGATACACGTACATTAGAAGACCTTTGAGTTAAGCGCATTGCCCCAAGTGGGAAAATATTGACTCCTTCATTAGTAATTGTGAAAGGATATTCGCCTTTCATGTGTGTTGTACCACGCAGTTTCAAAATTTCCATGGTACGACGACGACGTTCGCCCTCCAAGACGTTGCGAACAATTACTACGTTATCGGAAACAAATTCTTCTACTCCAAAACAAGCAACTGGACCATATTCCTCGGTGCGTTCTGTGGTAATGATGGTGGTAACATTAAGTAGTTTGAGTCGGGCTACCAAACGAAAAATTTCGCGCCTTACAACTCCAATAGCTTCATATTGCTGAAATACAGCAGTAATGGAGTCAATCGCTACTCTTTTTGCTTTATATTTGCGAATGGCATATTGCAAGCGTTCAATCAATGCTGAAAGGTCAAAGTTACCAACAATATCTTGTCCTTCTGGGTCAGGAGAAGCATCCAAAATAAATAACTTCCCATCATTGATTAAACCTTGCAAATCCCAACCAAAAATATAGGCGTTTTTTATGATATCATAGGGTGATTCTTCAAAAGTGACGAATACTCCTGGTTCTTCTAAATAGCTAATACCGTTGAAAAGAAACTGGAGAGAAAATAAAGTTTTGCCAGTTCCAGAGGTACCGCTGACCAGAGTAGTTCTCCCTACAGGTAATCCACCATGACTAATGTCATCAAACCCCTCTATCATCGTACGAATTTTTTCTACACCACCAAATAATGGTGTGTTGTTTTTCTCTGGTTGGTCGTTTTCTCTCATCTTTGTTTTATATTTAGCAAATGGGAGTTTAACCCAGTTATTATATTAATAAAATGTCGAGACTTATGTTTTATCTATTTATATAATCTATTCTGCTTGAGATTGTTCGTCTTCTATTAACTCTTCGTAAAGTAAGTCTAAACCAATCAATACTCTTTCTCGGTCTGAAAGATCACCGATAATTTTCCGGACGGGTGGAGGCAAGATTTTAGATAATGTTGGTGTCGCTAATATTTTATCTTCCTCCGCTAATTGCGGGTTTTTGAGTACGTCTATGACCTTGAGAGTGTATACTCCTTTAAATTCTTGTTCTAATATATTTTTAAGTGTTCTGAGTGCCATGACTGAGTTAGCGGTATTTCCTGCCACGTACAACTTGAGAACATAAGTCTTTTTAATTTTATTCATAATCAGCTATAGTCTGGGATAAAGAGTAAAGACGTTATCAAACAAGCGCCACAAAACTTTCAGGCGCTAATCTTTGGGTGGTAGCAAACCTCCCACTCAAGGACAAAAAGCTTAACTTTGCCATAACATAGGCTTTTTGCCTTCTGCTTTCCTATACTAGTACAACGCCATGGAAATAGAGATGCTATCCAAAACTAGGTCATCAACACAGAACAAAAGGTATTTTTATTTTTAATTCTGTGTAGTGTTGCTAGTAGCCTACCAGTGCTAACTCTCTATACACAAACATTCACAAGCCTGCAATCAATTTTGTCTATTTAGGAAGCGATCGCCGATAAAGTTCACACAGGTGAGCCAGAATATCAATTAACGTCAGACGATAGTCTAGTAATGTCTCGTCTCCCCGTCCTTCTAATTTTAGCTGCTTGGAAAATTCATCAATCAGTTCCATATGAATTTCGATAATTTGCGGCACAGGAATATTAGCATAAAATACTGAATTGATAAATTTATCAATTTTTTCCTTCACTGTTTTGTCTGTGGTAAAGTAATTTATAAGAATCTGGCGGTATTCTGATTTTAGTTCCTGTAAAAATGCCTGTTGTTCGGCTTTTGTCATTTGTTGAAAAAAAATCTGCTGTTCTTGCTGCTGGCATTTGGTAACATTTAAAAACTTCGATTTTACTTTTTGTTTTTTACCTTGGAATGCGATAAATTCTTTGGTAAATGATGACATTATATTATGGTTTTTTTAGTAGTTACGCGATCGCGATACTTTATTATTAATAGGTCATCAGATTTTGGATTTTGGACTTCGTCGTGACACTTCGACAAGCTCAGTGCGGAGACGCTCAGTCGAACAATTTTGAATAGATTCCACAGATATATCTGCTTGCTCTGTGTAGTAATAAGATATGTTTCAATAAAAACTACAGTCAACAAATAGCATAAATAATTTTGTATGTGTACCTCCTTGATTCACTGAACTCAGAAAATTTAATATAATTTGGTAATTTAACAAAAATCTCACAGTCGCCTTGGCCGTATGACTATTTTGTAAAGTTACCTAAATTTTGCTTCTTAACAAATTGTACAATCTTATTAACATCTGTTACAGAGACTATTTGAAACAAGCACTGACCTGTATTTTGAGGAGAATATTAACGCAGAGGAGAGTAGTCGTAAATGCTTGCTCTTAGGCAGTGTTCTAGGCAAATCAGAGTGGGAAGGTAAAGATTTAGTTTTATGCTAAATCAGGGGGATTTTGCCTCTTGTTGTTCATCTCTAACCAAATACAGATTTTCTAGTTTTACTCCTTAGATAAGATACTTAAACTAAGTTAAATGATCGTCGTATCGTAAATCATTATAATTCCTAAAGGTTCTAAAGCGAATCTTTGGAGCCATAATTGTTTTAGGTATTGCTATCTAAAGAGGGTTTTTAACAACAACAGCACAATTGGCAACAGGAATCTAATTTTTTAGTATTAGTTATCACTGATACAAAGTACCTAGTGCCAAAAAGTCAATACGCTAAAAGCAGCTATGCTCAAAGAAATAATGCCAATGCTATCAGCTTTTGTATTATTTATGAGCATATTGCCTAAAAAGGCACCAAATACCTTTGCTGTTAGGCAAAAAGTAAGGCATCTAGGAAAAAGTTGTCTTGATCTACTTTTTTCTCAGTAACCTTTTCCAAGCAGCAATAGCGAAATCGCGATAGCGTATTCCAAAGCCCTATAGATAAATATACCTAGCTTTGCTGATTTTAGTCTAGGCTGGGTTAGTCTCAAGCCTAAAAAAGGGTGTAAGTGTATATGGAATGTAGGTCTACAGAAAATAAAACTGAAGTAATAGAGGTGTAATTATTCCTCCTCGACATCTCCTTATACTCCCTCGACACACCAGAACTGAATTGACTAACTAACCATGTTTGTTGCCTGATCACCCGCAATGGCAAAGTGAGGATATGACTGGGAACGCGAACAGCACCAGATTAACTACTTGGTGATGCTAGATGTTCCGCACCGACAGAACGATACCCGAAAGCTTATAAAGCTTATGTCAATGCTAAAGTACCCGCTCTACGAATTTATCTGCACTGTACCCATTTGCTCAAAAACAGCAACTCTCAAAGTTGTATGCGAAATTTTTGAGACGCAGCAGTGCGATCGCTTGGTAGTTTTGAATGAGCAGCAAAACCCCCTTGGGGTGATTTATTCTACTCGTTTGTTACCGGAAATTTTGGCGGCAAATCAAGAAAATACCGAGCAAGCAGGGTCTTTGAACTTACAGCAGCCATTAACAAGTCGGGAATCAAGCTTGATACAGCCAATACAGACTTTACAGTCTAATTTGGGTATCGAGGAGTTCAGTGATTTATTGCGATCGCAACACGTCAAAAATAATATTAACCGAGATTGGGCATTAATTGACCCTGAAGGCAAATTTTTGGGGTTAATCGACAGCTCGCGATTGCTGCAATTTGTATTTCGGCAAAAATCACAAACTCAACAAACTCAACCGCAAATCGAAGATAGTACAAACAAAACTAAATCCCGTCGCCGCAAAGCACCCGTCGCCGCCAAAACTATAAAAGAAGCAAAACAGACAACACCCTCATTTTCACCATTGCCTAATCATCCGTTGATCCAACTTTTGGAAAGATTACCTTGGCCTTTAATGCTCCAAACAAACACAGGCAAGATTGTCACTCAAAATCCAGCATGGTGGGAACAATTAGGAATTTTAAAAGATCCAGAAGGCGTTAGACAACAAGTAGAAGCAATCCTCAACCCCACAGTTGTCAAAAACCTCGAATATGCTACTGCCAAAGGACTAGCCGATCTCAGTACCAACAAGAACATTGATCACTATCAAGTCCAGCCCATAGTTACTAAAACTTTGGTACGAGATAATAATTTGTCCACGAGCAGTGAAGTACTAATACCAAAAACTACAACAGAATATTCAGTATTGTCAACGCCATTAGAACCACCCACACAATTATCTTCTAAAAATCGCTGCTTTTTAGATAGCCAGCATGGAACTTGTACCTGTGTTGTGGAAGTAGAAAATGGTCAAGAACGAGTTTGGCAATTTGCCAAAATTCCTTTAGACAGTCGAGAACTAAAATTCAAAAATCCTAGTTCTGACACAGGGCTGAACTCAGACTTGTGGTTAATGTTAGCAACAGATGTCACCGAGCAGCAGCAGCTCTGTAAAGAACTAGCTGCAAAAAATGCCGATTTGATGCAACTAAATCGCTTAAAAGACGAATTTTTAGCCTGCATTAGCCATGAGTTAAAAACTCCCCTCACGGCGGTTTTGGGATTATCAAGATTGTTAGTAGATCAACAATTAGGCGAACTCAACGAGCGACAAGCCCGTTATGCTGGACTAATTCATCAAAGCGGACGGCATTTGATGAGTGTAGTCAATAATATTTTAGATTTGACCCGCATGGAAACAGGGCAAATGGAACTAATGCTAGCAATTGTGAATATTCGTACAGTGTGCGATCGCGCTGTTGATGAAGCAAAAGCTATCCATGCTCAAAGTCGCAAAACTACAGTTTCCTCCCATCCTCAACCAAGTGGAGAGGAACACAAATTCAATCTTTCCATAGAACCAGGTTTAGAAGAAATTGTCGCAGATGAATTTCGCCTGCGTCAAATGTTGGTACACCTCCTTTCCAACGCTTTTAAGTTCACCGAAACGGGAGGAGAAATTGGGCTGCGAGTCAGTCGCTGGGAAGGTTGGATTACATTTACAGTCTGGGATACAGGCCTTGGTATACCCGAACATCAACAACATCTAATCTTTCAAAAATTCCAACAATTAGAACATCCCCTTACCCGTCAGTTTGAAGGTACAGGACTGGGGTTAGTATTAACCAGAGCGCTTGCTCGTCTGCATGGTGGTGATGTTAGCTTTTTATCTCGTGAAGGTAAAGGCAGTCAGTTCACTTTGTTACTACCACCAAGCCCTCCAAAAGAGGTAGGAAGACTAGCAGACGAGGAAATCGGGACACAGATGAAGAGGAGATTGCAAGATCACAAGATGGCGAGAAAGATTTCACCCCACCACCACACTACCCCAAGCTTGGGAACACAACACAGCTGGGGACAAACATCTAAATCATCCCACCATTCCAATTCTTCCCAACAACTAGTATTGGTTGTAGAAGCTGTAGCCCGATATATTGAAGACTTTACCGAACAACTCACAGGTTTAGGTTATCGAGTCGTAATCGCCCGCTCCGGGTGTGAAGCTGTAGAAAAAGCCCGTCGTTTGCAACCAAAAGCTATATTTCTCAATCCCCTACTACCTTTGCTTTCGGGTTGGGATGTGCTAACTTTACTCAAATCTGATGCTACAACTCGCCACATTCCTGTAATTGTGACCGCAACCGCAGCTGAGAAAGAGCAAGCATTTGCCAATCGTGCAGATGGTTTTTTGAGCTTACCTGTAGAACCTCAATTTTTAGCACCATTATTGGAAAATCTGTATACAGTTTCCCAAAAAAAGCAGCAAAACAAAGAAACAAAACCTTTTCTGAGTCAAACGCCTCTACGAATTCTCAGATTTGTCCACCCTGAAGGAGAAAATCTGGACTTATATCCCTTACTGCAACAACATCGAATTATAGAAGTAGATGATATTGAACAGGCAGAATTGCTAGCTAGAGTGTGGCAATTTGATGTAATTTTGCTAGATCCAGAAGTACCCGCAGCAACAGCTTATTTGCAAAAACTCAGTAACCTTCCTCGGTTGGCGAATCTACCTATAGTTACCTGTGATGTCAGAACTACACAGACAGCTTCTCAAATAGCCGGTTTGTCTGTGTTTCCTTGCTTAACACGATCGCATACCAACAATAGTGATCAAAGCAAAAAAATAGATGCTTTATTGTCAGTGCTGCAAATAGCAGTTGGTATTTCCTGTCCTCCCAGTATATTAGTTGTGGAACTGGCAGCACTACCAGATTTGCCAGAGGCAAAACGCAAGCATTCTATTAGCAAAAGTTTAGAAAAAGACTCTCAAGTCAAAGATTTTCCCCATCAAGGATTTAAACCTCTAACTATTTCTCGTGGTTCAGAGTGGTTCCAAGCATTAATTCAGTATCTACATACAGCCGGACTCAAAGCAACTATTGGTAGGTCTTGGGAAGAACTACTACAACAACTCCGTCACAAAAGCGTTGATTTATTACTCATTTGCTTAGAAGAATCCAGCCTCAAAAAAGAGGTATACTCAGCCCTGAAAACACTTGGAGAGTTACCAGTAAAATTGCCACCAGTTTTAGTACTAGATCAGCAATTAAATCCTGATCTGACTCAAGAACAGTCTCTAGAAAATGCTGTCGGTGCGATCGCAAGCCAAGTTTTACCTCGATCAATCTCCATGGAAGATTTGCTCAATCACATTAATCAAGCTTTATCAACTAGTGATTAGGGATCGGGGAAAGGGGAAAAGGGATTCTCCTGACGGAGACGCTACGCGTAGACACGTAAGCGGCTTCTTGCAGAGTAGGGGGAAAAGGAGGACATGGGAGACAAGGGGACATGGGAGAGAATTTTTAATGACTAATGACTAATGACTAATGACTAATGACAATATTGCCGAAACTATGATCGGAATTGATCTCAATCACTAAATCAACTAGTGTGGGAGATTCGACTAAGGGCTTGATGAATAGTTCTGGATGAAGAGAACACCAAAAATACTTGACAAATTGCTCAACTTCTGAATCACTCATCCCTGATTTGCCAACAGCAATCATTTCCCTTTCTGCTTGCTTGCGCCACTCTAAAGAAAGTCGATAATCTTGGGGATACAAAACAATTAAGCCATCCAATCTTTCCCATAGTGGCAGATAATCACGCAAGTTACGATTCATATCACGGGCAAAAGCTTGATCTTCAGGGGTGAGAATCGGTGGTGGCGGGTGATCAAATGCACTAGGATCAATAGGTCGCACACCTACAAACCAACCCTCAAATAACACAATGTCTGCTTTTGGCACAATTTCGGGAGTAGTTCGATTACCAGCGCCATTATGTGCTGATTTATCAAAGCGAGGAACTGATACTGGAAATTCACAATTGCGAACTTTGTCTAATACAGTTAAGCCTAACTCAAGATCATGAGTTCCAGGCGGGCCGCGCCAAATCAACCGGGGATCATGCTGTTTGAGAATTTGGCGATCGCCATAGGTTTTGTATAAGTCATCCAAAGACAAACTCAGCGTCTGATATCCCAAGTGTTGAAAAATCAAAGCCAAAACTCGACACAAAGTAGTTTTACCCGTCCCTTGTCCTCCCAAAATACCCTGAATCAAAGGACGATTTAATTGCTGTCGATGGGACACCAACTTGGTAGCTAAAGGTAGCCACAAATTACATAATACCTCCGACACCATCTGAGGCTGCATCCGCAGATGAGTTTGGCAAAATTCCAAAACATCATGATATACAGATTTGTCAATGGTCATTGGTCAATGGTCATTGGGTATTCTCTCCCTTGTCCCCTTCCTCTTCTTCCCAATTTTTAATTTTTAATTTTTAATTGTTTATGATCCCAATTTGAATGCTTCCAAAAATAAGCTGTAGGTGAGACCGATTTTCAGATAGTTGATTGCTTGCACCCAAAAGACTTGACGTGCTAAGACACTGCGATTGTAAAATATTCTATTGGCAATTTCTGTTGCCAACACTAAAGTTCCAGCCACTACAATATCCCATTCTGCTGTTTGCCCAGCTGTAGTTGCAACTGCGCTTCCGAGAAAAAAACCTAATAAAAAACTGATGATTAGTATAGATATGCGTCGCCAAGGGTTGAAAATCCACTGTTCCAGCCTCCTGGCGATCGCATTGAATAAGTTGTTGAGACGAGTATTTTGCATGATTGATTATGGTGACATTGATCAAAATCTGATTAGATGTTCCCATCTTGAAGATATTAGGTTTAGCATAAAGTTATGTGGATAATATTGAAGCTGTTTTGGGTTTAGGGTGAATACAAAAATCAATAGATTGTATTATCATCTTGAGCTAATAATTAAGAAATGAAGCGTCAAGGAAATTTTTCCTAACTTCCTTCGGTATTGATGCTCATAATGACATAAAGTATACATCCTACTCTTAGTTCTCAAAAAGCCTCTAGTTGGCAATTCAATCAGTCACCATTAATTTGTGATCAGTGAGGTGCTTTGCATGTTCACTTAATCACTTGTCAATGTTGATATTGGGCTACTATTTGAACGAGCCTAGAGAAAATACTTATTTGTAATATCTATAGAATATGAAATCGCTAATCTACCGTCATGCTGCTCTCGCAGCTGCTTGCTTGGGATTGCTTTTGTTACCTGTAGGGTGTTATGAACTTAAAATATCCTTTGAAGGGGATCAATCTTCTGAAGCTCAATCAAACACTAACTCAGAAAGTGCGATCGCTTCTACTGTAGATACTTCTGTCGCGACACCTCAAAAAAAATCCTTATTTGCATATCATCAAGACTCGACAGTTAAAGCAACAGGCCAAGGAAGTTTACGAATGAGTAATCAAACCGAACAACCTGTCCGCCTTGCTTTACTAGCACGCAAAGCAGGAGGTAAAAGCAATTCTAAAGAAAATTATGCAGTTCCAGCACATTGGGATTTTGCCCCAGGAGAAGGTAGTGAAAAAGGCTTAATTTTATCGCTACCTAACGGTAGCATCAAGATCGAGAAAGGAGATGTTTTAGTCGCCTTTGCACAGGATGGTTCCCGTCGCTACTGGGGACCTTACGTAGTTGGCGAAACTCCCACCCCCGTTTGGAACCCGCAAAAGCAAGAATGGGAATTGATTCTTGCTCAATAGTTAGTTATTAGTTGTTAGTCAATTGTCAATTGTCAATTGTCAATGGGCATTGGGCATGAATCAGTTAACAGTTACCAGTTTAATTTGATAACTGATAACTGATAACTGATAACTGAGAAGTTGTCTCCCTTGTCTTCTCATTTAATATTTGTTTTGAGAACAAAGAGCAAAAAATCACGTCAAACGAGTATTGACTAGTGACCCTTGACCATTGACCATTGACTATTGACTATTGACTTGTAACTAAATGACAATTCGCGCTTTTGACCAGTTGTTTAATAGGATTGGCAAACGTCCAGCCTTGGCGATCGCACTGTCAACTTTGTGGTTGATTTTGGTTGGTGGGATCGCATTTTTTTGGCATTTGGGTAGTATTGGGCTAATAGATGAAACCGAGCCTTTGTTTGCTGAAGCTTCTCGGCAAATGTACGTGACAGGCGATTGGATCACGCCATTTTTCAACGGTAAAACTCGCTTTGATAAGCCTGCTTTGATTTACTGGTGTCAGGCGATCGCATACAACATTTTTGGTGTGAATGAGTGGGCGGTGCGTCTGCCAAGTGCGATCGCGGCGATGAGTGTAATTGCCCTAGCATTCTACACTGTACAATGGCAACTGGCAAAACAAAATGCCTTAGAACAAGTTTTTCGTCCTTCCAGACGCTGGTTAACAGCAGGTTTAGTAGCAGCTCTAATGGCATTCAATGCCGAAATGATTGTCTGGGGAAGAACTGGTGTCTCAGATATGCTGCTGACTGGCTGTATGGCATCAGCTTTGTTGTGCTTTTTTATGGGATACGCAAGTCAGGAGGACACGGAGACACGGGGACTAGCTGACGCGGGGAATTCATCAAAAGGATTCTCCGCGTCACCGCGTCTAACTGTCTCCGCGTCTTTTTCCCAATCCCCAATCCCCAATAATTGGTATCTAGCTTGTTACGTACTCATCGCTGGTGCAATTTTGACTAAAGGCCCTGTAGGCATTGTTTTACCTGGGCTGATTATTGGTGTATTTTTGCTTTACCTGGGCAAATTGCGAGAAGTTGTGCGGGAAATGCGCCTTTTGCTGGGTATGCTAATTATCTTGGGTTTATCAGTGCCTTGGTACGTGCTAGTAATTTGGCGCAATGGCTGGAATTTCATTAACTCCTTTTTTGGCTACCACAACATTGAACGCTTTACAGAAGTAGTCAACGGTCATAAAGCTCCTTGGTACTTTTATTTTTTGGTAGTATTACTGGGTTTCGCTCCTTACTCAGTATATTTACCTCTAGCAATAACAAGACTAAAATTTTGGCAGCGTCAGTATTGGCGTTCTCAAGAGCGATCGCAACAACTTGGTTTATTTGCCTTTTTCTGGTTTGCGAGCATCTTTGGCTTTTTTACCATTGCTGTCACCAAGCTTCCTAGTTACGTATTACCCTTAATGCCAGCAGCAGCCATTCTAGTAGGACTTTTGTGGAGCGATTTCTTCCACGACAAAGCGATCAGGGAACACTCTGACGCAGAGGAAGAGGACGCGGGGACGCGGGGACACAGGGACACGGAGAAAGAGGACACGGAGACAGGGGGATACAAAGACACGGTGAGTAATACTAATGTTGATAAATTCTCCGCGTCCCCGCGTCTCCCCCTCTCCGCGTCCTCAGAAGCGTCCCCACATCTCCCCCTCTCCCCTTCGTCCCTTCTCTGGAGTAGCTGGGTCAATGTAGTATTTGTATCAGCGATCGCAGTAGCGCTGTTTTATGTACCGCGGTTAATAGGTGCTGACCCGGCTGCACCCGAATTTCGCCAACTCCTGCAACAATCAGGTTTAACAACTTTGGGAAGTGTGATCTGGTTAGTTTGTGCTGTGGTATTGGCAGTGATCATACTACGTCGTCGTTGGCGTCTATTAATTGGTGTAAATTTGTTGGCGTTTGCGCTGTCTTTAATTTTTGTCCTGACTCCAGCTTTATTTTTAATAGATCAACAGCGTCAGTTACCTTTAAGAGAATTGGCAGCGATCGCAGTCCAAGCCGAAAAACCAGGTGAAGAATTAGTCATGGTTGGCTTCCAAAAACCCACCGTTGTTTTTTACAGCCAACGCCCTGTAAATTACATCAAGATGAGTGCAGCCGCAGGAGATTATGTAAGAACTCAGGCTGTAAATAAAACACAAGCTGATTCAATTTTAGTTTTGGCTCAACCGAAAAAGTTCCCCGAAATGAGTTTGCAACCAAATAATTATCAAAGTTTAGGAAAAAGTGGCGCTTATCAATTAATTAGAGTCCCTTTAAAGAGGTAAATTGTTGATTGTTATTTGGAATTGAATTTACCAAATTTGAGAGGGCCAGATCCCAATATTTCTCGGTTAAGGATTTTTCGTCATAATTTGGGCCATGTAGAGACGCGCCATGGCGCGTCTCTGGTGGGTTTAAATGTCAATCGATTTGTCTTATCCGAGTATTATTGAGCCAGATCCCCGATTTGTTAATCAATCGGGGATCTTGTTGTTCACAAATAGTTTAAGAATGATATAGATTACCATCATGTATTGAGCAACATCTCAACACATCTTGGGAGCTACAGAGTTTTTATCTTTTAGTAACCACACTGCATTATTGCTCGCTGGTAATTGCAGGTTCATTTGCCATTGAGATCGCCATATCTATCATCTGTTGTTGAGACACATCTCTCGTTGAACCACCTCCCAATCCTAATACATATTCCAGTCCATCTTGCTTCCAAAAAATGTATTGACTGATGTTATTTCCTTGCCCTCTGGTGATATAAAAACCACTAATACCATTGCCCAATTTTACTGGAGTGATACTATCTCCTTTGGGAGGCCAAATTTTAGAGGTTCCCTCTGGAGTGAAGACGCCAAACCCTCCAGCAGTACAAGCAGAAGGGTTATTTGACACAGAACAATCTGGTGTATTTGCTAGGCGAACTTCAAAGATTTTACTATCAGAAGCAATGTAGGAATAAAGCTTGATCTTGGAGGCTGCGGGAGGGAGAGAGGAAGGTAAACGCATTTTCAATCCTTTTGGTAACTGAGTGCGAATATCCTCAATTAAAGGTCTAAAGACAGATGCAGGTTCAGCTTCAGATTTAGAAGAAATGACTAAACCAGTTACAAGAATTGATAGCCCGATCAAATAGTTGAGAATCGTCTTGCGCTTCATTTGCTTTTTCCTCACAAACAATCATCTCTACATCAGAGTATCGAAGTAAACTTTGCGATCGCCTTATCAAAAGTCATCTAAAATTCATGACGAAAGTCATATCTTAAATTCAACACAGTATTGCATGATGTTACCCGTGAAGATATTTCGCTGCCTCTAGTTCAATGAACCTGCTCGCAAACCGTATTTTCTCTTTTCGTTGGATATTGCGATGGGTAGAATGGGTAGTCTTGCTAGCAAATCTCATCTCCGGATTGATCAGCAATTATTTTCAAGAACACCCCCATTTACTGCCCTTATTTATTGCTTATAATATTGCGTTCTTTTTACTCAGTTTTATTTTTCCGCTTGAGCGTCCACTCTGGCAAAGACGAGCTTTCATAGCTGTGGAAATCATATTAATTGTCTCTGCTGTTTGGCTACGTTTTTGGTTTACAATCTTTATGTATTTTGTTCTTGCCAAAAGTTGCTTTTTTCTCAGTCGTCGAGATGTCATCCTAACAGCAATTTTCACGGGAATTGGCTACTTATCTGGTGAAGCTTGGTATCTTCCCCAACGTATAACAGAAACAGTTGCTCAACTCCAATCCCGTGGTTCAGAGCATATATTTGACGCCAAAGCAATTTTATTGACCAGTTTGCTAGATTACATCGGAGCCAGCCTGTTTATAATTTTGCTGGGTTTTGTGATTGTGGCAGAGCGCAAAAGCCGAGAGAGAGCAGAAATGTTAGCAAAGGAAGTGGAAACTTTAGCAGCAACTTTGGAACGTACTCGTATAGCTCGTGAGATTCATGATTCTCTTGGTCACGCTCTTACTACTCTTGATGTTCAATTAGAACTAGCCCAGAAATTACACCAACGTAATCCTGCCCAAACTCTACAAGCACTAGACACTGCCAAGTATCTTTCTAGTCAATGCCTTCAAGATGTGCGTCGCGCTGTACAAACAATGCGCCGATCAGATTTTGATCTCAATCAGGCACTCAGCGCCCTAGTGACGCAAATCCAGCAAAACCAATCTTTGACGGTGCAGGCGGATCTAAATTTGCCATCATTACCTCTCCAGACGAGTCATCAACTTTACTGCATTATTCAGGAAGGATTGACAAATATCCAAAAACATGCCTATGCTTCTCATGTGATTCTGCGAGGACAGTTTACGCTTGATGCTATTATCCTGGAGTTAGAAGACGACGGACTGGGCTTCGATCCTGATTTGCCCAATTCTGGTTTTGGATTACGAGGAATGCAAGAGCGGATACAAATATTGGATGGTAAGCTGAGTATTAAAAGTACCCCTGGTCAAGGTACTTATATTTGGATCACAGTTCCTCGATGATTCGGCTTTTGCTTGTAGATGATCAACATCTATTTCGGCAAGGATTAGCATCCTTGTTGTCACTGGAAGAAGATTTAGAAATTATCGGTGAAGCCAATGATGGTAATGAAGCGATCGCTCTCACTGAAAAACTCCAGCCCGATGTGATTCTCATGGATGTGCGGATGCCTGTTTGTGATGGGGTGGTTGCCACTCGTGAAATTCACCAACGCTATCCCTGGATCAAGATTTTGGTATTAACAACCTTTGATGAAGATGAATATATTTGGCAGTCCCTACAAGCAGGAGCTTTAGGTTATCTACTCAAGAGTACTCCTTCTGGGCAATTAGCAGCAGCAATCCGTACCCTGAACCAAGGATATAGTCAGCTAGGACCAACCATCGCTCCCAAAGTCTTTGCTCAAATTAACCCCCCTATATCCAAACCCACAAACTACCAAAACTTATTTAGCGATCGCGAACTAGAAGTTTTAACCTTATTGAGTCAAGGAAAAAACAATCGAGAAATAGCTCAAACTCTTTATCTGACTGAAGGTACGGTAAAAAACTACATCACTCAAATTCTGTGCCAGCTTGGTTTACAAAATCGTACTCAGGCAGCATTATGGGCGCAACAGTATTTGAAATTTTGATACTAAAATTATTTGATTGTTGTGACATCGATTCAACTCCAATTGAAGTATGTGATCGATGTCGCACTCAGTTACAAAATCCCGATCATGTGCAGTAAACCGCGTCCGGTAATCAATTCAATCATCAACGCAATAAAGCCAAGCATGGCAATGCGACCGTTCCAGACTTCCGCACTCGTAGTAATACCCCATTCCCAAGCCTCTGGTGGATACATTTTTACCTTTTTCTTCATTTGGTAAACTTGCGAGAGTTTGATACTAGGAGCGTTAAGAGCATCGACTACCAAATCTGCTAAGGCTCTAATAAATACTGGGTGGGTGTTGAGAGCAGGTACACGGCGGAAGTTATGAATTCCAGCTTCTTCTGCTATTTCGCGATACTCAAGATCAATTTCTTCTAATGTTTCGATGTGTTCGGAAACAAAACTAATCGGCACGACTATTAAGTCTTTCACACCATTCGTTGCTAGCTCCAGAATAGCATCTTCAGTGTAAGGTTGTAGCCATTCTACTGGACCAACACGACTTTGATAAGCCAATGTATGAGCATTAGGTCGGTCAAGTGTCCGCATAATTAAATAGGTGCATTCCTCAATCTCTTGCTGATAGGGATCACCTGCTTCTTCTACATAGCTTTTGGGAACACCATGAGCGCTAAAGAACACATGAGCTTCTTCTTTGTTGGGTACTTGGTCAATTTCTTGGGCGATTAATTCTCCCATCGCCTGAAGGTAGCCTGATTGTTTGTACCAAGAAGGAATAACTGTGTATTCTATCTGCTGGAGTCTTGGGTCTTCTTGCCAAAGTTTTTCTAAAAGCCGGAAGCTAGAACCACTCGTGCTGATAGAAAATTGCGGATACAGAGGTAATATAACTAGTTTTTCAATGCCATCTTGGATAATTCGAGCGATCGCTTCTTCGGTGTAAGGATGCCAGTAACGCATACCGATGTAGATTTTCGCATCTTGCCCCAAGGCTTGCAATTGTTCTTTAAGTGCATCTGCTTGGGCTTCAGTAATCCGCCTGAGTGGAGAACCACCACCTATTTTGCGGTAGTTTTCTTGAGACTTTTTCGTACGCCGTGAAGCAATAAACCAGGCTAGGGGTTTTTGCAACCAGGGAAAAGGTAGGCGAATAATTTCCGGATCAGAAAACAGATTAAAAAGAAATGGTCCTACATCTTCTAACTTCTCCGGACCACCGAGATTGAGTAGTAATACGCCTACACGACCCATAGCAGCAACAATCCCCCAATCTTTTCAGCTTTTTTACTAATGTTAACAATATATCTTTATTAAATATATAAGTTAACGAGTAAGGATAGAGGCAGTGGCTACAATTTTACGAGATTTGAGTTATCGTTACCAGTGGCTGTACGATGGTATATCCCGTGTGGCAGCTATAAGTATTGGTGGTGAACAACGTTTTCGACAATTAGCGTTGCAAGGCTTAATAATTCACTCAGATACTAAAGTCCTTGATTTGTGCTGTGGAAGTGGGCAAGCAACACAATTTCTAGTTAAATTGTCACAAAATGTAATAGGATTAGATGCTTCACCATTATCTCTGCAACGGGCTAAACAGAATGCACCACAAGCAGAATATGTAGAAGCTTTTGCTGAAGAGATGCCTTTTGCAGATAATCAATTTGATCTGGTACATACAAGTGTTGCTTTACACGAAATGCAACCAGAGCAATTGCGAAAAATTATTCAAGAAGTATACCGTGTACTCAAGCCGGGTGGAGTGTTTACTTTTATAGATTTTCATAATCCTCATAATCCCTTGTTTTTGCCATCTATATGGCTGTTTTTGTGGTTATTTGAGACGGAGACTGCTTGGCAGTTGTTAAAGACTGATTTGCCTGGATTATTAATGGAAATGGGGTTTAGTATCAACAAGCAAAGTTTGTATGCAGGTGGAAGTTTACAAGTAATACAGGCGAGTAAGGGACGCCTATGCTCCTGATAAACTTGTTATGCGAGCGTTATTGAATAGCACATCGACCAGAGCAAGAATTTGGTTTGGATGTAATAGCGTTGGTTGGAGCGTTACGTTATCAAAGGCTCAAAATGATTGCTCAAAACATAATTAAAAATAGATGTATTAACGCACACCCAAATAATACCCAAACCGCTCTCGTAATTGTTCCATGCTCAAATTCTGAGTCCAGTATTCTATTAATGCATAACCAAAAGCCCTCGCATTTTGCTCAGGTGAACCGGAGTTTTCCAATAGTAATGGCCACAAAGCTAACAAATCAAATTTCAGTGTTTTATCGGCACTCAAGAGTAAAAATAAGTCATATCCCATCTGCAATTTTCCAATCACAATAGGTAACTGTTCAGCAGGGATTTTCTGTGCAAGCAGATTCGCTAAAGTGGGAGATCCTGTTGAAACGGTGGAAATAAATTGCAGAATTGGACTTTTGAGTAATGCTGTTAGTCCTTGAGTTGTTGCCATCTGGAAGGTGTAGTGGTCGATGATTTTAGCAGCAGCAACAATCCTAGCCTCTTGGTTACGCAAAAACCGAGCTAGACGCAATTGCTTGGCTGGTGCGATCGCATCAATTAATACTAAAGATAAGGCATCTATCCCCCAAGCACTTCGATTTGTGTTGCTGTCTCCTGTCACCACTGGCAAAATTCGGTTACAAAAATCACCTAAATGTTGAGCGCGGTACTGCGTTGCTTCCCGAATGGCCACTTCTTTTGGTCGTTCTCCCCATTGCCAATCATAGGGAGGTTGCCATTCGCGGATCGGACGCAGGCGATCAACTTGGGTGACAATGGCAATAGTGGGTAAGTTTGTAACTTCTTCTTGCATATCTTGCAAAAAGTCCACATCCATTTGCAGAGCCGGATCAAGAGCTGGGGTGACGAGTAGTAGCAAGTCTGCATTTTTGGCATAATCAAGCACAAGCGTTCGTAAGTCATTACGGTTGACTTGTTCATAACCAGGTGTATCCAAAAGGTTTAGGGTTTCACCTTCTGGTGCTTGCCAGTGATAATTCTGGATTTTATCGGTGCTAGGTAATACATCAACTTCTGCTAAATCTGCTTGGAATAGAGTATTAATCAAGCTGCTTTTCCCGGCTCCAGTTCGTCCTACTAATAAGATATTTACGGGTTTTTGCTCGACGACTTCGACAGGTTCGGCTTGGGCGAGGATGTCTCGCAGGGTTTGGGTTTTGGTTGGGGCGGGAGGCGGCGGAATCACAGCAGATTCGACAACAGGTAATTTACCACTGTAGAGAGCGATCGCCTGCTGACACAAATTCCTCAGTGCTGCTTCTCGGAGTAACTGGCTTAAATTCACCAGTAATTGCTGATTTGCTTGGTTACTGTAACCTTGGCTGGCTCGATTGGCGATCGCTGCAACTGGGTTTAATAACCACTGCGCCAAGTTCCAGGCGCGTAATAATTTCCGGGCAGAAGGTTCCAACTTCTGGTACATTTCATAAGCTTGGAATGCTTGCCCAACTGTCACTTGATTCAGAGCCGGAGATAACTTTTGCATCCACTGATCCATGGCATCTACCGTACCTCGAATCAGGGCATAAGCTTGAGGAACGTAGATATTTAGCAGAGGATATTTAACTTCTGGATAATAAATATTGGCAATGGCAACAACAAGGGCTTGACAACGCTGCCAAAATGTTTCCCAGTCTTCCCAAATTGGGCGATCGCTCCCTGATGCTTGCAGTATTCCTTGGAGTGCGGCTTCGGCTCGCTTGGTGGCATCAGTTTGCTGTGAAGGGATTATATTACCTGTGGCAGACTCTAATTCTTTGCTCACCTCTGCCATCACCGATTCTACCTGTGCGATCGCAGGGCGAGTCCATTGCACCAACAGCCAACGCCAGCCCACAAACACGAGGATAAACACACCCCAAATCCAATTCAGCCCCCACTCGTGAATTTGCAACCCCGCCGATACCAGTAAGAAAGTAATGATGGTTGCGATGGGAGTTGCTAAGACGAGCCATTGCCAAAATTTTAGTCGCACCATTGCCCTATACCTGTCCAAAGTGGAGCTTTTGTATTACTATTTATGGTATCTAATTATGATTTTATTTAGTATTTGATTAGGTTGCTAAATCTGATGATTAACCTAGATAATATTCACTCTCTTACAGACTTCAAACGCAACGTCAAACAGTTTTTAGAACGTATCAAAATAAATAAATCTCCCCTTGTCCTTACTGTTAACGGTAAAGCAGAAATCGTTGTTCAAGACGCAAGTACCTTTCAGGAAATGATGGATAGGCTGCAACGTGCAGAAAAAGAAGTGCAAAAGCTGAAGTTAGAAGCACTACAGCGTGATGTTGCGATCGGAGCCGAACAGTTGAAAAATGGACAGTACACCGAATACGATGACGAGTCTTTACCTAATTTGCTGAACAACATTAAGGCACGAGGAAAACGTCGGCTGGATCAGGATAGCTCACAATGAATCGTTACAGAATCTCTCAGCAAGCAGAACAAGATTTGGAGGACATCTGGATTTATCTTGCTCAACACGATGAACTTGCAGCCGACAAGCAAATTGCTCAACTTTTTGATCGCCTGCCAATGTTAGCTCAGTTTCCTGACATGGGCAGACAACGAGATGATTTACTGCGAGGACTAAGAAGTTTTCCTGTAAAACCTTACATCGTTTTTTATCAAAAAATTACCGACGGGATAGAAATTGTTCGATTTTTACATCAATCAAGAGATATTGAAAATTATTTTTCTTGACTATTAGGACTTGTCATTGATATCGAAGTTGTCTCAGTCAGTTAACAGTAAACAATTGATAACTGATAACTGATAACTGATAACTGAATAAGAAGCTTAATCAATCACACTATCCATCGGTAAATACTCTTTCAAAGCTTCCGCTTCACTAGCTTTCACCACAGGAACCGATGACGATGAGGAATCTGCTGGAGCAAATAATTGTTCTATTTGATTCAGACTTGTCAAACTACCGCACAATAATAATTGATCTTGAGCTTGCAATTCCATCTTGCCACTGGGGAAGCGAATAAACTTGCCATCGCGGCGCATTGATTGCACTTGCACCCCAAATTGTTGACGAATTTTCAAATCTGCCAAGGTTTTACCAAGCATTGGACAATCGGTGTTAACTATTACCCACTGACAAGCACTATTGTCGCCGGGAACGGTTGCTCTACCAAGAGCAAATTCTTCTAAAGCGGCTAATTCCTCACCTGAACCCACCACTAACAAGCGATCGCCTTTCTCTAATCTGGTAGTAGCATCGGGATAATCGACTTCTTCCCCACTGGCGCGGCGAATAGCCATCAAACTCACCCCAGTTAAGTAGCGCATATCGGCTTCTTCTAAAGTCATACCGATTAAGGGTGAAGTTTCTGGTAGAGAATACCAACGGTTGTTTAAATCTTGAGTCGCCTGTCGCAAATGACGGGAAACTTGGGAAGCTGATTGTTCTGGACGCAAATCTAAATAATGACGGTTGCGGATTTCTTGCATTTCCCGTTGGACAACAACACTTGAGAATCCCGCAGCATTTAATATGTAGGTTGCCATTTCTATACTTGCTTCAAATTCTGGTTGCACCACTTCCCTCGCACCCAGTTGATAAAGAACTTCAATATTTTTATCGCTGGTGGCACGCACTACTACATCTAAATCAGGAGATAATTCTAAAGCCCGTTTTAGGCACAGCCGAATACTCATCGGATCGGGAAGTGCGATCGCCATTCCTTTAGCTTGACTCACCATCGCAGTTTCTAAAACGTGAAAACTCACACAATTCCCATACACATAAGGTACTCCCGCCTCACGTAACTGTTGAATTCTACTTTCAGATTGATCAATCACCACTACAGGTAAGTCATGTTGCTGTAACAATTTCACCAAATTTTTACCGACTCGCCCGTAACCACAAACTACAACATGGTTTTTGATTGGTAATTCTTCGGCTACCTCCAAAGGCTTACCCTCGCCACTAAAATAGGGCTTTAGCCACGGCATTGATTCTAACCAGTCAAAAATAATCGGTACTAAGCGTAATACAAAGGGAGTCAGTACTAATGTTACTGCCGTTGTTCCCAAAATCAGTAAATATATGTGCCGAGAAACTAGCCCTAAAGCTTGTCCTTCACTAGCTAAAACAAAGGAAAATTCCCCAATTTGCGCCAGTCCCAAGCCTGCAATTAACGCCGTCTTCAGAGGATAGCGGAACAGTTTAACTAGGGGTGTGATAATCAAAAATTTACCAATAAATACCAGTGCTACCAATCCCAAAATCAATTCCAGGTTATGCCACAAAAACACTGGATCGATTAACATTCCAATTGAGGCAAAGAACAAACTCGCAAAAATATCTCGTAATGGTTCTACATAAGTCAGGGTTTGATCGGCATATTCTACCTCCGAGATCATCAAACCTGCGACAAACGCCCCCATTTCAATCGACAGCCCTAAATATTCTGTCAACAGAGCAATACCCAAACACAGCGCCACTACTCCTAATAAAAATAGCTCTCGGCTTTCTGTGCGAGCTAGCATCCGCAACAAAGGCGGAATAATCCACTTACCAGCAATCACAGCACCCGCCGCAAACAAGCCAATCCGCACCAGGGCTGTGAGTACCGCCATCACAATCGATTCCCCTGGTTGGTGTAAAGCTGGCAAAACTGCTAACATTAGCCCCAGAGCCAAATCCTGCACCACCAGAATTCCCAGCATTACCTGTCCGTGGGGTGTTTCCGTCTCGTTGCGTTCCATCAAACATTTGAGGACAACTGCTGTGGAAGACAAAGACAGAATCGCCCCTAAAAATACGCCCTTCGCGGGTAAAGTTCCCCAAGCGCCTGTTAAACCGCACACCAAAACAGTAACGGCGATTGTCAGGGTTATTTGTAGTCCACCCCCACCCAGGGCGATCGCTTTGACTTTTTTGAGTTCCGCAAAGGAAAACTCGACCCCCAAAGCAAATAACAAAAAGGCAACGCCAAACTGTGCTAGAGTCTCTACTTGAATTAATTCTTTAATTAGTCCCAGTCCCGACGGACCAATGACAACTCCTCCAATCAGATACCCTAGTAAAACAGGTTGTTTTAAAAGCGCCGCCAACAGTCCACCACAGGCGGCGACAGCGAGAACTGATACTAAATCAACAATTAATCTAAAATCTTCTTGCACAAGTTTTTCAAAGAACTATTAAGACCTATTTACAATCAGCATACAAAAGTTTGATGTAGCTGTGGGGAGTTTCTATATACTGATGTTGGTAATTGCTGGTTGATCTGACCGATGAACTACCCAGATTAGCAGAGGTTTACCGGAAAAATCAATCTATTTCCCATTTATGGTATTTAGTTGCCATTTGTCAAAAGATGCGATCGCCTCTTCATATCGTTCCGAACTACCGAGCGTAACCCCCCGGTTGTACCAAGCGTCGTGTAAGTCAGGTTTAATTTCCACGGCTTTGTCGTAGATGCGATCGCATTGTGGTTTACCGAACCTAAAATATTCAAGTTTTCCACACATGTTTTTACTTATTATTTTGGTTCGGCAATCATCATTTTGAAAGTGAAAAAACCGAATTTACAGTCTTGTTTTTACTAATTAATATAAGAATCAAAGGCAAAAATAAAGAACTGAAACAAATAGCAATAAACATAGTAAATAAGAGGAAGATTTATGACACTGATTCGTTATAAACCCTGGCAAGAAATTAATTCTCTTCAACGCCAAATCAACCGTTTATTTGATGAAAGTTTCACACCATCTAGACTGTTGGAAAACGGGTCTGTGAAATTTCCGGCTGCCGAGTTACAAGAAACAGAAAAAGCTATTGTTCTGAAGTTAGAAGTTCCTGGCATAGAAGCTAAAGACTTAGATGTACAAGTGACAGAAGAAGCTGTTTATGTCAGTGGCGAACGCAAATCTGAAACTAAAACAGAAGAAAAAGGTTACACCAGAAGTGAATTCTACTATGGTAAATTCCAGCGTGTAATTCCTCTACCTGCCCGGATTCAAAATACTAACGTGACTGCTGAATACAAAGATGGAATTCTCAACCTGACTCTGCCGAAAACTGAAGCAGAAAAAAACAAAGTAGTCAAAGTGAATCTAGAAGGTTCTGGTGTGTAATCACTTGCCATTAGTCTTCTGAATTAAATACCTATTGTGTAAGTTTGTGTGATAGAAAATTTAGCCTGGTTGCATAAAAGCAATCAGGTTTTTTTTGAAAAAAACATTCCTAAATCATAAGCCCACAAGGACAGGCTGCGCCAACGTGAACAACAAGATCCAACAACTGTATTGCTACTTTAAAATAATACAGCGCTTTGCATTTAAATAGACTACACCCTGCCCTAAGCGCAAGCGGAGAGGGTGCAGCCGCTAGCGCCTCTATGGGGTGGTTCAAAAATAAATTTTCTTCACCACCAAGGCGCAAAGACACATACTTCAATCATCTTCGTACTCAACCCAACTATTGGGAGTTTCTGACACCGCTACTTTGAGTTGCACATCTGCTGGGAGTCGTTTTTTGGTTTCGTCATAAACATACTTAGCAATCATCTCAGCAGTTGTTTCGTACTCAGGAGGTAAGACTTCGTTAAGGATACAGTGATCAAGCCCTCCTTTAGAAACATCTTGCTTTGCCCAGCGTAAAGTTCTAAAATCAGCCACCATCACTGGATGTGGACAATATTGAGAAGAATGTAGCTTCAATGCAGTTGCTTCGATTCGCACCGTATAATTATGCCCATGCATTCGACCGCAAGGGCCATCGTAATCTTTAATGTAATGGGCGCTGTTAAACGAGAATTCAGTTACTAGTTTCCATTTAGGCATTTAATATTGCCTCGCAGCCAGTTCCGACACAAAAAATAAAACTATATCTTTTTTGATGGTAACTGTGCTTTGAGATTCCATAATCTTAATCTAGACCAATGCCGTCATTTTCACTCACCAATAATTTACCTTCACCGCTATACACCCAGACAAAACCTTCTCCACCACTTTTGCCAAAATGACCTAATTTGCGATAATCTTCCTCAATACCGTTTGTGTATCCTTTTACCATGTCGTAGTCAGCAATTAAAATTTCTCCTCTGCTGAGTTCAATGACTCTAGCTGGTGATGTAGTACCCGTCAACACGCGAGCAATTTGTCCAGGTAAAGCTTTGATCGCCAGTCTCCACTTACCGTCACCAGAACCTGCAATTTGTCGGAATTTTAATCTTTTGGCTCCGATCACTACATTATCCGAACAAAACTGGAAGATCCCATCATCAAATTCCCATTGCTCCCGCTCTGACAAGTCAATAGATGTGTAATTTACAAAATCTCCTTTTTGTCTAGGCTCAAGGTAAACCATACCAGTACCTTGATATACGGGTGCGTTGTAGTCAATCTCTGTTCTCAAGGCTACCCACATATCTTTCAAACGGTTATCAGTTTTGTAAACGCCATAATTCAATTTACCAACGCACCTGTGCAATGATCCTTTTTGAATGATTACTCCAGAATTTTCGAGTCTGATTTCTACCTGCTGAACAAATGGAATATCTTTTGTTGGATGGTAATATCTGTTGGTTTCTTTATTAATATTATTTTGTAAATACCATAAATCTGTTGGTTCTAAAATTTTCACTTGGTGTTGCATATTTTGTTTCTCGAATCATGATTTCAATAGGTGTATTCATTTTTTCAGTATTTGTCAATACATTTAAATTTTTATTAATTTTATAAGTGTTTCTTTGAAAAGCCAGATCGCTGACTTCTACCCTCCGGGAAGTCACCCTACGGGTGTCTATAAGAAGTTGGGGTTCTTATTGTTCATGAATGATTTAGGAATGCTATAACTCTATTCTTATTAATTACACAACCATTAGATATAGAAATATAGATGCTCTCTCTCATTTGGTAGATGTATATAACTCCGTCCTATGAAAGGGAATTCATTATTACCTGAGCAAGAAGAGTTTATCACCTAAGAATCATATTCTTATAATTAAATCTCGTTCAAATTTAGGTATTATTCAAAAAAAAATTTATAAATTCAGTTTAATCATTTGTGTCTTTTATACATGAAAAGACAAATTTTAACTTGCTTAAATTATCAAAATTAACCACTAATAACTGTTGAAAAAGAGTCTTTAATTATGGCTGAAAGTGGCGACAAGCAAAATAATATAAACCCAAGCCAAGACATATTCAAAGGTCTTTGGGAAGCAAAAGTAGTAATTACCATAGCATTATTAGCTGTGTTCGTAAAACTTTCCTACACGAATGAACAACCGTCAACTACTTCTACTGCACAACTTGTTACTACATCCGAAGTAGTCCAATATCCTGACGAATTGATTGGTAAAACTGTAACAGTCAGAAGCAGACCACTGCAAAAAGTTGGTTTAACTTCCTTTACAGTTAGCGATCGCAGATTTTTTGGTGGTGATCCAATATTAGTTATAAATGCTTCTGGTCGGCCTTTTGATTTGCCAAGCGATCGCGAAAACGTCATTCAAGTGACTGGTGAAGTTCATGATTTGGTAATTCCCGAAATCGAACAGCAATACCAGCTCAGTCTCCAAGACCAATATTATCAAGATTACGTCAACAAGCCTGTAATTATTGCCAGAGATATCAGACTAGCACCAGATGCAACTGCAATTACCTTGAGATAAGTATAAATTCTGGGTTACAGAAAGCGATCACACTTAAGTTAGGCGATCGCTTTTGTTTGCCCACGTTATACTATTTGAGCTAATGAAACCTTCTCTCGCTCTTGTTACGGTGACAAATTACTGATACCGGATTTATCTGTGTATTCAATTTAAAATCCAAAATCCAAAATCTAAAATCTAAAATCGGATGACTCAAGATATGCAACGTGAATTTGCCAACCGTGATGAGTTGGTAGCTTACCTGCGCGAACAATTTCCTCAAGCCGCAAAACGCGATGATCACATCAGTCAAACAGTTGGCGGACGTCAAGCTGCTGAGAAAGTACTGCAAAAAGTAGACCCAGCTAAATACGCAAAAACACGTAATTTTTTTACAGGTGCAGTCACCCGCCTTTCTCCCTATATTCGTTATGGGGTTCTCAGTTTGCGTGAAATCCGAAATTATGTGCTTGATCGCGTGCAAAACCAAGATGAGGTCACTAAACTAATTAATGAATTAGGTTGGCGCGACTACTGGCAACGGCTGTATGTCAAACTGGGAAGTAGCATCTGGCAAGACCAAGAAGAATACAAAACAGGCTATACCCCTAGCAACTACGCGCCAGAATTACCCGAAGATATTAGACAAAGTGCAACAGATAGAGTGTGCATCGATAGTTTCAGCAAAGAACTACGAGAAACAGGCTATCTTCATAATCACGCTCGTATGTGGATGGCGGCTTATATCATCCATTGGCGACGTATTCAGTGGCAAGCTGGAGCTAAATGGTTTCTCGAACATCTTTTAGATGGCGACCCAGCTAGTAATAATATGTCATGGCAATGGGTAGCTAGCACCTTCAGCCACAAACCGTATTACTTCAATCGCGAAAACTTGGAACGCTACACAGAAGGTGTTTATTGTCGCCAATGTCCTCTTTACGGTCATTGTGATTTTGAAGGAAGCTATGAAGAATTAGAACAACGGCTATTTCCCAAAGGAGAATTTAGCAAAAAACCCAACAGTCAAAGTTGGCAAAAAGGGAAGAAACGACGCTAGAAACTAAGCTTATTTCTGCGATTGCTGTGCTACTTGCTCGACTACTTCTACAGGTAAGTCTAACACTTGAGCGATCGCTTCTAAACTCAAACCAAGCTGTATCATTTTTGGTATGGCTTCTAACTGGGTTTTTTGCTTACCTTCTTCTAAGCCTTGTTGCTTACCTTCTTCTAAGCCTTGTTGCTTACCTTCTTCTAAGCCTTGTTGCTTACCTTCTGTAAATGCTTCTTGATAAACTTTGGTATTTTTCAATTCACTTAAACCTAACATGGCTTCAATCTCCTCGCGGCTCTTTTGCGGTAATTTGTAGACGATGATAGTCTCAATTAGATTTATTAAGTCGCGTTTAGCAGCTTCATCAGTTAACTGTTGCTTTGTTTGCTGAATCAAGCGCCTTGCCAATTCTGGTGCTGTGTCCTCAGCTTCTATAACTAGCTTAACAACACCAACTCCAAGGGAAGTATCTGCTTCTTGTCCCAATTCATCTAAATAAATACGTCTAACCCGATTTAGAGATATGATTTCTCCAAACTGTGATGCATTTTCTCTTTCAAGACTACGAGTAGGATAAATAACTACAACTTGCCAAGAATGAGATGGTTTGTATTGTCGCAAGTAGAGGAACAGTTCAGCAAATAAGCGGTAATATAAATCCTCATCTGGTTGAAACTGAACTTCAACAACATAAAATGGTTTCTTTGGGTTGTTTGTTGTTGGTAAGAACAAACCATCTAAACGAAAAGCGAGTTGTTTGACTTCACGACTAGTAAACTCATAAGCTGTTGCTTCTGCTGGCGATTGGTTAATTAGTTCAAAGAAAATACTCGGAAATGCCTGAAATAGGCTATAGAAGATGGTATCGGTTTTCACATATGTTGCAAGAAAGTGTAAATAATAGCCTACTACCTTGTGGGATAATACGCGATCGCCAAAATCATCCCAAACTAAAAACCCTGTCACAGCTATGCTGTAACAGGGTAAAATTAGAGATTCTGATTGTGGCTAATATTAAATTAACCGAGCCATTCTAAAACCGCTTCTTCCTTAGTGTTGGTATTGCGTGATGGAGTTTCACGATTAAACTTCATGTGAATTGAGCGGGTTTGCTCACCATCAGCCGCTACAGCCATGATTGGGTAGTCAATCAAACCATCTTGGAAGGACATCTGGAAGCGGAATGTTCCATCTGGATTTAGCTTAATTGGACGACCGCCGATTGTCACAGTTGCATCAGGTTCGGTTGCACCATAGACAATCAACTCAGCATCTGCAATCAACCAGAACTGGCGTGGACGAACAGGTACGGCGGAAGCAGAGAAGCCGACACCAGACATACCTACACCAGACATGGTTAAGCCAGATACAGTTGGAACTGCCCACATACCTACACCAGAGGGGAAGACGTAGGAACTGATGGCTTGTTCTGGAGTAACTGAGCCAGGAACATGCTGCATTGAGCCAAACAAAGAACCAGCAACTCGCTGTGCTTCCGCAGATTCTGCCAAACCAAAGATTTGGTCATAAATGGCGTTACCTGTAGCACTAGCAGCAGCCTTCTTCGCAGGGGGAACCAACTCGTAGAAGGTCTTACCACGCAAATCTTCTTCAAAGTTGACGCTAATGAAGACGTCTTCAATCCAATCAGATGGATATACAGGAGGAACGTGAACAGGCGCAGAACGAGCTAATACTAACCAGCGACCATCAGCACAACGGTAGCCGATATCGATCACATAATCGCGATCGCTCACAGGAATTGGCAAATACCATTCCCGTGCTAGTTCATCGCAAGGATATTCCTGAATGCTGTGGGGACTTTGGTACTCCAAGTTGATGTCGGTGACATCATAGATCCGCAGCGCCAGTTGTTGTCCTCCTTGGCGTCGCAATTCTTCTTTGTGATCGTTAGGAACATCCCAATAAGTATAAGCCCACTGGGGATCACGAGGCATCAGGACAATGCGGCTTTCACCATAACCATCTGGTAACTCGCCAATTCCTTCGTCTACATCAGCCAGAGTTCCACCAGTACGATCTTCTTGACCCAATTCAAATTTTGCTGCTTCCACGGTTTCCTGTGCCTCCAATGAAAAAGATTGGCTGGGAGATGCTGTGCTACGCTCAATTTCTTGTATCGCTGCTAACAGCTGCGATTTACGCATTCGGCTATAACGAGAGACACTGTAAGAGCTTGCTACTTTACGTAGCTGCCGCAATGTCATCTCTTCTAATGGTGGTCTTTCTTTTGCCATGAATTTGGCCTCCAGTCATTTGAAAGGTTAATAATGTACCCTTGTCTATAAGTGGTTGATCCAATCTCATCCACCCCAGATTAACTTTTGCTTCTCGACTCCTGCTCTACCTAAACTTTGCTTAAATTTCAGTTAGGTTTTTATTGTTTTTTTTATATTGCGGGTCACTCCCTTTCAATTTCCTGTTATGCCAAAATCAGCATTTTTTTGTTTTGGGAGTTAAGGAGTCTTTATGTTAAAAAATACTAACTGTTAACCTCCCCCTGGGATCAAGAGGTTGTCATTCTGTTTTTTAGTATTTTTACGAATTTATTACTTCTTTGGGGATCGCTTTGTCATTATTCTATGACATATTCACTAAAGCAAGCACCCATAAGTCAAATTTTCATGACATTTAGACTATAAGTTAATACTATGCCACTATAAAGCTCTGCTTATTGTTATGAAAACTTGACAAAAAGAGCTTCTGCTTTACATGTTGGGCATCGGGCATTGGGAAGAGACTTGTCAAATAATTCTCCTCACACTCCCCAATCCCTGATCCCTGATCCCCGATCCCCGATCAACAGCATTTCGTTTCCACCTTTTTGCAGTTCATATCCTACTTTGACGATAGAAACTGTATATCCTAGTTGCTGGAATTCTTGGATGATGCGATCGAGATAGGGAGAACGTTGCAACATCAGAGTCAGTAAAGGGAAAATCCGTACTTGTTGACTAACTCTCAGCATTTCCTGAATCGAGTCAAAGTGAAATTGATAATCATGATGATCGGAATACAAAAATAGAAAGTGTGAACATAAAGCAATATCAAATTCTTTATCTTTAAAATTCAGTTGCGGTAGTTCATCAATTAAATATCTTTGCTCTAGTTTTCCCTGTTCGTAATCACTGATAAATTCGCTTATAGCTGCTATTCTATTAGATTTTAAATCTTCAGGAGATTTGTGATATGACCAAATCCAATCGTCAGGGCTTGCTTTCACTTGGTCAATTATATTATCAACGACTTCATTAAATCTTTTGCGGATTTCATCACCACTAAATTGATATATTGGATCAATAGAAGTGACATTCACACCAATTTTTGTAGCTTCTGCATTAAAGCTAGCCGGTCCATCGCCTACACCCAAGATGCGCTTGTTAAAATCTGATTTATTAAGATTGAACATTTGCACATATTCATCAAGCGATCGCCCAAAAGGAACGACTTTTTCTAGTTTCATTGCCATTGGAAATCACCATTAATATAATTATCTCTTCCTAAAATCAATCAAGGTTTGCAAATAAACATCTGGCATTCCAATATCAAAACTTTTTCCTTGCACGACATATCCTGTCATTCCCTCTTGCTGACGTAGTTGTTCTAGACAGGTTGTTAATTGAAATTCGCCCCGTTCTCGAAAATTATTATTAATATTATCTTCTAGAAAATCAAAAATTCTGGGCGTTAGTGCATACAATCCAAAAATAGATAAAAATTCGTTTTCTGGTATCCCTTCGACACGTAAATGCTGACGTGCATATTCAACAGTTGGCTTTTCGTAGACTTGTGTTAAGGAAAGAATAGAATCTGGCTTTTGCCAAACTCCAGTGACACACCCGGCTTTATGAATCATTTCTGCGGAAATAGTTGTTAAGCCAACAACACTTTGATTTGCTTGAGCGTAAACTTCTAATACTTGACGCGCACAAGATTTTTTAATATTAGATGCGTAAATATGGTCGCCTAGCATGAGTAAAAATGGCTGATCATTTACCCATTCTTTGGCACAATATACGGCGTGTCCATAGCCTGCCTGTTCTTTTTGTGATAAGAATTTGATTCTGTCACCTAAATCTACAATATGTTTACTATGTTTTTGATTTTCTGGTGATAGTTTTTCAAAAAGTTCTGCTTTGGGTGGATATTTAAATAAATCGATAAAAACTCTTTTATCTTCTGGTTGAATAACAATGCCAATTTCTTCGATTCCAGCACTAACTGCTTCTTCAACTATGAGTTGAATTACAGGTTTTACCCTACCATCAGAATCAATAATTGGAAAAAGTTCTTTTTTTACAACTTTGGTAGCAGGAAATAAGCGAGTACCAAAACCAGCAGCAGGGATTACAGCTTTTTTAATTTGAGTTTTCGGCATAAATTGTTAGTTCTAAACATTGCATTTGTGGAAAATCTCGTTCAATGATTTCAATTACTTTTTGTTGATTTTCTTTGTCTTTAACTATAAATTGTGCTGTGCCATCACCTTGGGAACCAACCCCTTTTCCACCCAAAATATAAGGTTGAATTGGTGGATAATTCAGTAATTGATGTAAGACAGGTGCTGTTAACTCTTCAGGACAAGCCGGGATCAGATGCTTGTCAAATTCTACCTGTGCTTGTCTCATCAGAATACCAATTCGTTCTGCATCGCCTCTTTGTAAAGCGTCAATGGCGGCTTGGGTAATTTGATAGCTGATAGAACCCAGATATTTTTGGACATTCGCTTGTATAGGGTTGTTGGCGAAGGGATAACACTGATTGAGTTTGCTGAGGATTACTTGAGTATTTTTGCTAGCACCAAGATCAACTATCACAAAAAACAAATCTTTGGGAACACTCAGTTCGATGATCTCTGTGCGATCGCCATCAAATATCATTGCAATAGGACGATTACCATAAGCACAAGCTTGGTCCATGCGCCCGCAACGAGAAGGGGTGGTAATCTCTCCAAAATAAGCCAACTCCATTTCTTCTTGGATAGACATCTTTAAGTCATATACCAGATTAAAAGCCCTCGCTACTAACACGCAAATAGCCGCACTCGATGATAGCCCTTTTTGAATCGGCAAATCTGTCAGGTAATTATCAATTTCTATTCCGCCAATAAAATTTAGGGACGTACGGTTGTAAGCCCCTTCCAAAAATTGATAAGCGACACCAGAAGCATAACTAAAAAATCCACCCTTTCTAGCTTCCGTAAGCAAAGCGTGTGCTTCCATCGGTAAAGTCAGGGATTTACGAATTTCATCAGTAACAGAGGCGCTAACAATTAATTGATTCGGATGGGACTTTACTTGTGCATATAGTCCCTGATTTGTACCTACCAGCAACGTGTAGCCTATTGCCAATTCAGGGTTGAGATGACGGTATCCTCCCGCCCAATCAGTGTGTTCGCCAAATATACACAGACGTCCTGGTACAAAAATTTTCATATATGTCTCTGATATTACTCAAGTATTTTCACGTATTTTGTAACAATTAATTATGCCTACCAGCATGTTCTTATACCATATCGTGCTAAGGGTCAAGCGGGGTCTCGCCACATATTTTGCTTGAATGGCAATCATTTACTGCTTAGTTAAACTAGTGTCAGTTTAGAAACTGTCACTTACCTCAATCCATGTTTTATACCAAAAGAGATATTCTTATTTTGTGCAAGGAGTGATACCACTTCACCACATGTTTGCCACAAGTTATTTTCGTAATACCTAATTTGACTAAGGTGATTACGAATATCAAATGTTGCATCAAATAAGTGATTTGGTATAAAAATATATAGAAAGCGCTTGAGTTTGCAAATTTCTCAGGCGCTTTTACGTGTAATAAATTATTTGTTAGTGATTAGTAGTTAACCACTATCCAATTACAAAATTAATCAGTTTACCAGGCACCACAATCACCTTTTTAATCTCTTTGCCTTCTATGTAACGTTTGGCAATTTCAGATTCGCGGGCGTATTTTTCCAATTCTGCTTTGTCTGCTTGTGCTGGAACTGGAATTGCACCGCGAGTTTTACCCATAATCTGAATCACCAAGTTAATTTCATCAGCAACTAAGGCTGCTGAGTCATACTTCGGCCAGGTTTGGGTATGGACTGAGTTGCTGTTACCCAACAAATGCCACAATTCATCGGCGATGTGGGGTGCAAAAGGTGCCAGCAGGACAACTAAAGTTTGAATACCTTCTGCATAGACTGGCGAGTCTTTACAGGAAGCATCAGTAAGGGCGTTACTCAACTTCATCAATTCTGAAATGGCTGTGTTGAATTGATATTCGTCTTCTACGTCTTCACTCACTTCTTTAATTGCGGTGTGAATTGCCCGTCGTAAGTCTTTTTCGTTTTTTGTCATTTGTCCTTTGTGTGTGACAGATGACGGATGACTATTAACAAACTCAGTTACCAAGCGCCAAACTCGGTTCAAAAAGCGAAATTGCCCTTCTACGTCTGCTTCATCCCATTCCAAGTCTTTTTCTGGTGGTGCTTTGAACAAGATGAACATCCGAGCGGTATCGACACCGTATTTATTAATTACATCTTCCGGCGCTACACCATTACCTTTAGATTTGGACATGGTGGCATAAATACGTTGGAGTGGTTCACCTGTTTGAGGATCGCGGGGATCGTTAGGATTAACAAGATGGGAAGGAACCCATTTGTCTTTACCACCTTTGTTAGGGTTAAAGTAAGTTAAACCCTGCACCATTCCTTGAGTTAATAAGCGTTGGAAGGGTTCATCGAAATTCAACAAGCCGCGATCGCGCAAGACTTTAGTAAAGAACCGCGAATATAACAAGTGCAAAATCGCGTGTTCAATTCCACCCACATATTGATCTACGGGCATTAAATCATTTACCCTCGCAGAATCGAAAACCTGCTGTTCATTCTTAGCATCGGTAAAACGCAAGAAATACCACGACGAATCAATAAATGTATCCATCGTGTCGGTTTCCCGTTTTGCGGGTGTACCGCAGTTCGGACAAGGTACGTTTACCCAACTTTCCAATTTTGCCAAAGGCGAACCACCACGTCCGGTAAATTCGACATTTTCCGGTAACTTTACGGGCAAGTCTTGATCTGGAACAGCAACCGCGCCACAGTTGGGACAATGAATTATGGGAATGGGTGCGCCCCAGTAACGTTGTCGAGAAATCAACCAATCCCGCAAGCGATACTGTACCCGTTCTTTACCAAAGCCTTGTTGTTCAGCGTATTCAACAATTGCTTTTTTGGCGTCGGTGGAATTCAGGCGATCGAATTGACTAGAATTCACCAATACTCCAGGTTCGGTGTAAGCTGACTCTAATGGGGCTGATGCGTCGCCTCCTTCCGGCACAATTACCACTTTGATGGGTAAATTCTGTTCCTTGGCAAATTTAAAATCCCGCGCATCGTGTGCCGGCACACCCATGACTGCGCCTGTACCGTACTCATACAGTACATAATCAGCGATCCAAATCGGAATTTCTTCACCTGTAAACGGGTTAATTGCTTTACCACCCGTAGGGATACCCCGCTTGGGCTTATCTTCAGCAGTGCGTTCCAACTCGCTTTGGTTGGTAACTTCTTGCACAAATGCTTCTACTGCTGCTTGCTGTTCTGGTGTTGTCACCAGTTGTGTTAATGGGTGTTCTGGCGCTAAGACTACGTAGCTAACGCCGTAAACTGTATCTGGGCGGGTGGTATACACACCGATTTTTTCGGAACTACCCACAATGGGAAATTCCAAATATGCACCTGTAGATTTGCCAATCCAGTTCGCCTGCATCAACTTGACGCGTTCTGGCCATCCGGGCAATTTTTCCAAGTCATTCAACAATTCTTCAGCATAGTCGGTGATTTTGAAAAACCATTGGCGCAATAATTTGCGTTCGACTTTCGCTCCACTACGCCAGGAACGTCCTTCGCTGTCTACTTGTTCGTTGGCTAATACAGTTTGATCAATGGGGTCCCAGTTGACGGCTGCTTCTTTTTGGTAAGCTAAACCTGCTTGGTAAAACTGTAAGAAAATCCACTGTGTCCACTTGTAATAGTCTGGTGAGCAGGTAGCTAATTCACAGTCCCAATCAATCGATAAACCTAGACGTTGCAATTGTTGCCGCATCTGGTCAATATTTTGATAAGTCCAATTTGACGGCGGAACACCTCGGTCAATTGCGGCATTTTCTGCGGGTAAACCGAAAGCATCCCAACCCATCGGATGCAGTACCCGATAACCTTGCATTCGCTTGAGGCGGGCAATCACATCGGTAATTGTATAGTTACGGACGTGACCCATGTGCAGGCTGCCCGATGGATAGGGGAACATGGACAGGGCGTAGTATTTTGGCTTATTGGTGTCTAGAGAAATTTTATCTAAGCCAAGTTCATTCCATGTCTTTTGCCATTTTTCCTCAATCTCTGTTGGGTTATATCGGGAATCCACGAAAACTCTCCTACTGGACTTTAACCATAGTTTGCCTCCATATTTTAGATGATGGTAGGCAAACCAATGGCTTGGTTGAAATAAGCAATGATTGAATTAAATGAAAAATCTTCTGGTTTATTGCGGGTGTTTGTTTATGGCACCCTCAAACCAGGAGAAGCTAATTATCAAAACTACTGCGATCGCAAAGTGGTAAATGCGACTAAAGCTTATGTGCTGGGTAAACTGTTTGATCTACCCCAAGGCTATCCAGCTATGATACCAGGGGATAGTCCTGTCTACGGGTATTTGCTAGAATTTGATTTTCCAGAAGTTCTAGTTGAACTAGATGAACTGGAAGATTACCACCCTGCTAGACCTGATTGGGAAAATTTATATAATCGGCAACAAATAGAAGTATACGATTTCCAAGGGCGATCGCTAGGTTGGGCTTGGGCTTACTTGATGACCCCAGAAATGGTTAATAATTTAGGAGGTGTTCACCAAGCCGATGGCTGGTGGACTAATGCCATTTTGGATTTTGGATTTTAGATTGGGAAACTCTTTGTGCATAAGAGTTGTGTAAGTCCACCTATCCCATTCTTTTTCCAAATAGGTATAATTTGTGAATTAAGTTAAAAATGTCTAGGCAAATATCGCATACTTGTCATGGAATTTAAATAAGGAGACCCTTACAAATGACCAATGACAAATAACAAATGACGACCTAGCTAGTTAACTTTGATTTATCCATTCTTCATTAATGATATTCATTTCCTATATCTAAAGTTGGTAGCTGTTTTGATCGATTAAATGGATTTTCTGGGGTAGTTTCTGCTGCTTTCGGAATTGGCAGAACGGGATTGTTAATAGAAACATTTAATGGTGCAGCAGCAATAGCCTTTGCTGGTTGTGCCTGTTCTGTTGCGGGGTTGTAAGCCAGTTGTGGGCTGATTTTTCCACCTGGTAATAAGCCAGACACCGCACCAATAATTGTCGCGGCTATGGCTGTACCTCCCCAAGCTAAGGCTAGACGTAAACGACGACGATGTAAACGAGTCATGACTCGCTCAACAGTTTCTTCTACTGCTTGTGACTGCGGTACTGGCATTGTCCGCAAGCCTTGACGCAATTTCAAAAGTCGTACATACAAGCATTTTACTGACTGATCGTTTGCCAGTAACTCTTCTACTTGCCTACGTTCAGCAGCAGTAACTTCACCATCAAGATAAGCACTCAATAACTCGAAGCGATCGCGCTTCACCATATCCATAGCACCCGTTGATTCATTGGTATGCTCTGCCTCCCCATCTGGCAAATCAAGATTTAATTGCAAGTGGGAATGGACGTTAAAGTTAGAATCAGTAGTCATCTTAACATTATTACCAATTCATGCACGGGTAAACACAAAGAACTAGAGCAAGAATAATCCTTATTTCTCCTGATTTCTCCTAGTAGCAGAAGCACTTTTCATAATTTTAATAAATCTTAATGAAATATAAAATTCTGCCGTTCACCATGTGGTGAAACTTTTAACTAGGAACCCAGATAAGTTTGTAACTGCGCTTGCAATCTGGTTCTAGCTCTGGCTATTCTCGATTTGACTGTTCCCAAGGAAACTCCAGTGATTTCGGCAATTTCTTCGTATGCCATACCCTCAATTTCCCTTAAAACAATAGTCGTACGGAATACCTCTGGCAAATCCGCGATCGCTTCTCGCAATTGTTCATAGAACTCTCTGGTTGTGAGTTCTTCTTCTGGGCCAGGAGTATCTCCTGCGATTTCCCAATCCATCTCGCCATCGTCTACCGAACGGGGAGCATCCAGCGATACAGGACTGACAACTCGCTTACGTTTGCGTAACTCATCGTAAAACAAGTTAGTAGCAATACGGCTTAACCAACCCCGAAATTTAGACGGTTCTTGCAATCGGTTAATATTGCGATAAACTCGAATCCAAACTTCTTGAGCTAGATCAGCTCTGTCAGACCAATCAGGGGCTAAATGGTACAATACCCTATCAACTTGGGATTGATAACGACGCAGGAGTTCTGCAAATGCAGCACGATCTGGGCGCAGTCCAGTCTGACAGCGTAAAATTAAATCGTGGTTAGAGAGTTTGTCAACTTGCACTGATGCTTCTGGGATTCTTGCATCAACAGTTGACCAGGATACAGTAATCGATTCGCTCATAGATCGTACTGGTTGTAAATCATCCCTATCTATTAGACCTACTTATCTGCCGGATGTTCCGAGTATGAGTGACGGATTTATGACTGGAACACAAGATACCCTTGCAGATACTTTGCCATCAAACACAGTGAGGTTACGTGTATTTGTGACAGCATTCATTACTGAATACTTACTATTGTCAAAAATATTTTTTTATGATATCTAAGCTTTGACAAGTGTCAAACAATTTTGGATTTTGGATTGACCTTACATTTTTTTCTGTGAGTCAATGCCCCATGCCTATTACTTTTGTGGCAATCTCACCAAAATAGTAGGTGCTGGTTGTTGTAGCTGCTGTAAATCAGCGCCTTTATTGGATTCTTCCAGAAGGCGAACTTGCAAAAATAAATTTAAGGAAAATGTAATCGTAATTGCTAACAATAGTTTTTCTAACATGATACTTACTCCCACCCACACCATGAAAACCACTTAAAATGATTGAAAACAATACCTGTTCAGTTCCAGGGAGTATCTGTAAAATTCTCACCCGGATTTTTTTATAAAACGAGATAATGGCACAGCTCTATATAGCCCTAGTTTGCCCATCAGTTATGAACAAATTCATAATGGAACTGCTAAATGTTTGTAAATTTTTGGTAATTGGTTTGGGAGATAATCTGAAAAGCTTTTCGGCAATAGCTAACTGTAAAATACATAACAGTCACAGTCGCTTTCATTAGAGCTAGAGTAGGGAAGAAAAACTGTGATCTGATGGCTGAGTCAACGGGGAATTTTGGAGAAAATAAACGATGGCGACGGTAAGAAATGAATCTGTAACGCGTATGGCGATGCTACTTTGTTTTGGCACAGGCTTCTTATCTCTCGCTGTCCATTGGCAGGTTTCTGATTTGATGAAATCTCCCACAAATCAAGAACCTGGTGGAATTTATGTAGCAAGGGCAACAGATACAGTTGCAAAGCCAAAAAGTTTCATCCCAGACGAAAAACACAAAGCAAACCTTTATCATCCAATTCAATCCCAGTTGTCTAAGGCTTCGGTCATACAAAAGCCTTCTAGTCTTCTTGCATCTGCTGATCAGACACATGTAGTGGTTGATTTAAGCGATCGCCGCGTTTATGTTCAGCGCCAAAATCAAGTTATCGCCAGTTACCCAACAGGTATCGGTAAAAAAGGCTGGGAGACACCCACAGGTTCTTTTCAAATTGAAAATATGCGACGTAACCCTGTTTGGCGTCACCCCATTACAGGTAAGGTATTTCCAGCAGGTGTAAATAGCCCTCTGGGAGATAGATGGATCGGTTTTTGGTCAGATGGTCACAACAAAATCGGCTTTCACGGTACACCAGATGACAATCTAGTAGGTAGTGCAGTTTCCCACGGTTGCTTGCGTATGCGTACCCCCGACGTACGTTTGTTATACCAACAAGTACGGGTGGGGACAATGGTGGAAGTTCGGCAATAGTTGTTTGTCAATAGTTATTTGTCATTTGTTATTTGTAACTCTAAGAATCCGTTTTGATTTATGAACTTACTCGTCAAGAATGGGAACTCTTAACGAGGAATAGGAAACCAAAAGTGTATTGAACTGAGCTTTGTAAGCACAGGTTACGTCAACAAAAATAAAATAGGAATCCCAATATTCACCAATGACCAATGACCAATAACAAATGACCAATGATTAAGATAATGACTTCTGCTCAAAATTGGGTGCGTAGGCTTGCAGTAAAGTACTGACTTGGTGTAATACTTCATTGCCAGTGTTTTTACCTAAAACCTGCCGTTCTGGGAAGAAGTTCGGTCTATCCAGATAACGGCTGATCGCTTCACTGACTTGTTGGGCAATTAATTCTTGTAGTTCTGCTTTGGCGTGTTGGCGCTGATAGTTAGCACCTTCTTCTGTAGTGGCGTATAGAGGGGGTAGACGGTTGAGGGCGTAAGCAGCAATATCTCCAACATCCAAGGAAGTTTCGCTAGTAGCTTCGATTTCAGCGACGCGGGCGATCGCTTCTGTTAGTACCAATTCTTCCATAACATTAATAAACTGTTTACGTGGTACCGCTATCACCTCACCAGTCAACAGCGTTCCCATCAGCCGATCCAGTGCCATGTACTCTTCGATTGAGAGTTCGTTGGCATTGTCACATATTCGTCCGACTTCTGCTTCCATGGCTGGTGTCAAATAACCATCCTGGAGAGCCTGTTGCACAATTTTTTCTATACTCATAATGCTCATCTTTAATATAAGCTACCCCAGCCAAGAGGGACGGTACCAATCCAGTTTATTTTGCCCAATCTGAGCAAGGAACACACGATTATTTACTATTTAAATTCTTGATATCGCCATGGTGTGGGATCAACAGATTGACCGTTGACATATAATCCCCAGTGCAAGTGAGGTCCTGTGGAAGCACCTGTAGAACCCACTGCGCCAATAACTTGACCCGGTTTCACAATATCGCCTTCTTTGACATTGATGCGACTTAGGTGCATAAAAATACTTGTCACACCTTGACCGTGGTCAATACCAACGACGTTACCATGAACCCGAAAACCTTGGGATACTTTTCCTACCAAAGCGACTCGCCCAGATGCTGGAGCAACTACAGGTGAACCCGCAGAACCAGCGTAGTCAACACCGCGATGATAGTAATCTTTAGCAAATTTACCATTATAGTAACGACGTACACCATAGATTGTGGAGATTCGTCCTGCATTTGGTTTAGTAAAAATGCCACTCCAGTATTTTTGCGGTGTTTGCAAAGCTTTAAATTCTGCTACACGCTTGAGTTCGTATTCTGTGGCTTCAACTCCTGCTTTACCTGGAGGTAAATTAATCCGTTGTACAGGGAACTTGCGATCGCTCACTTGTACCAATAAGTTCCGTACCTGGCCATCTCCAGAAACGCGAACTGTTCTTTTACCACTGTTTTGTAATGGTGTGGTGGGAATAAAAGCTCGATACTGATTAGGACTAATTTTAAACGCTGGGTAAGTTTTATCTCCAGAAGTCACTGTTGGACTTGCACCAGTTCCAGGATTATCTACATTAATGAAAACCGATAAAGTATCCCCCAATTTCGGATTAGCTGGAGTCATCCGTACCTGTAGCGCCTCTGCGGGTAGCGCTAAGGCTACTGGGAAAGCAGCTAAAATTCCGGCTACCATTCTGGTAACAAGACGGTTAACTTGCAAATTAGATACAGCTGTTGGAAGCAATTTTTGAGCGCGTTCTACGGTAGTCATAGAGATACAAAAAATCCTATCTGCTGATGAACAACAGACTATTTTACAGGCTGTAATGTTTCTACCTCTCCAAAGCAAATTTTATGAGACAACACTTTTTAGTGTAATATTTATGACTTCTCAAGTGCTAGTCCTTGAGTAAGATTAATTTTTACTAGATGGGTTTGTGGACGTTCATCAAACAAATGTGCTACTAATTCTGAATCTCGATCTAACTCTAATATCAACTGTGTTAAGACGTTGGAACCTATAGAAAACGCATCAAATATTTCGCTGAATTCATCGGCTAGTTGCACTTCACTTGGTAATTCATACATAACGTAGACTTGTAAGCCATTTTCGCCCCGCACTAAACCATGCTTCGCCATCTCTGCAACTACACCCTGTCCTTCAGGCGGAGTCCGACAAAATGGCACTATTAAAATAACATTTGTTAAGCCCATTTCGTCGCTACCCGTTTCATCGCCTGACATTCCAAGTTGAAATCACTGAGACGCACAATTATGGGTTTTTGATCTTTGCGCTCTTAAGTCTTACATCTTTGGTTATACGAAGACAGTTTGAGGAAGTTGTGAAGATGCCACTTTTGTAATTATTTTTTTTGGTAGTTGCACAAAATTTTATTTTGTGATATCCAGGAGAACAAAAGAATATTTATACTATTAAACATGTATTGATGACTACAAATGAAGTTTAAATTAACTAATTCTTTTAGTAGAAGCTAATCAATATCAATAACCAGTATTGTAGTATTTTAGTATTCTTATAATTGCTTGCTATTAGAGACGAAATTTAATTTAATTCCTACAACTTAGATTCTTAAATTCCACAATTTAAATAACAATTTCAATTTAAATAGCAATTTATCATTAAGTAATTATTTAGTTTTCTTCCATATATATTTCAGGAGTAAATAAAAGTGCAACCTCATCAAAACGATTTAAACAAATTTCTCTATCCTCATAATTCTTACCGTGGTCAAGTTAAACCAGAAAATTTACTATTTAATGCCAATTTACAAGAATTTGCTCAAAAAGTTAGTTACATTGCGAATTTAGAAACCAGTGGAAAGCTTTCTCCTGAAGAAGCCTACGGTCAGATTAAGACATTGTGGAAACGTTTAAAATTGAGTAAGAAAGAACTCCAAATTGGTAGTAAAACCTTGCCAGATAAATAAAATATTTTTGTACTATGTCTGTTTTATTTTAATTGATTGGAATTTATTGTAATTTGTGAAAATATCAATATAGAATTCCTATTTGAATACATCTCTACAATTTTTTAGTGGATAAATCATCTTTTTAGTTAGATTTGAATCTAAAGTTAGAAAAAAATGAGGCGAGAAAAAGTCATTTTTTTCTAACTTCATAGATTCATTAAGTAATATGCGGTATGTCTTTTACGATGATATGTTTTTTATGATCAAAACAAATTTTTCCTTGTTTTCTTAGCAAAGATAACAATCTTGTAACGGTGACTCTGGTAGTACAGCAAGCATTAGCTAAATCTTCATGAGTTAGTCGAACTGATAGGCGAGTTCCCTGGGCTACTTTTTCACCAATCTCACGTTTTAAAAGCTGTAAAAGACCATATAGGCGATCTTGTACTCGTCGCAATCCAGCAATCACTAAAAAAGATTCTGTTTGCCTTAGCCGTTGATTGATCTTGGGCAAAAAAGCATGGCTGAAAGTTGGAGAAGCTAGTATTTCTGATATATCAATCGCTACTAACTTAACATCCGATATAGCTGTAGCCTGATAAGTATTCAGAGCAGTCAGATAAGAGCCGAAAACCATTTCTGGAACAGCTAATCCTACTAGTACTTCTTCGCTAGTCTCACCAAGGGTAGTCAATTTTATTAAACCATGACGAACATACCAAATTACTTGTGTGTTGAGAGGGATAGTATCTCCTTTGGAATATTTATGTATAGGGCGATCGCCATCAAAGTCTCGGTCTTTTGTAATTTCTACTAATTCTGTTCGTTTGCTTTCATTAATGCTTCGTAGCAGCCAGCGCAGGCTTTGAGCTTTGCCTTGATTATTGTAGGAAATAGCTACTGTTAATGCTGCATTAAATAGCTCATTGCCATGTTGTTGCAACGCTACTACTAATTCTTGATTTCGACCATTTTGAGTTAGTTGGGCAAGGAAATTGCGAAAGTCATGTTTCTGCTTTAAGGAAACAAAATTAATTATTGGCTTCCCAACCAAAAATTCTTTTTTTAGATTTAGTAACTTGGTAGCCTTATGGTTAGCTAATTGGATTTTACCTTGTACATCAGTCACTAAATAGCCATCTGGTGCTTCCTCAAATAATTCCTGATAGCGTTGACATTCTGCTTGTAAAGTTTTTTTCGTTTCTTCTAACTGCTCATGTTGCTGATACAGTTCCTCAATAGCAAAATGTACTGATTGTGAAGCCCAACTAAGTTCAGTCAAAGCTTCCGGCATTTCATCTAACATCACAGGCGTATTGACAACATTTTCGTACAGTTTAGCTATACGTCTGTCCATTTCCTGTGTTGATTGTGCAAATTTGTCTATTTTTGTCTTATCCACGTTGTGTTTCTACCACGATGTTTGCAGAAATTGGACAAAAAATTGATTTGAAAAAGGCAAGTGAGCCTAGACAGATACAACTAGCCACCGTAGTTGTATCTGAATGACAGCTACCACTTTTCAATGATCTTAGTGAATGAGACCCAGTATTTTCAAATTCAACTTGACATATAATTTTCAGAACTACAATGGTGAGCCACTTTTTCTCATCACAAAAGTATTGCAATATACTTCAAAACATTGCAAAACAAAACATAGCTGAGGTTCATACCCCTCACCATTCGTTAGGATTCTCAAAAGATTTTCTAAGTCAAGTAAGTAAGAGAGTACTCTCTTTGTAAATTGATGTTATTGTTGCTTAACAGAATATTATGCCATATTTATGAATACAAAGTTAACTGTTTGTATTTTAATTTTTGATAAAGGATGATTATACTCAGTAAAAAAAATTTCTATTTATAGAGAAATTAATTGATGAGAATTAGCACAAGTCATGCAGAGTAATAGAGATACCAAAAGTAAAAGATTGATTACAGTGTATCAATTGCACCATCCACTCTCGATTTAATAGAAAAATATATTAATAAAATCTCAATCATAACCATTTACTTGAGCTACATAAAGTTTCTTAGCTCTGAAAATATAGGTAAATTAAGGATTTGATTTACTAGTTGTCATATATATCTCAAAAGCCTTAAATATAAATCGCCGTTGCTCGGTTTATGAGGGGTTTAACCCCTCATTATTTAAATCTTTTATTTGCCATTATTTTGCAAAACTAAAACAAATTAACTTTTTTGACAAGTATCTATGCTGTTTCTCCAGCCGCCAGTAAATCAACCGCAGCTTTACCAAATGCAGTTGCTACTAATCGATCTAATACTGAAGAAATCCCGCCGCGTTGAATGTGTCCTTATACGGAAACTCTAATATCAAGTTGATCGTGGCTACAATTGCGAATTTCTTCGGCTATGTACTGTCCCATTCCACAGCTAGGCGTTTGACATGATGTGTAGCAACAGGAATCATCAGCTATGTTTGCACCTTCAGCAACTACAACGATCGCAAATTTCCGTCTCCAGCGATCGCGTAATTGTTGTAAGTGCGAACAAACGTCTTTAATTTTGAGGAATTTGTGAAGTTTCAATATATTGTAGCTGTGATGCTCGGTTACCTCAGTTTCCCACAGGCTAGGAGCAGTCTTTGAGCATCGCAGTCATATTTCATTTAGTTAATACTCGAATTACCAATTACAGGTTCGTTGTAAGCATTTTAGTGCTTAAAGATTGGAGGACTTAAGTCCTCACTACAAACGCATCTTATGTTGATATAGTTTGATTTTACACAACACATTGATTTTTAAAAGCGGGTAACGCGATTCGAACGCGCGACATTCACCTTGGCAAGGTGACGCTCTACCACTGAGCTATACCCGCAAACTTTGCATATATACAAATATGTCAGATGAACAGATGATTGTCAAGAGGTAAAGGAAAATTTTTTGAGGAAGTGAGAACGCAGGCTTTGTAATGCTGTAAATCAATTAAACAATTAAAAATAAAAGATTATGCATTTTTAACTCGTCGTTTCCATTACTATTCTCCGAATCCATTTACTTCTATAGGTACATTTGATGTATTTTGTGTAAATGTAAAGCTATAACTGATCAGCTTTTATCAAAACTTGACATCAAGCAACGTGAGTGCTAAACGTTTACCCCAAACAACTGCCCATGTGAGGATTGTCCGTCAATCTTGGCAACAGGGGCTACTGGAAGGAGAAGTAAGAGCAGGAGATTTTGAGTGGCAGTTTCAATGGCACTTCCGCCGAGGAGAATTGTCTGTCAAACCATCGCAAGGTCGTGCCTTAATCAAAGAACCTCTTGGTCGTTTTTTGGAGCAAAAAGATTACCAACTTGAACCAGGAGGAGACTATGCTTTTACTATTCGAGCAGAACTATAAGAATTATGAATGATAAATTGTTAAAGTTTTGCTCATTGATGATTTAATTTGCCGATTCTGTAAGACGACTTAGATATCTTTCAATCAGGAGAATGGCAACTATATCATCGATTGGTCTTGGAGGTGTTCGCATTCCCTGTGGTAACAGTTTGGTGATTCCTTTTGGTGGGAACATTTGCCAATAGCGATCGCGTGCTTCTAAACTGGTGTAGCGTTCATCGACCAAGATAATATTTAACTGCTCTGATAATTCTTGTTGTAGTTGCTGTTTCCAGCGTTTAGCTGTGGTTTGATCACCCATCACCATTAAAGAAATAGGAAATCTCTGGCGCAGAGTTTCAATATTGGCGATCGCTTCACTAGAAGATACAACCTGATGATAATGTAGCTTTCGATCCAGCCCCATCACTGCTAAACCACATTTATCTTTACCGGGATCAAACCCTAAAATCACTGGTTGAGTTGGTGTAAATTCACTTAAATTCATATTTAAAGATAATTTTAAATAATAGTTATTAGTTAGTAGTTATTGGTTAATATATTCGTGATCTGCTCCTAACCAATAACTACATAACAAAAATTAAGTACTAAAAATTACTTGTCCATTTTTAATTGCCACTAATTTTACTTTCAACGGCCCAGCGGTATATGTATCTTTTGCGGCAATAGCTTTAATGTCTATTGATTGGTCATATTGTCGTAAATCGGCAATAAAACGCAAAAAAGTACCATCGATTTGAATATCTTCTAGAATTCCAGCACTACGAGCGCGAAATTGAGAAGCAGAAATTAGCAATTCTAGGCGCTGTCGCAATTGATAGGATGTCATGGTTTTGGGATCAGCTGTCGTTGTCGCTAGTACTTCACCTCCAGAGAACACGATTTGATTGAGTGCTGCATCTGCAAAAAATTCGATTGGTTTTTCTCCTCTGACGTAGTTACCTGCACAGAAAATCCGCACCACGTAATCTCGACCATCTTTAATCTGATTACTTAACTGTTCAACCTGTTCTCCGGTGACGCGTAGTACTTGCACACCTGGGAGAGCATTAATTCCAGGTTCACTTAACTTTGTGCTGGCGTTCTTATTTGCTTCTTTTAATAGCTGCATTACTGCTTGACGAGCAGCCGCAGGTTGTTCGACGCGGACTACTCCAGCAGCCAGAACTTGACCCCGGACTAAGGCCAGTTTTCCTAAACGTAAGTCACGATAAGACTGGTAGTACTTTTCTAGTCTTGCGACTTCCTGTTCAAGAAAATCCTGTTGTGTTTCCAGTTGTTTGAGACGGGTTTCTCGTTGGGCAATAATTTGCTCCCGTGCTGTAATTTCGACATTACGCTTTTGAATGATCGCATCTAGTTTGGCAATTGTCTGATCCCGATTTTGAATCATTTCTTGGCGCTTGGCTAGTTCGCGATCGCGTTTGTCAATGGCTGCTTGAGCTTCAGCAACCGCCTGTTTTGCTTGTTCATAAAGTTTTTGGCGTTCTGCTTTAAGTCGTTTAATTTCCTCTAGCTGTCTGTTTCTTTCTTGATAAACATTTTGCAACTGAGCTATGGCTTTTTCATATTGAGTTGCTACTTGGCTCAATTGTTTTTGAGTACCTTCGAGTTGATTTTTAGTACGCGCTTGCTGATTAATCGTACGGTTAAGCTGGGCTTGCGTTTGCTGTTGTTTAGCATTGACTGCTTGTAAAGATTTGTTAATTTCTTGCAAATCTTCTTGAGCTTTGGTTTGTTCTTTTCGGGCTTGCTCTAGTTCGGTCTTAGTTGTATTAAGTTGCTGGGTTGTAGTCTCCAGTTGTACGCGTTTTCGCCTAAGGTCTTTTTGAATATCTTGTAACTCAAAAACTCCTTTACGTAAGCCATCATCAGCTAAAAATAAAATGCCCAGGGTTGATGCGGAAATGCCCAACCCTGTCAAGATTGTTACTAATACAGCTGTATTTTTTGGTCTGAGGTTGAAAAGTGAGAGCCGTTTTTTGCCAACCCGCGTCCCAATGCGATCGCCGACGGTGGCAATAACGCCTCCCAAAACTAAAATTGCAATAATGAGGATGTACCCGGTGGCCATCTGTTTGTATTTACCGAAGAGATCCTTCCAGATACAGCCTACTACTTTCAGGCATTTTCTGTGGCGAATTGCAGGTTGATAAATTATTAGGTTAAGGGGAAAGGGTGAAGGGGAAAGGATTTAAAGGGAAAAAAACAAGAGAATTAACCATTAATTACCCATTACCCATTACCCATTTACCCGTTACCTATTTTTACAAGAGTGTCTATAATTTTTTAATTCCGCTTCCCAATACAATTAAGTGAATTGCCGACTTAATGTCACGGGTTTGTGGACTGTAATTTTTTTCTTGTGTATGGAAATCATCTTCTTTTCGCGCAAATCGCCTAGTAACCTAGTGACAGTCACGCGAGTAGAACCAATTGCTTCAGCGATCGCCTGATGAGATAGCTTGAGATCAATTGTGATTCCATCTGCACAAGGAAGACCAAAATCCCGACAGAGAATTAATAAAAAACTTATTAATCTTGAACCCATATCGCGGTGAGCGAGGGTTTCAATCATCATCTCTGTCTGAAGAATGCGCGAAGACAAACCCCGCAGCATCAACATCGATAATTCTGGATTTTCCTTGAGTGCTTGTTCCACCTGTTCGATGGGTGCTGAGAGCAATTCCACAGGCGTAAAAGCAACTGCATGATAAAAACGGTCTGACTTGTTTCCCGTTAGTAGGGACAAAACCCCAAATACACTATTTTCCCGCAGAAGTGCTACGGTTATTTCTTCTCCTGCTTCATACACCCTGGAGAGTTTAACAGCACCTTTTAAAAGAAAGTAAACTCTTTCAGCAGGATCGCCGGGGAAAAAGATCGTCTTGTTGCGCTCGAACGATTCCACCACTGGCGGAAACGCTCCAGTCGCCATTTGACGAAAAACATTTGCTAGGGCTTTATCTTGTGTCACGATCATCTCCCTTCCCCTACCCAACGCCGGAAAAACGAATATGGATTTCCTAAGAATACACTCGACAATTCAATAAAACATTGTCAACCTTTCTGTACAGTCCTATACTTAACCTTTTTGTTCAATTGATGTTTGTTCAACATGATACAAAATTTTTAGTGCAGGGATCTAGTACTTTTTGTTATGTACTTCCAAAATTGTAGACAATAAGTTTTTTAAGAAAAAGAAGGTTTCATAGAGACTTTATTAAAACATTAAATGGTACATTGATGGTAAAAAGTAATTTTGGCACTTTAGCTCTCAAAAATACGGATGTAAAAATATCAGATAGTGTGGGTGCAAAAGAAACCACTAATAGATTTAGTTACTTTCAAAAGAAAAATACTTTTTTCTAAAAGCTTTACTCTGCTTAAAAATCTTTTCAATCATCTATGTTTCTAATCAGCTATTTGTATCCGATTGTAGTTAGAGCTAGATGAAGTCTCTTCTCTTACATCTACCCTAACTAGTCGCTCAAAAATCAAATTTATAAAACGAAGACAAACCAAGCTCAGATTCATGTATGCTCCTAGTGAAACATCACATCAATGATTTCTATGCTGGATCTGACTGGAAAAAATGCCCTTGTTACAGGCATTGCTAATAACCGTTCTATTGCTTGGGGGATTGCTCAACAATTGCACAAAGCCGGAGCTAACCTTGGCATTACCTATTTAAGCGACGAAAAAGGCAAAATGGAAAAGAAAGTCGCAGAATTGGTCGAACCTCTCAATCCTACTCTGTTTTTGCCTTGTAATGTTCAAAATGACGAAGAAATTAAGTCTACCTTTGAAATAATCCAGGATAAGTGGGGTAGCTTAGATATTCTGATTCATTGTTTAGCTTTTGCCAACAAAGATGATTTGAGTGGAGACTTTAGCCAAACCTCGCGTGAAGGGTTTCGTACAGCTTTAGAAGTCAGCGCCTACTCTTTAGTGCAACTAGCCGGTGCTGCTAAACCTTTAATGACGTCAGGAGGAAGCATAGTTACTCTGACTTATTTGGGTTCTGTCAGAGCAATCCCCAACTATAATGTCATGGGAGTTGCTAAAGCTGGATTAGAAGCAAGCGTACGTTATTTAGCATCAGAACTAGGCTCTGCTAATATCCGCGTCAATGCGATCTCCGCCGGGCCAATTCGTACTTTGGCTTCTAGTGCCGTTGGCGGTATTTTAGATATGATTCACCATGTCGAGGAAGTAGCCCCCTTGCGGCGCACCGTTACACAAACCGAGGTAGGTAATGCAGCAGCATTCTTGTGTAGCGACTTGGCAAGTGGAATTACAGGACAAGTCCTGTATGTTGATGCAGGATATGAAATTATGGGAATGTAGTAGAGAATGGAAGGGGAACGCGGGGACACGGGGACGCAGGGGACACGGGGAGTGATGTTTGAATATTCACCCCATATCCTCATATCCTCTTCACCGCGTCTCCCCATCTCCCCTTCACCGCGTCTCCCCATCTCCCAATTCCTATGCAAATAAGCGATCGCCAAACTCTATCTTCACCCAACAATTTGACACAAACTCCCCGTATTGCTTCTGTACGTCGTACCACGGGAGAAACTGATGTCCAGGTTACGATTAATTTAGATGGCACAGGAGTTTGCAATGCAGCTACTGGTATTCCCTTTTTAGATCACATGCTGCATCAAATCGCCTCCCACGGATTGATTGACTTGGATATCCAAGCTACGGGAGACTTGCATATTGATGACCATCACACTAACGAAGATGTAGCTATCACTTTGGGACAAGCTATTAGCAAAGCATTGGGTGACAAGAAAGGTATTGTCCGTTTTGGTAATTTTCTTGCACCTCTAGATGAAGCGTTAATTCAGGTAGCACTGGATTTTTCGGGACGTCCTCATCTCAGCTACGGTTTACAAATTCCTACTCAGCGAGTCGGAACTTATGACACTCAGCTAGTACGAGAATTTTTTGTGGCGTTAGCAGGTAATAGTCAGATGACGCTGCACATTCGTCAGTTGGACGGGATCAATTCTCATCACATTATAGAAGCGACATTTAAGGCTTTTGCTAGAGCAATGCGGATGGCGTTAGAAATTGATCCCCGTCGTGCAGGGACGATCCCCAGTTCAAAGGGAGTGCTATGAGTTAAGTCAGCACAAATAAATAGACCATATTGTAGAGACGCGATTCATCGCGTCTTGAACTAAGGATGTGTTGCAATAATTTTTTCATCAACTGATATATATCATCACCTTACAAAGTATACGTAAAGTCTTCCACCAACATCCCAGGAACCATACTACCTCCCAGTTGCCGACCTTCATAGGTTCCGACTTCGGGTATAAATTCTTGAAAATTGGTAAAATCGAATAAATTTTCACCCCAAAAGCGATAGAGACTATCGTCAAAGCGCAAATTTTCTATGGGTGCGATGATTTCGCCATTTTCTACCCAAAAACAGGCATAGCGGGTCATACCTGTGATTCTACCCGTGGGGCGATCGCTCCAATTTAAATAATGTAAGTTTGATACATATAATCCTGTGTCCAAACTTGGTAGAATTTGGTCAAATTCTAAATTACCCGGACTTATTTCTGGCGATCGCAAAGATTCATGACTATTAGCACCGTTAGGAGTTTTTTGATATTCTTTGGCGCTGCGAGAATTTATCAAGGTATTGACTAATCTTCCTTGACTAATTATTGGTAATTCTAGGGGTGTCATTTCTCCCCATTCATTAAAACGTGGTACTGTTCCCCGTCGAAAGTTTTCTTTAAGATTAAACTTAGAAGAAAGTTGTTTTTCTTGACGCGAAAGAGCAGCTAAGGCACTATTTCCTTGTTGTAAATCAGCTTCACTAGTAGCACCCCAAGAAAGCATCATTAATAAATTTTCAACTGCGTCTGGGGCAAAATAAGTTCTATATTGTCCGCGTGGTAACTGTTTAACTGGACGAGCCAGTAATTCTAATTGCTTTTTTGCTTCTTGAATTTTGTTGATATAAGCTTGTTGATGCCAATCACTACCTGCAAATATACCTTTAACAGCTTGTCCTTCGGCGTTAAATATAGAATAATCTAGGGTGAAAGAATCAGTAGCAAACCAGTGTTTTTGTCCCTGAGAATCAGCATAAGCATTAACTACAACTCCGCCAGCATACAAACCTGTAAAATCTAATTCTCTGACTGATTCTAGAACGTTTGCCAATACTGCTTTTTCAGTTAACAAATTACCAGAATATACTTCTCGACTAGTATTAGTTCCTGATGGCAATACTAAATAGGGATCTAAAAGTAAAAAAGGCAGTTCTGCGCGTAATTCTTGCAAAGCTTGGTATGTTACTTCCCAATCTATTTCCCACTTTCCAGTAAAAGGAATTTGTCGAAAACTACTGCGCTGGTCTTGTATTAATGTTAGGTCAATCCAACCATCAGCAACTAAACCAGTTTGTCTAACTTTGGCATGATTAAAGCGAGTAAATTGGCTGTGTTCGCTATTTAATCTGACAGTAAATTCTTCTGTTGGTACTTTTTTCAGCAACAAAGTATCAATCAGTTGATTAAAGCTGACTTCTAAAGCAGTTAGTTCCTGGTTGTTCATGATGGGAATTGGGGAGCGGGGATTGGGGATGGAGGGGACAAGGAAGACAAGGGAGCTGACAGGTGTGGGTTTTTAATCAAGTTATGACTGATGATGATAAAAGTAAAGGAAGAATCATCGTTTTAAGATTCTTACACCCTCACACCCCTACTCCCCCATCTTACGTATCGCCGCCGAATACTTCGACGTTGGTAAATAGACAAACGGGTGAACCATGTCCTACCCAAATAGCTTGATTTGGTTCTCCTTTACCACAGTAGGGAGTACCGTACATTTCCCAGGTTGAGGAATTTCCAACTTTGGTTAAGCTGTGCCAAAATTCTGGTGTTGTAGCTCGATAGTTAGGATTACGCAAGGTTTTGGTTAATTTTCCGTTCTCAATTAATTTAGCGTATTCGCAACCAAATTGAAATTTATAGCGGCGATCGTCTATTGACCAAGAACGATTCGATTCCATGTAAACGCCGTGTTCTATGTCAGCAATTATTTCTTCAAAAGAAGCTTTACCTGGTTCTAAATTTAAGTTTGCCATGCGATCAATCGCGGGTCGGTTCCAAGAACAAGCACGCGCACAGGCTACTCCTGGGATACCTGCTCTTTTTTGGCTTTCTAAACTACCTAAACCCCGCAATAGCACACCTTCTTTAATTAAATATTCTCGTGTGGCGACAGCACCAGTGTCATCGTAACCATAACTAGCTGATTCGCCAGGTACAGTGGGGTCAAAAGTGATATTCATCAGGGGAGAACCATACACCAAAACCCCAAAATCATTTTTGTTGACAAAGCTACCACCAGCATAGTTGCGTTCATCTCCTAAAATTCGGTCTAATTCTAGGGGATGTCCCACACTTTCATGAATTTGTAGCATCATTTGGTCTGGGGCTAAGACTAAATTAGTGCGTGTGGTTGGACATTCTTGTGCTGTTAAAAGTTCTACTGCGCCCTCTCCGATTTGCTGCACTTTTTGCCAAAGATGATCGGGTTCGAGTAGTTCCATACCTCCTTGGAAATAGTTGGCTTCCCAGCCGTTATTGGTGCGTTGTTGGACGATCGCTCCATCTTGGGCGATCGCTCCATAATGGGTACTAAGAAACAGAAATTTTTGATAAACTTCTGAGCCGTTGCTGCTGACAAACCATGTTTCTCGTTCGCCTGTATTCGCGCCAGCGGTAGTTTTGACGATTTGCTGGGAAACTTTGAGGGTTTGGCAAATACGGATTAGTAAATCGTTAATTTCCTTAGTATCTAGAGCATCTAGTGGTTCCAGAAATGGTGAAACGTATTCACCAACTACTTTGGGACGTTCGCTAGTGGCTTGGAACGGATGTATCCACCACTGTTGGGCTGCAAGTGCTTGTTGATACGCTTTTTCGGCAGCGTTTTTTAAACTTGTCTGTTGGAGAGAATTAGTTGCTGCATAGCCAATACAGCCGTTAACCATGACTTCCAGCATGGCTCCTGTGGTGGCAGATTTACCGTGGCGTTGGGGTAAGCCATCACGGACAGCACGATGAAAGAATGTTTCTTTAACTACTCTGATGCCGAGCCAATCAGCAGGAATATTGATGTTAGCGATCGCTTTTGTTAATTCAGACCACATTTAATAAGTAAAAAGTAAAAAGTAAGATCAATTCTCAAAAAGATGACTAAATATTTCAGTCTTAGAGGCGCACTGCTGTGTGCCTTTCCAAACATTATTCATGTGTAGTGGGATTTTTGGGAATTGTTATCAGACCTTTAAAAATAAAGGAGCATTCTTATTTAATTATGAATCATTTATAGTTGTTTAGAAAAAATTTCTAGCAGCGATCGCTACATCAGAAAAGCATATAATCGCCGCCCTAATTTTAGTCCAGGGCGGCGATTGTTTGTATTTGGGATCTCACAAATGTGATTATTAAACGACATTCGCAACAATTTCTGTTGCTTCTTGCAAAATTTCCTCTAGGTGAGCTTCGCTTTTAAAGCTTTCAGCATAGACTTTGCATACATTTTCTGTACCAGAGGGACGAGCTGCAAACCAGCCATTTTCTGTTGTTACTTTCAATCCACCAATTGGGGCGTTGTTACCGGGAGCATTGGTTAATTTGGCAGTAATGCGATCGCCAGCCAGGGTGGAAGCTTTCACATCTTCTGGTGCGAGTTTACCTAGACGCGCTTTTTGTTCTGGTGAAGCGGGAGAATCGATCCGCTTATAGAATGGTTTGCCCAGTTTAGCCGTTAAATCTTGATAGTGCAAACCAGGATCTTTACCTGTACGTGCTGTAATTTCAGCCGCAAGCAGATCCATAATTATACCATCTTTATCTGTTGTCCAGACGGTTCCATCCTTACGCAGGAAAGAAGCACCAGCACTTTCTTCACCACCAAAACCAAAGGAACCATCAAGCAAACCGTCTACAAACCACTTAAAGCCGACGGGGACTTCACAAACTTGGCGTCCAATCTCTTTTCCAACTCGGTCAATCATACTACTACTGACCAAAGTTTTGCCGATCGCACTTGTTGCTGGCCAGCCACTACGATTAGTAAATAAATACCAAATCGCTACAGATAAAAAGTGGTTGGGGTTCATCAATCCCACGCTGGGGGTAACGATCCCGTGGCGATCTGAGTCTGTGTCATTACCAAAAGCAATATCATAGTCATCTTTAAACTTGACTAAGCCAGCCATAGCGTAGGGTGATGAGCAGTCCATACGGATTTTGCCGTCCCAATCTACGCTCATAAAGCGGAAAGTCGGATCAACTGTGTTATTAACTACGGTAATATTTAAACCATAACGTTGTGCGATCGGTTGCCAGTAGGCAATATTTGATCCACCCAAGGGATCAACACCGATGCGGATACCAGAGGATCTAATTACGTCGATATCAACAATATTTTCGAGATCATTGACGTAAGGAGTAATAAAGTCAAAATAGTGAGTTGTGGCTGCCTGTAACGCAGATTCATAACTAATTCGGTTCACATCCCGGTTGTTATTTGCCATCAACTCATTTGCGCGGGTTTGAATCCATTTAGTAATTTCAGGTTCCGCCGGTCCACCGGAAGGTGGGTTGTATTTAAAACCACCATCACTTGGGGGGTTATGAGATGGGGTAATAATGATCCCGTCTGCTAATTCACTAGTTCTACCTTTGTTATAGGTGAGGATGGCGTGGGATACTGCTGGCGTTGGTGTGTATTGTGCATAACCTTCACCTGCGGCGATATAAACTTCTACATTGTTCGCTGCTAGGACTTCTAACGCAGACTTTTGAGCAGGAGCCGAGAGTGCATGTGTATCCATACCCATGTACAGCGGCCCATTAATACCCTGACTCTTGCGATATTCAGCAACCGCTTGAGATACTGCAAGAATATGGTCTTCATTGAATGTACCATTAGCTGAAGTACCACGATGTCCTGATGTTCCAAAACTAACACGTTCTAGTGGATTGTTCGGATCGGGGTGAACCGTGTAGTACTGATCCAAAAGCTGTTCAACATTAATCAAAATGTCGGCTGGAGCAGGTTTTCCAGCCAAGGGATTAGTTTGTTCTGCTGCTGTTGTCTGCATTTGCCCTCGACCTATGCTGCTATGGTTCGGCTACGTCCAGAATACCGTGAAACTATGCCAAAACAACCATCCGAAAAGAAGATAACAGAGGGAGGTGTGGGGAGTGGAGAGTGTGGGAAGACAACAGAGAAAAATTAATCCCATGTCCTCCTTCCCAATTTTTAATTTTTAATTTTTAACTGTTTTGCCTCCCTTCCCTTGTCCAAATTCAATTACTCCTCTGTTTCGAGAATTTCCTTTGCTCTTAACAGTTCTGTGTAATGTTCTTCACTGACTTTGGGATATCCCAAATTGAGGGATTTCATCTTCTCGTAGATAAAATAAGCTACAGAAATGCGCGTAAACCATTTATGATCGGCTGGGATAATATGCCAAGGCGCCCATTCTGTACTCGTATGATTAAAAACATCTTCATAGGCTTTTATATATTCATCCCAGAATTGCCGTTCTTGGGCATCACTGGTCGAAAATTTCCAGTTTTTTTCAGGCAGATCAATTCTCTTCAAAAAGCGCTTTTTCTGCTCTTCTTTTGAAACGTTGAGGAAAAATTTCAGTACTACTATGCCATTATTAACAAGATATTTTTCAAAGTTATTTATTTCTTCAAATCTTTGTTGCCAAATGTGTTTGTCTGTTGTTTGGGGAGGTAGTTTTTGCTTGGTGAGGAGTTCTGGATGGACACGTACCACTAGGACTTCTTCGTAGTAAGAACGATTGAAAATCCCGATGCGTCCCCGTTCTGGTAAAGCTTTGAACGATCGCCACAAATAATCGTGATCTAGTTCCTCAGCGGAAGGAGCTTTGAAACTAAACACCTGACAACCTTGAGGATTAAGTCCTGACATGACGTGTTTAATAGTGCTATCTTTACCAGCAGCATCTAAAGCCTGAAGCACAATCAGCAAAGCATAAGTGTCTTGAGCATAAAGCATATCCTGATACTTCGCTAACTCCTTGACGCCCCATTGTAATAGCTCTTGGGCTTCACTTTTTTGGAAATCGCTCTTGTAGTCTGGGTCAAAGTCTTTCATACTGATCTTTGTACCAGGCTTGACGATCATAGTTTTGGGATTCAAGCGAGTCACGAAGTTTGTGTAAGTCATAAAAGTAAGATTTTTATCTATAAATAACCTTCTTTTTCAGCAAATTTGCGTAACCTTGGTAAGCACTGACGTTGATAAAAACTACTCAAAGTAGAAACTGGTAGATTATATTCTGCTGATAACTCCTTCCAGCCTACCTCTGGTGGTAAGCGTTTCAAAATTAACATTTGACAATTTACATGGGGGTGTCCTTGAACATGAAGGTTGCGTAGTTCTCCATCAATATCTTCTTCCGCCCATGACTTCACCGTTTCTAAAATTGGAGGTATATCGGGAGAAGCAGGTAACTTATCTTCAGGATATATAGTTTCAATGCGATCGCCAGAAGCAGACTGATTAATACTGGGAGGGGCTTTTTTAGCGTTTTCCTCCCGTTGTTGAGTATAAAAATCTTGCAGTCTCCATCTCAGATAAGCATTCAACCAGGTAATCACAGATCCCCGCGTCGGATCATATGCTTTACAAATATTGGCACAAAAGTACAACCATGTCTGTTGCAGCGCATCTTGATAGTAAGGCGTACTCTCTTTCCAAAGTTTGCCAGTACTCAAGCGGATAATTTGTGTCAGTCGTTTCTGACGCTGCGGGCTTCCAACCGGATGTCCACAGGCTTCATCAACTAAGCGTCGTAAGTTTTCCTCCAATGTTTGCATCATACTTTTCGTGAACACAGCAAGCCTTTTCTAAGTATTGCGTAGAATTGGCATTTGAGATCGGGGATTGGGGATTGGGGAAGGTGGGGTTCCCTTTGGGGATAAGGGGTAATGGGGATTGGGGATTGGGGATTAGGGATCGGGGAACGGGCAATAGAATAGGAAAAGACTTGGTGAATAATTCTTCCTTGTCCCCCTTGTCCCCCTTTTTACCCTTGTCTCCCTTGTCCCTTGTCCCCCTTCCCGATCCCTGATCCCCAATTCAACTACAGTCCGATCCAAGAAAGAAGCACTCGCCACCAAGAAACACTAACCTGACCGTTGAGGTTCATTTTTTTACGGATATCTTGAATATTCCAATTGGTTAGTTTAGCAAGAGTTTGTGCCTCTTGTTCAAAGCGCTTTCCTAAAGACCGTTTGTATTCTCTCCCTGCTTGACACTTTGCTTCACCTGTGAATGGATGTTGCAAAATATAACGTCCTTGGAAGTTTTCACGGTTAGATGTTTCTTGGAAAATTAAATCTTCGGGAAATTTGTCGCGGGTGTAGCGGACGTGAAGCCGAGTGATAAAAGCGTTGTTGGAAACAATGGAAGGACGAAAAGGTGCTGACTGATTAATATTTGGAGGGAAATCATTTAACCAAAAGACGCCTGCTTCTTTCAGTTCTTCTGAATTTAGCGGTTCAGCAGAACAGGGATCACAACTACCCATATCCCAAGCGTATTCTAAAAATCCTACTTTCCGGTCTTCTTTGGTGTAAGCAGTTTGGAACATGGATTTATAAAATTCGCCAAATTCATTTTTGACAAACAGAGGAATATTCGCGTCAGAAGGTACTTTGACGGTACGGTAGTTGGTAAGTTCTGCTTGTCCTTTAGGCGAAAGAATATAAACTATTAAATCTTGATCTGTTGCAGCATTGATCATACCCAAACGAATTGGCAGCATGAATTTGGGCGATTGGTAAGATATTTGCAATGGACGCAAGTTTTGATAGCCCGTCTCATCAAACTTATCTAGATTGACTTTAGCCACAAAAAACTTCATCTGTTGACGAATGTAGGGTTTAAGTAACTGTTTCGCTCCTCTGGGAATTTTGTAGCCATTGCGAATTAGCCAAGTTTCCAACCCCCCCGATTCTTTAGCACTCAAAATGACAATATCGTATTCACCAACGTTAAACCGTGCTTCAACAGTTACACCCAAATTATCACCTCTTTTTCTGAACCCTCCCTGGTTTTGTGCTGCTATTGGTGCAGGTGCAGATTGCAACGAATCGCTCTCGTAGAGAGGGGCGCAGGGATCAGAATCATAATACTCTACTAATCGTGGGGCGCTAAAAGCATCCAAACGTTCGATAATTTTAGGATTGCCGACACGTACTTGTTCTTTTTGGATAACAGTAGGTACAGGTACAACGATCGCAAAATCTTTCACATCACCTTGATAGTCATTAGCCATCGTCAACACAGTCCGATCACCACTATGTGCGATCGCCACCTGCGAAGCTTTGTTATATAGTTTCGTATCTGCTTTAGCAACATAAAAACCGCAAAAAGCCCAAGCTGTGGGCGCAAAACAAAATACAACCGCAAATATCAGCAATAACGAAATCAAAAATCTTAAGTATTTCATAATTCAAGAATAGTTAGTTGTTATTTTTTGTTTATAGTTACTCTCCCCACTCCACCCAAAACGAGGTGCTTCCCAAATCACATCCAATAGCACCGTCAAAGGCGCTAGGGTAAATAATGCCCAGAAAACAGCAGTAGAGAGAAAGAAATAATTCCGTAAAATAAAAGTCAATATGGCGATGCATATTGCCCAAACTACACGCGCCATACGGGCATTGGGAATTGAGCGAGGATCTGTCACCATAAACAAAGCAAACAGTAATAAAGATCCGCTCATTAAGCGGTGACAATATACATCCCAAGTCCAACCCAAATAAAAGTTACGAATCGCTTCTAAGACAGCATATGCACCTAAAAAAGCAGCTGTCGTATCCCAACGTCCGACTTTTTTGAGAATCAAGCCACCAGTTCCAGCAAATAACAACCCATACCACCAATCTTCACCCCACTGTCCCGGAGAAACCCAAGCATCGGGGGTAAGTATTAAAGCTGAGATAATGCCAAAATTGGCAGGGTTGAAGAAATGTTTATCACCTATTTTGAAGACAAATTTACTGGCGATCGCAACTACTGCTGCAAACACCATTGTTGTCCAATGATCAGCCCGCAACAATAAGCTAAGTCCCAAAGCAGTAATTAAAGGACTGCGAAGATTGGTTATTTGTCCTTTGTCATTAGTCTCCTGTTCTTGATCAATAAATTTTGTTAACCAACCAATAACCAATGACAACAACCATTGTGTTGACAGACAGGTAACTATTATGACTGCAATCCACTCTGGTCGTAATGTCCAGTCTCTTGTACCAATTCCCAGCACTAGAAACAAAGACAGAAAAAGAATTTGATAATCGCGAATATCTTGTATATACTTGAACACCATTACCCGTTAATTCAGGGATTATGCTTAATTTTGTTCTAATCTAGATGGGTAAAGGCTGAAACTATGGCGCTGTTACAGAATTTGTTACATAAAGAGAGTTACGAAAAGTAAATATGCACCAAAAAATAGAGACGCGGGGAACATCGCGGATGACTTGCGGGCTTATAGGCAATATTGTGGGTATGCACTGTAAATAAATTAATTTTTGTAAAATATAAATTAACAGCACGTATGATCCATAAATGCAGCTTTATCCTCTATTTCCGCTTTTACACCCCATTCTGAAACCAACTTTTCCGACTTGTCTGTGGGGGGGTGAGTCTAATTCTAAAGCGATCGCCTTATCTTTTGATGATGGTCCTCATCCGCAATACACACCCAGACTATTAGAAGTTTTAGATCGTTACCAAGTGACAGCAAATTTCTTTTGGTTGGGTGCTTGTGTGAAGCGTTCGCCTAGTTTAGCTAAAGAAGTGTGCGATCGCGGACATTGGATCGGGTTGCACGGTTACTATCATCATAATTTTCCTCTACTCTCGCCTCATGAACTCAAAGACAGTTTAGAAAGAACTCAAGCTGTCATTTATGATGCTTGCGAACTGCAACCAACACAAGTACGTGATGTTAGGCCTCCTAACGGCTTATTTACACCTAAAACATTAAACCTATTACAGCAGTGGAATTATCGATCTGTAATGTGGACTGTAGTACCAGAAGATTGGGTACGGCCCGGAGTTAACACCGTAGTACAGCGAGTTCTACAACACGTCAAAAGAGGCTCTATTATCGTTTTGCATGATGGTGTTTGTGGCGGAGAAGATGTCGCCGAAATTACTAACTTACTTATCCCCAAATTACTTCAACAAGGCTACCACTTTGTAACTATAGACACATTGTGGCAGCAAACTCTGAAATTAAAAATTGAGGAATAAGGTGTGAGGTGTGTATTCAGCTATCAGCTATCACTTATCAATTATCAAAAATTCTATTACTTACTGTTAACTTATTTTTAACCATCAACAAATGACTATTGTACAGACGCGTAGACGCTCGTAAGAGCAGCTTCTCGTAAGAGTAGAATCGCGTCTCTACTAATGACAAATAACTATTGACCCTTAACTCTTGACTCTTGCCACTTTTGATCAGTTTTTGGATCGGGACTGGAAGTAGATGAAGGTTCATCTGTCCCCAACATATTATGTATATCGCTCAGGGAACTAGGCTTTGTCGCTGGCTCTTGCGGCGTACTTGCATACTCAATTAAATCTTCTACTTGACAATTGAGTGCTTTACAAAACTTAATGATTCTTTCGATTTGTTCTGTTCCAGTTCTGCCACTTTCCCAATTTTGAATAGTGCTTTCTGTCACGCCCACAAGACGCGATAACTCCAGCTGAGTTAGCCCTGCTTTTTCCCGCAGAAAAGCGATGTTTGGTTTTGCTTTCCGTTTCACAGCCACAGCACTTTTGATTTACCTTTAGTCGTAGATCCTAACATCAAAAAAATGTAGCTGGCATTAAAAAAATCTAGTGGCTAAAAAATTTAACCCAGCTCTTGACTACACCCAAGATTTTTGGTTAAAAATATTAGGTATGAGGTTGACTACCACCTCACATCTCTTGCAAAATAAATTTTGACAAGAGCATTGAAGTAGAAGTTAAAGGGTGAATGCTTTGGTAACTGGGTCTTAGGAATCCTGAAAGCTCTTGTTCAAATTCACTGAATTCCTAATCCCTAGTTTCTACTCCTCCTTATATCTGAGGGTAGATAAAGCCCAACCAAACTTTTTCCCAAAAATCTTTTAGACGAATCCGGAATCGAGAAATTGGGCTTTGTAGCTCTCATTAACAAAACAAAAACACGACAGAGAAACCAAAAACAACTTCTAAAGGTCAAAAATAAATAACCGAATGAAGAGTCAAGGGTGTAAATTCTCTAACTAAAAATACACAACACACAAACAACGCGCAATACACAAAGGTCTAAAACAATGTTGAAGAAATCTTTTGCTTTCGGTTTACTGGCTGCTGGTTTGATGATTGCTCCTGGTGCAGCTTTTGCTGATGTTCAAAGCAACCAACAAAATGCGACTCAAAATGGTGCAGCAGCAGGTTTTGGTAACACAGTTGTCAACAGCGCTGACCAAACAGCAATCCAAGGTATCACCAAGATTAAGAATGGCGCTTCTTGTACTGGTAGCTACAACGCTCAAGTTTCTGGTCAAAACGTCGCACAAAACGGTGCTGCTGTTGGTACTGCTAATACCGTAGCCAACCAAGCTAGCCAAGGTGCTTTGCAAAACGCAACCGAAATTGCTAACGGTATCCACAACTGCTACTAAGTTTTACTAAATTTCAAGGGATGATGCAACACAACGCCCATCCCCAACTCAAAATCACAACAAGCAATACACACACAATTAATGAGGTCTACAAAAATGTTGAAGAAATCTTTTGCTTTCGGTTTACTGGCTGCTGGTTTGATGATTGCTCCTGGTGCAGCTTTCGCTGATGTTCAAAGCAACCAACAAAATGCGACTCAAAACGGTGCAGCAGCAGGTTTTGGTAACACAGTTGTTAACAGCGCTGACCAAACAGCAATCCAAGGTATTACCAAGATTAAGAATGGCGCTTCCTGTACTGGTAGCTACAACGCTCAAATTTCTGGTCAAAACGTCGCACAAAACGGTGCTGCTGTTGGTACTGCTAATACCGTAGCCAACCAAGCTAGCCAAGGTGCTTTGCAAAACGCAACCGAAATTGCTAACGGTATCCACAACTG